>JBEHYS010000009.1:0-147581 GCA_048498055.1 Bacteroidota bacterium
CTTAAAACAAGTTAAGCTTTTTTGCTCTGCCTGTTACTTCTGTAAACATATACGGCAAACAGGATACCTATAATGGCAAGCCAAATGAGTTTCCCGTTAATCGGAACCGGAGCCGGATCATCGCCTTCAAGCCCACCATCATCGTCATCGTCGCCTGGCCCGGCTTGGGCGAACGCGACAAAATCATAAAGCATAAACGTGGCGAAGAGGAAAAAATTCAAAAAATTCTTTTTCATACCTGATATTTTCGGCTGTAAAGATAGCAATCAATTATTTAAAATAAAAGCAAGCTTGCAAATTTAAAGAATTTATTACCATTTATTAAA
Organism: Bacteroidota bacterium; assembly: GCA_048498055.1. Classification (GTDB taxonomy): domain Bacteria; phylum Bacteroidota; class Bacteroidia; order Flavobacteriales; family Flavobacteriaceae; genus Flavobacterium. Next base: position 327 of record JBEHYS010000009.1, read on the forward strand.
AAAATCGACGAAAAATTAATCAAATTCGGAAGTGAAAAAGAGTTTCACCGATGGATACTTGCTTTGTGTCATCTGAATCGTAAAATCAGAGTCGGCCAGAAACACGAGTTGCCCGTATTTGTCATGCGCCAGGAATTTTTGCTTGATCCGCTTGAATTCCTTGAACTCATCGTTTTTGGCATCGTCGGGCTTGACCCAGCAAGCCTTGTGAACGGGGAAATTCTCATAGGTACATTTCGCACCATACTCGTGTTCCAGCCGGTACTGGATCACTTCATATTGCAGTGCGCCAACGGTACCGATGACCTTCCGGTTGTTCATTTCCAAAGTAAAAAGCTGCGCGACGCCTTCGTCCATGAGCTGGTCGATGCCTTTGTCTAGCTGTTTGGCTTTCATCGGGTCGGCATTGTTGATGTAGCGGAAATGTTCCGGCGAAAAACTCGGAATTCCTTTGAAATTCATGACCTCGCCTTCGGTCAGCGTGTCGCCGATTTTGAAATTCCCGGTGTCGTGAAGCCCGACGATATCGCCCGGATACGAAATATCGACGATTTCTTTTTTCTCGGCAAAAAACGCATTTGGGCTTGAGAACTTCAGGTTTTTTCCCTGTCGCACATGCAAATAGGGCTTGTTCCGTTCAAAGGTTCCAGAAACGATCTTGACGAATGCCAGGCGGTCGCGGTGTTTCGGATCCATATTCGCATGGATCTTGAATACGAAGCCGGACATTTTGGTTTCTTCGGGTTTTACCTCGCGGGTTTCCGATTCCTTTGGCCTTGGCGACGGCGCGATTTCAATAAAACAATCCAATAATTCGCGTACGCCGAAATTATTCAGCGCCGAACCGAAGAATACCGGCTGTAATTTTCCGTCAAGATATTGCTGCCGGTCGAATTTCGGGTAAACTTCGTCGATCAGTTCGAGTTCCTCTCGAAGTCTTTCGGCCGGTTTTTGTCCGATGATTTGCTCCAATTCAGGACTTTGTACATCCGAAAATGCAATCGTTTCTTCAATGTTTTTCCGGCTGTCGCCGCTAAACAGATTGATGTTCTTTTCCCATAAATTGTAAATACCCTGAAAATCGTAACCCATACCGATCGGGAAACTCAGCGGCGTGACGTGCAATCCGAGTTTTTGTTCGACTTCGTCCATCAAATCGAACGCGTCTTTTCCTTCGCGGTCGAGCTTGTTGATGAACACGATCATCGGGATGTTGCGCATGCGGCACACGGCAACGAGCTTTTCAGTCTGTTCCTCGACGCCTTTCGCGACATCGATCACAACGATGACGCTGTCTACGGCGGTCAGCGTCCGGAACGTGTCCTCGGCAAAATCCTTGTGGCCGGGCGTATCGAGGATGTTGATTTTCTTGTCCTTATAATTGAATGCCAGCACCGAAGTGGAAACCGAAATTCCCCTTTGGCGCTCGATTTCCATAAAGTCGGAAGTCGCGCCTTTCTTGATTTTGTTGTTCTTGACCGCGCCGGCTTCCTGGATCGCGCCGCCGAAAAGCAGCAATTTTTCGGTCAGTGTTGTCTTTCCGGCATCGGGGTGCGAAATGATCCCGAAAGTCCGCCGTCTTTTAATCTCGTCTGTAAAACTCATAGCTTGAAAATGGTCTGCAAAAATACTATTTATTCACCAAAAAAAACCACAAGCGGCAAAAACCCGGAAAGCGTATTTCCGATACGGTCTTGCAGCATTACGAATCCGCATCATTGCTGGGATTGTGGCTGTTAATAATTTTTTGTTAATAGTACCCGGTATAGTTGCATAATGGGCGCGAATTGCTATTTTTGCTGATGCAATTTAAAACCCTTGAGGCTAACCCGTTGTCTCTTAAAATTATATATAACTTAATTCCTGCAGAATGAAAATGAAACACTTGTTATTCGGTTTGCTATTAACCCTCAACCTGGCCGCTTACGCCCAGAATAACAAAAAAGAAGTTTTATTTACCATAGACGACAAGCCTTACTATACTGATGAATTCGAAAGGGTTTACAAGAAAAACCTCGACCTTGTCAAAGACGAATCGCAAAAAGACCTCAATCAATATCTCGAATTGTTTGTAGGTTACAAACTCAAAATCAACAAAGCATACAAACTCGGGCTCCAGAACGGCGAGCAATACAAGAACGAGCTCAAATCCTACCGGACGCAGCTCGCCAAAAACTACGTGACCGATTCCAAAGTCACCAACGAGCTCGTCCAGGAAGCTTACGACCGCTCGCTCAAGGAAATCAAGGCTTCGCACATCCTGATTATGTGCGACGAAAACGCGATGCCTGCCGATACGCTCAAAGCCTGGAAGCAAATCATGGACATTCGCCAAAAGGTGATGAACGGTGAGGATTTCGGCGAGCTTGCGGTAAAATATTCGCAGGATCCGTCGGCGAAGGAAAACAAAGGCGATCTCGGTTATTTTTCGGCTTTCCGTATGGTTTATGCCTTTGAAAGCGCAGCCTACAAAACCCCAAAAGGGAAAATATCCAATCCGGTCCGCAGCCGTTTCGGTTACCATTTGATTAAGGTTGAGGACGTCCGTGACAACCGCGGTGAAGTCGAAGTGGCGCACATCATGATCCTGACGCCCGAAAAAGAAGGCGAAGCAGGCGTAACCGAAGGCAAAAACACGATCAACGACATTTACACCAAGCTTAAGCAGGGTGAAAGTTTCGAAACGCTGGCCAAACAATTTTCGGAAGATAAGTCGTCGGCATCGAAAGGCGGCGTGCTCAACCGTTTCGGATCCGGCCAGTTGAGTTCGGAGGAATTTGAAAATGCGGCGTTCGCGCTCAAAAACCCGGGCGATATCTCGGAGCCGTTCCGGACACAGTTCGGCTGGCACATCGTCAAGCTGATCGCGAAATATCCGGTAAAAACCTTCGACCAGATGAAGCCCGAACTTGAAAACCGCGTCGGGAAAGACGAGCGTTCGAGGCTGATCGCTGAATCGGTCAACGAAAAACTCCGGAAAAAGTTCAAGCACAAACGCGACGACAAGACTTATGCTGCAATCAAGAAAGCAGTAACCGACAAGTACTACGAAGGCACGTGGGAAATCCCGGCCGATACCAAACTGAACGGCGCCAAACTGCTTACCATTGAAGACAAGACCGTTCGGGCGTCCGAATTTTTCAATTACCTGAAATCGCAGGAAAAAACCGAGTCGAAAATCAAACCCGTCGGCCGATTGGTCGATCACCAATATGAGCTGTTTCTCGACCAGCAGCTCAATGCCTACAACAACGACAACCTCGAAAACGAATTTCCGGATTTCGCCAACGTCATGGACGAATATCGCGACGGGCTGCTGCTTTTCGATTTGATGGAAAAGGAAATTTGGGATAAATCGAAAACCGATACGCTCGGGCTCAAAAATTATTACCAGCAACACATCAACAGCTACAACTGGAAAACGAGGTTTGACGCGACGGTGGTTTCGTCCACGAAAATGGATATGATCAAAAGCGCGCAGAAATTCCTCAAGCAGGACAAGACTCCTGATTTCATCAAAGAAAAGCTCAACCCGAAAGGCGTCGTCAATGTCATGGCCAACAGCGGTACTTTTGAGGAAGGCAGCGATGCGATCCCGAAAGGCATCAAGGCGCAGGCGGGCGTCTCGGATATCATCAAGGAAGGCGAATATTATTTTGTCGTGAAAGTCAACAAGGTGCTTCCGGCCGGCCCGAAAACACTCGACGAAGCCAAAGGCAAGGTCATCAACGACTATCAGCAATATCTTGAAGAGAACTGGGTCAAGGATTTACGGAAGGAATTCACGGTAAAAGTCAACAACGACGTTTTTGAAAAAGTGAAAAAGCAATTGCAGCCGTAATGCACCGCATTTTAATAGTCATCGGATTATTACAATTGTGCGTTTCTTGCGGTTCGGGACCGGATAAAAAAGCCGAAGCCGTGGCCCGGGTGAACGATTTCTACCTTTATAAAGATGAAATCAAAGGATTGGTCCCGGCGGGAACATCGAAAGCCGACAGCGCGGTGATCGTCAGGAATTACATCGATCGCTGGGCGTCGCAAAAATTGCTGATCGACAGGGCTGAAGTAAACCTGAGCGATGCGCAGAAAGCCGGTTTCGACAAGCTGATCCGGCAGTACAGGATCGATCTGTATACCAAAGCCTATATTGAGGAAGTCGTGAAAACAACGGTCGACACCATCGTAAGCGATGACGAGCTCAATACGTTCTTTAAGGAAAATAAGGAGAATTTCAAGACCAACGGCATGCTTGTCAGGCTGCGGTTCGTTCACCTGGCCAAGGACAACCCGAAATACGAAACCATCAAAAGCCGGTTTTTCGATTTCAGGAAATCCGACCGGAAATTCTGGGATGCTTATGCGATGCAGTTCAAGAGCTTCGCGCTTAACGATTCGGTCTGGGCCGATATGGGACAGGTTTACGGCAAACTGCCGTTCATCAACCCGGACAACCGCGACAGCTATATGCAGCCGGGCAAATCGATACAATATCCGGACGGCGCCGATATGTATTTGGTGAAAGTAGTGAACGTGATCGACCGAAACCAAGTCAGCCCGTTCGAATATGTGAAACCGACGCTCCGGGAAGTGATCGTCAACAAAAGAAAATTGGAATTAATTAAAAAGTTTGAAAAAGAGATTACCGATGATGCCATTAAAGACAACAAATATGAGATTTATAAATAAAGCCGTTCTGGCGGTATGCCTTTTCCTGTCGGGCTTTTTGAGCGCACAGGAAGTCGTTCCGGACAAAACGGTGGCCGACAATACCACGACGCAACCGCAGCATCGCAAAATCGACGGCGTGATCGCGACACTGGGCGATTACATCATCCTCGATTCGGATATCGACAAGGCATACCTCGAGCTGTCGAGCCAGGGCGCATCGACCAAAGACATCACGCGCTGCCAGATGCTCGGCAAATTGCTCGAAGACAAGCTCTATGCGCACCAGGCAATTCAGGACAGTATCGTCATCAGCGACGAATCGGTCCGGGAACGGATGACCAAGCAGATCGACTACATGGTCGAGCAGGTCGGCTCGATGGACAACGTCGTAAAGTATTTCAAGAAAAACAGCGAGGATGAATTCCGCACCGATCTGTACGACATCATCAAGACCAACATGCTGACCGACGAGATGCAGCGCAAGATCGTCGACGAGGTCGAGATCACGCCCGAAGAAGTCCGCACGTTCTTCAAGAAAATCCCGAAAGAGGAACTGCCGGTTTTCGGAGCTGAGATGGAAGTCGCGCAAATCGTCATCAAGCCTAAAGTCTCCGATGAGGAAAAGCAGAAAGTCATCGACAAGCTCAAAGGTTTCAAGAAGGAAATCCAGGACGGAACTTCGACGTTTTTCAGCAAAGCCGTATTGTATTCGGAAGATCCGGGCTCGAAATCCAACGGAGGTTATTACAAGATGACGCGCAAGACGCCGTTCGTCAAGGAATTCAAGGACGTTGCGTTCAGCCTCAACGAAGGCGAGATTTCGGAACCGTTTGAAACGCCGTTCGGATTCCATATCATTTACGTTGAGAAAATCCGCGGGAACGAAATCGACCTGCGCCACATCCTGATTTCGCCGAAAGTCACCGAAGAAGCGCTGAACGAAGCCAAGGAACGCGCGAACCTGATCCGGACCAAAATCATGAACAAGGAAATTTCGTTTGCCGATGCCGCACGTTCCGAGTCCGACGAAAAAGAAACCCGTGCCAACGGCGGCGTTTTGATCAACCCGAAAACGCAGGATACGCGCTTCGAGCTGACCAAAATGGATCCGTCGCTTTACAGCCAGGTATCGAACCTCAAGGAAGGCGAAGTGTCGCTGCCGCAGATCGACGTTGAAGAAACCGGCCGCAAATATTACAAGCTGCTTATGGTTACCAACCGCTACGACGACCACACAGCCGACTACGCGCAGGATTACACCAAGATCAAGGAATTGGCGCTCAAGGAAAAGCAAATCAAAAGAATCGGCGAGTGGTCTGAGGAAAAAATCAAGGAAACCTATATCAAGATCAACGGTGAATACCGCGATTGCACGTTCATGAACAACTGGCTGAAGAAATAATTAATAATTTTCAGGAGCACGGTTTTTGCTTTTCTTTGATATTTTGTCCCGCTGTCCGCAGTATCTTTTTCCGGCTCGCAAAAAGCTAATCGCATTTTGTTCGCCCAGTTCGCAAGCCCGGGTGGCTCGCCACAAAAAGGATACACGCTTCCATCGGGGCTATTCAACAACAATTTGTTACTTTATGATGTCTTCCAAGACTCATCATTCAAAATATTAACTTATAACCAACTATGTCCGACGTAGCCGCCATTGAAAACCTCGTCCAGAAAAGGAACGAACTCAAAAAAGAAATCTCCAAAATCATCGTAGGGCAGAACGACGTCGTCGACCAGATCCTGCTTGCCATCTTTTCCGGCGGCCACGCGCTGCTGGTCGGTGTTCCCGGACTCGCAAAAACGTTGATGGTCAATACGATCGCACAGGCTTTGGGACTCGACTTCAAACGCATCCAGTTTACGCCCGATTTAATGCCGTCAGACATTCTCGGAAGCGAAATCCTCGACGAGAACCGGCAGTTCAAATTCATCAAAGGGCCGCTTTTCGCCAATATCATCCTGGCCGACGAGATCAACCGGACGCCGCCGAAAACACAGGCCGCATTGCTCGAAGCGATGCAGGAGCGTTCTGTGACGATCGCAGGGAACAATTACAAGCTGGCGTTGCCGTATTTCGTACTCGCGACGCAAAACCCGATCGAACAGGAAGGAACCTATCCGCTTCCCGAAGCGCAACTCGACCGTTTCATGTTCGCCATCAAGCTCGATTATCCGTCGTTCGCCGAGGAAGTCGATGTCGTGAAAAGCACGACTACCGATAAAACCGCGACGATCAATCCGTTGTTTTCAGCACAGGAAATCATCGATTTCCAACATCTTATCCGCCGGATTCCCGTCGCCGACAACGTCATCGAATACGCCGTGACGCTGGTCAGCAAAACGCGTCCGGACAATGCGCTGTCCAACGATTATATCAAAAATTACCTCGATTGGGGTGCTGGTCCGCGGGCATCGCAAAACCTGATCCTGGCTGCCAAGGCGCATGCCGCATTTAACGGGAAGTTTTCTCCGGATATCGAAGACGTGAAAGCCGTAGCGACCGGAGTTTTGCGCCACCGAATCATCAAGAATTACAAAGCCGACGCCGAAAGCATTACCGAAGAGGCGATAATTTCAAAACTGTTGTAATAAGTAGCAGCTCTAAAAAAAATCCGGTTAAGGCCGGATTTTTTATTTCCGGCGTTGCAAAATGTCATCCAGTTCCTTGTCGTAAAAAAACAAAAACATACTTCCCATCATATCCTGGTTGATTCCGGTCGTATTGTCTACGTCGAGCACAATTTCGTAATCGTGGTTTTTGTAGAGCCAGATGCCCGTTTCGGAAGTGAACGGCTCGATTTTCTCCAACCCGATGCGATTTTTATGGTTGATGATCTTACTCGTAAAAATCGGTTTTCCCGCCGTTTTGTCAAACAGCGAAATGGCGGTCGCAAACGGATGTACGTGGATTGCCGCCGCATGGAGCCGCAGGCTGTCGGTAATGAGCAATTGATTGTTCACCGAACTCCTGTAAACGTTTTTCCCCGGTGGAATAACCCAATGTCCTGACAAAACATGTCCGTGGCCGTCGTCGTAGCTGTGGTTTTTTGTTTCCACGGGAATGCACTGATTGGTTCCCGGATCGGTCGGTTCCTTGTACGGATCGCTTTTGTCGTAAGGCAGCATGATAAATGCGGTTCGCGTCATCAAAGGCTTCATGCCGTTGCCGTTTTTGGTATAATCGATCGAGACCTCGTGCTTGACCAGCAGGTTGATGTCTTTGTAATTGTGGTTCAGCGATTCGGTGGTCATGTATAAAAGTTCGTTGCCCCGGATCGGGAAGCCGTAACCTTTAGGCAGATAAAAATGTTCGAGCCCGTGCGAAAGTGAGGTGATTCGCGGGTATTGTTTTCCGATGCGGTTTTCCAGATGCATCCCGCTATAATAAGCCGCCGCATTGAAATCGAAATTGGTGTGGCAGATGAAATCGTTCGAAATCTGCGTCTTGGTTTTGGGATCGATCGCCCTGACGTTAAAACCGGTCAGCCAGACCAACGCCGAATCCTGCGACAATTGTATGTAATCGGATGCTTTCGGGCCTTCCATCGATTTGTAGATGCCATCGATCAGGAAAGCCGGCGAAGTCATTTTATACTCGGTTTTCGCTTTGCCGATTTCCCAATCGCTGTCGATAATATGCAATTTATGCAGCAACACCGTTTTAATAATCGCCTTATGACGGTTGGGCAGCTGCCAATACCAGACGGCGCCGGTAATTATCAGCAACAGGGCAATTATACCTGAAATTTTATATACCTTTGATTTGTACATGATTGCAAACTTACGGAAGTATTTCTTTCCTGCGGAGTTTTCAATCAGGATTACATCGCGAACCGTTAGACATCAGTAACAAATTATGGCATCATCGAGAAATCGGAACAGGATATTCGGGCTTGACCTGATGCGCGCGCTCGCGATTTTCATGGTGCTCGTCGGTCATTGTTCCTGGATTTTTCCGCAAAACAACGACGTTTTTTCCGCACTGATGGCTTTATCGGGCTTTATGGGCGTTGAGGTTTTCTTCGTTTTGAGTGGCTTTCTGATCGGACGCATCATCTATCGCCAGTTCACCGAAGCCGATTTCAATTTCGCATCGGTCGCGTATTTCCTCAAACGCCGCTGGTTTCGTACTTTTCCGAATTATTTCCTGATCCTGATGGTAAACCTTATCATCGTATTTTTTATGGGATATTCGATTGAAGGTTTGTGGAAATATTTCTTCTTCCTGCAAAATTTTGCCGCACCGATGCTTCCCTTCTTCACCGAATCCTGGAGCCTGTCAGTCGAGGAATTCGCCTATCTTGTCCTGCCGTTGTCGTTATTGCTGGTTTTTACGCTCTTCAATCCGAAGAACAAGTCGCGGCAGTTCTTCTCGGTGACACTTTTGCTGATTGCGGCTTTCATTGTTTCGAAATTTTTCTACAACGTCCATACATCCAATACAACCATCGACCAGTGGAATATGGCGCTGAAACCGGTCGTGGTTTACCGCCTTGATTCGATATTCATCGGAGTGCTCGCTGGCTGGATTTATATGAATTATCGCAATTTCTGGAAAAAAACAAAGATTTTCTGGGCGCTTTTAGGGATCGTGATGATGGGCTTCTATACTTTCGGGGTTGGTCGCTTCCAATTGACGATCCTGAATTATCCGTTCTTCTGGAATGTGGTTTACCTGCCGCTTGTTTCGGTTTCCGTGGCTTTCTTCCTGCCGTTGTTGTCTGAATGGAAGACCGAAGAATCGATTTTGGGACGCGCTGTTACGTTCATCAGCATCATTTCTTATTCGATTTATCTTTTGCATTACGGCGTCGTGCTGCAGACGCTGAAACATTTCGTCGATACTCCGGAGCTTTCGCCGGGCTTGGCCGTACTTTTTACAGCGGGCTACATTTCGATAACAATTTTACTCAGTGCGGTGCTTTACCGTTTTTATGAGAAACCGATGATGGATAAACGCGAAAACCGGCAATCCGACTAATTTAGACTCATTCTATCGATTTTTCATCCCTTTTCTAAAGCATGTGATTTCGTTTTTGTCAAAAAATATAAGTTTAAATTCCGAAAATAAAATATTCTGTGAAAAAACTGCCGTTTGCTTAAAATTTTTTATCGGAATTGGTTTTTCGGTAATAATAATATTTCTAAAGTCTGAAATCATTATAAATCATGAGAAATCCTTAATTTTGCAGTGGATAAATTAATACATTTTTGACTATGGCTTTTGATATAGAAATGATTAAAAAAGTCTACGGAAATATGGCTGCCCGCGTCGATAAGGCGCGTGAGCTTTCAGGCCATCCGCTGACACTGACTGAAAAAATATTGTATGCGCATCTTTGGGAAGGAGCTCCTTCCGCGACTTTCAAGCGCGGTAAGGATTATGTCGATTTTGCGCCGGACCGCGTGGCCTGCCAGGATGCGACCGCACAAATGGCGCTCCTGCAATTCATGCATGCCAAAAAGCTCAAAGCCGCCGTTCCCACAACGGTACATTGCGATCACTTGATTCAGGCAAAAGTAGGCGCGGAAAAGGATTTGGCGCGTGCCAAGACCCAAAGCAACGAGGTTTTCGACTTCCTTTCTTCCGTATCGAACAAGTACGGGATCGGATTCTGGAAACCGGGCGCGGGAATCATTCACCAGGTAGTGCTCGAGAATTATGCCTTTCCGGGCGGTATGATGATCGGGACCGATTCGCATACGGTAAACGCCGGAGGTTTGGGCATGATCGCGATCGGTGTCGGTGGCGCCGATGCCGTCGATGTCATGTCGGGCATGGCCTGGGAACTGAAATTCCCGAAACTCATCGGGGTAAAGCTCACGGGGAAATTATCTGGCTGGACAGCGCCGAAAGACGTCATCCTCAAAGTAGCCGGAATCCTTACTGTTAAAGGCGGAACCGGTGCGGTCATCGAATATTTCGGCGAAGGCGCCAAAGCGATGTCGTGTACCGGAAAAGGAACGATCTGTAATATGGGCGCTGAGGTCGGCGCAACGACTTCGACTTTCGGTTACGACGATTCGATGTCGCGTTATCTGCGTGCCACCGGTCGCGCCGATGTAGCCGATGCCGCCGATGCGATCGCCAACTATTTAACGGCTGACGATGAGGTTTATGCCGATCCCGAAAAATACTTCGACCAGGTAATCGAAATTAACCTTTCGGAACTGGAGCCGCACCTGAACGGACCGTTTACGCCGGATCTGGCTACGCCGATCTCGAAAATGAAGGAAGAAGCGATCAAGAACAACTGGCCGCTGCAAATCCAGTACGGATTGATCGGTTCGTGTACGAATTCGTCTTACGAAGACATTTCGCGTGCCGCCTCGCTGGCCAAACAGGTCGCCGATAAAAAACTCAAGACCAAATCGCATTTTACGATCAATCCGGGTTCGGAACAGATCCGTTTTACGATCGAGCGCGACGGTTTCATCGATACGTTCGACAAGATCGGTGCGACCGTTTTTGCCAATGCCTGCGGACCGTGCATCGGAATGTGGGACAGGGAAGGCGCCGAAAAGGAAGAAAGGAACACGATTGTGCATTCATTCAACCGAAACTTCTCGAAACGCGCCGACGGAAACCCGAATACGCTCGCGTTCGTAGGTTCGCCGGAACTCGTGACTGCTATGGCAATTGCCGGAGATTTGAGTTTCAACCCGATTACCGATACGTTGATTAACGAAGACGGAATGGAAGTGAAGCTCGACGAGCCGACCGGGAACGAACTTCCTCCAAAAGGCTTTGCCGTTGACGATCCGGGCTATCAGGCGCCGGCAGCCGACGGCTCGAACGTTGAGGTAGTCGTCAGCCCGACTTCCGAAAGGCTGCAATTGCTCGCGCCGTTCGAACCTTGGGACGGAAAAAATATCACCGGTGCCAAACTGCTCATCAAGGCGTTCGGCAAATGTACGACCGATCACATTTCAATGGCCGGGCCGTGGCTTCGTTTTCGCGGGCATCTAGACAACATCTCTAACAATATGTTGATCGGCGCTGTCAATGCATTCAACCAAAAGACCAATTCGGTGAAGAATCAACTGACCGGTGCTTACGATACAGTTCCTGCCGTGCAACGCGCTTACAAGGCCGCCGGAATTCCGAGCATCGTCGTGGGCGACCACAATTACGGCGAAGGTTCTTCCCGCGAACATGCGGCTATGGAACCAAGATTTTTGGGCGTAAAAGCCGTATTGGTAAAATCGTTCGCCCGTATCCACGAAACCAACCTCAAAAAACAGGGAATGCTCGGACTTACTTTCGCCAATGAAGCCGATTACGACAAAATCCAGGAAGACGATGTGATCAGCATCACGAACCTCGTTGATTTTGCGCCTGGCGTTCCGCTGACGCTCGAATTCAAGCACACCGACGGAAGCGTCGATACGATCGTGGCCAATCACACGTACAACGAGGGCCAGATCGGATGGTTTAAAGCCGGCTCGGCACTGAACCTGATCGCTGCGGGCGAAGCTTAACAGAAAATCTTAGTAATGAAAAAAAACTCCCGGTTCTGCGGGAGTTTTTTTATTTGACCATTTGTCGTACGGACTGCTGCGGACAGTCAAAAACTTTTTCTTTATCTTTAGCCAACCTAAACCCAAAACAAATGGAAAACCACGAACAGGAAAACGAACATTTCAAACGCGAGCTTGGCCTGCTCGACGGGACGATGCTCGTTGTGGGCTCAATGATCGGCTCTGGGATTTTCATTGTCAGTTCCGATATGCTCCGGCACGTCGGCTCCGCAGGCTGGCTCGTGCTCATCTGGGCGCTGACCGGAATCATGACCGTGATTGCCGCTGTGAGTTACGGCGAACTCAGCGCGATGTTTCCCAACGCCGGAGGTCAATACGTTTACCTCAAGGAAGCTTATAACAAGCTCATCGCGTTTTTGTACGGCTGGAGCTTTTTTGCCGTCATCCAGACCGGAACGATTGCGGCGGTCGGTGTGGCTTTTTCCAAATTTGCGGCTTACCTGTTCGAGCCTTTCAGCGAAACGAACATCATCGCCAAGATCGGTTCGTTCGAGCTTAGCGCGGCTCAAATCGTTTCGATCGTCACGATCATTTTACTGACTTATGTAAACAGTCGCGGGGTCAAAAACAGCAAAACCATGCAGACGTTCCTGACGATTATCAAAATCTTGTCTTTGCTCGGGTTGATCGTTTTCGGATTGTTCGCCGCAAAAGCCCAAGTCTGGGATGCCAATTGGGTCAATGCTTGGAGTTCGCGCGAAATGAATCCCGATACCGGAACCTGGTCTTCAATCAGCGGAGTTGCATTGGTGGTAGGCATTACGGCGGCCATGGTCGGTTCGCTTTTCTCGAGCGATGCCTGGAACGGCGTGACCTTCATCGCTGCCGAAATCCGGAACCCGAAACGCAATGTTGGGCTGAGCCTGTTTTTGGGAACGCTCATCGTCAGCATCATTTATGTCCTGGCCAATGTGATGTACCTGGCGGTCGTACCTTTACAGGAAATCGCGACGGCAAAATCCGATCGGGTAGCGGTCGTCGCTTCGGAATATATTTTCGGGAATATAGGAACGCTGATCATCGCCGTGATGATCATGGTTTCGACTTTTGCCTGTAACAACGGGCTGATTATGGCCGGAGCGCGAGTCTATTATACGATGGCCAAGGATGGATTGTTCTTCAAAAAAGCGGCGCATCTCAATGCGTGCAGTGTTCCGGCGTGGGCATTGTGGGCGCAGTGCATCTGGGCTTCTTGTCTTTGCCTGACCGGGAAATACGGCGCATTGCTCGATTTTGTCATCATCATCGTAATGATTTTCTATATCCTGACCATTTATGGGATTTTCAGGCTCCGGCGTTCGAGGCCCGAAGCCGAAAGGCCGTACAAAGCGTTCGGTTATCCGGTGTTGCCGATGCTGTACATCATCGCGGCGGCGGCAATCTCAATTACGCTGCTGCTATCAAAACCCGATACCTGCGGCTGGGGCGTACTGATCATGCTCGTCGGGATTCCGGTATATTACATTACGAAACCAAAGGCAGAATAATAATCAGGCTGAATTTGCGACTATGGTTCAGTCCGCATTTCGGTGTTTTCGGATGGCGGCGATTGGAGCAATTCTGGTAAATTGCTGCCGAAATCATCCTGCTTCCAATTCCGGATATTGAACAACAGCGGCTCTTTTTCAGCATAATCCTGAACAATCAGGATCGCCAGTAAAGCGAGCGGTATGCCAATCACGCTTCCGATCATCGTAATGATTAGCTGATCTGCCAAATCCGGAAGTTTGGTCTTACCGATAAAAGCAAGCGAACCATAACCTGCAAAAGCATGCAAAATCCATAAAGCCCACCAGCAGCCCAACGTATAAAAAGTCTTCGACGACCGGTAATCCTCTATGTTTTCCGACAGCAACAGCTCGGTACGCGTATACAATTCCCGCATTACCTGATACGGCTTGAACCAATTGGCTATCGGAATGAACCACCACAATACGGTATCGAATTCGGTGTGCCGCAAAGGCCAGGCCTTGAGTTCCATGTTGTAAAACGCCCTGCGGAACCAACGCAGAAACATCACAGCAGTAATGGCATAGATGATTATATAGCCAAAGCCGATCAGCCTTTGCCGATTATCGCCGGCCGCCGCCATTTCGGGCGTTACGGCTTCTCCCGAAAGAAAATCGGAAATCATCCGATACTGGAAATACTGCGAAACGAGGGAAACGATTCCCAGCGCAAGTGTAATCCATAGAAAAACGATGGCTGTTTTCGCCCTTTGCCCGTTAGGTCTTAATTCCATAGTCAATTTGTCTGGTTTAAATATAAAAAAATCCGCCGGAAAACTTCGGGCGGATTGAGATATAAACTTTCGAAAATCCTAGTAATACGTGTATCTTCTTACTTTGGCGATGTATTTCGCCAGCCGGATCACCTGATGGCTGTAACCGTATTCGTTGTCATACCAAACGTAAAGCACGATATTCTTGCCGTCGGCCGAAACGATCGTCGCGTTGCTGTCGAAAATCGCCGGCGCCGAAGTACCTACGATATCCGAAGATACGAGCTCGTTGTTCAACGAATATTTGATCTGCTCGACAAGATCGCCTTCCAAAGCATATTTTTTCATGATTTGGTTCACCTCGTCAACCGAAGTTTCCTTGTTAACCTCAAGGTTCAGCACGACCAAAGAACCATTCGGCACCGGAACGCGGATCGCATTCGAGGTCAGTTTTCCGGCCAGTGAAGGCAACGCTTTCGCAACAGCGCTTCCGGCACCGGTTTCGGTGATGACCATATTCAGTGCAGCCGCACGGCCGCGACGGTATTTCTTGTGCATGTTATCGACCAGGTTCTGGTCGTTGGTATAGGCGTGGATCGTTTCCAAATGGCCTTTTACGACGCCGAGCGTATCTTCGACCGCTTTCAGGATCGGTGTGATCGCGTTGGTCGTGCACGATGCGGCGGAGAAAATCTTCACCTGATCCGGATCGTGTTCTTTTTGGTTGACACCGTGGACGATGTTCGGCACGCCTTTGCCCGGCGCGGTCAATAAAACCTTATCGACGCCTTTCGAGGTCAGGTGGCGTTCCAACGCTTCTTTTGTGGTAAAAGCGCCGGTGTTGTCGATAACCAAAGCATTGTCGAAACCGTATTTCGTATAATCGATGTCTTCCGGAGCGTTTGCGGTAATGACATGAACCGTCGTTCCGTTGATGATCAGCGCCTGGTTTTCGACATCGGCGACGACCGAGCCCTCAAAATCGCCGTGGATCGAATCGTAGCGCAGCAATGAAGCTCTTTTTTCCAACGAAACCGCATCGTTCTTATCGCGGGTCACGATCGCGCGCAAACGCAACTGCGTGCCTTTTCCGGTTTTGGACATCAGCTCGCGCGCCAGCAAACGCCCGATTCGTCCGAAACCGTACAATACGACATCCTTCGGCTGGTTGTTCTTGAAATCTTTCGCATCCTTGAGCTTGTCCATGACAAACCTGCGGGCATCGCTGAAATTTCCCGTGCTGAATTCGTACGTCAGTTTCCCGATGTCGAGTTTGGCCGGCGGAAGATCCGACGACAGAATAGCTTTCGCAATCTCTACGGAATCAAAAATGGAAATCGGTTTGCCGACGAATTCGCCTGCATATTCGTGCAGGTTGATGATGTCGCTGACGTTGCGGTTGATCAGTTGGTTGCGGAATAATACCATTTCGATCGACTTGTCATACCACAAATCGCTGATGATTTTGATGAATTCCACGCCCGCGCGCCTGCGGTCTGCCTGGAAAGAAATTTCCTTTTCGTATACTTGTGTGTTGCTCATGGGATTAAAAAATGTAGTTGAATTTTTAATTTGGCGCAAAAGTATAGATTTCAAACGTTTTCGTAAAATATTTTCCGAAGTAATTGCAATAAAAAAAGCCTGCTTCCGACTTTGGAAACAGGCTTTTTAATTTTTTGTTGAGTTTTAGATGATCAGTCGCACACGCTGGCCGTTTTTCGTGATCACATCGAGCTGGACGCTTTGGTCGTCGCCGATTTTCGACAGCAATCCCGAAATCGTTTCCACATCAGTCGCCTTGACATTACCGATGTTCAGGATAATCGCGCCTTTGAGATCGTCGGCGTATTCGTTGAGCCGTTCGTTGTTGACATCCGAAATCTTTACGCCGTAAGTAAGCCTGAAATTTTTCTTGTCGGAAGCATCGAGGTTTTCGAGCTGCAGGCCTTTGAATTCGGTCGTGAAATATTCGTTTTTGCTCAGGGAAACCGGTACGCTCAACAGTTTTCCATTGCGTTTGAAAGTGACTTTGACTTTGTCGTTCGGCCTTTTCGTGTTCAGGAAATTCTGGATGTCCGAAAACGTCGATACGTCGTTGTCGTCGAGCTTGACGATCACGTCGCCTTTCTGCAGGCCGGCTTTTTCGGCGCCTGTATTCTTCGTGACTTTGCCGACATAGAAACCGCTCGTATCGTTGATGCCGAGCTCTTTCGAAGCGGCAGGATTGAGTTCTCCGCCTTCAACGCCGAGAATCCCGCGCTGCACGTTGCCGAATTCCATGATGTCTTCAACAATTTTTTTCGTGATGTTCGACGGAACGGCAAACGAATAACCGACATAGGAACCGGTCATCGACGAGATCATCGTGTTGATCCCAATCAGCTCGCCGTTGGTATTCACGAGAGCGCCGCCGCTGTTGCCCGGATTCACGGCCGCATCGGTCTGGATGAACGACTGGATGCCGTTGCCTTCGAGATTCCGGGCTTTCGCCGAAACGATTCCGGCCGTTACGGTCGAGTTGAGGTTGTACGGGTTTCCGATCGCCAAAACCCATTCGCCGACTTTGACGTTATCGGAATTGGCGAAAGTCGTATAAGGCAGTTTTTCGCCGGCGTCGATCTTGAGCAGCGCGATGTCCATTTTGGAATCGGTTCCGATGACTTTGGCTTTGTAAACCCTATTGTTGTTCAACGTGACCTCAAGATCGGAAGCGTCTTTGACGACGTGGTTGTTGGTCACAATATAACCGTCTTCGGAAATGATCACGCCCGAACCTGTACCGACTTCTTCCTGCTGCTGCTGGCCGCGGTAGCCGTAAAAGAATTCGAGCATCGGGTTGGAAACCGTGTGGTAGGAAACGTTTTTCACGTGTACGACGTAATGCACCGCCTTGTCGGCTGCCTGCGTAAAGTCGAGACCTTCGGGAACGTTTGAGACCGTTCGCGTGTATGATGAAGCCGGAGCTTCGGTAACGATTGATTTGTTTGAGTTGAAAATTCCGTCGTTGTCAATGAATACTTTGTAAGCTCCCAGCGTTACAGCTCCGCTTAGCAACGACACTAAAAACAAGCTTGAAAACTTTTTCATAATATTGAGATTAATTAAATTAACGAACGTAAAATTATAGGGTTTATTTTTCTGTAAAATAGGGTTTAACGCACGTTTAACAAAGATGAAGATTGGATTAATATTGCTACTTTTGCCGTAATGGAAATCACTTTTTACAAATACCAGGGCACCGGAAACGACTTCGTAATCATCGACAACCGCGAGCTGTTTTTCCCAAAGGAAAATACGAAGCTTGTTGCGCATTTGTGCGACCGCAGGTTCGGTATCGGCGGCGACGGGCTGATTTTGCTCGAAAATGACGCCGATTCCGATTTCCGGATGGTCTATTACAATTCCGACGGCAATACCAGTTCGATGTGCGGCAACGGCGGACGCTGTATCGTGGCGTTTGCGAAACGGCTCGGATTGATTGAAAATACCGCTGATTTCACCGCTTCCGACGGAAGGCACGACGCAGCGATCGACGAAAGCGGAATCGTTTCATTGCACATGAAGGACGTAGACACGATCAAAACCGGCAACGGCTATATTTTTCTCGATACGGGTTCGCCGCACCATGTCGAATTCGTTGAAGATGTAAGGCAGATTAACGTTGCAGAACTCGGCGCAAAAATCCGTTACGGCGATCTTTACGGAAAAGCCGGAAGCAACGTAAACTTCGTCCAGCAGGAAACCGATGGGAAATTTTCGGTCCGCACCTACGAGCGCGGCGTCGAAGATGAAACCCTGTCCTGCGGAACGGGCGTAACCGCCGTGGCAATCGCTGTAAACTTTCTTGGAAAAACAAAATCCGAGTCTGTAAAATTAAATGTCGAAGGCGGAACGCTCGAGGTTTCTTTCAGCGTATCAAACGGAAAATATTCGAACGTTTACCTCAAAGGCCCGGCAGAATTTGCATTTCAAGGAATTATCGAAATATGATCACGCTTAAAGGACAAAACGTTTATCTGCGCGCGCTCGAGCCCGACGACCTTGAATTTCTTCACGCGGTCGAGAACGACGAGGCGATCTGGGAAGTCTCGAACACGCAAACGCCGTACAGCAAATTCCTGATCAAGCGCTATCTCGAGAATGCACAGCAGGATATTTACGAGGCCAAGCAACTGCGGCTGGCGATCTGTCGGGAACGGGAACTGCGCGCCGTCGGGCTGATCGATCTTTTTGATTTTGACCCCAGGAACCGACGCGCGGGAATCGGGATCATCATAAAGAATACGGCCAACCGGAATGCGGGAATCGGCAGTGAAGCGTTGGAACTTTTAATCTCGTATGCTTTTACCCGGCTGAATCTCCACCAGCTTTACGCAAATATCGATGTCGACAATGCGCCGAGTTTAGCCCTTTTTACTAAATTTGGCTTCGAAAAAATCGGAGTAAAAAAAGAATGGAACCATACGGCCGGAAAATACAAGGACGAAGCGATGTTCCAGTTAATCAACCACCATTAATCTTTTTGCATTGAACACCAAAAAAATCATTTCCATTGTTTCCATAATTGCCGTTTTGGCGCTTATCGGTTACGGTTACATCCAATACCGCGACATTTTTGCAGGCAATACCAAATTTTCGGATACGGAAGTTTACGTGCAGATTCCGACGGGCGCAACCTTCGACGAGGTCAAAAAAATCATGGAGCCGTATGTCGAAAATATGGAGCGTTTCGAAAAAGTCGCCGAAAAGAAGTCGTACGATATCAAAGCCGACAAATCCGGACAGTTCCTTTTGAAAAAAGGGATGAACAGCAACGAGATCATCAATGCGCTGCGTCAGAACGTCCCGGTAAAATTGGCGTTCAACAACCAGGAACGGCTTGAGGATTTTGCGGGCCGCATCGCTTCGCAGCTCGAGCCGGACAGCCTGAAACTGATGACGTCTTTCAAAGACAAAAAGTTTCTTGATGAAAATGGTTTCAACCAAACCAATGTATTGTGTATGTTTATCCCCAATTCCTATGAGTTTTATTGGAACATTTCGGCCGATAAATTCCGAGACCGCATGGCAAGGGAATACATCAAGTTCTGGAATGCAGATCGTTTGGCGAAAGCCGAAAAGCTCGGATTGACACCGATTCAGGTTTATATCCTCGCTTCGATTGTCCATAAGGAAACCGTCAAAGTCGACGAGCGCCCGAAAGTGGCCGGAGTTTACCTGAACCGACTCAACCAGGGCATCAAACTCGAAGCCGATCCGACGGTAATTTATGCCGTGAAAAAGCAGGCCAACGATTTCAGTCTGGTAATCAAGCGGGTCTTAAACAAAGATTTGGCAACCGATTCGCCGTACAATACTTATAAATACGACGGCCTGCCGCCCGGACCGATCGCGATGCCGGATGTTTCGGCCATCGATGCTGTGCTCAATCCCGAACATCACGATTACATCTACTTTTGTGCGAGCGTGACGCGTTTCGGGTATCACGAATTTGCCGTAACTGCGGCGCAGCATGAAGTGAATCGCCAGAAATACGTTGCCTGGATCAACGCGCAGGGCATCAAACGATAATCTTGAACCGGAAATCCGTCATATTGCTGATTTGTCTGTCGCTGTCGCAGCTGGCTTTCCCGCAAAGTAAGCTCGATAATTTCCTGAAACCTGCCGATACTTTAAACGTGCAGCGGCGCAATGTTTTGATTGCCGCTGAATCGGTGATTGCCGGCGGCGCATTGGTTGCATTGGGCAAAGTCTGGTATGACGACTACGATAAATCGAATTTCCATTTCATCAACGACAATGCGCAGTGGCTGCAGATGGATAAGGCCGGGCATGTTTTCTCGTCCTATCAGATTGGCCGTTTCGGCTATGAAACGCTGCAATGGAGCGGCGTGAGCCGGAAAAATAGTTTGATTTACGGATCGACGCTTGGGTTCGTTTTTCTTTCGGCGGTTGAGGTTTTCGATGGCTATTCGTCGCAGTGGGGCGCATCGTTGGGCGACGTCGCGGCAAATGCCGGCGGGACCGCACTGTTCGTTTCTCAGGAATTGTTATGGAAAGAACAGCGCATCATCCCGAAATTTTCGTTCCATGAAACACCTTACGCTTCGGCGCGGCCCGACGTTCTGGGCAGCGGCAGCGAACAAATATTGAAGGATTACAACGGACAGACCTATTGGCTTTCGGTCAATTTGCATTCGTTTTTTAAACAATCAGGCATCCCGAAATGGCTTAATGTTGCCGTAGGTTACGGAGCTGAAGGCATGATCACCGGTGATGATCGGCTAGTCAATACAGTTTTCCTTCCCGAGTCGGAACGTTTCAGGCAATTTTACCTTAGCCTGGATGTCGATCTTTCAAAAATCGAGACGAAATCGCACGTGTTAAAAACAATTTTTTCGATTTTCAATACGATCAAGATTCCCGCTCCGGCACTGGAAATCAATGGGAAAGGGACTACTAAATTACACCCAATTTATTTTTAGGAAACTTTTAACTGGTTGATTTTCAATATCATGTTTTTTATCGTATCTTTGGCCCGCAGAAATTTTCGTTGGTGACAGCGGCGGAAGAAAACCAATGTATGTTAAAAAAATGGATATATTATATTTCAGTCATCACAGTTATAGCCTTCATTTGTTCGGGGTTTAAATCGTTCAAAAAACAAAACCACGATTGGTTCCTGGTCAATGAAGACGACGAAATGCTCTATCATTTCCCTTCTCAGAACCAATCCGATTACTCCAGCCTCAATGTGCCTTTTACCGGTAAATTCTTCATCGGATACAAAGAGGCGATTGCATTCAAAGAGTCGCAATGCAAATATTCCAAAGTCAATACCTTCGGCTGTCTCGGGAAATATCAGTTCAGCGCCGAAACTTTAAAAAGCATCGGTATCACCAATCACTCCGCATTCCTCAGAAATCCTAAGCTACAAGAAAAAGCCTTCGTAGCACTGCTTTCCAAAAACAAATGGGAACTCCGCGACGAAATCGAGAAATACTGCGGCACGGTCGTAGGCGGAATCCACATCACCGAATCGGGAATCCTGGCTGCGGCTCATCTTGCCGGGGTTACTTCGGTAAAAAAATTCTTCAGATCGAACGGCGAAAGGCGTTTCCGCGACGGCTACGGCACTTCGCTGCGAAGTTATATGAAGAAATTCGCAGGTTATGAGACTTCGGCCATCGTCGCCGATTCGAACGCGACGGTAAACTAAAATAGAAAATACACTGGAAAGACCTGTCGGAAACGGCAGGTTTTTTTTACGCCTAAAATTTATGGGCGATGAAAATCGTCGGCCGGTTGTGCAGGTCGATTTTCGTTTTTTTCCAATCGGCGATGCGTTGTGTCCTGATGTATTCCGTTGGCAGCGTGATGTCGGCGGCGATGCATAAATGCGTATTGGGTTGCAAGGTTTGGAGCAGATCTTCCAAAAGTTTGTTGTTGCGGTACGGCGTTTCGATGAAAATCTGTGACTGGTTTTTATCGGATGAAAGCTTTTCGAGGTTTTTCAACGCCAATTTTTTTTCGCCTTTATCAATCGGGAGATAGCCGACAAAGGCAAAATTCTGCCCGTTCATTCCCGAAGCCATCATCGCCATCAGGATCGATGACGGTCCGACCAACGGAACTACCTGAATTCCTTTTTCATGAGCGAGCTTTACGATGGCAGCGCCCGGATCGGCAACGCCCGGACATCCGGCTTCACTCATCAGCCCGACGTTTCTGCCTTCGATACACGGCTGTATCATTTGAGTGTGCTCTGAAATTTCGGTGTGTTTGTTAAGCAGGCTGAGGTTTAACGAAGCCTGGACTTTTTCGGGAAAAATGCTCTTGATAAAACGACGTGCGGTCTTTTCGTTCTCGACAATGTAGTCGTCGATGAAGCCGATGGTGCGTTTTACGGTTTGCGGCAATACGTCCGTCGGGTCGTTATCGCCCAAAGTCGTCGGAATCAAATAGAGCTTGCCTTTCATTACGGATGTTTTGCAACCAGTTTCCTGGAAATGGCCTCGCAAGTTTCGTCGAGCATTTTGTAAACCATGTCAAAACCGTTCTGCATACCGAAATACGGATCGGGAACGTCGACTTTTTCGCCCGGAAACAATTCGTCGAGAATCAGCCGCACTTTCTGGCGGTGTTCATCGGTTGTGGCCAGTTTCATTACATCGTTGTAATTGCTGGCGTCCATCACATAAATGTAATCGAAATTGTCGAAATCTTCCGCCGAAAATAGCCTTCCGCGCTGCGAAGTGATGTCGAGCCCGTTTTTCCCCGCGACTGCGATCGAACGCTTATCGGGCTGCTTGCCGACATGCCAGTGGCCGGTTCCGGCCGAATCGACGGTAAATTTTTCTTTCGGGAGTTTTGATGCCAAAATACCTTCGGCCAATGGCGAACGGCAAATGTTTCCAAGGCAGACCATTAAGATTTTGACGGGCATGGTATAAATTTTAACCGCAAAGTTCGCGAAGTTTAAACAAAATTCCACTAAAAATTTATCAGTTTGAAGGCTTTTTAAATTTTCGTTAGCGGATATAAAAAAACCGACCTAAGCCGGCTGTATTTACAACGAAAGTTTTTTATGGATGTCGTCCACGAATTTCTTGAACTGCTTGTCGGTCGATACAAGGTTGTCAACCGTTTTGCAGGCGTGCAATACCGTTGCATGGTCGCGGTCGCCGATCTGCGAACCGATGTTGGCAAGCGAAGCCTTCGTAAACTTCTTGGCAAAGAACATCGCAAGTTGTCTCGCCTGCACGACATGGCGCTTGCGGGTTTTGGATTGCAGCGTGTCGATGTCGAGCTGGAAATAATCCGAAACGACTTTCTGGATGTAGTCGATCGAGATTTCGCGCTTGATGTTCTTGACGAATTTTTCGACCACGTGTTTCGCGAGCTCGATCGTGACTTCCTTTTTGTTGAACGACGATTGGGCGATGAGCGAAATAATCGCGCCTTCCAATTCGCGGACGTTCGACTTGATGTTGCGGGCGACGTATTCGATGATTTCCTCTGGCATGTCAACGCCGTCGCGGTATAAAATATTCTTGAGGATCGAAATCCGGGTTTCGTAATCGGGCTGGTGCAATTCGGCCGACAATCCCCATTTGAAGCGCGAAAGCAAACGCTGCTCGATGTCCTGCATGTCAACCGGCGCTTTGTCCGAGGTCAAAATGACCTGCTTGCCGTTCTGGTGCAAATAGTTGAAGATGTGGAAAAACACGTCCTGCGTACCCGATTTCCCGGAAAGGAATTGTACGTCGTCGATGATCAAAACGTCGATCAATTGATAAAAGTGAATGAAATCGTTGCGGTTGTTTTTCTTGACCGAATCGATGTATTGCTGGGTGAAGATTTCCGCCGAAATATACAGCACGGTCTTCTCCGGATATTTGTCTTTGATTTCAACCCCGATCGCGTGCGCCAAATGTGTCTTTCCCAAGCCGACGCCGCCGAAAATCAGCAGCGGGTTAAAAGACGTTCCGCCGGGTTTGTTCGCGACGGCCATACCGGCGGAGCGCGCCAGACGGTTCGAATCGCCTTCCAGGAAATTGTCGAAGCTGTAATTCGCATTGAGCTGCGACTCAATCTTGAGATTGCGGATTCCGGGAATGACGAATGGGTTTTTCAGCTCCGGGCTCAGGTTCTTGAACGGCGCGTCCACTTCCTGGGTTTTCATCGGGCTGCGATGGGCACTGGGCAACTGCTCCGTGTAGGGCTGTTTGTTGCCGTAAGTGTTTTCCATCTTGATTTTATAGAGTAACTTCGCGTTTTTTCCAAGTTCTTTGGTAAGCGCGACCTTGAGTAATTTTACGTAGTGCTCTTCGAGCCATTCGTAGAAAAATTTACTCGGTACCTGAATATACAATGCGTTATCGGTGAGCTCAACTGACTTAATCGGTTCGAACCAGGTTTTATAGGCCTGTTCCTGGATATTGTCCTTTATAAACGAGAGACAGTTTTCCCATACTGATTGCGCAGTTCTATTCATAAATCGATGTAAATTTGTATATTTATTAAAGGTTATCTTACAAAAGAATTCACGGCTCTTTTACAAGACTTAGGGGAGAACAAATATGTGAACAAATATCGTTAAAAAAAAATTTTTTGGCCGTTGATTTTTCAGAAATATTGTCGTAAGGAACAATTTTTAACCATTCAAAATAATCGATAAAAGTATGCGTGAACACTCGATTCAAGTGCGTGTCCGGTATTCGGAAACCGACCAGATGGGCGTTGTTTACCACGGCAATTACATACCCTATTTTGAGATCGGCAGGGTGGAGTGGCTTCGCGCTCAGGGCGTTTCCTACAAAAGCCTCGAAGAAGGCGGAATTGCCCTCCCGATCGTACAGATGACACTCAATTATAAAAAGCCCGCACGGTACGACGACCTGCTCAATATCAAGACCGTTTTCAAGAGCCAGACTTCGGTCAAACTGGAGTTCGATTGCGAGATCACTTCCGAGTCGGGCGAGTTGTTGACAACGGCTTATTTCCTGCTGGTTTTCGTCGATGTGAAAACGGCGCGCCCGATCGCACCGCCGGAACACATCAAAAAGTTACTTGGGCAGTTCAGGAAATAGGTTTTATTTGGACTTCAAAAAGTGAATTGAAGATTTCGAATACGCTATCGGCATTTTTCTTCCGGGTCGCAATTTCGATCTCGCAGCCGGCTTCCATTTTCTGGGACAGGATTTTCAGGTTTTTCTCCTTGACGATTCGCATGACTTTATTCATATCCTTGTAACCGAACGAAATCCGGAAATGCATATCGATTGTTTTCCCGACGATTTCCGACGCTTCCAAGGCCATCTGCGCCGCAGTCCGGTAAGCCGAAATCAGTCCGCCCGCGCCGAGTTTCACCCCGCCGAAAAACCGTACGACCACGACCAAAACATTCGTGAGCTTAAACGACTGGATTTGGCCGTAAATCGGCATCCCGGCCGTGTTGGAAGGTTCGCCGTCGTCGTTGGCGCGAAAGGCAACCTGAGTCGTCCCAATCTGCCACGCATAGCAAAAATGCCCGGCGCCCGAATGTTTCCTGCGTAAAACATCGAGATGTTTTTTCACTTCGTCTTCCGACGCGACGGGAAAGGCATAGCCGTAAAACTTGCTGTTTTTTTCCTTGAGAAGAATCGGTTCGGAAGGAACGCAAAGGGTTTGGTAAGTGTCCAAAAAAACTAAGCGGTAATGTATTTTTTCTCAAATAAATCGACGACGTCCTCCGTTCCCGGCTGCAGGTTCCAGACTTTGAGACCGACCGATTCGGCAGCTTCGGTGTTTTCCTTTTTGTCGTCAATAAATAAGGTGCGCGCCGGGTTCAGGTCGTGTTTCCTGATAATGTATTCGAAGATGTTCCGGTCGGGCTTGCGCATTCCCATTTCATACGAATAATAGACTTTTTCGAAACACTGGTAGAAGTCGCGCGAAAACGTCATCCCGACCGACTGCTCGAAGTGGTCGATGTGGATCGAATCGGTATTGGTCAAAAGGAACAAACGGTATTTGCCGCAAAGCATCTGCAGGAATTCCAGCCGGTGTAAAGGGAAATCGCCGATCAGCGAATTCCACGCCGCGCGGATGTCTTCCACATCGGCATCCGGAAGGTGTTTCTTGAAACCTTCGAGGAATTTTTCCTCCGAAATTTTTCCGGTTTCGAACTGGCTGTTCAGTTCCAGCAGTTCCTCGTTCGGCCCGTCGAGCCCGAGCTTGCGGAACGCCTCAACCGAATTTTCCTTGTTCAGGTCCAGAAAAACGTCGCCGAAATCGAAAATAACCGTATTAATCATGGTTCCGTAAAATTAAGAGTTCATCCTTATCGACCGAATGTTTTTCCGCAATTTGGTTCCGGATTTCCGGCGCTTTCGTCCCGTCTTTCAAAACCGCATCACCTGTAAAAACCCTCGCTTCGTCCCAAAGGTTCGCGTCGATGAAGCGCTGCAGCGTCTGTCTTCCGCCTTCAACGATGACTGACAAAATTTCGCGTCGGTGCAAAATTGCCAGGATCTGCGGCAATATATTGGCCCCGAAATCAATCGGTTCAAATATAACATTTTCTTTTTGCGATGGGAAAAATTTCTCCGAAAATACGATTGTTTCCTGCTGGTTATCAAATATATGGCTGTCAGCCGGAATGCGTCCGCTGCGGTCGATCGCGATTCTTACCGGTTGGTTTCCGCTCCAATCGCGGACGTCGAGTTTCGGGTTGTCGTCGATTGCGGTCTGCGTCCCGACGAGTATCGCCTGTTCCTCGCTCCGCCATTTGTGTACGAGCTGCCGCGAATATGTGTTGCTGATCCAGACCGGACGGTTTCCGTTTTTGGTTTCCGGCGCAATGAAACCGTCAGCGCTTTCGGCCCATTTTAAAATAATGTAAGGCCGCTTTTTTTCATGGAACGTAAAAAACCGCCGGTTCAGCTCCAGGCATTCTTTTTCCAAAATCCCGACCGTTACCTTGATTCCCGCAGCTTTGAGCCGTTCAATGCCTTGTCCGGCAACTTTCGCGTTCGGATCGACCGTACCGATCACGACATCCGGAATTCCAAGCCGGATTATCATGTCGCTGCACGGCGGCGTTTTTCCGAAATGGCTGCACGGCTCGAGGTTTACATAAAGCGTCGAATGGGCCAGAAGCGATTTATCTTTTACCGAGTTTACCGCATTGACCTCTGCATGCGCTTCGCCCGCTTTTTTATGCCAGCCTTCGCCGATTATCGTATCTTTGTAAACGATGACGCTGCCCACCAGCGGGTTCGGATAAGTCGTTCCGAGCCCGTTTCCGGCCAACTGGATACAGCGTTTCATGTACTTTTGGTGGTCCATTCCACAAAAATACATTTTAATATTGATAAATTTCAGGAGCTTTTTCCGGCTATGCACTACAATCTTTTGTTCCATTACATTACACAAAAGGATTTTCGTTACTATCCGGGCTAGTGGCTTTTCGTATCCATGAACAATATCACAATCCGGGAAATCCGGCCACAAGACAACGCCGAAATCGCCGAAGTCATCCGCATAGTGCTGATCGAGCACAACGTCCCGAAAATCGGCACCGCATACGCCGATCCGCAGCTCGATTGTATGTTCGTGACTTACGCACAGCCACGCGCGGCGTATTTCGTTGTCGAATGCGACGGGGAAATCATTGGAGGAGCCGGCATTTCGCAGCTTGAGAACGAGTCGGAGAACATCTGCGAATTACAGAAAATGTATTTCCTAAAGCAAACCCGCGGTTTTGGCATCGGTTCGGCGATGATGGAAAAATGTCTCGCCGCCGCAAGTGCTTTCGGATATTCGTCATGCTATCTCGAAACCATGCCTTATATGGAAGCCGCACAAAAACTGTATCGCAAATCCGGATTCCGCTATATCGATGCGCCGATGGGCAATACCGGCCACACGGCCTGCCCGGTCTGGATGTTGAAAGATTTGTAAAAATTAACTAAGAATTGGCAATCGTTTCCCGTTAACCCTGAATGATGAAAATTAGAGATTACCGGACCGGCTTTATTTCAGCGCTTTCTTCCTTATACGATGAAAAGGAAGCCGAAAATTTCTTCTACCTGACCCTTGAGGATTTCCGCAATCTCAAACGCGTCGATCTCGCGCTCAACCCGGAAGTTGTCGTGCCCGAAGACGAGATTCCGCAGTGGGATTTCGTTCTCGAACAGCTCAAAAAGGAAATTCCGATACAATATATATTAGGTAAAGCGCATTTTTGCGGGATGGAATTCGAGGTCAACGACCACGTTTTGATCCCGCGTCCCGAAACCGAAGAACTCGTCGAATGGATCATTTCAAACCAGCGCGGAATAACGCTACCGCCCAAAATCCTCGACATCGGAACCGGAAGCGGCTGTATCGCTGTTGCATTGGCAAAAAGCCTGCGCGGCGCGAAAGTCTCGGCGATCGACGTTTCGCAGGCGGCTTTGGCGATGGCGCAAAAAAATGCCAAACGGAATAACACCGATGTCCATTTCATCCACAAAGACATTTTGAAGACGGAAAATCTCGGCGAAAAATACGATGTCATCGTTTCCAATCCGCCGTATGTGCGTCATCAGGAAAAAGCCGAAATCCGGAAAAACGTACTGGAGAACGAGCCGCATCTGGCTTTATTCGTAAATGATGACGATGCGCTGTTGTTCTATCGCAAAATCGCGCAATTGGCCAAGGAATCGCTGTCCGGAAACGGGATGCTGTATTTCGAGATCAACCAATACCTCGCAAAGGAAACCATGGATTTATTGGAAAAAACCGGCTTCGGCTTCCTCGAACTTCGCAAGGACATTTACGGGAACGATCGCATGATTCTGGCGAAACTTTATTGAATCTTTTTTCCGGCCTTGACCATAATTTCGGAACCTTCGGCCAGAAATACGGATTTCGGCAACCTATCGTTCAAAAATTCGAAAGCAGTTCCGTAAACGGAAGCAAAATCCACATCGATTTCATAATTCAGAACGTCGTAGGTTTCCCATCGCGGGTGCTCGACGCCGTATTCTGAAGTTCTCGCAGCGTTGATTTTGGTATAACCCCAATAATGTTCGGTAATGAATTCAGCTTCGCTGCCCGTTGCGATCGGTTGTGAATTCAATGCTGCATCTACGCTGATTCCGTGCCAACGGCCTTTTTTCTTCCATTTGTATCCGACGGTCTGAAAATCCTTTTCGGCGTTCCAATTGTGCATCATCGGCAGGGTTTCGTAATTTTCGCCGTAAACCGTATTGGCGACAAAAGTAAGCGCGAATTTCGGGACGATTTCCCTGATGAACACCACGCCACGTTTCCACTGGCCGTTATCGGAATAGCGAACATAAAACCGCAGGTTGACTTCCTCAAAATCGACGTGGAACGGGATTTTCAATCCTTTGATCCGCGTATCGACGAACATAAACCCGACAAGGCTCACATAGCAGGTGCCGTTCCAGAGATCGAGCTCGGTTTTGTGCGGCAGGAAAGGTGCGAGGATTTCCGGGTCGACTTCGTAATTGGCCATCGCCAGTTTGCGCCATTCGGCTTTCAGGAAGGTTTTTGCCGTTTTCGGGATTTCGGCATTATTCATAGCGCAAGGCTTCGATCGGGTCGAGTTTCGAGGCTTTGATCGCGGGATACGAGCCCGAAACCACCGCAACTATGAACGTAATTGCAAACGCCCAGAGAATCGCCGCCCATGGAATCGTAAAACTGAAACCGATTCCCGCCGCAATGGCAAAGCCAATCAAAATTCCCAATACGATGCCGAGCAATCCGCCGATCTGCCCGACGACCAGCGTTTCTATGAAAAACTGTACGGCAATCGTAACGCGATTCGCGCCAAGGGCTTTCCGGACGCCGATTTCACGCGTGCGTTCGGTGACCGAAACCAGCATGATGTTCATCAGCGCGATCGACGAGCCGAAAATCGTGATGACGCTGATGATCCAGGCAGCCCAGCCCAGG
Source organism: Bacteroidota bacterium (assembly GCA_048498055.1). Taxonomy (GTDB): domain Bacteria; phylum Bacteroidota; class Bacteroidia; order Flavobacteriales; family Flavobacteriaceae; genus Flavobacterium. The sequence continues at coordinate 30,214 of JBEHYS010000009.1, forward strand.
TAATCGGTAATCGATAAAATGCGGTTGATCAGGTCGTCGCTCCGTGAAATCCCGAAATCGTTCGATTCAACCGGATTGAGTTTCCGGACGCGGCGCATCGTAATCGTCGCATTGTCGATGGCTTTGTCGAGCATTTCCTTGCGGTCGGCCATGACGCTGACCGAATAGTTGATGTTCGGCATCGTAAAGAGCGACCGCGCAACCTGTATCGGAATGAGAATGCGTAAATCCTGGCTCCGGCCGAAGGTCGAACCCATTTCCTTGAGCACGCCGATGACGCGGAATTTCGCACCGCGGATCGAAATGACTTTGTCGACCGGATTGACGTCCTTGAGCAATCCTTTCTCGAAATCGGAGCCGACCAGGCAGACAGGTGCGTTGTTCAGGATGTCGAACGGCGTGAAATTCCGGCCTTTGGTGGTTTCGATCCCAGAGTTCAGCAGGTAATTCTCGTCGACGCCCTCGATCGTGATTTCAGGATCGGTTTTTTTGGATTCGAATTTCACTTCCGCCTTACTCGCGGCTGTGAAGGAAATCGAAGTATGCGTAAACGGGAAGTTGTAAGTATTGGCGAATGCCTTGGCCTGCGGGTAGGAAATGATCGGGTGCACTTTTTCTTCGCCGTCGCCGTCGATCTGGTCCGAAAAATCGTATTGCGTAATGTTGAACGTATTGGCGCCCATCGAGGCGAATTTCCCCGAAATCGTATTTTCGAGCGCCGAAACTACCGTTAAAATCCCGACAAGCGCCGTAATCCCGATCGCGATGATCACGACAGTCAGGATCGTCCGGAGCAATTGGGTCTTGATCGAGCCTAAGGCGATGCGGATATTTTCGCGGAGCAGTTTGAACATTTGGAATTTATTGGAAACAAATTTAATTAATAATGAATAATTAATAGTTAATAATTAAAAGGCATGAGATATTTTTTTTCGACTCTTCGGTCTATTCTTATTCAATAACCTCGAATTATTAATTATTAATTATTAACTATTAATTTTCAAAATCCCGATATTTGCGCTGAATTCAGATTTACCAAAGCAAATGGCCCAGAAACCGAGCATCCCAAAAGGCACACGCGATTTTTCCGCTGCGGAAGTCGCCAAACGGCAATACATCGTGCAGATCATCAAGGAAAATTTCGAGAAATCGGGTTACCTGCCCATCGAGACGCCGTCGTTCGAGAATTCGGATACGCTGATGGGAAAATACGGGGAAGAAGGCGACCGTTTGATTTTTAAGATTTTGAATTCGGGCGATTATCTCGCCAAAGCAGATGATAAACATCTTTCACAAAAAGACAGTTTGAGGCTTACGAATTCCATCTCCGAAAAAGCGCTCCGATACGACCTCACAGTTCCATTTGCGCGTTACGTCGTCCAGCACCAAAACGAAATCGAATTCCCGTTCAAACGATATCAAATACAACCGGTTTGGCGCGCCGACCGTCCGCAGAAAGGGCGTTTCCGCGAGTTCTACCAGTGCGATGCCGATGTGGTCGGCTCCAATTCGTTGTGGCAGGAAGTCGAACTCGTGCAATTGTACGATTCGGTTTTTTCAGGGCTCGGGCTCGAAGGCGTGACGATCAAGATCAACAACCGGAAAATCCTTTCGGGAATTGCAGAAGTGATCGGCGCCAAGGACAAGCTCATCGACTTTACCGTGGCTTTGGACAAACTCGACAAAATAGGCGAGGACGGCGTAAAAAACGAAATGCTCGAAAAGGGAATTCCGGAAGATGCAATCAAAAAAGTGCAGCCTCTGTTTTCGTTTACGGGAACGATCGCTGAAAAAATAGAAAAACTTTCCCAATTGCTTTCAGATTCTGAAGAAGGCTTGAAAGGCGTTGAGGAACTGCGTTTCATTTGCGAAAACGTAACGAAACTCGGGTTGAAGAAATCAGTCATCGACCTCGATGTGACGCTGGCCCGCGGGCTCAATTATTATACGGGTGCGATTTTCGAGGTCGCGCCGCCGGCAAGCGTAGCAATGGGTTCAATCGGCGGTGGCGGACGATACGACGACCTGACCGGAATTTTCGGGCTCAAGAACATGAGCGGCGTCGGGATTTCGTTCGGGCTCGACCGGATTTACCTCGTGATCGAGGAACTCGGGTTGTTCCCTGAAACCGTGACTTCGGGTCCGAAGGCGTTATTCCTGAACTACGGCGATGCCGAAGCTTTTTATGCGATGCAGGCTTTGTCCAAACTGCGCGATTCGGGAATCCGGGCCGATTTCTATCCGGACAACGCCAAGATCGACAAACAGTTCAAACACGCCGAGCGTCGCGGGATTCCGTTTGTCGTGATGGCCGGATCGAATGAAATGGCCGAGGGTAAATACAAACTGAAAAACCTGGCTTCGGGCGAGCAGGAACTTTTGGATTTCGAAGCATTGAAGAATAAACTTTCTTAAAACGGACTTTCGGTTTCTGACAAGCCTAGCCCGGATAGCAGCGGAAATCCTTTTTTGCGAAGTATGAGCAAAAAAGATTGGAACATTATCGAGTTAAAAGTAAAAACTTTTAACGAAGATACCGCGTGTTGCGCTGCCGGAACAAGCTCCTAAAAAAATGAACACAAATAAAAAAGCTCCCCGGAAGATCGGGAAGCTTTTTTTGGTTTCTTTTTGTTGGGGCAAAAAGAGTAGTAGGTAGGGAATTTATTTTACGATGACCTTCTTGCTGATGTCGCCTTTGGTCGTCATGATTTTCACGATGTAGGTTCCTGTCGAGAGGTTTTTCACCGGGATCTGAATGTTGTGCTGATCCAGAGCCTGAACGTCCCACGAAGCGATCGACTGGCCTACCATGTTGTACAGCGCAACCGATTTCACGGTCGTATCATCGGCATTGTTGCGGATGTTCAGGATGCTGTTTTCGCTGGTGTAGGCCGCCAGTATTCCTTCTTCAGGCGTTACGGTACGCGAGCTGCTAGCCGTTGTAGCGAAACGCAACGAGAATCGGTCATTGACGGTGCCTTGCGGCATCGTGATCTCGAACTTGCCATCACGCAGGTTGTGGTACGTGCTGGTCAGGTTGTCGTAGATGTATACCTGTTGGTTCTCATCGAAATTCTCGGTCGCATCGAGCGTGAAGCTTACCGGCCCGGTAGAATCGGTCTTGATTCCCAGCGGGAAGATGTCGGCCGTATTGAAATAGGTATCGCCTTCAATATTCAGGAGTTCACCTGAGTTGATGAAATACATATCGTTCGGTTGGCTGTCGATGTGTTTCGCATCGTAACCCGGATCGAGCCCGGCTGTAGCCTTATCGTCCATGAATCCAACCAGGATCTGCCTGTGGTAATTGTTGTTCGAGTTGAAGCCCAAACGAATCTTTCCGTAAGCATCCGGCGCAAAAACCTCGTCGTTGTTGTTGCGGACGTCCATCTGGGCGTGGGAAGTATTGGCCGACTGTCTGAACATCGTGCCTGAAGTCGCATCGGTTTCCTTGACGAAAGCCCTTTGGTCGTTATTGATTTTGATCGTTCCGCCAATCGTACTGCCCGTTACGAAAAATCCTTGACCAACCGGGATGAATCTTTTCGGGGTTTTGGTACTGCTGCCCAATCCGCTGATTCCCGAAGGTGATACCGGAGGCGTTCCGCCAACAAGGGAATAAGTCGCATAACCGCCCTGATAATTGGCCAGTACGTGCGTATTGTTCGTACTGAAATGCTCCCAGAAATACAGCGTTCCCGTAAGCGAACTGGCATTGTCGATGATGAACTGGTTGGCGTCCATGGCTGAAGCATACGGGTTACCGCAAAGGTTCAGGTTGTTGGCTGCGATCGGCAGGCTTACGACACCGGTGTTCGGTTTCCCGACGAAGGTATAGTTCTGCGTACTGGTCAGGGCACTGCTGCCTTTTAAGGTAAAACCCATACCGGTAGACAAGCTTCCGTTCGGCCCTACGCTCGACCAGTTTGCATAATCGTTGCTGACGTTCTGGAACTTGAAGATCCAGTAGCTGCTCAGGGTAATCGGGCTGGTCGCGATGCTGTTAAGACTTGTGGTCCATTGCAGGATTTGCGGGCTGGCCGGGTTGGTTCCGTCCCTGAGTACGCCGGCAACCGTGTACGCATTGTTATTGGAAACCGAATTGATCGGGCCAACAGGCGATGACCAATAGTTATAGTTCCAGTGATTGGTTTGCCCTTGCTGATCCCTTTCGACATAACCTGCGCTCACCGGGTCCAGATCGCTGGTTCCCGTTTGCACCAACTGGGATTTGCCTTGCAGGTCCATTTTTCCGTTCAGCAACAGATACCAGGTGTTTTTGATCATGTTGTCGTTTGTCAGGTTAAAAGTAACCGACGGATCGACGAACAATCCCAATCCTGTAAGGTTATATGGCAGATTGATGTTGTGCTTCATCTGCAGGATCGACCAGTCGTAGGTAAACAAGTCGTTTCCGTTCACGTAATTGTTTTGGCTCACAGCAAGGTCGAGTGCGCTCGATTGTGTGGTAACGAACGGCATCGGCGCCAATTGGACGGCAATCACCTTGTGGTTATAGATTTTCGCATTGGTCGAGCTGACGCCCGAATCGATGGCCGCAGTCGTGTAATTGTCGATTACGTCGTCTTTATAGGCATCCATCCTGTAGTAAGCAAGAAGGTTAGACCACGAAGACAATTCGATGTCTTTCGGTACGATTTCGCCACGGATGGCCGTTCCGTTCTGCTTGATTTCCTGATAGACCATTTTCTGGATCTGGTCAGTGGTCAGCGCCGTGTTGAAGATACGCACTTCATCCATCGATCCTTTGAAATATTCGGTTGACGAAGTCGCATTCTTACCGAAAGTGAACTTCGCGGTACTTGCGGCCAATGCTCCGGACAATGAACCGTTGCTTGAGTTCGATTCCTCGCGTCCGTTGACGTAAAGCTTGAGCTTTGTGGTCGCGCTGCCGTCATACACCGCACAGATATGGTACCAGCGGTCCGGTACCAGCGCAGTGCCGTAAGTCACGGTCACGCCTTTGGCCGTAGTGGTGAGTTTGCTTCCTGAGCTGGTATCGACTTTCAGGTTGAAGTTGTCCTGACCGATCACGAAACCGGTCGCCGTATACGGATTGGTCAGCTTGATCCAGCCCATGATGGTCGCTTTGGAAAGCCCGCTCAGCATTTGTGGCGCTTCGCCGTAGTCGTTGCGTCCGTCGAAATCCAGGAACAGTTTCCGGTTGAGGTTTCTCGGCGAACCGAGCGCGAGCGTATTGGTATCGAAATTATCGCGGATACCGTCTTTGTCGACATCGGCCGTACCGTCGATGCGTCCGTCGTTGTTGGCATCGAGGCTCGCATACAATGTTTTCGAGATGTCTTTCACGCCGTCGTTATTGGCGTCGACTTCTTTGTAATCGGCAATTCCGTCGCCGTCCGTATCGTTGGAAAATGGCCTTGCGTTGGTGCCGAAGTTCGTGCTGGTGTCGAACAAATCGAGGATTCCGTCTTTATCGGTATCCAGTCCGTCACCGAAACCGTCGCCGTTGATATCACCGTCGCCGTTGATGAGGTTCGCTTCATCCACGTCGAAAATAGAATCGTTGTCCGAATCGAGATCCTGGAAATCCTTTACGGTATCGCCGTCAGAATCCGGAATCGAGTATGTGTTTGCCGCAATCGACGCATCGATCGAATCGTTCATGCCGTTTCCGTTGGCATCTGCCCACGAAGGCAAAGTCCTGTCCATAGTAGCTTTTCCTGAACTCATGGCTTTAAATCCGCCTTCCTCGATATCCGGAATACCGTCGTTGTCAGAATCAAGATCGAACATGTTGGCGATGCCGTCGCCGTCGCGGTCGCAGTAATCCTGTTTGAGCGTGATGTCGTCGATGGCAAGGTCGTTACCGCCACCGCCCGGTGCGTTGTTCTTGAAACGGATCGTAAATGTGGTCACGTTTCCAAGGCTTACGGTCGTGGTGTATTGCTGCCATTCGCTGTAGGTACAACTGTTGACGCCGGTTCCGCCGTTGCATCGGCCGATGTCGCCGGTATTATAAGTTGAGATTACGGTATTGGTTGCAGGATCGATGAATTCAACCGTGATGTTCGGCAAAATCGAACCTACGTAGTTTCCTACCGACATGATGTTCAATACCCAGAAGCTGTACGTAACCGGTACGTTAGGGATGATTCCCGAAATCGTCGTTTCGTAGAAAGTTCCCGGCGTAAAGCTCGCATTGAATACCGCCATACGGCCGTTCGTGTCGCCTGCGGTGTGGTCTTCGAGACCGTTCCAGGCCAAATCGCCGTGAATGTTTTCAGGATCGCCGGCAGTTGTGCCCGCAATCTTATAGGTTACGACATATTCGCCGTCGTCGAGAATTTTACTGTGCTGGCTCGGACAGTCAACAGTATCGGGACCGACTACGCCGTCTTCGTAGCAATACGTACAGGTAGCGCCCGGAATGTTGATGTTGATCAAGCCTTTGGTCGTTCCCGTACCGAAAGTCTCATTGAGGAATGTGTAAGTCACATAACTTGAGACCGGCGAGGTCAGACATTCGGTATCCTCAGTTACGTCGCGGATGCCGTCGTTATCGTCGTCGATATCGATGTTGTCCGAAATTCCGTCGCCGTCCGTATCGGGATAAGTCCGTACACCCAGACCGGTGATCGAAAAATCGTATGGATTTTCGTTCGCATCGTCGTTGATGATAGAAACGGTAGCCGTCTTAACGCCGATCGTTGTCGGGCTGAAGCTGATGATCAGCGTTGTGGTTCCGCCCTGCGCCACGGTTGAGGCAGGATAAGTCATTATCGTAAAGTCGGAAGCATTCGCACCTGAAATGATTACCGTACCCATGTTCATCGTTCCGGTTCCTGTGTTTTGGATCGTATAAGTAACCAACGTCGAACCGGCGTCGATCGAAACCGTACCTAAATCGGTGTTGTCTGATACCGAAGGCGTCGTATCGCCGTCCGCAATCGAGATCAGGTTGCCGACCACATTGATTTCCGGGTTGGTTCCCGTTCCCTGGATGTTCCAGTTATACGGATTTTCGTTGGCATCGTTGTTTGCGATGCTGATGACAGCCGATCTTGTTCCCGTTGCGTTCGGGTTGAAGGTCACGACAAACGTAGTGCTTCCGCCGATGGCAACGCTTGAAGCCGGAGCCGTAGTCACTGAGAAATCAGCCGCATTTGTTCCCGAAATCGTGATCGCGCCCACAGTCAGCGGCATCGAAGCCGAAGCCGAGTTGTAAATGGTGAAAGTTCTCGTAACGGTTCCCGATGTAATTTCGGCATTGCTGAAGTCGCTCCAGTCGGTAACCGAAGGTGTCGTATCGCCGTCAGTGATCGAAACGCCGTTACCCTGAACGTCCATTTCGGGATCGGCGCCCGTTCCGGTCAGGTTGAAGTTGTAAGGATTTTCGTCGCTGTCATTATTGGCGATGTTGATTGTTGCCGTCCTGATGCCCACGGCGCTCGGGTTGAACGTTACGTTGAAGGTCGTGCTTCCGCTGGCCGCTACAATCGAAGCCGGCGCGGTGGTTACGGTAAAATCGCCCGGATTGGCGCCCGTAAAAGTTATCGCTCCGATAGTCAAAGCCATTGACGTACTCTGGTTGGTAATCGTAAAGGTTTTGACAATAGTTCCGGAAGTGATGTCGGTCATGCCGAAATCGGTGTTGTCGGCAGTGGATGTAGCCGTGTTACCGTCAAATATTTCAGTGCCTGCACCGAACATCGTCATTTCTGGATCGCCGCCGTTACCCTGAATGGCAAAATCATAAGGGTTTTCATTGCTGTCGCAGTTGGCGATGCTGATGGTAGCCGTCCTAAGACCTACTGCACTCGGGTTGAAAGTCACGACAAATGTTGTCGAACTTCCCATATTTACGGATGAAGCCGGAAGTGTCGTTACGGTAAAATCCGATGCATCCGCACCGCCGACGGTAATCGCGCCGATGGTCAGCACGCCGCCGTTGGCCACGGTTTGGCTCTGGATGGTAAAAGTTCTTGTTATGGTTCCCGCCGCGATATCGGTCGTGCCGAAACTGGTCCAATCTGTTGTCGATGGCGTTGTATCGTTGTTGACGATGTTTACGCCGTTACCGGTAACATTCATCTCAGGATCGGTTCCTGTTCCCGTGATCGAAAAATTGTAGTTTGCTTCGCTTGTGTCATTGTTCGCGATGTTGATCGTCGCTGTTTTAACACCTACCGTACTCGGGTTGAAAGTTACTACGAAAGTTGTGCTTCCGCCGGGCGCGACAGTCGATGCCGGCGCAGTAGTAACACTGTAATCTGCGGCATTGGTTCCTGTGATCGTAACGCCTGTGACGTTCAAAGTTCCGGTTCCTGTATTCTGGATCGTGAAAGTTTTAGGGATGTTGTCCTGTGCGATATCGATCGAACCGAAGCTTGTGCCGTCAGTTGTGGTAGGCGTGGTATCGCCGTCGGCAATAGTATTTCCGTTACCCTGAACGTTGATTTCAGGATCGGTACCCGTTCCCTGGATGCTGAAGTTGTAAGGGTTCGTCTCGTTATCGTTGTTTGAAATGCTGAGCGTTGCCGAACGCGTACCGACAGCACTCGGATTGAAGAGAATCGTAAAAGTAGTCGAAGCGCCGGCAGCTAATGGGCCGACCGGAGCCGAAGTTATCGAGAAATCGGCTGCATTGGTTCCACCGATGACGAGCGTGCCGAGGGTCAGCGTCATCGTAGCTGAAGCCGTATTGGTAATGGTAAAAGTCTGCGAAATCGTCCCTGACGTATAATCAGCCGAGCCGAAATTCGTATTGTCGGTCAATGACGGAGTCGCATCGCCATCGGCAATTACCGTCGCATTGCTGGCAATTTCCATATCCGGATCGATTCCATCGCCTTCAATTGCGAAAGTGTATGGGTTTTCGTCGGGGTCGTTGTTCGCAATGTTGATTACCGCGGTCCGGGTCCCGGCAGCGCTGGGGTTGAAAGTCACGACAAAGGTCGTCGATCCGCCGCCGGCTACAGTTCCCGCAGGAGCTGTCGTGACCGAGAAATCGCCCGGATTGGCACCCGTAATGCTAATCGCTCCTACAGTCAGTGAAGTCGTTCCCGTGTTCTGGATCGTGAATGTTCGGGTAATCGTTCCCGAAGAAGCGCTGACCGTACCGAAACTTGTCCAGTCGGACGTTGATGGCGTCATATCGCCGTCGGCAATATTTACGGAATTGCCGTGCAGATTGATGTCGACGTTTGTTCCTGTTCCCTGGATATTCCAGTTGTATGGATTTTCGTCGTTGTCGTCATTGACAATTGCCAGGGTCGCTACCCTGCTGCCGGCCGCGCTCGGTGTAAAAGTTACAACGAAAGTCGTACTTCCGCCTGGCGCTAAGACGTGCCCTGGCGCAGTAGTCACAACAAAATCCGCTGCATTGGCACCCGAGAAAGTAATGATACCTATGTTGAGCGTTCCCAGCCCTGTATTTTGGATCGTATATGTTTTGGTGATCCCGAAACCGATATTGGTTGATCCCAAATCGGTCCAATCCGATGTGGAAGGCGTTGTATCTCCGTCGAGAATCGAAATGCCGTTACCCTGAACATTAATTTCCGGTGTCCAATTGAGGACGACGCGCCCGTCGGCACCATCGCCGCCGGTTCTGTTGATGCCGCTGCTTCGGTACGATCCGCCGCCGCCGCCGCCTGGTACGATTCCGGGATTTCCGTTACCGCTTGAATTGCTCCTTCCGTTACCGCCGTCGCCTCCGCCTGTGACGCTTCCGCCATTTTGGTTGCTTCCGTCGTCACCGTTTGAACCGGTACCGCCCGATGATCCGCCGCCGCCGCCGCGTGAAGAGCCGTTTGACCCGTTGGCGCCGTCGCCGCCTGAGTAAGAGACGTCGGCGTAAATAGTTGTTGCACCGCCTGAACTTCCGGAAGACGTGTTGTTGCCAACGCTGTTGCCTCCTTTGGCCAATACGGTCGTATTGGATCCGAACCAGGAATCGCCGCCATTTTGTCCGTTGGTCGAACTACCGGCACCTACCGTTACGGTATAAGTGTTTCCGGGTACTACTGTGACCAGTCTTTTTGAATAAGCGCCGCCACCGCCACCGCCACCGGCTCCTGCCGAAGTCCGGTCGCCGCCTTTACCGCCGCCGCCCCAGGCTTCTACGGTAATGCTGGTAACTCCAGCCGGAACGACAAACGTCGAGCTTGAGTTGAATGTCTGCGTTGTTTGGGCAACGCCGATTGAGGCTGTAAACAGAAGTAATAATACAAGTATTAAACTCTTTTTAGTCAAGGTAATGTTTTCCATAACTGTAAATTTTAATAACCTTTTTGTACTTAAAACAAACCGTTTTTATTGGTTTGATTTTGTTTTGATTGTTTTGACAGGACCAAAAGTAGGAGTGTGCTTTCAAAAAAAAAAATTTTTTATCGATAAAATGCATAAAACATCGATGAAATGCATAAATATATTCAATTTGTAAGAATAAATTTATAATAATGTTAATTTTAATGCCGCCGGAAGCACTTCCCTAACGTTTTGATAATCAGAAAAGAAAAAACAAACATGTAATTCGTCGATAAAATGCTTGCTGTTTATGGAAAACAATAAGATAACTTGCACATATTTAACGAAATATGTGAAAATAAAGGAAGTTTGGTGAGGTTAGATTTGCCGTTTATCGGATAATTCAGGAAGATTTCAAAGCTGCAATTGTTTGCCACCGCTCGAGTTTTTGGCTAAAGTTCAAAGTTGCGTTAGCGCCGCTCGGCGAAGGCAGGATGAAATATTCTATTCCGGATTTCCTACCTGCGAAGCGGTCGTAGAATTTAGCCGCCTGCCGGCTTGAGAAGAAAACTGTTGTGATTGCCGGATAGGTTTCATGAAATACCTTAAAGTCATTGGCCACCGCATTTTTGATATTGCTGTCAAGGCTTCCGATCCTTTCGCAACTTGCCAGCACGTCCCAAAGCGCTATTCGGTGCTTCTGTAGCAATTGCATCCTTATATTATAGTCTTCACTGAAAATTTCGTTTAATACAGTAAACATCAATTTCCAGAACTGATTTCCACGGTTTCCGTAGTATTGCTGAAGTTCGAGTGAACGCTCGCCGGGCATTGTGCCAAGAATCAGGATTTTGCTTTCTGTGGATACGATGGGCGCGAGCGCGTTTTTCATGACCTGTAAACTATATAATATTTAGGATAAATTTTGTAAGGGGTTTTGAAGGTAGAAATTTCAATTTTGTAAAACAACTTAAAATGTATTGCTATGACTAAGTATTTACACGACTACCCGGAGCACGATACCCTTTGGCGTCACGATGACATTCTGGACAATGATCTTGAAAAGCTTGAACATGAGAAGAACTTCGAAGAAGCCGAGGTATACAATTCGATTCTGGATGATGAGCCTGCTTACCATTCTTTGATGAACTTTCCGGAGGATGAAGAAGAAACTCTATATGCCAATACTTACGAAAGTTTCGAAGACGAAGATGTCTTCGAAGATCGCGATTCCTATAAAGATGCAGACCGCGACAACGCTTACTATTTTATATAAGTGCCAATCAATATATCAGGAAAGCGGAGTTTTTTTAGCTCCGCTTTTTTTGTGCCCTAATGATGTAAACTTCGGCAAGTATCGTGTAATATTTACGGTTTTCATTGGCTAAACTTTGCAGGGTTATTAATATAAACCTTAAAAATTTTTAAAATGGAAAACAACAGTAACGGCAATTGGGGTCAGGAAAACCGCAATAGCCAAAACGAGGACCGTCAGGGAAGCAGCAATCAGAGTTACAACCAGAATGACCCGAACCAAAGGGATCAGGCCCGATTTTCTGAAGACAACGACGAATTCAAAAGCGACGATCAAAACACCGATTCGGGAAGCAACGCAGCTTCACAAAATTCGGACTATTCGGATACCGATAATCCGTCCTATAAAAGTTCGGGAAATTCCATGGATAGTGAAAACCAAACCGATGAAAGCGAAAACAGGAATGCTTCGGGCATGAACGATTCACAACGTTCGCAGGCAACCAATTCCGAAGACGATTCCCAAAACGACGATTGGCAAAAACGCAACCTTTGATCGTAATTGACGGGGCATCGATTTATCATGTCCCGTTTTTAATTACCTGTGAATATTATAAAATTATGGAAAATATGTATAACGCAAATCGGGAACATCGAAGCCATCTTTGTAATATCAAACTTGTTAAAGTACATCGGGAAAATTTGTTATGAAAAAGATATTCACTAAATGTACGGTAACAAAAAATATCAAAAAGACAGTATTAATATTAAAATCAAAAGATTATGGAAACCGGTAAAGTAGTATTAGGAGTTCTGGGAGGAATTGCAATCGGCGCTGTTGTTGGCGTATTGCTGGCCCCGGACAAAGGTTCTGAGACAAGAAAAAAACTCTCCAAGAAAAAAGACGAACTCAAAGACGGGCTGAAAGACAAATATGAAACCCTGAAAGAAAAATACAACAGTGTGATTGACGGAGCCGCTGGCAAACTCGAGTCGTTGGCACAAAAAGGCGAAGATATGGCCGAAGCCGGTAAAAATGCCGTTTCGGGTGCTAAATCAACAGCCACAGTTACAAGATAAAAGTTCTTATAAAATGGAAGAGGAGAAATCATTTACCCAAAAGATCTACGACCAGGTTGAGCAATATGCCAAAACGACCGTCGAGTTGTACAAGCTGAAAGCCATTCACGCTTTCGCCGATCTTTTTGCAGCCGTTTCCACCGGATTCGTCATTTGGGTAATCGTTTCCCTGTTCCTGGTTTTCGCCAGTTTTGGCGCCGCTTTCTATCTTGGCGAACTTTTGGGCAAATGGCATTACGGCTTTTTTATCGTTGCCGGTTTTTATGCCCTGGTCGGAATACTGATTTATATTTTCAGGATCAAATGCCTCAAAGAACGCATCAATAATTTTATAATCAGGCAGATTTTCAAGGATTGATATGGAAACGATTACCGATTTAGCGTCGCTTAACACCCGAATTGCATTTCTCGAACAAAAACGGGAAACAGAAAAGGAAGCCATCACGAGTGAATTCCACAATCTTGTGGAAAGCCTCAAACCGGTCAACCTCATAAAAAGCCTGTTTCACTCAGTCAAGGAATCGCCCGATCTGAAATCGGATATTTTCCACGGGTTACTCGGTTTGGGAACCGGATTTCTGACCAATAAGCTGCTTCTCGGAAAAATGCACGGCCCGATCAAGAAAATTCTCGGAACGATGCTGCAATTCGGGATTACAAAAGCGGCGGTAAATTATCCGGAAACGATCAAGACCAAAGGACTTTCGTTTCTCGCCAAAATGCTCAACGGCATGAAAATAAAATCAGGCAGCGAAGTCGAACGGGAACACGCCAGTGCAGGCGCAGTGCTCTGACAGTTGCTTTTACGATAATTAGTATGAAGTGCTAATAATTTTTTGTTTTGTTCTAGGGGAAAAACGATCTTAATTCTTTAAGGTCGTTTTTTTTTGTGGTAATCGGTTCAAAATGAGCGTTCCTTAAGATTTGCTTCGGATAGTTAAAAAAATATCAATACGCCTGACGTTTCCGCTTTTTTTATACTATATTTAAGTTTTCATTATAAACTCAAAAATCTATGAAGTTTTACATCAAGTTTGATGGGATTGCCGCTTGTAAAGTCATTGTCAGGGAACATCTTGACGCGCTCGGGATCAAGTACGAAATGCTGAGCCTTGGGGAAATCATCATCAATAATAAAATTTCGGATGAGAATTTTGAGAAACTCCAGAACGATCTCGGCAAATACAGCATCGAGATCGTCAGTAACCCTAAAAACCAGCTGATCCAGCGAATCAAGGACACGATCGTCGAATTGGTCCACGAACCCGACATGCCGCTGACCACGATTTCGGTTTACCTTGCCGAAAAACTCAATTTGAGCTACGGTTACATTTCGAACGTTTTTTCGGAATATACATACAGTTCCATCGAAAATTATTTCATCATCCAAAAAATAGAGCGCGCAAAAAAACTCATCATCGAGGAAGAACTCACGCTTACCGAAATCTCATACAAACTCAATTACAGCAGCGTTGCGCACCTTTCCGGACAATTCAAGAAAACGACCGGATTGACGCCGTCGATGTTCAAAAGGATTATCGAAAGACGCCGCCTTAGTGCAAAAAATCAATAAAAAACCAATTTCCCCTAGTATATGACCAGCAACGACATGCCTTTCCATATTTTACTGGCCGATGATGATGCCGACGACCGTGAATTCTTCTCTGAAGCGATTGACGAGCTCAAAATGCAGCATACGCTAACGCTTTTCAAGGATGGAAAGGAACTTATGGATTATCTCGACCATCCGGACCGGGAAGACGACGATAAGCCGCACATTCTTTTTCTTGACCTTAACATGCCGATGAAAACCGGATCCGAATGTCTCAGGGAAATCAGGCAGAACCCGAAATACAACGATTTGTCGATTGCGATCTATTCGACATCATCGTCCGAAAAAGACATCGAGGAAACCTTCATCCTCGGCGCCAACGTTTACATCCGCAAGCCCAATGATTTCGCCACGCTAAAAAAAGTCATCAAGGAAGTCGTCAACGTTAACTGGCAGTTCCATACTTCTGGAATGAACCTGGAAACGTTCCTGTTTAGCATATAGCGGTATGAAAAGTACCTACCTATATAAATCGTCTTTAGTGATAAAGATCGCTTTGGGTACGGCAATTTTACTGATCATTTATATTACTTTCATCTTTTTCAACCAGATGCAGAATCTTGGCCGCTCGGTCGATGCCATGTCAGTGTCGAGCAAAAGGCTGCAGGAGCTGGAAAAAATCATGTCTTCGGTTTCCAGCAACGAGTCGAGCGTCCGGAGTTTTATCATTTCGGGCGACAGTCTCTACCTGAGCGATCGTTTCGATACCCGGAAATCGCTTGAGCCAGACATGGTCGCACTCAAGCAGCTTCGGCCGGCGAAGAATTTTAATTGCGATACGCTTCGGAAAATGATCGATTATCGTTTCGAATTGTTTGCGCGAACCCTGGAAATTGCCGGTAAAAACCGTTCGGACACAAATCCGGAATTGGTAGCGGTAATGGGCGAAAGCGACAAGGTTACCGATAAAATCAAGGATTACGTTTCGCGCTCGTTTGAAGATGAGGCATCGAATGTGAGCCAGTACCGGATCAACCACCGCTACGAGATTGAAATGTCGATCATCACATCCTTTCTTTTGGTGACCGTCGCGCTTTTCATCCTCCTGATTTCAATCAACAGGATCAGCGCCGACCTCGGCTCGATGAAAAAGCTCAACGACGAGCTCAGATTCCTCAATTATACATTCAACAATGCCGAAAAAATCGCAGGCATCAGCCATTGGAAATACAACCTGCGGACGAAAAAATATTCGTTTTCCGATAATTTCTACAACCTGATCGGCGTCGATCCCGACAGTTTCGATCCGTCGCTGGAAACCGTGCTTCCGTATCTTCATCCCGACGACCGCGAACCGGTACGGCAGGCTTATACCGATTCGCTGCTCAACAAAACCCCGACGTCTTTGGTCTTCAGGCTTTACAGTAAGAAAAACGGGATGAAATATATCCGCTCGGTAGGCAGTTTCGGAGAAAACTCAATGGGCGACCTGGTCAAGATCGGCGTGAATTACGACATCACCGACCAGTATATCAATACGGCAAACCTTGAAGAAAGCAACAAAGACCTGCGCGCGATCAATGCCGAACTCGAATCGTTCAACAACATCGTAAGTCACGATCTGCAGGAACCGCTGCGCAAGATACAGATGTTCATTTCCCGGATTGAGGAAGACGAATTTTCATCGCTCACTGAAACCGGGCAGGAATACTTCAAGCGGATCGCCACTTCGGCAAACCGGATGCAGAACCTGTTGATTGATCTGGTAAATTATTCCCGGGCGATGAAAGGTGAAAAAGCGTTCGAAAAGACCGACCTCAAACAAATCGCGAAAGACATTGTCCAGGAACTTTCTTTGAACATCGAAGAAAAAAATGGCGTGGTCAAAGTCGGTAATTTGCCTGTGATCAATGCGATTCCGGCGCAAATCCACCAATTGTTCATGAATCTTATTGCCAACGCGCTCAAATTTACGCAACCCGATCAGCCGCCGCAGATTCGGATTGCCGAAGAAAAAATCGCAGAAGGAGAAAGCGTTGACGGCAATCCTGTTTCAGCTAAAGGCTATGTCAAGATTTCGGTTTCGGACAAAGGCATCGGTTTCGATCAGGAATTTGCCGACAAAATCTTCCTGTTGTTCCGCAGGCTCGAAAAAGAATCTTACGACGGAACCGGAATCGGGTTGGCCATCTGCAAAAAAATCGTCGAAAACCACAACGGTTTCATTGTCGCGCAAAGCCAGTTGGGAAAAGGAGCGAAGTTTATTATTTATCTTCCGTTGTAAATTTGCAGGATGACAAAAGTTCTTGGAATCAGTGCTTAATCGCTTGTGACAACAAAAAAGCCGCGATTAACTCACGGCTTTCTTTGTATTTTAGTAGCGAGAGGGAGATTTGAACTCCCGACCTCAGGGTTATGAATCCTGCGCTCTAACCAACTGAGCTACCTCGCCGAATTTACAGGGGTTAGCGCCTGTAACGCGGGTGCAAATATAAAACTTAAATCATACGTTACAAACATAAATCAGGAAAAAATTTTTATTTCTGAAAAGGCTTTTTTTTTGGATTATTATTATATATATTTCCCAAAAATTATTGCTCATGAACGTTAAGGTCAGATATGAAATTGAATTTCCGGTAAACTCTTCCCCGCAGCTGCTTTACCAATATATTTCAACACCTTCAGGCTTATCAGAATGGTTTGCCGACAATGTCAATTCAAGGGGCGAATTCTTTACGTTCATCTGGGACGATTCGGAGGAAAAAGCCCGGCTCACCTCAAAAAAAACCGGCGAAAAAGTAAAGTTTCGCTGGGTTGACGAGCATGATCACGATACCGATTTGTTTTTTGAGCTTCGCATTCTTGAAGACGAGATCACGAAAGATGTTTCACTGATGGTTGTCGACCATGCCGAAGAAGAAGAACTTGAGGAGGCAAAACTTCTTTGGGAAAACCAGATCGCCGACCTGAAACATGTAATCGGATCGGTTTAAAAACCATTTTTATAAAGTATCTTTGCCCCGAACAAACCGGGGCTTTTTTATGGTCAATTTCAATGGCATTATTTCTCAGGATACGGCTTTAACGCATGCCAACAGAGCTTTTCTTTTCGGTGACGGCGTTTTCGAGACCGTAAAGATCGTAAACCGTAAGATTCTTTTTCTCGAAGACCATTATTTCCGACTTATGGCTGCGATGCGCATCGTACGGATGGAAATCCCGATGGATTTCACCATGGAATATTTCGAAAATCAGATACTTGCCTTGGCCGAAGCGGAAAACTGCGGCGACTCTGCCCGTGCGCGAATTACAATCTACCGGAACGAAGGCGGTTTTTACCTTCCGGAAAGCCGTAGTATTTCGTATGTCATTTCGGTTTCGCCGCTTGAAGACAGAGCTTACAAGATCGAAAAAGAAGCTTACGAAGTCGATTTGTACAAAGATTTCTATGTGATGGCGCAGCTGCTTTCCTCGATCAAGACGACCAATAAGATGATCCACATCACCGGCAGTATCTTCGCCGATGAAAACAGCCTTGACAATTGCCTTTTGCTCAACGAAAGCAAGAACGTCATCGAGGCTTTACAGGGGAATTTCTTCATGCTGACCGGAAACAGGCTGGTTACGCCGCCGGTTTCGGACGGTTGCCTGAACGGCATCATGCGAAAACAAGTGTTGAATGCCGCGAAAAAAATGGGGAATCTGGAAGTTGTTGAAGAATCGATATCGCCTTTTGATCTCCAGAAAGCCGATGAGTTGTTTGTGACCAATGTCATCAAAGGCATTCAGCCGATCACAAAATACCGCAAAAAGGATTATAAAAGCGATCTCGCTAAAGAATTACTCGAAAAGATTAATGAAATGATTGCTAATTAAGCAGCGGGTTTTCCGGTGCGTTGGACCAAATCGGGTAATCGCCGCCGAGTTCGAGGATTTTTTCCTTCCAGAAATCGGTAGTCGATTTTCCGATGATCTTGTTCTGGTAAAGGTTTTCGGATACGATCCACGAATTGGATTGCATCTCGTTTTCCAACTGATTCGCATCCCAACCGGTATAGCCTAAAAAGAAACGGACATTATCTTTCTTGATTTGTCCTTCATTGATCAGGTTTTTAGTCAGCTCAAAATCGCCGCCCCAGAAAATTCCGCTCGAAATTTCGATGCTGTCCGGAATCAGTTCGGGAATATTGTGGATGAAATACAGGTTGTCCTGTTCTACCGGGCCGCCGTTGTAGATTTTGAAGTTGGCCTCAATGTCCGGAACCAAGTCTTTGATCGTGTAACGCAAGGGTTTGTTGATGATGAAGCCGACTGATCCTTCCTCAGTGTGATCTGCAAGTAAAATGACAGACCGGTTGAAAGACAAATCCCCGATTATCGAGGGTTCGGCTATGAGCAATTGCCCTTTTTTTAGTCGTTCTGAAATCATTTTGCCCCAATTTTTAATTAAATGTGCGAAAAAAAATATTCAAATCCAAATATATCGCCGAAAATGTCAAAAAAAAAGCCTTTCATACGAAAGGCTTTTTCCAAATGAGATTTTATTTTATTTTGAATTCACAGAGCCGTCCAATTCTGCACCGCCTTTGAATTTTACTACTTTTTTAGCAGCAATTTTGATTGCCTTGCCAGTTTGTGGGTTTCTTCCATCTCTTGCAGCTCTTGAAGATACTGACCAAGATCCGAATCCAACCAAAGAAACTCTTCCGCCTTTCTTCAGCGTTCCGCTTACATTATTCAAAAATGATTCAAGAGCCATTTTAGCTTGTCCTTTGCTTACTCCTGCGTCAGCAGCCATTGCATCGATTAATTCTGATTTGTTCATGATAATAAGTTATTAATTGTTGGTTAAACATTCGTTAATAGTAACAAATTTAAAAGGAATTCCTTACTGTGCAAGGCTTCGCAATTATTTTTAGATGTTTTGTTGATAACTTGACCGGTTTGTTGATAAAGCCGCGCTAAAATGCATGGGCATAGCCGGAAAATGCCATTCCATTGAGGAATTCCGCGGTATTCATTTTTTTCTTGCCGGGAAATTGGATCTCGAGTATTTCGATAAATCCGTCTTTTACGGCAATCTTCAAATTCTTTTTTTCAGTGAATATCCTGCCGATTTCAAAATCGTGATTTTCGGCCATGATCCGCGCCTGATAAATCTTGACGTTCCACTCTTCGTTCAGGTCTTTGAAAAACGTCCAGGCCGCCGGATAAGGCGAAAGCCCGCGAATCAGATTATGGATTTCTGCAGCCGGTTTAAACCAATCGATCCGGCAGTTCTCGCGGTTGAGCTTGTGAGCGGTTTTAAGTTCGGCGTTTTCGGGCTGGATTTCGGTTTCGGCATTTCCGTTTTGAATCAATTTCAGGGTTTCGATCACCGTTTCGCTTCCGAGGTTCATCAGCCTGTCGTGGAGCTGCCCGGCATTCTCATCAGGCGATATATCGGTTTCGCGGCTCAGGATCATCGCGCCCGTATCGATTTTGTCATCAATAAAAAATGTCGTCACGCCCGTTTTGGTTTCTCCGTTAATGATCGCCCAATTGATTGGCGCCGCGCCGCGGTAATCGGGCAGGAGCGAGGCATGAAGGTTGAATGTCCCGAGCGCCGGCATTTTCCAGACCGCTTCTGGCAGCATCCGGAACGCGACGACAACCTGCAGGTTTGCGTCCAGCGCTTTGAGTTCCGAGAGAAATTCCGAGCTTTTAAGATTCGTCGGCTGCAATAATTTCAGGTTGTGCTCTATCGCATATTCCTTGACGGCCGAATATTTGATTTTCTGTCCGCGTCCGGCCGGTTTGTCCGCCGCCGTAATGACGGCCACGACATTATAATTATTTTTGATGATGGTGTCCAGGATTCCGGCAGCAAATTCCGGCGTTCCCATAAATACGATTCTGAGTGGTTCCATTAATTCCGTAAAGTATATTGATTGTTGGGCCTGATCGAAATTTTGTTGTTCTCCAGCAGGTCCTGAAGTGCAAAGATAACATCACTTTCCGGGCTTTTGGTCAGTTTCTGGATTTCGCGCGAATCCATTTCGTGGCCTTTTAGCAAATCGAGGATTTTTCCGGGCAAACTTCCATCGCTTTCCTTTTTTTCTTTACCAATGCAGTACGAACAGATACCGCAATCCGTTGTTGTCCGCTCTCCGAAATATTCGAGGATCATCCGGCTGCGGCATTTTCCGGTTTCGCTTACATATTGCAATACCGATGCGAGTTGCGAGCGCTTCAGCTCATTTTGCGCTTCGAGGTATTTCGAGACGCGGTTGATCGTGCGTTCGTCTTCGCGGACCTCGTTGAATACAACCGACGAATCGTTGCTCCGCGACTGGTAATCGATAATCGATAAGGATGCAAGGCGTTCCAGCAGTTTGAGTACGGTTGCCGTGTCGCTGTTCGATTTTTTTACAATGAACGGCAGGTTGAACGCGGTCCGGTTTTCGTAAATGCCCGGATAAGTGCGCAAAATCGCAAGCATGATTTCCCCATCGGCGGGGTTCAGGCTCATATAACGCAGCACTTCTTTGGACTCGATCAAAAACTGCATCGTAATCTTTTCCGAAAATTCCTGAGACAAAGTCAAAATACCCTGCCGATCCAGAAACTGGAGTGCATTGAAGGTTTTCAGCGGCGGAAATCCGTATTGCTGGCAAAATTCGTTGAGCCGGAACGTATATTCCTGATCCAATCCTTCGCCGTATGCGATCTGGAAATAATTGCACAATTTGACATAAACCGCGGTCAGGAATTGCTTGTCGGGCAGAACTTCGAGAAACTGCTGCCGTGCAATCAGCGCATCCGACGGGCCGGACAATAAAATCGCATAAGCCTTTTCGCCGTTTCTTCCCGCGCGACCTGCTTCCTGGTAATAATTTTCGAGGTTTTCCGGCAACTGGATATGGATGACAGTCTTGACGTTGGCCTTGTCGATGCCCATGCCGAAAGCGTTCGTCGCAACCATGACCTGAACTTTTTCTTCCATCCAGAGCCGCATGTTCTTTTCCTTATCCGAAGGCGAAAGCCCGCCGTGGTAAAACGTCGCGGTAAATTCCGATGCCTGCAATTGTGTTGCGATATCCGCACAGGATTTCCGGTTGCGGACGTATATAATGGAAGGCTGCGGGTTTTTTTCGAGGATCTGCCGAATTTTATAGAGCTTGTCTTCGGCCTCGAAAACCATATAGGCGAGGTTTTCTCTTTCGAACGATTTTGTAAAAACTGCCGGTTTATCGAGTTTCAACTGGGTAACAATGTCGTCCCGGACGCGCCCGGTCGCCGAAGCGGTCAGCGCAAGGAACGGCGTTTTGGGGAAATGTTCCTTCAGCGCGGCAATTTTCAGGTAAGCCGGCCTGAAATCGTGTCCCCATTGCGAAACGCAATGTGCTTCGTCGATTGCGATTAAATTAACGGGCAGCGCCTTGATGCGGTCGAGAATCCAATCCGATTGCAGTCTTTCGGGCGACAGGTAAAGAAACTTGTAATTCCCGAACTGGCAGTTGTCGAGCAAATCGCCGGTTTCCTGGGCCGATATTCCGCCGATCAGCGCGATCGCCTTGATGTTGCGCGCCTGCAGGTTTTGGACTTGGTCTTTCATCAGCGCCACCAATGGTGATATGACCAGGCACAATCCGTCTTTCATCAGGGCCGGAACCTGGAAGCAGATCGATTTTCCGCCGCCGGTCGGCATCAGTGCAAAAGTGTCCTTGCCCGCGAGCACCGAATCGATGATTTCCTGCTGCGGTTCGCGAAAGGCGTCGTGTTGCCAGTATTTTTTGAGGATTTCGTTTGCTTGCATGGCGTGTAGTTAAGTCCCAAATGTATGAAACTTAACCGGAATGGAAATGCGGGTTTTACGTAAAGGTTAAACGGATTTTTCGGTGCCGACCTTTGCAAGGATGAAGTCGATGCGGGAATCGAGATCGCCTTTCGGGACTTCGGTAAGCTCGTAGCCGTAATTGCGGTAGGTTTCGCAAAGATGCTCGTAGATGAGTTTGGCCTGTTCGAAATTTTCATAACGCGCGTCGTCACTGACGTAAATTTCTTCCCACGGCGGCAGGATGAAAATCCGGCTGTACTGGTGTTCGCGGCAGGCGTGGTCAAAACCGGCCGGATACGCATCGCCGATGTAATGCATGTAGGCCAGCACGTCGGGGATGCCGCGGTCGAGGAATACCATTTCATGCGACTCTTCCTGCGCGCTCAGGAATTGCTTTTTGCGGCCTTCGAGCAGCAGTTCGCTGAACAATAAAGGGTTTTCGAGAAACAATTGCTCGATGCCTTGTTTCCGCGCCTCGAGCGTGACTTCGCGCGAAACTTCAGGGTAACAACAGTAGCCGCGTGCGGTCAGTCCGTCGATGATGGTGGTTTTGCCCGTTCCGGGTCCGCCGATGATGACAATAATTTCTTTCAAGGCCAAAGGATAAGCGGCAAAAATAACTAAATTGAGGTAGATTTCAACACTTTATTTTAGATGAAAAAACCCTAGCCCTGATAGAGGCAAGTATCCTTTTTCGCTCCGCAGGAAGAAAAAGATACAGCCGATAGCAGGATTCAGCTCCCGAAAATAAACCGCAACGCCAACCTGTTGATTATTTGCTGAAAACTATAATCCGGAATCCCGATTTATGGAAGCAATCGCGTATATTTGCTTTTATTTTTAAATTGTAATGGATAAAAAAAGCGAAGAGTTTTTTGCGCGCCTCAAAGGCGAGCTCGAGAATACTCATACCTGGCCGGCGGAATACCTGTTCAAGTTCATCGTCCCGACTGACCGGTCCAAAATCGAGGCGGTCGAAAATGCCTTTAACGGGTTGGGCGCCGTGATACAAACCAAAAAATCGAAGAACGAAACCTATACGAGCGTTTCCATCAACGTACAGATGGAAGATGCGCAGCAGGTCATAGACAAATACCTTGAAGTGTCTGTAATAGAAGGCATTATTTCCCTGTAATTATGACGACGAAATACCAAAAAGAACACGCGGCCGATGTAGTCCACTTTTTAGAATACAATGCCGAACGCCCGCAGCTCATCATTCCGGAATATGGCCGCCATCTTCAAAAACTGATCGATCAGGCCGTAGCAGTGGAAGACCGCGACGAGCGCAACAGGCTGGCGAAATACATCATCCAGGTCATGGGAAGTCTGAACCCGCATCTGCGCGACGTTCCCGATTTCCAACACAAGCTCTGGGACCAGATTTTCATCATGTCCGATTTCAGGCTCGAGGTCGATTCGCCGTATCCGATCCCGTCGCGCGAAGTGTTGCAACTGCGTCCGGATGCCTTGCCTTATCCGCAAAAATCCCCGAAATATCGTTTTTACGGCAACAACATCAAGTACATGATCGATGTGGCCAACGGCTGGGAAGAAGGCGAGATGAAAAGCGCGCTGATCAAGGTCATCGCCAATCACATGAAGAAGTCGTACCTGAGCTGGAACAAGG
Source organism: Bacteroidota bacterium (assembly GCA_048498055.1). Taxonomy (GTDB): domain Bacteria; phylum Bacteroidota; class Bacteroidia; order Flavobacteriales; family Flavobacteriaceae; genus Flavobacterium. Next base: position 53,782 of record JBEHYS010000009.1, read on the forward strand.
ACACCGTGACCGATACCGTGATTTTCGAACATCTGTATGAGCTTTCGGGCGGTAAAATCAACTTGATGCAAAGTTCGGAAGAACTTGTCAATACAACGGATTTGATGCGGACCAACAAAAAGACATCGAACAAGACGATGATCGGCGGCCAGCAGCAACAACAGAAAAAACAACAGCAATCCAAGAACGGAAAACAAAACAAGAACAACAGGAAACCGCAATAATTCACGGAAGTACTCAATTTCAAAAATTCAGATATAGAACATGGGCGTTTTTAAAATCGAAGGCGGCGTTCGCCTCAAAGGGGAAATTACACCGCAGGGTGCAAAAAACGAGGCGTTGCAGATTTTGTGTGCCGTTTTGCTTACCCCGGAAAAAGTCACGATCAACAACATTCCCGATATCATCGATGTCAACAAGCTGATCACTTTGCTCGGCAATCTCGGCGTCAAGATGCACAAGAACGGGAAAGGATCGATCACGTTCCAGTCCGATGAAGTCAACGTCGGTTATCTCGAAACCGAAGCCTTCAAAAAAGAAGGCGGCTCGCTTCGCGGCTCGATCATGATCGTCGGTCCGCTGCTCGCCCGTTTCGGCCGCGGTTACATCCCGAAACCGGGCGGCGACAAGATCGGGCGTAGAAGGCTCGATACACACTTTGAAGGATTTATCAACCTCGGCGCGAAATTCCGCTACAACCGCGAAGATCATTTTTACGGCGTCGAGACCAAAGAAGGATTGACGGGTACGACGATGCTGCTCGATGAAGCGTCGGTGACCGGAACGGCAAACATCGTCATGGCGGCCGTTTTGGCCAAAGGAACAACGCAGGTTTACAACGCGGCGTGCGAGCCGTATTTGCAGCAACTTTGCAAAATGCTCAATTCGATGGGCGCCAACATCACCGGAATCGGGTCGAATTTGCTCACGATCGAAGGCGTCGAAAGCCTTGGCGGATGCGAACACCGGATTCTGCCCGATATGGTCGAAATCGGTTCCTGGATCGGGCTTGCCGCAATGACACGGAGCGAAATCACGATCAAAAACGTAAGCTGGGACAATCTTGGGATTATCCCCAATACGTTCCGCAAGCTTGGCATCACGATCGAGCGCAAAGGCGACGACATTTTCATTCCGACGCACGAAAGCTATCAGGTCAAAACCGACATCGACGGTTCGATCCTGACCGTTGCCGATGCGCCGTGGCCCGGATTCACGCCGGATTTATTGAGTATTATCCTGGTTGTGGCAACACAGGCCAAAGGCGATGTCTTGATCCATCAGAAAATGTTCGAAAGCCGTTTGTTCTTTACCGATAAACTCATCGATATGGGCGCGAAAATCATCCTTTGCGATCCGCACCGTGCCGTTGTCATCGGGCACAATTTCCAATCGCAACTCAAAGCGACGACGATGTCTTCGCCGGATATCAGGGCCGGGATTTCGCTTTTGATCGCCGCGTTATCCGCAAAAGGAACGAGTACGATCCAGAACATCGAGCAGATCGACCGCGGCTATGAGAATATTGACGAAAGACTGCGGGCTTTGGGTGCGAAGATCGTCCGGGCGTAAGAAATTGGATAGTATAGTAATAAAAGAAAGCCGGAGAAATCACGGCTTTTTTGTTTTTACATTGCGTCCTGCTACTTTTTCCAGCCGCTGACAACTAGCTACTAGCGACTAATTCAACACATTCAAAAACTTCAGCCCAAATACGACGCCGTCTTCGATATAGCCGCTTTGGTATGAACGCACATAATCGATCCTGAAAATCTTAAACTTCCCAAACCCGAGATTGTCGAGCCCGACGCTAAATTCCTGATACGGTTTCCGGTCCGGAATCGCGAGGTTCGCCGCTCCTAAAATCAACGTCGCTTTGAGTTTGTTTAACAACGGGATTTTGTTGAGAATGTATCCGTTGTCGCTGTATTCAAAATGCGTTTCCCAGTACCGGTCGTTCGTACTGGCGATGTAATACGGCAACAAATTAAAGGTGTTCAGGTAACGCTCGGCCTGCCCGATGTGCGTCTGGTTTCCGTTGAAATGCTTGTAATCGACAAACGAAATCCCATCGGCGTCGAAAAATTTTCCGGCTTTGAAGTTCATGCCCAAAACGCCTTTGTTGCCCAGGTCAAGATCGTAGGTTAAACGCGCCATAGCATGCCCGAATTCGTAATGCTTTTCGCTTCCGGCAAATCCTTTTTCAAACCCCAGGAACAGCGTCGGGTAATTGTCGTTCGGGATATTGAATTTCCCGTCCGGGCGTTTCCAGTATTGCTGGCCGAAATTGATCCGCGCGATCAGCGAAGCCTTTGCCAGGTTATGAGTCTCAAAAAAAGGTGTCGTAAAATCTTCGGGCGCCAGCGGGTTGTTCGACGTATAACCATCGTCGTTGCGGAGAATGGAAGCCTGCGTATTATTGAACAATTGTCTGCGTCGATTATACTCGATATTGGCGTTGAGCTGGAAACCGTTGAAAATTTCGTCCTGGACGGTGACCTTAATGAAAGTCCGGTCGTACAGTTTCATGTAATTGTTCTTGAAGAACGTCGTCGCGATCGAATTGACGATGCGGCTGATCGGGTTGGACGGGTTGAACTGCTCGATGTTGCTGCCGCCCGAAATCGTCGCCTGCAGATCGGAAGTATTGTTGAATTTTCGGGTGATGAAGCCTGTCGCGCGGAAACGGTCTTCGGATATCCCGTAATTGAAATTCGTCCCGAGTGTCGTGTACGTGCGTTTTTCCGGATTTCGCTTCGTATAGGACAGCCCGGTCGAAGTATTGTAGCCCTGAACGGTGTTGAACCCGATGCCGGTCAGAATTCCGTCATAGCTGACCGACCAGTTTTTGAAGGAATTGCGGTAAGTATAGCCTGAAATAATTCCGAAAACCTTGAATTTGTTGCGCTTGTGATCGATCGAATCGAGATAAGGCTGCGATTTTTTCTTGATTTGCAGCTTGCCTTTTTTGTCGTAATCGGTGCTTTCTTCCTGGGTAAGCGGCACGGGCCGGATCGTGTTCCAGAACGAATCGTCCTTTTTGTTCGCGCCTTCCTCGAAAGTCAGCACCTGTGCGGTAAAGGTTTTCTTGGCGAATTTTTCCTCAAATTCATAATTCGTATAGACGTACGTAAAGCGCCCGTTGACCTTGATGCCGAGCATTCCAGCCTCGAAATCGAGCACCTGCGTGTTTTTTGCCCAGATCTTATTGCTGGCGTTGTAACTGAAATTCTGCTTGAGCCAAAGCGTATTGATCGCCGGTTCCTGCATCTGGTTTCCGGTAATGCTCAAATCGATCGCGTAAATGGCATAACTGTCGTCCACAATATAGATGTAGCCTTCAAAAACTGGTTCGAGCGTACGTTTTGGCGTGACCTTGATTTTGTAGATCTGCTGGCGGTCGTCGGTAAAAAACGTGCCTTCGAGCTTGTACTTGTAGTAATTGAACGCGTTGGAGGCAATCGGCGAGATGCAATTGACGCCGAACTCGATGTAATTGTCGTAAAAATCAAAATCTACCGACGCTGCATTGTTGAAGCTGAAGCCGTTATCGTTGCCGCTGACTTTAGAGGCGAGGATAGTTTCCTTGAGTTTGTCGGGCTTTTGATATACGATTTTCGAAACCGTTTCCGATAGGTATAAAATCCCCGTTCGGGTCGAATCGAGAATGTCGTCAAACATGTCGAGCTTTTGTCCGAGGACTTTTTTCGGCGCGTTCTTGATCCTGAAAATCCCGCGGGAATAAAAATCGGCTTTGTAACGCGCGGTCTTTTCGGAGTTTTCCTTCCGGGCTGCAATGGCCTTGCGGATTACGTCGTTGGCCGGGTTGTCTTTTTTGCTGATCACGACCTCATTCAGGCTGATGTTTTCCTCGGCCAAAGCCACGTCGATCGTATAGGGGAATTTATCGATGTCGGCCGTGATTTTCTTCGTCTTAAAACCCAGGTATTGGAACACGACCGTATATTTCCCCGGTGTTTTGAGATCGAGCTGATATTGTCCCTGGTCGTTGGTGGTCGTGCCTTTATATGAGTTCTCAATCATAATCGAAACATACGGCAGCGGCAATCCTTTTTCGCCGGTGACCGTTCCCCTGATTTGGGCCAAAGCCGTAACGGAAACCAAAAGAAGCAGGAGCAGTGCAATTTTTCTCATATATAATAAAGGACAGTAAATTATTGGATGAAAGATAAAAGCGCGAGCTCGTAGCTTTTGAGCCCGAATCCGATGACGATGCCTTTGGCGTGCGTCGAAATGAAGGAATGATGCCGGAATTCCTCGCGGGAAAATGTATTTGAGATATGGACTTCGATTACGGGCGTTTCGATTGCCCTGACGGCATCGCCGATCCCGACCGAAGTGTGCGTATAGGCCGCGGCATTCAGGATTATGCCATCATAAGAAAAACCGGTCTCCTGGATTTTCCCGATGATTTCGCCCTCGATGTTGCTTTGGAAATGATCGATCTGGATTGTCGGGAATTTCGCTTTGAGTTCGGCAAGGAAAGATTCGAACGTCCGGCTGCCATAAATCCCGGGTTCGCGCGTACCGAGCAGGTTGAGGTTCGGCCCGTTGATGATGATTATTTTCATTTATTTAGGTCTTCGGCCTCAAGGCCGGCGAGTAAAAATAAGGATTTACTTTCAATTGCAAATAAAAAAGCCATCCCGTGACAGAATGGCTTTCGTGGTGTTTGGTTTTTTTAGAATATATAGTAGCCCAGTGAAAGCTGGAATACCGAGTTTTTGACTTCGGCATTTTTGGAAGCTTCGGTAAGTCCTGCTGTATAGCGTGCCTGGGCAAAAATACTTTTGGTGATGTTGAGCGTGACACCGCCGGCAACGGCAAAGTCGAAATCCTGGCTGTCGTCATCCCCGCCGTCGAATACGTCATCGGCATGATCGATCAGGAAAGAGAACTGCGGGCCGACGTCGATCGCGAGCTTGTCGCTCAAAATATAAATCCGGGCCAATACCGGTACCGATACATAATCGAAGTTCACATCGCCGAAACCGTCAAAATCGGCACCTTGTGAAGTATAAAGAAATTCGGGCGCAATGGCGAATTTTTGCGTAATGCCCAATTCGGCTGCGGCGCCGCCGTGAAATCCCGTTCTTGTTTTGGTGTTGATCTCGCTGCCGGTGAAGTTGGCGAAGTTCGGCCCGGCCTTGATTCCGAGCTTGAAAACCTGTGCATTTCCTGCCACGCCGAAAGCAACGACGGCAATGGCGGTTAAGATTGCTTTTTTCATACGATGATTTTTTGGTTATTAATTTCCTAGTTAAGTACTGTAAAATTAACCGTTACTGATGAGGGAATGTTATATAATTATGGATTATAGTTACAAGGTTTGGGAATACTATTCCTGTTAACGTTGATAACTTTGTTGATAAAGTGTAAATCCGCCACTGTCGAGCGTTTTCATTAAAATCTAATTTTGGTCATTATTAACTATGTTGTGTGGCAGCGTATGGGCTGGTAATATTGAAATTTTTATTAGTAAGTAGTTTCGTATTATTTTTTTTATACATTTGCCGCATAATTTTAAAACAAAAACAAAACATGAAAAAAATTATTTTTGCAGCTGCAGCATTAATCGCTTTCGGATTTGCTAACGCACAGGACAAAAAAGAGTCTACAGGTGGAAAGGGACTTGCTAACGGAGATATCTTCATCTCTGGTTCAGTAGGAATCACTTCATCCAAGACTGGAGATTTCAAAACCAGTGGTTTCAACATCATGCCTAAAGTTGGCTTCATGATCACTGACAACATCGCTATCGGCGGTATGATCGGTTACGAAAGCGACAAAACTGACGACGGTATTACTGATTCTACAGTAAACACTTTGTCTATCGGTGCTTTCGGACGTTGGTATGCTACTCCTGCTAACGACTTCTCTATGTTCGTTGAATTGGGTGCCAACTACCACTCATCTGACGATGATGCTACGGACGTGAAAGTAAACGGATTCGGTGTAGCTTTGGCTCCTGGTATCCACTACTTCATCTCTGATCACTTCGCGCTTGAGACTTCAATCGCTGCTTTGAGCTTCGATTCGTCCAAGCCTGATACTGACGGTGCTGAGCAAACTACAACTTTCGGTTTGGGTCTTGACCTGACTGACGTAACAGTTGGTTTGATCTACAAATTCTAATCAGAATTTACCATAAAAGAAAAGCCCCGTTTATCGGGGCTTTTTTTATTAACCGGCTTTAGAATTTGAATCCGACACCAACCTGGAACACCGAACTGTGGACGTCGCCGTCTTCAAGCATGTCGGTCAAACCATAAGTATAGCGGCCTGAGGCGAAAAATCCGGCTTCGGTCTGGAACGTAAGCCCGCCTGCGATGCCGAGCTGGAAATCTTTGGCTTCGCTGGTTTCGATAGTATTGCCATCGTTTTCATCGGTATCGATTTCCTCATTGACCTTGAAATCCATTTGCGGCCCTACTTCAAAACTCAATCCTTTGGTGGCATAGATTTTAGCCAGTACGGGCACATTGATGTAATCTACCTGATACTCGACTTTACCGTCGCCGCCCAAAACGCCGCCGTTGACATCGCTTTTGAAGCCTTGTCCGGAATACAACGCTTCAAGCTGTACGGCAAACATGTCGGCAACAGGCAATTCCACCAGCGCCCCGATGTTGAAATTCGTGCGGTAATCCGGACTGTCGAAGTCGTCGCCGGTCACCGTCGCGAAGTTGACACCGCCTTTTACGCCGAAGCGTACGGAACTTGCGGTAGAGGTCGTATTAGTATCCTGCGCGCTTACCGTCAACGCTGTCAGGAATAAAAAGCATGTCATAAAAATTTTCAACGTTTTCATAAAATTTATTTTTAAGTTAGTATCCCAAAATTAGACTATCATGTTAAGTATAGTCTTACACTTTAACACGCGCCGCGTTATATGATTTCCTATGAAAACCTGGTCGTCCTACATTAAAAATTTCCAGTCATACCTCAGGATTGAACGCGGTTTGAGCGCACATACGGTAACGAATTACACCTTCGATATTAATAGGTTATGCAAATTCCTTGCTGAAAAGCATATCAATGCGACGCCGGTTTCGATTGCCGAAGAAACCCTGCAGCAATTCATTTACGCCGTTTCCGCCGAAGTCAATGCGCGGTCGCAGGTCCGCATCATTTCCGGACTCAGGACTTTCTTTTCGTGGCTGATTTTTGAGGATTACCGCGAGGATAATCCGCTTGAACTGATCGAAACGCCAAAAATCGGCAGGAAGCTTCCGGATACATTATCGGTAGACGACATCGACCGGATGATCGGCGCCATTGATATGAGCGTAAAGAAAAACTTAGAGGATAATTTAGGCCAGCGCAATCGCGCGATGCTTGAAACGCTCTACGGATGCGGGCTTCGGGTTTCGGAACTGGTTTCACTGAAAATCTCGGACTTGTTTTTTGACGAAGGTTTCATCAAGATTACCGGGAAAGGCAACAAGCAGCGTTTCGTGCCTATCGGCAGCCTGACCCAAAAATACATCGACCTTTACCGCAATTCGTTCCGCAATCAGCTCAATATCCAAAAAGGGTTTGAGGACACGCTGTTCCTCAACCGCCGCGGCAGGCAATTGACCCGCGCGATGGTTTTTACGATCATCAAAGATCTGGCGGAGAAAATCGGGCTCAATAAAAATATCAGCCCGCATACTTTGCGGCATTCGTTTGCCACACACCTTTTGGAAAACGGCGCCGATCTGCGCTCGATCCAATTGATGCTCGGCCACGAATCGATCACGACGACCGAAATTTACGTTCACCTGGACCGGAAGCATTTGACGCAGGTGATGAACAACTTTCATCCGAGGAAATAGTTTTTAGCTGTCAGCTTCAGTGGTCAGCGTTGAGTGATGTAACTATTTGCTTGTCGTTCCAATAAGAGCAAAAAAAACCGAGACAATAATGTCCCGGTTTATTAAAGCTGATTGCTGAAAGCTGACAGTTCGTTTACTTAGCGATGTTCACCGCCCGCGTTTCACGGATCACGGTTACTTTTACCTGGCCCGGATAAGTCATCTCGGTCTGGATTTTCTGCGAAATCTCGAAAGACAAGCTTGCGGCGTTGTCGTCGGAGACTTTTTCGCTTTCGACGATCACGCGGAGCTCGCGTCCGGCCTGGATCGCGTAGGCATTCTTGACGCCGCTGAACCCGAAGGCGATGTCTTCCAAATCTTTCAAACGCTGGATGTACGAATCCAGAACCTGGCGGCGTGCGCCCGGCCTTGCTCCCGAAATAGCATCGCAGACCTGGATGATCGGCGAAAGCAGCGACTTCATCTCGATCTCGTCGTGGTGCGCACCGATCGCGTTGCAGACTTCTTCTTTCTCGCCATATTTCTCGGCCCATTGCATCCCCAAAAGTGCGTGCGGCAAATCGCTTTCGGTATCCGGAACTTTCCCGATATCGTGCAACAGTCCGGCGCGTTTGGCGAGTTTTACGTTGAGCCCGAGTTCGGCGGCCATGATTCCGCAAAGTTTCGATACCTCGCGCGAGTGCTGCAACAAATTCTGTCCGTAAGACGAGCGGTATTTCATTCTTCCGACAACCTTGATCAGTTCGGGATGCAATCCGTGGATGCCCAGGTCGATGACGGTTCTTTTCCCGACTTCGCTGATTTCTTCTTCGATTTGCTTGGTGGTTTTGCCGACGACTTCCTCGATCCTCGCCGGGTGAATCCGTCCGTCGGTCACGAGCTTGTGCAACGACAAACGCGCAATTTCGCGTCGTACAGGGTCAAAACACGACAAGATGATCGCTTCCGGCGTGTCGTCCACGATAATTTCGACGCCGGTTGCCGCTTCGAGCGCCCGGATGTTGCGTCCTTCGCGGCCGATGATGCGTCCTTTGACGTCGTCCGATTCGATGTTGAACACCGAAACGCAGTTCTCGACCGCTTCTTCGGTGCCGACGCGCTGGATCGTGTTGATGATGATTTTTTTGGCTTCCTGCTGCGCCGTGAGCTTCGCTTCCTCGATCGTGTCCTGGATGTGTGACATCGCCTTTGTTTTGGCTTCTGCCTTCAACCCTTCGACAAGTTGGTCGCGGGCGTCTTCAGCCGACAATCCGGAAATGACTTCCAGTTGCTCCAACTGGCTTTTGTGCATGCGCTCGACTTCCTGGTGCTTGCGGTCCAGGACTTCGATCTTGTTGTTGTATTCGGCAGTCTTGGCTTCGAAGTCGTCGTTGACTTTCTTGGCTTTGGCCAGTTCGCCCGAAACCTGCGATTCCTTGTCGCGGATGCGTTTTTCGACTTCGGCGACTTTTTTGTCGCGCGCTAAAATGACTTGTTCGTGCTCGGCCTTGAGCTCGATGAATTTTTCCTTGGCCTGCAGGATTTTGTCCTTCTTGATGTTTTCGGCTTCGAGGTTCGCGTCTTTCAGGATCGATGCCGCTTCTTTTTTGGCGTTCTTGACCAGGTTTGAGACGTTGTTCTTCTCGAGGTATTTTGCTATCCCGAATCCGGCTGCGAGGCCGACGATCCCGATAATGATAATGAGTAATGTACTGTCCATGGGTGTTTGATTTATATATAAAAAAAGCCTACATCAGATTAAATTCTATAAACTCGTAAAGACAAGTTTTGAGCTAACTCACTGTTCAAGTTTCTGCTCGGGGCAGCATGCTTTAGTAGTGATGATTTGCTCATTCTAATTTGTTAGTGTTGAGTTTATCAAATGTGAACTAATGTAGGCAGTATCTTAGTCGTATGTAAGAACGTATTTATCGGTCGAGATATTGAACCAAAAGATCATTTATTTTCCGGAGCCGGTCCATCGTTTCCGTGCCGTCGATCGAATTGTCGATGCTTTTCTGCTCCACCTGCGAAGCGAACTGGAGCGCACACATGGCCAACACATCCTGCTTGTCGCGAACGGCGTAACTTTCCTCGAATTGCTTGATCATCATATCGATTTTCTTCGCGGCGCTTCTCAGGCCTTCTTCCTGCGACATTTCCACCGTTAGCGGGTAAACCCTGTCTGCGATCGATAATTTGATTTTAAGCTTTTCACTCATCAGTCTGCCAATTGCGCGATGCAATAATCTATGTCACGGATTAAAGAATTTATCTTAAGTTTCGTATCTCGTTTATTTTCTTCACTGCCAAGTAACGTGTTGGCCAGCTTCAGGGTTTCGTAGGCCGATTTGACCGATGCGATCTCTTCCGATTGCTTTTTTACGGTCGATTCGGACGTGCCGAGTTCCTTTTTCAGGTCAACGATCTGGACTTCAAGACTGTTTATTTTTTGGAACAGCTTTTCAATCCTGCTTTCAAGAGTATCAATTATTGCTGCAATTTCACTCATATCGGGCGTCGTTCATTACTTAATGCTACAAATTTAATATTCCTGACCAATTTGGCAATTTTTTGACCTAATAATTTCTTGCAATTTTATTCTGCAAGTGGATAATATTTTGAAAAATCTACGGTTATACCTCATATTCAATCGAACGCTTTTTTTTATTTTAGCATCCGGTCCTAATGCCGACAAACGAGTTAAAAACGCCGCCATGAGATTTCTTACAAGCCTGTTATTGTTTTCCGTTTCACTTTTTGCCCAGAATTATCCCAAAGATTATTTTCGATCGCCGCTCGATATCCCGCTCCAGCTTGCCGGGAATTTCGGCGAATTGCGCAACAACCATTTCCACGCGGGCTTTGATTGCCGGACCCAGCAGAAAGAAGGCTTCAACGTTTACGCGGCCGCAGACGGATACGTTTCCCGGATCAAAATCTCGACTTACGGTTACGGCAAAGCCATTTACATCACGCACCCGAACGGATTCACCTCGCTTTACGGCCATTTGCAGAACGGAGCCGGCGCGATCCAGGATTACATCAAGGCACAGCAGTACAAGCAGCAGGCGTATGAGTTCGAAGTGTTTCCCGAGCCCGGCGAATTGCCCGTCAAAAAAGGGCAGATCATCGCTTATTCCGGAAATACCGGCGGTTCCGAAGGGCCGCATCTGCATTTCGAGATCCGCGATTCCAAAACCGAAAAAATCATCAACCCGTACTTTTTCGGATTCACCAACGAGCTTCCCGATACCAAAAAACCGGTCGTCACAAGCCTGATGGTCTATCCCGTCGGGGACGATGCGGTAGTCAACAAATCGGCAGTCCCGATTGTGCTCGACATCACGAAACAACCCGACGGCACGTATCTCTCGGAAAAAGTCTACGCCAAAGGAAAAATCGGGTTCGGCTTCAGCGGCTATGATGCCGACAACAATTCGGGCAACCCTAACGGGATTTTCCAGGTCAATTCGTTATTGAACGGCAATCCGTCGTTCGGCTATACATTCAACACGTTTCATTTCGACGAAACCCGGTATGTCAATGCGTTGATCGATTACCCGCGGTACAAAACCAACGGGCAGCGCATCCAGAAACTCTTTATGAAAAACAAGTACGGGCTGAGCATCATCCGCTCCGACGCTGCGAACGGTTTTGTGGACGTGCAGCCGAACATTTCAAACGTCTATCGCATCGAGGCTTCCGATTTCAACGGCAATACGAGCGCGATTTCGATCCCGATCGAATATTCAGCCGATGATCCGGTGAATGCACGCGAAATCAAAAGAACGCCGTTTTTCCTCGAAGTCGCCAAAGACCACAATTACGAGCAGGGCAATTACTCGGTGTTTTTCCCGGCGGGAACTTTTTATGACGATTTTTACCTTGACTTCGACGTAGCCGACAATTTCCTGCTGCTGAGCAATAAAAACATTGCGGTGCACAGCAATTTCAATATTTCGCTCAAAGATAATTCGGTGCCTGAAAAAGACCGGAAACAGACGTTTATCGCGACCTGGTCAGGCGGCCGTCCGGGGTATAACGACACGTGGTACAAAGACGGCGCGTTCCAGACAAAAGTCAAGACGCTGGGCAAATTCGGTTTGGCCAAAGATACGCTCGCACCAAGGATTACGCTCGCGAAATCGATCGAAGGCAAATGGCTGAGCAAGCAGAAAACGCTCGAGGTTTTCATCCGTGACGACCTTTCCGGAATCAAGAAATACGATGCGTATCTCAACGGCAAATGGATTTTGATGGAATACAATTACAAGAATGGGAAACTCACGCACAATTTCGCCGACGGTATCGTCGCCGAGGGCCGGAACGAATTAAAAGTCGTAGTTTCAGATAATGTAGGAAATTCTGCTATCTTTGAAACGCATTTTTTCAGAAGCCAGCAATAACCAAAAAACGACTCCTTGAAAACCAGAAATTTAATCCCTTCATTGCTTTTTTTCCTGTTGTGTTTCTCCGCTTTTGCCCAGACGGCAAGGGTCAAGGGAATCATTCTCGATATCAATAAACAGCCTGTGCCCGACGTCACCGTAACCTGCGAAGACAAGACTGCGACCACCAATGAAAACGGTTTTTACCTGCTGACGGTTCCGTCCAATAAGGAAGTGACACTGGTTTTTACCCATACGACGCTTAAAAAAGTGAGCCTTCCACTGACCTTACGTACCAATGAAGATTACGAATTCAACTTTGTGATGACCGATGCCGAACAGCTCGGCGGCGTTACGGTAACCAAAGGCAATCGGAAACGGATCGAAGGTATAACCGACATCGCGCCCGAAATCATCCGGAAAATTCCCGGGGCCAATGCCGGAATCGAAAACATCATCAAGACGTTGCCGGGCGTTTCGGCGAACAATGAACTCAGTACAGCCTATTCGGTGCGCGGCGGCAATTACGATGAAAACCTCGTTTATGTCAACGAAGTCGAGGTTTACCGTCCGTTTTTGGTGCGCTCGGGCCAGCAGGAAGGATTGAGTTTCACCAACACCGATCTGGTCCAGAACGTCGATTTTTCCGCCGGTGGCTTTCAGGCCAAATACGGCGATAAATTATCGTCCGTTTTAGATATTACTTACAGAAGACCGACGAAATTCGGCGCTGCCGCTGAAGCGAGTTTCCTCGGTGGAAGCCTGGCGCTTGAAGGCGTTTCCAAAAACCAGAAATGGGCCGCGATCGGCGGTATCCGCTACCGCGACAACAGCCTTTTGGTCAACAGCCAGGAAACTTCTACGAATTTCCGTCCGCGGTTCATCGACGTGCAGACCAACGTGACTTTTACGCCGTCGACAAAATGGCAATGGAGTTTTCTCGGGAACATCTCGCAAAACAAATACGATTACCAGCCGCTGACGCGCCAGACCAATTTCGGTACGATTGACGAGCCGATTGCGCTTGCGATTTATTATGAAGGACAGGAAAAAGACCGTTATGATACTTATTTCGGAGCGTTCAAATCGGTATACCAGCCCAACGATAACTTCACGCTGAAGTTCATCGCTTCGGGCTACCATACACTGGAGCAGGAATATTTCGACATTTATGCGGGGTATTTCCTCGGGGAAGTCGATTCGAACATCGGTTCGGACAGTTTCGGCGACATTACCTTCAGCCGCGGTATCGGCGAACAGCTCAACCATGCGCGGAACGATCTCGATGCGGTCATAGCCAATGTCGAAGTCAAGGGCTTGCATACGTTCAAAAAAGACCAAGTCGAATGGGGTTTCAAATACACGCGCGAAGACATCCGCGACCGTATCGTCGAATGGGAAGTCATCGATTCTGCAGGTTTTTCGATCAACCCGCCGATCATCGACCTGCCGCACAACGACCAGCCGTATAATCCGTATGTCGGGCCGCTCGTGCCGTACCAGAACGTCAGGGCAAAGAATTTTACCAATATCAACCGCTTTTCAGGATACGCGCAATGGAACCGGAAAACCAGTTGGGGCAATCACGAAATCTGGCTTAACGCCGGTGTAAGGGCGCAGCAGTGGCAGGTTCTGGACGAAAATCTCGACGGGAAAAGCCATGTGGTTTTCAGTCCGCGTGCGCAGGTTGCGGTCAAGCCCGATTGGGGCGTCGATATGGTTTTCAGGCTATCGGGCGGGTTTTATTACCAGCCACCGTCCTATCGCGAACTCCGCGATTCGTCGGGTGTCGTCAATCCCGATGTGGAAGCGCAGCGTTCGATCCATGCCGTGCTCAGCAACGATTACAGTTTTAAGATGTGGGACCGGCCGTTCAAGCTTGTTTCGGAAGCCTATTATAAATCGCTTTCGGATGTAAATACGTACACGCTCGACAACGTCCGGATCCGGTACCGCGCCAACAACGATGCTACCGCTTATGCCTACGGGCTCGATTTCAGGCTTAACGGCGAATTCGTTCCGGGAACCGAATCGTGGTTCAGTTTCGGCTATATGAAAACTGAGGAAAACTCTGAAAATCGCGGCTATATCGCGCGACCGACCGATCAAAGGCTGAAGTTCGCCGTGCTTTTCCAGGATTATATGCCGAACCTGCCGAGTGTGAAACTCTACCTGAATCTGGTTTACAATACCGGATTGCCGGGCGGTTCGCCATCGTATGCCGATCCGTACCAATACCAGACGCGGCTTCGCGATTACCGAAGGGCGGATGTAGGGTTTTCGTATGTGCTGACCGAGAACAACAAGTCGCGTCCTGACGGACATTGGCTGAAAAAGTTTAAGGATTTGTCGGTCGGGTTGGAAATTTTCAACCTGTTCAACAACCAGAATGCGATCACCAACACTTGGGTGCGCGACGTTTATACCAAAAACCAATACGGAATCCCGAACTACATGACTACGCGCGTTTTCAATGTGAAACTTACGGCGCGGTTGTAAGGCCGCGAGGCTAAATTCATTATATTTGGGGATAAAGTCTGAACGGAATATCATGAAAACAGCATATTTATTTTTGGCGGCGATTTCAATTATCTGTTTTACAGCTTGTAAGGAAGAAAAGGAAAAGCCCAAAGTGAGTTACGACAATACGGCGAAAAGCAAAACCGAGGTGCCGAAACTCGATACGACATTGGTTGAAATCGCCGATTTGCCGATCCAGATCACCGGGACCAATTACCTGATCCACCCGATTGGCGACATCCGGTTTTACGACAAATCACGCTCGGGAAGCGCAGGAAATGAGGTGAGCTACAGCATTTCCAACTACAACGAGTTCGAGATTACCGGGTATTTGCGGAACCTCAAATTCCAACAGGCCGACTCCGATTCGCTGAAAGTCCTGACTGACAAGCCGGTGCTGATCCAGACCGCGACTTACCTCAAAACCTTGGCCGACAAAACTAAAATACAGATGATGGTTTATACGCTCGCCGATATGGATACGAACAAGGACGATAAAATCGACTCGAGCGATATCAAGACTTTATACGTCAGCACTATAGGCGGTGAAGGTTTGACGAAATTGTCGCCGGATTTCCAGGAACTCATCGACTGGAAACTGCTTGAAAGCAAGGGCAGGCTGTATTTCCGAACAATCGAAGACACCAATAAAAACGGGGAATTCGATAAGGATGACATTCTCCATTACAACTACGTCGACCTTTCGGCGAAGGAGCTCAAGGTCGTTTCCTATAATCCGATATAACAAAAAGGTTGGCGTTTTGCCAACCTTTTTTATTACAGTGAATTGATGAAATCGAGCAGGTCGTTCCGCTGGCTGGTCGTCAATTGCTTGAACTTGTTTTTTGAAGTCTGAGCCTCGCCGCCGTGCCAGAGAATCGCCTCGGTGACGTTCCGTGCCCGGCCGTCGTGAAGAAAATCGGTATGGCCGTTCACGAGGTTCGTCAATCCGATTCCCCAAAGCGGCCGTGTTTTCCATTCGGTTCCCGAAGCCAGGAAATCCGGGCGGTTGTCGGCCAAACCGTCGCCCATGTCATGGAGGAGCATGTCGGTATATGGGAAAAATGTCTGATAGGACAGTGCGGAAATCGCACTTGGCCCGGTCGTTTGTTTCAGGGTATGGCATTTGGCGCACTGCAGGTCTTCGAAAATCTTTGCGCCACGCTTGATGTTGGAAGCCTCGACGTTTCTCGGTGCCGGAACGCCTAATGTACGGCAATACATGACGACCTGGTTCAGTGCGTTTTCGGTAATTTCCGGATCGTCGGTAATGCCGTCGTTGCCGTTGGTTTGCCCGTAACCGCTTTCGTTCTGGAACATGTAATTGGTGATGCCCATATCTTCGACATACGCTGCGGCACATTGGTGCGACAGGGAAGCTGTGTTTGCTTTCCAGCCAAACCGGCCGACACTCATCTGGTTTGAAATCGGGTTCCATACCATGTTTGCCTTTCCTGAAATTCCGTCGCCGTTGCTGTCGCTAATGTCTTGAGCGGCCAGGATATCCGAATCCGGAATCGCTTCAAGCAGCCCCAAACCGAAAACCGGCGGCGCCAATCGTGTCGAAAGCATAACTCCGGCAGGGAGCGGAATATACGGATCGGACAGCGTGACATTCGGTTTTCTTAAGACAACCGTTGTTCCGTCAGCCAGGGTTTCGGTACTTTCCGTATAGGTCACATTCAGCGTAGCTTCGGGCGTGTAGCCGTTGATTGCCCTGTTCTGGATCTGCAGTCCGAAACCGGGAACCGGAACAGGTCCGCCATGTTCGTCGGTACCGAAAATACTTGCGCGTACCAACAGTCCGTTGGCCAGATTGATATTGGTCGGATGCTTCGCCCTGCCGTCGCGCGGATGACAGGCGATACATGAACTGTTGTTGAAAATCGGGCCCAATCCCTGATTTATCGTTGCAGGCGCAGTGATAAACAAAGCCTCGAACTGGAAATCGCCGTCAAGATGCGTTTGCAGATCTTCCGCAGAGAGGTTGGGAGCAGGAGTCGAATATGAGTTGCTCGTCGCCGAAAAAATCGTGGTTTCTCCACCCGCATACAATCGGTCTGCGATTTCGATGTAATCCGATCCGGCGTCGTCGTTGCTGCACGAAAACAGCGCAACGGAAAGCAACAACAGCAATAGTATTTTCTTCATTTTATTTTATGTCAAACCGAAAGAAGCAAACGTTGCGGATGCTTCTTTCGGAGTTTTATATTATAAACCGGAAATGAACGGCACAAGTTGGCTTTGCAACAGTGTCTTGAGCTCGTTCACTTTTTGTTGCGCGTTCTGTACTGCGGGACGGTTGTTGGTGATCGCATCGGTAAACGTGTTCGGGATGGCGTTGATCGCGTCAATCGCATCCTGGATTTTGGTCTTGATCGTGTTGTCGAGCGTCGGGTTGGTCAGGGCCACGACATCAGTCAGGCCTTTGCCTTCGTTACCGTTATAGTCGCCGAGGTATACGTTCTGGATGCTGCGGATGTTGTTCGCGAAATCGAGCTTCGAGTTGTTGCTGAAACGCGATTCTTCGGCTTCTGGTTTGGCCGAACCGGCATTTCCGTTCAGCGGTTCCTCGATTTTTCCGTTCGCAACTTCATCGGCAATACCGGTCATGCCTTCGGCGATTTCGGTCAGTGCAGCTTTTTGCGACGGATAAACGCTTCCCGACTGTCCCGCATTCACAAAATTGCTCGCATAATGGATGCTGCCGCCCAATTTCCAGGCATCGTAAAGTTTTTGGGTGTTTTGCTGAAGATCTTCGACGGCCGCCTGCATGAATTCGAATTCGCGGTCGGTGATCTGATCGACGGTCTTGTTCGAGTTGATGCCCCAGATGAAATATTCCAGCGTATGGAAACCGCGCGCGTCGTCATTTGTCGCAAGCGAAGTGGCAGTAATCGGCTGGCCGTTGGCGATAATGTTGTCGATCGCCACGACGTCTACCGGCCAGGAATCGATTGCGGGATCGACGATTTCCTCGGTTTCCACCGGGCCATATAAGAAACTTTCCGATTGTTCCCACGGTTCGCGCGTTGCCTGCCAGGCCAGTTTTACAGCGGCCAGATTTTCGGCGGTGCGGTTGGTTTCGAGGTTGTCTATCGCGGCAACGAGCAAAATCGCGTTGTCATTCATTTTCTTGTAGTCTTCAACGATGACGTTGGTGGCATCGTTGGTCAAAACTTCGCCGTAAAGCGCCGCGTTCGGATCTACGTCATTGGAATCGTCGTTATTGCTGCAGCTTACGAAAGCGAAAGCCGAAAAGGCAAACAGTCCGAGGGTAAAAATTCTGGTTTTCATATATGGATTATTAATTATTAGAATATGTACGAGATTCCGGCCGAGAAAGTGTTTTCCTTCTGTTTTTTTCCGGTGTATAAAAGTGTGGACGGATCGATATTTTGCGATCCGAGTTTCCGGTTCGAATATTGCGCTTTGAGGATGACGTTCGGGATCACGAACCAGTTTACGCCGCCGGTGACCGTACTGCGCTCCCAACGCGGATTGTCAATAACGGCGCCTTCCACGGCATGCATCGTGTCGTAATAATCGTAACGGGCAAAAGGGTAGAGCATTTGGATCGATTTCGGGTTGATCAGGTGCATGACGTCATAGCCTGCTTCCGCCGAAAAACCGATAGCCTGCTTTCCAACCGGCGTTCGTTTTACGCCTAAAGTGTTGGAAAGCGCCGCATTTTTTCGCGATACGATGTTGGAGTTTTCAAGGTCACCAAAAAGGAAAATTGTGTTTGCGCGCCAATGGTGCATGTTATAAACACCGTGTACTTCAACGATTTTTACATACGCCGATTCGTCCATGTCGTTTTTCGGGCGGTTCGCCGCAGCATCGTTCACGTAGGCCGAAACCCCGAAAAAATTTTGGTCGCCATAACCGAATTTGTAATCGAGCCGCGCCGAAAACGCAAACGCCTCGGCATTGACCATTTCAAAGCGCTGTTGGTAACCTTCCTTGATCCAGCCGCGCGAGCTGAAGCCTGATGCATCAAGTCCGTTGGTGATCGCAATCCGGTATAAAAGCCGGTTTTTCCAGAAATCGCCGCTGAATTCAACGCCGTTTTCGTACCAGCCGAGCGGTAGGATTTCGTTTTCCATTTCCGGGCGCGTCGTCGTGAAATAATCATCCGGATCGTCGAGCGTCTGTGCCGTGCCGACGTAAATCTTGAACCGTCCGCCCTTAATGTGGAAATGCGGCGTAATCCTGAAATCGACATAGGCCTGCTCGAATTTGACTTCGCCGCCCGATTCGATTTCCTGCTCGTATTCGCCGAATTCTTCCTGCGTATCGAGTTCCATCGTTGCGCCCGTACCGCCATGCTCGAATTCGATTTCAGACTGGAAGCTGATCCAGTCGTTGTATTTGTAACCGATGTAAAAATTCAGGTTCTGCGCATCGAGTTTGTCTTTGAGGTTTTTGTCCGTGTCGTATTTATAATGGTAATAGTTTACAGTTCCGTAACCGTTGAAGGTAAACCCGTTCAGGTTCAGGATCGGCGCTTTTTGGGCGTTTTGGGTTTTGAGTTCTCCGGCCATTTCCTGGCGGAGTTCTTTCTTGATGTCTTCCTTGAGCTTTTTGTAAGCGATTGAATCCTGTGTTTGGGCGAACGCTGCCGAGGTAAGAATAATGGCAGTCAAGGCGATGAATTTCTTCATTGAATGGTTATAATTTGCGTGCAAAAATAAACCATTATTTTAAAACAGTCTAAATAAGTATAAAATTTTTTCGGGAATTTTAACGAAATGGATTTGAACCGGTTAAATCAGAATGTCGCTTTCCAAATCCGATTTTTCGATCGTAAAATCGAAACCGAGTTGCTTGAGCAGTTCGATGACCAGCCGTTTGTACCAGTTTTCAGACTTCGGGTGAATGTATATTTTCTCGATGAGCTGCCGGATATCGACATTCACTTTCAGTCCGTCATTGATCGTGATCTCGTGTGCGCTCAAATCGGAAATAATCCGGATTTCCCGCTCGTATTGGAAGCTTTTGCGCTTGAAAAGGAACGGGAAAAACGCATCGTCAAACGGAATGTATTCTTTTTTGTAGTCGATGTAATTGACCTCGCCGATGTATTGCTCGTAATGGTTTTCAGGCGCCAGCGCTTTCTGCAGCCGTCCGACGGTCGAACGGATCGCCAGGCCTTCGCTGTTTCCGGTAAAGATCTGCCACATTGCAAACGATTCGTATTCGTTGATGTGCCAGCTACTGATGACGACCTTTTCGCGGTGCGTTTTGTAGTAATGGAGAAATTCGGGATTGTCGGCCGAAAGTTTCCGCATTTCCTCGAACGTCGGTTCGCTGAACGTGCCTTCATATTGGTCCTCGAACTTGTCCGAGCGCGACATGAACAGCTTTTGCGAAAGCAGCAGGTCGAGGAATTTCGACAGGTCGAGATATTTCCAAACAACGGTATCCGGGTTTTCGGGAAGCTTGATATTTGGATTGCTAGCGTACATAGTAGCTACTAATCAAAAGATTGCATCGAGACCAGTTTTCGGTAAGCGCCATTTGCAGCGAGCAATTCGTCATGCCGGCCTTGTTCGACGATGCGTCCTTTTTGCATCACGACGATCAGGTCGGCTTTCTGGATCGTCGACAAACGGTGCGCGATCACGACCGACGTCCGGTGCTGCATCATGTTTTCCAATGCCTGCTGGACGAGCCTTTCGCTTTCGGTATCGAGCGCCGAGGTCGCTTCGTCCAGAATCATGATCGGCGGGTTTTTCAACACAGCGCGCGCAATGCTGAGCCGCTGCTTCTGGCCGCCCGAAAGCTTGTTTCCGCTGTCGCCGATGTTGGTCTGGATGCCGTCGGGCAAATCCTTGACGAATTCGTAGGCGTTGGCTATTTTCAGCGCGTCAATGATTTCGGCATCGGTTGCGCCGGGTTTTCCAAGCGCGACATTGTTGGCTATCGTGTCGTTAAAGAGAATGCTGTCCTGGGTAACCAATCCCATCAGCCCGCGAAGCGAATGCAGATCGAGATCGCGGATGTCCTGCCCGTCAACGGCGATGCTTCCTGAATTAACGTCGTAAAAACGCATCAAAAGGTTGGCGATCGTGCTTTTTCCGCTTCCGGACTGGCCGACGAGCGCAACGGTTTTGCCTTTCGGTATCTGGAGCGAAAAATCTTTGAGCACAGTTTCTTCGTGGTATTTGAAATCGACGTTCGATATCGAGATTCCGTTTTCAAACGTTGCTTTCTGTACTGCATCCGGCTTGCTCGTGATCGGGTTTTCCTGTTCGAGGATTTCAAGGATCCGTTCCGCCGCGGCGTTACCTTTCTTAACGCCATAAGACGCCTTCGAAATGGCCTTGGCCGGCGTCAGGATGTTGTAGGCCAATCCCATGTAAGACAGGAATGCCGAACCTTTCAGCGTGCCTTCGATCAGTACCATGTGGCCGCCGTACCACAACAAGATCGCAATGACCATGATTCCCATGAATTCGCTCATCGGCGAAGCGAGGTTCTGCCGGTTGCCGATGCTGTTCGAAAGCCTGAAAAACCGGCTCGTCGATTTCTGGAACATCGTGTTGAAATGACCTTCGGCGTTATAGCCTTTCACGACTTTCAGTCCGCCGAGCGTTTCCTCGAGCGTCGAGAGAAAAATACCCTGTTCCTGCTGGGCGCGCGTCGATTTCCTTTTGAGCTGTTTCCCGATCAGCGAAATGATATAACCCGAAACCGGTATAAAAATGAATACGAAAATAGTAAGCTTGACGCTGATGATGAACATGAATCCGATCGTGAAAATGATGCTCAGCGGTTCTTTCACGGCCAGTTCCAAGATCGAAAGGAACGAGTTCTGGACTTCATTGACGTCGGCGGAAATCCTTGAAATCGTATCGCCTTTGCGCTTTTCGGAAAAGAAAGCCAGCGGCAGTTCGAGCGTTTTTTTGTACATCGCATTGCGCAGGTCTTTCAGCACGCCGTTTCGAAGGAACGTGATGAAGAAATTCGCGAAATAATCGCAGAGGTTTTTCAGCAGGAAAATCACGATGATCACGGCGACCAAAACGCCCAGCGTATATTGTATGCCCCGGTTCGGGTCTTCGTTGACCGAAGTGATGTAATAATTCAGGCTGTCGTTGGCGTAAGCCTTGATTTCCATCAGTCCGTGATAAACCGGTTTTACATGGACTTTCGGGGTTTTCCCGAACAGCACGTCGAGCATCGGCATCAGCGACACGAACGACAATGTGCCAAACAGCGCGTAGAGTACGTTGAAAAATATATTGAGGTAGGCGTACTTTTTATAAGGCGCCGCATACCGCATGATTTTTTTGAAATAAGGATTCATCAAATGATTTTCAGGTCGGTCAGGACGTTTTTGATTTTGCGGTCGAGGTGCTTTTCGGCTTCCGGCACTTCATCCACGTTGTATATTTCGGTATTCACGCTCGCGTAAAATTTGATTTTCGGCTCGGTACCGCTCGGCCGGGCTGCGATCTTGGTTCCGTTTTCGGTATAATAGATCAGCACGTCCGATTTCGGGATGTTTAATGTTTCGTCTTCGCCGGTCATCAGGTTTTTTGCCGTCGAATTCAGGTAATCCTCAACGAAAATCACGCGTTCGCCGTCGACTTCGGTCACCGGATTGCTCCGCATATCGCCCATCATCTGCTTGATTTCCTGCGCGCCTTCGATGCCTTTTTTGGTCAGCGAAACCAGGTATTCCTTATAAAATCCGTAATCGACATAGAGCTGTAGCAATTCCTTATACAGCGAACTGCCTTTGGCCTTGGCCTGCGCCGCGATTTCGCACACCAGCAACGTTGCGGCCACGGCATCCTTGTCGCGGACGGCATCGCCAACCATAAAGCCGAAACTTTCCTCGCCGCCGCCGATGAACTGCAGATCCGGAAAATCCTTGATGAATTTCGCAATCCACTTAAAACCAGTGAGCCCAACCTTGCATTCTACTTGGTAGGCCGAGGCGAGTTCCATCATCATCGGGGTCGAAACGATCGTCGAGCCGATGAATTGTTTTCCGTTGAGCTTTCCGGCTTTTTTCCATTGGCGGAGCAAAAATTCGGTCATCACGACCATAGTCTGGTTGCCGTTGAGCAAAATCATTTTTCCCTGGTTATCGCGCACTGCAACGCCCAGCCGGTCCGAATCCGGATCGGTCCCGATGACGATGTCGGCACTGACTTTTTCTGCCAGCGCCATTGCCATCGTCAGCGCTTCCGGCTCTTCGGGGTTCGGCGATTTTACGGTCGGGAAATCTCCGTTGGGCTCGGCCTGTTCAGCGACGATATTCACGTTCGTATAACCCGCTTTGGCCAGCATCGTCGGAATGATCTTCACCGAAGTGCCGTGCAGCGGCGTATAAACGATCGACAAATTTTGTTTGGCTTCGGCCGGCGTATTGAACGAAGCGTTTTCGACCGAAGACGCAATGAACGCCTCGTCGATTTCTTTGTCGATGTATTCGATCAGCGATTCGTTCGCGTCAAAACGGATGTCTTCGTACTTCAGGCTTTCGATGACCTGGATAATTTCGGAGTCCTGTGGCGGAACGAGCTGTCCGCCATCTTCCCAATATACTTTGTAGCCGTTGTATTCCGGCGGATTGTGCGACGCGGTCAGTACAATGCCGCACTGGCATTTCAGGTATTTCACCGCAAAGCTCAGTTCGGGCGTCGGGCGCATGTCCGAAAAAAGATAGACTTTGATCCCGTTGGCCGAAAATACGTCGGCTACGACTTTCGCCAAAGTATTGCTGTTGTGGCGGCAGTCGTAAGCGATCGCGACTTTGAGCTCGTGTCCGGCAAACACTTTTTTCATGTAATCCGAAATGCCCTGCGTGTTTTTTCCGAGCGTGTATTTGTTGATCCTGTTCGTTCCGACGCCCATGACGCCACGCATTCCGCCGGTTCCGAATTCGAGGTTTTTATAAAAACTTTCCTCAAGGAGTTTCGGCGAAGAAGTCATCAGGTCTTTTACGGCTTCCTGCGTTTGCGGGTCAAAAACCGGAGTCAGCCACTGGTTTACGGCGTTGAGGATATTGGGTTCGATATACATTTTTAATTTTTATTTGGGCGTTGCGCAAGCGCCGGGCTATCGGCTGCACGCGGTGCTTGCCTCAATCCCTAACGCGGGCAACGGTTTAAAATCAGGTTAACTATTACAAATTGGCGGTTTTCGAAATCATATACCGGTCGGAATTGCTTTTGGTCCTAAGAATGATTTCGCCAAGAAATCCCGCCAGGAACAATTGCGTCCCGATGACCATCGTCGTCAGTGAAATATAAAACCACGGATTGTCGGTGATCAGATGATACGGCAGCTTGTGGTACAAACGGTAGAGCTTCACGAAACCGATATAGCCGGCGGCAATAAACCCGATGACAAACATCAGCGATCCGAGCATGCCGAACAAATGCATCGGCCGTTTGCCGAAACGCGACAAAAACCAGATCGTGATCAGGTCGAGAAACCCGTTGATGAACCGGTCCATCCCGAATTTGGTTTCGCCGTATTTCCGCGCCTGGTGCTGCACGACTTTTTCGCCGATTCTTCCGTAGCCGGCATTTTTGGCCAGTACGGGGATATAGCGGTGCATTTCGCCGGAAACCTCGATGTGCTTCACGACGTCGTTTCTATAAGCTTTAAGCCCGCAGTTGAAATCGTTCAGCTGTACGCCCGAGGTTTTCCGCGCCGCCCAATTGAACAATTTCGACGGCAGGTTTTTGGTCACGACCGAATCGAAGCGCTTCTTTTTCCAACCCGAAACCAGATCATACCTTTGGTTTGTAATCATGTCGTACAATTCCGGGATTTCGTCGGGATTGTCCTGCAGGTCGGCGTCCATCGTAATCACGACATCGCCTTTGGCCCGGGCAAATCCGGCATGTAAAGCCTGCGATTTCCCGTAATTTGTATGGAAATGGATGCCTTTGATGTTCGGATTTTCGGCGCTGAGCCTTTCGATGGTTTTCCAGGAATCGTCCGTACTGCCGTCGTCGATGAAGATCACCTCATACGTATAATGATTGGCGTTCATCACAGCAACGATCCAGTCATGGAGTTCCTGCAATGATTCGTCTTCATTGAGCAGCGGGATAATTATGGATAAATTCATGTATTAAAAGCTCATCGGGCGGTCCTTTTTAACGATGGCGCCCATAATCAGCGACCAGATCAGGCCGACGAAGGCATAAATTACGATCGTGAACGGAATGGTAAAATACGGCTTGGAGAATTTTTGCATCATCGAAATACCCATGTCGAGCTGTTCCTGGGTCATGTCGGGGTTTTTGCGCATCATTTCGTCTTTGGCCTTGTCCATCATTTCCACCATGTATTCGGGAAAAACCATCTGGAAGATACCGCTGGCAATCCCTGAAATCACGCCGGCGATGACACAGACGAGCACGCCCACTTTAAGGCATTGTCCGAAACTGATAAAACCGCCATTCTCCTTCTTGAAATTGTTACAGGCCATGTAAATGAACAGGGCCGGCAAAATCAGGTAATTAAAGACAAAGATGAAGATGCCGTAACCTGACGATGTCGCATCGATTTTCATCACGTAAGAAGCGACGAGCTCAAGGATCACGATCACGCCGAACAGTACGCCGAGCATAGTGGCCGCCTTCAGTGCTGACGGCGCCGGTAACATAGTATTGTCATTCATAAAAATAGGTTTTACAATTGTCCAACAAATATAGCAATTCCCGCTTTACCGTCGGTCAAAAATCAGTTTCGTTCCAAATAAATAAAAAAAACGCCCGGAACAATTTGGTTTTCTAAAAAAAACAGTAAATTTGCAACCTCAAAATTAAATGTTCAGATTAAAAATTATAACGGTTTATACCTTTCAAAAGCGAAAGCATCAGGGCGGTTATAATCAAAACGTATAAAAACAAACAAGATGAAAAAAGGAATCCACCCGGAAAATTACAGACTGGTAGCGTTTAAGGACATGTCGAACGACGAAGTGTTCATCACGAAATCTACCGCTGAAACCAAAGAAACGATCACATATGAAGGAGTTGAATATCCGGTAGTTAAAATGGAGATTTCAAGAACATCGCACCCGTTCTATACAGGAAAATCGAAACTTATCGACACGGCAGGACGTATCGACAAGTTCAAAACAAAATATGCAAAACACGGCAAATAATCTTACGTGTTCAATTTATAGAAAGCCTTCCATTCGGGAGGCTTTTTTATTTGGCGGAAGTTTGTACTTTTGGATTCAAAATAATCGAATTGCGGTTTTATCGTAAGTTCGCAATTAAAATAGTTGTATTTTACCTTCAGGGAAGGGGTGGATGTTTCCCTTAGGAAGAAAATAGCAATCAGAATACGGATTTACCAGATTTTTTGTTAAGATTTAACAATAACCTACACGACTAAAAACGAATCGCCATGAACTACATATTATTCGACGGCACCGTCCGCAATGCCTTACTGCCGTTCACCTTTACGCGCCCGGTCGCCGACATCCGCATCGGGATTTTGACCATTCGCGAAAAATGGGAAAAATATCTCGGTACGACTACGACCACGCTTACCGAAGAGTATCTGTCGGCGAAATTTCCGATGGTCGAAATGGAACAGAACGTTATGATTAATTCGGCTTTCCTTCCCAATGATTTGCTTGTCGAAATGGTCATGAACCTCGAGCCCAACCAGTTCATCCTCAAAGGCGAGGAAGTCATCGCATTCTATACCAACGACACGCAGGAGGAAATCGATTTCGACCATTACGACATCGTCGAATACAACGAAGACTGCCTGACCGTAGAGCATCTGTGGGATATTTTTGCGAAAAATGACGCCGCGATCCGTGAAGATTTCGACCTGATTACCGAAGGCCGCCTTTCACAGCCGATCCCGAAAAGCGTCAACGTCATCGATGCTGAGAATGTTTTCATTGAAGAAGGCGCGAAACTCGAATTCGTCACGCTGAACGCTTCGTCCGGCCCGATCTACATCGGCAAAAACTCCGAAATCATGGAAGGTTCGGTCATCCGCGGCCCATTTGCGCTTTGCGAAGGCGCGCAGGTCAAGCTTTCATCCAAGGTCTACGGCGCAACTACGGTTGGCCCGGAATGCCGGATCGGCGGCGAAGTCAACAATTCGGTACTGATGGGCTATTCCAACAAAGGCCACGACGGCTTTCTCGGGAATTCCGT
This sequence comes from Bacteroidota bacterium, assembly GCA_048498055.1. Classification (GTDB taxonomy): domain Bacteria; phylum Bacteroidota; class Bacteroidia; order Flavobacteriales; family Flavobacteriaceae; genus Flavobacterium. Next base: position 80,677 of record JBEHYS010000009.1, read on the forward strand.
TTTAGGCGAATGGTGCAACATCGGCGCCGATTCCAACAATTCCAACCTGAAAAACAATTACGAAGCGGTCAAGCTCTGGAGCTACGAAACCGGCGGCTTCGAAAAAACCGGACTGCAATTCTGCGGGCTGATGATGGGCGACCATTCCAAATGCGGCATCAACACGATGTTCAACACCGGCACGGTCGTGGGCGTGAGCGCGAACATTTTCGGCAGCGGTTTCCCGCGCAACTTCGTCCCGAGCTTTTCCTGGGGCGGCGCATCGGGATTCACGACATACATTACGAAAAAAGCATTCGAGACTGCGAAAATCGTGATGTCGCGGCGCCATATCGAATTCACCGAACAGGATGCGGCCATTCTGGAGCATGTGTTTGAGGAAACGAAAAAGTGGCGGAAGGAAAATTGATAACTAATAGTTAATAATGCCAGGATTGCGAGAAGCGATTTTGGCATTTGTATTATGAGCAATTTCCCGCTTTTCACTTCAATCTTTTTGCTCATGCTTCGCAAAAAGGATTTCCGCTGCTCCCGACGCTTCGGGACGGGCTAGGCCGTTGGACCAACTTTAAGATAACTTTAAAAATTGGCCTTTGTGAAACCTGTATCTTTATTCGATTTTTAAATTCCACAAAAATGTACAGGATCGAAAACGATTTATTGGGCAACCTGAATGTTCCCGAAACCGCTTATTACGGCATCCAAACCCAGCGCGCGATTGACAACTTCCATATTTCGGGCGTCAAATTATATCAATTTCCAGAATTCATCAAAGGATTGGCCTACGTCAAATGGGCGGCCGCCGAAACCAATTTCACGCTCGGCCTGCTCGATCAAAAACTGAAAGATGCGATCGTCGAAGCGGCAAAAGAAGTCGTTTCCGGAAAATTCGACAACGAATTCCCGATCGACATGATCCAGGGCGGCGCCGGAACGTCGACCAATATGAACATCAACGAAGTTCTCGCGAACCGCGCGCTCGAAATCCTCGGGCACAAAAAAGGCGAATACCAGTTCTGCTCCCCGAACGACCACGTCAATTTATCACAATCCACGAACGACGCCTATCCAACTGCCATTAAACTTGCGGCGGTCAATGCCAACATCGACTTAATCGGGCATCTCGAAAAGCTCATTGCTTCGTTCCGTAATAAAGGCATCGAGTTCCGGCACGTCCTCAAAATGGGACGCACGCAATTGCAGGACGCAGTACCAATGACGCTCGGGCAGGAGTTTGAAGCGTTCGCCGCAAACCTCGAAGAGGAAATCGCGCGGCTCAACTCGAATTCGGCGTTGTTTTTCGAAATCAATATGGGTGCGACCGCAATCGGGACCGGATTGAATGCTGTTCCGGGCTATGCGAAACTGTGCGCTGAAAACCTTGCAACAATCACCGGGCATCCGTTCGTATCGGCCCCGAATCTGATCGAAGCCACGCCCGATACCGGATCGTATGTCATTTATTCGTCGGCGTTGAAAAGAATGGCGATCAAGATCTCGAAAATCTGCAACGATTTGCGGTTGCTGTCTTCGGGGCCGAGAGCCGGACTTTTCGAAATCAATTTGCCGCCTATGCAGCCCGGATCGTCGATTATGCCGGGCAAGGTCAATCCGGTAATTCCCGAAGTCATGAATCAAGTGTGCTTTCGCGTCATCGGCAATGATTTAACGGTAACAATGGCCGCCGAAGCAGGACAATTGCAGCTCAATGTCATGGAACCGGTACTCACTTTCGCGATCATGGAATCGATAGTGCTTTTGGCCAACGGCATGGATACGCTGCGCGAGAAATGCATCGACGGGATAACGGCGAATGAAGCACATTGCCGCGAAATGGTGCTGCACAGCATCGGGATCGTGACAGCGCTCAATCCGTACATCGGTTACAAGAATTCGACGAAAATTGCGAAGGAAGCTTTGGAAACGGGCAAAAGTGTCTATAACCTGATCATCGAGCACGGCATTTTGCCGAAAGACCAATTGGATGAAATCCTGAATCCGGAAAACATGCTGGCTCCGAAGAACAAGGAATAAAAAATGGTACCGCTTTTTGTTATTTTTCCAACAATTCGTCGAGGTTTTCTAGTCCTTTCGTAAACCCTTCGCGGAAACCCATGTTGAGCTCTTTTTCAAGATCGGATTGCGTTTCATAAGCGATTGCAATATTCACAAAAGTCGAATTGCCCGACTCGCTGAAGCTGACTTTCCAGGTGCTTTGCGGCATATCCGTTTTTGTCTTTCCGTTTTCGTCGCTGAACGCCTCCAATGCGGTGAAGCTTTCCCGCGGGACGATTTTTTGGAAATCGGCGTAAGACCAGTGCGTTTCGCCATCCGGGCCTTTCATTGCGTAAAGCCAGCGGCCGCCTTCGGTGAAATCCATTTTTTTGGTTTGGGCTTTCCAGGGTTTCGGCGCCCACCATTGGTCGAGCGTTTCGCTTTGCGTCCAGGCTTGCCAGACTTTCATTAAAGGCGCGGCAAATTCCCGCCTGACTTTGACTTGCTTGTTTTCTTTGTCGATGTAAAAATCCATGGTGAGTTCGGTTTTCATGGCTGTTGATTTTAAAAATTGAGGTTTCAGTTAATGTTTGCAGGGAAATTAAAATTACAAAAACCTGTTTTTTACGGCAACCGATTTAAGAAACCTTTAGTCTTCAGTAAGTTAATAATTTTTGGAAACCGATTTTTTGTATGTAAATTTGCGGGCTCGTTTTGGAGTACGAATGCCCGAGCGAAGCGAACAGGGCGAGCAAAATGCGAATAGCTTTTTGTGAGCCGGGGAACGCCCAAAAAAATGGAAAGAAAAAAAGTCGCTTTTTACACACTGGGATGCAAACTGAATTTTTCGGAAACCTCGACCATTGCCCGGAGTTTTCAGGATGAAGGTTTTGACCGCGTCGAATTTGAGGACGTGGCCGATATTTACGTCATCAACACCTGCTCGGTGACGGAAAATGCCGACAAACAGTTCAAACAGGTCGTCAAAAAAGCGATGAAGCTCAACGATAAGGCGTTTGTTGCCGCAGTCGGTTGCTATGCACAGCTCAAACCCGAAGAACTCGCCGCGGTTGACGGTGTCGATCTCGTTTTGGGTGCGACCGAAAAATTCAAGATTACCGATTACATCAACGATTTGTCGAAAAACGATTTCGGACAGGTGCATTCGTGCGAGATCGCAGAGGCCGATTTTTATGTCGGTTCGTATTCGATCGGCGACCGGACACGCGCGTTTCTGAAAGTCCAGGACGGCTGCGATTACAAGTGTACATACTGTACGATTCCGCTGGCACGCGGCATATCACGCAGCGATGCACTCGAAAACGTGTTGAAAAACGCGAAGGAAATCTCGGAGCAGAATATAAAAGAAATCGTTTTGACCGGCGTCAACATCGGTGATTACGGCAAAGGCGAATTCGGCAATAAGAAGCACGAGCATACATTTTTGGAATTGGTCAAAGCTTTAGATGAGGTCGATGGCATCGAAAGGCTCAGGATTTCTTCGATCGAGCCAAACCTTTTAAAAAACGAAACGATTGAATTCGTATCGAAAAGCCGGACGTTCGTGCCGCATTTCCACATTCCGCTGCAATCGGGAAGCAACGATATTTTAAAGAAGATGAAGCGCCGCTACATGCGGGAATTGTATGCGGAACGCGTGGCGAAAATCCGTGAGGTGATGCCGAATGCCTGTATTGGCGTTGATGTGATCGTAGGATTTCCGGGCGAAACCGATGAACATTTTTTAGAAACTTATCATTTCCTGAATGATTTGGATATTTCATATCTGCACGTTTTCACGTATTCGGAACGCGACAATACGGAAGCCGCGGCTTTTGAAAATGTAGTTCCGGCAAACGTCAGGGCAAAGCGCAGTAAAATGCTGCGTGGATTGTCGGTCAAGAAACGGCGTGCATTTTACGAAAGCCAACTGGGAACTTCGCGGACGGTTTTGTTTGAAGGCGAAAACAAGGAAGGCTACATTCACGGGTTTACCGAGAATTATGTGAAAGTGAAAACGCCTTGGAACCCGGAACTCGTAAATACTTTACACGAAATTACGCTGACAAAAATCGATGAGGACGGAAGCGTGAGAATGGAATTTGCCGGGGTTGAGGTTTAATTTTTTTTGGAAGACCTCAGAGGCTGCAAAACCGAACACATTTTATTTATTTTAAAGAAATCCCGTATAAAATCATAAAGCTTCACAGCCGAATCAATACTTCGAATGAAAACGGATTTTCGTAATCCGGTACACATCGCTTCCATATAATTCGACAAACTCGAAAGTATGCCGGGCGGGCTGTTTGAAATCGACGATCAGTTTTGCCGAAATCTCATAATACATCCGTTCGCCTTCCATCATGAAACGGTCGCCTTTTTTGCGATAGGCTGATCGGATCAGCGTGAATTCCGACAAATTCCAAGTCGTCAGGCTCGCATCGAAGTCGTCGTAACGCGAATATAGCCCGTCGGTGATTTCGGTTTTGTTGCCGTAATATTTCTGGATGTTTTCAAAAAAATCGAGGACTTTTTCGTTGGTTTCACTGGATGTCATCGGGGTAAAGGTACGTTCTTTTGGATAACGACAAATGCCAAGGTTATATTATAAAGTATATATTTGCGAAAAACTTGATGATGAAAAGATTTTTGCTTGTTTTCTGTTTCATAAGCTTTAGCGGATTCGCACAGATTACGCCGCCTCCGCCCGGATGCAATCCGATGTATGCGCTGGATTACGACAACGACGGCTTTGCGCAATTCGATATCAGTATCATTTACCAATACATTCTCGGATTTGCCGGTAACATCGGCTTTGACTTGTCGGGTTATACGATGCAGCTTTATCCGTCCGAATTCGACCGTGATAACGGAATCAATGCAATTCCGCTGCTCTATACCAATGACGTCGCTAATTTTCAATACTGTTATCTCGATCTGATGTATACCGGAACCGGGCCCGAATACAACCAAGGCGATCTGTTGTATTATTTCTCGTGCTGGCCACTGGCGACGGTTGCTGCTGCCGGTGACGAAGACAATGACAGTGTGGCCAATGCCGACGAAGATTTGAACGGCAATACAATGCTCATAGATGACAATACCGACGGCGATGATTTCTTCGATTTCATGGACAACGACGACGACAATGACGACATCCTGACCGTTAATGAAGATTACAACGGCAACGGCAATCCCATGGATGACGACACGAATCAGAACGACATTCCCGATTTTCGCGAAGCAAGCGTGGCCTTGCATATCGCAGATCACAATGCATTCGATTTTTCAATTTACCCCAACCCTGCGCACGATGTCGTCAATATCAGTTTTGGAAATGAAGCTCCGGCCAATGCGATACTCAGGATTTATGACGGCAGCGGCAAGCTTGTAGAGGAGTTGGCCGGTTTCCAGGACAACTTAAAAGTTTCCGGATTGCAAACCGGCATTTATTTCCTGAAACTCCAGGATCAACAAAAAGTACTGGTCAGGAAATTAGTGATACTATAAAAAGAAGCGCCGGAAGGCGCTTTTATTTTAAATCTTGATTCCGGGCGGAAGCAGTTCCTTATATATCGGATTTTTTCTGAAAAATGCCGCAATCTTCGGAAAAGTCGGCACCACTTTAAGCTTTCGTTCCTCGGCAATGGCCATTATGTTTTTCAGCAGCTCGGTAATAAATTCCTCATCGGCGAAGCCATCGGCTGCGGTAATCTTGGTCAGGAAAATTTTCCGTTCTTGGAAGGAATATTCCACCGTCACAAGCTTTCCGTCCGCATAGGTTTCAAATTGCCTTGAAAAAGTATTGTCCCTGATATCCATAGTTAACGGCTCCATAATGATTTGTTTAACGCTTTAAGATGCAGATTATTTTATTCCGGAATCAGACGCTTTGTAATGTACGCCTCATAATTTATTGATAAATTAAAGCGGGAACGGAGCAAATTTCCGGCTAAAAATCTAATATTGCAAAGTTCGGCATTATTAATCCGGAACCCTGTTATAAAATCGTTAAAACAATGGCGAAGATTCCCGTTTACTTCATGCCCGGCCTGGCAGCGAGCCCACTGATTTTCGAAAACATCCGTTTGCCCGAGGATCAGTTTGAAGTGATACATCTTGAATGGCAAATCCCGCACGACGGCGAATCGCTCCGGGATTACGCCCAGCGGATGACCGAAAATATTGCTCACGAAAATCCTGTTCTTGTAGGCGTTTCCTTCGGCGGGATTTTGGTTCAGGAAATGGCGAAAATTATTCCGTGCCGCAAGACAATCATCATCTCGAGCGCAAAAAGCAACCGGGAATTTCCGAGACGTTTCAAAATGGCCAAAACCACCGGTGCCTATAAACTGCTCCCGCTGAAATTTCTACTCAAGGTCGAAGAATTGGCGAAATATGCCTTCGGCCCGAAAATCAAGCTGCGGATGAAACTCTATGAGAAATTCCTTTCGGTCCGCGACCTGAAATACCTGTCCTGGGCCATCGAGCAGGTCATGCTTTGGGAACGTACCGAACCCGATGAAACCGTCGTCCATATTCATGGCGATGCCGACGAGGTCTTTCCGCCGAAATACATCAAAAATTTTATTCCGGTTAAAGGCGGCACGCACATCCTAATTATCAACAGGTTCCGGTGGCTCAACGAAAACCTGCCGGGAATTATCCTCGGGACGGCGAAATAAACGCGCAATTTTGTAGTTTTACCAATATCAAAAACAATCATCATGAAACGGATCAAAGAAGCGGGACTTGTTATTTTACTGATCATTGTCAGCGGCGCGATGATTTACGCAGTGCCTGAAAAAGCGGAAAAGAAAATCGAGTTACAGCCGGCAAAGCGGTATTTCCCGGCCGCAGTCGATTTTGCCGGAGAATCCACACCACTCAATATTACCGACGTCCGCGAACGTTTCGAACGCGAACTGCTTGTGAATGCGAATCTCGATGCGACTACGTTGCTAATAATCAAGCGCGCCAACCGGGCGTTTCCGGTAATCGAGCCGATTCTGGCGAAAAACGGCGTTCCGGACGATTTCAAATATCTTGCGGTCATCGAAAGCAACCTGCTCAATGCGGTTTCGCCTTCGGGCGCGAAAGGTTTCTGGCAGTTCATGGAAGGCACGGGCAAGGAGAACGGGCTCGAAATCAACAGCGAGGTCGACGAACGCTACAACCTCGAAAAATCGACCGAAGCAGCCTGCAAATTCCTGCTTGCGGCAAAACAACGGTTCGGAAGCTGGACATTGGCGGCGGCATCCTATAACGGCGGACTTACGGGCGTAACGAAACAGATTGAAATCCAAAAAGTCACGAATTATTACGATTTATTGCTGACCGATGAAACCTCGCGCTATGTTTTCCGCATCCTTGCGCTTAAGGAAATCCTGAGAAACCAACCGCTTTACGGCTTCAACGTTGCGCCCGAGGAACTGTACGAAAACCTGCCGGTCCGGAAAGTCGAGGTCGATTCGACGATTACCGACCTGGCCGATTTCGCCAAGACGCAGGGCATCAATTACAAGATATTGAAAATCCACAATCCGTGGCTTCGCGACAAAAAGCTGATGAATGCCGCGAAGAAAAAATATACGATCGATATTCCGTTGCGAGGTTATTAATGGATAATTTACTAGTACTTATCGTTATCGGGTTTGCCATCGGCACGATGGGAACGCTTATCGGTGCGGGCGGCGGATTCATATTGGTACCGCTGCTGCTGCTGCTTTATCCGGATTTGTCGCCCGAAAACGTTACGGCAATTTCGATGGCGGTTGTCGCCTGCAACGCGATTTCGGGAAGTTTCGCCTACGTCAGGGCCGGACGTGTCGATTTCAAGGCCGGTTTCATCTTTGCGCTGGCCACGATTCCGGGTTCCGTATTAGGTGTCATGACCACCAAGATTATTCCGCGACACGCTTTCGACATCTTGTTCGGGCTTGTGCTTTTTGCCCTTGGAATGTTTCTGTTTTACAGAAGCGGAAAAAAACAGGTACCCAAAGAAAGTGCTAACGGAAAAGGCTGGATCGCCAGTCGCCTTACCGATAAATGGGGCGAAGTTTATACCTATGCCTACGACATCCGAAAAGGTATTTTCCTGAGTTTGCTCGTTGGGTATTTTTCACCGCTTTTTGGTATTGGCGGCGGAATAATCCATGTTCCGGCGATGGTCGAGTGGCTGCAGTTCCCGGTACATATCGCCACGGCGACGTCGCATTTCGTATTGGCGATCATGGCCAGCGTAAGTGTCGCGGTACATTATTTCGAAGGCAATTACAACGATCCGCAAATCGTCCGCATGGTATTGGGATTGGCCGCCGGCGTAATTCCCGGTGCGCAGCTGGGTGCATACCTTTCGCGCCGGCTGCGGGGCAGCATTATCGTCAGGGTGTTGGCCGTTTCGTTGGCGCTCGTCGGGTTGCGGATTTTATTTTCGCGGTATTTTTAATCGGTTTTGGCCAATTGCTCTTTCTGATCTTTTTTCGCTAAAAGTTCGCAGATCTTCTCTTTATATTAACGAAAAAAGCCATTCTTAACGAATGGCTTCAAAGTATAAAATAAATATTATATTTTTTTCAGCTGTTCCTTCATCATCATGATCTGGTCTTTGAGCATATTGTGCTTGTCGAGTTTTTTCGCTTCGTTCAAGAGGTTCGTCGCCTCAATTTTTCTCCTGCGCATCAATGCGGCTCCCGCGAGGTTCAATTTGGCGACGGCCATATCCGTATCCATGCTGAGCCCGAGTTCTACGGCTTTTTTGAAATATTTCTCTGCCTGCGTCATGTTTTTCTGCGAAAGCATGATGCCGTGCAGGTAATTGTAATAACCCTGCTGTTTCCTGACCAGCGCCGTTTCGGGGTTCGAGATTTTCGACAGCCATTTCTGCGCGCCGGCCATGTCTTGTTTCCGCAGGCGAAGAAAAGCCAGAAGAATGAATTCATTCTTGAAATATAATAAGATTGGAATCGCAGTAAGCAGGATCAGGAATATGCCATTACCAATTTCGCCTTCGGTAAATTCATAAACTGCGAAAGCGATCATCAGTGCGGCGAAAATGAGTTTGATGGTTTTGTGGAACATGGTGTTTGTTTTTGCGTTGCAAAAGTAGATGATTTTCTTCTTTTGTCTGCTAACAAAAGAAGCAAAAATAGCTGGACTGATTTTAATTTTTGTGATTTTCACAGCTTTGCCGCCATCACGCTATTCGAGCCGTTCGCCCGCTCACTTCTCCGAATAGCTGTTTGCGTTCGGATTCATGTGCAATCAATTCGCGCCTTCATCTGGAAAATCTACAAAAATGAAAATAGGCCGACAAAGCTGCTGCATGTTACCGAAAGTCTGGTTTTCTATAGGAACCGATCCGAAATATAAAACTTCCGGGTTGAATTTTCGGCGCAGTGCGGAAGCCGAAAATAAAATAAAGACTTCCAAATAGTGCGGCATTTCATAAAATTGGCGTTAAGAAACCGAAGTAATGAGCGTTAAAAAAGAAAAGCTGTTGAGCCGAAGGCGAGTTCTTTTCTTTTAGCGAATGGCGACGGTTTTAGCCAAATTTTATGGCCGCATTGGCATTTTTGCTTCTTTTGTTGCCAGACAAAAGAAGGAAGAAAAATAATTTTTCAAAACCACTTGTAAAAAAGAAAAATCTCCTTATATTTGCACCCGGTTTACGAGAAAACTTTTCTCCAAAATCTCCAAAAAAAGATTCAAAGATTTTAAAGATACAAAGCAATGAGCAAAAGAACGTTTCAACCATCGAAAAGAAAAAGAAGGAATAAGCACGGGTTTATGGACAGAATGGCTTCTGCAAACGGTAGGAAAGTTCTTGCTCGCAGAAGGGCGAAAGGCCGTCACAAACTGACCGTTTCTTCTGAACCAAGACACAAAAAATAATGTTTGAAAAAGCATAAAGGCGTTACCTACCAGTAGCGCCTTTTTTTATATCTTGTCGTGAAATTTTCGATTTATTTTTAGGAGCATTTTCCCGCTATTCGCTTTATCTTTTTCTTCGCTGCGCTACAAAAAAGGATACCGCTGCTATCGGGGCTAGGGCTTTAGAACAACCAAAAACATTCCCGTAAACCAGAATATCTAACTACTAACAACTAAAAATGCCAAAAGACAATTCCATCAAATCCGTTCTCATCATCGGTTCCGGCCCGATCGTCATCGGCCAGGCGTGCGAGTTCGATTACGCCGGCTCGCAATCGGCGCGCTCGATCCGCGAGGAAGGCATCGAAGTGATTCTCATCAACTCGAATCCCGCGACGATCATGACCGACCCGAGTATGGCCGATCATGTTTATCTCAAACCGCTGACGACCAAATCGATCATTGAAATCCTCAAGGAACATCCGCAGATCGATGCGGTTTTGCCAACCATGGGCGGACAAACGGCTTTAAATCTCTGCCTCGAAGCCGACGAAAAAGGCATTTGGGCCGATTTCAACGTCAAACTCATCGGCGTCGACATAGGCGCGATCAACATCACCGAAGACCGCGAACAATTCAAGCAATTGCTCGAACGCATCGGCGTTCCGGCTGCTCCGGCCAAAACGGCAAACTCGTTCTTGAAAGGAAAGGAAATCGCGCAGGAATTTGGATTTCCATTGGTAATTCGTCCGTCCTTTACGCTCGGTGGAACCGGCGCGGCCTTCGTCCACAAAAAAGAAGATTTCGACGAACTTTTGACGCGCGGCCTCGAAGCGTCGCCAATCCACGAAGTATTGATCGACAAGGCTTTGCTCGGCTGGAAAGAATACGAACTCGAATTATTACGCGACAAGAACGACAACGTCGTCATCATCTGTTCCATCGAAAACATGGATCCGATGGGAATTCATACCGGCGACTCGATTACGGTCGCTCCGGCGATGACCTTATCCGATACGACATTCCAGAAAATGCGCGACATGGCGATTTTGATGATGCGCTCGATCGGGAATTTTGCCGGCGGCTGCAACGTCCAGTTCGCCGTTTCGCCCGACGAGAAAGAAGACATCGTCGCGATCGAAATCAACCCGCGCGTTTCAAGATCTTCGGCATTGGCCTCGAAAGCGACCGGTTACCCGATTGCGAAAATCGCCTCGAAACTCGCGCTCGGTTACAATTTGGACGAACTCCAGAATCAAATCACAAAATCCACGTCGGCTTTATTCGAACCGACGCTCGATTACGTCATCGTCAAAATCCCGCGCTGGAATTTCGACAAGTTCGAAGGATCGGACAGAACTTTGGGCCTGCAGATGAAATCGGTCGGCGAGGTCATGGGCATCGGGCGTTCGTTCCAGGAAGCGCTGCACAAGGCGACGCAATCGCTCGAAATCAAGCGCAACGGCATCGGCGCCGACGGCAAAGGCTACAAAAATTACGAACAGATCATCGAAAAACTGACCTACGCCAGCTGGGACCGGGTTTTCGTCATTTACGATGCGATCGCGCTCGGAATCCCGCTGTCACGCATCCACGAAATCACGAAAATCGACATGTGGTTCTTGAAGCAATACGAAGAATTGTATCTGCTGGAAAAAGAAATCTCAACCTATAAAGTCGATACGCTGCCGCGCGAACTGCTGCTCGAAGCCAAACAAAAAGGTTACGGCGACCGACAAATCGCGCACATGATGGGCTGTCTTGAAAGCCAGGTGTACAAACTTCGCGATGAGATGAACATCAAGCGCGTTTACAAGCTCGTCGATACGTGCGCCGCCGAATTCAAGGCGAAAACGCCCTACTATTATTCGACGTTCGAAGCCGAAATCGAAACCGCCGACGGCAGAAAATTCGTCTCGAACGAAAGCATCGTTTCCGACCGCAAGAAAGTCGTCGTTTTGGGTTCGGGCCCGAACCGGATCGGGCAGGGCATCGAGTTCGATTATTCGTGCGTGCACGGCGTTTTGGCGGCGAAAGAATGCGGCTACGAAACGATCATGATCAACTGCAATCCGGAAACGGTCTCGACCGATTTTGACACGGCAGATAAATTATACTTCGAACCGGTGTTCTGGGAGCACATTTACGACATCATCCGCCACGAAAAACCCGAAGGCGTCATCGTGCAACTTGGCGGGCAAACCGCTTTGAAACTGGCCGAAAAACTCGACCGTTACGGCATCAAAATCCTCGGGACGAGTTTCGACGCGCTTGATCTCGCTGAAGACCGCGGACGTTTTTCCGAACTGCTCGAAAGCCTCAAAATTCCGTTCCCGAAGTTCGGGGTCGCCGAAAATGCCGACCAGGCGAGCGCACTGGCAGACGTTTTGGACTTTCCGCTTCTGGTTCGTCCATCGTATGTTTTGGGCGGACAAGGCATGAAAATCGTCATCAACAAACAGGAACTCGAAGATCACGTCATTGACCTTTTGAAAAACATCCCGGGAAATAAACTGCTGCTCGATCATTATCTCGACGGCGCGATCGAAGCCGAAGCCGATGCTATCTGCGACGGCGAAAACGTCTACATCATCGGGATTATGGAACACATCGAGCCGTGCGGCATCCATTCGGGCGATTCGAACGCGACTTTGCCGCCGTTCAATTTGGGCGAATTCGTCATGCAGCAAATCAAGGATCATACAAAGAAAATCGCGTTGGCACTGCGGACCGTCGGGCTGATCAACATCCAGTTTGCCATAAAGGACGACATCGTTTACATCATTGAAGCCAATCCGAGAGCGTCGCGTACCGTGCCGTTCATTGCCAAAGCGTATGGCGAACCGTATGTGAATTATGCGACCAAAGTCATGCTCGGCGTAAATAAGGTCACCGATTTCAAATTCAATCCGCAACTCAAAGGGTATGCGATCAAGCAGCCGGTGTTTTCGTTCAGCAAATTCCCCAACGTCAACAAGGCGCTCGGTCCGGAAATGAAATCGACGGGCGAAAGCATTTTGTTTATCGACGACTTGAAGGATGACCAGTTTTACGATCTGTATTCGAGACGGAAAATGTATTTAAGCAAATAATATGGCAACCGATACTATCGCATTCAGCAAAGCAAAATTGCTTAAAATAACCCTGTTCGCATTATTATTTATTGCGATTGGCATTTGGCTTTTGTGTAGCGATCTCACGACGTATTTCCCAGATCAGGAAGGTGCGATTGTCAAAAGCGTGCTCGGATGGGCAGCTGTTTTACTGGGTGCGATGGGTTTGTTTTCTACGTTGAAATGTTCCTTGTCGAAAGATCCGGGATTTGTGATCGACGAAATCGGTATCCTCGACAATTCTTCGGCCTTCCCGAAAGGCAGATTGCTTTGGGAAGACATCCAGATTGCGGAAGAGCTCGTCGTGCGCATCCGCTTTTTTGTCAAGCAGCGCTACGTCAGGATATTGCTCAAAAACGGCAAGGCAAAAACGATTTCGGCTACGGTACTTGAGGTTTCAAACCGCGAATTGCGCGACAAAATCAACGATGGCCTCATGGCCTGGCGCGCGAAACATTAATTAAATTCGAAATATTAAAATTCCAAATTCCAATTACCGGACAATGTTCGGAACTAATTGGAATTTGGAATTTGCCTTTTGGAATTTTGTTAGTTTGCCTCTGTGAAATCCCTGAAGTTCTCCAAAATCGCCTGCCAGCCGCCGCGCTGCATTTCTTCCGGGTTCTGGTTTTCCATATCGAAGGTTTCGCGGATGTGCACCAGGCCGTTTTCCTCGCGGAACGAAATCTCGACTTTGCGGCCGTCGCCCATTTCGTAAGCGATGAATTGGTTCGGGATGACATCGGTGTAAACGCCGCCGAAATCAAAGCCCATGCTGCCGTCTTTGGCCTGCATCCGGCTCGAGAATTCGCCGCCGACGCGCAGGTCGTTTTTGGAATTGATGGTTTCCCATTCGGGTGTTGCGCTGCACCATTTTTCAATACTTGACGGTTCGTTCCAGTGTTTCCAGACTTTTTCGATCGGTGCTTTGACGAAGGTTTCGACCGTGATTTGTTTTGTAGTTTCCATGATTAAATTTTTTAGGTTATTGATTGACACAAAGATAGTTGGCGTTTTTACATCCGGGAATGTGTAATTGCGACAATTGTAAGTGGCGATTGCGTACCTATTTTCAGATTGTATGGTTCTCGACCGGATAATCCTTGTCGTTCGAGCGAACCATGCATTTGACGTCGTTGTCGCCGATATACCATTCGATGCAAAAACCATTCGGATCGGCTTCCGACTGGCCCAAAAGCAGTTGGAAACATTCGGCAATCGCATCAACTTTCTCGCGATAATTCTTGATGTAATAGGTATTGTAAGCGCCTCGTTTGATTATAAAACGTTCGCATCCGAGCCTTTCGGCTTCGCCGGGTTCCATTTCCTCGGCTGCGGCTTTATAAACGATGACGCCGTTTTCAGGCCTTGAAATCCCGAAATACCGCCGGCCTTCTTTTTCCGGAACGATGTCGTGCAAGTGATCGAACGCGGCGCAAATGCCGTCGGGGAAACTGTCGGCCTTGTGGCAGATGACCGGAATATCTTCCCCTAAGATGAAACTGTCCATAGTCGTGTTGTTTCCTTAAATTTAGGGATTTTCCCGAAAAGGCAAAACCGTTTTTGGATTAAATTGGCGTTAAATAAAGCGAGCCTACGCAATGTGTATGTTCCAGGAGTTTTTGCAAATTGCGGATTTACCGTATCGTTGCCATTTATGGCTGTCTTAACTTGCCTTCAGGAAAGGGAAAATGACATCCCTAAAAAAATCCCATACCGCAATTACGGAAAGCCGCACACCTCAGCTTGCTTGGGCTTAGATTGATTTTAAAGCATAAAAAAAGCCCGGAACATCGTCCGGACTTTCCCAATTGAATAACTGTCAATTTATTCCTTGATTATTTTTTGAACTTTACTTCCGCGATCGGTCGTGATTTTCAGGAAATACACACCGGCTTGCCGGCCCGAAATGTCGAGCGTTGTCTCGTTTGAGCTTTCCATCGCCCTTTCCAGGATCCGGCCCTGGATGTCATACAATTCAATCGATTTTATCGCCGACGCGCAGCTGATATTGACAACCGAATGTGCAGGGTTCGGATACATTCTTATACTGTCGTCAAATTCGTGGATCGGGTTGGACAGCAACGCAAAAGTCGTTTCTGCGTCGTTGGTCGCGACCGGTGCGTTGTAATCAAAGAAAATCTTTGCGGCATTGGTCACCGAGTCGCCGTTGCTGAGCCCGCTGTCAGACTTGATCTTGAACAGCACGTTGCCGTGTCCGCCTACCGGAGGATTTCCGCCAACGCTCAGATTGATGCCTTCAAAAATGAACTCGATCGTGTTGCCCGTGATCCGGGTGTAATTGGCATGCGAGGCGTTGAGCATCTGCAGTGAGCCGATGTCGTATTTCGCCGGATCGATGTCGAGCCTGACGACGATGTTTTCGGCTTCGGCTGTTCCGGTATTCTCAAAATTCACGATATAATGCAGATAGTTCCCGATTTCGGTCGGCGGCACGGTTTCGCCTTCGATACAGGTAATGTTATTCGGGTCGTACGAGCCAATGACTTCCTCATTGAAAATAAACTGGTTGTCGGCCGGGTTCATGTCGCCCACAATGGGGTTAATCGTTGCGGTCAGCGTCAGGATATCGCCAACGTTGACCGGCGGCGTCTGCGTCGGGCTGTTGACATTCATAATTACAAGCAGGCTGCGGCTTTCAAACGGCAACAGGTTCGCGTAGTTCCAACTGAGCAATCCGGTGCTTTGCGAATCCGGCGCCAGCGTGGCAAACGAAAAATCCAAGCGGCTGTCGTCGTACGCGAAATTGAAGCTTCCGCTTTGCGTCTGATTGCCTTTGTTCCTGATCACAATTTGATAAACGGCAACAAATCCGGGCCTTGCGGGATGAATCGGGGCGATGACGATTTCCACGTCGTTGTGAACGCCGTTGGCCGAGATGCAGAAATTCTGCGTCGCCGTGTTGTTGTTGGCATCGGCGAACGGAATCGTAGCAGTCGTCGGCGAAAAATTGAATATCGCGGCATTCTCGATGCTCTGCGACAGGTCGAAACTGCCGGCGCCGGTGTAAAACGTGTAATTTCCGTTGCTGTCGGTAAAGGTTGCGCCGGAGTTGCCGCCATCGGCGATATCGACCCGGATGTTCGGCTTGACCAGATCGGCTGCATCACAGCCATTGTTATCCAGATCATAATGAATCGTTCCGGTAATCGTATTGTAATTCCCGCCCGGGGTGAAGGTGCAATAAGAGTTGCAAACCACGGCACCGGGAGCGAATCCAACAGCGTTGAGCGTCGTTACCGTCGAAGCGATGGCCGACTCGTCCTGACAAATAAAATGCAAGGCAGGATTGGAAAAAGGACCGACACCGATAGTCTCTACCGCGCCGTTCTTGGCATAAATGGCTTCGAGCGGCGGATTCGCCGATACGTTAAGGCTCTGCAGATTCGACAGCATTGAAACGTCAATATTTTGCAATTGATTGGTATTCAGGTTAATGTTGGTTAAGGTGGCCGTAACCGGGAATGTGATCTGTGAAATCTGGTTCACATCGGCGGTGAGCTGGATCAGGTTAACGCAATCCGACAAATCGAGCGCGGCGATGTGCGTACCGCCGAAGGTCAGGTATTTCAGATTCGTCAGGCCGCTGAGGTCGATCGTATTGATGGGCGAGTTCCCGAAATCATGCGCGAAGTTCAGGTCTGTCAGCGCCGAGCAGCCGGATACTTTGAGCGATTGCAGCGTCAACATAGAAATTGCCGTAAAAGAGGTGAGCGCCGTGCAATTTGAAATGTCGATATTTTCGATATCTTGATAATCACCAGTCAATTGCGACAGTGCGGTACAGCCGGATGTATCCAACAGTTTCGGTCCGGTGCCTCCGTATTGCAAGGTCGTAAGCGCTGTGTGGTCTTCAATCACCAGTTCCAGCAGCGGGTTATTGGTGACATTGACCGCAATCAGGGCAGGTGTATTGTCCAATGCAATCGCCGCCAGGTCATTATCGTTGGCCGTCAGGTATTGCAAATTTATAAATCCGCTCAGGTCGAGCGCCGTCAGCTGATTGTTTTGGCAATCAATCGAAGTCAGCGCGGTACAGCCTGTCATTTCCAGCGTCGTCAAATGATTGTTCGCAGCCATGATATTCGTCAGAGCCGTACAGCCGGATACTATGAGCGTGTCGAGGTTGTTATTCGGAAAATTGCAAACCGTAAGGCTCGTGCAATCCGTAAAATCCGCGTAAGTAATATTGTTGTCGTTTGTAAAATACGACCCGATATTTCCCTGTAAAGAGCTGCAACCTGCAGCATGGATGATATTGAGGTTCGGATTATCGGACAAATTCATCGCAACCAGGTTTGCCAATCCGTCGGCAACAATCATTGTCAGCTGGTTGTTCGAAGCCGTAATCCCGCTCAGGTTCGTACAGCCCGCAACGTTGATCGAGGTCAGCGCATTGTAGTCGAGGTAGACGTTCTGCAGATTTGTAAACCCGCTCAGGTCCATCGTGACCAGCGCGTTGTGCTGAGCCACGACAGTGCCCAGTCCGTTACAGCCGAGTGTAATCAGCCCGGCAAGCTGCGGATTGTCTGACGCCGAAAGCTGAACCAGCGCCGGTGCGCCCGAAACGTTGAGATAAGTCAGCGAAGCGTTTTCCAAAAAAGTCAGGTTTACAAGGTTCGGCAATGCCGGCAAGGTAGACGATGCGATTCCGGTCTGCTTTACGCCGAGATCGCCGAGGTTCGCAAAACCTTCGATTCCGCCCAGGCTTGTTACCGTCGCATCCTCAATCCAGAGCTTGACCACGACGGCAGCTTCCGAAGCGTCGATCTGGCCGTTCGAATCCGCGTCGATCTTGACACTCTGGAAACTCGAGTTCATCGCGATGCTGTTCGATGCGCTTGACGACAGCAGGTAGGCTTTGAGCGCCGGATCGGCAAACGTCAGCTGCGCATTGGCCATGCCGCAGCACAGCAATAAAAGGACTAGGGCTTTTTTCATTTTCTTGGATTTATGTAATGTTGTCTTCATAATTCTTAGGGTTTATAGGGCTTTGATGAGTTCCTGTAATTTTTCTTTTTTGCTTTGTGCGATCGGGATGCTAGTGTTGTCGGCCATAATCACGTAGCCGCCGTCGTTCTTGATGTAAGATTTCAGATAGGACAAATTGATCAGGTGCGACTGGTGGATGCGCTCGAACCCGTGTTCGGTCAGCAATTCCTCATATTCTTTCAAGGTCCGCGAAATCAGCACCGGCTTGTGGTTCTTGATGTAGAACTGCGTGTAATTGATCTTCGCCTCGCAGCGGATGATGTCGGCCACGTCAAACAGATGGATTCCGTCGGAAGTCGAAAGCGCGATCCGTTTGAAATTGTCGACTTTCCTGCGGATGTTTTCCAGCAAAAGGTCGATGTGCTCGAACGAATTCGTTTTCCCGACGGCTTCCTTGATCTTAGCGATCGTATTTTGCAGTTCCTCCGGATCGACGGGCTTCAGTATAAAATCGAGTGCGCTGAACTTAAACGCTTTCACAGCATACTGTTCGTGCGCCGTGATGAACACGATGTGCGCCTTGATCTTCCCGCTTTTGACGGCGAGCTTTTCGAGAATGTCGAAACCCGTTCCGTCGGCCAGATGGATGTCGAGGAAAATTACCTGCGGCTGTAGTTTCTCGATCGCCACGATTCCCGTCTTGACGCTTTCGGCCTCGCCGACGATCGTGATGTCGTTCGTATACCGGTCCAAAAGCGCTTTCAGTCCGGTGCGCAAATGTTTGTCGTCGTCGATTAAAATTGCTGTTGTCATTTGCTATTGTATGTATTGCACGGGAAGCCTGAGCGTGACCTGCGTTCCGGTTTTGTTGTTCTTCGTATTGTCTGCGATTTCGATCTGCGCCGATTTCGACGTGGTCGATTCCATGATTTCCAACCGCTTACGCGTAATCTGCAGCGCCATCGACTTGTGCGCCGTGACCGAATTCTCCTTGAGGTTTTTGGATTCAGTCAGTCCGATTCCGTCGTCGGTGATCCGGCAAAGTAGCTGCCCGTTTTCGACATCGAAATACACGTCGATACGTCCGCTTTCTTCTTTGGGCACGACGCCGTGCAGTATCGCATTTTCGACGAACGGCTGGATCAGCAGCGGCGGCAATCCCATGTTGAATTCGACCTTGTCGCTCGCCTGGATATTGAATGTAAACTTGTTGTGGAACCGCAATTGTTCGAGTTCGAGATAATTCTGAAGGCTTTCGATTTCCTTGTCGATCGGGATCAGCGAATCCTTGGAATATTCGAGTGTCAACCGCATCAGCTTTGAGAATTTCGACAAATATTTCAGCGCCGAATCGGTACCATTCTGTACGATGAAACTCGAAATCGAGCTCAGGCAGTTGAACACGAAATGCGGGTTCATCTGCAAATGCAGCGCTTTCTGCTCGTATTCGGCAACCTCTTTTTGCAGCGTCAGCCTTCGCTTGACCTGGCGGCGGTTGTAGGCCAGCAAAACAAGTCCGATCAGCAATAATGCACCGAGTACGACAAAAACGGTAAGCTGTGTCCGGCGTTTGTTTTTTTCGTCGAGCAGCGCTTCCTTCTTTTTATACTCGTAATTCATTTCGGCCTGCGCGAGCTTCTTGTTGTTTTCCTGGCTGGTGATCGTGTCGCGGGCGGCGATGTAATTCTTGTAATGCGCCAGCGATTCCGACGGATTGCCCAGGAAACCGTACAAATCGCTCAGCAGTTTTTCGGAGTGGAACGTTTGGTCGGGAACGCCGATCTCTTTGGCATACTCCAGCGATTTTAGCGCATACGGCAAGGCATCGGTATATTGCTTTTTGTCGGCATACCATTGCCCGATGTTGTAGAGCGCGAGCGCAGCGCCGAATTTGTTCTGCATTTGCTCATACAGCGCCAGCGATTTCTCGTAATAATTCTTTGCCTGCGGCGCGTCTTGCTTTTTATAATAATCGCCGAGGTAATTCTCGAGCAGCGCATAACCGCGTTTGTTGTCGGTTTCCTTAAAGAGTTTTTCGGCGTCGTTGTAGTATTTGAGCGCCTGCCGGTAATCGCCGGTCTCGAAATGAATCACGCCGATATTCATCAACGTCACCGGCACGGTCTGTTCGCCGGTTTGTTGTTGGATTTCCAGCGCTTTTTTCAGGTATTCGAGCGCTTTGGGGTAGTTGAGCTGCGATTTGTAGACGATCGCGATGTTGTTGTAGGCTTTAGAGATATTGTTTTGCTGACCGGTTTCGAGATAGAGTTTCAGCGCCTTGCGGTAATTTTCGAGCGCCCTGTAATAATTGCTTTCTTCCGAATAGACTACGCCTGCGCTCGCATAGGCACGGGCGAGGCTGTTCTTTAAAAGTTTATTTTCGGGATCGTTTTCGAGCAGGTTTTCAAAAGCTGATTGCGCTTTGGTAAAATAGGCGAGCGCCGCTTTGTAATCCCCGAAAATGATGCTGGAATTCCCCTTGTTGACCTGCGCGCTGGCAAGCCCGAAAGGATAATTGATTCGGGTTGACAAAACCGCTGCCTTCTGCGCATAGAATGCCGTCGAATCCGGGTTGCTTTCCCTGTAACGAAATGCCAGGTTGTTATAAATGTTGACTTTCGCCGTATCGATCTTAACCGTCCGCAGCACGCGTTTCAGGCTGTCGGTTTCCGTCGACTGGGCTTTGCAGCTCAAGCCGTAAGCCAGAATCAGAAAGAGCGCCGCTATGTCGAATTTATTTTTCAAAATCGGAACTTTTAATTTGTTGGGCAAATATAGGCGGCGGTTTTTATTAAAACAGAGTGCGGTTATTATTCCGTCGGTTCGGATTATTATTCCCTGATTCCGACTTTTTTCCCTTATCAGCAACCGGATTATTTTAATGCGCGGCTTTTCCGGGACGGTTAATTCACTGGCTCAAATATACAGTTATTCGCCGTTTTCCGGATTGCCCATCCAACCGAAATAAATCTTACATTTGTGGAAATAAAAATCTAAATGAAGGCTTTTGCACGGTTTTATCGTCTGGTGTTCCTGATTTTTCTGCTGTATTCAGGCCGAACCTTGGGGCAGGATTTCACTGACAGCAACCTCCCGATCGTTCTCATCAATACCGATTTGGATCCCGATACGAATCAGCCTTTGGAAATCCCCGACGATCCGCGTGTGCTGGCCACAATGAAAATCATCAAACATCCCGACGGTACGCGCAACTATCTTACTGACCAAAATACGGCCGGTTTCCTGAATTATGACGGCAGGATCAGCATCGAGATCCGCGGATCATCGTCACAGGAACTGCCTAAAAAATCCTATGGGCTTACGACACTTGAAGCCGATGACCTGAGCAACAACAATGTCGAATTGCTTGATATGCCGAGCGAAAACGATTGGATTCTCAACAGCCTGGCTTTCGATCCCTCGTTGATCCGGGATTACATGTCCTACAACCTGGCCCGGATGATCGGCGATTATGCGCCGCGCACCGAATATTGCGAGGTCGTCATTAACGGCGAGTATAGAGGTCTATATGTGCTGGAAGAGAAAATCAAAGCCGATTCCAACCGCGTAAACGTCATCAAGATCACCGATTCCGATAATACGGCGCCCAATCTTTCGGGCGGTTACATCACCAAAGCCGACAAGACCACGGGCGGCGATCCGGTGGCCTGGACCATGACGTCTTATAACGGCTCGGTCGATTTCATCCACGAACTGCCCAAACCTGAAAACGTGACGACGCAGCAAAATGCGTATATCCATTCGCAGTTCAACAGCCTTGCCGCGACTTCGGCGGCCGATAATATCAGTCTTACCACAGGATTTCCGTCGATTATCGATATACCGTCGTTTGTGGATTTTATGATCCTATCGGAACTCGCCTCGAATGCCGATTCCTATCAGCTCAGCACTTATTTCCATAAAGACCGCAACGGGAAACTGCGCGCCGGCCCGATCTGGGATTACAACCTCACGTACGGCAACGACCTTTTTGAATTTGGGCTCGACCGCAGTCATTACAATGTCTGGCAATTGGACAACGACGACAATACCGGTGCAAAATTCTGGAAAGACCTTTTCGATAACCCGACGTTCAAATGTTACCTCTCGCGGCGCTGGGGCGAACTGACTTCGGCCGCTCATCCGTTAAAACACAACAATCTTGTCGTTTTTATCGACAATACGGTCAGTCTCATCAGCGAAGCAATTGTGCGTGAAAACCAAAAATGGGGAACGATTCCCAACCACGCCGCCGAAATAGCTGCGATGAAACTCTGGCTTTACAACCGGATCAATTGGATGACGAGCCATATCGGCAGTTCTTCAGCCTGCAGCAATGTAGTTGTTCCGCCGCTGGTCATCAGCAAGATCGATTATAATCCCGGGACGAGCGGTTCGTTTCCGGTGAGCAACGATCAGGAATTCATCGAAATCGACAATGCCGGTACGGCTACCGTTTCGCTGACCGGCGTTTATTTCCGCGAACTTGGAATTACCTACCAGTTTCCGGCGGGCTCGACCATTTCCGGCGGACAAAGTATTTATCTGGCGAGCAATCCGGCGGTTTTCCAATCGAAATACGGAATGGCCGCTTTCGGGCAATTTACCAGAAACCTGTCGAACAGCAGCCAAAAGCTCGTATTGGCCGACGGGTTCGGGAACGTGATCGATGAAGTCGCATATAGCGACGACGCGCCATGGCCCGATGCCGACGGAAACGGGAATTACCTGACGCTGATCGATACTTCGCTCGACAACAGTCTTGCGTCGAGTTGGACGGCATCGGCTTCGACGACTTTGTCTTCGGCATCTTTCGCGGCATCGGACTTTACGGTTTACCCGAACCCGGTCAGCCACATCTTATCGGTACACGCAGCCAAAACGATTACAAGCGCCGCGGTTTTTGATGTTACGGGAAAACTGTTGCAGACGATTGGCGGTAGCGATTTCGATCTGGCAATCGATTTCAGCAAATTTTCAAAAGGACTTTACCTGGTCAGGATTTTCTGGGACGGCGGATCTCAAACCCAAAAAGTGCTGCGCGAATAATGGACCTGCTCAAAAAAATAAATACGAAAGCCAAAGCCGAGGCCAATTCCGGGTTCGGGACCAATCCGTCCAATTACGGCGGCCGTTTCATCAATAAGGACGGCTCGGCAAATATCGAGAAACGCGGACTGGATTTTTTGAGCCGAATCAGCTGGTACCATACGATGCTTGAAATGCCCGTGTGGAAATTTTTTACGATCATCATTTCGTTTTACGCCGTCGTCAACTTCATTTTTGCGACGATTTACTATACGATCGGGATGCAATATCTGGACGGGATCGACAGCACCGGGCCGGAATGGGTAAAATTCGGAAAGGCATATTTTTTCAGCGCGCAGACTTTTACGACGGTCGGCTACGGCCACATCAGCCCGAATGGTTTCCTGACAAGCGCGTTGGCGGCAGGCGAAGCTTTGGTCGGGCTTTTGAGTTTTGCAATCGCGACGGGTTTGTTTTACGGAAGATTCAGCAAACCGCGCGCTTTTTTGAAATTTTCCGACAATGCGATCATAGCGCCTTATCGCGGCATGACGGCACTGATGATCCGTACGGCGCCGTTCAAGAACAACAACCTTATGGATGCCGAAGCCCGGATGACGCTCGGAATGGGCGTTGAGGTCGACGGCAAAATCGAAAACAAGTTTTATACGCTTGCGCTCGAAATGGAAAAAATAAGCTCGCTCACATTGAGCTGGACGCTCGTGCATCCGATCAACGAAGACAGTCCGCTCCACGGTTTTACCCGCGAGGATTTTGCGAATACTGAAGGCGAGGTAATCGTTTATCTCAAGGCTTTCGACGATTTGTTCAGCGCGACGGTCGCCGACAGGACTTCTTATACCTTTGACGAAATCGTGTACGGGGCGAAATTCGAGATGATGTATTTCGAGAATGAATCCAATACGAAAACGATCTTACAGCTCGACAAGCTCAATTCTTATAGCATAGTAGAACTGGAGACGTAAAAAAAGCCGTTCCTTTCGAAACGGCATTGCCTTTTATTTTACGGTAAAATGACTGTCGATATTGACCTTTTTCGACACTTTGCTCCGAACCACCGACGGAATTTCGATGTCGAAATCGTCCGAGTTGACCGAAAAGTCCGAGACAATCTCGATTCCCGCTTCGGTCTTCCGGATTTTAGACGGAATCACTACATCTTTGGTCTTGCCGTGCATTTCGAGTTTCCCTTTGATGTTGTAGTCTTTCGCGGTCGGACTCAGTGCGGATGCATCGAAATCATCAATCTTTCCTCGAAAAGTCGCTTTCGGATATTTTTCGCTTTCGATGTAATTTTCATTGAAGTGTTCTTCCATCAACGCGATTTTGAATCGGAAGCCCTTCATGAGCGCCTGACTGGCAATTTCGCCGGTTTTCGGGTTCAGGACGCAGGTAACGGTTTCGTTGGTCGCCTTGACTTCTTCAAAAGCCGGCACTGAAGCCTCAAAGGTGACTTTGCCGGTTTTGGTGATCATTTTCTCCTGGGCCGAAACCATTGATCCTACCAGCAGGATAGCTAATAATACTTTTTTCATCGCTTGAATTTTATTCCTGTAAACCCTGATTTTTCCATTGGACGATCAGGTCGATCTGATTTTGGGGCAATCGCGTTCCGCCGTTGGGCATCATTCCCGGTGCGCCTTGCGGACGCGAAATCCGGTCGATCAGCGGACGGTTCAGGATCGCATCTTTCACAAGGTCATAAGTCGTGAGCGGCATCGGCGCGCCGTTGGCCGGAATCGTCCCATGGCAAATGATACAATTGTTGTTGATGATGGTCTTGATGTTTGCAGTGTAGGTAACATTTTCGACCGGAGCAGAATAGGTTAAGTCTGCCGGGCTGTCGGTTTCGCAACCCCAAAAAAGAAGAGGCACGCCCAAAAGCGCAATAATTCGTTTCGGAATCATAATTTTCATAGGTTTTTATCAAATTTAGCTAATAATAAATTACTAAAAAAATAAAATAATAGTTAAATTTGGGCTATTGTCTATGAAAAAAAATTGCTTCTTTTATGAAAAAAAAATTACTGATCATCATCCCGGCAGTCATTGCCATCGGGGTGTTTGCGGGATATCGATACGTCTATAAGGATCACCGCGACATCAGCTCGGAAGCCGCCGAGTTCAATCTTACGGTACAAAACCTGAAAAATGACTTTGCAAAAAACGACAGCCTGGCCAATGCCAAATATGCCGACAAAACCATCGAAGTCTCCGGTAAAATCACGGCTTTCGATGCTGCGGCACATTCGGTGACGCTCGATAAAAAGCTGTCGGCGACGCTGAAAGACTCGACGGTCAAAAACCTCCAAATTCAAAAAAACGTCAAGATCAAGGGCCGTTTCGTTGGCTACGACGATCTGCTTGAGGAACTTAAAATGGACCAGGTAATCATCCAAAACTAATCACCAAAACCAAATCACATGAAAAAAGTATTATTGTCATTGCTTATCCTGCCTTTACTTGCATCGGCACAGGAAGATTTACTCGCCGGCGTCGACTCGGCCTCAACCCAAAAATCGCGCGTCGAGTCGGCATTCAAAGGATTAAAGATTGTCAACATCGAATCGACAAAACTGGCGGCAAAAAAAGATTTTTATTTTATTGTGGCACACCGCTTCGCATCGATCAAAAGTGATTTTGAAGGCGCTTATGGGCTCGATGACGCCGTTACGCAGTTAAAATTCCTTTACGGGCTTACACCGTGGCTTACAGTCAGCGCTGCAAGAAGCGAGCAGGCTTACGACTTTTCGGGAAAATACCTACTGCATTCGCAGGAAAAAGACGGTTTTCCGGTAGCCATTGTGGGTTTCAGCAGTGTCGCCTTCAACAATTTGCTGAAGGAGCATAATTATCCGAAAATGACTTTTAACGATCGGATCATTTATGTTTCGCAGCTGTTGATTTCGAGGAAATTCAGCGAAAAACTGTCGTTGGAAGTGGCGCCGACCTTTTTCCACGAAAACTTTACACTGGTTGACGATCAGGACAATTCGCAATACGCGATCGGAATGGGCGGACGTTACAAGCTCTCGAAACGTTGGTCGGTAAACGTCGATTATGCGGCGCATTTGAACCGGGCGGCCGATTCGCCGTTTAAGAACCCGCTGTCGGTAGGCGTCGATCTTGAAACCGGCGGACACGTTTTCCAGATGCATTTTACCAGTTCGCAGGGCATTCACGAGGCCGGATTTTTGGGGAATACCACCGGCGATTGGGGCAAGGGCGATATCTTTTTCGGATTTAATTTGCTGCGGGTGTTTTAATGCCTTGGAATTTATTTTAATAAAAAAAGCCCCACGATTGCGGGGCTTTTTTGTTGATTAATCCATTTAACTTTTTACGAATTTTTGTGTGAATTTCTTTCCGGCTGCATCTTCCAGCAGGATAATGTAAGTGCCTTTGGGGAGTTTTTGTACGGAAACCCGTTGGTCGGCCACTTTTATTGTGGAAATCAGCCTTCCCGCGCTATCGAAAATCTCGGCATTTTTGACTTCGATACCTGAAGCGCTGCTGATGTTCAGATATTCTTTTGCCGGGTTCGGATACAACGTGAAAGGAGATACATTGTTTCCATCAACGGCCAACGGGCTTGAGCCTTCAATAATCGATAACATCTGATTCGGTATCGGGTTCATGATAACGTCAACCGTTCCCGAAGGCCATCGGATTACGAGCTTATCGATGGAAGTTGCGGTTCCGATACCGAAATGGGCATTCAGCGTGCTCATGTATTCAAAACCTTCGCCGCTGCGGATGTCCCGGATTTGTTTGCCCCAGGAACCGTAAATTTCGACCCGCGCACCGATACCGTTGCTGTTGCTTTGGATTCCGGTCAGTGCAACGGTGATCCAGTTGTTGCCGTTCGGAACCGCATAACGGATGGTTCCGTTGTTGAGTATGTCGAGGAAGCCGTCGTTGTTCAGGTCGCCGACCGCACCAACGCCGATTGAAGGATAGCTTACCGGCACGAATGTCATATTGCCTTGGTTGAACATAATTTTGTTCCCACTGCCCATGACATCGATCCAGCCGTCGTTGTCGAAATCGTAGGCGATGTAATCGCGGTTGATCGAAGCATCGGTATCCCAACCCGAGCCTGCGGTAATGTTGGTATAGGCTTCTTCGACCGAATTGCTCGTATCGAGATTGTTCCGGAAGAATTTGTGCCCAACCCCGCCGTTGGATCCGATCAGGATGTCCATATCGCCATCGTTGTCAAAGTCCGCAATGGCCGAAGACCAGGACTGGATCGGGGTGATGTTGATTCCTGCGATTGCCGAAATATCGGTAAATACGCCGTTGCCGTCATTCCTGTGGATTTCACAAGGCGGGCCTGAACATTTCGAGATGAACATGTCGAGATCGCCGTCGTTGTCGAGGTCGGTCCAGAGCGAGGCGTAATTTCCGCCGCCGGGCGTAATGCCGAGCGAATAAGCACCCGCGGTAACCCCGGATTGGTAATACGTGTAATTGTTGCCCGTTCCGTCGTTGAGATAATAAACATTGGGGTTTACGTCATGACAGGAAAAAGCGTCGAGGTTACCGTCGTTGTTGATGTCGACGAAGTTGGTTCGCTGGCAGAAAATATATTGTCCCGGCGTGATGGCGGTATATGCCGTTCCGGTATTGTTGGACCGCCAGAACGTAAGGCCGTTTCCGCTGCCCAGGAGCAGGTCGTTATAACCGTCTTTGTTCAGGTCGCCGGCAGCAATACTCCAGGAAGGCTCTACGCCGCCGCCCGGAACGGTAAACGTCTGCGGTGTCAATGCGCCCGCGTCGCCCTGATAGTGGATTTTCAGCTGGCCCGCGCTGACGCCTACAATGTCGTCTTTGTGGTCACCGTTCATATCGACAATGCAACTGTTGTATTCGCTGTTGATTGTCGGCAGGCCTTGGCTGGTATAGCTAACCGGCGTCGGAGGCGGAACCACAACATCGCCTTCGGTCAGTTGGAATGTAAAACCGCTCGAGTTCCAACGGTTGTCCCAGGCAATATAATAAGGAGTTCCGGCCGTTACATTAAATGTCGTCACCGAAAGATAGCCACTTCCGCTGTCGTCATCGCCGGCATAACAGCTCAACGCGCCGCAACCGCCGGTATAAATATGAACGCGCGTATCTTTGCCGTTGTTTACGGGCAGGTCTGAGCTTACCACTACGGTATGGTCTGCGGTCGGGGTGTATTTGTACCATTCCCCGGCTGTCGCGCCGCTTCCGTTGTCGGCACAGATCGGCGAAGGGATTTCCGTTCCGTTGATGATACCCACGACATACAGTCCGGCCGATGTAATCGGAACTGCTGCGGCACAGCTGTCCTGGGCCTTCGAGAATTGCCCCATCAGAAGCAAAACAATAATCAGAGTAATTTTCTTCATTTTATTTAGTTTAGTTAATGTTCAATGTTGTGCTTGGAATAGCGAAGGAATTTGCATTCGGACAGCGGTAGGGATGTTGTCAGCGCATCATTGCGAATAAAAAACGGCGCAAATTTTAAAGCTTCTCAAATATAATAAAAATTATAGCAGGATGATTTTCAGTCAGATAAAAATGGGATTTCAAAAATGTTAAAAAACAAAAAGCCCCGCAAATCTTATGCGGGGCCGGTTTGTTTGGTCTGTTTGGAAATTAGTTTTTCAGGAATTTTTGAGAAAACAATTTTCCGTTGGCATCTTTCAAAAGTAAGATGTAAGTACCGGTTGAGAGCGATTTCACGTTTACTTTCGTGTCGTTGGTGTCAGTGGCAAGCACAACTTTTCCGTTCAGGTCGAATACCTGTGCGCTTACGATTTGCGTCTGGTCGTTTTTGAATTGGAAATTCACGACTTCGTTGGCAGGGTTCGGATAAAGGCTAAATTGCGATTGGCTGAATTGCGGCGTACCCAATTCCGGGCTTGAGCCTTCGAGAACGAACAGATTCTGGTTGCTTGTCGGGTTCATGACCACGTCGACAACGCCCGAAGGCCATTTGATGACCGCTTTTTCGATAAAGCTCGCCGTGCCGATACCGAAATGCGCATTCAGCGTGCTCATGTGGCTGAAACCTTCGCCACTGCGGATTTCGCGGATTTGTTTCCCCCACGGGCCGTAAAGCTCAATGCGCGCGCCGATTCCGTTGCGGTTGCTTTGGACGCCCTGCAGATGGATGTTGATCCATTTGTTCGGGTTGCCGCTGTTGTAATACACGTTGCTGCCGCTTTGGATATCCATGAAACCATCGTTGTTGAAATCGCCGATTCCGCCTTCGCTCACCGCGATGTCGTAACCGGTAAAAGTCATGTTTCCGTTGTTGATGTAAAGTTCCTTACTGTTCTGCCAGAAGAAATCCTCAAAGCCGTCGTTGTTGAAATCGGCATGTTGGATTTCCCACGAACCGACCTGGGTTGCGATTCCCGAAGTTGCAAAAACATCGGTAAACGTACCATCGCCGTTGTTCCGGTAAAGCCTGTTCTGGTCCGAAATGTTCGAAAGCATGCAGTCCATATCGCCGTCATTGTCGTAATCGGCCCATGCTGTAGACCACGATTGCGCATGATCGTCAACGCCGGCTTCCGGAGCTACATTGGTAAAAGTTCCGTCGCCGTTGTTGCGGTAAAGCAGATTGATCCTTTTCGGATCGTTTACCGGTGCGCCGCCGCGGCATTTCGCCTCATACATGTCCATGTCGCCGTCGTTGTCATAGTCTACCCAGACCGTTGCATAGTTTCCGCCTTCGTTGCTGGTCGGGAACAATGTATAGTCGAGCACCAGATTGCCAGCGCCGTCGTTGCGGTACGGATGGCTTTCGTCAACGTCATGGCAGGCCCATAAATCCAGGTTGCCGTCGTTGTTGATGTCGATGAAATTGGTCCGCTGGGTAAATATGTTTTGCGGATAGGCGATTTCGGTATAACCCGTGCCGGTAGCGTTTGCCTTGATCACCGAAACCCGACTGCTGTTCCCGAATACCAGGTCGTTGAACCCGTTGCGGTCAAAGTCGCCTGCAGCGATGCTCCAATCCGGAGTTGCCTGCAATCCGGGCAGCGAATAGGTGTGCGTATCAAAACCGCCGGCAGCTTTCTGGGTATAAATGACCAGGTTAAAGCCGTTTACAGTGACGATGTCGTCGAGATAATCGCCGTTCATGTCGACCGCGCAGCAAATGCCGCTGCTCCCGCCGAACGGAGTCGGTGAAAATGTGATTCCCTGCGCCGAGGCGGTCAGCCCGATCGCGAGGAGAAATAATGAGTAATAGTTTTTCATAAGAATCGTAGTTAATGATTTATCAAATTATTCACAAGGATTTTCAATGGAATTGATCCAGTCTTTAATGACCTGAACGCCTTCCTGGTGCACGAGCGTCCGGCCGATGAACGGCATCATTTCGGAAGCTTCGGTCGAATTGATCCGGTAACCGAGTTCGGAATGATCGAAGTTTCCGGCCGAAATCACATAAGGATAGGCATCGCCGACATTGAACAGCGGCGTCATGCAAACGCCAAAAGTATTCAGATCGGGATTGCTGAAATTGAACCGCATCGCTACATAATCGCAATGGCCGCCTTCACGGTGGCAGTGCGCGCAGTTCGCATCGATATAGGAACGAGCCCGCAGCAGCAGCGGCTTGCTTGTATCGGTCCAGTCGACGGTCGAATTGATGTTGGCCGGAACCGTATTGTCGAGATAGCCCACGCTTTGCCATTTCTGCAATTGGTTGCGTTGCGAAGTTCCGTAATCAAATACATAGTTCAGGTTCTGTGGTTTTACCCCGATCGGGATAACGATTTCGCCGGTCTGGTTGCGGTTGATCTTGTGACAGGTCGCACACTCGGTATAGGCCGGCGTTTTGTAGGTCGTGCTTTTGGTGACGCCATTCTCTACGAATGAAATCGGGATGAACGTACCCTGTCCGCCGGTTTCAAGAGTTGCGTCGGTATCGTCGTCGTTCCAGATGTAATCGTAATATTTCCAGCCGGAATTCGGCGTGCCCTGATCGGCGGTGATTTCTTCAGACACCTTGATCAGCAATCGCGTCTCGATCATTTTTTTGGTGTGCGACGGCAAAACTTCGGGGAAGAAAAAGTTTTTGATCAGCACCGTGCCAACCGGGAAGCTCAATGCATTATCGTCGCCGTCATAGGTCGCCGAAACGCCTTGCGGCATCCAGACGAAGCGCTTTTTATGCGCATAATCCGAAAAAAGTTCGCTCGCCGGTTTATAAGGCAGTACGCCGGTAGCCGGTTCGAGGTCTTTCATCGCGCCGGTAAAAAACTTGTAATCGGATAGTTTGGCGTAAGGAACCTGTGTCACGTCAAGGTTGACGGGAGAAACCGGTACGTAATCGTTATCGTCGTTCCCCGTACAGGAATTCAGCGTAATCGCCGCGAACAGCAGTAAAAAGGGCAGTAGGTATCTGTTTTTCATATAAACTAAAAATGCGAACCAAAAGTAATAAATAATTTATAATGTTCACTGTTAAAATGATTTACCGGCAATAAAATTTCGGGTGTGTTGCGAATGTGATAATCGATCGTTCGGCTTTATGGTAATTCGTTTTCTTCGCTTTCCGCGCGTTTGAGTACGTTTTCCGGAAGCGATTTTTTGGCTTTCGCTCCCATTTTCTTCAGCTTTTCGACGCTTGTGATCAGGTTGCCGTTGCCGGTGTAGAGCTTTTTCATCGAATCCTCGTAAGCTTTTTTGCCTTCATCCATTTTTTTGCCGATGACGACCAGATCGCTTACGAAACCTTCAAACTTATCGTACAATGCGCCGGCCTGACGGGCAATCTCGACCGCGTTTTCCTGCTGTTTCTGATTGGTCCACATGCTGTCGATCGTGCGCAGCGTCGCCAATAAAGTCGACGGCGTCACGATTACGATATTTTTTTCGAAAGCCTTGTTGTAGAGCGTGGCATCTTCATTCAGCGCCAACGCGAAAGCCGGTTCGATCGGGATGAAAAGCAATACGAAATCGGGGCTTTCCATCTGATACAGGTCGTGGTAATTCTTTTCGCCGAGCTGCTCGACGTGCCGCCTGATCGAATTCACGTGTTCTTTCAGTTGCCCGATTTTAAGCAGATCGTCTTCCTCGTTGCAGTATTTTTCGTAGGCCGTCAGCGATACTTTCGAATCGACGACCATCTTTTTCCCGTCGGGCAGATTGATGATCACATCGGGAAACACGCGCGCGCCTTCGCTGTTGGTAAAACTTTGCTGCACTTCGTATTCGCGCCCTTTTTCCAATCCCGATTTTTCGAGCACACGTTCCAGAACCAATTCGCCCCAGTTGCCCTGCATCTTGCTGTCGCCTTTGAGCGCTTTGGTCAGGTTCACGGTTTCTTTGCTCATCTGTTCATTCATTTCGCGAAGCCCTAATATTTGCTGGCGAAGCGCCGCGTGGTAATCGATGCTTTCCTTATGCGTATCCTCGACTTTCTTTTCGAACAGATGGATTTTTTCCTGCAGAGGCGACAGGATATTCTTCATGTTTTCCTTGTTCTGCTCGGTGAATTTCAGCGATTTTTCCTCCATGATCTTGTTGGCGAGATTCTCGAATTCCTTCGTGAATTTCTCCTGGAGCTTTTCGACTTCTTCCTTTTGTTCTAGGGTTTTCTGCCAGAGGTTTTCGAAATCGGTTTCCTTTTTCGTCAGCCGGATTGCAAGCGCGTCCTTTTCGAGCCGGATGCTTTCCTTTTCGGAGTTGGAATTCGTGAATTGCTCCTTGAGAAAATTGTACTGCGTCGTGAGCGAAATCAACTTCTCATCGAGCGTCGCCCGGTCGGTTTTGGCTTGGGCCGAGAAAAGCATCCTGCCGATAAAAATCCCGATGGATAAAGCGATTACAAAAACAAGCAGTGTTAAAATAGTGGCGTTCATAACAAATTTGAAAAAAGGTAAATGTAACAAATTCCGTCCGCCCTACACCGAATTTTCATAAAAAAAGCAGCCCGGGTTTCAGGCTGCTTTTAGGGTTTTGGTTATGGAGAGTTTTATAGAGTTTAGAAACTGAATTCCGGGTTTTCGGATTTGAGCGCGGCTTTCGAGAGCTTGCTGTAAACGATGCGTTTCATCCGGCGTTTTTCTTCCCTAATCAGCGGGATGTTGATCATTACCCCGACGATGCAGATCAGCATCAGGATCAGCAAAAGGCTCATATAGATGTATTCGTTGACACCTTGCGAAAGGTCTACGTCGGTGAAAAGGAAATAACCTGCAACCGAAAACGAAATCATCGAAATTATCAAGAGTAAGGCTTTCATAATGTTTGGTTTTATCGTTAGAATTTTGGCTTTACAATTCAGGGAAAAATCCCCGTTTTAATTTTTAACTAAATTAGAAAGTTAGCCGCCGCCGCCGTTTACACAATTTTAAGAAAGTATTATATAATTTAACATTTCGATTTTTCAAGGATATTCGCTGTTTCTTTGGAAAACCTCAAAGGTTTTTAAAACCTTTGAGGTTTCTGGAATCAAACCTTAACCGTCTTCCATTTTCCCCTTTTAAACAAAATGAACCCCGTAATGGTGATCATCGTCTCCGAAACCGGCACTGCAATAAAGACGCCCGTCGGCCCGAGCCCGAGATATTTTGCCAGGAAATACGCGAACGGTATCTGGAAACACCAAAACCCGAACAGGTTTACCTTCGTCGGCGTCCAGGTATCGCCCGTGCCGTTGAACGCATTGATCATCACCATCCCGATGCCGTAAAAGATATAACCCAGCGCGATGATCCGCACCGCCTTGACCGCGATTTGCTGCACCGCGTCGTCGTTCGTGAAAAATGCCGTCAGGATTTCGGCGCCCAAAAGCGAAACTAACATGACGAATCCCATGTAAAGCGCATTGTATTTTGCGGTCTTCAGTACGGCTTCTTCGGCCCGTCCGGGTTCTTTCGCCCCGAGGTTCTGCCCGACCATCGTAGCCGCCGAATTACTCAAGCCCCAAGCCGGCAAAAGGAAAAACATCATGAGCCGCATCGCGGTCTGGTATCCCGCCGACCCGATATCGCCGCCGGTTTTCGCTACGAGTTGCGCCATAAAAATCCAGCTTCCCGAAGCAATTACGAACTGCAGTACCGCCGGCGAAGCAATCTTGACGATCGCGCGGATCTGTTCCCAATCGGGTTTGAAATAGGAAAGGAAAATCTTGAGCATGTTCCTGCCGTTGAATAAATGCCAGACCTGATAACAAACGCCGATACTGCGCCCGATGGTCGTCGCGATCGCCGCGCCGGTCAGCCCGAAAGCAGGAATCGGACCGAGCCCGTTGATGAAAATCGGGCAGAGGATGATGTTGCACAAATTCGCGAGCCCAAGGCTTTTCATTGCGATGGCCGCACTTCCCGCGCCGCGGAATATTCCGTTGATCAGAAACAAAAGCATGATGACCAGGCTTCCGCCCATCATGATCCGGATATATGGCGTGCCGTGGATTGCGGCTTCGCGTGAAGCGCCCATGAACATCAGGATATCGGTGCCGTAAATTACGCCGACAATGCTGATGATCGTGTTGATGACGAACGCGACCAGTATGGCCTGCATTCCGGCTTTGGCCGCTGCGACCGGGTCTTTTTCACCGATGCGCCGCGCGACGAGCGCTGTAGCTGCCATGCTGATACCGATGGCGCAGGAATAAATGATCGTCAGCACCGATTCGGTCAGCCCGACGGCCTGGATCGCGAAACTGCTGTGTTTGAGATGCCCTACGAAATAAAGGTCGACGAGTGCGAAGACCGATTCCATCATCATTTCGAGCATCATCGGAATGGCCAGAAGGATGATCGACATGCGGATGGTTTCGGTCGTGAAATCGACGTGTTCGCCGCGCAGCGATTTTTTGATAATTGAAAAGAAGACAGGTATCCTGCCTGTAATGGATTTTATCATTTGAAATAAATATATAGTGGAAAATGATGGCAGTTTTGCCAAATGTTATAGCTCGGTAAGTAAATGTCCGCTTTTTATCCCTAAAAAGTGAGGACGGCTAAAACAATGGTTTGCATAAGATTGCCACAAATATATTTATTATTCCGGAAACCAAAAATGAAGCGAACGTTATTTTTTCTGCGATTTTTCCAACACCGGCCGCGGATCGAAAACCACCCGGATCATACTGATCTTATCGTGAAGCAACTGGTACCAGCCGCAGGTAAATATTTTGGCGCCTCCCATATTGATGTTGTACAGCACACATACATCCTGCGCCTCGGCAAACACTTTCAGGACTTCGTATTTGAGTTTCATCTTTTTCATGTCGTCAAAATAAGCGTCGGCGCCGTCGCGGCTTCCGAGCACGCCTTCAAATTTCATGTTGTCGTTGACCAGTTTCCTCGCCTTGTCGAAATTCTCGTCGTTAAGCGCCTGCAGGAAAGACTGCACGGTCGCTTTTGGGTTCGGTTCGCTTATCATGGCTTGTCTCCGGGATGATAATTGCCGCGGTCACGGTGATTTTCGGGATGCGATTCCGGATAGCGGTCCGGTTCAGTGTCGTAATTCCGGTCGCGGTTTTCGAGCGACTTTTGGTTTTCGATTTCACTGTTGTCGTTATCGAAGCCGATATTTTCATCGCGATCGTGCGGAAAACGCGCGCGCTTTACTTCGGTGTGGTTGCCGAACTGGTCGATTTCCGTTTCGCTTGTCATCCGCTGCGAGATGCTTTCGTCGGACGGATCGTAGCCCGGCGGGATGTTTTCGCCGCTGAATCCTTCGTTGAGTTTTTGCTCCGATGGAGTTGCGCTTTGCTGGTTGTTCCACTTTTTGTTTCCGAGGTCTTTGTCGTTGTGCATGGCTTTTGTTTTTTGGATATTTAATATTACGATATAAATCCGGCCCTGCGAAGCCAATTAACATTGCCTAAACAAAGTTATATTTGCAAAATGTTACCAATGCACCGCCATTTTATCCTTCACAAACCGTACGGTTACCTGAGCCAGTTCGTCTACGAGCTGAAGCGGAAAAAGAAACTGCTCGGCGAGCTGCACGATTTTCCGCAGGGTACGATGGCGATCGGCCGGCTCGACGAAGATTCCGAAGGCTTGCTGCTGCTCACCACCGACGGCGCTGTCAGCGAAATCATCCGCGGGCGCAAATTCGAGAAGGAATATTACGTTCAGGTCGACGGATTGATTTCGCAAGAAGCCATTGAAAAACTAAAGGCCGGAGTCGAAATCGGGTTCAACGGCAAAAAATACGTCACGCGACCGTGCCGTGCTTTTATCCTGGATCAAATTCCCCATTTTGCGCCACGCTTGCAAAAAATCCGCGACGATCGCCACGGCCCGACGAGTTGGATTTCCGTAACGGTCAATGAAGGGAAATTCCGCCAGGTGCGCAAAATGACCGCTGCCGTAGGATTTCCGACTTTGCGTCTGGTGCGTGTCCGGGTCGGGAATATCGGTTTGGGCGATTTAAAATCCGGGGAAGCGATCGAAATGAAAAGTCTAATTTAACTGACATCAATGCTCAACATCGTCCTTGTAGAACCTGAAATCCCGAACAACACGGGAAATATTGGCCGGCTTTGCGTCGGAACCGGGAGCCGGCTGCACCTGATCCATCCGTTCGGTTTCAAAATCACCGATGCCAGCGTGAAGCGCGCCGGACTCGATTATTGGGTGCATCTCGAAAAGCACGAATACCAAAACCTTGAAGAATGGCTTGGGGTTATTCCGGATTTATCGCGAGTGTTCCTCTTTAGTTCGCATGCCGAAAAATCGTATTACGAAAATGAATTCCGCGATGGCGACTGGCTGGTTTTCGGCAAGGAAAGCGTCGGGCTCGGCGCAGAAATCCTCGCACGGTTTCCCAATCATCTGAAAATACCGATTTCGCCGCTCGTCCGAAGTTACAATCTGGCGAATTCGGTGGCGTTTGTCATCGGGGAAGCCAAAAGGCAGATCGGATTGAAGTAGCCGGACTTACTCTTTGAGAAATTCCGTGACGAGCGACGCGGTGATACCGACTAAAGTTTCGTTTAACGCTTCACACGCCTCGCCGATGTAGGAGCTGTGCGTTCCCGGCAAAATGACCAATTGCGAATGCTGGATCAGCCGCGACATTTCGACGCTGTGTTCGGGAACGATGACGTCGCGGTCTGCTGAGATGATCATCGCCGGCGCCTTGATTGATTTGAGTTCTTCGTTGGGCCAATCCTGGAAACCGACCATCCGGTTGCGGTCTTTCTCGAACATTATTTGTAGTTTGTCCTTATCGGACGTGACTTTCAAAAAAGCATCCTGCAACGGTGCGGGCATATCGCTGAGCGTGGCGCTGGGCATGAATTCGAAAAAGCCCGGCATGAAGCCATTGCGCTTGCATGCACCCGATGCGACGACAATTTTATTGGTAATTTCAGGATGCGCGATCGCGATGCGAAGTACCGTACTGCCGCCGTTGCTGAACCCCAAAAAGTCCGCTTTCCCGATATCGAGATATTTCAGCAACGCCGCGACATCGTCTGCATCCTGCTGGAACGATTCGGGCGCGAACCGGTCGCTTGTACGGCCGTGTGCCTGGAGTTCGACGGCAATAATCCTGAAGTCTTTCGCCAGCAGCGGCAGGATGTTCCCGAAATTGCTTTCGATCGTCGAGCCGCCGCCGTGGATCAGCACCAGCGGCATTTCGCCTTTCCCATGGATTTCGTAATACATTTCGATACCGTTTACCGGCGCGTGACCTGAGGATTTTGGCTGTTCCATTAATTTGCGTTTTGTGGCAGAATTTTAACCCTGTATAAAGTCGATATAGGAATTCAGGACTTTGTTTGCGGTCTTTTCGAGCGACGGCTTTACTTCCTCAAAGTCTTCCTTGAGTGTACCGTCCGAAAGGAAGAAATCGGCGATGGTGGTCTTCATCAACGTTTTCTTGGCGTAGATTTCCTTGACGATGAATTTGATCCGGCAGGTATTTTCCCCGAAACTCACCTGTAGCGTATACTTGATCCGGAAGGTATAAAGCTCGCCGAGGTTCCGGTAAAAGAATGCATTGTCGCGCATCGCATCGATCGAAAGCGAGTTTTCGGTGACGTTGTACACGTCGTGTTCCTGCTTGATGTAATAATCCGCCCAGTTTTTTGAGGCTTCGATCAGTTTCTCATCGGTTTTATTGGGCCGCGCGATCTCGACCGGATCGAACCCTGCCGAAGTCAGCACGAATGCCGGCTGCGAAAAAACGGGCGCAATCGAAAAAAATAAAAGCAAAATCAGTAGCCGATTCATCTTTGGAATTTTAACCCAAGTTAACCCAACAATTCATCCTTTACAAATTATTAAAGACAAACTTAACTTTTTCCCTGTCGAAGCTGATATCGCCATTCGGGAAAAGCCGGTCAAAAACATTGTGGCGGATAAAGTCCGCCGGCTTTCCCTGTATCGTTTTGACTTCGATGGCCTCTGTGCTGCGGTTTTCCGGAAACATCAGGATCATTTCGTCGCTGAGCTGAAGCGCCATATCGATGTCGTGGGTCGAAAACAGGATGCATTTGCCGGTTTCGTTGGCGAGTTTTTTCAAAAGCCTGAACAGCGAAACTTTGTGCTGCAAGTCGAGATGCGTCGTGGGTTCGTCGAGCACGATCAGTGGCGTGTCCTGCGCCAGTGCCCGCGCCACCAGTACTTTCTGCAATTGCCCGTCGCTGATTTCGTAGTGTTTTTTGTCTTTGAGGTAATGGGTTCCGGTCAGGTCTAGAGCAGTTTCGATTTTGGCGATGTCTTCTGCTGCAAGCTTTCCGATCCAGTTCGTATACGGCTGTCTTCCGAGCGCGACGAGCTCAAAAACGGTTAGGTTGCTCGGCGGCAGTTTGTCGGCCAGCACAAGGCCGAGCTGTTGTGCCAATGCAGGAGCGGTATAGTTATGAAGATCTTTTGCGTTTAACAGGATTGTCCCCGAAAGCGCCGGCTGGATTCCGGTAAGCGTCCGAAGCAAGGTCGATTTTCCGATGCCGTTTGCGCCGATCAGCGACACGAGTTTTCCCTTTTCGAGCGACAGGTAAATTCCGGACGCAATAACATTGTTTCCGGTTTTATGCCTATAGCCGATGCTGAGGTTTTCGGTTTGCAGTACTTTTTCCATCAGGCCATCATTTTTCGTTTGCGTACCAATAACCAAATGACGACCGGAGCGCCGACGATGGAAGTGATCGCGTTGATCGGCAAGGTGATTTCTGTCCCCGGAATCTGCGAAAAAATATCGCACAGCAGCATAATCGCCGCGCCAAAAAGCAACGTTCCCCAGAACAAGACGTTGTGGTTGCTGGTCTGGAAAACCAGTTTGCAGATGTGCGGAACGGCCAGCCCGACAAATGCGATCGGCCCGGCAAATGCCGTGATGCCGCCGGCCAAAATGCTCGTAGCCAAAATTATCATCAATTGCGTGCGTTTGTAATTGAGCCCAAGACTTTTTGCGTAATTTTCACCGAGCAGCAGTGCATTCAGCGGCTTAATGCTGAAAACACTCAATGCCAATCCGGCGATGACGCAAACGGCCAGGATCGCGACCGATGTCCACGACAGGTTACCGAGGTTTCCCAAAGCCCAGAACGTGAATTTCTGGAGCTGCTCGGCGCTGCTGAAATACGTCAGTACGCCCACGATCGCGCTCGTGAAACTGCCGAACATCAGCCCGACGATCAGGATTGCCGCCGTATCGCGAAGCTTTTGCGAAACTACGATCACTGCCAGCAATACCAGAAAACTTCCGATACAAGAAGCGATAATAATCCCATAGGACGAAAGCAGATATCCCGAAGCCAGACCCGGAAGGAATGCGCCACCCAAAATCAGGAACGCCACACCGAGACTCGAGCCCGAACTGAGCCCGAGCACATACGGCCCGGCCAGCGGATTGCGGAACAGCGTCTGCATCAACAGCCCGCTGACCGATAAACCCATACCGGCCAATACGGCGGTTATCGCTTTGGGCAAACGGTAATTGACGATGATGTAATCCCAGGTTTGTTTGGAAGCCGCACTGCCGCCGAGGCTTTTAAAGACGTCTTTCGCCGGGATCGACACTGAGCCCAAGCTGATGTTCAGGAAAAACAGAAACACTACGCTAACGGCGAGCAGCAGAAACAATATCGTATTTCGTCTCGATTGTTCCATCAGTTGAGCCTTTCGAAGAAATAGGTTTCGTAATCGGGTAAGAGTTCCGGATGCAGGATTTTCAAGACGTCCTTTAAAACCAGGTCCGGCCGGTTGGGTGCAAGTTCGTAATAAATCACGCCGCCCGATTTTCCCATTTTGAACGAATAAACATTTTTAGTTTTGAACGCCTTGAATTCGACATAATTCGGGTTGCTGGCTTCCATTTCGGCCAGTGTCGCGAATTGGCCCGGCCCGATCCAGAAATCGGCGTCGCGGGCTTTTTCGAAAACGGTCTCGAACGGAAGCGAGAAACTTCCCGTGCCTTCGCTATCACTCCAAAGGTAATCTCCGCCGGCATCCCTGATGAAGAGCGCGCCCCAGCTTCCGCCTTTGGGCAGATTCCATTGGTTTTCAAACATCCCGCCGGCCAGCACCGTCGGTTTTACCGAAGCTTTTTTGGCCAATGCGAGCGTGTTTTTATATTCTCTCTCGATGCCTGAAAAAATCGAATCGGCCTTGTCCTGCATGCCGTAAAGCGCACCGAAAAACTTGATCCATTCGGCTTTCCCGAGCGGCATCTGCTCGTTCCAGTCGCCATTGAGCATGATCTTCAGTCCCGCTTTTTTCAGGTTGTCGAGCGTCGGGTTGTTGTTGTCGATGCCATAACCGACGATGACATCGGGCTGGAGGTCGATGACGACCTCGGTGTTCAGCGACTGATTGGAACCGAGCTCGCGGATTTTTCCTTCGGCGATGCGTTTGCGAACCTTGTCCGAAGAAATATAGTCCAGGCCCGGAAACCCCGACAGCGTATTTTCGACGCCGAGCATCTCGAGCGACGGAATATGCGTCGTCGAAGTCACGATGATCCGCCTGACCGGAACCGCAATCGTCTCGAAATTTTTAAGACTGTCGGGAACGATTCCGTTCTTTTCCCTAAGGATGTAAGTGTAGTCTTTGTCGGCTTTGGGCCACGGATTGTTGACCTTTACGACCGAATAACCGTCGTATTTATAAATTGAAAAATCTTTGGCGTAATGCACCTGGTTTCCGAAACTGGCTGCAACCGCCGATGCATTTTTTTGCCTGCAGCCGGCAAGCGAAAAGAAAACAAACACGAAAATCAGGACGTTTTTCATCTGCGGATTTTAATTTCGTTCGTTCGCCAAAAATGGCCCGAGTCTGCAAAAATAACTTTTTTACTTATATTTGCACCGGAATTAAGGTTGTGATTCACGATAACTCTGAATCACATTAAAAGGGAATCAGGTTCAAAACCTGAGCTGTTCCCGCAACTGTAAGCTATCCGCCTGTTGTTAACTTCAAGCCACTGTCCGATAAAGACGGGAAGGCAAACAATCAGGACGCAAGCCAGGAGACCTGCCTTTTTCCATAACAATTATTGGATCTTCGGGAAAAAAGGTTCTTCGATTATGACTGCGAAAAAAGCATTATTATTTCTCGTTTTTTTGCTGTGCCAAAACAGTTGGGCGCAGCAGGATTCCATCCGAAAGCTCGACGAGGTTGTGGTTTCGGACGTGCAGCTCAGGCGTTTTTCGGACACGCAACAGGTAATGAAGCTCAACGATTCCGTCATCAAGAATAATCGTGCGTCGCTGACTTCGCTGCTCAATTACAATTCAGTCATTTACTTTAAGGAAAACGGCCCGGGAATGGTGTCGTCGGCATCGTTCCGCGGTACGACGGCGCAGCAGACCGCCGTGATCTGGAACGGAATCAACATCAATTCGGCTTTTACCGGCCAGACCGATTTCAATACGATCAACACTACTGATTTCAATTCGATAGCCGTGCGTTCGGGCGGCGGCAGCGTCATTTACGGCAGCAGCGCGATCGGCGGCAGCGTGCATTTAAATAGCGAGCTGGTTTTCGGGCGTCGGTTTGAAAACGAATTCCGGACCGATTACGGCAGCTTCAATACATTGGGCATCCGCTACGGATTGAGGGCCGGAACCGAAAATCTTGCGGCGCAGATCCGGTTTTCGAGGAACAGTTCGAGCAACGATTTCGATTTTCCCGGCGGCAGCAATAAAAACGGACAGTATTACAATACGAGTTTGAATGCGGATTTCGGATATCGGATCAACCGTTCAAATTACCTGAAATTCTATAGTTATTTTTTTGACGGCGAGCGGCATTTTTCGCTGATTTCGCCTTCGGACACCCAAACCAAATATCGCGATTCGAATGCGCGGAATTTGTTGGAATGGACGTACGAATCGGGTCAGTTCACCTCGACGGCCAAAGTGGCTTTCCTCAGTGAAAAATATTGGTATTTTGCCAATCTCGCTCATGAGCCGCACAATTACGGACGCGCGGAAACCGCAATTGCGAAATACGATGCGGCCTATGAATTCCCATCGAAAATCGTCTTAAATGGCGTGGTAGATTTTACCCGGACCAAAGGCACGGGCACCGATATTGGCGACAACGAAAGAAACATCGGTTCGGCGGTATTGCTTGTAAAACAGCAATTGAAGCGGCTGGCGTACGAGCTCGGCTTACGAAAGGAAATTACCGACACTTATGAAAGTCCACTTTTGTTTTCGGCCGGTTTATCCTATAAATTCACTGAAAATTATACGCTGAAGGGCAACGCTTCGCGCAATTTCCGCATCCCGGATTTCAACGATCTCTTCTGGCTCGAAGGCAGCAAT
This sequence comes from Bacteroidota bacterium, assembly GCA_048498055.1. GTDB lineage: Bacteria > Bacteroidota > Bacteroidia > Flavobacteriales > Flavobacteriaceae > Flavobacterium. The sequence goes on from JBEHYS010000009.1 coordinate 123,394, forward strand.
CCGGACCTGAAGCCCGAATCGTCCTATCAATTCGAAGTCGGAAACGAATTCCGGTTTAAAAAACTGTCTTTTTCGGTCACGGGCTATCTCAACAACATCACCGACATGATCCAATGGCTTCCCGGAACGACGACGATCTGGTTTCCGAGAAATATCAATAATGTCCGCACGTACGGCATTGAAGCCGTAGCCGGTTGGAACCGAAAAATCGGCACGCACGAAATCGCTCTAAATGGCACATACGCCTACACCGTTTCCGAAAACGCGAAAACCGGTTACCAGTTGATTTACGTGCCGTACCATAAAGCGACCGGTTCGGCGGCGTGGTCGTGGAAACGGTTTTCACTAATTTATCAAACGTTGTTCAACGGCACGGTCTTTACCCAGAGCGACAACAATCCGAGATACAACATCGATTCGTATTGGGTTTCAAATATTAACGCATCATTGGCTTTAGGTAAGGCAAATAGGTGTAAATTTGGCGCCGGAATACAGAATATATTCAACGAAAACTACCGGGTTGTCGAAGGTCGGCCTTTCCCCGGCAGGAATTATAACATGTATTTAACCATTAATCTTTAAAGAATGAAAATCAACAAACTATTTCTGGCTGTCATCGGTGCGGCTTTCGCGGTTTCGTGCAGCAACAGCGACGACAATGGCAGTACTTCACTCGGTAATTACGACAACGGCATTTTGGTATTGAACGAAGGCAACGGCACAAGCGGATCGGTCACTTATGCCAGCAGCGACCTGACTACGGTCGAGCAGGATATTTTCAACAATGTCAACAGTGGGCAATCGCTTGGTGGTTATGACCAGTCGATGTTCTTTGACGGCGACCGCGCTTTCATCATTGCCGGCGGAAGCAACAAAATTACGGTCGTGAACCGTTATACTTTCGAATACATCAATACGATTTCGACCGGATTGGCCAACCCGCGGTACGGCGTGGCTTATAACGGGAAAGCATACGTGACGAACCTCAACGATTTTACCAGCGCGACAGACGATTATGTGGCCGTGATCGACCTTTCGACATTGGCTGTCGGATCGCCTATTGCAGTAAACGATTATGCCGATCACATCGTCGAGACCAACGGCAAACTGTATGTGGCCGACGGTTCGTTCGGTTCGGGAAGCCACGTTACGGTAATCGATCCGGCAACGGCTGCGATCAAGACTTCGATCGACGTCGGGATTTCACCGAACTCGATGGAAGTGAAGGACGGAATTTTATATGTGCTTTGCGCCAATTCGACCGACAACAGCAAAATGGTCCGGATTTATACCGAGGAAGACACGACTACGACGGATATTGAAGAAGATACGATCGAAAGCTCGGTTACATTTGCCGGCGAACTTACCGATGCGCGGAATCTCGATATCGACAACAACCGGGCGTATTTTACCGTCGGGCCGAAAATTTACAGGATTGCGCTCAATGCGGTCGCGGCCAATGATACGCCGCTGATCGACACCGGCTCGACCAGTTTGTACATCGGGTACGGTTTTGCGGTCCACGGCAACCGGATTTTCATCAGCGAAGCGGCGAGCGACTTCGTCTCGGACGGCAAGATGCTGGTTTATTCGGCCAACGGCGGCGATGTGCTCAAGGAAATTACGGTGGGGTTAGGGCCGAATAGTTTTTATTTCAACGAATAAATAATTAGCGCATAAAAAAGGCTTTCATTTTCGAAAGCCTTTTTTTATTGGGTTGAAACTCATTCCATTTCGCGGATGAATTCGAGAATGGTTTCGGCAATCCGGCCCTGCTGGTTCGGGTCGGTGAGGTATTTCCGGTCGTTCGCATTGGAAAGGAAACCGAGTTCGACGACCATAGCCGGGACTTCCGATTTTTTCAGGATCGAAAGCGGCGCCTGCTTGATGCCGAGAAATTTGACAGAATGGTTCCGCACGAGCTTATCGGAAAGCAGGCCTGCGTATTTCTGTGACTTTTCACTTGTCGCATTGCTGGTTTCAGGAATAAAAATGTCCATGCCCGAATTAGCGGTATCGGCGTTTGCGTTCACATGGAGCGACAGCACCAGATCGGGTTTGATTTTGTTGATGAGCGCCGTCCGGTCGGCCAGGCTGATGTTTTCGTCGGACGTTCTCGTAAAGTGAATGACGATGTTTTGGTCATCATTAAACGATTTGATCTTTTCCGAAATCTGAGCGACTATTTCTTTTTCGGTCGTATTTTCATAGGTTGCGCCGAAATCTTTTCCGCCGTGTCCGGCGTCAATGACGATGTTGACCGGCTTGGATTTGGCTTTCGGGTTGACGAAAGCTAGCGAGGCGACGGCGGCTAAAGCAATAGCCATTTTGATGGGAAGTTTCATATTGTTTGGTTTAAGGGTTCGGTTTCATAACGCGGCAATATAAAATATTATTAGGAAAAAACGGATTATTTTAAATTGCCCTTAAAATTTTCTACATACATCTGGTCTTGATGATTGATCGATTTGCTGTCTTTGAAATCCTCTAAAATCCGTTCGGGATTGCGCCTTATTTTTCGGCCGTCGGCGGTAATCAGCCCGATGGCCGTGCTCAGCAGCGGTTCGCTTGGATTGCCCAGTACGCCCAGATTGCCCAAATCTTCAAGCAGCGGATGATCGGGCGGCAATCCGTCGAGATAATCCCCGAATCCGTCTTTGTTGACGATTTTCAGCACGATCGGCTGCATCGCATATTTATGGTCCGGATTCCGGTCGTGCGCGGTATAATCGGGCGAATCGTAAAGCGTGATCGACCCGACATTTTTCCCGGTCGTGAAATCGCCGATCTGGACCACATCGATATAAGGAGCAAGCCCGTTGATGACCAATTCGCTCGCGGAAGCCGTGCTTTTGGTGGTCAGGATGTAAATTTTATTCAAATTCAGGCTGTTGCCGGTCGCGCCGGTTTTGAGCTGGTTCGTGAAATTATTGACCAGCGCCGAAGGGCTGTTCGCTTCAAAATACGCCTGCGCTTTATCGTTCCACTGTTCCTTGGCAAACAATTGCCCGTTGAACTGCCCGGTGATCATGCTCGCCAACCGCGTTGCCGTGTCGATCGAGCCGCCGGAATTGTAGCGCAGGTCGAGCACCAGATCGGTAATGTTCTGCGATTGAAGCTCGGCAAATGCGGCGTTGAGCTGGGTTTCGTAATTGGAGTAGAAACCATTGTACATCAGATAACCGATTTTATGCGCACCGGCATCGATCGTCGTATTGACAAGCACAGGGTTTTCAGAGTAATCCGTTTTGGTTACCGTAACCGACTGGCCGTTCGGTGTAATGTTTCCGCCGTCGTAATCGGCGAGGTTCAGCGTGTAGGTTTCGCCGGCCAATAGGTTGCGGTAATTGTCCACGTTCAGCGGCGTTCCGTTGATCGCATAAAAGATGTCGCCGCGATGGATGTCTTTCGACGAAGCGTCCGAATTTGGCAAAATGTAACGCACCCAGCCGAAAATATCGGTCGTGCTTCCGGATTTGTATTTGAGCCCGTAATCGACGCCGTTATTTTCGATCGTTCCGTTCAAAACGCCTTCGAGCACGCGGTAATCGCTGTAAATGACGCTGAACCGGTCAATCGACGGATCGACGCGCAAATGATTGAACAAATCTTCGTGTACGGGATAGTTTTCCAGAAACTCATTCAGTTGGTCTTGATTGGCGAAACGGTCGTCTGCCAGATCCGGCACGTCTTCCTGCCAAAGGTAGTAAAGGTTGAGTCCTTTCCAGATGAAATCGTTGATGCGCAGATCGTCCGGGACCGAGTTTTCATTATCGTCCTGGCAACCCGGAAAAGCGGCCAGCAACAGGAACAGGATTAAAAATCCGGCAATTTTTTTCATGGCAAATTCTTTTGTGAATCAACGTAAATTTACGTTATTTAGTTTTGGCGGAAATCTTTTTTGTAACAAAAAAAATACACCTTCGTCTTGCCCTAGAGAATCAATCAACCAATCAAACATTATGAACCAATCGGAGTTCATGCAATTAATCAACCCGTTCCGGGACAAGCTTTTCAGGCTGTCGAAAAGACTGCTCGTCAGCACCGAGGAAGCCGAAGACGCGACACAGGAAGTGATCGTCAAGCTCTGGAACAAGAATGAAAATTTAGGTGAATACAACAGCGTTGAAGCGCTGGCGATGACGATGGCCAAGAACTACTGCCTCGACCAGCTCAAATCCAAACGGGCGGGCAACCTGAAAATCGTCCACAGCAATTTCACCGACCGGGAAGCGAGCCTCCAGCAAAAAGTGGAAGACCGCGATACCTGGGATTGGGTCGCGAAAGTGATCGACCAGCTGCCCGAGCAGCAGAAACTCATCGTACAGATGCGCGACATCGAGCAGTACGAATTCGAGGAAATCGCCAAAATTATGGAAATGAACGAAACCGCCGTCAGGGTGGCGCTTTCCAGGGCAAGAAAAACGATACGGGAATTTATGACAAAAACACACGGCTATGGAATTGCATAAAACAGAAAAATTACTAGAAAAATACCTTCAGGGGGAAACGAGTATCGCAGAAGAAAAAGAATTGAGAGTTTATTTTTCTTCCGAAGATGTTGCGCAGCATCTTTTGCAATACAAGTCCTTATTCAATTATTTCAGTTTTGCACAACAAGAGAAATCCGGCATCCAGATTCCACTACAATCCAAAAAACGCAGTAAAGCGGCGTGGTTATCGGTGGCGGCTTCCGTTGTGATTTTGTTCGGGATCGGAATCGCCTGGTTCAACAGCCAGCCCGAAGACCTCGGAACCTACGACAATCCTGAAGTCGCTTTCAGGGAAACCCAAAAGGCGCTCGACCTTTTATCGGGCAACGTCAACAAGGGAATCGAAAGCATGCAGTATGTCCAGACATACGAAGACGCCAAATCATCGGTCTTTAAGGACTGAGACGGCAAAAAACGAAAATCAATCTAAAAACGTAAAAAAATGAGAAAGTTATTCATTACAACCGCGCTGCTGCTGATGCCGGCGCTGTTTTTCGCCCAGGACGCTTTCGATAAATTCGAGAAAGACGTGAACGTTACCTCGGTTATCGTCGGCAAAAAAACATTTACCATGCTGGCCAATACCAAGTTCAACGCATCGGACGAAAACACGAAGCAAGGCGTGGAAATGATCAAACAGATTACTGGCCTGCGGATTTTTACGACCCAGGAAGCCGCGACCGCCGCCGAATTGAAATCAGCCGCAACGCAATATGCGAAATCCGTCGGGCTTGAAGACCTGATGCAGCTCAAGGAATCCGGTTCGCAAATCCGGATCATGGTCAAGGACGGCGCGACCGAGTCACAACTGACGGAAATCCTCGTGCTGGTTACGGGCTCGAAGCAAAAACAGGAAACGATGCTGATTTCGGTGACCGGAAATTTCAACCTCGACCAGATTTCGGAAATGCTGGAAAGCAAAACCGTAACCGGCGACAAAAAAGCCGACGAGGACAAATTCACCGAACTCAAAAACGCGCTGAAACTCAAAGTCTATCCGAATCCTGCGTCGGATGTTTTCTACATCGATACCGATCAGCCTTCGCAGGTCAAACTCTACGATTTATCCGGAAGGCTTGTAAAAGAGCTGTCCTACACCAAATCGGGAATTCCCGTTTCCGGACTTGCACCGGCCACGTACGTCGTCGAAATTACGACCGGCGACAAAAGGCAAACCGAACGAATCGTCATAAAATAAATACCTTACAAAAATTAAACACAATGAAAAAATTAGTTATCACCTTAATCGTGGCTTTGATGCCAACCCTGTTCTTCGGACAATCCGTTTTCGACAAGTTCGACGGGCCGGACGATATCGCGACGGTAATCGTCAACAAGAAAATGTTCCAGATGATGGGCAACGTCAAGAACAAGGAATCGCAACAGTTTCTCAATCTGATCAAGAAGCTCGACAACCTCAAAGTGTTCCGCACGACCAATGCGAAATACGCCGCCGACATGAAATCGACCGCAAATTCCTACATCAAATCTTCAGGACTGGAAGAACTGATGCGCATCAGCGAAAAAGGCCAGAACATCCGGATCATGGTCAAATCGGGCGCGACCGAAACCCAGGTCAGGGAACTGCTGATGTTCATCGAAGGTTCGGGCAAGACCGAAACCGTACTGATGTCGCTCACCGGCGATTTCGACCTGAACGATATTTCGGCGCTGACCGAAAGAATGAACCTTCCCGGCGCCGATGTCCTGAACAAAGCGGGTAAGGGCGCAAAAGGTTCGAAAGGTCCAAAATAAAAGCCATGAAAATGAAAGTCCATCGATACGGAATCGGCATTATTGCGCTCTTTTGCACACTGTTTACCGCATGCAATTCGGAACCGACGCTGCAGAAATATTTTGTAGAGAACAGCGAGAAAAAAGACTTTACCATAATCGACATTTCCCCGTCGATACTCAATATCGATACGAAAAAACTGACCGCCGACCAGCGCCAGGCATACGAATCGCTCGACAAGATGAACGTCCTGGCCTTTAAGGCCGACGAGTCGAACAAGGCCAGTTATGATGCTGAAAAAGCCAAGGTCAAGGAAATCCTCAAGGATGAAAAATACCAGCAACTGATGAAGTTCAGCGATGGTAAAGACGGCGCTTCGGTGAGTTTCGTAGGCGATGAGAACCACATTGACGAGTTCGTGCTTTTTGCCAACAAAAAGGATACGGGTTTTGCCGTGATCCGGGTTTTGGGAACCGACATGACGCCAACGGGAATCTTTACCATGATGGCCATGCTCAAACAGGCCAAAATCGATCCCGAACAGCTCAAGCCGCTCCAGGAACTCATGGCTCAGAACAAATAAAAGTCGTCGATAGAATGAAAAGCATCCGTCCGGGTGCTTTTTTTATTTCCGGAAATATTTAAAGGGAACAAACAGCATCCCGAAACACTCGCCGTCTTCCTTGCCTAAGTGTTTATGGTGCATTTTGTGGGCACGCCGCACTGCTTTTGCATAACGATTATCCGCGTTGCGCAGCAGTTTGAAACGCTGGTGGATGAAAATGTCGTGCACGAAAAAATAGGAGATACCGTAAGCTAAAATCCCGAGCCCGATGGACAGCCCCATCTGCAGGATATCGTTTTGCCAAAGCAGGAAAAACCCGATGCTGACTCCGGCGTAAAACAGGAAAAAAGCGTCGTTCCGCTCAAACCACGAATCGTGGTCTTTCTTGTGATGATCGGCATGCAAACGCCACAAAAAACCGTGCATGACGTATTTGTGGGTGAACCAAGCCATGAATTCCATAAACAAAAATGTCAGGAAAAAAACTGCGATATCGATCCACAAAGCCATTACAGGATATTGAATTTATAAGAAAAATAGCATTTTGCGAAAAGCCCGAATTTCTGGTAATCGGGCACGCGGATGCGTTTGTTCCGGATTTCGAGCGAAGGGGTTTTCCTGAGTTTCGACAATAATTTCCGGTAATAAATGTAAGCCGTATAAACGCCGAATTTCGCCTCGAGCGGCAAACGCAGAATTCCGTCGAATCCGGCCTTGAAGTCGGCCTCAATCTCGTCGATGATCAGTTTTTTGGATTGCTCGTCGAGCCGGCTCAAATCGGCCTGCGGAAAATAGCTGCGGTGCAGCACTTCGTAATCGTCTTTTAAGTCGCGAAGGAAATTTACTTTCTGGAATGCCGAGCCAAGCCGCATCGCCGCCGATTTCAGCTCGTCGTATTTCTGGTCGTCGCCTTTTACGAAAACCTTGAGGCACATCAGTCCGACCACATCGGCCGATCCGTAGATGTACTCCGAATATTCGCGATGGGTTTCATAAACCGATTTGGTCAGATCGAGCGCCATGCTTTTCATAAACGAATCGATCAGCGCGACCGGAATGTCGTATTTGTAAACCGTGTGCTGGAAAGCATTTAGTACCGGGTTCAGGCTGATTTTTTGTTCGAGCGCCTTAACGAGATCGATCTCGAACTGCGCAAAAAGCTGCGGTTTGTCATAATCGTGGAAGCTGTCCACGATCTCATCGGCCAGCCGCACGAAACCGTAGATATTGTAAATATCCTGCCGGATCGAAGGACAAAGCATCCGAACCGCGCTCGAAAACGACGTGCTGTACGCTTTGGTCACGTTCCTGCTGCAATCGTTGGAAACTTTGTCGAAAATGGATTTACTGGTCGGTTTCATGGTTCGTGTTTACTGATTAGTCCTGCGGTGAGCTTGCCCGAAATCAATGCCGGCGGAACGCCCGGTCCGGGAACTGTGAGCTGCCCGGTAAAATACAGGCCTTCGACTTTTTTGCTTTTCAGTTTCGGCCTCAGGAATGCCGTCTGCATCAGCGTATTGGCCATTCCGTAGGCATTTCCTTTATAGGAATTGTAGGCCGAGACGAAATCCTTTACGCCGAAAGATTCCTTAAATATAATACTATTTTTGAGCGGCTGCCCGGTCAGGTTTTCCAGCCTAGTTACGATTTTTTCAAAATAAAGGTTTCGCAACGCGTCAGTGTCTTCGATTCCCGGCGCCAGCGGAATCAGGAAAATGGCCGCTTCTTTTCCTTCAGGCGCCGCATTCCTGTCGGTTTTGGACGGAAAGCTCGCATAAAAAAGCGGCTCGCCGGGCCACTGCGGATTATCGTAAATCGCCGCCGCATGCGCATCGAAATCAACGTCAAAGAACAATGTATGGTGCGAAACGTCTGCAATCTTTTTATCGAAACCTACGTAAAACAGCAGCGATGACGGCGCAAAAGTCTTGCGTTTCCAATATTTCTCGGAATAGCTTCGGTCTTTTTCCGCCAAAAGCGTTTCGGTATGATGGTAATCGGCACCGCTGACGATGACGTCGGCTGTCATTTCCTTTCCGTTGATCATCAATCCGACGGCTTTTCCGTTTTTTACGATGATTTTTTCGACATTGCTGTTGGTATGGATTTTTGCCCCGAGTTCCAAGGCGAGCTTTTCCATCGCCAAAACCACGCTGTACATTCCGTTTTCTGGATGCCAGGTGCCGAGGCCAAAATCTGCATAGTTCATGAAATTGTAGAACGACGGCGTATCCGAAGGTTTTGCGCCAAGAAAAAGTACAGGAAATTCCAATATCAGTATGAGCTTTTTATCCTTAAACCGTTTGCGCACGTCTTTACTGACCGATCCGAAAAACTGCCCGATTTTTTTCGCAGCCCTGAACGTCACGAGCTCGAGCGGCGAAACACCGGGCCTGTAAACAAGGTCTTTGATAGCGATATCGTAATTGCTTTTTGCTGTAGCCATAAATTCATCGAGCTTTTTGCCGCTGCCTTTTTCGATCTTTTCAAATTCGGTTGTAATTTCCGCCGGATTTCCAGCAATCGTGACTTTGTCATTTTTGCCGAAATATACTTCGTATGCGGGCGAAAGCTTTGTCAGCGAGTAATAATCCGAAGGCTTTTTGCCGAAATCCGAAAAGAAGCGTTCAAAAACGTCGGGCATCCAATACCAGGTCGGGCCGATATCGAAAGTGAAACCGCCCTTTTTCAACTGGCGTGCGCGACCGCCGATCGTGTCGTTTTTCTCGAAAACCGTAACTTCATATCCGGCTTTGGCGAGATAGCAAGCTGCGGAAAGCGACGAAAATCCGGAACCGATAATGAAGACGCTTTTTTTATCCACGTAAAATGTTTTGACAAGTTCGTTCAATTCGACTTGTGTTTAATAAAATTATGAAAAACATAAACAATTCTTCTTTCAACAAAAGTTAAATTACCGTTTAAAGTTCTTCGGCCAGTTTGCCTATCGATTCAAAAACCCGGATATTTTGCGGCATTTTCACGAGGTCGATCGCTGTTGTATTGCGTCCGAGCAGCCAAAGCGGAATTTCACCGGCCAGCACCGCATTGTTAAGTTCGTTGAGATAATCTTTGATTTCATTGCGATAAGGCGCAATCGTAAAGTAGGAAATGAAGACAATATCCGAAAAATAGCGCGTTACATCCTTGAGGCTTTCGATCGGAACGCTGCTGCCCAGAAAAATCGATTTATAACCATTTCGGATGATTTCGTAATTCACATACATCAGGCCCAATTCGTGGATTTCACCGAGCGGCAGGTACAGCACGAAAACCTTATCGTGCCTTATAGGTTCGTTTCCCTGAAGCTTTTCGGTATTCACCAGGATTTTTTGCCGAACGAGATTGCTGATAAAGTGCTCGTGGGCAGGCGTAATGGTATTGGTTTGCCACAGCATCCCGATTTCATCCAAAAGCGGAATGATGACTTCATAGAAGATTTCGGGAAACGTTTTTTCGGAAAGCAGGCTGTTGTAGGTATTGAAAAACTGGGCCTGATCGAAGTTCATCATTGCCATCTTAAAGGCGTTTACCGCATGATGACCGGCGCTTTTTCTTGAAATGATTTCGTTGACCAGCGCAGGAATTTTTTCTTCGGGAAACTTCGATATTTTCGATATTTTGTAGCCGTGGCTGTGCAGCAAGGTGATGTTCAGCAGTTTCTGCAGCGAAGCCATGTCATAATAGCGGATGTTGGTTTCGGTCCGCATCGGGGCGAGCACGCCGTACCTTTTTTCCCAGATCCGGATGGTATGCGCCTTGATTCCCGAGAGGTTTTCGAGATCTTTGATGCTGAATAGGGTTTTGATGTTGTTCATTATTTTTTCAAATTCTCTAAACAAAAATAATGAATTTTTTAAGAAAGCGGTGAGTGTTTGAAATGTATAAAATGTGTGATAAAGTAAAATATCTCGGATTTGTACATTTTTAGTCCATGAAACGGTTTCCGGTTAGGAGCAGACCTTGGTCATTTTATAGTTCGTCAAAACTTCTGATCCAACGGCACATATCGGCAGGCTTCAAAATGCTTGGCGTAGTCAGGGCAAGCGCTTGTTGCGGCATAAAAGGCACTTCCGCGGTTTCGGGTGCCTGCACCGCGACCGCACCACCGGCGTGTTCTATGGCCGCCAGCCCCGCCGCGCCGTCCGAGTTGGCCCCTGAAAGCAGGAGCGCGCAAACGTCTTTTCCGTAAGCCTCGCACGCCGATTCGAAACACACGTCGATGCTGGGCCTGCTGTAATTCACTTTTTCGGACACGTCGAGCGCAATCGTATAGCTATCTTCGAAGAGCAAATGGTAATCGGGCGGTGCCACATAGATATGTCCTTGCAGCAAAGCCGCTTTGTCTTCAACTTCCGCCAAAGGAATTTTCGTTTTCATCGCGATGAGTTCTTCCAGCAAGTTGTCGTCGCCGTTCTTGCGGTGGAGAATGATGACGATGGCCAGCGAATGGATTGTTTTGAGCTTCTGAAACAGGGTCATCAGCACTTCCAGGCTTCCGGCCGATCCGCCGATCAGCAGCAGTTTCTTAAACGGCTTTACTTGGTTTTCTTCCATATTTTTTCTTTTCCGGCCTGTTCGAAGTGGCGCTGGACCGAAGTATATTTTATTGTTTCCTTCGAGCCGAGCGCGAGATAGCCCAGGCGGGCAAGGCTGTCGTCGAACAACTGTAATGCTCGGTCCTGCAGTTCTTTGTCGAAATAGATCAGGACATTACGGCACAGGATAAGGTCGAATTCGTTGAACGACCGGTCCGATATCAGGCTGTGCTGCGAGAATACCACTTTTTCCGACAGGTTTTCGTTGAATTTGGCCAGGCCGTAATTGGCTGTATAGTAATCCGAAAAGTCTTTCTTACCGCCCGACAGGCGGTAATTTTCCGCGTACTCCTTGATCAGTCTGAGTGCGTAAACCCCTTTTTGGGCGGTTTCCAGTACCGAGTGGTTGATATCGGTGGCATACAGGATCGATTTGTGCAGCAGGCCGAGCTCGCTAAGCAAAATGGCCATCGAAAATACTTCCTGGCCCGTTGAGCATCCCGCATGCCATATCCTGATGAACGGTTTGGCGCCCATGGCGGGCAGAATGTCTTCCCGGAGCGCTTTGTAAAAAGACGGGTCGCGGAACATTTCGGTCACGTTCACCGTGATTTCCTCTACGAGCCGCTTGAAATAATCCCCATCCGACCGGATTTTGAAAAGCATTTCGGAAAAGCTCCCGAAACCGTCCAGCTCAAAGAGCCGCTCGACCCGCCGTTTAAAGGAGGCGCGCGTATAACCGCTGAAATCGTAACCGTAATAGTCGGAGATTTCCCGGACAAGCGTGTCGATTTGCGGATCGGTAATCATCAGGCGTTTTTCAATAATTCAAGCAGATAATCCACATCGACCGGCTTCGAAATGTAATCGCCGGCCCCGGCCGAAAGGCATTTTTCGCGATCGCCGGGCATGGCCTGTGCCGTTACGGCAACAATCAGCGTGTCTGCATGTGACGGTATTTCCCTGATCAGCGGAATGGCTTCATAGCCATCCATTTCCGGCATCATCATATCGATTAAGACGGCATCTATCTCGGGATTGGTACGCAAAAGCGCCAGGGCTTCCCTTGCGCTGCCGCTGGAGGCAACATCGAATGATTTGGCGCGCAACGTGGCGGCAAGTGCAAAAATATTCCGCACGTCGTCGTCAACGATCAGGACAGTTTTCTTTTTCATCGTTTGGAATCGTAAAGCCAGACGCGCAGCAGCGAAAGCAACTGATCTACGTCTACGGGTTTGGTGATATAGTCTGACGCTCCGGCATTGATGCACTTTTCGCGGTCGCCCATCATGGCTTTGGCGGTTACCGCAATCACGGGAAGCTTTTTGAATTTGGGGTTTTCTCGGATGCGTTTGGCCGTTTCATATCCGTCGAGGTTCGGCATCATCATGTCGAGCAGGATTACGTCGGTTTGCGGATTTTCCTCCAATGCCTTGAGCCCTTCCGCGCCATCAATGGCCGAAATGACCTGCATTTGGAGCAGCTCGAGTGCCTTCGTCAGCGAGTAGATGTTTCGTACGTCGTCGTCCACAACCAGGACGGTCTTGTTCTTCAGGACGTTGTCGAGCTGTTGCTTTTTGATGTCCTTTTTCGCATTTTTCTTTTTTCCGTCTTCCACGATGTGCAGGAACAGCGAAACTTCATCAAGCATGCGCTGGTAGGAGTGCGCTGTTTTGACCACGATCGAGTCGGCATATTTCCTGATTTTCATTTCCTCGTTTATCGAAAGGCTTTTTCCCGTAAAAACGATTACCGGGATGTTTTCGAGGCCCGAATCTTTTTTGATTTCGTCCAGCAGCGTATAAGCCTTTTTATCCGGGATGCCCATATCGAGAATGACGCAGTCGACGCCGTTTTTCTGCAGGATGCCGACACCGGTCTCGATATCGCTCGAGATTTCTGTATTGATACTGTTCCCCGAAAGGAAAAGCGACAAAGCCTCAGCGTGTTTGGAGTTATCTTCGATGATGAGTACTTTCTGTGCATCGCGGTTGACGATTTGCTCGATTCTTTTGAACACTTCCGGGATTTGCTCATAGGCGACCGGTTTATCGAGGAAATTCACGGCGCCTCTCAGCAGGCTTTCCTGGCGGATCCTGTGCGACGACATGATATGCACCGGAATATGACGTGTGTGGGCGTCGCCCTTGAGTTCTTCCATGACCTGCCAGCCCGATTTTACCGGAAGTTCGATGTCGAGTAAAATACCTGTCGGTAGATAGGTTTTCGCCAGGTTGAACGCTTCGTCGCCACGCACGCACGCAATCGCCTTATAACCGCGTTCCCGGGTAAACTCAATCAGCGATTTCGCGAAATTGGTGTCGTCTTCGACAATCAGTATGGTCTTGTCACCCGCCAAAATGGCTTCGCGGTCGTCCGGAATGGCGTCCGGGATTTCGGCGCTGATGTATTTTTCGGTCCCCGCTTTCGGGACTTCAGGCGCCGGCTCCTTATCGGCTTCCTGTGGTAGTTGCCCCGCGCCGGATATCGAAATTGGCAGGGTCAGCGTGAAAATACTGCCTTTGCCCGGTTCGCTTTCGAGCGTCAGTTCGCCGTGCAGCAGCCGCGACAGTTCCCGGCTGATTGAAAGCCCAAGTCCTGTGCCGCCGTATTTTCGTTTGGTTGAGCCGTCGGCTTGTTGGAAAGCTTCGAATACGAGCGGCTGTTGCGCTTCGGGAATTCCGATTCCGGTATCGGTGACCGAAAACGAGACAAGTTTCGGGTTGTGCTGGGCTTTGGCGATCCGGAGCGTGACCGATCCTTTTGCCGTAAACTTGATTGCATTTGAAATCAGGTTTTTGAGAATCTGCTCGAGCCGCATGCGGTCGGTCCGGATCAATAGCGGTGCCTCATCGGAGACGATATCGAAGCTGATATTTTTTTCTTTTGCCAGGTGCAGGAACAGCCCGGACAGTGACTCAGTGATTTCTTTGACCGGTACCTCAAGGATTTCCAATTCCATTTTGCCGGCTTCTATTTTTGAGAGGTCGAGGATTTCGTCGATCAATCCCAGAAGCCCGTTGCCCGAACTCTGGATGACGCGCGCAAACTCGATCTGTTCTTCCGAAAGGTTCTGGTCATTGTTCTCGGCGAGCAGCCTGCTCAGCAACAGGATGGAATTGAGTGGTGTGCGCAGTTCGTGCGACATGTTGGCCAGGAATTCCGATTTATATCGTGTCGAGAGCTCAAGTGCCTCTGATTTCCGCTGGATTTCGGTGTTCTGCTCTTCGAGCAGTACGCTGCGCTCGGCCAGTTCCTCGTTGGTTTGCTGCAATTCTTCCTGCTGTACTTTGAGTTCTTCCTCCGAAGCCTGGAGCTTTTCGGCCTGTGTCTCGAGTTCGGCATTCATGCTTTCGAGTTCGCTGTGCTGTGCTTTGAGTTCTTCGGATTGCGCCTGGGTTTCCTCCAATAGTTCCTGTATGCGTTTGCGGGTTTGGGCTGATCGGATCGCGATGCCGATGTTGTTGGAAACAGCCTGCAGGAATTCAATATCGAGCGTCGTAAAAGTGTTCAATGTCGCTAGTTCCAACACGCCCATGGTTCCATTATCGATCAGTGGCAGGGCTATGATGTGGCTTGGCTTGGCTTCGCCCAAAGCATACGAAACGATGATGCTTTCTTCGCCCGGCGGTCTGAGTTCCAACAGCTTCCCCGACGCAATGGCCTGGCCGGACAAACCTTCGCCGATCTTGAGAAATTTCCTTTTTTCGTCTGGGATATAGCCGTAACTGCCCGAAACCACGAGCCCGTCGTCTTCAAGCGTATAAAGTACGCCCGCCTGGCTGCCGGTGTAGCCGGCCATGAAGTCAACGATTTCCGATGCGAGTTCCGAAACCGTCTTGTCGCCGATCATGGCGTTGTTCAGTTGTGCGATTCCCGATTGCAGCCATTCGTTATCAGATAGTTTGGTAAACGACGCATCGAGCGACTCGGCCATATTATTTAAAGAGCCCGCGACACTGCCCAGGGCATCCGATTCGGTATCGTCGACACGTATGGTATAATCGCCGGTCGAAATTTGCGTGGCGATGTTGCTGATGACGCGGATGCGCTCGGCTGTTTCGCGTTCGCTTTCCTCCAGTTCCTGCTGAAGTTTCAGCCGTGTACGGTAATCATTCAGGATACGCACAAAGAAAATTGCGCTGATCAGCATTGCCACCAGGGCTGCCACGATGATCAGCACCGAGCTGTACGAGCCATATTTATTCGAATCCGCAATGCGGGCTTTGAGCAATTCGTTCTCGCGGTTTTCCATGCGCCTGAACAAGATGCGCAGCTGATCGGTAAATTGCTTCCCTTGGTTCAGGTCGGCGGCCATGACCATCCTGCCCTCGTTTTTGTCGGCGATGCGTTTTTCGAGATACCTGTAAAATGAATAGGAAAGCGGCCGGATTTCCTTGATGGTCACTTGCTGCGCGTAATTATCGGACGTCAGGGTTTCGATATTTTCCAAATAAGCATCAGTCTGCATTTCCGATCCTTGGTAATAGGTAAGGAAATCCTGCCTCCCGGCGATCAGATAGCCGCGCATGCTGGTTTGCGCATCAGTGATCGAAGACTGTGCATTGTTGATGTTGTTGATTACCTCCTGTGTATGGTTGACCTGGCTGTTGCTGTCTACAAGGCTTTTGATGCTGAAGTAAGAGGCCGTCGAACTGACCAGCAGGATCAGTACCGAAATGGAGGAACTTACGATCAGGTTTCTTTTGAAATTTCCGTTCATGGTTTTTTTGCGGTTGTGGAGGGAAGGAATAGCGTAAAGGTTGCACCTTGCCCGGGTTTGCTTTCCCCGGTAATCCGGCCCTCGTGTTTTTCAATGATTTTCTTGGCGATAGCCAGGCCGATTCCGGTACCTTCATAATCTTCTTTGTGATGGAGCCGCTGGAAAATGGTGAAAATCTTTTCATTGTATTGCTGGTCGAAGCCGATTCCGTTATCCTTGAAGACGACTTTTTGGAAGAGCCTTTCGTTTGCTTCAGGATCGGGTCCGGCGACTGTCTCAGAATAGATGTCGATTTGCGGCGTGGTGCCGTTTTTGGCGAATTTCAGCGAATTGCTGATCAGGTTCTGGAATACTTGCCGCAATTGGCTTGGCACTCCGATTACCGGATCAAGGTCATTGTGGACAATAATCCGGGCTTTTTTCGATTCGATTACATAATCGAGATCTGCCATTACTTCACCGACGATTTCATTCAGGTCGCATATTTCCGGCAGGACAGGCGAGGAAAGCCGGGAGTAGGCAAGCAGGTCGTTGATGAGGTTGTTCATCCGTTCGGCCGCCATGATTGCCCGGCTGGCATAACTTCCGCCGTTTTCGTTGTCGTTCAGGCAGCGCTCACGGATCAGCTTCAGGAATATCTCGATTTTCCGTATCGGTTCCTTCAAATCGTGCGAAACGACCCAGGCAAACTGCTGCAACTCATGGTTGTTTAGTTCGAGTTCTTCATTTTTTTGCAGGAGTTCATGCGTCCGCTCGGCAACTTTGAGTTCGAGGTTTTCCTGCGCGTCTTTCCTGATTTCGATTTCGCTCGTCAGCAATTGCCCCAATTCTTTAAGCTCTTTCTGCTGCCGATGCATTTTAAGGAACGATTTTACTTTCAGGATCAGCAGGTCGGGATCGGCAGGTTTGGTAATGTAATCGACTCCGCCGGTTTCATAGCCTTTGGTGATGTATTTTTTCTCTTTGCTTATCGCCGAGAGGAAAATGACCGGGATATCTTTGGTCCGGCTGCTGCCGGCTAATGTTTCGGCTACTTCAAACCCGTCCATTCCCGGCATTTGTACATCAAGGATGATGAGCGAATAGTCGTATTGGAGCGTTTTACGGAGCGCATCTTCGCCGGAATGGGCCTCGTCGCAGTCCAGTCCGTGGAGCGATAGGATTTTTTTTAAAGGGAGTATGTTTTGTTGTTGGTCGTCTACGATTAAAATCATGTTTTGCCTTCCATTTCCATGAATGGAACTTTATTGGGTTACTGATGCGCAATAGGCGGCTTTACCATGGGTCAAAAAATTTGCGCCGGTGAGGCGCAGGTGAAATCTGACGAATTAACGCAACTTTTGCCGATATTGTGTTATATAATTTCCATGCGGTTTATGTTATTCCCATGTAAGGCTGCCTATTATTTATCGACATCGGACAGTATTTCAAGCTGGCTGATGTCCAATCAAAGAAGTAATTAATCGGGAAAACAAGAGTTTCATCGTTTTTATGGTTTGTATTTTCACAATTCGTTATTACTTTTTTTATATTCAGGGAATCATCTATCCCGCTTCCTGCCTCTAATAGGAAGCCATACCGAATAATTTTACACGCCATAATCGCCCGAGGGATCCTGTTTCCGCGCCACAATCATTATTTCATTTACGCAGTTTTATTAACCAACCATCAAAATAATGAAACGAAACTTTTCCTTGCGCAAACACGCAATAATACTTGTGCTAGCCTGCGGCACTTTAGCAAGCTACTCCCAAGACATCCTATGGGAAAAATCATATGGCGGCAAACAGGCCGATTACCTTTTCGATGCGCAACCCACGGCCGATTACGGCTTTATCCTGGCCGGAAGTTCGCTTTCGGGAAAAACCGGGAACAAGACCGAAGCTCCCCGTGGTGATCTCGATTACTGGGTCTGGAAGATGGATGAAAAGGGCGATTTAGACTGGCAAAAAAGCTTTGGCGGCAACGGTTCGGATTTGCTGCAAAGCATCCGGCTTACCAATGACGGCGGCTTTATCCTTGCCGGGACTTCGAATTCCCCGAAAGGCCTCGACAAAAAAGATGAGGGCAAAGGCGGCAACGATTTCTGGGTCATCAAGCTCGATGCGTCCGGCGGCGAGCAGTGGCAGAAAACCATCGGCGGCAGCGGTCAGGATGACCTTACAGGAATCATTCTTACCAAAGACGGCGGCTATTTGCTCGGCGGTTCGTCGGCATCGTCAAAATCGGGCGACAAGAACGAAGACAGCCGCGGCAATATGGATTACTGGCTCGTGAAACTCGACCGCAAAGGCGAAATCGAGTGGCAAAAGACTTACGGCGGCGGCTACGCTGACCAGCTGCGCAGCTTCGAACAGACCAAAGACGGTGGCTACATCGTGGGCGGCTGGTCCAACTCGCCAGACAACGGCGATAAGGCCGACAAGAATTATGGCGCCGGAGATTTCTGGATACTCAAGCTCGATGACAAGGGCGGCATTTCCTGGCAAAAGACCTTCGGCGGGGATAAAGACGACGAGCTTTACGCCATCCACCAGACCTATGACGGTGGCTATATCGTCGGCGGGAATTCGAACTCGGGCGCGAGCAACAACAAGAGCAAATCAAACGACAAAGGCACCGATTTCTGGGTCATCAAACTCAGCGAAGACGGCCTAAGCCAATGGCAGGAAACTTATGATTTCGGGCAGGCCGACATCCTGACGTCGATTACCGAAAATGACGACCATTCTTTCCTGATTGCCGGCTACGCAAAGACTGAGGTAAAGGGCAAGAAGGTTGACAAAAAGGAAATCAACGATTACATCGCACTGAAAATCAATGAAAATGGCGAGGAAAAATGGCGTAAAGCGGTCGGCAGCAACGGCGAGGACATTCTTAGAAAACTCATTGAAACCCGCGACGGCGGTTACCTGCTTGCCGGGACTTCAAAAGGCGCGCCGTCACGCGACCGCAAATCGGGAATGGGCCGCAACGATTTCTGGGTCGTGAAGCTCAGGGACAAGGAAAAACCGAAGGAAAAACCTTCCCCGGTTGAGGCGATCCCTAATCCGGCAGGCGATTATACGAATGTCATCGTAGGCTATGAATACAAAAAAGGCTGGGCGACGCTGTATGATTTGTCGGGCCACCAGTTGCAGCGCTTCAAGATTACCGATAGGACGATCCCGCTAAACCTCAGCGGACTGCCCGAAGGCATTTATATCGTACAGATCGGGACGGATGAATCGACGGATTCGGTGAAGATTGTTAAAGGAATTAAAAACTGAAGCTATGAGAAAACTACATTACACCATCTGGGTTATATTAATCTCGGCAATTGCCACATCGCAGGACATCAAGACGGTAATGCCAACAATTTTAGGGCCTTCCCCAACCGTTGCTTCGCTGATGAAATTCGAGGAAACGCCGATAAACAATTATACCGGTATGCCCGACATTTCCATCCCGTTATACAGTTCTGCGACGCATTCAAAAGACATCAAACTCGACATTTCCCTTAAATACCATCCTGAAAATGCCCTTGAGGAAAAGCATGTGGGAGATGTAGGG
This sequence comes from Bacteroidota bacterium, assembly GCA_048498055.1. GTDB lineage: Bacteria > Bacteroidota > Bacteroidia > Flavobacteriales > Flavobacteriaceae > Flavobacterium. The sequence continues at coordinate 143,000 of JBEHYS010000009.1, forward strand.
TCAGGCTGGACTTTGATGGCGGGAGGAACGATTTCAAGAAGTGTCAGGGGATTTCCGGACGAATATTACAAGATGACCAAAAGAGGGATATATAATGATACACCCTGGGCCGGAATCACAAACAATTTTTATGAGATTTTTACATTCCTGAACGATACCACCGGAACGGTAACTGAACCGGATCTGAATAAATTTTTATGGTATGCACAGGTAGAAGGCGCGCTTGATACCGAACACGACCTCTGGCAATTCAATTTCATGGGGCAAACCGGGAGGTTTTATATTGAAAAGGACTCTTTGGGGGCGCTCGCCGTCAAACCGCTTGACGATTACCGGCTTAAGATCGTCAATCATTACAATACCTCTACCTTTGCTCCCGAAAGTTTCGATATTTACGACGACAAAGGTTATATGTATGTCTTCGATGTCGTCGAACACAGCAGTAGCTCGAGCAGCACCGTCTACAGCAGTATTCTTCCGATGGGAGACTCGGGCGTTTACCCATCGAGTGCGCCAATTGCCTACGACAGTGCTTTTCACCTGTCTAAAATCTACGGAAATAACGATCATGTAAATCCAATCGTTGAGTTTCAATACACGTCCCAGACGATAACCGAGGGTGTCAGCGACAGCTACCATACCACTACAACCGAACAGGCGCCGCAACTCCAAAACTACATCGAGACCGGCTGCGACAAAACCAACATCAACCCGCCGCAAGGCCACACCACTACGTCCTCCGGATGTAGCACTCATGTCAAAAAATTGACTGATATCATTGTGGAAGGATTTGCCAAAATACACTTCAAGTTCAGTAAAGGCAGGAACGATCTCGATTTTATAGATGCCGACAGCGCTTATGTGTTTAAGGGCTTTACAGTCAGTAATTGGTACGGCGACAGTATCAAGAAGGTTAGCTTGTCCCAGTATTATGGAGCGAAGCTCAGGCTCGATAGCATATCGTTCGGGAATTTCGAAAATACTAAAACAGAAACATATGCATTGTCGTACGGTTATCCTTTCCTGAATAAAATACTTTTGCCTACCGGCGGCTGCACCCTATACGAGTATGAGCCGGGAACCTATTCTTTTATAGGCAGTACGGTATTGGATGATTTTCCCGAAGAGACCGAACTTATCGAGGAAAGTTACGGAATTTCCCATTTTACCGATACGGCCAGTTTTACATTATCCGGAACCAGAACTGTATCTATAAACGCGCTGCTAAACACCTTTGGCAACCCGATCAGCGAGTGGCTGGTCGAAATAAAAGACAGCTCGGGTAACATCGTAGGCAGTTTTGGGTACAGTTATTCTCACGATATTTATCCCATAGGCACGAATCCTTGCGAAAATGGTAATTGCGGCCAGACTTATACGCTTGCGGCCGGAACCTATACGATTTTCTTTTCAAGTACGAAGCATTCGGACTTTCCGACAACCTGGGGCGTTGAATATAATATATCTTATACACAAGGAACCGGCATCATCAAGAAGTATCATTATGATGAAAAGAGTTACAGGATCAAAACAGTCGCCTACCTGACCGACGGCTCGGTCACCGCGGATTATTATTTCAGCCATCCCGGCGAGATCATCCCGGCAAAAGAGAAGCACTACGATTACAGCCTGTTTGCGGATACTTCAAAAAGCAGCGGCTCGCTGATGGCAAAACGGATCTACAGCTATTCAAGGTCGAAACGGGAATGCTCATGGTGCAGCTCTAATGAGGGCATCACCATCGGTAGGGATGAACAGACCTTTTACTATAATGTGATGACCGATTTTCCTAACCTGGAATCCCTGAAAACCCACGGCATGTATATCGGTTACCAGAATGTAAGGGTTTACGAAACCGGTAATGGCTGGACCGAATACACCTATTCATCCCCTTACGATGTCCCGCCAGGATTACTCCCTGAGGATTTGGGGCCGCCTTTCGCCCCGGTCCAGGATACCGATTACGAACGCGGATTGCTCCATAACGAGAAAATATTTGACCAGTCGGGGAATCTGCTCAAGGAAACTACAATGGATTATGGTTTTGAACGCTTTAAAGTCATATCCGGCTACAAAGTTTTTTTTGCCAATGAGCTGGTAAGGACTGATATCAACAGTTCTGCAAATTACAGCGTTTATATGGATATTGTCCAGGAATGTGCAGAGGCCGAAGATCCCGAAACGAGCAATTATTGCTTCTGCAACTTCGGGCAGCCTGTCGAGTTTGTCGGCACCAAACCGGTTTACGAATCTTACGGCTGGGCAAAGCTCACCTCAAAAATCACGAAAGATTATTTCTACAGCCCGAACCTGACCGTGCAGACCGACGAAACGTTCGATTACAATCCTGACAACAAGGAAATCTCCCTGCATACGACTACGGACAGCACAGGCAATACGCTCGAAACGGATTATACCTACGACACGGGCAACAATGCGCCGGGTTCCTACAACAGGATTTCGGAGATCAAAAGCATCGAAACCAAAAAAGGCAGCGCGACACTCTCAAAAACCGAAATGGAATATGATGATGATTGGGAAGTTTCATCCACAACCGTAAACGAATCGTTCCTGCCCAAGACCGTCAAAACCGCCAAGGGCGCAAACAGCGAAGAACCGCGTCTGCATTTCAATAAATACGATACGTACGGCAATCTTTTGGAAGTGCAACAGGAAGGCGGCGTACCGACAGTGTATATCTGGGGTTATAACGAAACCCTGCCGGTGGCAAAAATAGAGCTCATGGCGTACGACTCTATGATGGCTACAAGCGGGCTGGCAACAATTGTCGCGGCGATAAAGACGCATTCCGATGCCAACAACGAAAGCGCCCTCTTTACTGATCTGGCCAACCTGCGAAACAACAGCGCCCTGGCCGGTGCGATGGTGACGACCTATACCTATAAGCCTTTAGTGGGCGTCAGCAGTATTACCGACCCAAAAGGAGAAACGGTCTATTACGAGTACGACGAATTCGGGCGGCTTAAATACGCACTCGACAAAGACCAAAAAGTCCTGAGCAAGAATGACTATCATTATACCACACAAGACTAAAGCCATGAAGAACCTGATATATTTTCTGATATTGTTTCCCGTAGTGGTTTTGGGCCAGGTGCCGAATTATGTAAAGACTACGGTTTACAAAAGCCCATATGGCAAAACCGCGACCGCTTCGACCGATTCCATAACTGAAACCATTACCTATTTTGATGGGCTTGGCCGCGCAATGCAACAAGTCGCCGGCCGGCAATCGGGCAACGGCTACGATCTTGCCACCCATATCGAATACGACAGCTGCGGCAGGCAGGCCCGCGAATACCTTCCGTATGAAACCGGTTCGGCTACGCTTGGATTTGACGATTTAGCGCTTCCCAATACCGTGTCATTTTATTCGGACGCGCATAACGGTGAAACCACTGCCAATCCGTATAGCCAGAAATTCTTCGAAGCCTCACCACTCAACCGGATCCTTAAACAGGCCGCACCGGGTAACGATTGGGTGGGCGACTCGATCAGTGACGATGACCACACCGTACGGTTTAGATATAAAGCCAACGACAGCCTTGAAGTCCGGCTTTTCAAGGCTGTCACTACCTGGAATAGCTCCACCAAACGTTATGATGCCGAACTGGATGAGGACGGGCATTATGCAAAAGGTACGCTTTTCAAAACGATAACACGGGATGAAAATGCCACAACGACGAGCCGCGGGCAAACCGAGGAGTTTAAGGATTTGCAGGGAAGGATTGTGCTGAAACGGGTTTTCGGGTTGGTCGATTCTTCGGTAACGGCGCACGATACCTATTATGTATACGATGATTACGGCAATCTATCCTTTGTAATCCCGCCGTTGGCCGCCTCGCATTCTTCTATTGAGGCGCCGCTTCTTGAAAAATATTGCTACCAGTATATCTATGACGGCCGGAACAGGATGACGGAAAAGAAGCTGCCTGGAAAAGACTGGGAGTTTATCGTTTACGACAAACTCGACCGTGTGACGATGACCGGTCCCGCCTACGATCCGTTCGGCTCGGGCACCGAAGGCTGGCTTTTCACCAAATACGACGCTTTCGGGCGTATCGTTTATACAGGCTGGCATGTATCCGATGCCTCGACGAGCCGCCGTAACAGTTTCCAGGCCGAGTTTGACGACCCCGGGGCACACCCGCACGAAGGCAAACTCACCAGCGCCGCGGCATGCGGAGATTCGGGAATGTCGATTTTTTATTCGAATGATGTCTTTCCCACGAGCGGCTATAAGATACTTACGGTCAATTATTACGACGACTATACCGGGTTGGCGACATCGTCAGGCGATTTTACCGCAACGCCCGGCGGAGAGCCCGTGTTCTACAATAACTCCACCCTGAAACCCAAAGGCCTGCCTACGGGTTCCTGGACCAGGGCAATCACCGGAACCAGCGTATACGGTACCGAAGCCAAATCGCTTTTTGACAAAAAGGCAAGGCCCATCCGGACCTACAGCACAAACTGGCTCGGAGGCTTTACCCAGGTAGATTCCAATCTTGACTTTACGGGGAAAACGCTTTAGGGTTGGTTCTCTCCCCAGCAGCGCGAGCTT
>JBEHYS010000010.1:0-138042 GCA_048498055.1 Bacteroidota bacterium
CAGCGCAGACCGACACGATTTCGAGAAAGAATCACGATAAGTCGAAATCGACGACCGTGAAAAAAGACAGGACCATGAAAATGGATAAAGACAAAAAAATGAACGGGAAGAAAATGAAAGCCCGAAATTCAAATACACAGGCAATGCCAGCGGCCGGCAGCAAGGACAAAAACAATAACACAAAGGATCCTACTTACAACAATACCGAGGTTCATAATCCGAGACAGTATAATGAGCAGAACAATACCGGAAGCAGTTCCGGAAGTTCCGGAGGCTCAAGCACAAATACAACAACCAAGCCTTAGAAAGGCCCGTATAATTTGGTTTTATTTTGTTTTGGTGGAAGGTTTGGGAAGTGGCAATTTCCCAAACCTTTTTTTTAGATGTGATAGATATTGAAAAACCATTGGCGGTTCACTTCCATCCGATCGACGCGCAGTTGCGGCAAAAGATAAAGCATGTCATTGTCGTCGAGTTTCCTGAGCACGTCACGCAACGGCTTTCCGTCGCGGACGTCGTATTTGAAAAAGCCGTTTTCGATCAGCATCGCCATTAATTGGTGCGGCCTGGCATCAAAAAGTTTATTGTTCTGGAGATAATCCTGGATGACATAGCCCATCCTTACTATCTGTGCATATTCCATGATTAGGGATTTTTATGTTTGGCTTGTTGAACTGAGCAATGAATAAACGGCAGTGTCAAGGAAACGGCCGTTATAGTATTCATTTTGCCTGAAATGGGCTTCTTTGCAGAAATTGTTTTTCTCCAGCACTTTTGCAGATGCTATATTGTCGGGATCGATGACCGCTTCGATCGAATGGAGCTTCAAATCTTCGAAACCGTAGGCGACGACACGGCGCAGCGCTTCGGAAACTATTCCGCGGCCATGAAATTCCGGCAGCAGCATATAGCCGACTTCGGCACGATAATGTTCGGGCAGAATCCTGAAGTGACCGATAATCCCAATAAAATCAGAATTGTCTTTAAATGTGATCGCCCAATTGATTCCTTCATTTGCCTCGATTTTTGAGTCGATTGTCGCGACATGAAGCAACGCATCGTCAAGATTTTGAGCCAATGGGCGCGGAACGTATTTCATCGTTTCCGGATTGGAGCGCAGCCTGAAGATCGCTTCAGCATCGGCGGAGGTAATCTTCCGCAAGCGCAGTCTCGGGGTTTCAAGTACGGGAAAAGGCGTAAAATTGACAGTGAGCATAATGGTGCTATTTATTGTTTATCAGGCACGTAAGTATTTTATTGAAAGTGATTTTACTTCGCTTTTTCTTGCGTAGTAAATATATTTGATTAATTTTATTCTGCCAAAAATCTATTATTAACCAACCCTACGATTATGAATGCCCAATTCGAAACCATCGCAAAGGAATCCATCGATTCCCTGAAATTCCCTAAAACCGAAGTACTCGAAGACCGTACAGCCATTTCACAAAGAAACTCGGAACTGCAACGGGCTTTGGCCTTAGGCAATCTCGAACATTCCAAAACAAGGATTTTCTTTGAAGACAGCCAATCCAAAAAAATGGTAGAAACTACCGTTTGGGGCGTTACCGACAATCAGGTGATCCTGAAACAGGGCGTCGGCATCCCGATCAACCGAATTTACCGATCGCTGTAATAGGCCGGTGTTTATTCGATAGCGAAACTAATGGGATAATTGTAAAGGCATCTCACGGGTTTTCCTGAAACCTGTGCCGGAATCCACGTTTCGTTAAAAAGTGCAAGTACGCGCGCGGCTTCCGATTTCATGCTTTCGTAAGCCTTTGCCTCTGCAGCTTTTTCATCTTCGGTCTGGATTTTTACGACATCGCTGGCCACAAGGTCTTTTACGCTGACATAAAAGGCTTTTTTATCGGTCATCCTTCCGTCAGGTTCAATGATGAAACTTGTAAAGACAGTCACTTTTTTGTTTTTGATTTCAGGGAACTTGAAATTGTCGCTGATAAAAAGCATCAGCGTATACATGCCGTTCTTAAGATCCGGCTTGGCATCGACTTCGGTCGTCCTGTAAATTTTATCTCCGACAGACGTTTGGGCCGAAGCCGCGTAGGCAACAAAAGCGATGATCAGAAAATAATTTTTCATTGGTTTGGAAAAACTCAGCGGCGTAAGTGCCTAAAAGTGAGTTGCCGAAGATACTTATGTTTATTTAATTTCCAAAAATATCGACTGTTTTTTTAAGCATTGCCAAATATCAGGTAATCAATTAGTAGACATCAGCGGTAATTAACACTAAAAAGTTAGTATCTTATGATTTATGGCTTGCATTATCCAAAGGTTAGCTGTATTTTTGAAAAAATTTAAAACCAATTTAATATGAAAAAAATTACTTTTTTATTAGCTATGATGCTGCCGTTCGCCGGTTTTGCACAGGCTGATTGTGCCAGCGCACAAGTAGTGACGTATGGCGACACAACGGTCGATGCCATCAATGGAGACTTGCCTTCTCCGGATTGTGCGGCTGAAACCAACAATGCCACAATGGGTAAATGGTATTCATTTACACCTGCAACAACCGGACTGGTTGCCGTTACGAGTTATATTGCTGAGAACGACCTGTCATCGGTTGACACCCGGGTTCATATTTACACCGGAACTTGCGGTTCATTGACTTGCTATGCTTTCAACGACGACTACGATCTGGACAACAATCTTTATGCTTCACAGGTTCTTTTCGACGCTACTGCCGGAACGACCTATTACATTGCCTTTGACGATGAGTGGAATGACGGTGGATTTACCTTCAGGATCGAAAACGTAGATTGCAGCGATACGGCAGTGCCTGTATCCGAGAACTTTACCGATTCACCAGCTTTCGTCACTTGCTACAGTGAAGTGGATGGCAACGGCGACAGCATTTCTTGGCTGCACCAATACCTTGATCTCGACGGTGATTTGATCCAGGAAAGCTTTATCACCAGCGGTGTGAATGCCGATACAGACAAAGATGACTGGCTTTTCACGCCTTCTGTTGAGCTGACTGGCGGAACTACCTACGAAATCACGTATACTTACAACGCCGTTGACGGCGATGCGCCCGCTGCCGAAGCCATGGACGTATACATGCTTGACAGCGCTTCTCCGACAGCGACTTTCCAGGAGCAGATTGACTCTCAAACCGGTATCGCACAAAGCGGCGATTTTACCACACTGGCCAGCGCTGCGACAACTTCAACCACTACGTTCACGCCTGACACGACCGGACAGTACAACCTCGGTTTCCATGCCGTAACTCCAGCCGGAGGAACTTTCCTGTTGCTTTTCGGCTACACAATCAACGTATCTTTGGCTACACCGCAGTTCAACGACAGCCACATCAAAATGTTCCCGAACCCGGTACAAAACGAGCTGAACATTTCGAATGTAAACAACATCGATTCAGTTGAAGTTTACAACCTCTTGGGCCAGAAAGTAGCTTCACAAAACTTTACTTCGAATGACGTAAGGGTCAACATGTCGCAACTGACTTCAGGCGCTTATATGGTAAAAGTGATTTCAGGTACTGAAACACAAACCATGAAAGTGATCAAGCAATAATCCTGCTTATTTCCAAATAAAAAAGCCACCCGAAACGGTGGCTTTTTCTTTTACCGGTTGTGGATCCCTTCCTTGATTTCCTCGACCATCTTTTTGTTGAAAGCCGGAAGGTCTTTCGGCGAGCGGCTCGTGACCAGTCCCATATCGACCACAACTTCCTCATCGGTCCAGATCGCACCCGCATTTTCAAGATCTTTCCTTACCGATGCGTATGACGTCATTTCGCGGCCTTCCACGACACCGGCATTGATCAGTGTCCATGGCCCGTGGCAAATTGCTGCGACCGGCTTTTTGGCTTCAAAAAAACCTTTTACGAATTCCAATGCGTTTTCATCGGTGCGCAGCTTGTCCGGGTTGATGACACCGCCCGGCAACACCAGCGCATCATAATCGGCTGCCGAAACTTCGCCTACAGTATGGTCTACAGGAACGGGTCCGCCCCAATTGCCATCTTTCCAGGATTTGATTTCTCCGGATTTCAAACTGATTATTTCGGCGGTCCAGCCTTGGCTTTCAATGGTTTCCTTTGGCGATTTCAGTTCGCTTTCCTCAAAGCCGTCGGTTGCGAGAATGGCTATTTTCTTGTTCATAATTATTGATTTAAATGGTTATTTTCAGTTTACCTAAAGATAGCCAACAACAAGCGCCTGCGGTGTCAACGGAATATTAAAGTTGTCGGAAGGTTTTGTTAAGTCGGGCGTTCCGGCTCGCTGCGCCGCCGTCGCGCTATCGGCTGCATACGGTGCTTTGCCTCTATCGCTAACGCGGACTTGTGGTAATTTCATAACTGCGTTAGCGATTGCAGCAAAATGCCGTGCACTGCGGAAAGCGCGGCGCTTGCGCAACGCTCATAAAAAAAGCCCAAACTGAATTGGGCTTCTCAATTATTTACTATCGGCGAGTTCGCTCTGGTTTCGAAAAACCAGCTTTCCGTCAAAACTGTCCAGTAAAATAATGCTGTCGGTCTTGATGTTTCCGGAAAGAATTTCCTTCGAAAGCTGGTTCAAAACTTCGCGCTGGATTACGCGTTTTACCGGTCGGGCGCCAAACTGCGGATCGAATCCTTTATCAGACAGATACACAATCGCTTCAGGCGTCGCATCGAGCGTGATGTTCTGCTGTGCGAGCATTTTGGTCACCGACTTGAGTTGCAGTCCTACGATTTGCTGGATGTTCGCAGTAGTGAGCGGCGTAAACATCACGATCTCGTCGATCCTGTTGATGAATTCCGGGCGGACGGTTTGCTTCAACAGCCCGAGGATTTCAACTTTAGCGGCTTCGGTTGCGGCCTCGACATCACCTTTAAGATTCTCGAACTTTTCCTGGATGATCGCGCTTCCCATATTGGAAGTCATGATGATGATCGTATTCTTGAAATCGGCAAGACGGCCTTTGTTGTCTGTCAATCTTCCTTCGTCGAGCACTTGCAGCAAGATGTTGAACGTGTCCGGATGCGCCTTTTCGATTTCATCGAGAAGAACGACAGAATACGGTTTCCGCCGTACGGCTTCAGTCAGTTGTCCGCCTTCGTCATAGCCGACGTATCCCGGAGGCGCACCCACCAAACGGCTGACGCTGTGGCGTTCCTGATATTCGCTCATGTCAATACGGGTCATCGCGTTTTCGTCGTCGAACAAATATTCGGCAAGCGCTTTAGCTAGTTCAGTCTTACCGACGCCGGTAGTTCCGAGAAACAGAAACGAACCAATCGGTTTCTTGACATCCTGCAATCCCGCACGGCTTCTGCGGACGGCATCGCTGATGGCTTCGATGGCTTCCTCCTGCCCTACGACGCGCTTGTGAAGTTCATCTTCGAGCTTCAGGAGTTTTTCGCGTTCGCCCTGGAGCATTTTCATCACAGGCACGCCGGTCCATTTGGCGACGACTTCGGCAATGTCTTCGCGCGTGACTTCTTCCTTGATCAGTGAAGTTCCGGATTGCTGTTCCAATAGTTGTTGCTGTAAAGTGTCGAGTGTCGATTGCGCTTCCTTGATTTTTCCGTACCGGATTTCGGCTACTTTGCCGTAATCGCCATCGCGTTCGGCGCGTTCAGCCTCGAGCTTGTAATTCTCGATTTCGGTCTTGACGTTCTGGATGTTGTCTACGACGTCTTTTTCCGATTTCCATTTCGCAAAAATCTCGTTGCGCTCTTCTTTCAGGTTTGCGAGATCCATGCCCAGTATTTTCAGTTTGCTTTCGTCGTTTTCTCTTTTGATGGCTTCGATTTCAATTTCCAATTGCATGATTTTTCGGTCGAGCACGTCGAGTTCTTCGGGTTTCGAATTGATTTCCATACGCAGCTTCGATGCCGCTTCGTCCATCAAGTCGATGGCTTTATCAGGTAGAAAACGATTCGTAATGTAACGCTGCGACAATTCGACCGCCGCAATGATCGCATCGTCCTTGATCCGGACTTTATGGTGCGTTTCGTATTTTTCCTTGATCCCGCGCAGGATCGAAACCGCGCTTTCGGTATCCGGCTCATCTACGAGAACTTTCTGGAAACGGCGTTCGAGCGCCTTATCCTTTTCGAAATATTTCTGGTATTCGTCGAGCGTGGTCGCCCCGATCGCACGCAGTTCGCCGCGCGCCAATGCAGGCTTTAAGATATTTGCCGCATCCATCGCGCCTTCGCCGCCGCCCGCGCCAACGAGCGTATGGATTTCGTCGATGAACAAGACGATATCGCCTTCGGCGGAAGTCACTTCCTTGACGACCGATTTGAGTCGTTCTTCGAATTCTCCTTTGTATTTCGCTCCGGCAATCAAAGCGCCCATATCCAGCGAATACACGATTTTGTCCTTGAGGTTTTCAGGCACGTCGCCGTCGACGATGCGGTGCGCGAGACCTTCGGCGATCGCGGTCTTACCGACGCCCGGCTCACCAACGAGCATAGGGTTGTTTTTCGTCCTTCGGGTCAGAATCTGCAATACGCGGCGGATTTCCTCATCGCGCCCGATGACCGGGTCGAGTTTTCCGTTGGCTGCCAGTTCGTTCAGATTTTTGGCATATTTGTTCAGCGCATTATACGTTTCCTCGGCAGAAGCCGACGTCACCCGTTCGCCTTTGCGCAATTCATCAATTGCCGATTTCAGTCCTTTTTCGGTTACGCCCTGGTCTTTGAGGATTTGCGCGACTTTGCTTTTCGACTGGAAAATCGCCAACAGCAAATGTTCGATCGAGACGAATTCGTCGCTCATTTTCTTTGAGATGATTTCGGCTTCGTTGAGCGTTTTTGACGCTTCACGCGAGAATTGCAGTTCGCCACCCGATACTTTCGGGAAACTTTGGATCGTACTGTCTAAGATTTGTTGGAACAACGGCACATTGACATTCAGCTTTTTCAGCAGGAAAGGCGCGACGTTTTCATCGACTTCAAAAATCGCTTTCATGAGATGCTCGTCCTCTATCTGCTGCTGCCCGAGGCTTTGCGCCAATTGTTGCGAATACTGTAAAGCTTCCTGGGATTTGATTGTGAAATTATTGATGTTCATTTTTTTGTTTTAAGTTTAACAGATTTCAGCCGGGCAATGCCCTAACTTTGTTCGGCCGGTTTCAATTAATATTCCACTAGGGAAATTCCGACAAAATGTCCGTTTTAAACAATTATTGCCGACAGAATGTCTCAAATAGCGCCATTATGAGTATTTTCGATAAAATCTTCAACGATTCCAATCCTAAATTTACGACCGAAAACGGTTTGGATTGGAAAGCTTTAACAGAAATAAAACAGTTGGATGAAATCGTAACGGAATCATCCGTAATGCCTGTTTTCATTTTCAAACATTCGACGCGTTGCGGCATCAGCCGGATGGTTTTAAGGAAATTTGAAATCGATTACCAATTGGATCAAAACGAAATCACACCTTATTTTCTGGACTTGCTTGCCTATCGCGACATATCAAATGAAATTTCGCGACGGTTTGGCGTAATGCACCAATCGCCGCAATTGCTGCTGATTAAAGACGGAAAATGTGTTTATGCCGATTCCCACGGCGAGATCGACGCCGAGACCTTAAAAGAAAAAATCCGCCTGTAGCGGATTTATTTTATTTCCTGAAACGGTTCCGGACAATAATATCCTTTAGTTTGGCTTTCAGGTCTTCGCCCGTATCATAAACCATTTGCTCGTTGGAAGGAAACGGCACCAGCCGGCGGTCGAAATTCGGGTAATAACTTTCATCATAAGCGCGCTTGTCGCCTTTATAAGTCGAATAAACGTTCTCGAAAACAAATTCGCTCGACAACGGAAAGGTTTGGATAAGCTGATTGGTTTTCAGGTCGATGTAATCGATTTTGGCCGTTACTTGGCAACTTTTCAGCTGATGATTTTCATAAACCGTAATCTTGAGATTGCGGATATCGTCAACCATAATTGCATGCCCTAGACTGTCCTTAACGACGTGCCCGTTGCGATCAATGAGTTTTTTGGCGCCGACCTTTACCTGTTTTTCCTTTGAAAATTCCTTTTCCTTGATTTGTTCAGGTGAAATATTGATTTGCCTGAAATTGACGGCGAGCGCATAGTCGTAATTGATTCCTTTTTGTTTGGTGCTGTGATAAGCAGTCCATTTGTCGTTGAGCCCGAACGTACTGAAATCGAGCAAATCGTCCTGCAGTTTCACAGGAATGATCATGTTGGTTTCGTTGTTAGTATAAACACTTACGAAATCGGTGCCTTTGAACTGCGCTTCCTCAATCAGCTTATTGACGTCCTTGAATCCGGGATTGATCGAATTCAGGTACACCAAATCGTCGTAAGCGCGCCTGATGATCATTTTATCCGGATTTTTCAGCAGGCTTTTGGTGTTATCGTATAGATATTTCGACAACGCATTCTTGCTGCTGACGATTTGGTCCGAATAATCGTCGAACGGGAATTTCGCATCGCGGTTTTCATTGATGAGTTTCAGCGGCAAAAGCGGCCTGATTTTTTCCTGCCTGCTATTGAGCTGCAGGTATAAATTGTATATTTTTTCGAGGTTTTGCGGATTGGCATCCTTGACCAGCATGTTGATATCGTTCAAATCGCGCTCCTTCGCTTTTGCGAACGCTTCTTCGAGCATATAGATATAATCCTGTTTGCGTTTTGCGTCCTTGTTATTGCGCAGGTTGTCGGTTGCCGTCGCGATGGCATCGTCATAATTCCCGGAAGTAAGCTGGCTGCGCGTTTGTTTTACGCCGCAGGAAGAAATGACGAGCAATGCGATTAGTAGTGTCGTAATTTTGTTCATGGTGAAAATTTTTACCGCGTACAGTTCGACCGTACGGTCTCGGACTACAAATATAATTTTTCGGCGCGAATTTCCTACAATAAAAAAGCCCCGCAACCGCGAGGCTCGTTAACTATTTTCCTGAAAAAGTCGGGAGTAGCTTGTTGCAGACTTCACCGAAACCGATCCGGACCTTTTCGTTCTGGCAAAAGCCTTTAATGGTCACGCTGTCGCCGTCATTGATGAAGCGCCTTTCGCTGCCGTCGCTCATCTTGATTGGCTTTTTGCCGCCCCAGGTCAGTTCGAGCATCGAACCGAAGCTATCTTCGGTGGGGCCGGAAATCGTCCCGGAGCCCATCATGTCGCCCGAATTGACGCGGCAACCGTTTGACGTATGGTGCGCCAGCTGCTGGCTCATGCTCCAATACAGATATTTGGCGTTCGAACGCGAAACCACGACCGGCTCGGCATTTTCAGGCTCAATCGAAACTTCTAGGTTGATATCATAAGCCTGTTTGCCTTTGATTTGCAGATAAGGCAACGGCATCGGCTCCTGTTTCGGCCCTTTGGTTTTGAATGGTTCCAGAGCATCCATCGTAACGATCCAGGGCGAAATCGACGTCGCGAAATTCTTCGCCAAAAACGGCCCGAGCGGAACATATTCCCATTTTTGGATGTCGCGCGCGCTCCAGTCGTTCATCAGAACCATCCCAAAAATATAATCGGCCGCTTCGTGAACGGGAATGTTTTCGCCCATAATGTTGGCGTCGGTTGTAATAAAAGCCGTTTCAAGCTCAAAATCGATCAATTGCGACGGCCCGAAAACCGGAGTTTTGGAACCAGTTGGCAAGGTTTGTCCCATCGGCCTGTGAATCGGGATACCCGACGGAATAATCGAAGAACTCCGTCCGTGATAACCAACGGGAATGTGCACCCAGTTCGGCAGCAGTGCATTTTCTGGGTCGCGAAACATTTTCCCCACGTTTGTTGCGTGTTCCTTGCTCGAATAAAAATCGGTATAGTCGCCGATCATTACCGGAAGCTGCATCTCGACATCATCCATCTTAAAAATCACGATGTCGCGGTGCGAATGGTTGTCCCGCAGTTCGGGATTTTTCTCATCGAAAATATCGGCGATGCGGTTGCGCACCTGCCGCCAGGTTTTCTTGCCGTCCGAAATGAAATCGTTCAGCGTATCCTGCATGAACATATCGTCGGTAAGCTCGATGCCGTCAAAATAATTCAGTTGCTGCAACGCGCCGAGATCGATCGCGCAATCCCCGATCCGGGTCCCGATCGTAATCACGTCGTCTTTGGTCAGGAAAACTCCGAAAGGAATGTTCTGTATTGGGAAATCACTGTCTTTCGGGACACTGAGCCAGGATTTTCGGCTTGAATTATTTGCGGTTATGGGCATTTGGCGTTGTTTTTTTCTGGGTTCAAATCAATTAATCAAATATAAAATTAACATTCATTGTACCAAACGTTTTTCGTATTTTTGACATCATTTTAACGAAATAAACCAAATGCGACGCGACGAAGAAATTTTTGACCTCATCCTTGAAGAACAAGACAGACAAATACACGGACTGGAACTCATTGCCTCTGAGAATTTTGTGAGCGACAGCGTGCTCGAAGCCGCCGGATCGGTGCTAACCAACAAATACGCCGAGGGTTATCCCGGCAAAAGATATTACGGCGGCTGCGAGGTCGTCGATGTTGTCGAACAAATTGCAATCGATCGCGCCAAAACGCTTTTCGGGGCCGAATATGTGAACGTCCAGCCGCATTCCGGCTCGCAGGCCAATACCGCAGTTTACGCTGCATGCCTGAAGCCGGGCGATAAAATCCTTGGTTTCGACCTTTCGCATGGCGGACACTTGACCCACGGTTCGCCGGTAAATTTTTCAGGAAAACTCTACAATCCTGTTTTTTATGGCGTGGATCGGGAAACCGGGCGCATCGATTATGATAAAGTCCAGGAAATCGCTAAAAAGGAACAGCCGAAAATCATTATCGCCGGTGCATCGGCCTATTCGCGCGATATGGATTTCAAGCGTTTCCGCGAAATCGCCGACAGTGTGGGCGCGATCCTGATGGCCGACATCGCGCATCCAGCCGGACTGATCGCCAAAGGATTGATGAACGACCCGATCCCGCATTGCCATATAGTAACGACCACAACTCACAAAACACTTCGCGGCCCGCGCGGCGGCATGATCATGATGGGCAAAGATTTCCCGAACCCGTTCGGACAACTGACACCGAAAGGCGAAGTGAAAATGATGTCGAACCTTTTGGACATGGCCGTTTTTCCGGGGAATCAGGGCGGACCGCTGATGCACATCATTGCTGCAAAAGCCGTGGCGTTCGGCGAATGCCTGACCGACGAGTTTTTCCGTTATGCGATGCAAGTACAGAAAAATGCCAAGGCAATGGCCGAGGCTTTCGTCAAAAGAGATTACGACATTATTTCGGGCGGAACCGACAACCACATGATGCTGATCGACCTACGCAACAAAGGCATTTCGGGCAAAGAAGCCGAGAATGCATTGGTCCGGGCCGAAATTACTGTCAACAAGAACATGGTTCCGTTTGACGACAAATCGCCGTTTGTTACCTCCGGAATCCGTGTCGGAACTGCTGCAATTACAACACGCGGCCTTATGGAAGAAGATATGGAAACGATTGTCGACTTCATCGACCGTGTCCTGACCAACCATACCGATGAAAGCGTCATCGAGCAAGTTGGCGACGAAGTCAATGATATGATGAGCGAACGGGCAATTTTCGTATTTTAATCGCAACCCGATAAAGAATAAAAAGTCCATGCTTCTGTATGGGCTTTTTTGTAACTAAATTCTTAATTTTGTAACTAAGTCATCATCAATCAAAATCATCAATCATGAAAATCAAGTTACATTATTTCTTTGTATTATGGCTGTGCTGCGGCCTGTACGCCCAATCCGACGGAAAAATCAAGGGAACGATCAAGTTTCCTTCAACTCCCGAGCCTGTAGCCGTATCGCTGCTCGCCGCAGGCGACAACTCAGTGGTCAGGACGCAAATTCCCGAGCCGGACGGAAGTTTCGAATTCAATACATTACCCGCTGGAAGTTATCTGATCCTGATCGAAAGCCAGGCTTACGAAATCTATCGGAGCAATCCTATAGCCGTTTCAGCAACTCAACCCGAGGTCGTCTTGCCCGAAATTGGCTTATCGGCAGCCAAAATCAATAAGCTCGATGAAGTTGTCCTTGAAAAAAGGAAGCCGATCATCGAGAACAAAATCGACAAGACCGTCGTGAATGTCGATGCGATGATTACGGCGGCCGGCGGCGACGCGATGGATGTGCTTGAAAAATCGCCCGGCATCACGGTTGACCAAAACGGGACGATTACCTTCAAGGGAAAATCAGGCGTATCGGTTTTCGTCGACGGCAAGCCGACTTATTTATCGGGCGCCGATCTCGAAGCCTACCTGAAATCGCTGCCCGCGAGCACGCTGAACCAAATTGAGCTGATGACCAATCCGCCGGCCAAGTACGATGCGGCCGGAGGCGCTGGCGTAATCAACATCGTTACAAAAAAATCGAAGGCGCGCGGCTTTAACGGCAGTATTTCGGCGCGCGTATCCGACGGCAAAAAAGCGCAAACCCGCGAAGGCCTGAACCTGAATTACCTCGATGAGAAAATACGCGTGTTCGGCAACATCGGCTATGGTTACCAGCAATCGGTGAACGATCTTTACATTTACCGGAAATTCAAGAACGAAGACCTCAGCGTCAAGAGCTATTTTGACCAGTACAGTCTGCTGACCGGAGAAGGAAATACCGGAAACGCGCGCATCGGCCTCGATTATTATGCGACCGACAAGACGACTTTCGGCATCAGCCTGAACGGAATATTGAAGAAAAGCGACCGGAAATCGGATGTGAAAAGCGTCCTGAGCAATGCTTTGCACGCCATCGACTCGACGATTGTGGCCGATAACTCGGAAAGTACGCGGTTCGGCAACGGCGGCGTCAATCTGAACTTCCGCCACGACTTCGACAAAGGCTCGAAGCTTACTGCCGATGCGGATTATCTTAACTATACCAACAAAACCGACCAAGTTTTCAGGAATTTTATTTATCAGCCGGACAGTTCGCTGAGCAGCCAGGACGAATCGACGGGCTATTTGCCGGCAGACATCGATATTTATTCCTTCAAGACCGATTATTCGCACCCGCTGAAAAACGACGGGATATTTGAGGCCGGTTATAAAATCAGCGTTTCTAAAACAAACAATGTTGCCGATTACGACGACGTGATTAACGGAACAAGTGTGCCGGATTACGACATGAGCAATCATTTCAAATACGACGAGATGATCAATGCGGTCTATGCCAATTTCAATACGAGCTACAGAAGGTTTACGTTCCAGACCGGGCTGCGCCTGGAAAACACGCAATCGGACGGACACCAACTGGGAAATATCCTGAAGCCCGAATCGCGGTTCAAAAGGCATTACACGAATCTTTTCCCGACAATTTACGTGATGTACAAGCTCGACTCGATCGGCAACAACCAACTTGTGACATCCTACGGAAAACGGATCAACCGCCCGTATTACGAAGACTTGAATCCGTTTGTGAGCCCGCTCGATAAATTCACGTTTTATGCGGGAAACCCGTACCTGAATCCGTCATTTGCGCACAATGTCGAGCTGTCTTACCGATATAAATCGTATTTCTCGACTACGCTCAGCTACGGCTATACCAAGGACGACATCAACGAAACGATCGAGATCAACGACGGGATTTATTACAGCCGGCCCGGGAATATCGGTGAAATCCGCATTTACAGCGTCAATTTCAACAGCGAGATTCCGTTTGCCAAATGGCTTACGACGTCGCTGTATTCCGAGATCACGCACGGCGATTACAACAGTAAGCTTTATACCGAAGACCTGAATTCCTCGGGAACGTTTTGGTACATTTCGGCTACGAACCAGTTCAAGTTCGGCAAAGACTGGGCTGCCGAGCTCAGCGGAAACTACCAGACCAAAGTGGTTTCGGCGCAGTTCGTCCTGGGCGCAATCGGCGGGATCAACTTCGGTGTCCAGAAAAAAATCCTGCAGGGAAAAGGCAGCGTGAAGCTTTCGGCGAACGATATTTTTTACGGCGGAATCCGTACCGGAACGATCAACAACCTGCACCTGACCGACGCAACCTGGATCAACAAGCCCGATTCGCGCTTCGTGGCGCTGACTTTTACCTACAGCTTCGGCAAAGCGTTCGAGCCAAAAAACCAGCACGACGCGAATGGCGCCGACGATGAAAAAAACCGCGTGAAAGGTTAAAATTCGTATTTTTGCGGCTCATCCAATTGTTATTATGTCAACATTCCGGCTGCAATTACCAACCGATCCGCGCTGGGTCAATATCGTCGAAAAAAACATCGAGGAAATCCTGACCGATCACGCGTGGTGCGAACAAAAAGCCGCGACCAACGCGATTACGCTGGTCACGATCAATTCCGAATACCCGGATCTGGTGAACGATATGCTGGCGCTGGCCAAGGAAGAACTCGAGCATTTCGAGCTCGTACATCAAATCATCCAGAAACGCGGGCTGAAACTCGGACGCGAACGCAAGGACGAATACGTCGGTGAACTCGCGCAGTACATGAAACAAAGCAACACCGGAAGCCGCGCCTCCGGCCTGGTAGAAAGGCTGTTGTTCTCTGCGATGATCGAAGCCCGCAGCTGCGAACGTTTCAAAGTGCTTTCGGAAAACATCAAGGACGAGGAATTGTCGAAATTCTATCGCGAACTCATGGAAAGCGAAGCGGGCCATTACACGACGTTCATAACGTACGCACGCAAATACGGGCAAGGCATCGATGTGGAAAAGCGCTGGCGCGAATGGCTCGATTTCGAAGCCGGCGTCATTGCAAAATACGGCAAGGGTGAAACGATCCACGGATAATTCAATCAGATTCCAGTGATAACGATTCAGGAAGCAGGACCGGAAGATTTCGGCACGATCAGCGCTATCGCTTATAAAACCTGGCCGGTAACTTACGGGCCGATTTTGTCTGAGAAACAGCTAACGTATATGTTGGACTTGTTCTATTCAACCGATGGCTTGCGCAAGAATATCACTGACGGGCATCGTTTCATCTTGGCTAAAGAAGGCGAAATTGTTTTGGGGTTCGCCTCTTACGTCCACGACTATCCTGAAATGCATACGACCAGAATCCCAAAAATCTATATGCTCCCCGAGTCGCAGGGAAAAGGGATCGGGAAAATGCTGGTCGATTGCATACAAGCCAAAGCCCGGAAAAGCGGCTCCGGAAAGTTGTCACTCAACGTCAACCGGTTCAACAAGGCGCGAGGATTTTATGAAAAGCTCGGCTTTGTGATTGCTGCGCAGGAAGACATCCAGATCGGAAACGGCTATCTGATGGAAGATTATGTTATGGAGAAACTGCTGCGGTAATTCGCTATAGCGACAAAATATTGCCATATCAAATCCTGCTTTTACCGCGCAATTCCTAGGAATTAAACGACTTCAATCTCGTGCTTTTCCAATAATCCTTTTACGCTTCCAAGCGAAAACAGCGCTTTTTTTATCTTGTTTTTTTCCGGGTCGAGCGAATAGTTGAAACTCGTGCGAAAATCCGCTTTATTTAAAATGGTATTCGAAAACAGCGCCCGATAGAGGTCGCACCGGTCGAAAAGGACTTCCGTGAGATCGGCTTTCATGAAATCGGCGGCAATCAGGCTGCAGTTTCGGAAACGCATTCCTTTAATCTTCAAAGTATAGAATTTGGAAAAATCGAGTATGCAGTTTTCAAAATGGATTTCGAAAATGAGCTTGTCGCACATCGCAAAATTGACTTCCCGCAAATCGCAATCACGGAACCAAACCGTCCTGAAAGCAACGTGGTTGATTTTCGCACCATTGAAATTGCAATGCTCAAACGTACAATCGATAAACGTGACGCCGATGAAATTGCACGCCGAAAAATCGCAATGGCTGAACGTACAGCCTTCAAACTCCCTGAGGTTGAGCTTATCGCGGCCGAAAACCTTGCGGTCATATTGTATCTGGGAAAAATATTCAGTCATCTTTGGGTTTCGATTCCAAAAATAGGCAAAAGCACTTCAATTTTATCAAATGATTGTGAAACCGGGGCGAAATTTATTTGGCGGAAAAACTTAATTTTACGCGACATTTACAAACCCGCTGAATGGAACCGGCAGACGACGAACTCATCACCAAAGGCTTTTTCGGAAAAAATCCGTCATTGAAAATTAAGGAATTTCTTTACTACCTATCGGTCCGTTTCGGACTGATCTTCGCGCTGAACCTACAATCGACCATTATCTATTATTGGGTTTACCACATCACCAACGATAAACTCGCACTGGGTTTCGTGGGTTTGGCCGAAGTCATTCCCGCGATTTGCTGTTCGTTTTTTTCAGGCCATGTCGTCGACCAGAATGAAAAACGCAAAATGATCCTGATCTGTCTTACCGGCTATATCATCGTTGGCGCAGGATTGTTTGTCATGGCTTTGCCGTACATGCAAAATCATTTCGAATTCAAGGCGTTGCTTTGCATCGTTTACCTGCTGGTATTTTTTGGCGGCGTGCTGCGCTCTTTTTACGGTCCGTCGATGTTTGCCTTATTCGGACTTGTCGTACCGCGGAAACATTATCCGAATGCGACGAGCTGGAGCAGCATGGCCTGGCAGTTCGGCGCAGTGCTCGGTCCGCTGGCGGCGGGTTTTCTGATCGCGCTCGCCGGAATCGATTACGGATTGCTTTCGGTTGTGGTATTGCTGCTGGTATTACTGATTCCGCTACTTTCGATCACGGTCAAGCCGATCATGAAAAAGGAAAAGGAACCGGTTTTGAAAAGCGTCACCGAAGGCTTGCGGTTTGTCATGAAAACCCCGGCGCTATTGGGCGCACAATGCCTCGACATGTTTTCGGTATTGTTCGGCGGTGCGGTTGCATTGCTTCCGGTTTATCAGAAAGAAATCCTGCACGTTAACGAAATGGGCTTCGGGATTTTACGCGCCGCTCCCGGAATCGGCGCGCTGCTGACGCTCGGGCTGCTGGCTTTTTTACCGCTGAAAACGCATCCGGGAAAAAAATTATTCGTCTGCGTGACCGGGTTTGCCCTGTCGATCATTGTTTTCGGAATATCCAAAAACTTCTATCTGTCGTTTTTCATGCTGTTGCTTTCAGGAATGTTCGATGCGGTCAGCGTCGTGATCCGGAGCACGATCCTGCAGCTCGTCACGCCCGATGCGATGCGGGGCCGCGTAGCTGCCGTAAACACCATGTTCGTCAGCTCTTCCAACGAGCTCGGCGATTTCGAAAGCGGACTGATGGCGCATTGGCTCGGTACGGTCCGCGCGGTCGTAACCGGCGGTTGTTTGACTTTGGGTGTGATTGCAGTGACTTTTTTTTCGGCGCCGCCGCTGCGGAATTTCACTTTCGACGAACACAAACGCGAAGACGATCCGAAATAGTCTACAACTTCGGCAAGGTTCGGATATAGAGTTCCTCGACTTTTTTGCGCGCCCAGTCGGTTTTCCTAAGAAAAGTAAGGCTTGACTTGACTGACGGATTTTCGTTGAAACACTTGATCCGGATCAGTTCTCCGAGCGTATCGAATCCGTAGAAGCCAACCAAAACCTCAAGGATTTTCTGGAGCGTAACGCCGTGAAGCGGATCTTTGGATTGCGGATTCTGCATTCCCAAAAATAGATTTTTCAAACGGATTTTTCCGTTTTTGGTTTCGTGAAATTGTTGCTACCTTTGCCGTCCATGCTCAAAACGATCAACATACTCAACAAACGCGCGCGGTTCGACTACGAAATCCTCGAAACTTATACTGCGGGAATGGTCCTGACCGGAACGGAAATCAAATCGATCCGTTTAGGCAAGGCCAATATCACTGAAGGATTTTGCGAATTCAATAACGGCGAATTGTTCGCAATCAACACGCAGATCGATGAATACGCCTTTGGAAACCAATTCAACCACAAGGCGCGAAGCGAACGGAAACTGCTGCTCAACAAGCGTGAACTGAAAGTGCTTGAACGCGGATTGCAGGCCAAAGGACTGACGATCGTACCGCTGAAATTGTTCACGAACGAGAAAGGCATCGCAAAGCTCGACATCGCACTTTGCCGCGGCAAGAAAACCTACGACAAACGCGAATCGCTGAAAGAACAAGATACGAAACGCGATTTGGATCGCATCAAGAAGGAATACAAGCGCTAATCCTAATTTTTATTCTCAAGCAAAGGCACGAAGCGGAATTCGCCGAACTCGTGCTTTTCGAACTGTTTTTCGTTTTTGCGGATGAGCAGCGTCATGACCTGGCTGTCGACGCCCACGGGAATGACAAGCCTGCCTCCTATTTTGAGCTGTGCCATCAGCGATTTTGGGATTTCAGGCGCGCCGGCCGTTACGATGATGCCGTCAAACGGCGCGTGGTTCGGCAGGCCTTTGTAACCGTCGCCGAACGACATGTGTTTGGGCTTGACACCGAGTTTGGGCAAAAGCAGCGAGGATTGCTTAAACAATTCATTTTGCCTTTCGACGGTATAGACTTTGGCGCCGAGCGCAAACAAAACTGCAGTCTGATAACCCGATCCGGTACCGATTTCCAATACTTTGTCATCTTTTTTTACTTCGAGCAGCTGCGACTGGAATGCGACGGTATACGGCTGTGAAATGGTTTGGCCGGCGCCGATCGGGAAGGGTTTGTCCTGATAAGCATAATCTTCAAAACCGGAATTCAGGAACAAATGGCGCGGAATTTTTTTGATGGCCTCAAGGACGCGGTTGTCTTTGATGCCTTTTTCCTTGAGCGTTGCGGCAAGCTGGTTTCGCAGTCCTTGATGTTTTGCGGTGTCTTTCACGAGTAGGTTAATTTCGGGATAAAATTAAGGAAAAAAGCACGATTTCAAAGTGATTATTTCCTGCCGACGACAAACTGCGTTAGCGATCGAGGCAGGCACCGCGTGCAGCCGACAGCGCGGCGCGAGGCACGAAGCGCAACGCCCAAAATAATTGTCGTCTACGCTTAATCGGTTGTCACCGAGCAAAAATTCATTTTTTGCGAACTGGCGAAGCAATTATTCTTACTTTTGTCTTTGCTTAAAAAACAATCCTATGCTTAAAGTCGGGGTTTTGGGTGCCGGCCACCTGGGGAAAATTCACCTGCGTTTGCTGCAGCAATCCGAAAAATACGAACTGGTTGGCTTTTACGATGAAAACCAGGAGAATGCCGAAAAAATATCAAGGGAATTCGGCTATAAAAATTTCCACACCATTGCGACTTTAATCCATGCCGTCGACGTTATCGATATCGTCACACCGACGCTTTCGCATTACAAATGCGCAAAGGTCGCGATCAAATCGGGCAAACACGTCTTTATCGAAAAGCCGATTTCAAATACCGTCGAAGAAGCCGAGCAAATCATTGCATTGGCCAATGAATACAAGGTTAAAGGCCAGGTCGGGCACGTCGAGCGCTTTAATCCGGCGTTCAAGGCCGTAAAGGATATGATCCAGAACCCGATGTTCATCGAGACGCACCGCTTGGCGGAATTCAACCCGCGCGGCACTGACGTTCCGGTGGTTTTGGATTTGATGATCCACGACATCGATGCGATATTGAGCGTAGTCCATTCGCCGGTAAAGCACATCAATGCGAGCGGCGTTTCGGTGATTTCGGATACGCCGGACATCGCCAACGCGCGGATCGAATTCGAGAACGGATGCGTCGCAAACCTGACCGCGAGCCGGATTTCTTTGAAGAACATGCGCAAATCGCGGTTTTTCCAGAAAGATGCCTACATCTCGGTCGATTTCCTCGAAAAGAAATGCGAGGTCGTGAAAATGAAGGATGCGCCTGAACATCCGGGCGATTTCGATATGGTGCTGCAGAATGCCGAAGGCGTAAAAAAGCAGATTTACTTTGCCAATCCCGAAATCGAGAGCAATAATGCGATACTGGAAGAGCTCGAAACCTTCGCCGACGCAATCAGCAACAACACTACTCCGATCGTTACTTTGGAACAGGGAACGCAGGCGCTCCGCGTGGCCTACCAGATCATCGATTGTTTTAAAAAATAGAAACCAAAAATAAGTAAACAGCAACATGAAAAACATCGCCGTAATCGGGGCCGGGACTATGGGCAACGGAATCGCACATACGTTCGCACAAAGCGGATTTACCGTCAAACTCATCGACATTTCCGAAAAATCGCTGGACAAGGGCATGGCTACCATTGCCAGAAACCTCGACCGTATGGTTGCAAAAGGCACGATCGCCGAAGCAGACAAGCTAAAAACGATTGGCAACATCATTACCTATACCGATATCAAAGACGGCGTAACCGGCTGCGACCTGGTAGTTGAAGCAGCGACTGAAAACGTCGAGCTTAAATTAAATATTTTCAGGCAGTTGAATGATGCCTGCCAACACAATACGATTCTCGCTACGAACACTTCCTCAATTTCTATCACTCAGATTGGCGCAGCAGTTTCGCGTCCGGAGCGCGTGATCGGAATGCATTTCATGAACCCTGTGCCGATCATGAAACTGGTCGAGATCATCCGCGGATACAACACTTCCGACGAAGTCACGAAAACCATCATGGATTTATCGGCTGCACTCGGAAAAGTTCCCGTCGAAGTCAACGATTATCCGGGATTCGTGGCCAACCGCATCCTGATGCCGATGATCAATGAGTCGATCGAAACCCTTTACAATGGCGTGGCCGGCGTTTATGAAATCGACACGGTGATGAAACTGGGCATGGCGCATCCGATGGGACCATTGCAACTTGCCGATTTTATCGGGCTTGACGTATGTCTTGCGATTTTGAACGTCATGTACGACGGCTTCAAAAACCCGAAATACGCGCCTTGCCCATTGCTTGTCAACATGGTGCGCGCAGGTAAAATGGGCGTGAAATCGGGTGAAGGTTTTTACGATTATTCCGAAAGCAAAAAAGCGGAAAAGGTGGCGAAAATGTTCATTTGATCCATGGCCAGAATCATACCTTTCAAAGCGGTCCGCCCAACCCGGGACAAAGTCAGCCTGGTGACTTCCCGGTCTTATGACGAATATTCGCCCGCAGAACTGGCATCGCAGCTTGAGTTTAACCCGCTTTCCTTCCTGCACATTCTGAATCCGGCGTACGCCAATCAGCAGAAGACCGCTTTCGAGAAGCGATTCCGGCTCGTTCATCAGAAATATGAGGAATTCAAGCACGAACACATTCTGGTCCAGGATGAAAAGCCTGCGGTCTACATTCATAGGATCGTTTCCAAAAATGAAGTTTTTACGGGAATCATCGTCGGAACAAGTATTGAAGATTATAAGTCCGATGTCATTAAAAAACATGAAGATACGCTGCAATACCGGGTTGAATTGTTTAAGGATTATATCAAATTCGCAGGATTCAATACCGAGCCGGTTTTGATGACTTATCCAGACAACGAAAAACTTGAAAACTGGATTTCGGAAAAAACAAAATCATTTGCGGATTTCGAGTTTTCGACCACACGGAAAGATATCCATTACCTCTGGAAAATTGAAGATGAAACCGAAATCAGCAAGCTGCAGCAAACTTTTGAGCTAATTGGAAATCTTTACATTGCCGACGGCCACCACCGGTCAGCGTCGGCAGAAATGCTATACAATGAAAACGGTAATGCGGGCATTATGCGGCAACATTTCATGAGTTTCCTGATTGCCGACAGCAATGTCAGGATTTATGAATACAACAGACTGATCAAAGACCTGAACGGACTTTCGAAAGCGGAATTCTTAAAAAAGCTTTCGGAATATTTCCTGATCGAGACCAAGACCCAGCAATTGTTCCACCCGAACAAAAAGCACGAATTCGGGATGTATCTCGACAACGAATTTTATTCCCTGAGCCTTAAGGCCGAAAAATGCACATTCAATTCCGTCCTTGACCGGTTAGACGCCCAGATTTTATACGACAAAGTGCTCTCTCCGATTCTTGGCATCAAGGATTTGCGCAATGACGAACGGATCGAATACATTCCTGGAAAGCAGCCGGTAACCGACGTCAAGAACAAGATCGACGACGGGGAATTCGAACTGGGTTTCATTTTGTTTCCGGCAAGTATCGGCGAAATCAAGGCGATTGCCGACGCACACCTGATCATGCCGCCAAAAAGCACATACATCGAACCCAAATTCCGCAGCGGATTGGTGGTTTACGAATTATAGATCATGTCAGTTTCCCAAAACCTTATCGAGATCAAAAGCAAACTTCCGGAAAACGTGACGCTGGTCGCCGTTTCCAAGACCAAACCGGTTGCGGAAATTAGGGAAGCCTATGATGCGGGCCAACGCATTTTCGGGGAAAACAAAATCCAGGAAATGGCAGGGAAGTTCGATCAGATGCCCAAAGACATCCCGTGGCACATGATCGGGCACGTACAGACGAACAAGGTTAAATTCATGGCGCCATTCGTCAGCTTGGTTCATGGCGTCGACAGCCTGAAACTGCTTGCAGAAATCAACAAACAAGCCTTAAACAACAAAAGGGTTATCGATTGCCTATTGCAAATCCACATCGCAGAAGAAGAAACCAAATTCGGACTGGACGAAAATGAGCTACACGAATTATTGGGTTCAGAAGTATATAGAAATATGAACAATATTAAAGTATGCGGTTTAATGGGCATGGCTACTTTTACTGATAATCAGGGACAAATAAAAAAGGAGTTTACTTTCCTGAAATCATTGTTCGACCAATTAAAAATAGCTAATCCCGAATTTAAAATCCTGTCGATGGGAATGTCCGGCGATTATCAGATAGCAATCGAATGCGGGAGTACAATGGTTCGGATCGGAAGCAGTATCTTTGGCGACAGAAATCACAATTAGTTTGTACGCAATACTCGATATAGAAACCACCGGCGGCCAGTTCAACGAAGAAGGCATAACGGAAATCGCAATCTACCGTTTTGACGGGCACGAAGTTGTTGACCAGTTCATCAGCCTGGTCAATCCGGAAATCCCGATCCAGCCATTCGTGGTAAAGTTGACCGGAATCAACAACGACATGCTCAGATTGGCACCCAAATTCTTCGAAGTCGCCAAGCGAATCATCGAAATTACAAGCGACTGTGTACTTGTGGCGCATAACGCTTCTTTCGACCATCGAATCCTGCGCACCGAATTCCGGAGGCTCGGATACGATTTCCAGTTAAAAACGCTCTGCACGGTAGAACTTGCACAAAAACTCATTCCGGAACAGCCTTCGTACAGTCTCGGAAAACTAGTGCGCGGGCTCGGCATTCCGATCGCCGACCGGCACCGGGCCAACGGCGATGCGATCGCAACCTTGAAACTCTTTCAGTTGCTGCTAGCCAAAGACCTCGAAAAGCAGATAGTCAGGGAACTGATCAAGACTGAAATCGAAAAAGGCATCGAACCCAAACTGATGGACATCATCGCCGGCGTTCCGTCAAGAACCGGGATTTATTATGTCCATAAAGAAGACGGAACATTGGCTTATATCGGGCGGAGCAAGAACATGAAAAAACACCTCAACCAGCATTTTACCGGGAATTCAAGGATTTCACGTAAAATCCAGGCCGAAGTATTTACGGTGACCTTTGAGGAAACCGGCAGCGAACTCATCGCCCAGTTGAAAGAAAATGAGGAAATCAGGCGCAACCGGCCGCCGTATAACCGCAAGCCGCGAAAAAAGAGCAACCATTCCTGGGGATTGTTTGCGGAAAATGACGACAAAGGTTATCTGAACCTGAACCTACAGAAACTAAACGGCAACAATGCCGAAATCGCGGCCTTCGTATCGCTGCAAGAAGGGAAAAACACGTTGACGCGTATCACTGCGGATTATCGGCTTTGCCAGAAGAAAAACGGCCTTTATACCGGCGATGCCGAAAACTGCGAAAACTATACGCTGGAAAAATGCGACGGCGCCTGTATCGAGGAAATAAATACCGAGGAATACAACAATCGCGTCTCGGAATTCATCAACCGAAATACGCTTTTGGGGCGCAATATCGCGATCGTCGACCGCGGCCGTACCTTATCGGAACGGAGTGTAATATTGGTCGAGAACGGAGTTTACAAAGGCTACGCTTTTTTTGATTTGAATTATCAGGTCACAAATATCCACGTCCTGCGAAACATCATCACTCCGATGCCGCACAGCTTCGATGCCAAACACGCGATCCAATCGTATCTTGCCCGGCATAAAAACGTAAAACTGGTAGTTTTGCCATGAAACCTGTGGAGAAATACCTGATTGTCGTTGTCGGCCCGACTGCCATCGGGAAAACAGCAATGGCAATCAAGATTGCACAGCACTTTAATTGCGACATCCTATCGGCCGATTCCCGGCAGTTCTTTACCGAAATGACTATCGGCACCGCCGTGCCTTCAAAAAGCGAACTGGCAGCGGCAAAACACTATTTCATCCACAACAAATCGATTTTTGACGAGTATACGGTCGGCGATTTTGAAAAAGAAGCGATTGCAAAGCTTGACGAATTGTACCAAACTTCCGATTTTGCCGTATTGGCTGGCGGCTCGGGCCTGTATGTTGACGCCGTTCTGAAAGGCTTTGACGATTTTCCCGACATCGACAAAACGGTCAGGGCTGCTATTGCCGAAAATTACACACGGCTCGGCATCGACTATCTGCAATCCGAACTTAAAAAGCGCGATCCGGATTATTTTGACCTTATCGATACGGGAAACCCGCAACGCATGATGCGAGCCCTTGAAGTCGCGATCGGTTCGGGCAAGCCCTACTCGACTTTTCTTAAAGGCAAAGCCAATGCGCGGAATTTTATACCGATTATCATTGGGCTTGAAGCTGACAGGGAAATCATTTACGAACGCATCAACCGCCGCGTCGATGCGATGATGGACGATGGCTTGCTGGACGAAGCTGAAAAGTTATATCCGCATAAAGAGCTGAATGCGTTACAGACAGTCGGTTATCGCGAACTGTTCGATTATTTTTCAGGTACTGCCGATTTGGATTTCGCCGTCTCTGAAGTCAAGAAAAATACGCGCCGGTTTGCGAAAAGGCAAATGACGTGGTTCAGGAAAAATCCAAACATCCGTTGGTTTGATTACGAAACATCGGCTGAAGAAATCATCGGCTATATCGATTCTTCATTAAATCAGGACATTTTGCGCAACCAATAGCGCGGCATTCCATCTTCGAGAAAACCACATCATGAAAAAAATCCTTGCATTTTTCGCCTTGCTCGTGCTGGCTTCCTGCGGAGTCGATTACGATGGCGAGACCCGGCTCATTTTCGAATCGCGTGTCGTGGACAGCCAGGGCAATCCCGTTGTGGGAAAAGGCGTTCAGGTTGTTGTGGATGACGAAGGCAACTCCGATATGATTTCAAATGGCATCACCGACGAGAACGGCAAAATCCTGTTCGCGTTTCCTGCGCCTAACAATACTGCGGCCTTCATCCACATTTACTATTCCGACAACGGCTCCCAATATCAGGATAAAATGTATTTCAACGTTTTGCGTTCGGATTTCCACGATTACAAGTTTACGCTCAACGACGTCGTCTTATATAGAAATGACGAACTAACCCAGTTGTACATCATACCGAACCAGGTTTCGCCGAATACGGATTTGATCGACATCAGGATTGACGATAATCCCGCGGAAAACATGACGTACTGGAATCCTTTGGAAAGCGATTACTTCAACACGCAAACCGAATTCTCTGTCCTCAAGAACTCTACGGTAAACCTGACGTATCAAGTCAAGGATTACAGTACCAGCCCGGCCACGTCGACAAATTATACCGTTCCGATAGCCATTGGCGACGAAAATGTCAATTACTCGCTCGACTATTAAAACATGAGGAATCAATTGCTCGCCGCCGCTTTACTGCTTACGTTTGCAGTTCCGGCACAGGAAAAGGAACAAGAAACGAAAAGGGACAAATCCGTCTTTATGATGGATTGGGGAATGAAGGCTTATTTGTTTCAGCCGATACAATTCGGCGATCATGCACTGGCCAAAGCCCACGATGCCGAATTGGGATTCGGGGCAAATCTTAATTTGTTTTCGTACGGTGATTTCCGTTTTTACGCCGGATTCGATTTAGTCAAGTATTTAGTGACCGATCACCAAATCATCGGCAACTACAGGAATTCAAATTACAGGTCGTTTTATGTGGCGGTTTCGTATGATGCGGAAGTCACGCCAAAGTTCCATTTATTTCCCGTTCTTGGTGTTGGCGATGCCGCTCTCAGCTTTCGGGATACAGGCACAAGCTTCGGTCATCAAGACGGCACGGAATATCGCTTTGGCCTGACAGGCAATTATTATTTAACGAAAAACTGCTCACTTTTTCTTGGCGCACATTTCATCCACAATACTTTTGACATACATACGAATGAGGATTTTCACTCGTTTTTCGGGTCGGCCGACCAAATGCAATTATCGTTCGGGGTGCAGATTGATTGACGAAACGCGTTAGGGATGGAAACGCAAATCCTTTTATGGAATGAAATGGAATAAAAGATTGCAGTGTACAGCCCGGCCGAAGGCAACGCCATAAAAATAAAACCCGGCCTAAACCGGGTTTCTTTTATTTCTGCGGAGCAGCGTTTTTGACTACGAGCCTGAAACCTTCTCCATGAATGTTCAGGATTTCGACGTCTTCGTCGCGCTTGAGGTATTTCCGGAGCTTGGCAATGTAAACGTCCATGCTTCGCGAAGTGAAGTAATTGTCGTCGCGCCAGATTTTGGTCAGCGCCAGTTCGCGCGGCATCAGGTCGTTTTCGTGTAACGTCAGCATTTTGAGCAGTTCGTTCTCTTTTGGCGAGAGTTTGATCGGTTCCTCGTTTTCGAAGGTCAGGAACCGCAGTTTCGAATTGAGGTGGAATTTCCCGATCTGGAACTCGAATTTCACGTGGTCGTTTTTCGTATCGGCCGATTTGCGTTGGATGATCGCCTTGATTTTCATCAGCAGCACTTCCGAATCGAAAGGCTTGTTCAGGTAATCATCGGCGCCGACTTTGTATCCTTTGAGGACGTCTTCCTTCATCGATTTGGCGGTGAGAAAGATAATCGGCACTTCCTTGTTCTTTTCGCGGATTTCCTTGGCTAAGGTATAGCCGTCCTTGTAAGGCATCATAACATCGAGGATGCAAAGGTCGTAGGTATCCTTTTTGAACTTTTCGAAGCCTTCCATACCGTTTTTGGCAAGCGTGACGTCGAAATCGTTCAGCATCAGGTAATCTTTCAATATGGCGCCGAAATTCTGATCGTCTTCAACCAGCAATATTTTTTTATTTTCTGTTTCCATAGTGTTTCGTGTGTTGTTTAGTTTATTAACGGCAATTTTATTATAAATGTGCTTCCTTTTCCTTTTTCACTTTCGACGAAGATCTGCCCGTTGTGGTCGTCGACGATTCTTTTGACGTAGGCCAATCCGAGACCATGTCCTTTGACATTGTGCAGATCGCCGGTGTGCTCGCGGTAGAACTTCTCAAAAATCCTTTTCTGCGCTGCCTTGCTCATACCCGCGCCCTGGTCTTTCACTTTGATGATAACGAAATCCTTGACGTTTTCGGTATACACGTCTATACGCGGCGCATCGGGCGAATATTTTATCGCGTTGTCCAGGATATTTACAAGCACGTTCGTAAAATGGACGTCGTTGAGCAGCACCGTAGTCCTTTTGGCATTCAGGTGAGTCGTAATCGTTCCCTGGCGATCTTCGATGATCAGGTTGACGTGCTCGATCGCTTCCTCGACGATTTCGTGAACGTCATACGATTCCTTAGTGATTTCGAGTTCCCTTTTTTCGAGCTTTGAAATCCGGAGGACATTTTCGACCTGGGCGTGCATCCGCTTGTTTTCGTCGCGGATCATCTGCAGGTAACGCGTCATCTTTTCTGTATCGCCAACGATTTTCGGGCTTTTGATCGCGTCGAGCGCAAGGTTGATGGTTGCGATCGGCGTCTTGAACTCATGCGTCATGTTGTTGATGAAATCGGTCTTGATTTGCGAGATTTGGCGTTGCTTGATCAGCTGGTTCAGCGCGCTCGAATAGGCGATGATGATGATCAGCGTAAAAACGATCGACAATATAGTAATGCCGACGAGTTCCGAAAACAGGAACTTTTTTTTCTGCGGAAAGGTCACCAGCAACTGGTAACGGCTTTTGCCTTCGTTATCCGGAAAAATCGGGTTCGAATACGTCGCATACTTGTCGTACCGGAACTTTTCGGAATGGACTTTCGTTGCCAGCCCGTTGTTGTAGACCGAAAATTCAAACGGCGTTTTCACACCGGCCACTTCCATCTCGTTTTCCAGCAGCGACTGGAGCTTTTCTTTGGAAACCCGCTCCTGGATTGGCATTGCAGCCGCAACATCGCGCCAGAAAATATCGAACGAGGCGTTTTTAAGTGCGTTCGGCACACCGGTTTTTACGATTCGTGTTTCGGGCGCACGGCTGTGGCGCAGCCCCGAATTGTCCAGCTGATTGCCGCTGTAGACTTCGGTCGTCCTTTTGGCGGTAAAGCTTTTCCCTTTTACGCTGTCAAGTTTGTTATCAAAGAACGAAGAAATATCTTCAGAAATGATGCTGTTGGAATAAACGATCATTTCGTTGGTTGCCGGATTCTGCTGAAGGAAATACACATTCATCAGGTCGCTTTTCAGCGGCTCTTTGCCTATGCTGTCCTTCAGTTTTGAATATTGGCTCAGGAATCTGTATTGTTCCTGGTTGTTCAGTTTCTCCGCGACATCACCGATGATTTGCTTGACATGAAACCGAAATTGGTCGTCGTTGTTCTTGAAAGAGGAATTAAACCAGTAAACCTGTACTAAAATAATCCCGATCAGGGACAAACTCATCAATACTACAAGTAGCCGGAAAAATAACCTGTTCATCTACACAAAATTATCATTTTAACATTTGGAAGATAAATATATTAACCAAACATTAACACGTATTGCATATTTTATAGATTATGCAGTTTTTTAAGAATTTTATTGACCTGTCTTTCAGTTTGGTACCGGTCAACATTCTCGATTACGAAGTCGCTTTTGGCAATCCGCATTGCGTCAGTCCATTGATTTTCAATCCTTCGCAATACCTCTTCCCTACTGGTTTTATCGCGTTCCAAGACACGGTTGATCCGGGTTTCAATAGGCGCGGTTACTGTGATTACGGCATCGCAGTCTTCATCGGTTCCCGATTCGAAGAGGATTGCCGCTTCTTTAATTACGACCGGATGATCGCGATGGTTTTCGACCCATTCCAAAAAATCCTTTTTTACGGCCGGATGGACGATGCCGTTAAGTTGCCTGAGCTTTTCCGGATCGGTAAAAACCAATGTAGCAAGCTTTTCCCGGTCGATTTGGACGCCGCGAAGTACGGATGCACCGAAAACAGCAACGATTTGATCAATGACTTCCTTTTTTTCAGTGATTTTCCGCGCTGCTTCATCGGCAATATAAACCGGAACTCCGAGCGATCGGAATATCCCGGCCACAGTGGTTTTCCCGCTGCCGATTCCACCCGTTAAGCCGATAATCTTTGTCATGGTTTGAAGAATAATTCAGGAAAAGTTTCCTCAGGTTTCTTTTTGAGCAAACGGATTTTTACAAACGATTCGATGAATCCGATGCCGTAGCCGTGAAACTGCCGCCAAACCGCTATCACCGATAGCCATCCGACTTTCAGGTTGCGGTTTTTAAGGATCGAAACGATCAGGATCAGAACAAAATAGGTAAAATATGCCTTGAGGAAAATATCCTGTGCAAAAATGAGCATCAGCAGCGAAAAGTAAAATCCGAGTATGAATACCGAAGGAAAAAAATACGTCAATTTCGCATATTCGGGATACCGGCTGTCGAGTATCGGGCGTGCCTTACCGAATTTGTTGACCTGCAGGGAAAACTTATCCCAATCAATCCGCCTTTTGTGGTAAACATAAGCATTCGGAAACAAACGCGTTTCGAATCCGAGTTTCCAAAGCCGGATCGACAAATCCGGATCTTCGCCGGGATGGATGTTCCCGAAACCGCCCGAAGCTTCAAACGCTTTTTTCGACAATCCCATATTGAAGCTGCGAGGTTGGAATTTTTCGATTTTTTCGGATCCGCCGCGGATTCCGCCTGTAGTCAGGAATGAAGTCATCGCAAAGTTGATCCCTTTCTGGATGTCCGAAAAAGAATCGAGCGCCTTGTCCGGCCCGCCAAAACAATCGCAGTAATTTTCTTCCAATGCTTTTTCCGCTTCTCCGAGGTAACGCATCGGGATGATACAGTCCGAATCGAAAATCAGGAAATAATCGCCTTTGGCTTTTTCCATCCCGAAATTCCTTGAATCGCCCGGACCGGAATTCTCCTTGAAATAATAAGAAATATCAAGCTTAAGCCGAAAGGTGTCCGTAACGTGCCGACAGGTATTGGCAGATCCGTCTTCGACAATCACTACTTCGAACCGGCCTTTGTAATCGGTCTGCGAAAGGCTTTCGAGCAATTCCCCGATTTCTTCGGGACGATTGTAAACGGGAATAATCAATGAAAAATACATCGCAAAATTTTAACAAAGATAATCTTTATAAAAAACAAAAACCACCGCAAAGGTGGCTTTTGAAAATGACTGCTTAATTTTATTCTTTTATGACTTTGATCGTTTTGATTTGATTTCCTGCCAGCACTTTCACGAGGTAAGCGCCTTTTGAAAGCGCTGACATATCGATCTGGCTCAGGTTTGAACCGATCGCTTTTGCCAATACTTCCTGCCCGATCATATTGAATACCCTGACTTCTGAAATCGTTTGGGTGTAAGACAGGTTCAGGATGTTTTTAACCGGATTCGGATAATATGCAAATCCTTCCAGATCAAACGAACCGTTGCCCAGCGATGCATCGTACGCCGAAACACGGAACGTGCCGAAAGTATCGTTCGCATATTCCCAAACGCGCGCGTAAAGCGTTTGCCCCGGCGTGAGTCCGGTCAGCGAAAGTTTCGAGAACGAGGTCGGCCCGACATCGTCGTTACAGCCAAGCGATGTCAGCGCATCGCACGTTCCGGAAAACACCATCAATCCGGTATCCAAAAGCGGCGAGCCCGGATCGGCTTGGGTTTCCACGGTAATGTTTCCCGAAGCCGGAACCACGACGCTGAACCACACATCGCCGCCGAAACCGAAAATGGCGCAGGTCGGCGCGGGCGGCCCGATCGATTTGGTCGCTCCGGCATTGGTAGCTACGATTGCATGTTCATCGAAAGTGCCGCCAGTCGTAAGCGAAAACGCCGTCTGGCATTCGTCGTTGCCGACAGGTTCCGGCCCAGTCGTAAAGGGAAACGGTCCGGCCCAGGTGCTGTCGCCATTGCCATCGCAGTGCGCGAGAACATAAAATTCGTAATTGGTGCTCGCCGTTAATCCGGAAACAATCAACGGATTCGTCGTGATACCCGGATTGGAAGCCGCGCCCGAAGGCAAACCGCCGCCAGCAGTCGTAACATGGACATCCCAGGAAGTTTGGCCGCAGCCCGACGACCATTGCAGTTCGGCACTGAATGCATTGACCTGCCCGATGCCCAGCGCATAAGGTTGCGGGCACGAAGCCCCGGCTAATATCGTAATGTCGTAATCTTCCGTTTCCCCGTAACCGTAATTAGCGCACGGGTCGAGCGTACTCCCGGGCGTGTTCCAGACATCGCGGATGCGCATCCGGTGCACGCCGGCCGGTGCATTGCAATCGAGCAGGATCGAATATTCGGCCGTCCCGAACGAATCAACTTCCGCAACCGTATAACCTACTTTTTCGGCATCCGAAAACTGGTGATCATCGTTGTAATCGATCCAGACCGCCGAATTTTGCTGGCCGTAACTGCCGACCGTAACCTGTATCTGGTAGGAAATGCCCGCTTGCAGCGTCGCCGTATAATTGGATTGACCGCTAAAATAAGTATAAGCCGGATTGACCGGATCGGTACCGGTATTATTCGACAAATCGGTACCGGTAATCACGACGTTTGAAATCATATCACCATCGGTTTTGCCAAAATCGTAAGTCGGGGTGCAAAAGCACGTCGATTGTGCGTTTTGCAAGATTTGTACAGGAGTACTTGCTGTCGTCTGCCCGCTGGCTGCGCAACTTACGTTACAGCGATAATAAGTCGTAGCGGTTTGCGTCAGCGTCAAGGCGCTGGACGTTTCTCCGATGATGTCGCTATAGTTGATCCCGTTGATCGATGATTGCCATTGGTAGCCGATCCCAAAACCCGACGATTGGTTCTCGAGTGAAAGATAAACGATTTCATTCTGGCAAACTGCCGAAGCTGAGGCCAATGTATTGCCCGGAGCCGGAATTCCGGAGCATTGCGGCGCCGGCGTAAAGGTATACTTGTTCCCTGGAGTCAATTGGCCCGCAGCGATCGCATTGTCCGATATTACTGACGATGTGGTTGCACTACCCGATACAGGCGACACGCTTAAAAACGAAGCCGTATCGTTCAGCCCGATCGAAGCAGTCGTGCCTTCAGTGCTTACCATCGATCCGTAAATGAATTCGATTACGCCGGTGGTTTCGTGCAGCCTGAGTTTGAACGACGACGAGACGGCATTGTTGGTCTGCCCCGCGCCTTCTGTGTTGATCTGATTCCAGCCTACTTCGAGGGTACGGTTTGGGGCGCTTCCCGAAACAGCGTACTGTATCGAACCGCCGTTCCGGTTGTTATCGTCCCAGAAAGCTGCGATTAAAGGCGCCTGACCCGAGGCATTGTCCAAACCGTTGATCCAGCTATTGCCCGCTACGGCGTTTCCGAGCCGGATAAAACCGTTGGTGCTAATACTGAATGTATTGTACATTGTGCCTGCAAAATTAAACGGGAAGCCGATGTTGATGTTGTCTTCGGTTCCGTCATCGCCAATAGCTGTCGAATTGATTCCGGTCACTGCCGAATACGCTTCGGTTGACTGGGAAAAAAGGTAACCCGAAACGGGCTGGGCATAACCCGCAAATCCGGTCGCGATAAAGAAAATAAACAGTAAAGTAATTTTTTTCATAAGTCGTTAGGTTGTTAAAAGTTCCCTAAAATAATAAAAAATAAAAAGCCACCCCGAAAGGTGGCTTTAAAAGTTATAAACCAGTGATTATTCCTTGATTACCTTGATTGTCTTGACCTGGTTGTCAGCGGTCACTTTCACCATATAAGTTCCTTGTGAAAGTGAACTCATGTCAACCTGCCCTTCGGAGGCGTTGATCGATTTGGCGATTACCTGCTGCCCGAGCAGATTATAAACGGCAACGTTCGAAATATTTTCGATTCCCGAGAGGTTGAGGAAATTTTTGACCGGGTTCGGATACGCCCTGAAGCCGTCGTTTCCGAATTGCGGATTGCCCAGCGAGGCGTCGAAAGCAGAAATCCTGAAAGTTCCCGATGAACCGTTATAACCCCAAACTCTGACAAGCAATGTTTCTCCCGGTGTTCTTCCGGTCAATTCCAATGAAGAATAAGCATTGTCCGGATAATCGATATCGTCGTTGCAATCGATCGGGGTCAGCGATCCGCAGGTACCTGAATAAATTTCCATTGCAGTATCCGTAAGAGTGCCGACACCGCTGGTTTCCACAGTGATCGATCCCGATGCCGGAACCACTACGCTGTACCATACATCTTTATCTGCATCCGCGAAATTGAAGCTTCCGCAGGCCGGAATCACATCGGCGGCATCAACCGAACTGCCAATGCTGGTAGTCGTGAGGTCATTGTCGTCAAACGTACCGCCCGGTGTCAGGGCAATGGCGCCAGAACATAAATCGTTGTCCGGAGCCGGAGCCGGATCAATCGTCAGCACACCGCTGTTGTAAGTCACGCCGTCCCAGAAATTCCCTTGTCCGTCAGACAGGATGCCGCCATAAACGAATGGCCCGTTGTTAAGTCTCCAACGTGTTGCGTAGTAATAAGTACCCGGAGCCAGATCAGCGCCGATAGCAAGCATATATTCGTCATTATTGCTGACTGCGGCAGCACTGTTGAATTCACCCGGAACCCACAATTCTTCATCCCAGGTATTTGGATTGGTGTTGTCAGGGCTGACTGCAACCCACATTTCGATTCCTGCGGCTTGTCCCGAAAGGCCTGGCTCGACGTCGGTCAGGTTCGCTTCGTAAACTTGTCCGTAAACGGTTGTTGAACCGCCTTCAGTAATGGTAACTGCAGCCGGAAATTGCAGGTTTGCAAAATCAGGCGTATCACCTGTAGCGGAAATGATGTTGATGCTGAAAGGACCTTCGAGATTGTCAGTCGTGTCGCTGTATTGACCGATGTTGATGTAATAAGTAGTTCCCAAGACCGAAGCCGGAATTACCACGGTTTCTCCGGTATCGGCTCCGCCAGAATCGGCAGAAGCCACACAGGTGAATGTTCCGCAAGAGCCGGTATAGACATCCACTTGCGGATCCCATCCAAGAACATTGTCAATGGTAACGGTCAGGTCAAAGCCATTGCCGGTAACGGTATACCAGACACCGTCGTTCATACCTCCTACGTCAGTACAAGCGGTCACAAAGCCATCGTTATTTGTAGCGGAATACGCATCCTGACTATTGTCATAAGGGAAAGTCGTCACCGCAATCGCAGTGGAACAAGCGTCGTTTGCCGGAACCGGCGGCGGCGCTATTGTAGTAAAACTCCACACCGAACAGCCGGTTGCCACGCCGCCGGCATTTTTAGGAACAATTTTCCAGTAAAAAGTGGTACTGTAACCGGTAAGAGTAATATCAGCCGAAGTCGTCGGGAAATTGCCCACAAAATTCGTCACATCGGACGCTGTGGTTCCATAATACATGTCATAAGAATCCGGAGTACCGCCGGTTGCAGGCGCCGTCCATGAAAATGGCACATCTCCTACCGGAACATCGACTGCCGCATCAGCCGGCGTCGGATTTGACGCGCAGTCAGGCGCGATGACAAGAGTACCGAAGTTCACATCGTCAATATACCAGTTATCGCCATTGTCCTGAGACATGACAAAAGCGACGTATACCGACTGTCCGATATAAG
Source organism: Bacteroidota bacterium (assembly GCA_048498055.1). GTDB lineage: Bacteria > Bacteroidota > Bacteroidia > Flavobacteriales > Flavobacteriaceae > Flavobacterium. The sequence continues at coordinate 34,885 of JBEHYS010000010.1, forward strand.
CTGACAAATCAATATTGACCGGGGAAAAAGTACCATCAACGAAATCGGCTTCCGTTTCCGTAAAAACAGTCGTAAATGATGCGATGCTTGATTGGGAAGTCGTTGATACCCTGACTGTAAAAGTAGTCGGGTCGCTATACTGCCTGTTTTGTGCGAAAGACAGGTTTGAATTTGAAGCTGTAATTGCTACCTGCGGCGTAACCAGCCAATCTTCGGCAACAGCATCCGGATCGATATTTTCGTAGCGGACATAAGCGCTCGCCGCACCCGTGTTCGCTACATCGGTAGTGCGTTGCCAGTTCTGGACTGTACCGATGCCGTTAGTCCCAATAAAGGTGGTCCATCCCGCGGGTGGAAAGGTCGCGCCTTCGAATCCTTCCGGGAATTGCGCACGGCTTTCCGTGACAAATGCCAACAGGAAAACCACGAGCATAGTAATTTTTTTCATGATAGTTTACGTTTAAGTTAATAAGCCTAAAGATAGGAATAAAAAAAAAGCCTGCAAACAATTCGCAGGCTTTTCATCTTGGATTTAAAAATTTAACACCTTGATTCTATTGGCTTGAGGTGTATTAAAACGGTTTCTTTAACGGAATTTATCTCTAACGTGTTCCGAAGATTCTAGCCTGTAAACAGATAGCCGAACCTTACGGATCATTTTGGATTACTTTATGCTTTCGACATTTACCATCTCGTTGGCATCGGCTTTATAGTCCACGCCCGGAATTTCAAACCCGAAAAGGTTGTAAAAGTCTTTACGGTAACCTTCAAGGTCACCGATTTCAGAAAGATTTTCAGTAGTCGCCATCGGCCACAGTTTCGCCACTTCGGCCTGGATTTTATCGTCCATTTCCCAATCGTCGATCCGGATCCTGCCTTTCTCATCTACAGGGATTTCGCCACCTGTATACAATCGTTGCTGAAACAGCCGCTGGATCTGCTCGATCGTTCCTTCGTGAGTTCCGGCCGCTTTCATCGTTTTATACAACAGCGAAATGTAAAGCGGAATTACCGGAATCGCAGAACTCGCCTGTGTTACCAGCGCCTTATTCACCGAAACGTAGGCTTTTCCGCCGATATCTTTCAGTTTATCGGTAATTTCAAACGCCGTCGCTTCCAAATGATCTTTCGCGCGCCCAATCGTGCCTTTGCGGTAAACGGCTTCGGTCAATGCCGGCCCGATATAGGAATACGCTACGGTCATCGCTCCCGGCGCCAGCAGGTTTTCCTTTTTCAAGGCTTCGATCCACATCGCCCAGTCTTCGCCGCCCATAACGGCAACGGTATTCTCGATATCGTCTTCCTTGGCCGGTTCGATCGACACTTCGGAAACGTTCCCGGTATGGAAATCCACGGTTTTGTTGGTAAAGGTATTGCCGATCGGCTTCAAGACCGAACGGTGCGTCACGCCGGTATTCGGATTGGTACGAACCGGTGAAGCGAGGCTATAAATTACCAAGTCGATCTGGCCCAAATCGGCCTTGATCAAATCGATGGTTTGCTGTTTGATTTCGTTGGAAAACGCGTCGCCGTTGATACTTTTCGCATAAAGTCCGGCTTTGTGCGCCTCATCCTCAAATGCGGCGGAATTGTACCAGCCCGGCGATGCGGTCCGGCCTTCCGTCGGCGGTTTTTCGAAAAATATCCCGATGGAGGCCGCGCCCGAACCGAAAGCGCTCGTAATCCGTGAAGCCAGCCCGAATCCGGTCGAAGCGCCGATGACCAGCACTTTTTTTGGACCGTCAATATTACCTTTTGATTTTACGTAGTCAATTTGGTTCTTAACGCTTTGCGCTGCGCCGCCCGGATGCGCGGTCAGACAGATAAAGCCTCTCATTCTTGGTTCTATGATCATAAAATTACCTTGGATATTGGTGCGAAAACACCGGAGTTACTATTAGTTACCGACAAATATAGCCTGCTTTTTTCAGTTCAGCAAGGCTTTCGCATGATTTATGGCCGAATCTGAAACCGCCGATCCGGAAAGCATTTGCGCGATCTCCACAACGCGCTCATCCGCCGAAAGCAACTTGAGTTCCGACTGTGTGTTTTGTCCCGAAACAGTTTTGAACACTTTGTAATGAGTTTGCCCTTTGGCGGCGATCTGCGGCAGGTGCGTGATGGCGAAAACCTGCATCGACCGGCTCATGTCTTTCATGATTTCACCCATTTGATTGGCGATTTCGCCCGAAACCCCGGTATCGATCTCGTCGAAAATGATTGTCGGCAGTTTCGAATATTGCGCCAGTACGGATTTTACGGCAAGCATGATTCGCGACATCTCGCCGCCCGACGCGACTTTTTTCAGTTGCCCGAAATCGGAGCCCTTGTTTGCCGAGAATAAAAATTCGAGGTTGTCTTTTCCGTTGCTCTGATATTGACCGGTATCGGATATTTCAATCTGGAATCTGACATTGGGCATGCCCAGCTGCTCGAGGATTGCGGTGAGTTTTCCGGACAATACCGGCAGGGCGTTTTTGCGGTTGGTGCTGATTTCGCCTGCGATTTCATCCAAACGGGTTTCAAATCCCAAAATTTCCGCCTCAAGCACTTTGATCCGGCTTTCGAGTTCCGAAACCGAAAGGACTTTGTTGTCGAGTTCGTCCCGGATCGCAATCAATTCTTCGACAGTCACCGCCTGATGTTTTTTCTGAAGATTGTAAATCGCCTGCAATTTCTGGTTGACGATTTCGAGCTGTCCCGGGTCGCCCGACAGGTTTTCGGCACTGCGATAAAGTTCGCCTGCAACATCGTCGAATTCGATGAAAACACTGTTGGCTCGGTCTGAAAACGACTTGTACTCGCCCGAAAGCGAAGCGATTTTCTGGAGTGTCGTCCTAAACTCCTTGAGATTCTGCAAAATCCCGAACCGTTCGTCATTGGCCAAAGACAACGCCTTCTCGAAATTTTCCCGGATGAATTCGACGTTGTTGAGTTTCGCATGAACCGATTCAAGTTCCTGCTGCTGGCCTGGCGTGAGTTGCGCCGAAAGCAGTTCTTCGAGCAAAAAAGTATTGTAATCCTGTTCTTTTATCGCATTGCGGCGTTCCGATTCCAATTGGTCGAGATCGGCCTTGCCTTTTTTGTATCGTTTCAGCATGGCTGCATATTCCGAAAGCAAGCCACGGTTTCCGGCAATGGCGTCGATGATCGCAAACTGGAAATTCGCCTGCGACAATTCGCGGGTTTCGTGCTGTGAATGGATGTCGATCAGGTAATCGCCCAGTTCCTGCAATTCCTGCAGGTTTACCGGACTGTCGTTGATGAAGGCGCGCGATTTTCCCGAAGGAAGGATTTCGCGCCGAATGATCGTCTCGTCTTCGTAATCGAGGTCGTTGGCCTCAAAAAAAGACTTGAGGTCGTAACCCGAAATTTTGAAATGCGCCTCGATGATGCATTTCTCTTCCTTATTTTTTAATGAGGAAAGATCGGCGCGGTTTCCCAAAGCCAGTCCCAACGCGCCGAGCAAAATAGATTTCCCCGCACCCGTTTCGCCTGTGATGATCGAAAATCCGCCGGGGAAACTGATCGAGAGTTTCTCTATCAAAGCAAAATTTTCAATAGCGAGCGAGGTAATCATAAGGATTGCTGTTTGCCGCCAAACGGCCGCGGGAAATTATAGTTTAATCGATCCCCATTTCGAGGAATTCAAAGGCGAAAGCTTGTTGAGGTTATCGGCCAGATCGGCGACGGCAATGCTCGGACCGCCTGAAAAAATCGATACGATCTCGTCGGATTTCGCGTCAAAAAAAACTCGGGTCAGAAAAGCGTTCGGCCGTACGCTGTAAAGCTTGCCGAGCGTCACGATCGAAGCCGCGATCGTTTCCTTGGCCGGCTTCAGGTCGTTGGCCATCGTATCGAGACCTTTGTGGTATTCGTACATCGCCTCGCGGAACGGGCTGTAAGTACTCGAAAGCATGTCGTTGACCAGGAAATAGCGGTTCTGGTTGCCATCGCCCTGTGTCCAGCCTTTGTAACCGCTTTGCTGCGCCACATTGCAGATGTCCTGCGCGGTTTCAAGGTATTCAGTTCCGCCTTTGAGCGCGAAAGTATCGGCATCCATGCCCAAAATCATAAAGCTGTAAAACGACAATACCGACACGAGGTTCGAGCTGTAGCTTGTCGGGTCGTAGGTCAGGTTCTCGAACTCGACATAGCTGAAATTAAAATCCTTGTCATTGTAATTGAAAACGGGCGAAGAATAAGTCGAATTGAAAACCGGCCGCGACGACTGCACCTGGATCGTCGCGCCGTATTGATTGGAATCGTACGAATTGAGCGTGATGTACATCGAGCAGCTGATCCGCTCGCCCTGCTTGAATTCGGTTCCGGTCCAATCGGTCTTGTTGACGAATTCGGCAATCGATTTCTCGAGCGTCTTGAACGTATTCGGATTGGCGTTGGCAATCTTATCGGAATTGACCGTTACCGTGCAGTTGAGCTGCTGCGCATTGGCCAGCCCGAACGACAGCAACACAAAAAAGGCGAATATTTTATTCATGATAATGCGTTATTACTTTGTTGATGATATCGGCGGCGACTTCCTCTTTTGTTTTCAGTTCCATCGGTTCCATTCGGAAGTCCTTGTCGATAAAGGTAATTTTATTTGTCGGCTTTCCAAAACCAGCGCCTTGATCGTTGAGCGAATTCAGCACGATCAAATCTAAGTTTTTTTTCCGGATTTTTTCCTTGGCGTGCTCGATTTCATTTTCAGTCTCTAATGCGAACCCGATCAGGAACTGCTTTTTCTTGATTTCGCCTAGCGAAGCCAGGATGTCTTTCGTCTTTTCGAGTTCAATATTGAGGCTCGCTTCGACTTTCTTGATTTTCTGCCCTGCCGGATATTTAGGTTTGTAATCGGCGACTGCGGCAGCGGCGATCGCCACATCGCAATCCTCAAAATAGCGGTGGCAGGCTTCATACATTTGTTCAGCCGAAGTTACGGAAATCACCTGAATCAAACTGTGGTTTAACCGCAAAAGCGTCGGACCCGAAACCAAAATCACCGAAGCGCCCAAATCGGCGGCTGCCTTGGCGATGTCGTATCCCATTTTCCCCGACGAATGGTTTCCGATAAAACGCACCGGATCGATGGCTTCGTATGTCGGACCTGCGGTAAGGAGTATTTTTTTTCCTTTTAACGGCAATTTGCTTTCGAGATCGGCTTCGAGAAAAGCGACGATGTTTTCGGGTTCGGCCATTCTTCCTTCGCCGGAAAGCCCGCTCGCGAGTTCGCCGCTTTCGGCCGGGATCATTATGTTGCCGAAGCTTTTCAGCGCAACGAAACTTTCGAGTGTCGACGGGTGTTTGTACATATCCAGGTCCATGGCAGGCGCGAAATACACCGGGCATTTCGCAGAAAGATAAACGGCGACGAGCAGATTGTCGCAATTGCCCGTCGCCATTTTTGAAAGTGTATTTGCAGTTGCCGGCGCGATGAGCATCAGATCGGCCCAAAGACCGAGCTCGACGTGGTTGTTCCACTCGGCATTGTCTTCGTCATTCTCGTCATAGAATGTGGAATGCACCGGGTTTTTGGAAAGCGTCGATAAAGTAAGCGGCGTGATGAAATCTTTGGCGGCAGGCGTCATGACGACTTTTACCTGCGCGCCCGATTTTATGAAAAGCCTGACCAGCGCGGCAGTTTTATATGCGGCGATACCTCCGGAAATCCCAAGAACTATTTTTTTGCCGCTTAAAACTGACATCGGGCCTTATTTGTTTGCGTCCCTGTGGTAGATTTTGTCGTCGAGCCATTCCTGAACCGCCAGCGCGTGCGGTTTCGGCAGTTTTTCGTAGAATTTCGAGACCTCGATTTGCTCCTTGTTTTCAAAGATTTCCTCAAGACTGTCATTGTAAGTGGCAAACTCTTCCAGTTTTTCGGTCAGTTCCTTTTTGATCTCGGAATTGATCTGGTTTGCCCTTTTCGCCATAATCGTGATCGCCTCATACACATTTCCGGTCGGTTCCTCGATTACGTTTTTGTTGTAAGTAACCGTGTTTACCGGAGCATTCGTCTTTTTTAAATCCATGATTATTATTTATTATATTGTTTTAAATCGGTTTCGATGCGGGCCATCATTTCGGCAGCCTCGTCTTTGTGCTTGGTTTCGGCATTGAATTTCATTAGTGCGCCGTATGCTACTTTTGCATTGTTGAGCCGTTCTTCCATTTTCGCCGGAACGCTGTTGATTGCCAGCCTGTACGCCGAATCGAGCTTGTAGAACAGCGCTTCTTCCTTATACGGCGTACCCGGATAATCCGAAATGAAGTTGTCCAGCGCGACGATCGCCGACTTGTAATCGGAAATCGTGTTGTATCCCTTGGCGTTCTCAAACACTTTTTTTTCGATTTTTTCGCGAAGGTTTTTCAGCACTGTATTGGCCTCGGGCGTATATTGCGAATTCGGGTAACGGTCGATGAAAGCCTGAAGTTTGTCGATGGATTTGAACGTATCGGCCTGATCCAGGCTGTAAACCGGCGAAAGCATCGAATAACATTTGGCGCCAAGGAAAGACGCTTCCTCGAGCTTCTCGCTTTTCGGGTAACCGGCGGCAAAGCTTTCGAACTGGTAACCGGCAAGGTAATACTGCTTGGTCTTGTAATAAGACATCGCAAACATGTAATACATCTTTTCGGCCTGCGGCTTTCCGCGGTAGGTCGCGGCCATTTGCTCGAAAAGCCGGATCGCCTTGGCATAATTCCCTTTGTCGTACTGGATTGTTGCCTGTTCGAATTTTACCGCCATATCGTCTGACTTGATGGCCTTTTGGTACGGGCCGCACGAATACAATACGAAAGCGACAAGCACTATGGATAAGAATCTCTTCATTTTTTTATTTCCGGTTCCGTGATTTCAGGGCGTAACAGCCCATAAAAAACCAACGGCAAATTTAGTTATTAATTGGATACGGCAAAATTATTTTTTCGGTCGGTGGTTGACGATCGATAGTCGCTGGTAATGCCAGGGTCAAAGAACAATTATTTCATCAGATTTCGGGTAAAAGCATCGAGCCTTTGCGCTAAATGTGAATCGACGTTGACCAGCGGAAGCCGTACGGTGTTTCCGGAAAGCCCGTGCGTTTGGAACACTTCCTTGATCCCGGCCGGATTTCCCTGTTCGAAAATCATGTCGATGCTGTCAGCCAAAAGGTAGTGCAATTTGTAGGCTTCATCGACTTTGCGATTCAATCCCAGGCGTACCATTTCGGAGAATTCCTTCGGAAAACCTTCGGCAATCACCGAAATTACTCCTGCTCCGCCGGCCAGAACCATCGGCAGCGTAATCATATCGTCGCCCGAAATGACCAAAAATCCTTCCGGCTTGCCCTGGATGAGTTTCATTGCCTGAACGATATCGCCCGCGGCTTCCTTGATTCCGACGATGTTTTTGAAATCCTTGGCCAGACGCAAAACGGTCGCCGGCAGCATGTTACTCGCCGTCCGTCCGGGAACGTTGTACAAAATCACGGGAATCGGCGAAGCCTCGGCTACAGCCTTGAAATGCTGGTAAATGCCTTCCTGCGTCGGCTTGTTGTAATACGGCGAAACCGAAAGCACGGCTGCGAATTTAGACAGGTCTTTCGTTTTGAGTTCGTGAACGACTTCAGCGGTATTGTTTCCGCCAACGCCCAACACCAGTGGCAATCTTCCGTTGTTGGCGGCAATGATCGTCCGGACGACCAATTCCTTTTCATCGGCGGTCAATGTGGCCGATTCGGCGGTCGTACCCAATACGACGAGATAATCGATGCCGTTTTCGATCTGGTAATCGACGATTTTCCCCAGCGCTTCGGCGTCAACCGAAAAGTCTTTTTTGAATGGCGTCACAAGCGCGACACCGGTTCCAATCAATGATTGCATGTTATATTTTGTTTAGGATTTTTAGGTATTTGAAAAGCTCGTCCGAAAACACTTTGTAATTCTCGGCGTTGGTATCGATCATGAAATGGTTCAGCCTTTTGTCGACGGCGGAAAAACCGACCTTGAAGCCGGCTTTGGAAAGATGCGATACGAGCAGCAACGGCGCTTTTTCGGTATCGTAATAGTTAATCAATAAGTCAAATTTCCTCGCGATAAATTCCTTGACCTCAGCCTTATCGATCGTGGCCGTCCAGCTGAAATCTTTGTGGCTGAACGCCGGGTAATCAATCGTTTCGTTTTTTCTGATCTTGTTCTTGAATACGAGGATTTCGATGTTTTCCGGCGCGATTCCGTTGGCAACGAGCTCGGCGACAAGCGATTCGCGTTCGTGGAAATAAGTCTCGTCAAATAAAATCCCAATTGTTTTTATCGCGCCTTCAGCCGATGCGAGCTTCGCATTTGATAACTCTTTTTTAACGATTTTTTTTGCTATGAAATCCTTGAGTTGATTCAAAAACATAGTACTTTTACTTGGCTAACAAATGTAACGAAATTAGTCGCATTTTCCGGATGGTAAAACTAAAAAAGTATCGCGGCGCAATAAAGCAATTTGTTTTATTCTTAACATTTTTGACGGCGCTTTCCTGCGGCCCGAAAAAATACGGAGTTACCAAAATTTCCGGCAGCGAAATCGGCGTTACCGACAAGGCACAGACTGACGCCGCAATCGACGCCTTCATCAAGCCCTACCGCGACAACATCGACAAGGACATGAACGTGGTTTTGGCCTATGCGCCGCAGACTTTGGACAAATCCGGCCAATGGCAATGCCCGATCGGCAATTTAATGGCCGACGTGACGCTCGATTTCGGGAACCGTGTTTTCGAGAAGCGCGAGAACAAAAAAATCGACATGTGTTTGCTGAACTTCGGCGGCATCCGTTCGATCATCCCGAAAGGAAACGTTACGACGCGGACGGCTTTCGAGATCATGCCGTTTGAAAACAGCCTGATCGTGGCCGAACTCAAGGCGGAGCAAATTCAGGAAATAACCGATTATATTATTGCCGATAAAAAGGCGCACCCGATTGCCGGGCTGACCTTTATAATCAGCCAAGGTAAAGCCAAAGACATCGCGATTGGCGGAAAACCGCTTGAAGATAACAAAATCTATTATGTCGTGACATCGGATTATCTCATTAACGGCGGCGATAAAATGGATTTTTTTAAAAAGTCACTAAAGAATTACGACCTCGATTATAAGCTCCGGAATGTTTTGATCGACTATTTCAGGGAAGCGGATACGATTCGAGCGATGCATGATGTGCGGATAAGAGTTGAATAGCTATGAGCAGTCAGCTTAAATATGCCAACATAACCCAGTTCTTTTGATTTTGAAGTTATTTAATAAAATATAGACAAGCTGAAAGCTAATCGCCGACAGTTAAAAGCTAAAATGAACAGAAGAGATTTTCTACAAAAAGCCGCTGCCGGATCGGCGCTGATCGCCGGCGGATTGTCGCTGAGCAGTTTCGGAAAAGCAGGCTTCGGCCAAAAACACCTGACGGTTTTGCATACCAACGACGTCCACAGTTACATCGACCCGTTTCCGCCCGATCATCCGAAAAGCCCGAACAAAGGCGGCGTGGCACGGCGGGCTACGCTCATCGAAAGCATCCGCGCCGAAAACCCGAACGTCCTGCTTTTAGATGCAGGCGACATTTTTCAGGGTACGCCCTATTTCAACTATTACGGCGGCGAGCTCGAGTTTAAATTGATGAGTTTGATGAAATACGACCTGGCGACGCTCGGCAACCACGACTTCGACAACGGCATCGACGGTTTTTACGCACAATTGCCAAACGCCAAGTTCGATTTCGTCTCGGCGAATTACGATTTTAAGAATACCGTGCTAAACGGCATCGTAAAACCCTATAAGGTTTTCAATAAAGACGGAATTAAAGTCGGGGTTTTCGGGCTTGGCGTCGAGCTTGCCGGATTGGTCGACAAAAAAAACTACAAGGAAACCGTTTACATCGATCCGGTCGGCGTAACGCAGGACATCGTCAAAACGTTGAAGGAAACCGAAAAATGCGACCTGATTATCTGTCTGTCGCACATCGGGTACGATTACAAAAACGAGCCGGACAAGATTTCGGATGTGAAATTAGCCGCTCAAACCAAAGACATCGACCTGATCATCGGCGGGCATACGCACACATTCCTCGAAAAGCCGACGGTGATGAAAAATGCAGCGGGAAAAGACGTTTTGATCAACCAGACCGGCTGCTACGGGATCAACCTCGGGCGAATCGACTTCTACTTCGACAATGACAAAAAAGCCGCGTCAATGGGCCGTTCCATTGTCGTCTGATTTTTCCATCGACATCACGAATTCATAAAAAGTGTAGAATGCAAAGGCGTTCAATCCCATCGCGATCGGGCGCAGGATCGACGGCGAAAACCCGAACAGGTAATATTTCTCGACAAACACGATGAACTGCAGCGCGACAAACAGCATCCCGCAGATCAGCAGCCAGGAATTCCGCCGGTTGTCGTTCATCATGTAATTCGAGACGGCGACACCGCCGAGCACCGAAATCAGCAGGTTCTGGACAATCATCAGCACGTAACTGTTTTCGGGTACATCGGCCGTAGCCAGCATATAAAAGAAAACCAGCAGGAACGGCACCGTACCGATGGCGACCGGCACGACATCCTTGATGTTGACGAGCCTGAAAAGCAGCACGAGCACGACGATCCGGTGGAGCATGAAAACGATAATTCCCAGAAACAGCATGTTCGGATCGTTGGGAATGAACAAAATGTTCGTGACGCAGGAAAGGAACATCGCAATGAAGAAAAGCGGCGTACGGCGGTCCGAGGAAAACCAGTAAAGCACCATGAGCACGATCGGCATCAGCGGCTTGAATACGACGATGAACGGCGTATAGAAAAACAGCTCCGAAAGGATTTCGCTTACCGCAACCAGAAAATAGCATACGGTAAGGAAATTGACGAGCTTGTTTCCGCTTTTCCAGAATTCGTCCATCTTACAAAATTTCTGAATCCTTGACAAATTCGTTCATGATTTTCTGGTTGGCCTTTTTGTCTTCGGCCAAAATCAGGAACTTGTAGAACATGTATTGCCCGATCACGAAAAGCGCCATGGCTGCGGGTTGAAAGATGTTCACGTTGATATAATAAATCCTTATAACGAAAATAAACTGGGTGATCGCGAAAAACAACGTGCTCATGAGCAGCATCGTGCTGGCCTTGTTCGAGCGAAGGATGTAGTTCCCGACCGACAGTCCGCCGAGGAACGAAACCAGGACGCATTGCGTGATGAAAATCGCCAGGCCTTCGCCGATGTCTTTGTAAGTCAGGTTCACAAGATACATATAAATGAACAAAAACGGCACGCATCCGATGACAATCGGGAAAATGCCCGGAAGCCGGATGTGTTTCATCACGATGTAGATCGACATGATCCGATAAATGAAGAACAGCAGCGCACCGATAAAAATGTCCCTGAAATCGTGCGAGATGAAAAACAGGTTCGCAAGCCAGCTGAACAACAGCGCCGCAATGTAGATTGGGTTGACTTTCTGCGAAGTTTTCCAGTAAAGGAAAGCCAAAATCACCAGCAAAAGCGGCTTGAAGGAATAAAGCAGGATTGTATTCTTATAATATTCGGCCAAAATCTCGACAAAAGAAAACGCGAAATAGGCGGCGGTGATAATCAGTTCCGTCTTTCTCCCTTTGATGTCAGGCATTCCCGATAGTTCGTCCATAGCTTAACTGTTTAATTCTGTTTGTCTCTGCATCACCTTACCCTTTCGTGAATTAAAATATTTCACCATGAAAAAATAGGACATGAATTGTGAAAATAAATTGATGTGGTCAATAATCGGCAATTGTATGATGAACCGGTTGATGCAATAAAAAAGATCCGAAACCAGCAGGCACAACGCCATCGAACACAAATGCAGGTATACGGCGCTGTTGTCTGACAGGTAATTGAACGTTGAAATCGCCACGAGTGAAATCAGGATAATGCCGTACACCAGATACATCAGGTAATTCCTGACGATGCTGTCTATATTGAGGTTCAGAATCGTAAACAGGATATACCCGAGTAAAATTAATAATAATGTCAAAAAAACAATGTTGAAAAAGCTGAATTTTATCGCACTGCGGTCTTCAAGCACAAATTTGAGCAGGATCAGATAACTCGCCATCGTACAGCCCATAACCCATAAAATCCCCGAAAGCGGGAACAAAACCATGATCATGTCGCCGATGAAAAAGAACCAGAGCACGATCGAAAACAAAAAACTCGTCTTCCGGGTCTTGGTCTGGAGGTAATAATAAAAAATCGCCGGGACGACCATCGGTTTGACGATCAGCATCAGCAATTCGTTGTCGAACACCTTTGCGATGATCGAGAGCGCGCCGGCAATCCCGAACAAGATCAATGACGGCCTGCTGTCTTTCATTCGAGCATTTTTATGAAATCGGTTTCGGAAATGATGGAAACGCCCAGTTTGGTCGCCTTTTCGAGTTTGGCCGGCCCCATATTTTCGCCTGCTACGACAAAATCGGTCTTGGCCGAAATGGAGCTCCCGACTTTCCCGCCGTTGTCCTCGATGGCTTTTTTCAGGTCGTCGCGCGAGAATTGCTCGAAAACGCCGGAAACGACGAAGGTTTTTCCGGCAAGTTTGTCGGTTGCGTCCGGATTGATGACTTCGACCGTTTCGAGTTGAACGCCGTAATTCTTGAGCCTTTCGATAATCCGTGTGTTTTCGGGATTTTCAAAAAAAGCGATGACGCTCAGGGCGATCCGCTCCCCGATTTCGTCCACCAGGACCAATTCGGCAAAACCGGCCGCGGCGAGATTATCGATATTCGTGTAATGTTTCGCAAGTTTTTTCGCGACCGTTTCACCGACATACCGGATTCCGAGCGCATACAGCACGCGCTCAAACGGGATTTCCTTCGATTTTTCGATACCGTTCACAAGATTTTCCGCCGATTTCTGCGCCATCCGTTCGAGCGGAATGATTTGTTCTGCGGTCAGTTCATACAAGTCCGCATAATTCGTCACCAATCCGTTGTTGAACAAAAGCGCGACGGTTTCGCCTCCCAATCCTTCGATGTCCATCGCCTTACGCGAAATATAATGCTGGATCCGGCCGATGATCTGCGGCGGACAACCGTAGAAATTCGGGCAGTAATGCTGCGCTTCGCCGGCGTTGCGGACCAATTCGGTTCCGCATTCCGGACATTGCGTGATGTATTGTGTCGGCTCTGAATTTTCAGGTCTTTTAGCAAAATCGACGGCAATGATTTTCGGGATGATCTCGCCGCCTTTTTCGACGAAAACTTCATCGCCGATCCGGATGTCGAGCTTTTCGATCTGGTCGGCGTTGTGCAAAGACGCGCGCTTGACCGTCGTTCCGGCCAGCAAAACCGGTTCGAGGTTCGCGACCGGCGTGATCGCGCCGGTTCTTCCGACCTGGTACGAAATCGAGTTCAACCGTGTCGAAACCTGTTCGGCCTTGAATTTATACGCGATCGCCCAGCGCGGTGCCTTGGCCGTATAACCGAGTTCTTCCTGATAATGGATGCTGTTGACCTTGATCACGACGCCGTCGGTTTCATACGGCAAATGATGGCGCTGCGTATCCCAATGATCGATAAAGGCGAAAACCTCGTCCATCGACTTGGCCAGCTTCATTTCGCCGGGAACCTTAAACCCGAAATTCCGGGCCGCAGTGAGGCTTTCGAAATGCGTTTTATAATTGCCGCCGATCATCACATAAGCCAGACATTCGAGCGGCCGTTTCGCGACCTCGCTGCTGTCCTGGAGTTTCAGGCTGCCCGATGCCGTATTTCTGGGGTTCGCATACGGCGCCTCGCCGATCTCGACCAGCTCGCGGTTCATTTTTTCAAACCCTTCAAACGGCAGGATGATCTCGCCGCGGATTTCGAACTTATCCGGAAAATCATTGCCTTTTATCTGTAACGGTACTGATTTTATAGTCTTGATGTTCGTCGTGACTTCATCGCCCTGGAAGCCGTCGCCGCGGGTTACTGCGCGTTTGAGCTTGCCGTTTTCGTAAGTAATGCTGATTGAAGCGCCGTCGTATTTGAGCTCGCAGGTAAATTCAGGTTTGACATCGCCAAGCGCCTTTTCGATACGCTTTTCCCAATCGAGCAAATCATCTTTTGAGTAGGAATTGTCGAGCGAATACATCCGCTGCTCATGGACGACCGTGTTGAAATTCTTCGTTACGGCGCCGCCGACACGCTGGGTTGGTGAGTTTTCATCGAAGAATTCGGGATGCAGCGTTTCGAGCTCTTGGAGCTGCTTGAGCTTTTGGTCGAACTGGTAATCTGAAATCACCGGGTTGTCAGCGACATAGTAGTTGTAATTGTGCCGGTTCAATTCGTCCCGTAACGCTTCGATCGTTTGCTGAATCTCCATAAAGCCGCTGTCGTTCTTGTATTTATCCCAATTATTTTGTGCGACTAAAGTAAGAAATCCCGACGAATTTTTTCCGTTAAAAAATAAAAAAACCACTCCTTTCGAAGTGGTTTCGGCACAACACCAACTCAATCTATTTTTGGATGATGATGAAATCGGAACGCCTGTTTTTCAGGTGTTCTTCTTCCGTACATTTCACGCCGTTGCTGCATTTGTTCACGAGCCGGCTTTCGCCGTAACCGATTGCACTCTCAATTCTCGAAGGATCGATTCCCTTGGAGATGATGTATTGTTGCGTCGATTTGGCGCGGTTGTCCGACAGCTTCATGTTGTAGGCGTCTTTTCCGCGCGAATCCGTATGCGATTCGATCTTGATCTTCACATTCGGGAAATTCGTCATGACAAACACGACGCGATCGAGTTCCTGCGCAGCCTGCGGCGTAATATTCCATTTGTCGTACTCGAAATAAATCGGGTTGACGATGATCTTTTCCTGACCTTTGTCCTTGACGACCAGATCTTCATATTTGCTCAATTCGAAATTGACGTCGGGGATTTCCACATTGTTGACGGCTTTGGTTTCAAGCTCTTTCAGGTCGGTGCTGTAATTGGGCTTGTTGGCGGCCATCTTGATCTTTTTGGAACACGGAACCGTGACTTTGTATTTTCCTTCGGCGTCGGTCGTGGCTTCCGTGATCAGATCGCCGAACTGGTCGTAAACCTTGACCGTCGCGCCCGCAATCGCTTCCTTGCTTTTCATATCGGCGACTTTCCCCGACACGATCTGATTGCAGACCGGCTTGCCTTTCGTGAAATAGTAGATGTCGTCGTCGCCCTTTCCGCCGTTGCGGTTGGAGGACACATAACCGAATGTATCGTCGTCGCTGACGATGTAGGCGAAATCGTCCTTCGCGCTGTTGACCGGTGCACCGAGGTTTTTGGGTTCGGTAAATGCCAGCGGCGCCGTGAACTTGCTTTCGTAGATATCGAGGTCGCCGAGTCCGTAATGTCCGTCGGAAGAAAAGTACAATGTCCCGTGATGAAAAAACGGAAACATCTCATTCCCTATCGTGTTGATTTCCGGTCCGAGGTTTTGCGGCGTCCCGATGGTTCCGTCATCTGAAATCTGCGCAACGTACAAATCGGTTTCACCAAATCCGCCGGGCATATCCGAGGCAAAAAACAGCCACTTTCCATCTTCGCTGAGCGCCGGATGCCCGACCGAATACTTATCGCTGTCGAAAAACAGCTTTTCGGGCTTTTCGAGCTTGCCGTCTTTAAGCGTTCCGCGAATGATCTGGAAATTGTTCGTCTGCGATTTGTCGAGTTTGAGCCTGTTGTTCTTGCCGACGATATTCGTCGTATAGTAAACCATTTGCAGATCGGGTGAAAAGGCCGCCATCGCCTCGTGGTATTTCTCAAGGACATTTGGCAGGAAAGGCTGCACGTTGAAGAGCGTTCCGTCGACGGCGTTCCGGTCGGCGACGTACAAATTCAAAAACGGCTGCTTGTTCCAGCTATACAGTTTCACGTTGACGCCTGAAGTATCGCGTGCCGAAGCAAACACAACCTTATCACCGTAGAATGCCGCGCCGAAATCGGATTTGGACGTATTGACATCCAATCCTTTCAATGTATAAACCGGCTTGGCTGTGGACAAGCTGTCGAGAATGCGTTTCTGGCTCATGTAATGTGCGATGGCTTTTTGGTCGCCTTTCTTTTCGAGATAATCTTTCGTAAGCTGATCGGCTTTCGCATAATCGGTCACGCCTTTGAGTGAATTGATGTAGCGCAGGAAATACTGGTCTTCGATGCTTTGGCCCTGGATGTCGTACAATTTCTGGTACCATTTCAGCGCATTTCTATTGTCGTCGATGTAATAATACGAATCGGCCGCGTTCTTGATTGTCTGGACGCCCGGCTGATCGGCTGTTGACAAATAATCCTCATACATTTTTGCCGCATCGACATACGAAAACGTCTCGAAAAGCTTGTCGGCTTTCTTGAGTTTGCCTTGTGCCGACAGCAACGTCGCGCACAACAGCAGGCTAAGTGTAAATACTATTTTTCTCATAGTCGTGATGTTTAGAAAAATCGCGGGGATTTGATTTGACTTGATTTTTTGGGCATCTGGTAACGCAGGATGATCTCGTGGGTTCCGTCGTTGTATTTATTCAGGTCGGTTACGGTATAATCGAACGCGTAACCCGCATAGAAACTCTTCGAGATCTGGAACCCGAAAAGCGCCGAGGCCGAATCGTCCCAACGGTACGACACGCCGACCGTGACTTTTTCCTGGATCAGGAAATTGGCCGAAACGTCGAGCGAGAGCGGTGCGCCGCTGACGACTTTTGCGAGGAAAGCCGGCTTGAATTTCAGGTTTTCGCCGATATCGAACACATAACCGCCGATTACATAGTAATGAAGCCTTTCGGACAAAACCGCTTCCTCGACATCGTCGTAATAATCGCCGCGCAAAAAGCTCGGCACCGAAATCCCGCCGTACCATTTGTCGGTGTAATAATACAATCCGACGCCGATCGAAGGCTTGAACTTGTTGTCGATATTGCTGTTCAGCAGCGCATCCGTCGGGTCGTAATAGCGTCCGCGCGACCAGTCGACGTTGAGCATCCGTGCGCCTGCTTTCAGTCCGAACGCGAGTTTGCGGTCTTCGGCAAAAGCGATCGTATAGGAAAAGTTGCCGTCGACATACAATTCGTTCGACGGGCCGAGCTTGTCGTTGACGATGCTCAATCCGAGCCCGATATTTTCATTCGGTAACGGCGAATGTATCGTAAAAGATTGCGTTTGCGGTGCGCCGTCGATTCCCGTCCATTGCGAACGGTGCAAAAGCAGCGCTTCGAGGCCGCCGGTTGAGCCCGCATAACCGGGGTTGACGACCATCGTATTGTACATATATTGCGTGTATTCCGGATCCTGTTGCGCCCGGCAATTGATTGCAGCCGATAAGCCAACCAATAAAAAACACATTGCGTTAAATTTTATATTGCGTTTCATACTTATACTATTTAGGTTAATAATGGCGGATGGTTATCGGGTAATGGCAAGCCAGCCCGTTTTTACGCCTTCCGCGCCAATATCAAGAACATAATAATAAGTACCCGCAGGCAGCTTATCGTCTTTGTTGATTACCCCGGAAACATTCGCGGTTCCGTCCCAATCGTTGGCATAGTGCCTTTTCGAATAGACCAGCGAGCCGTAACGGTTGTAGACATCGAGTTTGTTGTCGGGGAAATTCTCGATGCAGTCGATGTGGAAAATATCGTTCGCACCGTCGTTGTTCGGACTGAATTCGTTGTAAACGACGAGGCAGATCGGCTCTACGGCCGCTTCGGCGTGGTTGTTCAGCACGTCGGTATCGATCGGGTTCGAGCCGGTAATCGTCGCGATATTCAGGTAATTCCCGGTGCCCATTACTGTTGCGGTAATTTCCAGCGTAACGGTTTTCCCGGCAAGCAGCATCGGAATGTTCCAGATTCCGGAAACGTTGTCGTAGGTCGTTCCGTCGGAAGCTGCGGCGCCTACAAAAACATAACCGCCCGGCAAAAGCTCGCTGACCACGACATCGTAAAAGTTGCCCGTGCCGTTATTGTGTACGGTGATCGTAAAAGTCACGTTGTCCTGTACGCTGGGCGTCGGATTGTCGACGGTTTTGGCAATCGTGATATCCGAACAGGAAACGATGTTGATGCCGACAAAGCCGGTACTGGTTCCGCTACAGCTGTTGGTGTACGAAACGCTGACGCCCGCGGCATTGACAATCGTCGGCCAGGTTACCGTGACGTAATTGTCGCCCGATTGCCCGCCGGCGGTAATCGTACCATTGGTTACGGTCCAGACATAATTGGACATTCCCGCTTCGGTAGTATAAGTCGAGGTTTCAAAAACGCACGGCTGCAGGTTTCCGCCGGTAATTGTCGCGGCATTGTCGCCGATGAATCCGACAATGACTGCAAGCCGGGTCGAACTTTCGCAACCGGTATCGGCGTCGGCCAAAGCGGCATAATACGTTCCGACCGCCAACTGATCGGTAGAAGCCAAAGCCGTACCGCCCGTTTGGGAAGCATACCAAACCACATTGATTTCGTTGATCTGGAGATCGGCAACGGTCGGGTTTGCAGACTGGCAGAATTCCTGCGTACCATCATTCGTTGACGGCGTTCCCGGATCGTTGACCGTAACGGTAACGGCGAGCCGGATCGGCGAAACGCAATTGACCGAGTCGTCGAACCCTGCATAATACGTTAATCCGTTGGCCAGCACCGTTGTCGCCGCCAAAACATTGCCTCCGGTTGCGGCGTCGTACCAGACGATATTGCTTTCGTTGGCCTGGATATCGGCGATCGTCGGATTATCGGCAAGACAGAAATCCTGCGTATCGTCGCCCGTTGACGGTGTGCCGCCATTGATGATGGTCACCGTAACGGCAAGCCGGATTGAGCTTTCGCAACCATTAACGATTTGTGCGGCATAATATGTCATGCCGTCGATTAGCGCATCGGAAGCCGCAACGACAGTTCCGCCGATCGCCGCATTGTACCAGATGGTATTGGTTTCATTGACTTGGATATCACCGACGGTCGGATTCACCGAAAGGCAGAATTCCTGCGTCGCATCGGTAGTAGTCGGCGTAGGCGCATCGCTGATATTGACCGTAACGGCCAGCCTGACCGAACTTTCGCAGCCTGTCGCCGGATCGAAAAGCGCGACATAGTAAGTCGCGTTGTCGGTCAAACCATCGGTCGAAGCCAAAACGTTGCCACCCGAAACCGCATCGTACCAAACGATGTTGGTCTCGTTGACCTGGATGTCGGCGATCGTCGGATTGTCGATCGTACAGAATGTCTGTGTCGAATTACCGGTCGTCGGCGTAGAAGGATCATTGACAATGACAGAAACTTCCAGCCTGACCGAGCTTTCGCAGCCGCTGTCAGTATCAGTCATCGATGCGTAGTATGTCGTTCCGTTTGTCAGCAAATCGGTAACTGCCAAAGCATTACCGCCGCTTGCCGCGTCATACCAGGTCACGCCCGGTTCGTTGACCTGCAGATCGGCCACGATCGGATTATCGACAAGACAGAAACTTTGGGTTTTGCTGTTGGTTGTCGGCGTATCGGCATCGTTGACATTTACGGCGATTTCTAACCTTACGGAACTTTCACAGCCGTTCGTGGTAAGCGACCCGTAATAAATCGTTCCGTTTACAAGCGCATCGGCCGGATTCAAAGGCGTTCCTCCGATTGAAGTTGAAAACCAGGTCACGCCCGGTTCGTTGGTCTGGATATTTGCGACCGTCGGGTTGTCGATCAAGCAAAAATCCTGAGTCGTATTGTTCGCAGTCGGCGTCGGCGCGTCATTTACATTGACCGTTACCGCCAAGCGCACTGCGCTTCCACAGCCTGTCGAAGGCGCAAAACCGGCATAATAAGTTGTCCCTGAAGCCAATGTCGTTGTATCGGGCAATTGATTTCCGGCTGTTGCCGCATCAAACCAGATTACATTGGTTTCGTTGACCTGGATATCGGCCAGGGTCGGGTTTTGCGACTGGCAGAAATCCTGTGTGTTGTCGTTTGTCGTCGGCGTACCCGAATCGTTTATGATAATGGTTACGGCCTTGAAATTTCCATTTTGGTTCAGGCAGGTCGCATCGCTGGTCATCCCGACATAAAGCACGAGCGGATTATTGGCAATCGTCAGCCCCGATACGGAAATCTGGCCGCTGGCGTCGATTGTGTACGTGATGCCGGCCACAGTGCTTCCGCTGATAACCGGTTGTGAGTCGTCATTGGCAAAATACCAGACGAACAGCGGATTGGGCAAAACCGACGTCGGGGTCAAAACCGCTGTTCCGCCCTGGCAGATCAGCGTGTCGTCAACATCGATATCCGTCGCCAGTGAGAAAGTCAGGATCGTAAAGGTCGCGTGAGCGCGGTCTGGCTCGGCGGTTTCACAATATTCATCCGAACTGATTCCTACTGAATAAGTATAAGTTCCCGGTACGAGTCCGGTCAGGACAAGCGATGGACTGGTTTCCCCCGTAATCGCCGCTCCGGCATTGTCATACCAATGAAAAACTGGATTGGTGATGGTAATTGTTGAATCGAGCGTTGCCGTCAACGTGATTGGAATTTGGTCGCAAAAAGTCGTTCCGGTTCCGCCGTTCAGGGAAATATCTGTAATTGCGGTCGGCGGCGCGGTTTGCCCTACGGTTACGGTAACCGAACCTCGTTCAAAAGTTTCACAACCGAAACGGACCGGTTGAATGTAATACGTATAAGTTCCTGCCGGTTGCGCCGATGGAATCGCGAAATTGCTGCCTGTGGAAATGACATTGCCTCCCGTTTCGGCATCATACCAGATGTAGGTCATGCAATCGTCCGCGGCAACCGAAAGGCTGATGGTTTGCCCGGCGCAGATGTCGATCGCATTATTGCTATCGGCATCGATGACCGATGTATCGGCAGTTCTTTTTATCTCGTGGATCCGCAGCTGGTCGAGTACATTGACCGCGCCGCCAAAACGGATTTTGATCCGGTCATAAACGACGGTCTGCGAGGAAAGGGTGATCCGCATCCGGGTATTGGCGTCGATCAGCGCCAGATTGACGAGCGATGAACTCGCGGCAATCGGCGCACTCACTGGCGTGTTGCCCATATAGAGCTGGATCGTGAATCCCGAAAGCAAACTCAGATCGAGGATTGTTGCAGGTCGCGAAACGATTATCTGCAGACTATCCGTAGTTAGCGTCGGCGTTTTGAATGATACGGTCAGATCGGCGGCGGCTAAAATCCCTGCACCGGTATACATCGTGGCAAACGTGTTGTTGTCGCCATCGACTGCATCCCACGGATCGTTCACGCCCACGGTTGTCGTGGCTATGCCCGCGCCGAGATCGACCGCGCCGCTGAAAACATCTTCGACATCACCGGGCGTACAGGCAACCTGTGCCACTTGCTGGTCGTAATAGGCTTCATAGACTTTGACGTTTTGTGCGACACTCGCTACCGAACCAACAATAATACGTACGCCGTCGTACGGTTTCGGACCGGTTGCATCCGAGGGTACAAAAGTGTATTCGAAACTATTTTCGCCCGGAAGCAAATCGGCCAGAGAACCCGAAACGGGTTGGATCGGGCCGATATCGACCGGAATTCCGGTACTGTTTCTTTTTGTACCGACGACAGAATAAGCGCCCAGCGCGACCAATCCGCTGTATTGCGAACCGAGCTTGATTGTAACCGGAGTTCCGGCAGCAATGGTATCGTCCCATTGCAGCGTTTGCCAGGTCGTCCCGATTCCGAGCAGCCCGATTCCGGTTATGATGGTTGAATAGGTTTGCGGATTCTCGTCGACAGCCGAATTTGCACTGCTTACGCCACCGGTAAGGATCGAGCCCCAGCTTTGCGAATCGGCATAAACTCGCTCGGTCAATGCCGGACAATCGGTCGGGTCGATGACAACGACCGAAACGCTTCCGGTGACCGAACAGTTGCCGTTATTGGCTATCGCAGTAAACGTATAGAAACCCGGTGTTGTAAATGGCCCGTAAATATTGGATGACAAGGCATTTCCCTGCGCATCATACCAAGTCACCTGAGACTCCGAAGTTGCATCGAGCGTTACCGACGACCCAACATTGGCAACGAGGTTCGCATCCGGAATAACAAGCGTAGGATTCGGATTTACGGTAACCGAAACTTGCCCCAAAGCCGACGAGCAGCTTCCACTAAGGCTGACTTCCTGGATGTAATACGTGCCACCGGTTTGAATCGTAGCCGCAGCTTCGGCAGTAATCGGCTGGCTCGCCGCATCAAAAAAATTGTACTGGATGTCGCTCGAACTGTCGAAATTGAGGATCGCGTCCTTGAGATTAACTGCGCCGCAATCCGAAATTGCCGGCAGAACTACGAGATCCAACGCGGAAGAAAAATTCACCACGACCGGTTTCAGTGTATTGGCTTCGTTTTCACAGAGGCCGTTTACGGTCAGCGAAATGTAATAAGTATAGGGGGAATTTATGGCTGTCAGTCCGGAAATCGAAAGCGTTCCGGCAGTATCGTCCTTTATATAAGCCACACCCGGGTCGCCTGAAAATCCGGTCGTGATTTCCTGGGTTTTTGCCTGATCCTTATAATATCTGATTTCGGCACCGCCAATCGATGATGAAGGCGACAATATAACCGAACCGTTGCAGGCGCTGAGCGGACTGGAAATCGAAATATCGGCAGCGGCAGGCAGGTCGATGACCTCGACGTCGATTCGGATTCGCGGCGATTCTTCCGGGCAGCCTGTTCTTTTGGCAGCCACAAAATAAGAAGTGTTTTCAGTCAAAACCGGCGTAATAAATGGCTGTCCCGAATTTGTTGTAGCCAACGGCGAACCGCCGGATGCGGCCGAATACCAGTTAAGTTCGGTTCCCGCGCCGGTTTGTGCGACCAGCGAGGCTGTCGAACCGGAGCAGATGACCGGGTTTTGCGTAAACAAATCCGTAATCACCGGATTGGCCGGCGCACGCGTAACGCCATATAAATCGAGGCTTTGTGTCAGTTGCACATTTAAAAGCGAATTGTACCGGACCGTTATCCGATTGACCGGCGTGCCCGGAGAAAACGGGATTGAAACCGGTTGATTTTCCTGAAGCAGCGTCAGCAGATCGACATTCAATAAAGCATTCAGGTTGATTGCCTGAATTGTGCTCGGGCCGTTTGAAGCGACAATCTGTACGTTGTTCGCAACGCCAAGGGTCAGCAATGCCGGATCGATCCGCATCCGGACGAAGAACTGGTCTGTCGGTTGTGAAAGACCGTCGAAATAAACCATCTGTTCTACCGAAGCGGCCACGCCCAAAATCCCCAAGTTGAGGCGCGAAAAATTGTTCGGATTGGCATCGATCGCATAATGCGGATTGTTTACTCCTGCCCCGCCCAATCCGAGCAAATCCAGGGTAAGGCCCGAGCCGTCGAATGAAGTATAGCTGGCGCCGCCGCAGATATCGGGCGTTCCGATATAGAATGCGCCGTAAACGTCGAGCCGTTTGGTGTTATTGAGCCCGATCAGTGAGCCGAGCCGGTTGGTCAGCCGGATCCGGTCGTAAGCCTGCGCGGGCGTGATTGCGATAAAATACTCGTTCGAGGCATTGACGACAATGCGCAGCCGCGGCGTCGCAAAGTCATTAGTGACCTGGCTTTGGCCGGTAAGTTCGGTTGTAGTTCCGTTTTTGGCTTCGATGGTAAATTCCTGATTTCCGACAAGCACTGTTCCCAAAACACCTGAAAGCAGGTTTCCAAGGCTTCCGCCAAGCAGCGACGGCAGCAGATCGTCCTCGGTCTGTATCTTGACAAAGGAAGTTGTGCCTGCCGGCAGAGTTGAAGGAAATTGAAGTTCGAGGTGACCGGAGTAAGCTCCGATGCCGACGGCAATTCCGGAGCCGGCCCGGATTCTTGCTCTTGTCGCCAGGCTGTTGTCAACAGCATTAGTAGAAAAATCTACATTATTCTGGCTGGAGATCGTTGTTGCGTAAACGGGAACCGATTGCGCAGTTGCGGTTTGCTGAATGAAAAGCAATACAAGGATAAGGTATCGCCATTCAGCAAAACGCCGAATGAAAGTAATGAATTTCATAAGCTTTAGATTAAGTTAATATTAGCTTTAAATACTTGGGTACTTAAAGTTAGCGCTTATGTCTTTCAAAAAAAATAGGTATTTATACTGAATTTATGTAGGTATAAATACTGAATTTGCCGATTAAATGCATTTTATTTTTGTAGGAAACAAAAAGCATCATCGATGAAATGCAAATTTTGGGAATTTTTCAGTTTCAAAAATCCAATTTTTAACGATTAAATTCAATAATGAATAAAAATTTAGTTAAGATTTTAAAATGCCGCCTATCTGTCGATATAGTTGCCCATCGCTAAGAATCGCACCCTGCTGTATTAAGCTGAAAATTGACTCGTTGCGCTTGTCTCCGAAGGGCTTTTGCCCGACTTTCATTTCGACGTTATCGGTAAACATATTGTCGCTGAGCCAGGACAAGCCTTCTTTGGTAAGGAAATCGATTTCGGAGGACAAAGACTTGAGCACGATGGAATGGATGTGGCTGCCGGAACAACGAAAAAGGAAAATGTAATTTTTAGAAAAATGCTCAAGATATTCGGCGCGCGTGAGCACACCTTCCCAGATCAGGTCGGAAAACACGTCGAGTTCCTGTTCGGCTATATGCGGTTGCTCCTGCTTGAGCTTGTCCCACTCGGCCTTGTCGATCGATTGGGTCGCGAGAAAGTTGATGAACTCGGGATGCAGTTCGTCGAATTGTTCTTTGGTCAATCTTGTATACTTCATACTGTGGTTTTGAAATAAGCCTAGCCCGGGTAGAGCCGATATCCTTTGTGAGGCACGAACAAAGATAAAGGCGAAAACCGGAAAATGCTTCAAAAAAAAATCCCGACTTTCATCGGGATTCTTTGGTTATTTTATGAGATTAAGCTTTCTCGGCAACGATCTCGTAAGGAAGTTCTACGACCACATCGCGGTGCAGACGAACGCTGGCAGTGTATTTACCGGTGCGTTTTACGATACCCGAAGTGATGTATTTCCTGTCGATGTTCTGACCGGCCGCTTCGAGGGCTTCGGCGATATCCGAATTCGTCACCGAACCGAATAATTTATCGCCGCCCGCTTTAGCGCTGATCTTGATCTCGAGCGCCTTAATCGCTTCGGCCTGCTTTTTCGCATCGTCTACGATTTTGGCTTCTTTGTGTGCTTTTTGCTTCAAGTTCTCAGCCAGGATTTTTTTGGCTGAAGGTGTTGCCATCGTGGCGAATCCCTGCGGAATCAGGAAGTTGCGTCCGTAGCCCGGCTTTACCGTTACTACATCGTCTTTAAAGCCTAAATTCTGAACGTCTTGTTTTAAGATCAATTCCATGTTGTTGTCCTTGTTATAGAAGTTAGGTTCCGTTCGGGAAACCAACAACTGTGTTAAAAATTATTTCAATAAATCGGCCACGTACGGCATAAGTGCCAAATGGCGTGCGCGTTTTACGGCTACTGATACTTTCCTTTGGAATTTCAGTGAAGTTCCGGTCAGGCGGCGCGGAAGGATTTTCCCCTGCTCGTTGACGAATTTCAACAGGAAGTCCGGATCTTTGTAATCCACATACTTGATTCCTGATTTTTTGAAACGGCAATATTTCTTTTGCTTGTTCGTTTCGATGTTCAAAGGCGTAAGATATCTGATATCCCCGTCTTTTTTTCCTTTAGCTGACTGCTCTATAGTAGACATACGGATTAAGCTTTTTCGGTTTTTAATTTCGCTCTTCTTCTCTCAGCCCATGAAATCGCGTGTTTATCAAGGCTTACGGTTAAGAATCGCATGATTCTTTCGTCGCGTCTGAATTCGGTTTCGAAGGCGATCAACACTTCTCCGGAAACTTTGAATTCGAATAAATGGTAAAAACCACTTTTCTTGTTTTGGATCTCGTAAGCCATCTTTTTCAGGCCCCAATCCTCTTTGGATACCATTTCAGCTCCGCGCGAAGTAAGGAAATCTTCAAATTTGCTTACTGTTTCCTTTACCTGAACCTCAGATAAAACGGGATTTAAAATGAAAACAGTTTCGTAATGATTCATAAAAAATTAATTTGATTATTTAAAAATGTGTGCAAAAGTATAAAATAAATTTTAACAAACAAGCAAAAAGCATTTTTTTTCGTTTAAATGCAAAAAAAGCCGATAAATGTTAGGCCGGTTAAAAAAAACTATATATGTTTGCCTTACCAAATCTATAATAAATAAGAATTATGAAACTAAATTGTGTTGTTGTAGATGACAGCTCCATCCAGAGGATGATCATCGCAAAGTTAGTAAATAATCACCCCAATTTACATTTGGTGGGTGATTTTTCTAATGCAATTGAAGCTAAGAATTGCATGTCGGTACACACGGTTGACTTAATATTTCTGGATATTGAGATGCCCGTGATCAGTGGTTTTGACTTCCTTGACGGACTTAAAGTAAAACCTCAGATTATCTTCATTACTTCCAAGGCGGAGTATGCTTTGAAAGCATTCGATTACGATGCAACGGACTACCTACAAAAACCGATTGCACTCGATCGATTCAACGCGTCAGTAAAAAGGGCTATGGACTTCCATTTACTGAAGAAAGAAAACCAGGAAGAAGACGGCGAGCACATTTTTATTAAGAGTAATCTTAAAAAACTGAAAGTGTTTACCTCAAAGATCAAATGGATCGAAGCGTTCGGCGATTATGTAAAAGTCGTGACCGAAGAAGATTCGAACCTCGTGCTTTCGACCATGAAGTCTTTTGAGAAGGATTTATCGAAAGACAAATTCATCCGCGTCCATAAATCCTACATCATCAATATCGACAAGGTAGAACGGTTCAACTCTAAATTCGCAGAAATCGGGATAACAAAAATACCTTTGAGCCGCAACAAGAAGGAAGACTTGGTGCGCGCGCTCGCAATAGCTTAATAAAAATCGACGTTTACCGTAACTTTCACACTGCGGTATTGCGATACGGCTTCAAAACTGTCCAGGATTTTCCGGACAGTTTTTTTTGTGCCTTCCAGTTTCCGGTCGGGTGGGATTTTAATCATAATTGTCCGGATGTATTCGTTGCGGATGCGTGATATAGCCGGCTCTTCCGGGCCAAGCACCGGCATGTCGAGATTTGAGGACAAGACATTATACAGCCACATCGAGCTTTCTTTCAGTTTTTCGAAATCGCGGTTCTTGATCGTGAGCCGGATCAGCTTAAAAAACGGCGGATATTTGTAAATCCTGCGTTCGTACAATTGCTCGGCGAACATTCCCTCGTAATCGTTTCTTGTAACTTGCTGGATTGTGTTGTGGTTCGGATTGTACGTCTGGATAATGACTTTCCCGCGTTTGCCCGAACGGCCCGAACGGCCCGAAACCTGCGCCATCATTTGGTAACTTCTTTCAAACGCGCGGAAATCGGGATGATACAGCATGTTGTCGGCATTCATGATCCCGACCAGACTGACGTTGTCGAAATCCAATCCTTTCGCGAGCATCTGCGTCCCGACCAAAATATCGATTTCCCGGTTTTTAAAGCTGTCGATGATTTTCTCGAACCCGAATTTGCCCTTGGTCGTATCCTGGTCCATCCGCCCGATTTTATGGTTCGGAAACAATGCGTTCAATTCCAATTGGATCTGCTCGGTGCCGAAGCCTTTCGTCGTCAAATCGACGCTGTTGCACTGGTGGCAATGCGCCGGTTTGGCCATCGAATAACCGCAGTAATGGCAGCGCAATTGGTTTTTTGATTTGTGATAGGTCAAACTCACGTCGCACTGGTTGCACTGCGGAACGTGTCCGCAGGTCATGCATTCGAGCATCGGCGAATAGCCGCGCCGGTTCTGGAATAAAATCACCTGCTGGCTAAGCGCCAAAGCCTGTGTGATGTTTTCGATGAGCGTATCGCTGAAATGCCCGGTCATCCGCTTGCGGAAATATTTGTCCTTCAGATCGACGAGCTCGATATCGGGCATCAGCACATTCCCGAAGCGTTCCCTGAGCTCTGTCAGTCCGTATTTTCCGGTTTGAGCATTCTGATAACTTTCGACACTTGGCGTAGCCGAACCCAAAAGCACTTTGGAATCGTGCATTTTCGCCAAAACGATCGCAGCATCGCGCGCATGATACCGCGGCGCCGGATCCTGCTGCTTGAACAGCTGCTCGTGTTCTTCATCGGCGATGACCAGGCCCAGATCCCGAAAAGGTAAAAACAGGGCTGACCGCGCACCGATGACGATTTGCGCGTTTTCTGAATTGCGGAGCACATTATGCCATACTTCCACCCGCTCGTTGTTGCTGTATTTGGAATGGAAAACTGCCACTTTGTTTCCGAAATATTTAGTCAGCCTGCCGACGAGCTGCGCCGTCAGTGCGATTTCGGGAACGAGATACAACACTTGTTTCCCTTCGCCGAGATATTTTCCGATGAGCCGGATATAGATTTCGGTTTTCCCGCTCGAAGTCACGCCGTGAAGCAGATTTACGTCCTTTTCAACAAAGTTTGAAACGATATCATCAAATGCATTTTGCTGTGCACTACTCAGTTCGGGTTGCGCCGAACCGTCGTCGTCAAACGAAACCCGGTCGTGCTGCAAGTGGTATTCCTCAAAAATTCCTTTATCCAGAAGCGCTTTTACGGCTGCCGGTGTCGTACCTGCGGTTTCCGTCAGCTCTTTTACCGAAACCGGCTTTTTTGACGAGGCTTTCAATTGAAAATACGCCAGCACGAGCTCTTTCTGTTTTTCGGCATTTTTCAGGATATCGAGCAATTCGCCAAGCCCTTTTTTATTTTCGAATTCGGGAAACAATCGCACATAGCGTTGCAGTTTGGGCTTATAGGTTTCCGAAATTTCTTCATTCAATGCCAGGACGTTTTTTTCCATCATTTTGCGGATGACCGGAAAAACACTTTTCTTGTTCAATATCGAAATAATATCGTGTACTTTCAGCGAGCTTTGCTGCTGCAGCGCCTGGAAAATCAAAAATTCGTCGTCGGCCAGTTGGTTTTCGTCGACAGAATTCCCGGTTTGGAGCGAAATAATCGTCTCGCTTTCGAGTAAAAGCGCCGAAGGGATTGCGCCGCGGTACACATCCCCGATCGCACACATGTAATAATCGGCGATCCATTGCCAGTGTGCCAGCTGGATTTCGGTTACGATGGGCTTTTCATCGAGAATCTGGTGGATTTCCTTTGCATCGTACAGTTCGGGCTTGTTTTGGTGAAGTTCCAGTGCCAGACCGGTATAAATCCGGTTTTTTCCAAACGGAACCGCAATCCGCATCCCTTTTTGGATGAACTGGAATTCGGTCTCGGAAACGCTGTAAGTAAACGTTTTGTTGAGCGATAGCGGCAGGATGATTTCGACGAAATACATATTGGAGTTGAGCGGCAAAGATAGTTATTGGTTTGAAGTTTAAAGTTAGAAAGACCGCAAACTTAAACCCCAAGTTTCTACGTTATTTCACCCGGTACCAATACTGCGTCCTGCCAAAAAGCGAAATACCCACATAGCCGCGAACCTTGAGTTTGTCTTTTCCTTCAAGCTTGACGTTGCACTGATAGATATGGCCGTGTTTCGGATCGAGGATTTTACCCTCGTAATCGTTGCCGTCTTTGGTCAGGCCTTTAATCACGACCAAGCCCATAATGGGTTTGTCCTGGTCGGCGCCTTCGCATTTCCCGCAAGTCTTGTTGCGGTCGGACGGGATCAGCAGCTCGACAACTTTGCCGTAAATCCTGCCGTGGTTTTCATAAATCTCGACGACGGAAACCGCTTTCCCGCTTTCGTCGTCGATCGTGCGCCAACGCCCGAGGATTCCGCCGTGCTTCTGCGCAAAGCCGGATGAAAAGGCCAAAAAGATGAAAATCAGCAAGACGCGTTGCTTCATAAAGTAGTTTTTAGGCTTTTAAAAATAGGGAAAAAAGAACGCGGAAGTTATTTTGTGAATAAATTTTTATGCTTGATCCGGTTGATCGCGGCATTGAGTTCGAATCCGAGCAACAGGATGACGCAATTGATCCAGATGTAAAACATCAGGATGAGCATCGTGCCGATCGAGCCGTAAAGCTGGTTGTATTTCGAGAATTTCACGACCCAGATCCCGAAAAAGTAAGACGAAATAAGAATCAGTATCGTCGTGAATACCGAACCGATTGAAATGAAAGACCGTTTTCCGGTGTGCTTCGTCCCGAACTTGAGCATGATCGAAGTCGTCACCAAAATCATCAGCAAGAGAAAAATATAGCGCGCCCAAACCGCAATCTGGATGCTGTCGCTCAGCACGTTCTGGATTTTCGTGCTCTGGATGAACACCTCGAAAACGACAATCGTCGCTACGGTAAAAATTAAAATAAACGACAGCAGCAACGAAATCGCCAAAGCGACGAGATATTGCCTGACGAAACCGCGCTTGACGATGACGTGGTGCGCCGTCTCAAAACCGCCGAGTACCGAATTGACCCCATTGGCCATCACGAAAATCGACAATAAAAAGCCCGACGAGAGCAATCCGCTGTGGCTGTTGTTGAGAATATCGGTAATGATGGTCGAAATCGCACCGAAGGTTTTGGGCGGTACGCTGTCTTCGACGAATTTCAGGAAATCGGTCTGGAAACCTTCTATCGGGATAAACGGAATTAAGTTCAATACGAAAAGCGCGAACGGGAACAGCGCCATAAAGAAACTGAACGCGATTGCCGCCGCACGATACGTGACCGCGCCTTCGGCAATCCCGAGGACATAAATCTCGAGTAATTCATACAAAGACAAACCCTGCAGAAAACCCAATTTGACTTTCTTGAGCGGCCGGACTATATATTTTACGACCGGGATTGTAGCGAGTTTGTCTTCAATTTCCTTTGACATATTTTTTTGGCGTTTACCTTCGATTAAACGGCTTGCAGCCTCGTGGACTTTGCCTCACCCGAGCTGAAAAGCGAATTCGCGAAGCAATCCCTAACGCATTATCCGCTGAATCTAAAAAGCTTTTAAACTCAAATCCATGTTGTGCACCGAATGCGTCAACGGGCCCAACGAAACATAATCGACGCCGCACTCGGCATAGTCGCGGATTGTTTTTTCAGTGATATTGCCGGAAGATTCGGTCTGGCATTTGTCGCCGATCAGCGCAACGGCTTCACGGGTTGTTCTGTAATCGAAGTGATCGAGCAAAATCCTGTAAACGCCGCCGCAGGAAAGGATTTCTTTTACTTCGTCGAGATTCCGCGCCTCGACGACGATTTTCAAATCGAGATTTTTTTCCTGAAGATAAGTTTTCGTTTTCGCGATTGCAGCTGTAATTCCGCCGACAAAATCGTTGTGGTTGTCCTTGAGCATGATCATGTCGTACAACGCGAAACGGTGGTTTTCGCCGCCGCCGATGGTAACTGCCCATTTTTCTGCCGCTCGGAAATTCGGCGTGGTCTTGCGCGTATCGAGGATTTTGGTTTTCGTGCCCTCGAGCAAATCGACATAGCTTCTGGTTTTGGTTGCAATCGCCGACATGCGCTGCATCGCGTTGAGCACCAACCTTTCGGATTTCAGGATCGATTGCGAACTGCCCGAAACATGGAAAACGACATCGCCGTATTTGACCGGCGTGCCATCAGTGATGAAAATTTCGACCTCAAGTTGCGGATCGACGTATTCAAAGATCATTTTAGCAAATGCAACTCCGGCGATGATGCCGTTATCTTTAACCAGCAGTTTCGCTTTTCCTTGTGCCGAAGCCGGAATACAGGCCAGCGAACTGTGGTCGCCTTCGCCGATATCTTCACGGATGCCGCCGGCAATGATCAGGCGCAGTTCCTCGTTGAATTGTGCTTTGCTTATCATAAATCGTGGATTAAGCGGCTAAAATAGGATATATTTTACGGATTTAAAAAATTTATAATCAGGTTGTGTATATTTGGGTTATCGAAAACGAAAAACATGAAATTCGAGCATAAGACCGAGCGCGTCGTGCCGCTGCGGCAATTCTATAAACGAGTTTGGCGCTTTGCCCTGTTCGCGATGTTTTTGATCGCGCTTTCGCTCGGTATCGGCATTGCGGGTTATCATTACATCCGGCATCTGGATTTTGTCGACAGCCTTTACATGTCGAGCATGATCCTGACCGGAATGGGCCCGGTGGGCGATCTTCCGATGCTCGACGACCACGACAAGATTTTCAGTTCGGCCTACGCTTTATACAGCGGCGTGGCGTTTTTGAGTATCTGCGCCGTGTTCTTTGCCCCGATCATCCACAGGTTTTTGCACATTTTACAAGTGGAAAGCGACGACAACGACACTAAAAACCAATGATGGAAAACTACAAAATTCCCGCACAAGCCCACATCGGCCACGTGCACCTGAAAGTCGCCGACCTTCAGCGCTCGATCGATTTTTATTGCGAATTGCTCGGCTTCGAAATCATGACGATGTACGGCGACCAGGCGGCTTTTATCTCGGCAGGCGGTTATCACCATCACATCGGGCTCAACACCTGGTACAGCAAGAACGGGCCGAAGCCCCAGCCGCACAGCACCGGGCTTTTCCATACCGCGATTTTATATCCGACGCGGAAAGATCTCGCCGTCATTGCCAACCGATTGCAACAAGCCGATTATCCGCTTACAGGGGCGGCCGATCACGGCGTTTCCGAAGCGCTTTATCTCGACGATCCCGACGGAAACGGCGTGGAATTATATTGGGACCGGCCGAAAGAACAATGGCCGTCAAAACCCGACGGTTCGCTTGAGATGTATACGAAACACCTCGATTTTGAAAATCTTTTGGCGGAAATCGATAAATAATTCAGCAGGCCAAAACCGGAATTCGTTATCTTTGAATTTCAACTTTCAAATCAAAAACAATGGCATCAATCAATCCGTACCTCACTTTTGCGGGCAATTGCGAGGAAGCATTCAATTTTTACAAATCGGTATTCGGGGGCGAATTTCCGTACATCGGAAGATTCAAAGACATGCCGCCGATGGAAGGATGTCCTCCGGTTCCCGAATCCGAAGGCAACAAGATCATGCACGTTTCACTCCCGATCGGCAACGGTTCATATTTAATGGGCAGCGACAGTTCGGAAGCCTGGGGACAAGCCACGATCCAAGGCAACAATTTCTCGATTTCAATCAATACCGGAAGCCGCGCGGAGGCTGACAAGCTTTTCAACGGGCTTTCTGCCGGCGGTAAAGTGACCATGCCGATGGCCGACACGTTCTGGGGCGCTTATTTCGGGATGTGGACCGACAAGTTCGGCATCAACTGGATGGTCAACTACGACGAGAACCCGAAACCTTAAAACTATACTGCAGTCGTTAAACCAACTGCAGTTTCTTTTATCATGAAAAACAGACATCTTTTAATCGCATTTATTTTTGCCGCAATCATCGTCATCGTCGGGGCTGTGTTCAAGCTTATGCACTGGCCCGGCGCTAACATCGCGCTTGTGGCCGGAATGCTGGCCGAAGGCGTTTGCGGCTTCCTGCTCATCTTGAAGCTTTTCAAGCGTAAAGACCAGAACGGTCGCGGTTTTCTCGACAATTGACATGAACATCAAGTTGTTCGCCATCGGCAAGACCGACAACAAGGCGCTCCAGTCGCTGATTGACGATTATGCCAAACGGCTATCGTTTTATGTCAAATTCGAACTCGAAATCGTTCCCGATGTCAAAAATGCAAAAAATCTGTCCGAAAGCCAGCAAAAGGAAAAGGAAGGCGAATTGATTCTTTCCAAAATCGCCGCAACCGACCAGTTGATTTTGCTCGACGAGAACGGAAAATCGTTTTCAAGCGTCGGTTTTTCGGAAGAACTCCAGAAAAAAATGAACTCGGGCGTCAAGACATTGGTGTTCGCGATCGGCGGCCCGTACGGGTTCTCGCAGGCGGTTTACGATAAGGCGCAGGGCAAAATCTCGCTCTCCGAAATGACGTTCTCACACCAGATGGTGCGGCTGTTCTTTATCGAGCAATTGTATCGCGGCTTTACGATTTTACGCAATGAGCCGTATCACCATCAATGAATTCGGAAATCCGATCGGACTTGTCGAAATTTAATTTTTGGGACGCATCAATCCGAACAACTTTACCGTTTCCACCGCTTCTTTTACGTCGTGCACCCGAAGGATTTTCGCGCCGTTCATCAAAGCGATCGTATTTAAGGCCGTCGTTCCGTTGAGCGCGTTTTCGGCATTGGAATCCAGCGGCTTGTAGATCATCGATTTTCTTGATATGCCGGCCAATACAGGCAATCCGGTTATCGAAAAAAGATCGAGTTTTCGCAACACTTCGTAATTCTGCTCCAGCGTTTTGGCAAAACCGAATCCCGGATCGACGATCAAATCGTTGATGCCCAGGTTTCGCGCCTTTGCAATCCTTTCGGAAAAATAAGCCAGTATTTCCCTGATCACATCGTCGTAATCGGTAAGTTTTTGCATCGTTTGCGGATTGCCGCGCATGTGCATCATGATATACGGAACCTGCAATCGGGCGATGGTTTCAAGCATTTTTTCGTCGAGGTTGCCGGCCGAAATGTCGTTGATCATAGCCGCGCCGTTTTCGATACAAGTCCTGGCGACAGCGCTGCGGAACGTGTCGATCGAAAGCAATGCTTCGGGGAATTCCCTCAAAATCGTCCTGACGATCGGAACAATCCTTTCGAGTTCGTCAGCTTCGGTGACAAATGCGGCATTAGGTTTTGACGAATACGCTCCGAGGTCAATAAAATCAGCTCCTTCCGACAACATTTTTTCCGCCTGCAGCAGCGCAGAATGCTCGTCGGTAAACTTTCCGCCGTCGTAGAAGGAATTGGGCGTCAGGTTCAATATTCCCATTACTTTCGGGGTTTCGAAATCGACGATCCGGCCTTTGCAATTGATTGTCATGGTTTTAGGAAATTCGGTTGGCTTGTTATTGTTTACGGAAAAATATTGCTTATTTTTGGCCCGAGGCCGATTGGCCGGATTGAACTAGTTAAAAATAACTTCGCTGAGTTCGATACAAATATAGCTAAAGAATGGATAAAACCTCCCGCGAATATGACAACGTAATTGCCGTATGCCGCACTTTATTCAACAACAAAATGACCGATTACGGTTCGGCGTGGCGCATTTTAAGGCTGCCTTCGCTGACTGACCAGATTTTCATCAAGGCGCAGCGCATCCGGAGCTTGCAGGAAAACGAAGTCAGAAAAATCGATGAGGACGAAACGGGCGAATTCATCGGGATCATCAATTATTCGATCATGGCGCTGATCCAGCTCGATCTTGGCGTTGCCGACCAGCCCGATCTGGATCCAACGCGCGCTTCCGAACTTTACGATACCAAAATCACCCAGACCAAAAACCTGATGCTGGCCAAAAATCACGATTATGGCGAAGCCTGGCGCGAGATGCGCGTGAGTTCGCTGACCGATCTGATCCTGCAGAAACTCCTTCGCGTCAAACAGATCGAGGACAACAAGGGGAAAACGCTGGTTTCGGAAGGCATCGATGCCAATTACCAGGACATGATCAATTATGCGGTGTTTGCGCTTATTTTGCTCGGCTTCGGCCAATAACAACTCATTAACAAATCGGTACGCCGCGAGGTTTTATTTTTACCGAAAACTGAAATTATGAACCAAAATACCAAAAACTATCTCGCCTGGAGCATACGGATCGTCGTCGCGTTCCTGTTCCTGATTTCGGCCGTGGCCAAAATGTATCCGTCGCCCTATTTCGCGATTTCCACATTTGAAGTAAAACAGTTGTATCCGCTCGGGTTTTCGGAAGACATCGCGCCGTATTTTTCACGAATCCTGATCGGGATCGAATTCGCGCTCGGCCTGCTGCTGCTCCAGAATCATTTCCTGAGAAGGCTGATTGTTCCCGCAACTTTCCTGATGCTCGTGGTCTTTACGACGCACTTGTCGATCCAGACGTTCCTGCACGGCGGGAATACCGGCAACTGCGGCTGCTTCGGAAGCCTTTTGCCGATGACGCCGATCCAGGCAATCCTGAAAAACGTCGTGGCCATGATCCTGCTCGGTTTCCTATTGTATGTAATGCCGAAAAAATCGGAAAGCCATTGCAATTTCTGGTTTCCAATGAGTGTACTGCTGGCGGCGATACTGATGGTGTTCATGCTCGCGCCGATCCAGCCCGTAGCCGAAATCACAGTTGGCCAGCCAGCCGCCGTCGTAACCGACTCGATTCCCGAAACCGAACCGATTGTCCGGGATACGGTTGCATCGAAAGTTATCGTTCCCACAGAATCCGCCAAAGTTGGGGAAGTAAAAACGCCAGACGCTCCGCCGCCGCACAAATCCGGTTATGCACAGTATTTTCCCTCAATCGACAAAGGCAAAAAAACGCTCTGCTTCTTCGTTCCCGGATGCGATCATTGCCGCGAAGCCGCGAAAGAGCTGACGCAAATGAAGCAAAAAGACAAAAATTTCCCCGATATCGACATTATTTTCATGAATGAGGAAGCCGATCTGATTCCGGATTTCTTCAAGGCTGCGGGCGCGGAATATCCGTACAAGGTTGTCGAAATCATCCCGTTCTGGAAATTGCTCGGGCAAAATAAAGATACGCCGGGCGTTAAATATTTGTGGAATGGCAACGAATATGTGTATTATTGGGGAATCAATGAAAATAAATTCAATGCGGGCGAATACCAGAAATGGGTGAAAAAACCGTATTCCGAACTAAAAAAGTAGCCCGGGCATTTTAAAAAGCCGAAGGATTTACTATTTTTAAATCGTCAAGAATCAATTGTTATGGCCAGTAAAAGGGAACGTGACCTCAAAGATAAATATGTAAAGACCATGCTGGGCTCTTTTGCCGGGCTGGTTGTAGGTTATTATTTGCTGAACTATGTTGCAACATGGGAGAAAGTCCCGCTGGGACAGGTTTTTTATATCATCGCAGGCTGCATCTTCATTGCAGTTTCGGGCATTTTCATTTTTTTCGCGATCAAAATGCGTTATTTCCCGAAAAAGAAAAAACGCAAAGGCGCCGCGCCGGTCTTTTTGAAAGACATTGAAAAAAACGACAGGGAAAAGTCCTAGTGCAATATTGCGATTTTCAGCATTTTTACTGAATTTCCCACACAGATTTTACCGATATAAAATCCGGCCTGCAAGCCAGAAACATTCATTGCCGTTCCGTTGGCGATACTTTCGCTTTTTAGGACAGGTTTTCCCGTGATGTCGAAGAGCGAGACATATCCGGCTAATCCGCTTTCATTCACGATCCGGATTTCTTCATTTGCAGGGTTCGGATATAACCCAACGGGCAGAAACTCATTATCGTTCACCGCAAGATCGCACCCGGTGGCCGTTCCCGGAATATTGGCATCGAGCCATGCTACTCGCAATGCGATCCAATTCTTGAATTTGGCGATCTGTCCGGCAAAAGTCGCAGGATCGCTATCGACTTCGGGAGCTCCGGTATTCACGCCGAGATTTCCCCATTTGTCGAAATGCCTGGCCTGGGCCGCATCAAGATAATCGGCCTGCGTGTCGATATAAGATTCAATTTCTGCATCGCTGAGGATATTGCTCCGGAAAAATTCCCAGCGACAGCGAAGCTTGTTCCGGAAATTCACGTCCTGGAGCAACCTCACATACCAGCCCGGAGAGTTTACGTCGGGACCGCAATCGTTGATCAGGTATGCCCAGCCCGAGCCGTCGGTGGCTTCAAAAATGCTGCAGCCCCAAATGTTTTTCCACGCCCAATCGAAATCCCAAACCGGGCCGGCCTTGAGTTTTGAAATTCCGGCAGCGGTATCGATATCTTTATTAAAAAAACTGCTTTTCTTGAAACCGTCGTTGTTCCGAGCCAGCTCGTTCACAATGAAATAATCGATGAACGAATCGGTATCGATGTATTTATTGTACCCGTTTACAGGATCGGCGTAATTTGCGCCGTATAACGCATTTTCAAAATCATTGATAAAAGACTGGATGTAAGTTTTCTGCGGATCGGTAATGATTTCAGGTTTCGGATATTCATAGACCAGCCGGACATCGAGCTGCGGATGATCGATCGGATGATGGCTCAGCTGCCAGCTGTTGCCGGAATCCCAGTAATCGTTCTTGATGATGTAGCCGCCGGTCAGGTCAAGGCCTGTATTTTCGATTTCCTCAAGTTTAGCGATGTCGACACGGTTATTGTCGCGCTTGATTTTTTCGCAAAGCAGATAAATGCCTTGGTAGGAACCATTCAAAACGACTTCGCAGAAACGGTTTCGTGTCGCGTAATGGCCCATTTCGGAAAACAATTTGTAGGCAAACGCGTTCCGCAGAAACGATTTGTCGTTGTAGTTCGCGATCAGGCACCAATCGTGTTCCTCCGGCATTCCCAGCAGCGGCACATTTTCTTCGGCCAAAGCCGCATCGCGTGTCTCAAAATTATAGGGCTTTTGTGGCAGGCTTTGCGAATAATTCCCACGAAGTTCAATGCCGATATTCCCTTCGTAATTGGCAAGGTCACTGACCGAATTCATCGCGCCTTCGCCGTTGTAGATGATTTTCATCGTTGCGTCTATCTTGGGTTCGTCCGGAATGGCAGCGCCGCCGGTATTGATCAGTACGATCGGCAGATTTGAAGATGTAAAGACGAAAGGCGTACTCGCCCCTGCCCCGAATTCGATACTCCAGCTGTTGACCACGCCGGTATCGGCGCCGGGATAAGTATCGAGAATTTTAAGTTTCCAAATCCCGTTTCCATCCTGTCCGTTGTTTACATTCCCGAGCGTTTCCTGCGGCCTGAACATTCCGCCGAATGGCGCCGCCGCCGAATTGATCGAATAAGTTGCCGACTCGTCGAGACACGTTCCGAGAAAATTATCGCCATCGCCGCCGATTCCCGAAAAAAGATTGATCGTCGTGCCGTCGGGCGCTACCAGCGAAACATTCAAATCCGAATCGTAAGTATGATGCAGATTCAGGCAAACCCGAACCAGGCCGGATGTCGCGCTTAGCGTTCCCTGCAATCCGGAAGCATTGGCCGTATATAGATTTTCGGCACCGTCATCAGATATATTTCCCGTCGTGCCATAAAAAGTCTGTGATTGGGCCAATCCCGCAGAAAGCAGGAAAATTATGGCCATGATTTTTTTTATCATATCGTTTTCAATGACATAATTGCGTATTTTTGTCATTATCCAAATATAACTATTTCCATGAAAAACGTATTGATGCTCTTCGCAGCATTTACCCTTACTTCGGGTGCATTCGCACAGTCCACCAAAAAAGCCGAACCGGCAACAAAAACAGAGAAAAGCCTGCCCGCAAAAGACAAGCAGTTTTCCAAGGAAGCGCTGGCCGAAAAGCTCGTGAACCTCGAAGGAAATAATATTGCTTTCGGCAATATCCTGCAACGGCACAAAGGCAAAGCCGTCCTGATCGAAGTTTGGGCCTCATGGTGCGGCGACTGCGTAAAGGCGATGCCGCTGCTCAAGGATACCCAGGCAAAAAATCCTGACGCCGATTACATCTTCATCTCGATGGACAAAGCTGCCGACAAATGGAAAGAAGGCATTGAAAAGCACGAGCTCAAGGGCGAACATTACTGGGCTATGGACGGAATGAAAGGCGCGTTCGGGAAAGCCATCGACCTCGATTGGATCCCGCGTTACATTGTCATCGATAAAAGCGGAAAAGTGGTATTGTATCGTGCCGTCGAAAGCGATTTCGAGGCCATAAACGCAGCACTGGACCCGAAAGCAGCAAAGGAAAGAGCGGTTATTGACGCTGAAAAGGAAGCGATAAGGGCAAAAAACCAAAAAGCCGTTGCCGTAAAACCAGCCGCAAAACCGGCGGCTAAATCCAAAACGGCAAAAAAATGAGAAGGAAAATCGTTGCCGGCAATTGGAAAATGAATAAAAATGCAGAGGAAACCGAAGACCTGCTCAACGAACTGATCGACCGGATCCCGACGCATACCGAAACCCGCGCGATTGTCGCCCCTACTTTCATTAATCTGGCATCGGCAGCCGAGCATCTCGAATTTACGAACATCGAGGTTGCGGCCCAGAACATGCACCAGGCTGAAAGTGGCGCTTATACCGGTGAGATTTCAGCCGATATGCTCAAAAGCGTCGGGGTGAACATCGTCATCCTCGGGCATTCCGAAAGACGTTCCTACTTTCATGAAACCGATGCGCTGATCGCTTTCAAGACAGATGCGGCGCTGCAAAACAATATGGAAGTCATTTTTTGTTTCGGCGAGGAATTGAAAGACCGCCAGTCGGGAAATCATTTCAATGTGGTAGAAAACCAGTTGCGCGACGGGCTTTTCCACATCGAAACGAAGGATTGGAAAAGTATTATTTTGGCCTACGAACCCGTTTGGGCCATCGGCACGGGCGAAACCGCAACGCCGGAACAAGCGCAGGAAATGCATGCTTTTATCCGGGAAACTGTCCAGGCGAAATTCGGTAGCGACGTCGCCGAAAACGTGTCGATCCTATACGGCGGAAGTGTTAAAGCCGACAACGCCCGCGAGATTTTTTCAAAACCGGACGTAGACGGCGGACTTATAGGCGGCGCGGCGCTTAAGGCCAAAGATTTTACCGCAATCGTATTGTCTGCATGAAGTAGTCGTAGGAAACGAAATACAAAAATCCGACGATTATGTTAATCATCGGATTTTTTTGCATTTAATCGAAATGTGTTGCTATATTTGCCCGCCCTACTAATCTATCACACAATGAAGAAGTTACTATTCATTTTTCTTTTATTATCCGGCGGAATGGCTTTGGCGCAGGTCGATACGCAAACCCGTTATACCTCCGATTCGCGGCAATACTATACTTGGAGCGACGCGAGCAATTCCTATATCATGCGCGAGAACGAGTTCGAGAATTCGGTCATCGACATCCGCGAAATCAATTCCCACGGCAACGGCTATATCTCGATCAGCATGGTCGACGACGGCAAGGCGCGGCTTTATCACGGCTCTATCATGGCCTATTCGGTGAATGAGAAAAAAGAGCCGACCTGGCAGATGCGTTCCAAAACCCTGAAGTCAAAATTGACCTACAACCCGGAAGATCATACGTTCACTTACCTGTATGAAGCTGATGAAAAGCGCTACAACAAGATTTTCGTCTTCAAGCTGACCCCGGAAGAAAACCAGGACAAAGCCCAGTATTAAATCCCGATTTCAACCTGAAACCGCACGTACCAGTTGTTTTTATTGGTGTTGTCGGTGAATTCCTGCTTTTCGGTCGTGAACTCG
Source organism: Bacteroidota bacterium (assembly GCA_048498055.1). Classification (GTDB taxonomy): domain Bacteria; phylum Bacteroidota; class Bacteroidia; order Flavobacteriales; family Flavobacteriaceae; genus Flavobacterium. Next base: position 76,042 of record JBEHYS010000010.1, read on the forward strand.
GCCTGCAACTTCAAGGCATGTTCCCAAATGTATTTGTTGATCCCGAACGAAAACTGGTCGACATCGGGCGCAAAAGTTTCGATTTCGTCGGCTACTTTCTGGGTTGAATAACGCGCAACCAATTCGTATTTCGACGGGAAACAATAACTCAACTGGTAATCCATGCCCGAGCCGTTGAACACCGCGCGGGTCAGCGTATTGTCGAGCGGATTTACCGTGACCGGATCTTTCGAATCGCGCGCCATGTAAGTCATCATCGCGGCCCAGCCGTCGTATTTCGCGATCGCATCGAGCAATAAGGTATTCATGTCGCGGGCTTCGTAAAGCAAGTCGCCGGTCTGGCCCAGGGTTTTCCGCGCTTTCTGGTTGATGTTGTAGGCGCCGGAAACCATCAGCTTCGGCTTTTCTTCCCGGAGGATATCGCCCTCGAAATAGTGTCCGTCTTTTTTGAAAGTGCCCAACGGCAACAATTCAATCTTGCCTGTAAACGATACGCCGTTGTTGTCCTTGACTGTTGAGTTGGAACTGTTCGTCGTCCAGTTCCGGCCTTCGCCGAGCGTTACCGCGCCTTTGAAATTGTACGAAAATTTGTCTTTGGATTCGTTCAGATTTGCAAAGTGGAACCCGAAATCGCGATCGATCCCGAACTTGAAATTGTTGATCGAACGGTCGGTTAATTGCAAAGCGCCGGAGGAGTTTACGGTTTGCCGCGTGCCCGGAAGTTTCGTCACGCCAAAGCCGAGCTGCCAATGTTTGTTCGGCCGATAATAAAATACCGCGTCGCGGATCACATTGAGGTTTTCGCCGGCTTTTTCGGTTCCCACATCGCCGGCACCGAAAGAAAGCTGGATTACGTACTGAAATTTAGGATTTCCGACATAACCGTCGAAACGCAGCCTAAGTCTTCGAACCTGCGCCTCGTAAAAGCCGGGCTGGTCCTCGTTTTCGTAATACGTCAGGCGGTTTTGCATCCGGAAACGGATGTTGAACTGAAATAAACTGTCGGGCGATGTGATGCCGATGCCTTTGCCGAAACTGTAATACGGCGCCGATGTAAGCTTCAGGTCGTTGTCGGCCTTGCTTTTTTCGATCGTAATCTGAGCGATAGAAACCAACGGCAGCAGCAGGAAAAGGAAGCAAATTCTTTTCATGTTAAGAAATGATTAGGTGTGTGTTAGGTTGGCGCAAAACTAATGTTAATAAAAAAGCCGAATATTAAGATAATATTACCTTTGCGGAAATTTTAAGTTATGCAGCACATCTACCTCGGTTACCATTTTACGGTCGAGCCCAAAGAGCTCGGCTCGGAAATCCTGATTGCCGAACTGGGCGAGAAACCCTTTGAAAGTTTTATTGAAAGTGATTTTGGCATCGTAGCCTACATTCAGAAACAGTTCTGGAGCGAAGATTTGCTCGACGATTTGATGATCCTGCAATCGCCCGAATTTACTGTGAGCTATAAAGTCGAGGAAATCGAGCAGGTCAACTGGAACGAGGAATGGGAAAAAAATTTCGAGCCGATCGACGTCGATGGGAAATGTCACGTCCGTGCGCCGTTCCACCCAAAAACCGACGCGGAATTCGACATCGTCATCGAGCCTAAAATGAGCTTCGGGACCGGACATCACGAAACGACGCACATGATGATACAGCATTTGCTGGAGACCGACCTTACCGGAAAGAAAACGCTCGATATGGGCTGCGGAACCGCGATCCTGGCAATCTTGGCGGAAATGAAAGGCGCTCGGCCGATTGACGCGATCGATATCGACAATTGGTGTTACCTCAATTCGATCGAGAACGCCCGGCGCAATAATTGTTCGCAAATCACCGTTTACGAAGGCGACGCTGCGCTTTTGGAAGGCCGGAAATACGACGTGATTATCGCCAACATCAACCGCAACATTTTGTTGGCGGACATGCGGCAATACGTAAATTGCCTCAACCAAAATGGATTGTTGCTCCTTAGCGGCTTTTATGCAGAGGACATTCCCGCCATCGATGCGTCATGCACCGAAAAAGGCTTGAAATTTGTTAAAAAATTCGAGCGTAATAACTGGGTATCATTAAAATACGTAAATTAGTGGTGCCTATTTACAGATCATAAACTTATGTCAACAAAAGAGAAATTATCGGAATCGCTTTTGGTCGAAGAAGCGGTTTCGCTCAACAATGAAATCGTGATGTACAACGACGACGTGAATACGTTCGACCACGTCATTGAAACGTTGATGCGCGTCTGCAGCCATACTGCCGAACAAGCCGAGCAATGTTCGCTGATCATCCACTACAAAGGAAAATGCACTGTGAAAACCGGTCCGATAAATGAACTGGTTCCGCAATGTACGCAACTGCTCGAAGCCGGACTCAGCGCCGAAATCGTATAAAAAAAGCCCTCGCGAGGGCTTTTTCATTTTTTTAGATTTTACTTACATCGAAGCTTTTGTAAAGTAAACCGTTGTCACCGTAGTGATGCTTCCACTGGTCGACGTTGATTCGATCGTCAGCTGCGAATTTGTCAGTTTTTTGATGGTATACGTTCCGCCATAATAACCATTCGAAATCACGAGCGTATTTTCGTTTCTGCTCCATTCGGCAGGCGTTCCCGGATTTTCTATGCAATTGTTATCGCCATCCTTTCCGTAGACAACCCTGGTGGCAATTCCCGCATCGGTGAACTCAATATAATCCTTTCCGCAGGTAAGGGCACCGTTCACATAATCCTGTCTGATTTCATCACCTGAAACCTTCAAGATCGTTTTGGTCTCATTCCATCTTGCAGTCAAATCGCCGCCGGTCGGATCGCCGCCATCGTCGCTGCTGCACGATATGGCAAATGAAGTCACAATCAGTACGGCGAATAAAATTTTAATCTTTTTCATAATCATTTAGTTAGAAGTTTAAACCCAAAAATAGCTAAACCATAACGCAATTTGCAATGGAGTTAGTATTTTTAAGAAGAAATTATCAACAGTACAAGTTGCTATTTATTCATATCCTTGCGCCAATAACCGTGCGGCAGATAATCCTTGATCATTCCGTAAATGAACGTCCCGACCAGCGCGCCGACCAATACAAAGATCATCGGCCAGAAACCGGCGCCGATCAGGATGAAGATCGGCCCCGGGCACGAACCGGCCAAAGCCCAGCCCAGCCCGAAAAACAGTCCGCCGATCCAATAACGGTACGAACCCGGTTCCTTATCGGCGATCACGATCGGATTGCCTTTGATATCCTTGATATTTTTACGCTTGATGAATTGGACGCCAACAAGCCCGACCGCGATCGCACTTAGGATGATGCCGTACATGTGGAACGACTGGAAGTGGAACATCTCGTAAATCCGGTACCAGGAAACGGCTTCCGATTTGGTCAGCACGACGCCGAAAACAAATCCGACAATCAAATATTTCAGTACTCTCATGGCTTAGAAAATTAAAGGTAAAATGAAATACGTCATGATCAATCCGCCGACGAAAAACCCGATAACGGCTTTAAGCGACGGCACCTGAAGGTTACTCAATCCCGAAATTGCATGGCCCGAAGTACAGCCTCCGGCATAACGGCTTCCGAAACCGATCAGAACGCCGCCTACCAGCAGGATGAAGACCATTTTGGGCGATTGCATCGCCTGGGTACTGAAAAGAGTATCGGGCAGCAATTTGCCGTTTGGCGCATCGATGCCGAGCGGTTTGAGATCGGCTATGGTTTGCGCGCTGATGGCTACGTTCGACGGATCCGAAAGATAATGAACGGCAACGAAACCGCCGATCATCGCCCCGATGATCACCGCGAAGTTCCAACGCTGGGCGCGCCAGTCGAACTGGAAAAAAGGGACTATTTTGCCGGCGCCGGCCATCGAGCACAACGAGCGCAGGTTGGTCGACATCCCGAAAACTTTCCCGAAATAAATCAGGCAGAGCATGATCAGCCCGATGAGCGGCCCGGAAACGTACCAAGGCCAGGTTTGTGAAATAAGTTCCATGTGTTGTTAGTTTTTTACAAAAATAACAATTCGCCCGACGCGGATTCCGTTTCCTGAAAAAAACCCTTAAATTTGGCGACAAATCCGCCGCAATGAAGAAATTTACGATCGAGTTCAACTGGGCCATCATTTACACGCTGGCATCGCTGCTTTGGAACGTAATGGAAAAAGCCGTCGGGCTCCACGATCAATATATCGGCAAGCAACCGCTTTACTCCGTTTTTTTCGGCCTGGTCGCGATCCCGATCTTCTTCCTCGCGATCAATGACAAGAAAAAGAAATTTTACGGCGGCAGGGCCAACTGGACGCAGCTTTTTCTTTCGGGCGTGATCATGTCGGTGTTCGTCGCGCTGTTCAGCCCGCTTGCAGAGTACATTACGCTGCATACGATCAGCCCTGATTTCATCCAGAACAACATCGACCATTATGTTCGGACCAAGAAAATGACGCGCGGGCAGGCCACGGTTTTCTTCAGTTTCCGGAGCCTGATCCTGCAGGGGATTTCGAACGGAATATCGGTCGGCGTAATTATTTCGGCACTTATCGCGTTATACCTGAAACCCAAAACTGCCGATCCCGAACCCGTACAATCGAAGCCCAAGACAAAGACAAAAACAAAACAGAAAAGAAAATGAGAACCAGAATCGCGTTATTCCTGCTTGTATCGTTAGCCTGCATTTCGTGCGGCAGCATCAAATCGTCTTTGAAAAATGTTGACGACAACGCGCCGGTCCCGCAGCTCAGCAGTAAAAACACCTTTATACTGACCGAATACAGCAAGGACAAAAAGTACGGCTACGACAAAGATTATCCGATCAATGTTTTCTACCTGAACACGAAAGGCGAAGATTTGAACGCCATGCGTTTTCTGAATGCGCTCGCCGGCCCGAAGGGCGAAAAGGTTTTCTATAAAAAAATCGAGAGCTGCTGCCCGTTCCCGACCAAAAGGGACGAAATCGGCGCCGGTTTTCTCGATCTTTACGAGATTACCTGGGTTGGCCTTCCCCGCCCGATCCGGCTGTACCTCAACATTTATGAAAAAGGCGCGCTGATGGTTCCGGTCGGCTTTTCGGCGAAAAAAATCGACTGATTCCCAACCTTCAACTGCGAATCCAATTATCAACAGGGATATTTTGTAAGTCAATTATTGCTTATCTTTGCGCAGCAAAAAAGCAGCACTATGGATATCAATAATATTCCGCAAATCAAACACACCGACAGCGGCAACTTTTTCATCCTCGCCGGGCCGTGCGCCATCGAGGGCGAAGAAATGGCGCTCCGGATTGCCGAAAAACTTACCGGCATTACCGACAACCTCAAAATTCCTTACGTTTTCAAAGGCTCGTTCAAAAAGGCCAACCGTTCCAGGATCGACAGCTTCAGCGGTATCGGCGACGAAAAGGCGCTGAAAATACTCCGGAAAGTTTCGGAAACATTTCACGTGCCGACCGTAACCGACATCCATACCAATGAAGATGCGGAAATGGCGGCCCAATATGTCGATGTGCTTCAGATTCCGGCTTTTCTCGTGCGCCAGACCGATCTGGTCGTGGCCGCTGCCAATACGGGAAAAACCGTCAACCTCAAAAAAGGCCAGTTCATGAGCCCGGAAAGCATGAAGCACGCGGTACAGAAAGTGCTCGATTGCAACAACCAAAACGTCATGGCCACCGATCGCGGGACGATGTTCGGCTATCAGGACATGATCGTGGATTACCGCGGCATCCCGACGATGCAGCAATTTGCGACTACCGTTTTGGACGTGACGCATTCGCTCCAACAGCCCAACCAGACTGCAGGCGTAACCGGCGGGCGTCCGGATATGATCGAAACCATCGCCAAAGCAGGAATTGCCATTGGCGTCGACGGGATTTTCATCGAGACGCATTTCGATCCGGCACATGCCAAAAGCGACGGCGCAAACATGTTGCACCTCGACTATTTTGAAGGATTGATGAAGAAACTCGTCGCGATCCGCAAAACAATCAATCAATTTTAAAATCAATATCCCCTACCCTTGAAAAATCTATTTTTGACCGCGTTCGCACTCTGTACGTTCTCGATTCTCGCACAGGAAGCTCCGAAAGCGCCCGGGAAATATGCCGCGCACAACAAAGGAAAATGGTTCATGCAGTTCGGCGGCAACCGCGAGGCTTATACGAAATCGGATATCCGGTTCATCGGCGACGATTACAACTTCACGCTGTATGACGTCACGGCGCACGACAAGCCGAAAGGCATCCACATCGATTATTTCAATCCGACGCGGATGACCATTCCGCAGACCAATCTCAAAATCGGGTATTTCTTTACGGACAAATACAGCATTTCGGTCGGTGTCGATCACATGAAATATGTGATGACGCAGAACCAGACCGTGAACATGACCGGATCGATCCAGAACCACTCGCCTTTTGACGGCACGTATCAGGACGACCCGACCGTACTTACCGTTGATTTCCTGAAATTCGAGCACACCAACGGATTAAATTATGTCAACGCAGAACTGACCCGCCAGGACGACATCAGCAAACTGATCGGTACCAACATCGATGTATTCCAGCTCAATACCGTTTTGGGCGGCAGTGTCGGCTTCCTGTATCCGAAAACCGATGTAACGTTCATGGGCGAACACCGCCACGACGAATTTCACGTCGCCGGTTACGGGACTGCGCTGAAAGCCGGTTTAAACCTGACATTCTTCAAGCATTTCTACATTCAGAGCGAATTGAAAGGCGGTTACATCAACATGCCGGACATCCGGACGACCGATGACGCTTCCGACAAAGCGTCGCAGCATTTCTGCTTTATCCAGAATATTTTTGCGGTGGGAACGATCTGGAAGATATAAAAACGAAAGGCGCAATTAAGCGCCTTTTTTATTGGATTTCCCTTGCGGTGATCTGGTCGTCATTACCGAGTTTCCAATAATCGCCGCTCGCCTTGAGCGTTTCCCCGATTTTCACCTGGCGATATTGCGCTGGGTCTTTCAAGTTGCTGTGGCTTACGGTTACGGCGTATTTTTCCTTTGCCTGGGTTTCGATCGTGGCGGTATAGCCGTCTTTGCCCTGGTTGATATCGATGACCTTGCCTTCGACAGTCCGGGTTTGGGTTGGCGGCGTTTCTTCTTTGCTGATCGTATCTTGCGCTGGCGTCCGGATTTTCACGACTTCGGTTCCCGAATCTGTAATAGTGGATTTCTTATGCGGTTCGCAGGACGCGAACGCGATCACGGCCGAAAGGAAAGCGAGGTTCTGTACGTTATATTTCATTTTCGGGATAGTTTTTCGTTGCCTAAATGTAGCGTTCTTCTTCGAGAAAGGCAACAATAATTTAAGTTATCATTAAGATTATAGGCGATTTTCTTTAGTAAATTAGCTGTATAATCCTTAAAGCCAATATCATGAAGAAATTAATCTTATGTCTTATGGCAGTTCTGGCATTCTCGCTCACGGCCAAAGCCCAAGACACGAAAAAAACGACAAAAAGCTCCAAGACCGTTACAAAAACCGACGCCTCGAATCCCGACAAGGACATGAGCAAAACGGTAAAGGTTTCGAAAACGACCACAAAGCCGGACAACGGGCCAAAAATGGTAGAAAAAAAGAAAACCACGACCAAGTCTGACAATGACAAGACAACCGTAAAAAAAGAAGTCGTCCTCAAAAAAGACGGTACGCCCGACAAGCGCTATAAAACTTCGAAAACGCTGAAAAAAGACGGTACGCCCGATATGCGTTACAAAGAAAATAAAACGACGACAACGTCTACGAAATAATCAAAAACCGGGAAATCCCGGTTTTTTTATGGCTCGATCCCCGATTGGTCGACCAGGTAAACGAGCGAAGCCATCGCCGCTGCGCCCAATTCCAGCTCGCGTTTATTGACCGCATCGAATTTGTCATTGGCCGCATGATGATAATCGAAATACCGTTGCGTGTCCGGGCTCAGGCCGGCTTTGAGGATATTCTTCGATTCGAGCGGCTCGATATCCGAACCTGTATGGCCTTTGTAAAAAAGATCGATGAGATAAGGCGACAACAACTCCTTAAATCCAAGCAGCTTGTTGTAATTCGCATCGTTGGCCTCGATTGAAAAACCTCGGGGCGTAAATCCGCCCGCATCGCTTTCGAGTGCGAAAATATGGTTCTCCTTATTCGCCTGGGCGAGTTCGTTGTATTTCTTTCCGCCGCGTCCGCCGTTTTCCTCGTTCATGAAAAGCACCACGCGAATCGTGTTTTTCGGCTTGTAATTCATCGCTTTGAAAATCCGCATGACTTCCATGCTTTGCGTTACGCCGGCACCGTCGTCCTGCGCGCCTTGGGCCAGATCCCAGGAATCGAGATGACCGCCAACGACCATGAAGTTTTCCGGATGCTCGCTGCCGCGGATTTCACCCACGACATTATAGGACAACACATCGTCAAGTTGCTTGCAATCCTGGAAAAAATGGAATTTCAGATCGGGATTTTCCTTTAGTTTTTTACTGAGCAATTCGGCAGCGTTCGTACTGATCGCGCATGCCGGAATATATTTATCTTTTGGCAAATCGCCGTAACCAGTCGAACCCGTATGCGGGAAATCGTCGAGGCGCATGTTCAGCGACCGGCAAACCGTTCCGAGTGCGCCGAATTTTGCAGCTTCCCTTGGCGCGGCCCAGCGCATATTGCCTGCTTCGCTGTAAGATTTGAACGCATCGACGTTTTCCTGCTTCATCGGATGGTTGAAAAACACGATCTTGCCTTTGAGCTTGTTCCCGAGTTTCGCAATCTCGTCAAAGTTATCGACTTCAACGACCGACGCCGTCAGGCCTTCTTTCGGTGTCGCGACCGATCCGCCCAAGGCACAAATCGGCACAGTTATCTTCGTTTTTCCATCTAAAATATAAGCGCTTTCTTTTTTGCCCCGAACCCATTTCGGGACCATGACTTCCTGCAGATAGACTTTATCCAGCCCGAGTTTGTCGAGTTCGGTTTTAGTATATTGAATCGCTTTTCCGGCATTTTCGGATCCCGAAAGCCGCGGGCCGATTTGGTTGGCCAAGTGGTCGAGCCAATCGTAGCATTCGGATTTTGTCAGCGCCTGCGTATGGATTTCGCGGAGTTTATCGGCATCGTTATTTTGTGAAAAAGAAAGAATGGAATGGAATAAAAGCAGGACGGCAATTTTTTTCATAAGGTAGTTGGTTGATGCACGTAAAATTAATCAAACATTGCGAATATCGCGCAAAAAAAAGGACCTGCATGGCAAGCCCTTTTTAATTATTTATCGTGAAATCAATGTCCGCTTTCAATCGGCGTATCGAAGGAAATACCTTGTTTGCGCAGTATTCCGCTGACCTTCCAGGCGTAAAACGCGAGATACGCGAAACAGGCCACGCCGACAATATAACTGATGTGTATGTTCGTGCTGTCGGCAACCATGCCCTGAATCCAGCTGACGATGCCGCCGCCCATAATCATCATGATCAGGAAATTACTTCCCTGGTTCGTACTCTTTCCGAGTCCGGCAATGGCCAGGGTAAAGATGCAAGGCCACAAAGTACTGCAAAACAAACCGACGCTCGTAAACGCATAAACGCTGACCATGCCCTGGGTTGCCATTCCGATCGCCAATGCCGCGATTCCAAGTCCGGAAAACAGCAGCAGCATTCGCGCAGGATTTCCTTTGCTGATGATGTCGGCGGCGATCAGCACCAGAATGATGATCGCATAGACGTAAAACGGGGCAAGGTCGTGCCCCATAAACGCATTCACGCCAAGAAATATCCCGAACGCTGCATAAGGCAATATAACACGCAAAATCATCTGTGCCGATTTTTTATTGGTAAATGCCCCAACGGCGCCGGTCCAGCGGCCGATCATCAAACTCGCCCAATACAGCGATACGTAAGGCGCAACATCTTTGGTCAGGAATGCGAGGTTTTTTTCGAGATAAGCCGGCAGGTTGCTCGCGGTCGAAACCTCGACGCCAACGTAAACGAAAATCGCAATCATTCCCATAACCAGCTGCGGGTAACGCAGCGCATGCTTCGAGGTAATATCCTCCACAAAAATATCGTCCGCAACGACGCGGTCCGGCAACGAGGACAGCTTCAACAACAAGGCGACGGCCAGAAACGCCACGCCCAAAATCAGGTACGGGATCTTGACGCTTTCGATACTGGCGTCAGTATTGGAAGAAGTCGCCGAACCGAAAATCGCGAAACTCACGATCAGCGGGCCGATGGTCGTTCCTAGATTATTGATCCCGCCCGCAGTGATCAGCCTTTGCGAGCCGGTCGCAATCGGCCCCAAAGCGATTGCAAGCGGATTGGCGACGGTTTGCTGCAGTGAAAATCCGAGCCCGACAATAAACAAGCCCGACAGCATCAGCGGAAAAGATCCGGTATTGGCCGCAGGATAAAACAGCAATGTTCCGACCGCCGAAATCGACAAACCCAAGGCAAGGCTGTTTTTATAGCCGATCCGGTTGATGATATCGCCTTTGGTCAGGTGCGAGATGATCATGTATAAAATCGAGCCCACGGTGTAAGCCACATAAAACGCCACTGAAACCAATTGGCTTTGTCCTTGCGAAAGATCAAACGCTTTCTTGAAAACTGGAATCAGGATGTCGTTGCTGGCTGCGACGAATCCCCAAAAGAAAAAGACTGTGACTAAGGGAATAAATTGTCCCCATTTGGTTTGAACGTGGGTTGAGCTCATAGTTATTTGCTTAAAGTGGTTAATTAGTTCGCTAAATATACACTTATCTCGATTTGGTGGACAAAAGCATCGTTTTAAGTTATTAACGAAATCGATTTCATAACCGAAATTTTGATTCCAATACAACGTTTGCGCTGTAAGTTTATTCCGATTTTACGATTTCGCTGCGCGGGCCGATGCCGTCGTTGTTGAAGGCTTCGATACTGAAATAATACCCATCCGACGCATCAAGCCCATTGAAATAATATTCGTTTTTGCCATACATCATGATCGAGCCGTACATTTTACCGGGCGATTTCCCGAAATAAATGACATAGCCGTCGGCCAGCGGATTCTGCTGCCACTTCAGCCATACGTTCCGGCGTTCGCCTTTATTTCCTTTTTCGGTACGAAGCGACACGAAACGTTCGACAATACCCGGTTTTTCCCCGTTTCCTTTTCCGAAAACACGGAGTCCGCTCACGGCGACTTTCCCAGTCGGCATGCCGTAAACGTAAAGCTTGACATAACGCCCGACAGCCGGTTTTTCGAGTTCGATGTAATCGTGCGGGACGTCTTTGGTGTTTTTATGTTTGTCGGCGATAATCCGCCACATGATGCCATCGTCGGAAACCGTCAGCATATATTGATGTCCTATAGTTTTTTCCGGCTTGCCCATGAGTTCAGCATCCTGGTCGGCGAAATTGATCTGGACGGCGTTGATCGTACTTTTTTCGCCCAGATCGCAAATAATCCATTCGTCTTTTTCGGTTTTTGCGCTCCAATAAGTTTTGATGTCTTCGTCGACGGCAAAATTCGGTTGAAACCCGCCAAGCGTCGAGGAAACTTCGACCGGCTTGTTGTAATTGAGCAGCATCCAGCCGGCAAAACTTCCCGAAAGATGATTTTTCCTTTCGGACGGCAAAAAAGTCGGGTAATCGCCGTACGCCGTATTGGAATACAATATTCCGTCGCTATCGAAACCGGCCGGCCAGATGCCGATGCGCCGCTCGAAATTGTTCTTCACGCAAATCCCGATCGTCGAGGTATGCCAATAATCATCATTCGCATCCTGAAAAGTCGCACCATGACCCGCGCCGCGTGCAAATCCGCCGGGTTTGTACGAAAACGGATTGAACGATTGGTATTGGAACGGGCCGGTCGGGCTGTCACCGATGTAAACGCCGTCGGCATAACCGCTGAATTCGGTTCCCGGCGCGCCGTACTGCAAATAATATTTGTTGCCGTATTTGGTCATGAACGCGCCTTCAACAAAAGGCTGCAGAAACGTATTGTCGTTGTTTTCACCGAATCGTTCCCAACCGTGCTCATTGTCGTTGAGCGACAAAATATCGTAAACTTCGCCTTCGGGCTGAAAGGTTTTGCGGTTGAGTTTTACGACATGAATCGGATAGACATTGCTCGAGCCGTAATATTCGTAAACTTCGTCTTTTTCGCGATCCCAGAAAATATACGGATCCCAGGCTCCGGTTTCCGATTTGTGGACGAGTTCCTTCCAGTCGCCTTTGGACGGATCGGTGCTCATCCAGATCGGAAAATCCTTGCCCTGCGTAGAGCCGACGACCAAAAGCGTATCGTTGACGAACGACAGCGACGGCGCGCACAGTTCGTCGTAAACCTTATGTTCCGGGCGCAGGAACTTGCGCGGGATAAATTTCCAGTCGAGCATGTCGCGGCTGTGCCAGTAGCCCCATTGGTTGGTCGAAAAAAGATAATATTCGCCCTTGAAAAACGTGATGACCGGATCGGCAGTCGCGCGGTGCTTTCCCTGCAGCGTAAAATCCGGGATCGGGCAATAGCCGTAATCGACGTTGATCGGATTGCAATAGGTTTTTTGCTGTGCCGCCGCGGTTTGGAAAAATATCATGACCAAGGCAAATGCCATAGCCCTGACAGCAGCAGAAAGCCGCGAGCAGCCGTTTTTCTGGCTTTTCCCTGCTAAAAAGAGCGACCGAAGAAGCTCCTTTTTTGCGGTGGAAAACCCGAAAACGGCACGAGTGCTTGAAGCGGATGGCAGGAAAAAGCTCATTATTTTACCGGTTCAAAACTTATCGCAGTTCCGCCGCCGGGCGCAAGCGCGAGTTTTATTTTCGATTTGGAAGTTACCTCGACGCTGCGGATCTTATAGGAAATCGGGTTTTTCTGCCAGTCGGCATCTTTTCCGTCTTCGTAGATAATCGCTTTGTATTTTTTTCCTTTCGGGAGAAAATCAAGCGCGATTTCAGATTGCCTTGCATTTTCGTCGGTAATTGCGCCGAGGAACCATTTTTCGGAATTTTTGGCTTTGCGTACGACCGTCAGGTAATCTCCGGGCTCGGCTTCGAGGTATTTCGATTCCTGCCAATCGACGGCGACGTCTTTGATGAATTGGAACGCATCGGGATATTTTTCGTAATTCTCCGGCAGGTCGGCCGCCATCTGCAGCGGCGAATACATCGTGACGTAAAGCGCCAGCTGCTTGGCCAATGTCGTGTGCACCTGCTCGGTCTTTTTCGGGTCGTAATGGCTCATTTTTATTTCGAAAATACCCGGCGTATAATCCATCGGGCCGCCGAGTAAACGCGTAAAGGGCAAAATGGTTTCGTGCATCGGCGGGTTTCCGACGCTCCAGGCGTTGAATTCGTTTCCGCGAGCGGCTTCGGCTGCGATATAGTTCGGATAGGTCCGGCCATAACCCGTCGGGCGCGACGATTCGTGCGAATTGACCATGATTTTGTAATCGGCGGCGCGGCGTGCGACGAAATTGAAATGATTGACCATTGTTTGGCCGTCGTGGAATTCGCCCCGCGGGATAATTCTTCCAACATAACCCGTTTTTACTGCCGGATAACCATATTTCACCATGTTTTCGAAAGAACGGTCGAGCCTTCTTTCGAAGTTCGCGACCGAGCCCGAGGTTTCGTTGTGCATGATCATCTTGACGCCTTTCGATTTCGCATATTCCGAAATTGCCTTGATGTCGAAATCGGGATACGGCGTCACGAAATCGAATACTTCTTCCTTCCAGTTCCCGAACCAGTCTTCCCAGCCGGTATTCCAGCCTTCGACCAGTACGCCGTCGAAACCGTTTTTCACGGCAAAATCGATGTAGCGTTTCGTGTTTTCGGTCGTGGCACCGTGTTTCCCTGAAGCGATGAGTTCGCCGGTCTGATTGTTCTGCGCGTTCTGCGAACCGGCGTAATCCCAAGTCGATTTCCCAACGTGCATTTCCCACCAGATGCCTACGTATTTCATCGGCTTGATCCAGGAAGTATCGTCGAGTTTGCACGGCTCGTTAAGGTTCAGGATCATTTTTGACGAGACGATTTTGCGCGCATCGTCCGAAACCATGACTGTGCGCCACGGCGAGACGCACGGTGTTTGTAAATAGGCTTTGTCGCCGATTGCATTCGGAACCAGCAGCGAGGTCAGTGTAAAGCTTTTCACATCGGCATTCAGATGCATAACGGGATAATTCACGACGGCAGCTTCGAAAATATTCAGGTATAATTTATCGGCCGTTTTCATCATGAGCGGAGCCTGTACGGTATATTTTCCGGCAATGGATTTGAGTGCGATGCCATTGTTTTTGTCGATTTTATCGGTATCGATTCCCGAAAAATTCGTTTCGTTATAGGCATATTCCTGACTGTCGAAATCGCCCGGAATCCAGAAAACCTTGTGGTCGCCGGTTAAATTGAACTGCGAGACTTCATCGGAAATGACGAAATAATTCAGGGCCTGCTGTTTCGGGAATTCATAGCGAAAAGCGACGCCTTCGTCGAAAGCGCGGAAAATGATATTGAGTTTCCGACCGGTTTTTTCCTGGAGCAACGATACAACTAATTCATTGTAATGATTCTCGATATCAGCCTGTTCACCCAAAACCGGATGCCAGGTTTCGGCAAAGGCAGATGTTTTGGAATCGGCAAGCATAAAACCCGAAGCGAGATCGCCGCTTTCCTTTAGCTTGATTCCCATCGCGCTTTCTTTAATTACAGCCTTGCCTTTGTAATAGACTGAATATAGCGGCGATCCGTTGGCCAATTTGAAGTTCAGCGTAATTTCCTTTGAAGGCGATTGGATGCTTTGTGCCTGAATCGGGACAAGCAAAAAAATCACAAAAAAAGACAGGATGTATTTCATATCGATATTTTTCTATAAATGTAAACATTAAATCCGCGTCAAAAAAAACCCTCCGATATTCCGGAGGGTTTTGAAATAAAGCTCGAAATTCAGTCCTTAACTAACTCAAATCCACCTCTTGATTGTGCATCTGAATCTCCGCCGACAAAAACTTCAAAATCACCGGCTTCTGCCTCATTTTTAAGGTTGATGTTGTAAAATTTCAAATCATCCGACGTAATCGTAAAAGTCACGGTCTTCGTTTCGCCTTTTTTCAGGCCGATCCTTTCAAAACCTTTAAGTTCCCTGACGGGCCGCGTTACCGAACCGACTTTGTCCCGAATGTACAGCTGCACGACTTCGGTACCGTCGTAATTTCCGGTGTTGGCGACGTCGATGCTGATTTTCAGCTTTTCGTTGAAGCCGATCCTGGTTGCCGACATTTTAAAATTGGAATACCCGAATGTCGTATAACTCAGCCCAAATCCGAAGGGATAGAGCGGACTGATATCGGAATCCGTATACCGCGATTTGTATTTCTGTTCCGGATCGGACGGCCCGAGATACGGTCGCCCGGTATTTTTGTGGTTGTAATAAATCGGGATTTGGCCTACGCTTCTTGGGAATGTGATCGGGAGTTTGCCGCTTGGGTTATTCGCACCGAATAAGGTCTGTGCAATCGCGTCGCCGCCGCGCGTTCCAGGATACCATGTTTCGAGAATGGCATCCATATTTTGATCTTCCCAGGATAAAGTCAGCGGGCGTCCGTTCATCAGTACGAGTACGATAGGTTTTCCCGTTTTTTTGAGTTCCTGCAGGAAAAGCTTCTGGGCTATCGGCAAATCGATGTTGGTTTGCGAGCCGGCTTCTCCGGTTTGGTTTTCCCTTTCGCCCATCACGGCTACGACAACGTCGGCATTGCGCGCATTTTCGATCGCTTTCTGCAATCCGGCCGGTTCGCCTTCGCTGAAATCGACACCGTTTTCAAAAGTCGCGTTAGCATTGTTTCCTAAAAATTTTGTCACGCCTTCCCTGACGCTGACGGCAAAACCGCTTCGGTCGCCGAGCGCCGCCCACGAACCGATGATGTTCGATTCGTCGCTCACAAGCGGCCCGACGAACGCGATTTTCTGTTCTTTTTTCAAGGGCAGGACGTGATTGTCATTTTTGAGCAGTACCATCGATTTTTTGGCTACTTCGAGCGCTGCGTCGAGGAATTCCGGTTTGTAGATCGTTTCCTTTTCCCGTTTTTCATCGCAGTACCGATACGGATCTTCAAACAAGCCGAGGTCGTATTTTACGTCCAGAACGCGTTTGCAGGCATCGTCGATTACTTTGAGTGATACTTTGCCCTGATCGTAGGATTTTTTGAGCGTATTCATATACGTCGCACCTACCATATCCATATCGACACCGGCGTTCAGGGCCAGTTGGGCCGCATCCTGCTCGTCTTTGGCAAAACCGTGCGCGATCATTTCATTGATTCCCGTATAATCGGATACGACCATGCCGTCGAAACGCCACTCGCCTTTTAGGACGTCGCGGAGCAGGTAACGGTTTGCCGTTGAAGGCACGCCCGAAATCTCATTAAACGAGGTCATAAATGTCTTGACGCCCGCATCGACACAAGCCTTGAACGGCGGCAGGTAAACGTCGCGCAAAGCCCTTTCGGACAGATCGACCGTATTGTAATCGCGACCGGCTTCGGCAGCGCCATAAGCAGCAAAATGTTTGGCGCAGGCCAGTATGGTGTTGGCTTTCGAGAAATCGCTACCCTGAAAACCCTTGACGTTCGCTATCGCGAGCCGCGTGCCGAGATACGTATCTTCGCCCGACCCTTCCGAAACCCTGCCCCAGCGCGGATCGCGTGCAATATCCACCATGGGCGCGAAAGTCCAGTGCACGCCACCCGACGAAGCTTCAGCGGCAGCGACGCGCGCGGCAAGCTCAACGGCAGCGGGATCGAAAGACGAAGCCATACCGAGATTGATCGGAAAAATCGTTTTGTAGCCGTGAATGACGTCATGCCCGAAAAGCAACGGGATTTTCAGGCGTGAGCTTTCGAGATTGATCCGCTGTATTTCGCGCGTGCTGGCGGCACCGGTCGCGTTGAGTACCGAGCCCACTTTCCCCTGTTTGATGAACGTGATGAAATTATCGCCGGTTTTTGGTCCGGTCACGGTGCCATCTGAAGTAAACTGGACGAGCTGGTAAATTTTTTCCTCGACGGTCATCTTCGACATCAGATCGGCAACAAATTCGTCCTTAGGCCTGATTTTGACCTTCGTATCTTTTCCCGTCTGCGCATAAGTGGTAAAGGCCGACAAGAGCAGCAATATGAAGCGTTTGTTGTTCATGTTCTCCGGTTATTTTTTGGACTGGCTGAGCATCCAATCGTAAATTTCAGGATTGTCGTAAACCCGGCTCCAGCTGTCGTGGTTCGCATCGTCAAAAAGTGTCAATTCGACGTTTCCGCCGCAGGATTTTAATGTTTTGTAGGCTTCTACGGCGTAATCCGGATTGACGACGTCATCCATTACACCATGGAACACGCGAACCGGAATCGTTTTCAATTTGCAAAGATCGTCGAGCTGCAGCAGGTCGACGAAACCGCAAATCGGTACGGCTGCCGCAAACATTTCCGGATGCGCCATTGCGAGATTCCACGTTCCCCAACCGCCGAGGCTCAGCCCGGTGAGGTAAATCCTATCGGTGTCAATGTTGTTATCTTTTACGATTTTCTGGATCAGCCGGTAAAGCGATTCGGAATTCCAATATTCGTTTTCACGGCATTGGGGCGCCAAAATATAGGCATCGAGCGTATGCGTTTTAAGGTATTTGAACGGGCCGTGCTTTTTGACCAGTTCGATATCGGTGCCCTTTTCGCCCGATCCGTGCAGAAACACGATCAGCGGCTTTTTCTCTTTTACGTTTTCGGGAACGTGGAGTGCATAACCGAGGTCGATTTTCTGGACGATTTCGGTTTTAAACGAGCCGCTGGTTTCTTTTTGCGCGAATCCGGTCATGACAAAAGCGATGGATAAAATAAGCGATAATTGAAGTTTCATATCAAAATCCGTGTTGTGATGAGTGAAATCCGAGATTGAGCAGTCCTTGCTGCACTTCGGGCGCCTGCATAAATAAATTCCAGAGCAAACCCGAGCGATGGTTCTCGATCATCGGGGCGATCGTGCCCTGATCAATCGCGAGGTAACGCGGCGTCCGCCAGTTGTACTGGAGCGAAAAAGCGTCATACGGACCGGCAACCCCGATCAGGAAATCGTGCTGCTCTTCATAAAAGAACCGGAGCGCTTTCATCGATTCTACCGGTGTATACGGAAACGAAGACAATGCCGCCGTCGGGCTGATTACGCCTTTATCATTGTTGGGCTGGTGCGCGGTATAACCGGTCGAGCCGTTACTGTTCCGGGTATAACTTGCGGTCAATCCCCAGCATTTTTCGCTGTATCCGGTATAATTCCAGGGATTATCGACACAGTAAGCGTACATGATTTTCGCATGATTGGTCACGGCGTCCCAGTAATTGGCATATTGGTCGGTTAGTCCGCGCGGATCGAGCCCGAGATAAGAATAATGCGACCAAAACATCGGCCCGACATTGCCCGAAGCGCCGTTGTAGTCGAATATGACCGGAAGATTGTAGCGCTGCGCCGCATTGTCTATCGCGCCGTTTCTCGCCCAGCCTTCGTTATAGGCCGCGCTGCTTATCGGATGCGTCGGCGAGGAAGCCGCCATGATATAGGTAATCAGGCACTCGTTATAGCCTTGTATCTTGAAATTCATTTGCCAGTCGTAATTGGGCGACCAATGCCAGTAAAGCACGTTTTCGCCTTTGGTGTACCAGTTCCATTCGACGCCTTTCCAGAGATCGTCGGCCTTTTGGGCCAGCGCCTGTTCGGTGTCGTTGCCGGTTTTGAAATATTCGCGCAGGCAGATCAGCGCCTGGCAGAGATAGGAAGTCTCGACAAGATCGCCGCCATCGTCCATCGTCCCGAATGGGATGACATGCCCGGTCGCGCCGTCGATCCAATGCGGCCAGGCGCCGTGGAAACGATCGGCGGTTTCGAGAAAATTCAAAGCGGTCGTAAGCCTTGTTACGGCTTCTTCCCTGGGAATAAAACCTCTTTCGATTCCGGAGATGATGGTCATGATTCCAAACCCCGATCCGCCGGTTGTGACGATGTGCGCGTCGTTGGAAGGATCGTCGGTGTGGTATCTTTCGCGGGCCAGCTTGGAATTGGTTTCGGCATAATCCCAAAAATATTTTAAGGCATCTTTTTGTACCAGGTCGAGTATTTGTTCGTCTGTCATCGTTTCCGTGACCGGAGGATTTTCGTCATCGTTTCTGTTGCATGAAGAACAGGACATGAATAATGACGAAATAAGGAGCAATTGTAAAATTTTCACGGTAAGCGATTTAATGATTGATGTAAGTTTTCGATATGGGAAACATTTTAAAACAGGAAAAACAATTCCCGGCTTTCACCGGGAATTTTTAATTACAAATTACCTTCCGGCCAATTCGAGCTGATAGAGCGACCCGATTTCGGCTTGCGTAAGTGCGCGTTTCCAGACACGGACTTCGTCGAGTTGGCCTGTCAGGCCACGGTTCCAGGTATCGGTCGTTGTACCGTCGGCAAACGTACCGAAAGCACCCAATACCGGATATCCACCCGGAGTCAGAGCAAATTCAGGTGAATCGGACGTACCGCGGAGTTCCCATTGCGGATTCGAAATCTTAACACCATTCACATAAACTTTGAACAGGCGGGTTGCGTTATCCCAGGTGATTACGCCTGCTGCCCATTGCCCGGCGACTTTGTTAGGATTAGCGATACCTCCTGCAGTGATATCGTCAGGCGTAAGAGTTGTCGCATTACGCGTATCCTGGCCTCCAAGCGCGTTATTGGAAAACAGGTAACCTTTCACTGTCAGCGTATCAGAAGTTGATGGTTGCCAACCTGTTTCAGACATGAAATTAATGTTACCCGCCCATTCGCCTGGCCTTGTCAAAGAAAAGAATACCGAAGGCGAAGAAGTCGTATCACCATTGTTCAATACTTTGAACCAGCCGCTGACGCTGAAACTGGTCATGCCAGAAGTCATCGATGCGATTGCAGGGTACTTAAGGAAACCGTTATTCATGCTGGCTGCCTGTCCTTTGATACCGTCTACCCAGGTCACGCCTGATGAACTGCTGGGCGCCGTATTGGACTGATCTTCAATACCGTTGCCGTTGAGCGGCCAATAAGCCACACGGTCGGCCGAACCTACTTCGTTCGCATTGTTAAAGCCTCCGATCGGCGGCAAATCATTGTCGTCGTCGCTGCTGCTGCAGGCATTGAAGGCAAAAATACCAGCGCCCAACAAGAGCGCCGAGATTAAAACTTTGTTTGTTTTCATAAAAATCAAGAATTAAATTAAAAAAGTATTTGAATTAGTATTATTTTGAATCTGACGTTGGATCAATAACCCGGGTTTTGCTGCAATAGTCCGCCACTTTTTACGATTTCCTGCTGCGGGATCGGGAACACCTCATTGACGCCCGGAGTGAAAGTTTTGCCGTTGGCCGCCATTGCTGCCTGTGCCGTTCCGGTCCGGATCAGGTCAAACCAGCGGTCGTGCTCCATGGCCATTTCCCACCTTCGCTCGTTGAGTATGGATTGGAGCGTGACCGAGCCAACATCCGGAAGCCCAGCTCTTTCACGGAGTTCGTTGACGCGCGATACGGCTTCAGAGCTTCCGATGTGAAAACCGGCTTCGGCCCGGATCAGCAGAATGTCGCTGTATTTCAATATCCGGAGGTTTTTGGCCGTTTCGGATTTATTGTTGTTCCAGGACTCGGCAATGCTGCTGTGGTAGGCCTTGTAATTGTATCTCGGATTGGTCCAGGTCAGCGGCGCGATAAAGCCATCCCAAAGTACGCCGGGAACAAACATGATCGTGGCGTTCTTGCGCAAATCGCCGGGCTCGTAGGAATTAGCCAGCGACAGCGATGGCGTGTTGAAACCCCAGCCCAGATCGGGCGTTCCGCGCGGGCTTTGGACGTCAGTGTATTCGAGGATGCCTTTGGTGAGCGTAGCCTGTACCTCATAAATCGATTCCATCCCGTTTTCGCCGGACTCGCGCCATACCTGGGCATAATCGGGCAGCAGCGCATATTGTCCGGACGAAATCACTTCGCCCGCCATATCGAAAGCGTCCTGCCATTTTTCCTGATACAGATAAGCCTTGGCCAGCAACGCCTGCGCAGCGCCTTTTGAGGCGCGCCCGATATCGTTTGAAGCATACGTGCTTTTCAGCGGGAGTTTCGAGATTGCATCGGTAAGATCGGCTTCGATCAACGCGTAGGTTTCCTGTTTTGTTTTGCGCGTATAGACCAGTTCGCTGATGGCCTGTGTGTCGTTGATGTCGATTTTGGTCGTCACCAAGGGAACGCCGCCATAACATCTGACAAGGTCAAAATAAAACAACGCCCGGAGAAATTTCACTTCCCCGATGAGCCGGTCTTTCAATACCTGATCGATGGAAAGTTGCTCGAGATAGAACAACGCATTGTTGGCCCGGTAAATCCCTTCATATCTTCCTTCCCAGACGTCTTGTACCGAAACATTGTCAGCACTGAAGGTAAGTGCGTCCATCTTGTCTTTGTCAGATCCGAGATCGCCCGGTGTCGAGCCTTTATCAGCATCGTCCGAAGTGATGCTCGTCATCCCGATCCAGGAAAACGAGTACATGTCGTAATCAAGCTGTTTGTTATAGACGCCGTTGACCAGTTGGATCGCATTGTTCGGGTCGTTAAGGAAATCGATTTCAGTCTGCGCATCGGTAGGCGCGACATTCAGGTCTTCCTCACAAGAAATCAATGTTGCAGATAAAATGGCGAATGCGAAGTATTTTTTTAGGTTGCTTTTCATAACGTTCGGTTTACAAAGTCACATTTAGGCCAAACAAAAAGGTTTTATTCGTAGGATATGCATCCAGTTCGACCCCCGGGCTTTCAAGCGGATTGCCATTGCCCGCGACCTCCGGTGAATAGCCGGAATATTTCGTAAAGATGAACGGGTTGATCGCCGTCGCATAAATCCGTAGTTTTTCGACTTGCCGGATTAGTTTTGGCAGCGTGAACCCGAGGGTAATGTTGTTGATTCTCAAATAAGAACCGTCTTCGATGAAATAAGTCGAGGCTACGGGAATATCATTGTACGGATACGGATTGGTCGCATCGGGCGTCGATGGCGTCCAGAAACTGTTCAGGTAATCATACTCAATATTCTCTCCGCCAAACCGCTGCGCTTTTTTCCCGTTGAAAATCTTGTTTCCGCCAACGCCATACGCATCGACTGATAGATCGAAACGGCGATAGTTGACGCCCAGACTGATCCCATAAGTATATTTCGGAATGTAAGAACCGGCGACTACCCGGTTTGCGCTGTAGGTAAACGACCCTACGCTGTTGAATCCTGTCACGTCATAGACATAAAAACTGCCGAGCGCCTCGCCTACCAAAACCTGTTTGGTATAAGCACCGTTGCCCAGGCTTCCGCCGATATAATTTGCGAAATAATTATTGGACACGTCGGTGAGTTCATTCTGGTTGTAAGCGAAGTTGCCCGAAACCCAATAGCTGAGCTTGTCGTTGATCTTGTCTTCCCAGCGCAGCGAAGCCTCGATTCCTTTGTTGACCACACTGCCCGCATTGACCGTCACATTGCCCGGCGACAATACCGGCGGAAGGTTAATCGGAACAAGCAGGTCTGTCGATTTGCGGTCGTAAACGTCAAAAGTTCCCGAAAGCCGGTCTTTCAATATCCTGAAATCGAGACCGAAATCTATTTCAGTCACGGTTTCCCAGGTCAGGTTCGGATCAACCTGGTACGGAACCACATTTCCGGGAAAAATGACCTGGTTGGTCCCAAACGCATAATTGTACCCGGGCGAAAACACGATGTTATTGGTCGAGTTGTTGACCCGGGCATTTCCGAGTTCGCCATAACCTGCGCGGAGTTTCAGGTAGCTGAAGAATTTGTCTTTCATGAAATCTTCTTTGCTGATTACCCAACCGGCGGAAACGGCCGGGAAATAACCCCATTTTTTCGATTCCTGGAAAACACTGCTGCCTTCGCGCCGGATCGAAGCGCTCAACAGGTATTTGCCGGCATATTCATATTCGCCACGGGCAAAATAAGCGATCGAAACCACCGGCGTCGCACGACTGTTTTGGATGACCGAACCCGGAGCCGTCGGATCGTTATAAGACGAAAGGTCGAGCGACCAATAATTGGATTGCTCCGGCACGTTGTAACGGCTGCCCGAAAGTGTTTCCGAATCGTTTTTGGTTGTCCGCGACATTCCCGCAGTCAGCGTTACGTCGTGGTTGCCGAAAGTTTTATTGAAGGTAAAATAATTGTCCCAGTTCCATTGGTAATTATCGGTCCTGGATTGCTCGAGCGTGTTGTAGATGACCGTATTGCTACCGAAGCTGTCTTCATAATCCGAAAGCTCCTGCGTCGGGTTCTGTGCCAGCCAACGGTCGGCATTCGGGTCGAAGGTAAACTTTTTGTTGACGTTGTATGACGCTCCGAAATTGGATGTGTACTTCAACGACTTGAGCAACGTCAGCTCGGCGGCTACCGATCCGTAAAGAAAAATATCCTTGCTTTTGCTGTTGGTGAAATACAAATCGGCTACGGGGTTGCCGACATTGTTGAAACGATCGCTGCCATTGATGTCGATCAATCCGGTGGCCGGATTCCGAAGCGGCACGCCCCAGCGTCCGTTATCAAAACGCACGGGAACGATCGGCGACTGCTTGTAAGCCGTCGTGAATGCGCTTGCCGGCTTGTCAATGTTGTTGATTATCGCAAAATTCAGGTTCGGGCTAACTTTGACTTTTCCTTCCAGAAACCTGAATTCATTGCGCGTACTGACGTTGGTCCGCTCGTATTGAGTACCGTCCAGTATGCCTTTTTCCTTGTAATTGGTCACGCCGAAATAGTAATTCGCATTTTCACTGCCACCGGCGAGCGACAGATAATGATTCATCACTTCGCCGCTCCGGGTAATCTCGTCGAACCAGTCCGTATTGTAAGGTTGTGTCGAATTGAAGTAATTCGGGTTGCCCAAAGCCGAATTATTGTAGTAGGCATAGCGAAAAGAATCCGCCATCTCGACTTTGTGCTGCACCTGCTTGAAGCCGTAATAACTGTCGTAAGTGACTTTGACTTCGCCCGATTTTCCTTTTTTGGTGGTGATAATGATTACGCCGTTCGATCCTTTCTGCCCATAAATGGCGAGTGAGGACGCATCTTTAAGAATGTCGATCGACGCAATTTCGTTCGGGCTCAGATCGACGTCCGAAGCCTCGACCCCGTCAACGATATACAACGGATTCCGGTCCGAAGAAATAGTCGATAATCCGCGGATCATCACTGTCGGCTTGGCTCCGGGCTCATCGCTGGCAATAATATTGATTCCTGCGGCACGCCCCTGAATGGCCTGTATCGCCGACTGCGAAGGGGTTTTTACGATATCGGCAGCCTTGATCTGTACGACCGAACTGGTAATGGAACCGGCTTTTTTGGTCCCGTAACCGATGACGACTACTTCGTTGAGTTCGTTAGCTTCTTCTTTCATGACCACTTTCATTCCGTCGGACGCTTTTTCAGTTATCGTCTTAAAACCGACCATCGAAAAAATCAGGTCGGAACCGGCATCGGCGGTTATTGAAAAGTGCCCGTCAAAATCAGAAGCTACCGTTGTTTCTACACCGGAAACCTTAATGTTTACACCGGGGAGCGGCACGCCTTTTTCATCTGTTACATTTCCATTGATTTGTGAAAAACAAGCCGCAGAAAATGAAAATAACATAAATATAAGGTATATATCCTTTTTCATTCTTAAAAATTTAATTAAAACTTTGTTTTGGCTACATAAATTTACAACGTTGTAGTAACAAAATTACCTGATTTTCAGGTGTGTTAAATTAACTACAACATAACTAATTGATAAACAAATATTTAAATCAAATAAAAATGATTGTGATGTAGTAATGATGTAGTGTGGAAAATGAAAAAACCTTAAATCTTGATGCTTATATTTCAAGCATAAATTTATTCAGGTTCACATCCTGTGGTAAACCAAGCTTTTTTCGCAGCCTGTAGCGTTGAAGTTCTACGCCCCGGAACGAGATGTTCATAAGCGGGGCTATTTCTTTGGAAGACAGATTCATCTTGAGGTAAATCGAAAGCCGGATTTCTTTGGAACTTAAATCCGGATAGCGCCCGAGCAGTTTTGAAACGAATTCGCTGTGAATCTGCTTCATGTTGGTTTCAAAAGCTTCCCATTCGTGCTTATTGATACTGTTGGTCTTGATGGTGCGCTTGACTTCTGCCTTGATTCTGTTGATATCGGTTTCGGTATCGAGAATTTTCCGGATGTTTTCCATTACTTCGCCTTGTTTGGCTATCGAAAAAGATTTTCCGGCCACTTCCGAAGATTTAGACTTGATTTCCAGTTCCAGGATGTGATTTTCATATTCCTGGATCCGCCTTTCATTTTCAGCATTGAGCATGATTTCCATGATATCCTTCTGGTGCTTCATCTCCTCTTCACGCAACGCCAGCTTTTGCCGGTAGCGCATATTGTTCCACTTATAATAAAGAAAGCAGATCGACGCAATCAGGGCGAGGTATAGCGCAATCATCCCAAATGAAAAATACCACGGGTTACGGACCGTAAAACGATATTCGCCGATTTTCACATATCGGATGCCGTCGTTGAAATAAATATTCACTTTTTGGCTCCCGCTTTCAAGATTACTGAGTACGAAACTACCGGTCTTGATGCGGACAAAACCTCCTTTTCCATTGAGTTGGTAAAGGAAATCCGGACGGCCGTAACCATAATATTCCGGAACGGCATGAATTTCTATCGGCTCGTTATATTTGATTTTTATATTGCTGGAAATTAGCTTTCCATGATAAAAAGCTTCTATATTCACTTTAGGAACACTCAAATGGATTTTATCGAGTTGGAACGACAGGAATCCGTCATCAAGATTGATCAGGAGATGATTGCCATTGCTGAAAATCCGGGTGTTTTCAATAATGAGTTTACCTTGATAATATTTTTCCGGAATGAGTTTCCAGATAAATTTCCCTTCGCGTTCCCGAATTAGGTAGAGCAATCCGCTCTTGACTATCATGAACTTGCTGTCATCTATGGGTACGATATCTGAAATGCTTTTGAAAACACTGTTAAAATCCTTCCTTTCACGAAGTTTTCCTGTCGCGCGGTCATAAAAATACCAGTTGTCGTCAATCAGGAAAAGGACTTTTCCTTTGTAAGTAAAAAGTTTTACCGCATAATCGTTGGCAATACCGTTCTGGCTCGAGACATTCTCGATTTTTGTTGTTTTGAAATCCTTGTCGTAGCAAATGCGGTACAGGCTCCGATAATTGTCGGCGGCCCAGAGCTCTCCCGGTCGTTCCTGGGCAATATTGCGGATCGGTTTGGTCAGTCCCGAAAGCGTCAGCCACCGCGAAAAATCGTTCTTATCGCGATAGACGGCAATTCCCGAATAATTCGCCTGGAAATATACATGATCGAATGCACTCTCAAGCAGCCGCCATCCGCCATTGACCGGATTGACGTTGCTGAACGATTTACCATCATACGTAAACGTGCCGTCGTTATGCCCGATCACGAACATTTTTCCGGTATCGTAAATATCCCAAACCTGGCCCTGTGAATCCGGAACAACGGCAAGCTGCTTGTCCCTTTTAGTAAAAACGCCGTGGTTGGTGGCGAAAATATAACCATTCCCGAATGTCGAAAGCGAATAAACCGAACCCAACATTCCCGAATTGTCCGAAAATATCGAAACCGGCGAGTTGATCTCAACATGGCAAATGCCGTTATCGAGTCCGAGCCAGAGGTCGCTTTCTTTGTCAGTCGCTATCGAAAGTACCGCGTTGTTCCGGAGCGCGTTCTGCCGGTTGATGTTTTTCCAGGAACCATCATCGAGATTGATGATATACAAACCCTGTAACCCTGTGCCTACGACCAGCGTTTTCCCGCCGACGAACCGGGCAGTGATGATCACCTGATCTTTAAGCAATGCATTCAGTGGGTTTTGCCAGGCCGTTAGTTTTTGGTTCTCTTCAATGAAAATCCCGTTGTTTTTGGTAAATACATAAGTTTTCCCCTGGTGCTTTTCGATATGATGAACCACATTGTCGGCAAGGTTTTCCCAACCCGCTTTTGGCTCGAACAACGTGCCGTGCATGACCCAGACGCCTTTTTTGACCGAAGCTGCATAAATTTCATTGTCGATGATATAGCAATAGGAAATCTGTGAGGGAAACCGGATTTTCCTTATGCCCGAACCATCGTAAATAAACAATTCGTTGAACGACTGGAAGTAGATTTTTCCTTTATAACGGAACATTTTCCAGATTTCCTCATTATCCGAAATGCCTTCAAAAAGCTTCCTGTTTTCAGAGAGCGAAAAATAGCGCATCAGCCCCGAAATCCTTTTCCAGTAACCGAATTCCTTGTAAGAACCGCAGTAAATCCTGTCGCCGTCCACAAAAATAGAACGAATGATGGTTTTGTTCGGCAACGTGTATTTCTCCCATTGGACACCGTTGTAGCGCAGCAGGTAATGGTTGTTGGCGAAATACATCGCGTGATCGCCGCCCTGCGCCACATTCCAGACCTGGTTGTCGCCATTATATTCGGCCTTGGTGAAGTTTTCAACAAACGGAAGCAGTTCCTGTGCCCGGACAGCGCAGGAAACAAACAGCAACAGTATCATTTTTAATATCGGATGCCGCACTTTCGTATCTGTTTCACCCGGACGGAGCGAACGGGTTATCAACAAATATAACCAATCGGGCAAAAAAATGCTCCCTTTGAGGAGCAGTTCTTTATTTTTCATCCACATAATTCCGGAGATATCTGAATCTTTCGGTCAGATGTCCGTTTTCAGTGACTTTCGCCCTTTCGAGTATGCCGTCTTTGTCACCATTGAAAAATGCCGGGATGACATTTTCCATGAACATTTCACCAAAACCTTCGCTCGCATCTTTCGGCAGTTCACACGGCAGGTTATCGACCGCCATCACGACGATCGCGCCGGGATGGAACATATCGATTTCCTTGTCTTCCGAAGGCAGATAACCGTAAAGCGGCTCAGCGATCGTCGACGAGCGAAGCGTACAGGCGATCGGGCCTTGGACGTCGCAGGAAATATCGGCGACCACTTTGATTTTATTGCTGGCGGCCTGCAGCATTTCGCGCGTCAGGATTACCGGCGCATCGTTACCGTAAAAATGTCCGGCCATGAAAATATCGGAAACGTCGGCAAAGCGCCCGAAGTCTGAAATGTACTCGGCCGGATGGTCGTAAAAATCCTGTTTGCCCAAAACCCGTCCGTCTTTGCGCTTGTTGTAGTCGAGCACGTCGATTTGCGTATAGACCGGATCGGAGAAGTTTTTTGTCAGGTAATCGTCAACCGAAACTTTTTTGATTTTCATCCCGTCGAGGATTTCCATTGCACCATTGGCAACTTTCCCGTGGCCGGTCAAAACGATCTTGATCGGCGGCAGCGGATAGCGCCTGAGTTTTTCGATCAGTGCGTCTTTGCCGGCAAGCGTTTCGGCTTTCGGGATGCTGAAGAGTTCGAACTTGAGCCCGAACGCCCGGATGCCGTTGTAGGCGCCGACGATTCCGGCATAGCGCCCGAAACCGATCAGCCGTTTGAAGTTTTTGTCGACGATGGTTTCGTGATCGTAAAGATCGATTTTCTTTTCCAGGATTGCCTGGAGCAATTTGCGGTTGTGCGGCTGTTTTTTGATCGTATGCGAAAAGAAAAAATATTTTTTATCGGGAATCAGCGCATCGACCGGAACTTCCTTGACACCGAAAAACACGTCGCAGTCCGAAACGTCATCGGTAACTTCTAGCCCTGCGGCTTCGTATTGCGCGTCGGTAAAAATCCGGATGTCGGAACTTTCGACTTTGACTTCTGCTTCGGGGTGTTCTTTTTGTAGCCTGACCAGTTCCTCAGGAGTAAAAACCACTCGGCGGTCCGGCGGGTTTTTTCGTTCTTTTATGATGGCGAATTTCATTTTCAGTTGCGATTTTTAGCGTCGCAAAAGTACGGGATGTAATGAGTAATTACAAACTTTTCTGGGATTAGCTTTCAGCTTGCCAGGACTTGCCAAATATGAATGGCTTTATGTGACGGAAAATCAAGCTGATGGCTGATCGCTGACCGCTGACGGCTTGAGTTGTGAACAACCGTTGATAAATTGGGCTTCCGCGGATTTGTTCTTTGGCTATATTTGCGTTTATAACTTTTTTGAATCCATCATGCCCCGATATTTCCGTTTTTCCATACTTTTTTTGCTTGCCGTTTCCTTGTTGTCCTGTTCCAAAAAAGACAAAAAACACTCAACGCGGCCCGAAAACTCCGACCCGATGGCGTGCATATTTCCCTGCTCGGCGAAAATGCCAAAACTTTCGAAGGCCTATCTTGAAAAAAAGAAAGGCATTGTCGAACGATATGCCAAGAAACTCTGGCGCGATTACGACAATTACAGTTTCCTGGTTGCGCAGAACGGCCAGGTCATTTACGAGCATTACAACGGTTTTGCAGATAAGAATGCCGGACGCAAGATTGATGCACACACCCCGATGCACATCGCTTCGGTGAGCAAAGTGCTGACGGCGGCGGCGATCATTCAGCTTGTGAACCGCGGCGAACTGGAACTCGATGAAAAAGTCGATAAAATACTCGAAGCGTTTCCGTATCCCGAAATCACGATCCGGATGTTGCTCAACCACCGCAGCGGACTCAGGAATTACGCCTATTTCACCGACGATCCGGGGGTTTGGGACAAGCACAAAACACTGACAAATGAAGACATTTTAAGGCTTTTTACCGAAAAAAACATCCAACTCGAATCAAAGCCCGATACGCGTTTTGCCTATTGCAATACGAATTATGCGATGCTGGCACTGGTCATTGAAAAGATTACTGGACTCAAATACGGTGAGGCGATGCAGCGCATGATTTTTAAACCGGTCGGCATGACCGACACGTATGTTTTCGATATCGACAAGGACAAGGAGCGCAGTTCGAAAACCTATAAAGCATCGGGAATGGAACTCGCATTCGACTTTCTGGACGGCGTGTACGGCGACAAGAACATTTATTCGACGCCTCGCGATCTGATGAAGTTCGACTTGGCGACGTATTCGCCGGATTTCCTGGATAAGAAGCTGTTCGATCAGGTTTACAAAGGCTACAGTTACGAAACCAAAGGCGAAAAGAACTACGGCCTCGGCATCCGGATGCTCGAATTCAAGACCGGACAACATTTTTATTTCCACAACGGTTGGTGGCACGGGAATACCTCGGCGTATGTGACGCTGCGCAAGGAAAAAGCCGTAATCATCGCGATCTCGAACAAGATGACCAAAAAGACGTATCTCGTGAGAAAGCTGGCGCCGGCTTTCGGGGATTATCCATTTAAGAAAGATCCGCGCGACGAACCGTTGGAGTAATTGACAATTAAAATAGTTAATAATGAATAATTATAATTGTTTGATTGCGGTTAACCGGGATATTTGATAGTTCGGGACTGCGTTAGGGATTGCAGCGAAGTGCCGCGCCCCGACGCTTCGGGACGGAAAGCCCGGCGCTTGCGCAACGCCCAACTTTAAAAAATCTTTATCATTTATTTCTGAATTATTGACGTATCTTTGTCCTCCAATTATTCATAATTAATTGTATCCGGGGTCGACTGGTTTTGACAGCAGGCCGGATTGAATGGTAAGCACGCCGGGAACGGACGCAAATCCCGTCATCAAATGCGTCAACACTTTTAAACGGCGAAAATAATTACGCTCTTGCTGCTTAATCTGAATCATAGTAAGATGAGCCTCGCTCCTACAAGGTAGGAAAGCAGGATTCTCCTTGGAAGCCTTGTCCTGTGGCGTCCAGTTCAGGGGAACCGTAAAACGGGAATAAGATTGGTGAAGTTTCGGCGCCGATTCGAAAATTTTAGAAACTAAGTGTTGTGTGGCGGCTTTCGGCCAGGCACAGCATCGAAAACCAAATCGGAAGATAAGCGTGTAGAAAGCCCTTTGGTTCCCTGTCTGGACGGGAGTTCGACTCTCCCCGACTCCACATCAAGCGGAAATCCGAGAATCGGATTTAACAAAAGAAATTCGCCAAGTTCACTTGAGCGAATTTCGTTGTTTAAAGACGTCTGTCTTCTGCGAAGACAGCGGATTTACATTTGCAGGAGTGTGTCCAGGAGTTGTGCGAAGCAACTCTCCCCGACTCCATAGGTTAAAATTGCCATCTCTTTGTTTATAGGGGATGGCGATTTTTTATTTAGAAATTGTACAGTTTTTGTACGGTGGAATCTGACTTCCCGATTTAATTTGGGGATTGGCAATCAACCATGTATTTTTCGGAACAACCTCCGCGAGTATCAATTGGGCGATCTTCCACTCCGCCACCCCATAGTTTTGAATAAGGTTGTTTGAGAAAAGAAAAACAGTTTAGATGTTTCCCTGAGCTAATGTGGATTAGCCAGTTTAAATAATGGAAAATCAAAATCTTCTTTCAGCGACCTTTTCGAGCAAACAATTTCTTCCCTGGCTACGATATGAATGAATGCAGCTGAAGTCAAATAATAAACGACCTAATATCTTCTTAGCGGAAGTACATTCAAATTCGTAAACGTTTTTGGTACAGAAACAACGCTGATCGTTGAAGAAATAGTTTCTATCTGGATTGCCTTAGCGTAGTCATCATCGTTTTGCGTCGAAGTCCATATATTGCTTCCGCTCCCAATAACTGTTCCGGCATCGTACATACTTTGAGTAATCCGTAGCATTTCCTCGCTTGAACCGAGAAACCAGTCGGACTTGCCATTCAACACCAAATCTTGGCACAACTTGGCCGCGCAGTTTGCCTGCGGAACAGACGAAACGATGACGTTGGTATTGGCAGGACCCGCGCCGATAGCATCGAGCGTACCTGAAACAAACAAATTGGAATTGCCCCACGCGCTTCCTGGTGTCACAGCTAAGTTATAGCTTAACGTTGTCGGATAGACTTCAAGATACCTCCAACCATCGGTAGCTTCGCCTTTGTCATATGCAACATAGCCTCCTGCTTCACCGAAATATCCGCAGGTCTTGAACTCATACTCTTCGCCATACGTGTAATCGGAAAAACTGCTCTCTAAATATGCACGGAAATAATACGTTGTATTGGGCGTTAATTCGTCAAGGCTGATTTGATACGTTCCTTCTGTGG
Source organism: Bacteroidota bacterium (assembly GCA_048498055.1). Lineage (GTDB taxonomy): Bacteria > Bacteroidota > Bacteroidia > Flavobacteriales > Flavobacteriaceae > Flavobacterium. Next base: position 108,203 of record JBEHYS010000010.1, read on the forward strand.
TTACGGACTGAAATACTTTGTGGTCGGCAATCGTCGGATTGTGTGATGTGCTATAAACAAACCCCACAATGCCGTCTCCACTAAATGTCTTTTGTCCCGTTAGCGTCGCCTTCGTCGTCCATATATCGATTGCCTTGTCGGTTGCTACAAATTGACCGGTCGTAAACGATATCGTATTACCGTACTGTATTCCGTTGCCGACATCAAAGTAAGAGCGGGCATAATACATCGTATTTGGGGAAAGCGTCAGTATCTGATAAGTGAAAGTGCCAACCTGATCTACATTTTCTTCAATAAAATTGTCAACGCCTTTGACAGGGTTGTCGGTTGTGGACCAGCAAATGCCGCGTGCCAGGATCGTTCCCGGATTACCAGAAATTTTGTAGCTTAGTGTTACGACCGTTCCGACTTGGACGGCTGCGGGTAGCGTGGTGATAGTCGGGGCAGAGTCCCCATCTGAAGAGCAGGAACTAAGCAGAACGATGCAAACAAAAAATAATAGTACTTTTCTTACTGATCTATCCATATGCAAAATGTAAAATTATGATGGAAATTTTGGAGAGGGTTAAGATATTTTAGGTACTACTTTATTCTGGCATAAACATATTTAGGTATGCGTTTTAAATCTTTTTTTTGCTTTTTCATCATAGCAATATAAGTTTTATAATATTCTTTGGCTTTTTCCTCATTGCCTAATTCATAATATGTGTCCGCTAAATTTAAATATGCAACTACCCGGCTTGGAACAGCTTCAATTAATTTTTCCAAAATATACAACGCAATATCATCGCCTTTAAGAAAATATGCCAGGTTATTGTAGTCTTCCACATTTTCCTTATTTATCGGGAAATTATAAAGATATTCAATAATTCGGCTTCCATCATACACACCGTTTTTAGCTTTTACAACCAAATCGTTAAGTTCACCTTTTAAAGGCTTTTTGGAAATGTAATTAACTTTTATTCCATCTATGGTTTCGGTTTCACCATCTTCATATGAGAATTCAATTTCAGGAGCACTTATTCCGTTGTCAATATTGTGGATTATTTCCAAATGTCTTGAATAAATCCACGATTTCAATGACTCGTCATAAGAATAAACACTTTGCCTTTCACTTCCTCCAGCCACATCAACCCCTGTAAACAATGTTATTTCTTGAGGGAAAAGAATTATTTGAGTTTCTAAATCCTCATCATTTCCCACCTCAAAAAATATAATATTATTTGAAGTAATGATTTGTCCTTTTAAAACATTTCCACCTATACTATACTTCAACGTATCAACGGATTCGTCAAAATCCAGTTTTTCGTGTAAAACGAATGTTTTTTGTGAATAACAATTAACAATGAACGATGCGAGGACTAGATTATAGAGCTTCCAGCCTTTCTTTAGCTTTATCATATGTAGCTTTATTGTCTTTCGTCTTTTTAACCTTGCCGCTATCATATAGGTCTATTACTCTTTGATAAGCAAACTTTGCGATTTCATCATCTTTATCGGTTCCATCTAATTTATAAAAATTATCGTGATACTTTCCCCATATAAACGTTCCGTTGAAATTATTATAAACTCTACTGTCCTGAATTTTATAAACTCCTAACTCTTTTGATAAATTAGATTGATCAATCGAGTCTTTAAACTGATTTAACGCCCTTATAACCAATTCTTTACGGTAATTATAGCCATTAAACCCGCCATTAACCCGGTACACAATATAAATAAGATCATCCTGATCGGCATTATCATTTAAACTGGCATTTATTTGCCAATACCATGCTGCTGAATTTGTTCCAATCGATATATCCGACGCTAAAAGAGTATTATTTGGCTCTATCGTAAAATCAATTGCATTTGGGCGATTTGCATTATAAGAAGCGCTAAAATTCGTGTAATTAGTTCTTCCTGTCAATTGCATTAAGCCACGACCTTTAAACCTGGGACCATCTCCCGGACCGTTCCCCAGTATTTTAGCAACTTTGTGTGGCGGGTTGTATGCTAGTCCAGTAGCTTCTTCCTCTAATGTTCCAAATTTAACTGTTTCGTGAGCAATCTGCGCCAAAAAATGAGCTGCCCGCAATCCAATAGTAATTTGATATAAATTTAGGTTTTCATTCAGTCCTTTTAGAAACAATTCGTGACTCATATTATATACATTCGGGTAATCTCTCATATTGTCACGTGTGAAAAGACGCTTATTGCCAATTATATAATTTAGGTCAGAAATAGAAATATCTCCAATACTATTACCGTTTGTAGCCTCTATAGGTTTGCCGTCGTATATAGCCACGTTACCACTACTGTCCACCTTAATATTAATTGACTTACTGCTTAAAATTTTTCCTTTGTCAATTTGTCGAGTACTTACTATCGATGCCTTAAGTTCATAAATATATGCCGAATAAGGCGGCGGGAAAGTTACACTAACACCGAGACGATACTTCATATATTCAAATACACCTTTTTTATATTGGTAGGTTCCGACGAAGATTTTTTCATCCAATTCGACCTGAATGACAGCTTGGGTATTGTTGATGCTCGAATCCGTGTAAACTATAGCCTGAAACTGTTGAAATACACCTGTAAGCGGATGCTCGGCTTTCTCAACGGCAAGGCCAGTAATCGAAGGATCGGGAAATTCCTCATTGTCTACAGCTAACGCTTGGTCTTCCGGACTAAAAGGAAATCCCCAATCGATCCACTGTGCCATTTGTTTTTTCGTATACATAAATTACAACGCTTTATGATGGAGCTTTCTCAAGTGGATTTGGCAAAACGTTCGGGTTCGGCTTCAACGGATTGTCACCATCTTCACAGCCTCCTCCGCACGGTAAACCATCTTCTTCGATGAGAACGCCTTGTTTTTGAATACCTATCAAAGACGTCGGAACTACAGTTTCCCAAGTTTCATCGACGGTGTATTCCGGTTCTTTCAACTCATCGACAATAGCCAAATAAAGCGGATCACCAATAACAGGCATTTCGCCGCCATCCCAGATGACGCCAAATTTCATATAGTGCATAACTGCCTTCTCGAAGCCAGGACGCACGGAAACAACAACGCGAGCCATCCCTGATTGCATGAAACTGCGGAATGTCGGATCATCATTTTCTGTTTGGTATAGTTCCTGCCATTTGCCGGTACTACCCCAATAATAAGGATAGAAGTTATAACTCATGATATCCCACTCAAAAGCCTGCTCCATAAACTTTGCATGACTCGCATAATCGTCCATCGGTTGAGTCTGCGACACATGGAAAGAAGTGAAATCGTTTCCGGCATAAAAGTTTTGTCCGAAATAATTTTCCGGCTGGATATACGAAATGCAATTTCTTTTCAAGGTAATCCTTTCAATTTCACGATAGAATAATGGGTTTGAGGCAAGCATTTTACCTGCATCTTCCTGCGCCGAATTCACCTGCTCGTTAAATTCGTCCAATCGCTCGCGATAGGCTTTGATGATCGCATCGTAAGTCTTAATTTGCCATTCTGAGAAAACCGCGTCGGTTCTGTCCATCACCGCAGTCAGGGTAAATGAATAGGACCCGACATCCCAACCTGTAAAAGACACCGGAATATTATCGAGATTATAAGGAGTCATTGCCGTCACGGTATAGTCGATAACGCCGGGGAAACCTTGTGGTCCGGGTGCGCCAGGAATGGGCAAATAGGTCGGATAGCCGTTTACTGAACTTCCGGTTTTCTGAATGTTCACGACGTTCGAGCCGATAATCAGTTGCGCATTTAAATTCGGATTTGACTTTCTGACGGAATAAGAATATTCGACGCGATTGATTTGATATCCGGCTGGCAATTTAAATTCATATTCCATCGAGAACGATCCTTCGGAACCTTTACCTTGATATGATTTGCCCGTAATGGTTTGCGCAGCAATCGGCGCTTCAACCTCGGCTCTGTACCTGGCCGCGAAGGCGCGATAATTTCCGTCGTTTATATCCAACGCGCTAAGTAATCCCAATGAAACAGGATCGGCTGGCATGACAAGTTGGATAGTGCTATTCGTAGGCGTTGTGTTAGACCCGTCAATTTTCATTCCTGCCCTATATATCCTGCTCGGTTCAGGCACCATGAATTCATACATCAGTCGCTTACCGTAGTTGTATATCTGATTTTTATAAATTGCATTGATAAAACGATACACCCCGGAAATGTGCCCTTCTCCGCCGCGGTTGTCGTAGATATGCGAATTTTCTTCTTTGAAACTTTCTGTAATTTTTGTTACGACTTCCTGCCTGAACTTAGTCACGATGCGTTCCATAGCACGCTGTGTAATTTCCGTGGCTTGGGTGACGGCCTGTCGATTGCTTTCTTCTTTGGAGTTGTTGGTCGCGTAGGTTCCTCCAGCATCCAAACTCCATCTTTCACCGTGAGCTTTAACGTCTGCGTAAGCGCTGATTTGTTTATCCTGTTGGAGGATTTTCGCAATTTCGGTCTGCATTTCAAAGCGCTCGCTCGTGGTCGTGTCGGTCAGATTTTCCTTTTCAGTGGAAGATTCTACGGTTGTGGTCGTTTCTTCGATGCGTTCCCGTGTCGTCGTGCGGCTCAAGAATTCACCCTGCATAATATTGACGATATTTGATACTTCCGCCTCGCGGTAACAGCAGACCTCGGCCACGACTTTTTTATATTCGCCAATTCCGAGCCTGCGTATGCCAAACTTCGGCGGGATGAAAGGAGTGCCGTTATCAGCTGAATTTCCTGATATGACTTTGCCAACGCCACTGACCTGTTGCCGCTCCTTGACCGGAACAGTACATTCTAGCTCAATCACTGACCCGTCGCTTAAACCGATCGCCGCCGTTAAATCGATTGTTTCATTGCCGGTCGCCACGGGAAGCGAAGGCGAAGGAAACAATGTCATGTTGAGCATAGTGCCGTTCGGGGTGTCGAAAAAGTTCTCGGCTGTTGTCTCGGTTCCGTCAGGAAGCGTTGCGGTATAAATCGCGGAAACGGCATCACCGTTTTGATATCCCAAGTTGAGGGACAACTGTATTTTACCTTTTATCGGCGCATAAGTTGTATACTCAAAATAAGCGACGAACGGAATCTCGTCGTTTGATAAGAAAGTATTACCAGCCGCACCCGCATCGACTTTGAACATCATGCTTCCAATGCCGACAATGTTTTGACCCGATGGCTGGTTTGAATAAAGTTGGAAATTCAATTTCGCGATCGAAGCGTTGACACCGTTAATAATGCTGTCATATGTTGGTTCGTCCTGCAAATCCAATGACTCGACAACGTAATAGGACTCTGCTGTTAGTATGGATTTCAGCCACGGCTGGTCAACATTCTTAGGCGGAACAAAGTCGAAAGCCGGCATAACCAGATTTTCGTACTCGTAATAGGTAATAACACAGCCGCTCGGACACTCCGTTCTTGTTTTCTCCACGACTGTCGCAGCCTCAAAAGCTGCGGCTAAGGCAACATCGTAAACTTTCGTCGCAGCCTGATACTTTTTATCGTAATCTCTCCGGTAAGCAGTTTGCATTTTTTTTACTTCTGAAATAGCTGTCTGGTGAGATTCAATACCGGACTGCGCCAATAAGACGTTTAAGGACATCGTCAAATCCTTCGTCCCGAAAATTGGCTTTGCGCCTGCGGCTTTGGCGGTCTCTTCCTGAGGTTCGTCAGGAAAAAGATCAAGGGGAAGAACGACGGTTGCCGTCATCAAATCCGGCAGTAACGGCAGAAATTTTGCAGGATCAGTAGTTTTGTTATGAACATCTATCAGGTGCCTAAGCACCAAGAATTCTATGACTATATCTTTTGCGTAATAATCTGTTTGTTCGATGATTTGAAAGAAAAGGTTATCCCATAGCAAACCGACTTCAGGCAGACCGGAAATTCCTTCAATTTTCTTCAGCACATCCTCGGCCGAAAAACTATATTTATTCCTCGAAATCCACTCGGCGACCGAAAGGGTATCTTCGAAAGTGTCCCTGAATTTTTGTGCGGAATATGCATCGTCGCGATAGGCGGCGGCAGCTTCCCGCATGGCTTCTGAGACCGACTGCCCTTCCGGCCGATTTTCAACCGCTTCGGCAAATCTGCCAATCCCATCAGGATGGAAAACAAAATTATATACTTGCGTGTCCTGATTAGCGAGTTCCGGCGCCCGTAAAGACGTAAACCTAAATAATACCTGCTGCTGATTGACTTTTTTTTCTGTTTCCATTACTAAGGGATTATAATTAAAATAAGACTCGGAAAAATTTCCAAGTCGCAAATTAATTTATTCCCCATGTTTTGGCGTAAGTGTTTTTACCACATTTAATTGGTAAAAATACGCTATTGGCGTTCATTTAAGGCGAAGCAGTTTTCATCAATAAACTGTCATGCTCGACATACCTGTATTTAATCGCCATCAAGATGACGACCGTAAAATTGCGCGCTTCCGTTTTCTCCAGAATTCTCCTTCTGTATGATTCGACCGTGCGTATATTGATCGATAGAATGTTGGCGATCTCCTCACTGTTAAAACCGCGGCAGACCAGCTTTATAAGTTTTATTTCTTTTTGTGTCAAAAAATTCAGCGGATTGTCGTCACGCCCTGTTCTTTTATCGTCAAGAATGATTTCGTTGAGAATAGAGCTTATGCCTGGCTCGAAATAGAAACCTGATTCATGGATGCTTCGCAACGCGGATTCCAGATATTCCGGATCTGCGTTCTTGCTAAAATAGCCATGCGCTCCCATTTGCATCGCCTTCATAATACTTTCTTTCGATATAAGATGCGAGATAATCAGAATTTTTATATCTGGGTATTTTTCGGCAATGGCTTTGCACGCTTCGAAACCATCCATAACAGGCATGCAGATATCGAGCAGCAGAATATCGATTGTCGTCTCCTCCAATTTTTGAAGAAGTATTTTCCCATTATCGGCTTCCAAGGCGACGCTAATGTCATCGAAGCTATTCATCAGTGCGCAAAGGCTTTTGCGAACAAGTTTGTGGTCATCAGCTATTCCAACTTTAATCATTCCTGCATGATTTGCGATGGCGAAGAAAATGCTTCTTCATATCTTTTCAAAGTAAGTCGTATTTACGCCAATTGTTATATTGAACGAATTTTCTTCGCTGTTATTGCAAAAATACGACATATCAATACGCGGAGGCAAAGATTTTCTGTAACTCCATTTGACAATATTTTTTGCCGTTGTCCTTCCCCACGAATAGGCGTAACGTCTTTCTCCTGCCTGAAATCTTATATTTTCGTTTACCTACTTGATCCTGATCTCCAAAAATCCTGATTAAAAGACGACCTTCTGGAGTCAGGTCATCAATTTTATCGTCTCTAAAGAGGTGTTGTCAGTATTTGATTCCGTTTTGAATTCGAGGATCACTTCTTTGCTTTTTGCTATCGCAACCTCGTCAAAGCAACCAATACCGGGGAAATTTATGACCTAAGCATTTCAAACGATCAAAATGTCCTTTGCATACAACATTACCGAAGCAGGATATATCGTAAAGCACCCGATTAATCAAAATTGGAACTTATTTATATCGTCTAAAAAGTTCTACCTTCCTCCCTTAGCTCCACAGGTTAAAATTGCCATCTCTTTGTTTATAGGGGATGGCGATTTTATTTAGAAATTGTACAGTTTTTGTACGGTAGTTTATCTCTTCAAAGAAAAATGCCCTTTATAAACCTTCCCGTTTTTTCGTTTTACAACAAACCAATAGTCGTCTGAAAACAGAGCCTTTCCGTTCAATGTTCCGTCCCAGCCTGGGTCTAATCCGGTAAAATTCTTTATGAACTTTCCGTACCGGTCGAAAATCTCGATTTGCATATCTGGCTCAACATAGGAAAAATCAATTTGCCAAGTATCGTTGACACCGTCGGCGTTCGGCGTAAAGAATTTGGGGTAAGCAAGCAAAAACACCTCATCGTCAGTCGTGCCACAGCCTTTTTTATCGCGCACGGAAACCGTATGCGGACCGCTTAAAAGATTATTGAAAGTATTAGTGTCTTGGAACGGCCCGCCGTCAATCGAATATTCATAATCGCCAAGGCCGGACGCAATGATCGTAAGTCCGTTATCACTACTTGTCCAATCGCGGATCCAGATTTCGTTTATCGATGCAATGCTTGACTGGTAAACGACAAAGTCATGCATCGCTGAACAGGAGATGTTTGAGTAATCATGTGTAACCGTCAGCGAATAATTCCCGCCCGTAGTAACGGTAAGCGCATTTCCCGTGCTGCCATCGGACCAAAGGTAACTGTCGAAACCTGTTGGCGCCGTGATTGTGATCGGATAGCCTTGACAAATGCTGTAACTGTCATCCATAATGATTACAGGCAAAGCCATTACGTGAAGAACAAATGAAGTCGTCGCATAACATTCCCGATGTGCGGCGTTTTCGACACGGACATATATCGTTTGCGGTGTTAGGGTATTGATGAACGTTCCCGGCAACGGATTTGAGCCGGCTGCCGCATCGCTTTGAGACAAATGATAGCTTACGTGGTATGACAATCCAGGTTGACTTCCCAAAACTACCGCCGTCTGCGAAGCCAGATCGAACGGTTCATGACTGTCGGACGCATCATCGCAGGCATACAAGTCCGGCAACGGGTTGGCCGTCGGCATCGCGAACAATCCTATTTGAAACGCACTCGTGGCATAGCAGGCCGAATGCTGCAAATTGGAAACCCTAGTGTATATCGTTTGCGGGTTCTGCAGGTTTTGATACTGCTGCGGCAGGCGGTTTTGGTCGAGATCGGCGTCGCTTTGCGTCGCATAATAGCTGACCCCGAACTGTGACGAACTTTGTGCGCCGAGCACTGCCGCACTATCTTGATTCAAATCGAATATCGCGAAGCCATCGTTCGAGCCGTCATCACATATCATCAAGTCAGTAGGCGTATTAGAGACAGGTTTTTGGAACAACGTCACGGTGAAGCTGGTAATGACGTAGCAGCTCGGGTTGACGAGGTTGTAGATTTTAGCATAAAAAACGTTGTCGCCTATAAGCAGGCTTGTCGTCGACGGCAACGGATTGACTTGTGCAGCCGCATCGGACATCGAAGAAAAATAGGCGATACCAACCGCCGAGGCGGATTGGCCGCCGAGCAGTGTCGCCGAATGTTGCCCGAGATCATACGTCATCCCCGCAATACCGCATATCGATTCGGCCGCAATAACAGCCGCCGCGACCGGAAACGTCGAAATCGTTATGTTTTTGGATTTGGTCACCGTGCCGCTGCTGCCCGTCGCCGTAACCGTTACGAGATAATTTCCGGCCGCCGCATATAAATGTGACGGATTGTTCACACCCGAAATGCCATTGCCATCGCCAAAATCCCAATTAACAGACGTAACGCCCTGGGTTGCGTTCAGCGTAAATTGCGTTTGGCTTCCGAAACAGAAATTCTGTACCGCGAATGATGCATCAAGGAAAGACGTCACGAATGGCGGCAGGCCTGAACGAGTGTAAGTGTTTGCGGCAATCGGCTGGCCGATTTGCACGTAATTGCAGCCCGTTCCTACAACATCGGGATTGTTGATGACACCGAGCGATGAAGCGTAGCCGGTGGACAAATAAATCTTGTTGTTCGGGGCGAGCTGAAGCGCGAAAAGGTAATTCACGCCGTTGTACAATACGACTTTCGACGAGGTAATGTTGGCTGCATTGAGATTGAGCTGTGCCAGTTCCATATCGGGGAGCATTGCGTTTCTGTAAGTTGCATACAGTTTTTTGGAATCAGGTGAAAACTCGACACCATAAGCCTGCACATTTGGTATCGCGGTAACGACATTGGTCACCTGACCGGTCGCTCCGTTGAAATCGAAAAGCTCGACCGACCCGGTGGCAAACGACGCCGCTCCCGCAACGTCGCCAAGCTGCTGATGCGCAATCGCAAGTTTTGTCCCGTCGGGCGAGGCTTTTAGGTAGCCGATGGCATTGCGTCGGTAACCGGCCAGCGACTGGACAGAACCGATCGCGGAAACGATTGGCGCGGCCGAAACGCCCGAGGCGGTAACCTTAAAGGCGTAAAAGCGGTTGATGAAATGCGTGATGACCCAAAAGCTGCCATCCGCTTGGTTTTTGATGGCTGTTATTTTTTCGGAACATTTGTATTTGATTTCTTCTCCCGCAGGATCGGTATTGTAAGTAATCAACTGGTTATTTCTCGAAACTACATCTCCGATGCTGCCGTTAGCACCTACAACACTCAAATCTACGACTGAATAATTGAGCCCATTGTTGCGCCCATCGTCATCGGCCGGTGTCTGTCCGCTGTCTGCTTCGATGTAATCACCGGAAAACGCATTCGGATAAGCGGCGGCATTCTGATGATGCGGTTCGTCGACCGTGAAAATATAATAGATGTTTGTAGAGCCGGGTTTAGGAACAATAATTCCCGATTGCGTGCTCGAGCCATCGCCGAAAAGTTCCGTGCCGTAAGCATAGCTGCCATTGGGCATCTGAATGTGGTTTCGATCCCAAACCGTGCGGCCATCGGTATACATCAGTAAGTTGCCGTTACCGTCCGCAATTGAGCTGCAGCCTTCGTTGGTGTTGAGCTGTCCATCGGATAGCGGCGTTACCGAGCCGTCGGCATTGAACTTCAGCCCCGCATTTTGCCCAAAATACCAAACACTCGCTTCCTGCTGGGAGAAAGCGAGTGTCGTGGTTAAAATAAATATAAGGAAACGCTTTTTCATTGAAACGCTTAGACCACATACGGCGTTATTCCCGTTTTTCAAATAATATTGCTTTGCCATTGTCTACGGAAATATTCATAAAATAAATATTCGTTGGCTCAGCATATTCGATCCGTAAAGTTGTATTTGATATGCTCACCACTTCTCCTTCGTCCAAATGGGAACAGCTTGTATGAATGACGTGATCCGCATCCAAGGCAAAATCATCACAAAAGGTTTGTGTCTTGGTCACACAATCCTCAATGTACCGGTTTTGTATCACGTCGCCCGTAGGAAGTAATTCTAAATAATCCTTTTGGGTTGGACACGACCCAACGTAGTTGACTACGGAGTTGTCGGCTTTGATGATCGATTTAATGTTCCATTTGCCGACCATGTTGTTGTATGAGATTTCTTTTGAACCGCTGTCGTCTTTGCTGCAGGAAAAAAAGGCTGCAGCCGCTAACAAGATCATTGTTTTTTTTATCATAGTATTTAAATTAAATAAATTCTCGTTAAAATTTATGCTTTCAATTATTGATTGTTTTTTTCATTCACTAGCCTATCGTCTATAACCCACAAATAAAGCAAAGGGTAATAAAAAATAAACAGTGACCGATTATGCAGCATTTGCTGATTGGAACTGAAAAAATATTTTCTGGCTCTTTTTGAGATGATCGTGCACACGACGATGTACGGAATCAGGGAAACGGGAATCATCAAATTGCCCATGAGATCATTCTTAAACCAAACTGTCCCATAAATAAATTTGAGCACAAGAACTACTGGCAAAACCAAAGCCAGCAGGCTCAGCAAAATTTTACGCGATAACGGTATTTTTTCCACAGCCATTACTCGTTTAATTGTTTCTTATTGGAGTCGTGAACAAACCATATATAAAATAAAATATATGGGATGAAGCTGTAACAAAGCAACAAATTTAAAATCTTGCTTTCCAATGCTGCTTCAGTTGAAAAAATAAGCTTTGTGATATAGACGATTTCGAAAATATGAAATAGCAATAGCGTCAGCCATATAAAATGAGCCGTAGAGCCGCTAAAAAAGTCAGAGAAAAAAAAGATAATAAAAAAAAGTAATATACTTACCGGGATTAGGCTAAGTAATAGCTTCTTGAGATAATTAAAGTGCAATTTAGATTTCATTTTTTGATGTTTTCCCATGATACTGAACCTCCTAGGATACCAGCGCTGGCGACTTGTCCTGCTCCGCCTATAGCATTGGCATGCCACAATTGCATATTTCCTAAGTAGCCGGTTATGTGTGTATATTTAAAGCCCACAATGATAAATGAAGTTGTGACTACCGTTTTTGTTTTGGAAAATAAGTCCAATAATGATTTACCACTCATTTGTTTGTCGAGAATAATCTTTCCACTTGAAGCTCCAAATTCGACTTCAATCGCCTTGAATCCCATACCTATTCCTTGAGATTCGCCAGTGTCACCAATGGCCTGGCCCCCAAAATAATAATTACTTGGAGCGGATATTTCCAATTTGCCAAAACCCGCTATAAGAACTTCGCCTGCGGAAACTCCCGACTCAGTTACGTCAAATTCAGTTTCTCCAGGCGTAAAAGTATAAGTTTTTTTCTGTTCCGGCTCTTTATGAAGCAAATCATTAAACCCTGCCACAATAAGGCCAGTAACCGCTCCTTGCCAGAAATTTCCTCCTCCTATAGCACTACCGGCTCCTCCCGTTACAGCGCCGAAAGATAAGGTGCCCATGACTGAATCTGCAAATTTTCCCCCAATACCCTTCATTCCCGTTCCAGCAATACTTTCTCTTATACCGGTATCAGGATTTATTGCAGTATCAGTTCCTCCTTGCCATGCACTAGAAGCTATGCTACTGATCGCGCCCGCCGCAAAGCCAGACCAAAACTTACCGCCCGTCGCCGCCGACAACCCGCCTTGAAAAGCGCCATGGGCGAGCGCCGAAACGGCTGCCCTGGCATAAAAATTCGTTATGCCCTGACAAGCGCTGCCTATACCAAATGTTACCGCAGCGCTAACGCCGGTAATCACAATATCTACTGCAACCCGGTTCCAATCCACGGATTGGTGCATCAGCAGACTGGAAAATATCGATCCCACAACCGGAATACAGCCCGCTAATGTAGCAATATTGAATATATTACCCGTTAGATCCGTATATTTTAACGGATTGTTGACGCAATAGCCATAGCGGTTGTAGTTTTGGGTATTGGACGGATCCTGAAGATAGTCGTCCGCTTCCAGGAAACGATGCACTTTAGGATCGTACAGGCGCGCATTCATGTTGATCAAGCCTACGCTTTGCAGGTGCTCGTGCCCCGTATATCCCCTATCAAAGAACGTTAGCTGTGCCAATGGATTTCCGGCACCGTCCTGAACCTTAGCCACTTCGCCCCACGGATCGTACAGGCGTTTTTCGACGACTGCGCCCACGGCATCGGTAATGGCCATGATGCTGCCCTGGTAATCACGGTGCAAATAAAAATAATTTTGCGTTGTACCGTCGCTTTTTAACACTACCGGAGCGGAATATGCGTCGCCGCCGATGTATGTCAGGAATTCGACCGAGGCAGGCGTCGTGGTATTTCCAGGATCGAAAGTCGCCTTTATTTCAATGCCGCCGTCTGCGCTGTAGTACTTTCGGTATGGCTTGCTCAACTTGTCGGTATTGGTATTGCCATAATACATTACCGAACGATGTTCGAAAGTATTGTATCCGAAATTAATCAGATCGATTCCCTGTTCGTCGATTTTTATCGGAACTTTGAAAGCGTTATAAGTCACGTCTTGCTGAGGCCTGCCTGTATAATAATTTACGGCATCGGGCGTCATGGTTATGGCGCTGTTCTGATACGGATGTGAACCGTCGTATTGGTATTCGCCGAGTTTGTTATCGGTAATCCTGCCCCTATCGTCATAATTTTGCGTGTTGACGGCTATTTTGTCAATCTTCAGATTGTCCAAATAGAACGTTGCGGCTGCAGTTATTTGTACCCCGCCATTGTTTCCGTCATCGGGCCAATCTACAGGACAAGTGGGACAAGGAGGCCCCGAATTCCCCTCGATAATAAACTTTAAAGTCAGTTTTGCATTTTCAAAATTATCGCTGACAATATAGTCCAGATCAAATGTGCCGTTCGCAACTGTCACAATTGGGAATTCAATATAATTCCAGTCATCATTAACATCCGTTTCTACCAGCATTAATTTTGCCGTAGTGCCGTTCATTGCCGTTTTATTGGAAATGTCACCCCGGATGTGAAACTTGTTGCCCGGTACAGCAGTAATAGCCGGATCTTTATCGGCATAAACAGAAACATTTTTTAAGGTTACTTTAAGTTTGCCAGCCGAATTTGAAACCGAGCCTTGAGTACTGGTGCCACTGAATGTAAATCCGTCAGTTGTGGTATCAAACGGCAGCGTTAACACATTTTCAGCTGACCCGCTCCAAGAAGTAAGCCTATCTAAAGCATCATATGCAAAATTTTCCTGCATATCGAACATGCTGTTATAGCGTGAGCTTAAATTTCCCAATACGTGATCAAACGTTGTTTCCAAGGTCATTACTTCGGCAGTACCCAGCTTGTGCTGGAATCGAAATGCATATCCGTACTCGTCAAACTGATTAGTAATATTGATTCCGTTCCCCAATGCAGCGGTCAGGATATTGCCTCTTGCGTCTACGGTATTGGCCTGCCATAAACTTGCTGAGCTAGCATTGTCTTTGATTTGATATTCAGCGCCATTGTTTGAGGAATAACTGTGCTTGATTGTTTTGGCGCTGGTTTTACCAAAGGCGGTTGCTGTGTTGGTTTCCGTATCAATACGACTAAAATTGTCAAATGACAGTTCTTTGGTAAATATTGCCGTTCCTGTCGGCAATAAATTTTGCGTTTCCTCGGTCTTGTACAAACGCAGCTGCGCGTCGTAAGTGTAGGCAAAAGCGCTATTTCCGTCGTTAGGATTGGTGACCGTTAATGACTCCAGCAATTTTGTCGCCGGATTATAATTGTAATTACTGACGATGTCGGTGCCGTCTGCAGCTGTCAATCCTTCAACGGATTTGGTCAGAACCCTGCCGCTCAATCCGTCATAAGTATATGTGGTCATACCTTTAGGAGCGGTTTCGGTTTTCAACTCTCCATAGGCATTATAGGTGTATGCAAAAGTTCCCGATGAACTGTCTGTCAACGATATTTTTCTGCTCCAATTGTCGTAAACCATTGTGGTTTTGATACCATCGTAATCAGATTCCAACAGGTTTCCGCTGGCATCGTATTTATAAGTTATCGTACCGCCGGGATTATCAGTTGTCGTTATAGTTTGACCGTTAGCATCAAATGTTTTGGCCTTGCTCATTTCCGAATCGGACATAGTAACTGTTAATCCCGAATAAGTTGTGTTTACTATTTTCCCTGTAAAAGAAACGGTTTTCTTGGGCCTACTGTAATCGTCATAAGTATAATATGTCCATTGTGTAGGGCCATCAGATTCAAAATACGGCTCACTTGTGCGATACTTTCTGCCTTGTACGTCATATTCGGTTTTAATATATGTCCAGCTACCATTAAGATTTTTACTTCCTTTTCGTATTTCCCGCGCCAATACGTCTTGGTCTACGATCGAGCCGCTACCGTCGGAAAGCCCGCCAGCAGTAGTCTTGGTTACGGTCGTCGTGTATATGTTGCCGCTTCGGGTATACGCATAATTGGTTTTAAGGTTTAAAGTATTATCCGTTGCACTGGTTAGCTTACCCCAATTATCATAAACATTGGTGATTGTTTGATTAAACGGATTTTTAGCCTCCAAAACGGTTCCGTAAAGCGGATGAAAGCTCATATTGGTGCTTACCAGCGATTCGGGGTCGGTGGTTGTGCTTACAAACCTGTTTGTCGGATCATAAGTATAGGAAATTTTTCGCGGTGTTACGTCATTAAGTCCAGCGGTGCCGGTGGCACTGACTTCCTTGTCTTTCAGCAGCCCGTTCGGGAAATAGGTCATTTTTTCGACCATCGTTACCGGGTCAAGCGTGACTCCGTCAGCTTGGTAGACGTTTTTATCCGTTTCGGAAACATTCCCGTCTAGATAGAAAATAGTCGTTGATACCTTTTTAGTATCGCCATACGCCGTGGAAGTCGTCGTAGTTTTATGCGGCCGGCCGATAAAATAGTTACTTCCCGTTCCAAAGCTTGGCGCGTCGTAATCGGTGACAGTTGTGGTCGTCCCCTGTATAGTACTTCCCGAATAGTTGTTATCGGTAACGCTTGTGGGCAAATTGTAAGGATTATAGGCGTTATAAACCGTTTCCTTGGCAGTGCCGGTTACATAATCCGTCGACTTTTGGTTTTGCAACAAAATCGTATATGGAAACACACCCGCCGCTGAGGCTGTAAAGGTATTCTCAGTTTTGTTCATCAGTCCCGTCGACAAATCGACAGGAAATGCAAAAGCAGCGGTACTAGGTAACAAGGTATACGTAAATTTAGTCGCTCCGCGTTTTGACGGGTCAATTTCGGTAACAGCCCAGGACTTTTTGTCGGACGGAGAATTATACCATGCGGTCCGCGCTATTTTTTTGAAACCCAAACTTCCGACCCCATCTAATTGAACTATATAGCCATTGTATCTGAAATCCTGATGTCTGGCGATTCCCAGTGTGGTATTTGTCAGTTCACTAACCAGTTTATTGCTTTCTATCTGCTTTAATTCTACTGCAGGATAGTTTACCGAATTATTGGATGAATAAAAATCTGAAGCGGAACCAAAACCAAAATTATCCTCACTGCTCCGCATCGGCGAATACGTAATCTCATCAACTATTGCCCCGTTTGACTGGATCACTTTTTTCAGGGAATTGTCGACGTTTACGTTTTTAGCAAAGTCAATGTAAGTGATTTTCCTTTTGAAACCGCTGTCCCCGTGGTAGCGGATTATTAATAAATCGCTCGATAAGCCTCTGTATTTAATATCGGCAATTATAGGAATTGGAAGGCTATTGTCGTCGCTGCTGTGGTCAGTTGGTGAATTGTAATTATTTATAAAATCGCTTGCCCCGCTAACATTGTTACCAATGTTGTTGACATAAGTCGCGATTGACCATCTTGAATCCGAATTCGAGGGATTCCAAAAGCCACCCGTCATATATATGCCGAGTTTTACTCGTAACAAGTCCGTTTTACCGTCTTTATTTATATCCAGCGGATAATAACTGTAATCATCATCACCATTTTCCTTGATGTAATTGGCAACCGTAGTAGGTTTTTTGGCGAAGAAAGCGCCTCCTGAAGGGTTTGGGTTGCTATAATAAATATCCCACAAATCAATATTCGGGCAAACCACGGCAGGTACGGTTATAGTTTGGCCTCCAGCTTCATAGGTATATTCCGGCTGTGGAATACAATTACCAGCCGTTTCCGGGATCATGATATCCGGTTTGCCGTCGCCATTGTAATCGCCAAGCAAAAACGGTTTCGTAGGGGAATAGCTGTCGAAAACGCCTTGCCCAATAACTTCCACCGTTACCCATGGAGCAGTATTGAGCTGATTAAAATCATAAACTTTATAGGACTTATTGGCTTTAACGACGAGAATATCGGACTTTCCATCGCCGTTATAGTCGCCTACCATGGTTTTGTCATCGTTGTTTCGAGTGATTCCCAAACCGTTGATTATTGCAACTCCTTGGCTGCCTACCTGGGTTGAGGCATTACTGTCAAGATTTACCAATAATACCTGACTCGGATTATCGCTGGCGTTGTGATGCAATAAAGTACACAAACATGTTTGCGGATTGCCGTCGGGATCAAAACTGACACAATGATCCGGATCGATTCCGTATTCATACGTTTCGTCATAAGTCGCTACGATCACCTCGGAAATGCCATCGCCGTTAAAATCGCCCTCCAGGAATGTGGCCATGGTCTTCGTTTTGGCATCGCTGCAATAGTTCGAATCCAAGTTCCCTGAACCTTCACAAGGATTAGAGCAAGATGCTGTATTGTCTATGGCAATAGTTTTAGTATTTTCCTGAATTACCGTAGCAGTACTGGGGTTGTAACCAAAATATCTTAACACTATCGAATCGATGTTCATGGTAAGATCGATTATATTTTGGGATTGACTCAATTTGTTATCCTTGACGATCGTAGCGGCAAATTTTCGCGAAGCCATTGAAGGCAATGTGACTGGAGCAGTTGGCGTACTTAAAAAGTTTTTAAGATATAGTTTGTTGTTTGATATGATGTCCATCCTTCCATCGCCGTCAAAATCGCCCGTTAAGCCCGGAGTTTCATTGGCAGCAAAAGTATCTGTGTATTCCGTGGTGTTTTCATTGACAATATCTTGCGTGATATTGTATTCGAAAGCTATCGGATTGGCCGCTTCGCCAGCACCATTAAACTCTTGTATTTTGGCAATTCTCTGATACCCCAAAGCATCGGCAATGTGGGTCAGGCGGTATTCTTTGAACAAATTGCCATTGGTGTACACTTTAACCTTATTTAATAGTTCCGCTTTCTCGACAAGGCTTGTTTTAAAATAAGCACTTTCGGTTTTTGTGGCGGTCGTATAGTTAAACTTGATATAATTCTGCGGCGTAGGATTACTGATGGTATTCGCGCTGAACTGTATATTATCAATACATAAAGTCTTATTCAATGGCCTGCTGTAGTTATATAAAATAAAATTGCCATTTACATCTTCATAACGTACTATATAGTATCCGGACAAATCGGTTGCATTTATTCCGGCGTAGTTGCCATACCATGTGCGGGACCCGTCGGGCGAAGTTACAATGAAATAGATATTGGCTCCCGACCCCATCAATTGTATCTTGCTGTTGCTCTGGACTTCAGTTTCATAAAGCGATCCGTCAGCCCAATATGTCGACCCTGACTTAACCAACAGTCTTTGCCCGTCAAGGGCTAATTTGTCATTTTCATCGAAGTCTACACCGTCCTTAAAGCCGTCAATGTCGAAACGTGTTGAAATTCTACTGATGTAAGAAATACTGCTGATATCCCAACCCTGCCCGGCAATCCCACCATTTTGTCCGCTCGAATAGGTCAAATTTATGGTTGGGCCGACACTGGCAATGCTAGGCGGCAACGCAATCGGCAATGTATAAGTCGCCTGGCCTGAATTCGAAATATTGAGTTTCCCTTGTGTGTCGTGGTACGATGGTGTGGAAGATATGCCCGTATTGGGATCTCCTCCACCCGGATTGGGATCGTTGGGATCGTCAGGATTATTGGAATCTATACTGAATGTTTGCGCTGACATGACGCTGGCAAGTCCGGATGCCGTAGCGTTTAATTCTAACCCTGTGGCAGGTGCGGAATGTACAACATTAGTGAAATAAGCAATCCCATTTACTATGGCCACAGTTTGTGGACTGCCCAACATGGTGCCAGATGAGTTCAGGGAAATGACTCCTGCATAGTCCAAATCGGTATTGCCTAAAGCATCGACGGCTTTTACGCCTGGCGCTGGATTCATGATGCTTCCTACATAAGTGTCGTTGGGTTGTATCGCAAAGGCCAATCGGTCAGCATCAACCAGTATCCTGTTAATGTTCGCGGTAATTGGGGAAAACGCCCCGCCACCGTTTACAGAAGCAAATACAGAACCATCGTTTTTGGCTGTTACAGATATAATCTTAAATTGCATTTGCTGATTATCGGTGACAACAGAATTAAAAGTCACGCGCAGATGTACGGCCAAATCGCTATTGTCAGGTGCGACAACGCCCGTTAAACCTGTAAAAGTCAGTAAGGCTGTTCCGTTGACATCGGGAGTCGGCACGAACACAGTAGACCCTTTCGGAGAGTTTCCTACAAAAATCCGGGCGCAGCGAAGATTGGCCGCATTGGTCACCGAAAACGTAATGGCCGTCAATTCCGTATCTAAATTGTCTGCATCATTCGCTGTCGCGCCACCATCGCGAACACGGAAGCCCATAACTCCATTCGAATTTGCAGTACTGCTAATACTGTTTGCCTGATAATTCGAGTAATTCATATCCTGGTTGGAACTTGTCGAAGAGCTGGTATTCAGAATCACGTCGCTGTGATTACTTCCGGTAATGTCGGCAGTCAGGCCAGTCGGCTGAGTAAGCTCATAGTTATCGGCACCGCCGTAAAGGACATAGCCAGTTACGCTCACCGACTTTCCGATGCCGATGGTTGCATCAGCAAAATTGGCTGTCGCGCCTGATGCGTCCAATAGAACATCTCCGGTGTCAGCAGGTAATATTCCGTTTAACACGGCTGTCCCGGTCAGTGTCGCGTTTGTGGTGCCGTCATATCCTTTGTTTGCGGCCGTGATGCCTGAAATGGTTACACTTTTCCTGGCAACTGTGCTCAAAGCCATGGCTACATTTTTTGTGAGTCCGTCGTTAGCGCTTTGCAGTACGATGTTTCCATCGTAATCTCCATAACTTGCAAATGAGGCCAATCGCACGTAAATGGTAGTCGAGCTGATCACTCCTGAACTTGGAGCGAGTGTAAGCGATTCGGCAAATCCTGTGGTTCCGCCAGTCGTTTTTGATATTTCAAGCCCATATGGAGGCGTTATTACTACATTTCCGGTAAGATTGCTTGCCGAAACAGTAAAGTTGGTGGAAGAACTGACCGTACCGTAAACCGTATTGAGCGCCGCAAGCGTTCCCAGCGTGGTAATCGTAGGTAACGTCAAAGTCGTTCCGCTGGCCGAAGCGCTTTGAGCCGTGGTTATTCCATCGCCATTTTTGGCCGTTACTTTAAATGTATATGTTGTTCCGGAAAATAAATCACTGACGACTTTCGTTCCCCAAGTCGCGGCAGTTTGATATACCGCCGTCACTCCAAGGGTGCCGTTGGCCTGTACATATTGCGAAGTCGTCGTTTCCGAAATGCAATAAACAGTTGACGAAGGATTGGCATCACTGCCTAAGGTTACACTTAATGAATTTCCGGTCGCATCCGTAACTAACGGAACCGACGGCGCGACCGCCAGGGTATAAAAAGTATTAACGATTCCATACCCTTTTATGCCCGTGCTCTTAATGGCATAGGCGTTATAAGAATACTGGATATTCGGCGAAAGGACGTTGCCGGTAGCGTTCGAAAACGATCCGGTTCCCGAACCTGGACTTGGTGTCATGAGATTTGTTACACCACTGCCTCCAATTATTGGATTGGGGTTTACAGATGTTATTGCATAGACGCTGCCGTTACCAGTTATCGATGCGCCACCAGTACTGTTAACGTTTCCTTCTAAAGTAGCTGATGCTGTGCTGATGCTTGAAACTGTATTGTTTGTTATCGTTGGTGCCGTATCTAATCCTGTCAGCCTGACATCGTCGATCCTGATCGCGACTGTTCCCGTTTTAATCCAGCGAAGCTTGAGTCCATTGATTTGTGCTCCCACAGGTAACGTTAATGATTTTGACAGATACCAGACCGCGCTGGCACTTGCAGCTTCATTGAAAAGATCGTTTGCGGTATTGGCGATCACCTGCCACGAAGATCCGTCCCAATATTCAACTGAAAATGCCGCATGGGCAGTAGCCGACTCTTTTTTATATCCAAACTGGAGCGTCATGGAGGAATATGCCCCGGCATTGATACCTTCAATTGAAAAACCGTACGTTCCCGAAGTCGAGGTAAAATAAACATTTCCGCCTCCCGAAGCGCCTGTAAAGCCGCTTGAAGTGCTGGTGCTACGTACATCTGCCGCAGTTTGCTCGCCGTTAGAAAAAGTTAGTGAAGTATTTTGGAAAGCATTTGAAGCTATTGTGGTCGTACCCGAAGGCGTGCCCATGTTTTCTGAAATAATCGTCGTTTGCCCGAATGAAATTGTGAAAAGGAAAAGAGCTATAAATAAAATTGTGTATTTTGTTTTCATGTTTTGCTGTTGTCTAAGGTGATTTAAAAAAAAGTCAGCGGCGAGTCTTAATTACGAACCGTTCTTGATCACTTTCAGTGACTTTTTCTCTCCGTTTTTAAAAATCATCGTCACGCTATACATTCCTTCGGGCAGCACCTGGAATGGGACAGTAAAGTTTCCCGCCTTCCTGAGATTGTCAAACGACGATATTAGTTTCCCATTGATATTGTACAATTGTATCGATTCCACATCGTTACCATTGACCAAATCCCAAAACACATAAAGCTCTTCTTTTACCGGGTTCGGGTAATATTTGATATCGTCGTAAATGTCTGATTTGATCAAATCCGACGCAGTCAAATCCGTAATGCTTTTAGGGTTTTCGTTCGTTTTTTTGTTATCGAGATCGATCAAATGGCGCTTTATCTGATTTCCGGCAACGTCGTAGTCGAAAGCGACCAAATCATAAGTTTGGCCGGCACAATTGCAAATGACCATTAAAGTAACAAATAGAAAAGAATACTTCATAATGAATGAATTAGCTTGGTTATTGTGAATAATTGCAGAGTGTTAAAACTAAAAGGAAGGAAATAGACGTATTACAGTTTTTCTGCAGTAATACATAATTTTTAAACCGAAAGTAACCTGAGAAATAATTTCATGATGTAGGGATTTAAAAGTGGGGTAAAATAAAATCATTCCCTACGATTTCGCATTAAGTATTTATACTGAATTTTGTAGGCATTTTTACTTACGGAATTTTCTCACACAACCATTTAGTTCAATTATCATTGTCTAAATTTGGGTTGTCCCTTTCAAAGTTCTCTATCCCTCAGCTCTAAAAACCAAAAACGTAAGTCATACTTTGCAAGATTTCTTATGCCTGTTGTTATGGCGCTTTGACCTAAATTAATTTGAAAACAGCTATTAAAATTGCAATAGAAATTAAACCAAGTACAGAATAGTATATGCTGCTCCGCGAACAAATGTCAGCTTTTCTTAGTAAGCGTCTCATTTTCATTTTCGTCCAATCCCATTTGTTCTCCGATATAATTTTGGAAAGTCTGATTCGTATGATACAATTCGCCTGTCTCGTGCCAAAGTTCAACAACTAACCCATCAAACATAAGTACAAACAGGATCCGGATACAGAGTATTTGATTAAAATAGGCTTCGGTTGTGACGGCTACTACAATTACACCATTTACGAATGCCAAAAATGCGGCTTTAAATGGAGTTCGCACCAACGGGAAGATTCAACCGGAAATATAGTTTTTGAAAAATGGAATGAAAAAGAGTTTCCCGACAATAAGAAAAACTGCCACTAATGCGGTTAAATCCAACAGCCCGTCATTGATTCGCTGCACGCTAAAACAATGGCCGTCATAAAATAATCATATTGATGTAATTACCTTTCCCGACATATTCCCGATAACGTATGAGTTTTGATAA
This sequence comes from Bacteroidota bacterium, assembly GCA_048498055.1. GTDB lineage: Bacteria > Bacteroidota > Bacteroidia > Flavobacteriales > Flavobacteriaceae > Flavobacterium. The sequence continues at coordinate 131,208 of JBEHYS010000010.1, forward strand.
AACCCGATCGCAGCATCGGGGATAAATATAAAGCCCGTAAATCGATTACGGGCTTTTTATGTTTCGGATGCTGTTATCGCTTGATCACCTGCAAAGTTTTGACCGCTTCGCCTTGTGTCACGACGACCGTAAAAACGCCCGACGGAAACCGGGCGCCGATCTGCAGGATTTCACCTCCGGCCTTGTATAGCTTGTCATCGAGCATCCGCCCGATCATGTCGTAAATCCTGATTCGGATGGAATCGCCTGAATCAGTCGTCACGCCAATATCGAAATTGTCGGCAAACGGGTTCGGATAAGCCGTCGCATCGAAAGCAACCCCGGTTTTCGTATCGGCCTGCCTCGACAATCCCGGCGCAATAATCGTACACGACTTGCCAAACGGCCCGGCCGGGTCTGATGTGTTGAAAATCAACCGTACCTTGACCGTGTACGTCGCGCCCGGTGTCAACTGCCCCGCAAAATCATTGAGCGTGAAGGTTCGCATCGATTTTATCACTTCAACCGGCGCAGGCAGTCCGCCACCGCTCAATTGGAACACGTAGGCGACGGCGTCAGGATACGAAGTCGCGTAAATCTGTGTGCTGTTTGAAAGCACCTGAAAGTTGTCGCACTGCAATTCCTGCAATGACGTGGTAGGAAATGACGGAGTGGTTACATTGCAGACCGGGCCGTAATCCAGCCACGTGCCGTCTGTGTTTTTGACCGAAACCTGCACATTATACGATTTCCCGTATTGGACCGTAAAGTTTGTAATTAAGTTCATCCGGAATTCACGTACGTTTCGTTCCAGGACTTGCAGGTTGGCGATATTTACAGGATCCGAAATCCGGAAGCGATAGCCCGATGCAAACGGGACGTTGTTGGCATACACGACATTGGCCAACGAGGTCAGCGTCTGGCCGCAAGCCGTAAGCTCAGTAACCGGCGATGGCGTGGTCACGGTACAGGACGATGCGGTAAACGGCTGCCAGAAACCGGCATACAACACCGCGACTTCCACTTTGTATTGCGTCCCGAAGGCATAATTCACGAGTTGTGTGAGTTTCATTGTGCGCAGCGCCGTATCAATAGTTTGCACCTGCCCTGCCGATGGGCCGCTGAGGGTCGTAATCTTCCAGCGATATCCCTGTACGCCCCCAACGAGGTTTGCGACAACCGGCGTGTCGATCGCAGCCAGGACCGTGTTGCATTGCGCGGCCTGTACGACAGTGGATTTTGGCGGGAAGCCTTCGTCAACAAATCCATCGCAGTCGTCATCGATTCCGTTGTAACCTATTTCGACGGCGTTCGGATGCACGGTATTTCTGGTGTCGTCGCAATCGGTAGGATCAGGCACATAACCCAAAGGCGCGCCGGTACAGCTCATTTGCGAAACTAAAGCGTCTCCGTAGCCGTCGTGATCTGTATCGGCATAATAAATTGCATTGGGCAGTACCGTTACTGTAACCGGCATGATTCCCGTGACATCCGCTCCCGAATTAGCATCGCCCACTGAGACAAGCGTATAAACGACAGTTGCAATCGGTGTAACCGGAATGTTGCTTCCGCTCACATAATTATTGACCGTATAAGTTTGCGATCCGTCGCTGTATTGCACGGTAAATGGTCCGGCAGCGCCCATAATGGTTAGGGCGAGCGAGGTGCTCTGGCCTGAACAGATAGCCGTAGTGCCCATAAAAGTTGCGGTCAGCGCGATTTGCGTAATATCAGCCGAAAGCCCGGTCGGTTGTTCCAGCGAATAATTGTTCGCCGAAGCGCCGCCCAAAATCATTTGCGAAGTCACGGGAATATCGTTGCCCACGCCAGCCGAAGCGAAAATCCCCGTGTTGGAAGCAATCGAAACGTCGTCCGGAGAAATCACGCCCGACAGCGATCCGGAAATGGTTGCCGCCGTCGTGCCGTCGTATGGCTTATCGTTGGCCGCGGCATTTGATATCGTGAGCGTTTTTGCGGTAATGTCGGCCGAAAGCCCCGTTGGCTGAACTAAAGAATAATTGCCGCTTTGCGCACCGTCAAGCGTCGCGTTCGCCGTTACGGGAATGTCGTCATTAACGTTGAAAGACGCAAAAGCAGCGCTGAAAATAAGGTTTACGTCATCGGTACCGACAATGCCGTCGAGCGTTCCGTCAAGAGTTGCCGAGGTATTGCGGTCGTACACTTTATCGAGCACAACGATATTTGAAATCGTAAGGGTTTTCGGGGTGACGTTCAAGGTGTGCGAAACCGGGGCGCCGGCGGCATAAACGGCGTTTCCATTTTGTGTGGCGGTAATTACGGTCGAGCCGGCGCCGTGGATCGTGACTGTATTTCCCGATACCGAAGCCACGCCCGGATCCGAACTCGAATACGATACCTGAAGCCCGGAAGTCGCAGTTGCGGTAAGATTGAAATCAGACGAGCCGTAAACCACATCGGCAAGCGGCTCGAAATCGATGGCTTGCGCTAATTCGGCGGCTTGTCCTTCAACCCAGTTGCTCGTATTCCCGGACAAAGTGAAAGTGTGCAGCGTGCCGTGGAATGTGCCGGCGGCATTCTGTTCTGCGAGTATATCGATACCGGTGTTGTTTCCACCCGGAACACCTTCATTGCAATCGTAATAGGCAATCAATCCCGAAGTTTGGTAACTGCCGCCCGCATCCGATTGTATTTGCGTTTGGGTAAGCGCCGTGCCGTACATCCGGATGTCGTCCATCGTGCCCTGGAAGAATTTGTCTTCACCGGTATTCATCCCGATGGTGATAAAGCGCGATCCGCCATAAAGCATCGGCATGCCGCTTATCGTGCCGCTGCCTGCGAGATTTCCATTGGCGTAAATCTTATAATCTGTCGGCGTAACGACGTAAGCGATGTGCGTCCAGGCATTCACGGGATAATTGAAAACCGCATCTGCTGAAGTTGTGAGCCACTGGCTTCCGTCGCCGATATCGCCGTGGATGTTGTTTCCGCTGTTAATTTGGATATCGAAGCTAAACTCGCCGTTGTTCCGCGAACTGAATATATGCATTGCTTTGGTCGGATCAGTCGGCTTGACCCAGGCTTCGACCGTAAAGCTGCCCGTTACCGCGCCGGCTTGTTCCGGAATCGAAACGTAATCGTCGGCGCCGTCGAAATCGAGCGCATTGTCGCCCGCCGAATGTTCGGGAAGCACCGTGATCGTAATGGTTTTCGAACTACCTGCGCATCCCGACGACGTTACCGTATAAGTCGTCGTTTGTGTTGGCGTGGCGATGACCGTTGCGCCCGAAGTCGAATCCAGGCCTGTCGCCGGACTCCAGGTATAGTCCGATCCGCCTGAAGCATTGAGTGTCGCGCTTCCGCCTGGAGTAATGAAAAGCTGTGAAGCCGAAACCGATATCGAAACCGACTGTACATTAACCGGAACCGCATTACTGATTCCCTGGCATCCGTCGGCTCCGGTTACGGTAACCGAATAATTCCCGGTTGATGTGGCGTCAATCGTCGGCGTCGTCTCGCCGTTCGACCACAGGTAAGCCGCATAATTCGAGACCGTCGAGCGACTGGTCCAGCTTGGCGTGCCGACGAACGTCAGCGTTTGTGCCGTGGCTTGGTTTACCGTCATATTCCCGGTATTTTCGTTGAAGGTGAAATTATCCGCAATTCCGGCCGTGTTCGCAGGATACTCGTGGCTCATCCCCGATTGGATCTGGGCGATGCTCCGGACCGAAGGCCACACACGGACGTTGTCGAGCGCACCGTTGAAAAATGCGCCGCCGGTCTGCATCCCGCCGATCCTGAGGTTTGGCGTGACGATGTTGCCGTGGATGATAGAACTGCCGTTCGTGTCGATCGCGCTGGCTTCCAAAGCGCCGTTAATGTACAGCTTTAGTTCGCCCGTGGATTCCTGCCGCGTCACGGCCACATGTATCCATTGGCCCGTATTGACTGAACTCGTCGATTGCAAGGTCACCGGGATGTAGGCGCCGAACTCATCGTTGCCGCCCACGCCGAAAGCCAGCTTGTTGCCCAAAAGCGAAGTACCGAAATCGGATTGGCCCGCCAAAACGGTGTTCGCTTTGGCATCAACGATGCCTTTGCCTTGGTACCATATGCTGCCCGCAGTTCCGGTTTGCGTGGTCTTCATCCAGTATTCGATCGTAAAATCGCCGCTGATGTGGCGCGCGAAATTGAGGTAATTGTTGCTGCCGGAGAATTGTACCGCCGGACCGTTGTAATCCGTGGAGAGCGTGACCGAATCGCCCTGACAGATCGTCGTCGGGCCGCTGGCATTGACTACCGGAACCGGCGCAGGATTCTGGCTGATCGCGATGACCGGCGATACTCCGGTACAGCCGTCGACATCGGTAACGGTGACCGAGTAATTCCCGGTTGATGTTGCATGGATTGTCGGCGTCGTTTCGCCGTTCGACCACAGATAAGCCGCATAATTCGAAACCGTCGAGCGGTTGGTCCATCCCGGCGTGCCGACAAAGGTCAGCGTTTGTCCTGTAGCCTGATTAACCGTCGTATTCCCAGTGTTTTCATTGAAGGTGAAATTATCCGACAATCCCGCAGTGACGACCGCAGGATACTCGTGGCTCATCCCCGATTGGATCTGGGCGATGGTCCGGACCGAAGGCCAAACGCGGACGTTGTCGAGCGCACCATTGAAAAATGCGCCACCGGTCTGCATCCCGCCGATCCTGAGGTTTGGCGTGACGATGTTGCCGTGGATGATAGAACTGCCATTCGTGTCGATCGCGCTGGCTTCCAAAGCGCCGTTGATGTAGAGCTTGAGTTCGCCCGTGGATTCCTGCCGCGTCACGGCAACGTGTATCCATTGGCCCGTATTGACTGAACTCGTCGATTGCAAGGTCACGGGGATGTAGGCGCCGAACTCGTCAAATCCGCCCACACCGAAAGCCAGCTTGTTGCCCAGAAGCGAAGTCCCGAAATCGGATTGGCCCGCCAAAACGACGTTCGCTTTGGCGTCAACGATGCCTTTGCCTTGGTACCATACGCTGCCCGTAGTTCCGGTTTGTGTGGTTTTCATCCAGTACTCGACGGTAAAATCGCCGCTGATGTGGCGCGCAAAGTCTAAATAATTGTTGCTGCCGCTGAACTGTATGGCCGGTCCGTTGTAATTGGTAGAGAGCGTGACCGAATCGCCTTGGCAGATCGTCGTCGGGCCATTGGCGCCGATAGTCGGTACGGGCGCAGCATTCAGGCCAAGCACGGCGACAGAGGATATAGTCGTACAAGCTCCGGCCGGCCCGGTAATCACGACGTCGTAATTGCCATAAACCGATGCGCCGTTGGTGATATTAAGCGTCGCGGTGTGCGTTCCTGAGTACGGCGCAGTGTCATCGATGGCCAAACCGTTTCGACGCCATTGATAGGAATTGGCACCGTCGGCCGAAACCGAAAACGAAGCGGGGGAATTGCTGCAGAGCATCACCGAAGTGGGTTGCTGCGTGATGACCGGCGGTGCATAAATGTTGATTGGAGTCGGATAGGTTGCCGATCCTATCGGATTGGTCAGCGTCAGGGTTCCCGATAAGGCAATGTTCCCCGTGTCGATCGTCAGCGAAGTATCGCTGATGCTTGAAATCGTCATGACGGTAGCGCCGATCTTGGCTTCAGTGACCTGAGACAATCCCGTTCCCGTAACCTGAATCTGCGAGCCGGTGCATACTGCCGTAGCGCTTACCGCAGTAATTGCCGGAGCGGGAAGCGCAGTGAAAGAGCCAACATCGGCCCCAATGTCGTCCGGATCGCCGCGCTGTTCGCCATCGAAATCAGTAAAGACCGTGAAAGTTGACGCGACAATCTCCGCATGGCTTTCGACAATGCTTGGCACCGACGGATTAATGTGCAGGTTGGGCGGCGTCGCGGCAGGGTTTATATACTGCGGATTGGCTATATAACCGAAATCCAGCCCGGGCTTGTTCCATTGCAGCAGCGTAAATTTCGGGCCGCCCGAATAGCCCAAGGCATAACCCGCGCCCGTGCCGTAGTAAACGGTCGCGCGAAACTGGCTGATATTGTAATATTGCGGCAACGTTTTGATACTGTAATGCCCTGCCGTCGAGGCGGGATTCTGGTTCGTCCGCTGGTTGACAAAAATATTGTTATACAGAACGTGTTGCTCGTAAACGTTTCCGGTAAGATTATAAGCCGACGACGATCCGAGACCGTCGTTGATCCCACCAATGTAAACGCTGTTGTACTTGAATATCCTTCCGCGAAAAAAATCGTCGCTGACGCTCTGATCGACCTTGATCCCGGTGATTTCCGAGTTCGTCGCAGTGATTCCAGGCAGCGAAACCATATTATTAGCCATGCGCGTCGGCGCTCCCGTCGAATAAATGCCGATCATTTGCGACTCCGGATCGACCGACAGCGAAGTCAGCCCGTAGACGAGATTTTCCCTGATGGCGGGAAAGTCCGATAGGTTCAGCACCTGTACGATGCCGACCACTTTGCCCGGCGAGTCGCCGTTGCCGTACATCAGGCCGTAAACGGTATTTCCGGTGATATCGAGACCTTCCAGGCCATTAGTGAAATTGACCGTCTTTTCGCGTGAGATTCCCGCGACGGTATTGGTAAAGCTTCCGCTCCCGTATCCCGAAATGTTCCGGACCGTATTGGAGTTGACCAGGCCGTACTTATTCTTGATCAATATCCCGGTTACCTTGCTCTGGATGTCGTACGATTCGTTGACGATCGAATTGGCGGAAGTCCCGCCTACGGTATTGCCGGTACAGGTAGTCATGTCGTAGTTCGTCGCCTGGGTACCCAGGCCGATCCCGCCCATATTTACCCAACCGTCCGAAACGGCGCGCATCCCGCCGATGGTATTGTTGGTGACGGT
>JBEHYS010000011.1:0-116951 GCA_048498055.1 Bacteroidota bacterium
CCGGATCTCGGGCAAGGGCTACGGCGAGTCCGAGCCTAAAGTGGACTGCGGGGAGAACTGCACCGAGGAGCAGCACGCACAGAACAGGCGCTCGGAGTTCCTGATCGTAAAGGGACAGCCCGCACAGCAGCCTTAAACCAGAATCATTGAATATAAAAACCCCCGGATTGTTCCGGGGGTTTTTGGTTTTTTCGAATATAAAAAATTATTGGAATCCAGACAGGGTTTTCCATTTTCCGGTTTCTGCAAATTCCCGGATTACTTCATTTCTTTTCTGCAATAAGGATTCCATGTAGCGCTGAAGAAAAATTGCGTCTACAAATCGCCCCAAAATGCCGTAAGGCGACTTATAAGTAAAAACGTCGGTCATAATCGTGCCGTTCGGCGTGTCGGAAAAACGATGTTCGTGCCGAAACGAATGAAATGCGCCTTCGATCATTTGATCGGCAAAATAATTCGGAAAGTCCAACTCGGTTATTTTCGAAGTTAGGATGCGATAAGCGCCAAAATGCCGCGCCTTCCAAGTCACGCTTTCACCGAGTCCGATCAATCCCGAAGTTTTTCCGGCAATGGCTTCCTCATCGGTATGTTTTGTTGAAATTTTATGCAGATCGATGCTTCGCGAAAGATCGAAAACAACGTTCTTTTCAGCTTTTATTTCGGTACGCAATATAATTTTCGGCATGAGATCTTTAATCATTCAAAAATAAGATAAGGTATAAAAAAAAGCGGACATTTTTGCCCGCTTTCATTTGTTTTCAAATCGTATTAATTTCCGACGATCTTCACATTGTCGACTTCCCAGGTTGCGGAAGCCGATGTGGTAGAGGTGTATTTGAAAGCGATGTAAACAGTGCTTCCTACATAAGAAGAAATGTTGACCGCGCCTGAACCAGTCCAAACGAAATTGCTATCGGTAGGAGCGAGCGTTCCGGACAATGGCGTCCAGGTTGCTGCCGATGGCGCCCCCGAACCGGTATAATCGGTCGAGATGTAAGGTTGCAATACATTTCCGGCGAAATCCGTAGCCGTATCGAAAGTCAGGATGGCATTGGTCAATCCGCTCAGGCTGATGGCCGGCGAAATCAGCCAGTCTTCATTCGTGTTGTTCCCCGAAGCGAATCCGGACATTTTTGCGCAGGTCCCAGGATTTCCGTGGGTTGTATCGGTTGTCCAGACTTGCGCTCCAGTAACGTTTATTTTGCTCCATGCAGGGAAATTTGTCGTGAAAGGCTCGTCGAACAAAGGAGTGAGCGGTGCCATTCTGGGATTAGTGAGCTGAATATCCGACTCGGCACGTGCCATGAACTGGTAGTCGCTGCCGAATTTGGTCATCACGCCACGAACTTTACCACTGGTAACAGGAATCGGGTTTCCTGAGAAATTGGCGAAGCTGCTGGTCCTGAAAATGACACTGCCGCCAAAAAGATCGGTAAGCGTGCGGTTGGTCGCGCCGCCTAGATCGTTTGCAACATCGTAATACGGTTGTCCGACTTCGCCGATCGCGAATTGTACGTCGTCGATTTCGATCAGCCTGTTGAGGGCACTGTCGCTTTTGGCTTGGGCGATAGTCATCGGAGTTACCAACTCGTCTTCATTTACCGAAGTGCACGAAGGAATTACTTTCGATGCATAGTCGAACTGGGAAATCCTGCCGACAGTTTGTTGACCGTTATTAATGTATAACGCTCCGATAATCAACGACCCGTTTACCTTTGCGAAATAAAGTCCGTTGAGCTTGATATATACTTTATTGCCCGGCTTGTATTTTTTTCCGAACAGCGAAGTATCGTCGATGGCCACGCTGAACCCGATTGGCTGTGAACCATCGGTAGGCATGGTCTGCATCGAAACCGATTTGAAAAAATTGCCTCGCTCGTCGCTCGAAGTTACATAACCTTCGATAATGTCGTCGCTCGAGGAAACGTATTCGGTAGGATTTCCTGTTGCCATAGCTACAACATCCGCAACGCTTTTGTTGGCTGTAAGGTTCGGTTCGACGCAATCCGCTTGCGGAACGCCGTAATTATCGTCATTGATACAACCGGCCACAAGACCTGCGAAAAGGACCGCGATGGCCAATGGTTTTAAGAATTTTATTTTCATCTGTATAAGTTTTTAAGCAATTTTATTTCGTGTAAATCCTGAAACTATCCACCTGGTAAGCGCCGTCGAGCGCCGTGTTGGTTCCCGAACCCGTTACCCTGAAAGCGATATAAGCCGTGCCGCTGAAAGCCGAAAGGCTCAGTTCGCCCGAATCGACATATTCGTAATAATCCAGCGCCGACGTCGGGACGTTCGGGTGCAAAGGAACCCAGGTCGCAGCCTCGACGTTCGTACCGTCGTAATCGGTCGAAACCAATGCTTCAAGTGTATTCGAAGTGCTCGATACAAAGCTTTGTGAAGCCCTGAAGCGCGCGAAGGTGTTGTTGTTCTCCGCAAGGGTAAAAGCAGGCGAGATCAGCCAGCCCACATTCGAGGCATCGCCCGAACCGAACGGGTTGAACTCGGCATAGCCGTCACTTTGGTAGATTTGTGTTTTCCACAAGGCGCTGCCTTCCGATGCATAATTTTTCCAACCGTCGATGACCAGCAGCGTATTGTCGGTTCCGGTGTCGAAATCCTGCGCCAGGTCCAAAGCATTGTATGGCGGAAGATCGGTGTCGTCGTCGCATCCGATAAATATTCCCGTCAAAAGAGCGGCAAATAAGATGTATTTCAATTTACTTTTCATAGTGTATTTTTTAGAATTGAACGTATAGGTTTAGGAAATAAGTCCTTCCGTAACCGTAGAAATATTTAGGGCCGAAAGCCGGTACGCCGCCTGGGTTCAGCGCATCCTGCCTTACTTCCTGGTAATTGGCGTTACGCGATTGCTCGAAACCGCCGGTTTTATAGATTTCGTCGAGAACGTTGTTGACCGACGCGAAGAAACCAAGAGTCGTTTTTCCGAATTTCCACGATTTTCCTCCCGAAAGGTTCATCAGAAAGAAATCATCCAGCTTTTGCTGTTTGAGCAACCTCCGGGCAACGGCCGGATCGATATCGCTGAACGCCAATCCGAACGGATCGTTGGGATTCTGGAAGAAATTGTCGGTTCTCAATAACGCGGAAACATCGAGATAATTATCCGCGAGGTAGTTGCCGTTTACGCCAATCCACCAGAAATGCGGATCGCGGTACTCGATTCCCAGGGAAGCGGCGCTTTGCGGTGTACCCGAAACCCTGTAATTCTTCAATGCTGCTGAACCGAAATCAACTGTCGGGTTCACGGTTTCGATATCCGCGAGCGCATCGTTGTTGATCGAAACGTTCGGATTGTTCGAATAAATGTATTTTCCGTAATTTCCGGCTGCCGTGATCTTGATGGTTGGGGTTATTTGATATTCAAGTCCCAATTCGACGCCCATGTTCCTGCGGCTTACGTCGGTTACGGTCTCGGCAACGAACGCATCGGCGTCATCGCCTTCAAAAATTCCTTCGCCGAAGAAGAACGACGTTTCGGAACCGTTCGAGGTCGCCGAATAGAAACCGGTCAGACGGCCTTTGAATTTCGGCGTACGGATAATGTAGCTCGCATCGACACTTGAAATGTTTTCGCTTTGCAGATCGTTCGACACGTTCTGGTTGACACGCGCATTCGGGAAAGTGTTGCGCAACGAAGGCGCTTTGGTCATGTGAACCGCATTGACGCTGAACAAGTGTGTTCCCGACAACTTGTAAGTCACGCCGCCTTTGAATCCGAAATCCTCGAAATCGTATTTCGGGCTTTTGCCGAAAGAGTTCGTCGGGTAAATACCGTTGCGGTACAAACCTTCTCTTTGGTATTCTGAGCGGGAGAATGATTCCGCGAGGTATACGTCGAATTTACGATACGTCAGCTTGAATTGCGTAAAAACGTCGATTGTATTTGCCAGCAAATTGTAGTTGTATCCGAATTCGTCGCCCACGCCGACAGTCCTGCCCGGGTGGTTCAAATCGGCCTGCGATGCATCGCCGGTGAAGAAGTTGTCGTAATCCTCATAGAATTGCCCGCCCAAAAGGTCGAGAAGGTTCTGGAAGTTGTGCGATTTAAGCCTGCGGTAAGTCGCTCCGGCATTCATCAGGATGTTATCCGACAATTGTGAGTTGAATACGGAATTGGCGGTCCAGGTATTGTCGTCGGTACGGTCTTCATACAAAATGTAAGCGCTACGTCCGTTCGCGGTATTGGCATTGGTCTGGTACATCGCGTTCCAGTCGATCTGCCTTTTGCTCGGGTCGAGGAAATCGACGCTGTTGGCAGCCAGTTGATTCGCAGGGGAGTTGCCGATATAAATTCCCGCGGCATCATACTGCGAAGTATAGTAGCTCGGCAGATTCCTGTAGTAAGTCGGGTCCGGGTTGTCGGCATTCTGGTAATCCAGCCTGCTGTTCCCGATTTTTCCGGTCTGGTAAGCGATGCTGGTATTGAGGTTGGTTTTGTCGCTCATTTTCCAGTAGTGCGTCAGGATCGTGATCGGTTCCTCGACGTCTTTGTCGCGCGAGTTCCTTTTCTTTCCATCCTGCCAGCCCCAGTAAGAGTTGTAGTTTTCGCCGGCGATGCGGGTTACTTCATCGGTATTCGGGGAGTTTTTCCCACGTGCGTTCTGCGCCCAGATCGACGTTACGCCAATCGAGTGGTGCTCGTTGATTTTTTTCTCGACACTTGCAAAAAGTGAATTTGCGCTGTAATCGGTTCCTTCAAAATAACCTTCCTGCGCCCAGCGCCTGCCGCCTGAAACCACATAAGACCATCCGTTTTTGGTGATTCCCGAAGCGTGCGTGGCCATCGTTCTCCAGCTGTAGTTGGTGTTGGTTCCGGCAAAGGAAATCCGTGTGCCCGGCCTGTAGATCGAAGCCCTGGTGTTGATTTCCTGCGTCCCGAGGATGCCGCCGAAAGTATAATCAGAAGGTAAAGAACCCGTCGTGAATTCCTGGTTGCGGGTCGCATCGTTCAATCCGCCCCAGTCGCTCCATTGCGGCCTTCCGTCGTAAATTTTATTCATGATGATTCCGTTGATCATCGTCGTACCGTATTCGTTGTCCAATCCGCGGATCCTGAAACGCGCCTGCCCCCAGTTGAAGGCAGCCGCCTGCTGGAAGGCATCGCGTGACGCTTGCAGCAATCCCGAAGTGCTTTCCGAGCCGCTGTTGTCATCCCCAAGGTCGTTCTCGGTGATGGTAATCAGGCTCAGTTCCTGCTCTGATGTGATGTCCTGCTCCAAAACCACCGTACCGAGGTCGATGACCTTGCCCGGAACGATCGTTACCGGCAATAGCTGGTCTTTGTAGCCCGAGCTTTTGATCTGTAAAAGTTTATCCCCTGAATCCAGATCCGTGAAGGTGAATTTTCCCACATTGTCGGTCAATTGGGTGAAATTCGTGTTCTGGACCGTTGCAACAACATTTTGTAATGGCTTTAGGGTTTTTGAGTCAACTACTTTACCCGTCACACCCGTAGGGGTTTGTGCAACGGCAAAAACAGCCTGCATTACAAATAAAATACTGATAACAAGTTTTTTCATAAATAAAATTTGAATTTAATGTTCTCTGTCGCCGTTAGTGTTAATAAAAACTTAACAGCCCGCAAATGTACATGATTTAATAATATTATTTACTTTTGCCCCGAAGATTTTATTAAACTTCACCTTAAAATAACATACGATTTATGAGAATTAAAAAATTAATTGCCCTTTTATTTATTGTATTTTCAATATCAGGGGTAAAAGCGCAGGATAAGAAGTTTAGTCTGCATACCGTGGCGTTCTGGAACTGCGAAAACTTTTTCGATACGATCAACCAGCCGAACAACGACGAAGAATGGCTTCCCAAAGGCCCGCAGAACTGGACTTCAGCGCGATACAAACAAAAAGTACACAACCTGGCCAAAGTCATCTCACAAATCGGGACCGGCGACAAGCAGAAGAACGCGCCGACTATTTTCGGATGCTCCGAAATCGAAAACCGCGGCTGTCTTGAAGACCTGATCCGCGATCCGCAACTCGCACCGTACGATTACGGCATCGTCCATTTCGACTCGCCGGACAAACGCGGAATCGACGTGGGTTTCCTTTATCAGAAAAAGCACTTCAAGCCTACGAGCTACATCAATATCCCATTGATGATTTACAGCGACAATCCGAACGCCCACGAGAAGGAAAAAATGGGCAAGGAGAAAAAGGAAAACGAAGAAATCACCGACGACAAGACCGAATCCGACAAGCAATCCCGAAGGATTTACACGCGCGACCAATTGCTCGTGACCGGCCTTTTGGACGGCGAGGAAATCAACGTCATCGTCTGCCACTGGCCATCGCGCTCGGGCGGCGAGCAGAAAAGCGCAAGGCTTCGCGAGGAAGCTGCACGCCTGACCCGCAAAATCACCGATTCGCTGTTGAACATCAAGGCCGATGCGAAAGTCATCATCCTCGGCGATTTGAACGACGGCAGTTTCAATAAAAGCGTCAAGGTCGAAGTAGGCGCAAAAGGAAAAAAATCTGACGTCGATGCACGCGGCATCTACAACCCGTTCGAGGAAATGGCCAATAAAGGCATGGGAACGATTGCGTATCGCGACGCTTGGGACATTTTTGACATCATCATGTTCACCCAGCCGTTTATCAAGGAAAACGATTATTCGTCTTACCGATATTGGAAGGCCGGCATCTACAACAAACCGTTCCAGATCCAGACGACCGGACAGTACAAAGGCTATCCGCTTCGGCACTCGCTGACCGAAGTCGGTTACAGCGACCACTTCCCGGTCTACATTTACCTGATCAAGGAACAGAAATAAATAACTAAAGCCGGTCCGCCGGTTTTTTTTATTCCGTAAATTAGCGGTAAATTTTCACCATGGCCATTCCTAAACCTTTCAACCTCAATGCCTGGATCGATGAAAACCGGCATTTGCTCAAACCGCCGGTCGGCAACAAGAGCCTTTATCCCGATTCGGGCGATTACATCGTCATGGTAGTCGCCGGCCCGAATGCGCGCAAGGATTACCATTTAAACGAAACTGAGGAACTGTTCTACCAGCTCGAAGGCTCGATCACCGTTTTCGTACAGGACAACGGCGAGCGTCGCGAAATGATCCTGGGCGCAGGCGATATGTTTTTGCTTCCGGCAGGCACGCCACATTCACCCAACCGCAGCGAAGGCTCGATCGGACTTGTCGTCGAAAGCAAACGCGCCGGGAAAGGTTTCCGCGACGGATTGATGTGGTTCTGCGAGAACTGTAACCACAAATTGTACGAAGTCTATTTCGAGCTCAACGACATCGAGAAGGATTTCCTGCCGCACTTCAAGCACTTCTACAACTCGCTCGAATTACGTACGTGCGATAACTGCGGAACTGTTATGGAAGCCGACCAACGCTACGTTTCCGGATAGTTTTTTGGGCGTTGCGCAAGCGCCGGGCTTTACTTCGTCTGTTCGCTACGCTCGGGTCGGCTGCACGCGGTGCTTGCCTCTATCCCTAACGCAACATTCCGGTATAATCTAAATTGTCAATTATCATCCGGGCAAATTTCAATTTGCTAATTGGCGTTAGCAATTAATCAATTACCTTTGCATCTCGAATTCACAAAATCATACTATAATGCAAACAATGACAGATAATTTCGGGATGCTCGAAGCCCTGAAACAACTCGGTATAAAAGACATCAACGACGGAACTTCGACCGGTGTCGAAAATTTTGCGTCGGGCGAAATCCTCGAATCGTATTCTCCGGTTGACGGGCAATTGATCGGCAAAGTCCGCATGTCGACCCAGGCAGATTACGAAAAAGCAATGCAGAAAGCCGAAGCGGCATTCAAGACCTTCCGCCTGATGCCGGCGCCGCAGCGTGGCGAAATCGTACGCCAGTTCGGTGAAAAACTCCGCAAAAATAAAGAAGCGCTCGGCAAACTCGTTTCCTACGAAATGGGCAAATCATTGCAGGAAGGCTATGGTGAAGTCCAGGAAATGATCGACATCTGCGATTTCGCGGTCGGTTTGTCGCGCCAATTGCACGGACTGACGATGCACTCCGAGCGTCCGGGCCACAGAATGTACGAGCAATACCATCCGCTGGGAATCGTCGGGATTATTTCGGCATTCAATTTCCCGGTTGCGGTCTGGTCGTGGAATACGGCTTTGGCCTGGATCTGCGGCGACGTCTGTGTCTGGAAACCGTCCGAAAAAACACCGCTATGCGGCATCGCCTGCCAGAACATCATTGCCGAAGTCATCCGCGAAAACAATTTGCCCGAAGGGATTTCGTGCCTGATAAACGGCGATTACAAAATCGGCGAACTGATGACGGCCGATACTAGAATTCCACTCGTTTCAGCAACCGGGTCAACCCGTATGGGCAAAATCGTCGCGCAGGCCGTGGCCGGACGTTTGGGCAAATCATTGCTTGAATTAGGTGGAAACAATGCCATTATCGTCACGCCGGACGCCGACATTAAAATGACCGTAATCGGTGCGGTATTCGGTGCCGTAGGAACAGCGGGGCAGCGGTGCACTTCAACGCGTCGTTTGATTATCCATGAAAGCATTTACGATAAAGTAAAAGACGCGATCGTCGGCGCTTACGGCCAGTTGCGGATCGGAAATCCTTTGGACCAGCACAACCACGTCGGTCCGCTGATCGACACGCATGCCGTTGAAATGTACAACAAGGCCTTGGAAAAAGTCGTGGCCGAAGGCGGAAAAATCATCGTTGAAGGCGGCGTGCTTTCAGGCGAAGGTTATGAAAGCGGCTGTTACGTGAAACCAGCAATTGCCGAAGCAGAAGGCCATTATGCGATCGTACAGCACGAAACGTTTGCGCCGGTTTTGTACTTATTGAAGTATTCGGGTGAAGTCGAAAATGCGATTGCAATCCAAAACGGCGTTGCCCAGGGATTATCCTCGGCGATCATGACCAACAATTTGCGCGAAGCCGAACGTTTTCTGTCAGTCGCCGGTTCCGATTGCGGGATTGCGAACGTGAACATCGGAACATCGGGAGCCGAGATCGGTGGCGCTTTCGGCGGTGAAAAAGAAACCGGAGGCGGACGCGAATCGGGTTCGGATGCGTGGAAAATCTATATGAGAAGGCAAACCAACACGATCAATTACACGACGAACCTGCCGCTCGCACAAGGAATCAAATTCGATTTGTAAAAATCAAAAAAAACAAAAACCGCTTCAACCGAGGCGGTTTTTTTATTGCCCGGATTTGCTTATATTTGGTTGACAAAAACCTCTGCTATGAAAAAATATCTCGTATTGCTGTCGGTGTTTTTCCTGCTGTCGTCATGCAGCGAAGACAAGGATGATAACTTTCCGTGTACCGGGCCGCCCGTAGCAGGCATCAAGGTTTTGGTCAAAGATGCAGTAACTTCGGACGTGCTGACCGACGGCGTGACTGTTGTCGCTACAGATGGCGATTTTTCGGAAACGCTCGTCCAGTCCGGAAATTATTTCATCGGCGTTTACGACCGCCAATCCAATTATACGGTGACCGTGACCAAAACGGGCTACCAGAATTATGTTTCGGGTCCGGTTTCGGTATTCAAGCCCGGCTGCCATGCTTTGGTGACAGACGTTGCGGTAAACCTGCAGCCCGAATAATCAGTTCCGTCCTTTTTCACCGGGATACAGCCAGGGCAAAGGATCGCTTTGCCAGAATTCCTTCGTATCGACATCCAGGATCGAAATCGTGCCGGCAAATCCGGCGCCGGTATCGACGTTCCAGACATTGCCGCGGCAAATTGGGACGGTTTCGCCGATTTTCGTCACGGGCGTATGCCCGATATAAATTTCACGATATTGTTGGAACCTTTTGGGGTAATTCAAATCGTTCGGTCTGATATTCCTGTCGAGCGCCACGGCGGTTTCCCACAAAGTCCGGTCCCAATATAAAAGCCGCGGATAATGTTCGTGCAATACGCCGTGCATGTTGGTAAACCCGGCATGGACGAACAGCCGATTGTGATCGTCGAGGTAATAATTTTCCAGCGATTCCAAAAAGCGGATGTGGCGGTGTTTCACATCGGCTGAAATTCCGGAATAAGACTTCATAGTAGCCAGTCCGCCATGCTGGTGCCACAATTCATTGTCTTTTCCGTTGAGCCATTGAAGCAGCAGTTCGTCGTGGTTGCCGCGGATGAAAATGCAGTTATGAATTTGTTGGAGGTCAATCAGAAAGTCGAGCGTCTGCGGAGATTCGCTCCAGCTGTCTACATAATCGCCGAGGAAAATCAGCGTATCTGCAACCGTGACATCGGCCCGCTCGAAAATTTGCCGAAGTGCACGAAGCCCGCCGTGGATGTCACCAATTACTAAAATTCGTTTCATTTCCTAAAACTAAGAAATGACGGTTAGCCGCAAAATAGATTTAACATTTATTACAGGTTTTCCTATAAATCCTGAAATTAACATTTATTGCGGAAAAACCCCACAGGATGCGATTACTGTGCGTTAGTTTTATTCAACTAACTAAAAACGAGCGACATGCACAAACAAATAGAAAAGCCGAAAGCGAACGGAAAACCTGCCGGCAGGTCATGTCGGCGGATAAAAATCCTGATGATCGACGACCATCCGTCGCAGATCGAAGGTTATAAAGTCATTCTTTCCTATAATGAATCGGGGCTCGAAATCGAGACCACGCCTTGTTACAGCTGCGAAAAAGCCTATCGGCTGATTGTGGAAGAAAAACAGCGTCCGCAATTTGACCTGATTTTTCTCGACCGGAGCATGCCTTCCTACGGCGAAAAAAATATCAGTTCAGGCGAAGATCTCGCTTATCTGATCAAACGTTATCTGCCCGATGTCAAGCTTGTGATCATCACATCGCATTCGGAAACCTTCATGCTGTATAACCTGCTCAAAAAGATCGATCCGGCGGGCATATTGGTCAAAAGCGATTTCAGGAGCGAAGAACTGCTGATTGCGATTGACGCGATTCTCAGCGGCGATACTTATTATAGTGAAACCGTACAGCGCAGCGTCCGGGAGCTCATTTCGCGGGAAACCTATCTCGATGCGTTCAACAGGCAGATCATCACATTGCTCGCACAGGGCATCAAGACCAAGAATCTGCCGAATTACCTGCACATTTCGTTGAGCGCTGTCGAAAAAAGAAAGGCACAGGTCAAGGATTATCTGTGCCTCGAAAAAGGTTCGGATGAAGACATTGTGAAAGAGGCGCGGCGGCGCGGGTTTATTTAACAACGCTTGCGGGAAAACCGCAGCCGGCGGCATTGAAAGGATTGTAGTTTTACGATATCAAATTAACCGGAAGATTTGGAAATCTAAACACTTTAAATTCTGATATTATGAAAAAACTATTATTCGGCTTAATTGCCACAGTCACATTCGGCTCGATGTCCTATGCGCAAAAAACAGGAGACAATCCAGCAGGACATGTGCCAGTCATTGAACTTGTATTTGGAAGAGCGTCACAAAACTGCCACGGATTTGGGATTTGCCGCTTTCACATTAACCTTAATGCTGATAATTTGAGTACAATCGCTACAGTAATCGCCAACCCCGAGCAATTTATGACGCTTTTTATGAAACCTGATTTTTACAAGGCGAACGCGTCGAAGTTCCAAAACGGCTATCTTGTCATCGAAGAGGATTTTGTTCTTGATCATGAAACTTCAAGAACAATTGGGCTTCCAGACAACTATACGGTTCGGAAAGGAAAATACCAGATTATTTTCGACAAGACGACAAATACCTATAATTGTACATTTTAACTGGTCCGGCCCGGTAACCCGGGCCTTGACTTTAATCCCCACTGCATGAAAAATTCGATTATTGCAATTGCCTTGATGTTTTGCCTCTCGGGCTGCCATACGGTCGCTAAGACACTTTACGGAATTAAAAAGCCAAGGCTTGAAGACGAGAACAACATTCGCAATTATTTATTGCACTACAGCCTTGAAGCCAAGGAAGTGTATGTTTTTAAGGACTTGATTTCGTTCGCTCAGGCTTCCGAAAAAGACATGATCAATTTTCCAGAAGCTTTATTTTTTAATCGTGCGGGTTACTTGGTCAGATACAAAAAAGAAACGGTTGATTGTAACGCAAAAGTTGCAGATTTCATAGCAGACCTACAACATTTTTCCGAATTGGCCGCCGATCAGTCCGTAAAAGTCACAAACCTGACTTCGCTGCTTGATACCAGCAACCGGCAACCCGTACTAGATGCCGATATCAATGTGTTCATTACCTGGACCATTTACAGCGGAAAGCTGAATAAGGAAAAAGCGTTTGAATGGATAAAGCTGCTCGAGCATGCAAAAAGCAAAGGTGTTAGTGTAAACTATTACCTGGTGAACTGTGACTACCAAAAAAGCTGGAACATTCCAAAACCGCTACAAAAGAAATTGGGGATTAAAGGATAAATCATCAAGCCATGAAAAGACTGCTCATCATTACGACTATTATGATTTCGATGCTGCTCAATGCCCAGTCGGATGTTGAAAATATCGTCAAAGGCGGCGAGCTGATCCTGACCGGGATTTCAATTTTCAAGGTCGGCAAATCCAACCCGAAGCCGAATTCAAAAACGGTTGAAAGCATTTGTGTGAAAAACAAATTGCCCGACAAGATTACTTTCAGGATTTCCGGGCTTGATCTCGAAAAAAGCGAAATCAAAAAAGAGCTCGTGATCCCGAAAGACGGCAAAGAATGCCTGCTGGAAGTACCCAAAGGCGTCTATACTTACGAAGTCATCCGGGCAAACAACGAAACCTATAAAAAAGGCGAGTACAAGCTCGAAGAAGAAATAACCATCGTTGTAAAAGAAGAACAATAAACTTAACGTCATATAAGCCACGAAAAACCAATTACTACAACGGGGCAAACGGAATTTGGGGCCGCTTGTCCAAACATTTCAACGCAACGTTAAGTTCGAAACGGCAGCCAGCACTGCCGTTTTTTTTATTGTGCGTCGTATTTCATTTTCCGCAGAATCCGCATCGCTTCCTTAAAAGCCAAATAAGCGGCCGGATTTCCGGCTTTCAATAAAGGCTTGGCGTCGGCGAGCCGTTGTTTCGAATCCTCGAACCCGTTGAGGTAACAGATCATCATCGTCGAGGGCATGTTTTCGAGTTCTTTGTTTTCGCGCTCGGTAAGCGGCAGGCCTTTTTGCAGTTTGCCCAGCAGCGAGATCATGCTGTTATAGATGTGATGAAGCACTTTCTTGTTGAATTCCGGCGGCTCGAACAGCATCTCACGGTCGATCTTGTAATAGCCGTTGTCGTGGAAATTGATCGTAAGCTTTTCAAGCGGGTAATAACTCGTCTTGTCGTTGAGCCCGAGTGGCACGTATTCCACAATCGTAAAACTGTTCTGGTTGTAAGTAATCGACACCACATCCTGCGCCGAATAGAACAATTTGATTTGTTCGTTGATCAGCTCGATGTCTACCCGCGAAAGGAACATGTTGTCGCGCACCTGTTTCGGCACGCCGGCCCAGCAAATTACGAACAATTCCTTGAAAACCTTGTAACGCGGCCCAATGTCCTTGTGCCTGAAATTCATGAAATCGATCACGCCGTCGAGCGTATGGGCGATGCTGTTCCGGGAATTGTTCTCGATCGATATGACCGTTTCGGTGTTGAGGTTCGTGCTGCTGGTAATCGAATTCAGGTCGGCCATCGTTTCGACCGGGATCGAATTGCTCCCGCGTCGGATAAACACCGCGCTGAATGGGATTGTATGGATGCTTTTACGGAACGACGAGGTTTTCGCATTGGGTTTGATCGTTACCAAACCCACGACTTTTCCTTTCGGAAGGTTCGGGAACGGCACGTTTTCGTACTGGATTTTCGGCGGGTTTTCCAGAAACGCGTTCACCAGGTTCTGGATCCGGCTGTCGTCGAAGAAATCGTCGCCCACGATCGCATTGTCCTTATCTTCGACGCCCACGACTATATAGGAATTGTTCGTAGGGTTCGAGTTCGACAGCGCACAGATGTGCTTCAAAAACTTGCCTTTACCTTCCTTGGTGTGCAGGTTCAGCTGGCGCTTTTTGTCGTAAAAACTCGACTCGTCGTTGTGGGCGAGCAGGTTCTTGATCAAAAGGCGCTTGTTTATCATATTTTTATGGGCGTTCCGCTCGTGCCTCGCGTCGCGCTATTCGCCCCGATGCTTCGGGGCACGGCACTTTGCTTCAATCGCTAACGCAGTCTGTGTTTGTGCGATGCACGGAACGTTATTCTTAAAAAGATCAAAAGTTTATCTTAATCCCGTTTCACGATCGTGGCACTGGCCTGCGCCGTCGGCAAAACCATCAAATCGGCAATGTTCACATGATACGGCCGAGTCACGACGAACAAAATCACATCGGCGATGTCTTCAGGTGTTAGCGGTTGTAATCCTTTGTAAACATTGGCCGCCCGTTCTTCGTCGCCTTTAAAGCGCACCTGCGAAAACTCGGTTTCGACCATGCCCGGATTGATCGCGCACACCCGGATGCCGTATTGATTCAAATCCATCCGCATGCCTTGGTTCAGCGCGTCGACCGCAAATTTCGAGGCGCAATAGACATTTCCGTTCGGATAGACTTCCTTGCCCGCAATCGACCCGATGTTCACGATATGCCCCGATTTTCTTTCCGCCATTCCTGGAATTACGGACTTCGACACGTACAGCAATCCTTTTACATTGATGTCGATCATCGCGTCCCAATCGTCGGTATTCCCATCCTGGATCGCACTCAATCCGTGCGCGTTTCCCGCATTGTTGACCAAAAGATCGATGTTTTTAAATTTTTCAGGCAGCGATTCAATGCTTTCCGATACCGCATTTTTGTCGCGGACGTCAAATGCCAAAATACATACTTCGGTGATTTTTGACAGTTCTTGTTCCAACTCGGCCAGCCGGTCTTCGCGTCGGCCGCAAAGAATCACCCGATAATTGTTTTGTGCCAGAAGTATTGCGGTCGCTTTCCCGATGCCGCTCGTAGCGCCCGTAACCAGGGCTGTTTTTAGTTTATAACTCATATTTAAATTCTTAAGGAACTTTGCTGCCGCGGCTTTCCACCCAAAGGGCAAACCAGTCGGTCGTTTCCAGTTCAAGCGTTGTGGCTTTCATTAGGGTTTTGATCCGGTCCGGATTGGCCGTTCCGCATACCGGAAGAATTTTCGCCGGATGTTTTAAAATCCAAGCCAGTAAAATGAGATCGCCCGCAACCTCGTATTTTTTCTCCAGTTCGCCAAGCAATTTCCGGATCCTTTCGGTCTGCGGCGTATCTTCGCGGAAAACCACGCCGAGCGGATTCCAGGCCATCGGGCGGATATTTCGCAGCTGCATGTCGTCGAGGCTGCCGTCGGTCATCGCGGTATGGTGTGTCAGCGCAAATTGGATCTGGTTGTAGGATACGAGCGTCTGCTGCTGGATCAGTTCGGTTTGCGACGGCGTGAAATTCGACAGCCCGAAATCGAGGATTTTCCCCTCGCGCTTGAGTGTGGTAACCGCCTTGGCGATCTCATCGGCGATCATGAGCGGACTTGGCCGATGCAATAACAGCAGGTCGAGATATTCCGTTTGTAACTTTTTGAGCGAATTTTCTACTGACCAGATGATGTATTCGGCGGAATAGTCATAATATTTCAATGGCAGTTTGCGCTCGTCCGACGGATATTGTATCCCGCATTTTGAAATGAGCTTAGTATTTTCCCGTGAAACTCCGCTTTCAAGAAAGCCTTTGCCAAAATCGGCTTCGGTCGTATAGCCGCCGTAAATATCGGCGTGATCGAAGGTGTCGATGCCGTTTTCAAGACATAGATTGATCAGGCCGGCCATGCCTTTCGGATCGAGGCTTTTGCCCCAGGAACCCCAAGTCATCGTTCCGGCGATCAGGGGTGAAAAAGTTGTTTTCAAAATACGGTCAATTAATTTTTTAAAAATATGAAAACTAAATCATAAATCATCCTTAAAAATAAGGGATTGCGGGATTTTTTAACGCATCATTAACATCTGACAACTGAATTAATTTTCAATTTGCACCGTCAAAAAATCGGAACAAAAATATAGTGATATGGAAGAAACTGCTGCCGGATTGGATATCAGGGCAATCAATGAAAAAATAGAAAGGGAAAGTGCGTTCATTGACCTGCTGCTCATGGAAATGAACAAGGTCATTGTCGGGCAGAAGCACATGACCGAACGATTGCTGATCGGGCTTTTGGGACAAGGCCATATTTTGCTTGAAGGCGTTCCGGGACTGGCCAAAACTTTGGCGATCAACACGCTTTCGCAGGCGGTTCACGGTTCTTTCAGCCGCATCCAGTTTACACCAGATTTATTGCCGGCAGACGTTGTCGGTACTATGATTTACAACATCAAAGCCAACGAATTCTCAATCAAGAAAGGACCGATCTTCGCCAATTTCGTCCTTGCCGACGAGATCAACCGGGCACCGGCCAAAGTGCAATCGGCACTTTTGGAAGCGATGCAGGAAAAACAAGTTACCATCGGCGATACGACGTTCAAGCTCGACAAGCCGTTTTTGGTATTGGCGACGCAAAACCCGATCGAGCAGGAAGGAACCTATCCGCTGCCGGAAGCGCAGGTCGACCGTTTTATGCTGAAAACCGTTATCGATTATCCGAAAATGGATGAAGAACGGCTCGTGATCCGGCAGAACCTCAAAGGCGGTTTTGAAAAAGTCAACCCGGTCGTTTCGATCGAACAAATCCTCAAAGCGCAGGAAGCCGTCCGCGAGGTTTATATGGACGAAAAAATCGAGAAATACATCCTTGACATCATTTTCGCGACGCGTTACCCTGAAAAATACAAGCTCGAAAACCTGAAACCGCTGATCAGTTTCGGTTCTTCGCCCCGCGGCTCGATCAACCTGGCCAATGCCGCCAAGTGTTATGCCTTCATCAAGCGCCGCGGTTATGTGATTCCTGAAGATGTCCGCGCAGTGGTTCACGATGTGCTGCGCCACAGGATCGGCGTGACTTACGAGGCCGAAGCCGAGAACATCACGTCTGTGGAAATCATCAACAAGATCGTAAACGAGGTCGAAGTTCCTTAATAGTCGCTGGATAAATAGTCGCTGGTCGCTGGATTTCCCCTGACCAACGACCAACGACTAATGACTGTTTCAAAAATGGATACAAAAGAACTTCTCAAGAAAGTACGGAAAATCGAGATCAAGACCCGAAGGCTGAGCGATCATATCTTTTCGGGAGAATATCATACCTCGTTCAAAGGGCGCGGCATGACTTTCAGCGAAGTGCGCCAGTACCAGTTCGGTGACGACGTGCGCGCGATTGATTGGAATGTGACTGCGCGCTACAACGAGCCGTTCGTCAAGGTTTTTGAGGAAGAACGGGAACTTACGATGATTTTGATGGTCGACGTGAGCGGTTCGGAAAGCTTCGGTACGCGCAACCAGATGAAAAACGAAATCGTTACCGAAATTGCGGCAACGATGGCTTTTTCGGCGACGCAGAACAACGACAAGATCGGATTAATCCTCTTTTCGGACGAAATCGAATTGTACATTCCGCCAAAAAAGGGAAAATCGCACGTTCTCCGGATTATCCGCGAACTCATCGAATTCAGCCCCAAAAGCAGTCGGACTGATCTTTCCCAAGCGCTGAAATTTCTTTCCTCGGTCATGAAAAAGAAAGCCATCGTTTTTATGGTTTCAGATTTTATGACTTCCGACCGTTACGAGCAGACGCTGAAAATCGCCTCGAAAAAACACGACATTACCGGAATCCGGGTGTTCGATATCCGCGAGGAAAAAATGCCGGATCTCGGGATGGTGCAAATGCTCGATGCCGAAACCGGAGAAGTCCTGCTGGTCAATACCGGGTCGAAAAGCGTCAGGATGAATTACGAAAAAGACTATCGCGACAAGATAGATTATTTCAAAGAAACTTTCAGCAAATGCGGCTCGGGCGTTGTAAGCACACGTGTCGACGAAAGTTATGTAACCAAGTTGCTGGGCTATTTCAAATCACGGGGATAATGAAAAGGATCGGACAAATTTACATAGCGCTCTTGTTGGTTTTTTCGTTCGCAGTCTTCGCGCAGCAAAAGCCGGTGACGACCAGCATCGACAAAACCAAAAATAAAATCGGGGCACAATTCAACCTGACGATCAAAGCTACTGCCGATACCAATTCGGTTGTAACTTTTCCAAAAGGGAAAGCCTTTGGCAGTTTGGAAATCATTCGTAATTATACCGTTGATACACTAAAAAAAGGCGCACAATACGAACTTGTGAAAAAGTATGGGCTGACACAGTTCGACTCGGGAAAATATACGATTCCGCCGCTTAAAGTAGTTATCGGCAAAAAGATTGTCGAGACCGATCCGATTGCTGTTGAGGTTGCGAATGTCGCGGTCGATACGATCAAACAGAAAATGTACGACATCAAGGACATTGCGCCAGCAGCAGCTCCGATGAATTTGTGGTGGCTGTATCTGATCTTAATTTTATTTGCGATTGCCGGAATCGGAATCGGGGCCTATAAACTGGTCAAGAAAAAACAACAAAAGAAGAATCTGGTCGAAATCTTCAAGTCGCCGCTTGAAAAAGCCACGACCTTGCTCCAACAGCTTGAAAAGAAAGAGCTTTGGCAGAAAGGAGAAATCAAGAATTATTACAGCGAGCTGACCGATATCGCCCGGGCTTATATTGAAGAGGAAATCCATATTCCGGCCAAGGAAAGCACGACTTCCGAACTCATCGCCGCGCTCCGTATGGCCGCCGTCAAACAAAATATCACGTTGAGTCCGGAAACGGTCGAAAATCTCGAGAAAGTTCTGCGGCAGGCCGATTTGGTGAAATTCGCGAAATCCAAACCGCTCGATTTTGAAATCGCTGAAGACCGCCAAAAAATCGAAAAAACCATCGTAACACTCCACGATTCGATTCCGGAAGAAGTCGACGACACCTCGGCTTTCAACGAAATGCAGAAACAACGGATGCTCAAAAAACAGAAACAACGCCGCATCCTGATTTCGGTCGGTATTGTCGTTTTCCTGCTCGTAGCAACGACTCTTGCGTTTGTGGCAATAAAAGGTATCGGTTTCGTAAAAGACAATATTCTCGGCCAACCAACCAAGGAACTGCTTGAAGGCGAATGGATCAAAAGCGAATACGGCAATCCGGCCATCAGCATCGAGACGCCGAAAGTCCTTAAAAGGATGGACGCTTCCAAAATGCCGAAAGAGGCGATGGCGATTTTCAAGGAATCGCAAACTTTTACTTACGGGACTATTTTCGAAAGCTTCAACATCACGATTTCGACCTTGACCTACAAAAACGAGACGCAGATCGACCTGAACAAAGCCCAGGAAGGCCAGCTCAGGTCGTTGGAGCAGCAGGGCGCGAAAAACATCCTGCTTAAACAGGAGCAATTCGATACCAAGGAAGGAATCAGCGGCGTCAAGGTTTACGGAACGATGACCATGAAGGACAATCTGAAAAATGTCGATACGAAACGGTATTACGAAGCGTTGCTTTTCGGTCAGGACAACGGCCTTCAGCAAATCGTCATCACGCACGAAGACGGCGACAAATACGCCGAAGAAATCGCCAAGCGCGTACTCGAATCGGTTGAACTCAAAAAAGTAACGCAATGATGCCCGAAGTGACATTCCTGAATCCGGGATTTGCCTGGCTGTTGCTCACGCTACCGTTTGCCATCGCGTGGTATGTCTGGAAGCGGAAACAGCAAAAGGCGACGCTGAAAATGAGTTCGGTCCAGGGATTCAAGGCAAAAAGCTCGGTGTTGGGAATTTTACAGCACGCGCTTTTCGTGTTCAGAATTTTAGCATTGGCGCTGATTATCGTTGCGATGACAAGGCCGCGAACGGTCGATATCAGCAACCGGACCAAAACCACCAAAGGAATCGATATCGTCATGGCGATTGACGTTTCAAGCAGTATGCTGGCGAAAGACCTGAAACCGAACCGGCTTACCGCGCTCAAGAAAGTAGCCAAGGAATTTGTCGAGGCAAGGCCGAACGACCGTATCGGGCTCGTGATTTACGCCGGCGAAGCTTACACAAAAACGCCTGTGACCAGTGACAAAGCGATTATCGAATCGGCAATCGACGACATCAAGTACCAGACGAATTACCTTCAGGACGGAACTGCGATCGGAATGGGATTGGCAACTGCGGTAAATCGGCTTAAAGATAGCAAAGCCAAAAGCCGGATCATCATTTTATTGACCGACGGCGTGAACAACGCAGGAACTATTGAACCGGAAACGGCTTCAGACATTGCAAAAGAATACGGTATCAAAGTATATACAATTGGCATCGGAACCAATGGTAATGCGGAGTTTCCATACAGTATAGCGCCGAACGGAGAATTTATATATCGGATGATGCCGGTCGAAATAGACCAGGAGCTGATGAAAAACATCGCCCGGAAAACCGACGGAAAATATTTCCGTGCGACGAGCAACTCGAAGCTCGAATCCATTTACAGGGAAATCAACAAGCTGGAAACCACCGAAATCGAGGAGCTCAAATTTTACGATTACGACGAAAAATACCGTCCGCTGATCTGGGCTGCGGGAATATTGCTGCTCGCCGAGGCCGGATTGCGAAACACGCTCTTCCGAAGTTTTATTTAAGATTATGTACGAATTAGACGATAGCAGATATTTGTGGTTGTTGGGCATCATTCCCGTTTTGGTGCTCGTTTTCCTGTATAATTTATACTGGAGACGAAAAAAGCAGCGCGAATTCGGCGATTTGGCGCTCGTAAAGAAACTCAGCCCTGAAAAATCGGTCTTCAAGCACATCCTGAAATTCTGTATTGTGATGCTCGCTTTGGCCAGTTTGGTTATTGCTTTGGTCAACCCGAAAATCGGAACAAAAATGGAAACGGTCAAGCGCGAAGGCATCGACATCGTTTTTGCGATGGACGTTTCGAAAAGCATGCTCGCCGAGGACGTCGCACCAAGTCGTTTAGAGAAAAGCAAACAGCTCGTATCGCAGATCATCAACAGCCTGGGCAGCGACCGCATCGGGATTGTGGCCTATGCCGGAAGCGCGTTTCCCGTTTTACCGATCACGACCGATTACGGCGTAGCCAAAATGTACTTGCAGGGCATGAATCCTGGAATGGTTTCCTCGCAGGGCACATCGCTCGACGAAGCGATCAAGATGGCGACCGGTTATTTTGACAAAGACAGCAAGACCAGCAAGCTCATCATTATGATTTCGGACGGCGAAGACCATTCGGACGGCGCCGAAGATGCGGCCGAGGAAGCCAAAAAAGCCGGAGTGAAAATCATAACGATCGGCGTCGGCACCGAAAAAGGCGGCCCGATTCCGCTCCGGAGAAACGGCGTCGTCGAAAGTTTCCAGCGCGACAACGACAATCAGGTCGTGGTTACGAAACTCAATCCGGAATCCTTGCAGACTATCGGAAAAAGCACCAAAGGCGGCTATGTTTATGGCGGAAATACGAAAGAAGTTCTGGATTACATCAAGAAATCGCTCGACAACATCCAGAAAACCGAATTTGAAAGCACGCAGATGGCCGATTTCGAATCGCAGTTCCAATGGTTTTTGGGGATTGCCTTCGGATTGTTGTTGCTCGACGTGTTTTTACTCGAGCGAAAAACCGCCTGGCTGCAGAAAATGAACCTGTTTAACGAAAAGGAATCATGAAGAAGCTGATATTTTACCTGGCTATTTTGTTTTCGTGCTTCTTATCAGCGCAGGAAAAACAGGAAGAGAAAAAGGATAAGGATCTGCCGAAAGGCAATACCGAATTCGCCGAGAAAAAATACGCCGAGGCCGAAGCGGATTACCGCATTTCGCATTCGAGGATTCCGGGAAAATCGAAATCGTCGTACAACCTCGGGAATTCCATTTATCGGCAAGATCAGGCTTCGGAAGCTAAATTCTCCTATCTGGACGCGATCAAAGAAGCGAAGACTTACGCGGAAAAGCATAAGGCTTACCACAATCTCGGCAATGCCTATATGAAAGAAAAAAAATACACCGAAGCGGTCGAGGCTTATAAAAACGCATTGCGCAACGATCCTGCCGACGAGGAAACGCGTTACAATTACGCACTTGCCAGAAAGAAGCTCAAGGAAAATCCGCCGCCGAAAGACAAGAAGGACAAAAAGGATAAAAAAGACAAAAAGGACAAAGACAAGAAGGACGACAAAAAAGACGGCGACAAGGACAAGAAAAACCAGGATAAGAAAGGCGACGACAAAAAACAAAACAAAGACGGCCAGCCCAAAGACCAAGGCCAGCCGAAACCCAAACCGGGCGGGATTTCCAAACAACGGCTCGAAAGCCTGCTCGAAGCGGTAAACAACGAAGAGAAGAAAGTCCAGGAGAAAGTCAACGCCAAAAAAGTAAAAGCGCCGCCTGTAAAAACCGAAAAAGACTGGTAACCAGTTTCAAAATGATTTAATTTGACACCGATTGGATTGATTGCGAAATGAAAAGATACATCATTTTATCATTACTTTGTTTCCAGGGCTTATTTGCCCAGGTACAGTTCGAAGCCAAAGCGAGCAAGCAGACGCTGGGCATCAACGAACGGCTTCGCGTCGATTTTTCGATGAACGCGGACGGTGACAATTTCTCGCCGCCGTCGTTCGAAGGTTTCCGGATTATCGCGGGTCCGAGCCAGAGCGTAAGCCAGTCCTGGATCAACGGGCGGAGCTCGTTCAACAAGACCTATTCGTATTATTTGCTGCCGACCCAAAAAGGCACGCTCACGATCCGGCAGGCGTTGATCGAGATCAACAACCAGATTTACAAGACGACACCGATAAAAATCACCGTGACCAACGCCGTCGAACAACCGCGCGACCCGAACGATACGCAGGTTTCGGCCGACGATGCGCTGCACCTGGTCGCGGAAGTCTCGAAAACCAATCCGTATATCAACGAGCCGATTACCGTTGTTTATAAACTGTATTTCAGCTACAACGTCGGGATTACGAACTGGCGCGAGCTCGACAAGCCGAAATACAACGATTTCTGGAGCCAGAACATCGACATCAAGCAGCTTCAGGTCGAGGACGGGAAATACAATGGAGAACGCTACCGTTACGTAGTACTTCGCAAAACCGTGTTGTATCCGCAAAAGTCGGGCAAACTCGAAATCGAGCCGCTGTCGCTGGACATCGATTGCGAATTGCCATCGAACCGTCGCAATATTTTCGGACAGGTATTGGTCGTACAAGATAACAAAAGAGTTTCCGCCGGAGCCAAGACCATAACTGTCAAGCCGCTTCCCGAAGCGGGAAAACCTGCCGATTTTTCAGGTGCGGTCGGAAAGTTCAACTTCAACGTTACGCCATCCAAAACCAACCTCAAAAACGGCGAATCGCTCGAGCTCAACGTCAGCGTAGCCGGAACCGGAAACCTGAAACTTTTTAATTTGCCCAAACCGGTCGTTCCGTCGGCGCTCGAAATGTACGATCCGGTGCATAAGGAAAACGTGTCCACGCCGCTTACGGGAATGACCGGAAAAATCGCCGATACCTATACGATCATCCCGCAATACAAAGGCAAATACCCGATCAAGCCGATGTCGTTTACTTATTTCGATCTGGGATCGGGAAAATACAGGACGATCACTTCGCCTGAAATCATGATCAACGTCCTCGACGGGCCGACCGCATCCGGCGTCGCATCGTCCGAAAGCAACGAGCCGGCGAAAATGAAGATTTCCGAAACCGAACAATTCCGTTTCATCAAGATGAAAACCCGTCTGGCCGATATCCACAAGAAAGATTTCTACGGTTCGGGGCTGTTCTATTCGCTGATGCTCGCGCCGTTTCTTTGCATTCCGGTTTTGATTGCCCTGCGCAGGAAAAAAGAGGCGATAGACAACGACGTGGCCGGGAACAAAATCCGGATGTCGAACAAACTGGCCAAAAAATACCTTTCGGAAGCCAAAAACCAGCTCGGCAACCGCGAACTGTTTTATATCGCGCTCGAGAAATCGATGCACAATTTCCTGAAGGCCAAACTCCACATCGAGACTTCGGAAATGAGCAAAGACAAGATCCGCGAAATTTTGATGGCCAAAGCCAATCCCGATACGGTCAACTCCTTTATCGCGTTGATGGAAAGCTGCGAATTCGCCCGGTACGCGCCATCGTCGGAAGCGGCGATCCAAAACGATTACCACCGCGCCGAAACCGTCATTTCCGAACTCGAAAAACAGATTTGATATGGAATTGCTCAGGACCGATTCGGAAAATAAAGATTTTCACCGGCTGGTTTTCCTGCTCGACGAAGGCTTGAAAATCACTGATGGCGACGAGGCGCCGTTTTTTGCGCAGTACAATAAAATCGATAGCCTGAAGCACGTAGTCGTTGCTTATATCGCCGGAATGGCGGCAGGCTGCGGGGCATTCAAGGAATACGAACCCGGAGTAGCCGAAATCAAAAGGATGTACGTCCGGGAAGAATACCGCGGAAAAGGCATCGCGGCTGCAATCCTTTCGGAACTGGAAACCTGGGCTGCCGAATCGGGTTATGCAACAGCGATTCTCGAAACGGGAATGCTGCTAAAGCCGGCCATCAGCCTTTATGAAAAGTCGGGCTATTTACATACAGAATGTTACGGGCAGTACATCGGTGTGGAAAGCAGCGTGTGCATGAGAAAAAAATTAAGTTAAGACATGAAAAATCCATTTTATTTATTGCTGCTCGTGACGCAGGTTTTTTTCGCCCAAAGCGGATTTGACAAAGGCAATGCGCTCTATCGGCAGGAAAAATATACCGAAGCGGCTCAGGAATATGAAAGCGTATTGAAAACGGGAAAGCAATCGGCGGATTTGTATTTCAATCTCGGGAATGCTTATTATAAAATGAACAAAGTCGCGCCTGCGGTATACAATTACGAAAAAGCGCTCTTGCTCGAACCGGACAATGCCGATGTGCTGACAAACCTGAAATTCGCACACAAAATGATGATCGATGAGGTCCGGGAAGTTCCAAAAGCCGGCTTCCGGAAAATGATCGCAGACTTTACATCGGCTTTCGGATACAATTGCTGGGCCTGGATCGCGGTGGCTTTTTCGGTTTGCTTCCTGTTGGCGTTCTGCGGCTATTATTTTTCGGGAATTGCACTTTACAAACGGCTTTTCTTCATCGCGATGTTTGTGTTTGCGCTATGTATCGTTGCGAGTGTGCTTTCGGCCGTGTTTGAAAAAGAACGTTACAAAAGCGAGCGACCCGCGATCGTTTTTGCCGGAATCACGCCGGTGAAAAGCGAACCGAAAGCTACGGCAAACGACGCGTTCATCCTGCACGAAGGCACGAAAGTCTACATTTTGGAAACGCTCGACAACTGGTGCCGCGTTCAATTGCCCGACGGTTCGGACGGCTGGATTGAAAGCAGCGCGATCAAAGCCATCAAATAATTTTTGACAATTGCGAAATACGAGTACTTTTGTCCAAAAGACAAAAAGATGAAGAAAGTATTTTTAGGAATGTTCGCGGCTATATTGGCGCTGGGATGTTCAAGCGATGACAGCGGCAGCTCCGAAACCGGAAACGGTCTGTTGGTCAAATCAATCAGCTACACGACTTATGACGAAGGCATTACCCATACCGATCAAGCCGAATTGAATTATTCAGGAAACGTTCTGGAATCTGTTTTAAATCCGCCGAACAAGAAAATCGAGTTCGTGTATTCCGGAAATAAGGTCACTGAAACCAAGCATTACGTAGATGATGTGTTGTCAAGAACCAATACCTATAGTTACGACGGAGACTTGCTGGCATCAGTCACGTCGAATGATGGTGAGCAGATTCTTTACAGCTATAACGGGAATGTTTTGTCAGAAATGACCTATCAATTGTTTGATGGCAGCGTTTGGAATACGTATGAAACCGAGTCGTATGTTTTCAGCCAAAACAACCTGATCCAAAAAACGCAAACCAATTTTTTGGGCGAAACATACGAAAGCCGCACAACTTATGATGTGGACGACAAAAACAATCCGACCAAAAACATGAACCCGTATTTGAGGATGACGTTGGTTGTGCCCGGAATTCATCCGATGAGCAACAACAATGCTACTTTAGCGTTGGTTTATTCGCCGTCTTCGTCGACTACGCCCACATCGGGCTATACTTATGAAATGGTGTATAATCCCGAGAATTATCCGACAAGCATCATCGTGAAAGAAGGTGACACGATAATTTCAGAGACTACAATCGAATACCAATAATGTCAAGGGATAGCCAACTCAAAGCGCGCTGGGAAAAGCTCGTCGAAATTTTGTCGGACCAGTTTTCGCAGGGCGAAGACCTCGATCTGGAACGGATCATTTATCTGATCGGCGTACAGGAATTGGGCAAAATACACCAGAAATTCAAGAAAGACGAGAAAGTCAATCTCATGCACATCGCGATCTGCCGGCTGCTCGAGCCTTACGGTTACTACGAATTCGAGTTTTTCGACAAGGAAGGCTGGCCACATTACAAAGTCAGGGAAGAACTCCCGCCGCTCAAGGCCGGCGAACAATCGGTGCTGATGAAGGAAGCGATCGTGAACTATTTTCTCGAAAAAGAGCTCATCGATTAAAAATAAGCGTTTTTTAGTCGACCAAATGCACGGGTTCGTGGCAAAAAACTTAAATTTGCACCTTCAAAATGCCCATGATGACCGACAAAATCAAACAATATATTGCCGAAGCCGAAGCCTTCCACGCCAAAAACAAGGAAGAGCTTGAAGCTTTCCGGATCAAATTCCTTGGGAAGAAAGGATTGCTCAACGACTTTTTCGCCGAATTCCGCAACGTGCCGAACGAGATGAAAAAAGACTTCGGGCAAGTGATCAACCAACTCAAACAAACCGCCGAGGAAAAAGTAAAATCGATCCAGGAAAAGCTGGAAAGCGCCGAACATTCCCAATCGGTTTACGGCGATTTGACACGCCCGGCCGAGCCGCTTAAAATCGGTTCGCGCCACCCGATATCGATTGTCAAGAACCAGATTACCGACATTTTCTCGAACATCGGCTTCAACGTCTCGGAAGGCCCGGAAATCGAAGACGACTGGCACAATTTCACTGCATTGAACCTTCCGGAATACCATCCGGCGCGCGACATGCAGGACACGTTTTTCATCCAGACCAATCCGGATGTACTTTTAAGAACGCATACCTCGTCGGTGCAAGTCCGCTATATGGAAAACAACAAGCCGCCGATCCGGACGATTTCGCCGGGGCGCGTGTTCCGTAACGAAGCTGTGTCGTCGCGTTCGCACTGTATTTTCCATCAGGTCGAAGGCTTGTATATCGACAAGGACGTTTCTTTCGCCGATTTGAAGCAGACACTTTTGTATTTCACGAAGGAAATGTTCGGCAAATCGAAAATCCGGCTTCGCCCGTCGTATTTCCCGTTTACCGAACCGAGCGCCGAGGTCGATATCTATTGGGGATTGAAAACCGAAACCGATTACCGCATCACCAAAGGCACGGGCTGGCTCGAAATCATGGGTTGCGGCATGGTCGACCCGAACGTTCTGAAAAACTGCGGCATCAACCCTGACGAATACAATGGATTCGCCTTTGGTATGGGAATCGAACGCATCGCGATGCTGCTCTACCAGATTGGCGACATCCGGATGTTTTACGAAAATGACGTCCGCTTCCTGGAACAGTTCAAGGCTTCAATTTAACGCAATGCCCTAGCCCCGATAGCAGCGAAAATCCTTTTGTGGGAATGCAATGAAACAAAAGATTGGAGCGGATAGCGGGAACAGCTCCAAATCAAATGCAAAAAGACATCAACATACCCGAAGTCAAAAACGTATTCATGGCCGCAGTCAGCGAGTGGAACGACGATTTTATGGCCAACGTCTGGAACGTTTACCTGGTCAACGACAGCGATGACGAATTGCATGATATCATGGTCGTCTCGAAAGCCTTCGGAACGATTCAGGGCGAGATGCGGAAGACTTCGTTATTGCGTCATGCGCTTGTGGAAATGCCGGCGGTTTCAGCCGTCAAAATCGAAATGGTCGAAGAAAGCGTACTGGCGCTCAACAACGAATTCATGCTGACGTTTTTCATCGGCAATACATTGTATGACCGAAAGTATACGTTCATCGCAAACTCGATTCGTGATGAAAATACCGAAGAAGTCCCGCATTTGTGGAAACCCGGCGTGATCGTACGCTGATCTAATCTTCTTTTTTTCCGCGGTAGCTGAAATAACCGACGGGGAAAATTCCCAAAACCGTATAGCCGATCCAACGAATCCAAAAACCGTTCGATGCAATGATCTGGTGAAAGGCTTTTTCCTGCAAATCGAAGCAAATCGAAAAAACCATCATCAGGAATCCCCAAAGAATCCCGAAAAAGATTGCAGTTTTCCAGCGCTTGCTCATCAGTCGAGCTTTTCGGTGAGTTTCCTGAACACTTTCCGCGCTTCCTTTCCTTCGTACAGAATATCGTGAACCGCATTGATGATCGGAGTTTTGGCGCCATATTCCAAATTGAGCTCGTAAGCGCTTTTTGCAGCGTAATAACCTTCGGCTACCATACTCATTTCCATCATCGCGGCCTTTACGGTATAGCCTTTCCCGATCATATTGCCGAACATCCGGTTTCGCGAAAACACCGAATAACCGGTTACGAGCAAATCGCCGAGATAGGCTGAATCGTTGATATTGCGCTTCATTTTATGCACTTTCCGGATGAATTTCTTCATTTCCCGGATCGCGTTGCTCATCAGAACCGACTGGAAATTGTCGCCGTAGCCTAGTCCGTGTGCAATCCCGGCGGCTATCGCATAAATGTTCTTGAGCATCGCGGCATATTCGGTCCCGATGATGTCGTCGGTGATTTTCGCATTGATGTAATTGCTCGAGAGGCAGTCGGCGACTTCTTTCGCTTTTTGCTCGTCCCCGCAGGCAATGGTCAGATAAGATAGGCGTTCGAGCGCAACTTCCTCGGCGTGGCACGGCCCGGTAATGACGCCGATATTATCGTACGGGATAGCGTAGGTTTCATGGAAATGCTCGCCGACGATCAGGCTGGTCTCGGGAACGATTCCCTTGATGGCCGAGAAAATCACTTTGTCTTGCAGGCTGGCGGTCATTTTGCCAAGCTCGGCGCCCAGAAAAGCCGACGGGATCGCGAAGATGATGTAATCGGCATATTCGACCGCTTCGTTGATATCGGACGTCAGCCGGAGCTTATTGATGTTAAATTCCACCGAACTCAGGTAATTCGGATTGTGGTGGTGCGCCTTCATGTGGCCGATGGCTTGCTCGTTACGCATGTACCATGCAATCTGGGGAAGATTGACGCACAGCATCTTGGCGATGGCCGTAGCCCAGCTTCCGCCGCCGACAACGGCAAATTTCGGATGGTCTTTCATTCAATTTGTTTTGGAATTCAAAAATACTCAAATTGGCAGGAATGGGCAAGGCAATCGGACACTTCTGTGTTAAAGGAAAGTTTAACATTAAATTATGAGCGCCCGAGGCAATTCCGCCCGTTTTCAGCCGTTATTGAATTATAACCAGCTATTGATTCGCAAGAATCATAGAAGTTAGTAAATTTTGTTTTGGTGTTATGATAAAGGCGCTTGTGAATTGAATTCAGAAGCGCCTTTTGATTTTTGTCCTTGTAAACTAATAACTTCTCTCAACGATTTCCTTTACCTTATCGGGCGTGATGTTCTGTTTTTCGCCGAGCGCTTTCCAGCCGCGTTTTTCAAAACGTTCCGTAATGAAGCCGGCGGTTTTTTCGTAATCTTCGGTGTACTCGGAAAGTTTGGTGTCCATGCCCATTTTATGGAAGAAATCCACGGTTTTTTCGATTGCGGCTTCGGCAATTTCATCGATTTCGCCTTCCAGCCCGAAAATGAGTTTGCCGTATTGCGCGAGTTTTTCTTTTTTGGTATCGAACATCACCTTGTAGAGGTTCGGCCCGATAACGGCCAGCGTCCGTGCATGATCGATGTTGTACAGCGCCGTCAGTTCGTGACCGATCATGTGCGTGGCCCAATCGGTCGGGACGCCTTTGTTCAACAGCCCGTTCAAAGCCATCGTACAGCACCACATAAAATTGGAAGCGAGTGCGTAATCGTCCTGGTTTTCGACCACTTTCGGTCCGACTTCGATCAGCGTAGCCAGAATCGCTTCGGCAATCCGGTCCTGTAAAAAACCTTCGTGCGGATAAGTGAGGTATTGTTCCATGACATGCGTATAGGCATCAACCACGCCGTTCTGGATTTGTCTTTTCGGAAGCGATTTTATGACTGTCGGATCGCAGATCGAAAACTTCGGGAAGAGCGCCGAGCCGCCAAACGAGAGCTTTTCCTGCGTTTCTTCGATTGTTACGACTGCGCCCGAATTCATCTCGCTTCCCGTAGCCGGCAAAGTCAGGACCGTCCCGAACGGGATAATCTGCGAAACGTCTTTGATCAACAGTCTTTTGTGCAGGATTTCAATCGGGTCGCCGTCGAATTTCACGGCCGCCGAAATGAATTTCACACCGTCGATGACCGAACCGCCGCCGACGGCGAGCAAAAATCCGATGTTTTCTTTTTTGACGATTCCGACCGCTTTCATTAGCGTTTCATAATGCGGATTGGGTTCGATGCCGCCGAATTCTACGATCTCGAAATCCGAAAGCGCTTTTTTCACCTGATCGTAAACGCCGTTGCTGAAAATGCTTCCGCCGCCGTATGCAAGCAGGATTTTGGTGTTTTTCGGGACCAGATCCGCAAGTTTTTCGATTTGGCCTTTGCCGAAAATAAGATTGGTCGGGTTGTATAGTTCGAAATTGTTCATAATCTTAAATTTGATTACCAAAATTAAGAAACGAATTCCCGAATCTTGCCAAAGGAATGTTACTTTTTATACAAGTTGTTGTGGTCGAGATATTGCCAGACTTCCGCCGGCAGCAGCGCGCGGACGTTCTTCTTGGCTTTGATGCATTCCCGGATGAATGTCGACGAAATTTCAATGATTGGCGCGTCAATCTTGTGGATATTAGGATGGTTTTCCAGTTCCGGGCTAATGGTTTCAACCGAAATGCGCGGATAGCTATAAATGTCGTGGTTTTGCAGGATGATTTCGTAATTTTTCCACTTGTGGAGCGAGTTGAGGTTGTCTTCGCCCATGATCAGCGAAAATTCGTTACCCGGATATTTTTCCTGCAGGTGCGCCAGCGTATTGACGGTATAACTGGGCTGCGGCAGTTTGAACTCGATATCCGAAGGCTTGAGTTTCGGGTAATGTTCCGTCGCCAGGAATACCATTTCGAGCCGTTTGTAATCGTCGAGCAGCGTGTTTTTGGTTTTGTGCGGGTTGTGCGGCGTCACGACGAGCCAGATTTGGTCGAGCCCCGAAAATTCAGCCATGTGGTTGGCGATGATCAGGTGCCCAATGTGGATCGGGTTGAACGTTCCGAAATACAGCCCGACTTTCATCCTGTTATTTGTTTATGAAATTCGATACGAGCTCATAGGCCTTTTTCTTGGCCTGCTCCAGATCGGAATTCTCGACGATCACGTCAAAAAGCGGCGCGGTTGCCAGTTCCGCCGATGCCTTCGCGATCCGCATCGCAATTTTCTCGTCCGATTCGGTCGAGCGTTTTTTCAGGCGTTTCTTCAGCTCGTCGATACTCGGCGGTTTGACGAAAATCGCAATCGTGTCTTTCGGGAATTTCCGTTTGATGCGCAGCCCGCCCGAAACATCGATGTCGAAAATCACATTTTTCCCCGTTTCGCGGATGCGTTCGACCTCGTCTTTCAGCGTGCCGTAAAACATGTCGGGATAAACTTCTTCCCATTCGACGAAATCTTCGTTGCGGATGTGCTGCTTGAACTCGGCAATCGACAAAAAATGATAATCGTCGCCGTGGTTCTCAGCGCCGCGCGGCGGACGCGACGTGGCCGATATCGAGAATTCGAGCTTCAATTCCGGAAGTTCGAGCAAATGCCTGACAATCGTGGTTTTTCCCGATCCGGACGGCGCCGAAAAAACAATGAGTTTTCCTTTTTTCATTTTGGTCGTTGGTCTTTAGTCTTTGGTCTTTCGACCTGTTTTAGAGCACGTTGAGCACCTGTTCCTTGATTTTTTCGAGTTCGTCCTTCATCTGCACGACGAGTTTCTGCATCTGCGCGTGATTCGATTTCGAGCCCATCGTATTGATCTCCCGGCCCATTTCCTGGATGATGAAACCGAGCTTCCGTCCGTTGGCTTCGCTTCCCGCAAGGGTTTCGATGAAATAATTCATGTGGTTTTCGAGGCGGACTTTTTCCTCGGTGATGTCGTATTTTTCAAGATAAAAAATCAGTTCCTGCTCGAAACGGTTTTCGTCCAAAGTCACTTTCAGTTCCTCGATGGCCGATTGCAGCCGGGTTTTCACGGTCTTGATCCGTTCCGAATCCATCGCGACGGTTTCGTTCATCATCGACATGATGTTGGCGATTCGGTGCAGGAATTCCTTTTCGAGCGCGACGCCTTCGGAAGTGCGGAAATTCTTGATGTTCGTCAGCGCTTCGTCGATCACGCCCTGGATTTCGTCCCAGTCGCCTTCGTCGATTTCCTCGCGTTCGGTCTTGAGCGCATCGGGCATGCGGATGGCCATTTTCATGAGTTCGGTCTCGTCGGCATTGGGCTGGATTTCCTTTAACTGGTCAATATAGGCGCGCAGGATCGGAACGTTGACTTTCGTCGAGGTTTGTTCGGCCGTATTTTCGACGAAAATCGAAAAATCGATCTTGCCGCGTTCGAGTACAGTGGCGATCTGGTTGCGCAATCCCAATTCCATTTCCCGGTATACCGACGGCATCCGTACGTTCAGGTCAAGGCCTTTGCTGTTGAGTGATTTGACTTCGACGGTCACTTTTTTGTTCGGGAGCTGCAAGGTCGCTTTCCCAAAGCCGGTCATGGATTGTATCATTGGCAAACGGTAAAGAAGTACAAATATAGTTAAAGTTGCACAGAGTAAGCGACGGGCGCCATTTGTCGCCGGATTATTTCAAAGCGGCGATAACGTTTTCCACATTGGCCTTACTGTTCCCGATATAAATTTTCCCGCCGATTACAAACACCGGCCGGCTCAGAAACGTGTAATGCTCGAGCAGGTATTTTTTATAATCGGCTTCGGTGAGTTTTTGGTCCTTGAGTCCGAGCGATTTGTACAACTGCGCTTTTCGGCTGAATAGCGCTTCGTAACTTCCGGCCAGTTTTTTTAATTCGTCAAGCGTTTTTTCGGTAAACGGTTTTTGCCGGATGTCGATCGGCTCCAGATTGTTTTCCGGCAACGAAGCCAGGATTTTGCGGCAGGTGTCGCACGTTGAAAGGTAATATACTTTGTCCATTGCGCAAAGTAAATCAAATTGCTACTTTTATCAAAAAAATCACATGCAGCAAACTTTCGGAATCACCGCAAAAAGCCGGGAAATCCTCGCGCAACATTTGGACAATTATACCTTGGGACAGCTCAACAAAGTGCCGCACGGATTCAACAACAACCTGATCTGGAACATCGGGCACATCGTCGTGGTGCAACAGATGCTCATATACAATCTTTCGGGTCTGCCGATGCTCGTTTCGCCCGAAATGATCGACCGTTACAAGCGCGGCACAAAACCCGAGCGCGACGTAACGCAGGCCGAGGTTGACGAAATCCGCGGGTTGCTTTTCCAGGCGATCGAAAAGACTGAATCCGATTTCGACGCCGGAATTTTCCGGGATTACAGGCCGTACACAACGGTAACCGGTTTCGAGCTCAAATCCGCCGGCGACGCGATCAGCTTCAACAATTATCACGAAGCCATGCACATAGGGATGATGATGTCGATCCGGAAATTTGTTTGATTTTGGAGCATGTTCCCGCTGTCCGCTTTATCTTTTTTAAACCTTTCAGGATTTAAAAAAGGATGCCGCTTCCCATCGGGGCTAGGCATTTTCAAAACATTGGAAATCCGTTTCCAAAACGTAACTTTGCCGAACTAAATAACGAACTATGAAATTCAACACAAAAGCAATACACGGCGGGCAGCACCACGAAGAAAAGACCGGCGCCGTAATGCCGCCCGTTTTCCAGACCTCGACCTATGCGCAGGTCACGCCCGGAAAACCGGTAGGCGAATATGAATACAGCCGGGCGGCCAACCCAACGAGAACGGCGCTCGAAAACGCCTTGGCGAGCATCGAAAACGGAACGCGCGGATTGGCTTTTTCCTCAGGATTGGCCGCGACCGATTGCGTGTTGCGCTCGTTCAAATCCGGCGACGAAGTCATCGCGATGGACGATCTGTACGGCGGAACATACCGGATGTTTACACGGATTTACAAAGATTCGGGAATCAAATTTCACTTTGTCGACATGAACGACATCGAAAGGTTCAAATCGATTCTTAATGAAAACACAAAAATGGTTTGGGTCGAAACTCCGACCAATCCTTTGATGAAGCTTGCCGATATTGCCGAAATCGCCGGTATTTTAAAAGGTAAAAATATTCTTTTTGCCGTCGACAATACTTTCGCAACGCCGTATTTGCAGAAGCCGCTTGATCTGGGCGCTGATATCGTCATGCATTCGGCCACGAAATATCTGGGCGGGCATTCCGATGTGATCGCCGGCGCATTGGTCGTCAAAGATGCCGAGCTCGGCGAAAAACTGCATTTCCAGCAATTCGCAACCGGCGCGACGCTCGGCCCGATGGATTCGTTTCTGGTGCTGCGCGGAATCAAGACCTTGCATTTAAGGATGCAACGGCATTGCGAAAATGGCGAAAAAGTCGTTGAATTTTTGAAAAACCATCCTAAAATCGGAAAAGTGTTTTTTCCCGGACTGCCGGAACATCCGTTCCATGAAGTCGCAAAAAAGCAAATGAGCGGTTTCGGCGGCATGGTTTCGTTCACGTTCGCTTCGGGGCAAAAGGCCGACGCGGTGAAATTTCTCGAAAACCTGAAAGTGTTTACGCTGGCCGAATCGTTGGGCGGCGTCGAATCTTTGGCAAATCATCCGGCGCTGATGACGCATGCGTCGATTCCCGAGGATAAAAGAAAGGAAATCGGGATTACCGACGATCTCGTGCGGCTGAGCGTCGGGATCGAGGATGCCGACGACCTGATCGATGATTTGAAACAGGCGTTGGCTTAACAGAAATTTATCAGCAACGAAACTCGAATTATATATTTCATTCGTGAATTCGTGGACGAAAAAAGCCGCTGGATATTTTTTCAGCGGCTTTTTTCATAATTGTTATTATCCATTATCAATTGATGTAGTAAATGTATCCGAAGTTGAACCAGACGTTCCAGTCGTTGGCCTTGTTCTCCTTGTAGATTGCCGGATCGGGGCGCAAACCGTCAACCCAGTCTGAAAAGTAATACTGGAAACGAAGATCGACGATCAGATCGGAAAGTGTTGTTAGTTTATACCGCGTACCGACGCTGGTCACGACAGACCAAACCGTCCCGCTTTTGTTTTGTGTCGCGCCCATGTATTTTACAGGTGTCGTCAGCGGTGTATCGAGCGGACCAAGATCGGAAGACGCTTCCGGGTCGTAAAAGCTGAATTGACCGCCCAAACTAACGAACGGAGCCAAAGCGCCGATGGTTGCCGAGAAATCGCGGATGCTCAACGGGAAAAATTCGAGCTGCATCCCGATGTTGGTTACCGAAGCGGTGCCGTGCATGGCCTTGAGCTGTTGCACCCAAAGTGAATTTTGGTTTCCGCCGTCGACCCAGCGGCCAAAGTGCTGAAGCTTGGTTTTGGTATACGAAAGCTCGCTGCGAAGCTTGAAGTGGTCGTTGAAATAGGTTTCGGGAGTATAACAGTTACATTCGGCCTTGTAGGAAAAATTCAGGTAATGAATAAGCCCGATCTCAAAGCCCGTGTTTCCCGCGTTGGTCTTAAAATCATGCCGTTCGCCATAATCTGACTGGAATGCCGTTG
This sequence comes from Bacteroidota bacterium, assembly GCA_048498055.1. Classification (GTDB taxonomy): domain Bacteria; phylum Bacteroidota; class Bacteroidia; order Flavobacteriales; family Flavobacteriaceae; genus Flavobacterium. The sequence goes on from JBEHYS010000011.1 coordinate 35,931, forward strand.
GCCCGATAATCGCGCCGATTTCATGCGAAAATCCAAACTGGGCAACAGCCTCATTGGTAAAACCAAAAAGCAGCAGGCAGGTTATGAAAATATACTTGGGCATTGTTTTTAAAGTATTTACAATTCCCGACAAATATATAAAAACATCATTCACTTGTGAAATAAATTAAAAAAATAACATAAAACGCTGTAGCAAAGCATGGAACCCGATTTCCGAAACTACTTTTCCGATTTAAATTTCCAATACCGCAATAAAGCAATTCAGTCAAAAAAAATTACGGGCATTATACTAGAAAATGTATATTTGCGCCACTAAACGAAAACGTTTGAAATAAACGTCAATAATCTAATAACCATGTCACAAAGCATTGATTCTTTTGTACAGGCAGTTGCCAAAAACAATCCCAATGAGCCTGAGTTTTTGCAGGCCGTACACGAAGTTGCGGAAACCGTGATTCCGTTTATCGAACAAAATAAAAAATACCAGAACAAGATGCTGCTCGAGCGTATGGTCGAAGCCGAGCGCATCATCACTTTCCGCGTCGTCTGGACAGACGATGCCGGAAACACACAGGTCAACCGCGGTTACCGGATCCAGATGAACTCCGCAATCGGACCGTATAAAGGCGGAATCCGTTTTCATCCTTCGGTAAACCTTTCAATCCTCAAATTCCTTGCTTTCGAGCAGACGTTCAAAAACTCGCTGACCACGCTTCCGATGGGCGGCGGAAAAGGCGGCGCGAACTTCGACCCCAAAGGCAAATCCGACAATGAAATCATGCGTTTCTGCCAGGCTTTCATGACCGAACTTTCAAAGCACATCGGCGGCGATACCGACGTTCCTGCAGGCGATATCGGCGTTGGCGGACGCGAAGTCGGCTACATGTTCGGCCAATATAAAAGATTAAGGAATGAATTTACCGGAGTTTTGACCGGGAAAGGCATTTCGTTCGGCGGCTCGTTGATCCGTCCCGAAGCTACCGGTTACGGCGACGTGTATTTCGCACAAAGCATGCTCGGTACGCGCGGCGACAGTTTCCAGGGCAAGACTGTCGTGGTTTCCGGATCCGGAAACGTGGCGCAGTATGCCATCGAAAAAGCGACGCAACTGGGCGGAAAAGTCGTTACTGCGTCGGATTCGGCAGGTTACATTTATGACGCTGACGGAATCGACACTGAGAAACTCGCGCACATCATGCAGATCAAGAACGTCGATTATGCCCGCATCAGCGAATACACAAAAAAATATCCGAACGCGAAATACGTTGCCGGGAAACGTCCTTGGGAAGTGAAATGCGATATTGCGTTGCCGTGCGCTACCCAAAACGAACTCAACGAGGAAGAAGCGAAAATGCTGGTGGCCAACGGCTGTTTCTGTGTAGCTGAAGGCGCGAACATGCCTTCAACGCCTGAAGCGGTAACGGTGTTCCAGAACGCGAAAATCCTTTTTGCGCCCGGAAAGGCTTCAAATGCAGGCGGAGTTGCGACTTCGGGTCTTGAAATGTCGCAAAACTCTTTGCGTTTGAGCTGGACGGCCGAAGAAGTCGATGAAAGGCTGAAAAACATCATGCTGAACATCCACGCGTCGTGCGTGAAATACGGTTCGGACGGAACGGGCTATGTCGATTACGTCAAAGGCGCGAACATCGCCGGGTTCGTAAAAGTTGCCGATGCGATGCTGGCACAAGGCGTCGTATAAAAATTAAAAGATCGGACGGTTTCGTCGGGTTTTCAACTAAATAAAGTGCCATCCGGTTGGGTGGCATTTTTTATTCATTATATGAAAATCGACAGAATTGCGTTTACTATATTTGTGACTCAATACGATATGATGAAAAAATATTTTCTGCTTTTCCTATTTCTCGGACTTTCCCAAATCGGCTTTAGCCAAAACCAACCGTGGAAAGGATATTTTTCATTCAACGAAATCAAGGACGTTTCCCAGGCCGACAATGCAATTTACGCCGCTGCCGAAAACGCGCTTTTCTCCAAAAGCCTTGTGACCAATACCGTCAAGACGACCACGACCATCGATGGGCTTTCGGGGCAGACCATTACGGCTTTGTACCACAGCCCAACGCTGAACAAGACCATGGTCGGCTACGACAACGGGCTGATCGTGATCATCAACGAAGCCGACGGCAGCGTTTTGAACGTGGTCGACATCATCAACAAGCAGTTGCCCTCGAACATCAAAAGGGTCAACCACTTCATGGAATACGACGGCATCGTTTATGTTTCCTGCGATTTCGGGATCGTACAGTACAACCTGGCGACGCTTTATTTCGGCGACACCTATTTCATCGGCGACAACGGCGCGGAAATCGCCGTTTCGCAAACCGCGGTCTACAACGGTCAAATTTACGCCGCAACCAACAACGGCCTGCGCCGGGCGTTGGTCACCAATCCGAACCTGATCGATTTCAGCCAGTGGTCGAACATTTCGGCCGGGATTTATACGGGAGTCGAAACCTTCGGCAACGAGCTGTTTTCCGTAAACAATACCAGCAATGTATCGCGTTACAACGGCACCGTTTTTTCCACTCTTGTTACGCTGCCTTTGCCCGCGGTCGATTTGCGGAGCACTGCCGATTACCTGATTATTTCGACTTCCGATAAAGTCTATGTTTACAATCAGTCGCTAAGCAATGTTGCACAGGTCAACAGCGACCTGATTCCGGACATGAACGCGGTTTTTACCTGCGCGACCGTCATTGGCGACGTCATCTACATCGGGACTTTCGAGAACGGCATCGTGACCGCGACAGTCGCCAACCCGTCGGGTTTCGATTACATCAGCCCGGACGGACCGTCTAAAAACAACATTTTTTCGATCAACAAGCAAACCGAAAACCTCTGGGCGGTTTACGGCGATTATACCGAGCAGTACGATCCCGATCCGCTCAGGACTTACGGCATCAGCAAGTACAGCGCGTCCGGATGGCTCAACATTCCGTATCCCGAAGTACATCCGCCGACATCGCAGGCCTACGATTTTGTCAGGCTTACGGTCAATCCGTCGAACATCAACCAGGTTTTCGTGAGCTCCTATTTTTCGGGATTGCTCAAATTCGAAAACGATGCGCTGGTCACGGTTTACAATGAAACCAACAGCGGGCTCGAAAGCGTGTTTACCACCGATCCGCCCGATTCCGACATCCGGATCGAGCAAAGCGCATTCGACCGCCAAGGCAATCTCTGGATGACCGACGGTCTGGTCAAGAACGCCATCAAAGTGCTCACGACCAGCGGTTCGTGGCAATCCTATAGCGTGGAAGGCGTGGTGAATTCGTTTTTCGACGAACGCTACGGCCGGATGGTCATCGACAAAAACGGGACGAAATGGATCTGTACGCAAAAAACCGGTGTGCTGGCCTTCAACCAGAACAGTTCGCCGACGTTCAAGAAAATAAAAAGCGGAACCGATCAGGGAAATCTCCCGTCCGACGATGTCCGGGCGATCGCCATCGATACACGCAACCAATTGTGGATCGGAACGCGCAAAGGGCTTCGCATACTTTCGAGTGTCGATCGGTTCAACAGCGACGGGCAAATGACCGCCAACCCGATCATCATTCTCGAAGACGGCGTTGCGCAGGAGTTGCTCTTTGAGCAGTTCATCACCGATATAGCCGTCGACGGCGCCAACAATAAATGGATCGGCACGACTGATTCAGGCATTTTCATGCTTTCGCCCGACGGACAGGAAACCATCCATCATTTCACGACGACCAATTCACCGCTGCCGAGCAACGTGATCAACGACATCGACATCGATGGCGTGACCGGAGAAGTCTTTATTGCCACTTCTAAAGGGATGATTTCCTATAAAAGCACGGCAACGGATGCCAGCGACAACCTCAATAATGTCTATGTTTATCCGAATCCTGTCCGGCCTGAATTTACGGGAACCGTTAAAATCAGCGGACTGACTGACAAGGCGCACGTCAAGATTGCCGACATCACCGGAAGCCTTGTTTATGAAACCATCACCGAAGGCGGAACGATCGAATGGGATACGACCGCATTCGGAAAATACAAAGTGGCGTCGGGCGTCTACATGATTTTCGTCTCGACGGAAGACGGTGCCGAGACGAAGGTCAAGAAAGTCATGATTGTCAGATAGGTACACGGCTCAGTCGCAGGCTCAAGTACGATCCGAATCCAAAAAAATGCTCGTCAAAACCAAAGCAATTGTTATTTCCGCGCTTCGCTATCAGGAAAAAAGCCTGATCGTCAAATGCTTTACGCAGACGGCCGGTCTTAAGTCCTATTTTGTCCGGAATGCTTTTTCGGGAACGACCGCGCAAAAGATTGCCTATTTCCAACCGCTGACAATGCTTGAAATCGAAGCCGTACACAAAAACAAGGGCACGCTCGAGAATATCAGGGAAATCAGGCTTTCATCGGCTTACACGACGATCAATACCGACATCGTCAAAAGCACGATGATCCTTTTTCTGTCCGAAATATTGCACCACAGCATCCGCGAAGAAGAAAATAACGAGGATTTTTTTGCATTTCTGGAAACGGCGCTCAATTGGCTCGACAATCACGACGAGGTTTCGAATTTTCATCTGATGTTCCTTCTCGAAACCACTAAATTCTTAGGATTTTATCCGCAAACTTCAGGCATATCGGAGCCGTTTTTCGAAATGACCGAAGGCGTTTTCAGCCGCGATCATGGATTCAGCTGTTTGTCGGAACAGGAAACTTATCTTTTCAAAAGGCTGCTCGGGCTGAAATTCGGGGACGGGCAGAAAATCTTTTCGGGAGGCGAACGCCAGGCGCTGCTCAGGATTTTACTCGATTATTACGTATCGCACCTTGATGGTTTCAAAAAGCCGAAATCGCTCGAAGTGCTCCGTGAAGTTTTTTCTTGACGGTGCGAGTCGAATTCCGATATTTTATCGCATTTCCATTGTAATAATTCGGCATTGGTATCCAAAAATTCCTTACTTTCGCATCCGCGAAAACAAAAACATCACAATGAGCACAAATTTCAAGGAATACAAAGGGCTTGATTTGCCACAATCGGCGGCCGAGATCCTCGAATTCTGGAAAAGCGAAAATATATTCGGGCAAAGCGTCACCTCGCGCGAAGGCCAACAGCCGTTCGTGTTTTTTGAAGGTCCGCCGTCGGCCAACGGACTGCCCGGAATACATCACGTTATGTCGCGCGCCATCAAGGACATTTTCTGCCGTTACAAGACGCAGAAAGGCTATCAGGTAAAACGGAAGGCCGGCTGGGATACGCACGGTTTGCCCGTCGAACTGGGCACCGAAAAAGAACTCGGCATCACCAAGGAAGACATCGGTAAGAAAATCTCGATCGAGGAATACAACGAAGCCTGCAAGAAAACCGTCATGCGCTACACCGACGTGTGGAACGACCTGACCGAAAAAATGGGCTATTGGGTCGATATGGACGATCCGTACGTGACCTACAAATCCAAATACATGGAAACGGTCTGGTGGCTTTTGAAGCAGATTTACGACAAAGGCCTGCTCTATAAAGGCTATACGATCCAACCGTATTCGCCGAAAGCCGGAACCGGTTTGTCTTCACACGAAGTCAACCAACCGGGCAGCTACCGTGATGTGACCGATACGACTATTGTTGCGCAGTTTAAAACGAAACCGGAAACGCTTCCTGCATTTTTACAAGGTTTTGGGACTGTTTATTTCCTTGCCTGGACCACGACGCCGTGGACGCTTCCGAGCAATACCGCACTGACCGTCGGACCGAAGATCGATTACGTTTTGGTCAGGACGTTTAACCAATATACGTTTGAGCCGATCCATGTCGTGTTGGCGAAAAACCTGGTCGGGAAGCAATTCGGCAAAGGTTTTTTTGCAAGCGAAACCGACGATGATTTTGCGAATTTCAAATCGGGCGATAAAAACATACCCTATAAAATCCTGACGGAATTCAAGGGCAAAGAAGCAGTCGGAATCCGTTACGAACAATTGCTTCCGTATGCGCTTCCGTACCAGAATCCGGAAAACGCATTCCGCGTGATTGCGGGCGATTTCGTCACGACCGAAGACGGAACCGGAATCGTGCACACTGCGCCGACCTTCGGTGCCGACGATGCGAAAGTCGCCAAGGAAGCGACGCCCGAAGTGCCGCCGATGCTCGTGTTGGACGAATCAGGAAATCCTGTCCCACTGGTCGATCTGCAAGGGAAATTCACTTCACACATGGGCGAATTCGCCGGGAAATACGTCAAAAACGAATATTACGATGCCGGAGCGGCACCCGAAAAGTCGGTCGATGTCGAGATCGCGATCAAATTAAAAGAAGAAAACAAGGCATTCAAGGTCGAGAAATACGTCCACAGCTATCCGCATTCCTGGAGAACCGATGAGCCGCTTTTGTATTATCCGTTAGATTCGTGGTTCATCAAGATTACGGATGTTCGCGACCGCATGTTCGACCTGAACGAAACCATCAACTGGAAACCGAAATCGACCGGCGAAGGCCGTTTCGGGAACTGGATCAAGGGTGCGAACGACTGGAATTTGTCGCGCTCAAGATATTGGGGAATTCCGCTTCCGATCTGGCGCAGCGAAGATAAATCGGATGAAATCATCATCGGATCGGTCGAACAGCTTTATGACGAAATCGAAAAATCGATTGCCGCCGGATTCCAAAATGAAAACCCGTTCAAAGGATTTGTCATTGGCGACATGTCCGAAAGCAATTACGATTTGGTCGATTTGCATAAGAACGTCGTCGATAGCATTACACTTGTTTCCAATTCGGGCAAGCCGATGAAGCGCGAAGCCGATTTGATCGACGTTTGGTTCGATTCGGGCGCGATGCCTTACGCGCAGTGGCATTATCCGTTCGAAAATAAAGATAAGGTTGACGGAGGAAAAGATTTCCCTGCCGATTTCATCGCAGAAGGCGTAGACCAGACGCGCGGCTGGTTTTATACCTTGCACGCGATCGCGACTCTCGTATTCGATAAAGTTGCGTACAAAAATGTCGTTTCCAACGGTCTGGTCTTGGACAAAAACGGACAGAAAATGTCGAAACGACTGGGTAATGCCGTCGATCCGTTCACGACATTGGCCGAATACGGCGCCGATGCGACGCGCTGGTATATGATCGCGAACGCAAACCCGTGGGACAACCTCAAGTTCGACATCGAAGGCGTGGCCGAAGTTCGCCGCAAATTCTTCGGCACTTTATACAATACTTATTCGTTTTTTGCGCTATATGCGAACATCGACGGGTTCAACTATTCGGAAGCCGAAATTCCGCTCGAAGACCGGCCGGAAATCGACCGCTGGATTTTGTCGGAATTGAATACATTGATCAAAGACGTCGACGGTTTTTATGCCGATTACGAACCGACGAAAGCCGCGCGCGCCATCTCCGATTTCGTACAGGAAAACCTGTCGAACTGGTACGTCCGTTTGTGCCGTCGCCGTTTCTGGAAAGGCAATTACGGGCAGGACAAGATCGCGGCTTATCAGACGTTATATACATGCCTGCTTTCGGTGGCGAAACTCGGCGCCCCGATCGCCCCGTTCTTTATGGAACAGCTGTACCGCGATTTGACAAAAGCTACAAAAACCGAGAGTTTCTCTAGTGTTCACCTTGCAAAATTCCCGGTTTGCGTTGAAAACTTTGTTGATAAATCGCTCGAGAGCCGGATGCAGAAAGCACAGACGATTTCGTCGCTCGTTTTGTCGCTCCGCAAGAAGGAAATGATCAAGGTGCGCCAACCGCTGCAAAAGGTAATGATTCCAGTGCTTGACGCAAATCAAAAGGCTGAAATCGAGGCGGTTTCCGACCTGATTAAGGCCGAAGTGAACGTCAAGGAAATCGAATTGATCGACGATGCTTCGGGTATTCTGGTCAAGCAGATCAAGCCGAATTTTAAAACTCTAGGACCGCGGTTTGGTAAAGATATGGGTTTGATTTCCAAAGAGATACAGAAATTTTCGCCAGAGCAGATCAACCAGCTCGACCGCGAAGGAACGCTCACTGTTGACATCTCGGGAAAAAGTATAATTTTATCACTCGAAGACGTCGAAATCACATCGCAGGACATTCCCGGCTGGCTGGTCGCCAATTCGGGAAACATCACGGTAGCGCTCGACATCACGATCACCGAAAGCCTGAAGCGCGAAGGCATCGCCCGCGAATTGGTCAACCGCATCCAAAACATCCGAAAAGATTCCGGATTCGAGGTCACCGACAAGATCAAGGTGCAATTGCAGCCGGACGGATTGCTCGAGGAATCGGTAAACGAAAACCGTTCTTACATCATGTCGGAAACCTTGACCGAAAGCTTGGATTTCGCCAGCGAACTGAATGGGAACAGTACAGAAATAGAATTTGACGACATCAAAACTAAAATACTAATAACAAAATAAGAACAGAACATGGTAGAAGAGAAAATCAGATACTCCGACGCAGACCTGGCGGAGTTCAAGGAGCTGATCCTGAAAAAAATCGACAAAGCACAAACAGACCTCGACCTGATAAAGAGCGCCTATATGAACGATTTGAACAATGGCACCGACGATACGTCGCCGACGTTCAAGGCATTTGAGGAAGGCAGCGAAACGATGTCCAAAGAGGCGAACTCGCAACTGGCGATCCGTCAGGAAAAGTTCATCCGCGACTTGAAGAACGCGCTTTTCCGCGTCGAGAACAAGACCTACGGCATCTGCAAAGTGACCGGGAAACTCATCAGCAAGGAACGGCTGAAAATCGTGCCGCACGCGACGATGAGCATCGAGGCGAAAAACCTGCAGCGATAAAATGACAAGTTCAAATACAAGATTCCAAATTCCAATCGATTGAAAAATTGGGGTTTGGATTTTGTTTTTTGGAATTTCCTTAACCCAATTTGTGTTACTTTTGCACGATTAAAATCCGAAAGATGTCATTACGAAAAGCGTACCTGCTTATTTTCATTATACTCCTGGTCGACCAGGTGACCAAAATCTACATCAAGACCAACTTCAGGCTTGAGGAAAAAGTGGAGGTTTTCCGCTGGTTCCGTATTTATTTCATCGAAAACGAAGGCATGGCCTGGGGCACTGTCATTCCCGGTCCGTACGGCAAGCTGTTTCTGACCGTTTTCCGGATTCTGGCCGTCGGCGGCATCGGCTGGTGGCTTTGGGATGCGGTAAAAAAGCACAGCTCAACGTACCTGATCGTCGCCATCGCTTTGATTTTCGCAGGCGCTTTCGGAAACATCATCGATTCGGTCTTTTACGGCGTATTGTTCAACGACAGCCGCGGGCAACTCGCGGTTTTGGGTTCCGATCATCCGTACGGTACGCTGTTCCACGGTAAAGTCGTCGATATGCTCTATTTCCCGTTTATCGAAGACGCGACGCTTCCGCAATGGCTACCGATCTGGGGCGGCAGGCAATTCACGTTCTTCAACGCGATCTTCAACATTGCCGATATGGCCATTTCGACCGGCGTCGGGATTTTGATCGTCTTTAACCGCCGCGCGTTCCGCAGGCATCACGAAGAAGAAACTGAAAGACTTCCGGAAGAAATCTAAATATCAATAATTGAAGGTATAAATCCGTTCCGGGGTTACACAATAATCGAGCTTTACGTCGCTTTCGAAAACGTCTTCCCAAGGCGCGACGGCCTCGAAGAACGACAACCCGATTTTCACTGCATCGGTCCGGCATTCGGCTAAAAATTTATCGTAAAAGCCCTTGCCGTAGCCCACGCGGTTGCCCGAATCGTCAAACGCGAGCAGCGGCACGAAAACCACATCGATTTTTTCCGGTTTGATTTCTTCCGAACCTTCGGAACCGTCCACAGGTTCGGGAATTCCGTATTGGTTTTTTTTGATGCGCGTGTTGTCGGTGAGCAAAAAATGCGTCATTTGCCGCGTTTCGAAATCGCTTCGGGAAACCAAAATGTGTTTGTCTTTTCCGGAAAGAATGTGGAGCAAAAACTCCGTATCGACTTCGCGGAACTCCGAAATCGGCAAAAAAACGTGAAAATAGTCCTTATCCCAAACCGGCAGCGCCAGGATTTTGTTGGCGATCGCCAGGCTTTTTTCGGCCACGTCGGTCTGGGAAAGCTGCTGCCTCAGGTTTTTATAATGAATCCGGAGCTCTTTTTTTGTCATGAAACAAAAGTAGTTAAATTCCCGCATCGCGAAGTCGGCGCTGTATTTTTGATGACCGTAATTCACTAACTTTGCGCTATGGAGCCGACGCCTTTAGCCTTACAGATTCAAACACTGCCCGACAATCCGGGAATTTACCAGTATTTCGACAAGGACGGCAAAATCCTTTACGTCGGCAAGGCCAAAAACCTCAAAAAACGCGTTTCGTCCTATTTCAACAAAGTCCACGACACGGGACGGACGAACGTCATGGTGCGCAAAATAGTCACGATCAAACACATCGTCGTCCCGACCGAGACCGATGCGCTCCTACTGGAAAACAACCTGATCAAGAAACTCCAGCCGCGGTACAACGTCATGCTCAAGGACGACAAAAGCTATCCGTGGATCTGCATCAAGAACGAGCCGTTTTCGCGCGTGTTCCATACCCGGAAAATGATCCGCGACGGATCGGAATATTTCGGGCCGTATACGAGTTTCAAGACCGTCTGGACGATCATGTCGATGATCAAGGAACTCTATCCGCTGCGTACCTGCAATTACGATTTGAGTGCGGACAATGTCCGAAACCGGAAATACAAGGTTTGCCTTGAATACCACATCGGCAATTGTAAAGGTCCGTGCGAAGGCTTGGAACCGCTCGAAAATTATCAGGATCACGTCAACCAGATCCGTGAAATCCTCAAAGGGAATTTCGGGGCGAGCCTGCGCGAATTCAAAAAACAGATGAACGCCGCCGCCGCCGAAATGCGTTTCGAGGACGCACAGCGCATCAAAAACAAGATAGACGTACTGCAAAATTACCAGTCGCGCTCAACGGTCGCCAACCCGAAACTGACCAACATCGACGTGTTTTCGATCGTTTCCGACGAAGGCGCGGCATTCGTGAATTTTCTCCAGATTTCGCACGGCTCGATCATCCGGACGCACACACTTGAATTGAAGAAAAAATTAGAGGAAACCGATAAGGAACTTTTGGAATTGGCCATCGTCGAAATCCGTGAACGGTTCCATTTGCTCTCGAAAGAAATCATCGTCCCGTTCGAGGTCGAGCTCGGCGAGAACCTGAAAATCACCGTGCCCAAGCTCGGCGACAAAAAAGACGTGCTAGAGCTTTCGACGCGGAATGCGAAATTCTTCCGGATGGAACAAATCAAGCAAATCCAGATCGTCGATCCGGACCGGCATACCAACCGCATCATGGCGCAGATGCAGAAAGATTTGCGGCTGCCCGCCGAGCCGCGCCACATCGAATGTTTCGACAACTCAAACATCCAGGGAAGCAATCCGGTCGCGGCCTGCGTCGTGTTCAAGGACGGAAAGCCGAGCAAAAAGGATTACAGGCATTTCAACATAAAAACCGTCGAAGGCCCGAACGATTTCGCCTCGATGGAAGAGGTCGTCTATCGCCGCTACAAAAGGCTTCTGGACGAAAATCAGCCGTTGCCGCAGCTCATCATCATCGACGGCGGGAAAGGGCAGTTGTCTTCGGCCTTAAAGAGTTTGGAAAGGCTCGAACTGCGCGGTAAGATCGCGATCATCGGCATTGCCAAAAGGCTCGAGGAATTGTTTTATCCGGACGATCCGGTGCCGCTTTATTTAGACAAGAAATCGGAGACGCTGAAAGTCATCCAGCAATTGCGCAACGAGGCGCACCGTTTCGGGATTACGCACCACCGGGACAAACGGAGCAAATCGGCGCTGCAGACCTCGGTGGAAACCATTCCCGGAATCGGCGAAAAAACGATGGTTACACTCATCAAGCATTTCAAGTCCGTCAAACGGATGACGCAGGCGAGCGAAAAAGAAATTTCGGATGTGGTCGGGCTTTCAAAAGCGAAAAAAATTATCGACTTTTACAGAACCATTACCAAATGACATGAGAAAATATGCGCTGTTAGTGATTTTACTCTTCACGTCCGTGACCGTATTTTCTCAGGAAGCCAAAAAAGAACCGATTCACGTTGGGCTTGTTCTCAGCGGCGGCGGCGCCAAGGGTTTCGCGCACATCGGCGTTTTGAAAGTGCTCGAGGAAGCCGGCGTCAAGATTGATTTCATCGGCGGGACGAGCATGGGCGCGATCGTTGGCGGACTTTATGCTTCGGGCTACAATGCACGCCAGATCGACTCGATTTTCAAGGCCACCGATTTCGATGCGCTGCTCCAGGATTTCATTCCACGCTCTTCCAAGAATTTTTACGGCAAACGCAACGACGAATTGTATGCCGTGACGCTGCCGTTCGACAAATTCCACGTCGGCATCCCGACTGCGCTTTCGAAAGGGCTTTACAATTACAATTTATTGACGAAACTCACGCACAACGTCCGCCACATCAGGGACTTCAACAAACTGCCGATCCCGTTTTTGTGCGTCGCAACCAACATCGAGACCGGCGAACAGGTCGTGCTTGACAAAGGCTATCTGCCGCAGGCCATGGCCGCGAGTGCCGCGTTTCCGTCGCTGTTCGCACCGGTAGAAATCGACGGAAAACTGCTCATCGACGGCGGTGTGGTCAACAATTATCCGATTGAGGAAATCAAGAAACTCGGAGCAAATTACATCATCGGGGTCGACGTCCAGGACGACATGAAAGACCGCAAGTCGCTCAATGATGCAACGCGGATTTTGGTCCAGATTTCCAACCTCGGCATGATCCAGCGGATGAAGGAAAACGCCAAACAGACCGATATTTACATCAAGCCCGACATCAGCAGTTTCGGGGTGATTTCCTTCGACCAGGGCCAGCAGATCGTGGCCAAAGGCGAGGAAGCGGCTTTTGCGGTGTATGAAAAACTCAAGGTGCTTGCGAAAAACACCCAATATTACAAACGGCCCGACGCGCATGTTTGTGCCGACAGCATTCAGGTGAACAAGATTTCGATCAACAAGCTCGACAATTTCACACGAGCTTACGTCATCGGGAAGCTGCGGTTCAGGCAAGGAAAGAAAATCAGTTATGAGGATTTGAAAATAGGGATCGACAACCTGTCGGCAACCCAGAACTTCAGCGCGATTAGCTATTCGCTTGAGAAATCCACCGAAAGTTCCGATGATCTGAAAATCACCCTGACCGAAAATCCGATCAAGACCTACCTGAAATTCGGCGTACATTATGACGGGCTTTATAAAACGGGCGTTTTGGCGAACATCACCCAGAAAAAACTGTTTCTGAAAAATGATGTAGCGTCGCTCGATGTGATTTTGGGCGACAACATCCGGTACAATTTCGACTATTACATCGACAACGGCTTTTATTTCAGTTTCGGGTTCAAGTCGAAATACACGCGGTTCAACCGCAACGTCGCGACCGATTTCAGCGACGGCCAATTGCTTTCGGAGCTTGGGCTCAATACGCTCAACATCGATTTTTCGGACCTGTCGAACCAGGCATACCTCCAGACGATTTTCGTCCAGAAATTTCTCGTTGGCGCCGGCGTGGAGCTCAAGCATTTGAAAATAAAGACCGAAACGCTGCAGAATACCCAGCCGGTTTTTGAGAACAGCGATTACCTGAGCCTGTTCGGCTACTTGCGTTACGATTCCTTCGACAATAAATATTTCCCGCGGAAAGGCTGGTATTTTTCGGGCGATTTCCAATCGTATCTCGAATCGACCGATTACACGCACCGTTTCGAGCGGTTCTCGATTGCGAAAGGCGACGCGGGAATCGCGCATACGATCTATAAAAAGCTCACGTTGAAGCTCCAGGCCGAAGCGGGATTTTCGATCGGGCAGGAAAGCGTTCCGTTCTTCGATTTCATTCTCGGCGGCTATGGTTTTGTCCCGATCAATAACATCCGACAGTTCTACGGCTACGATTTCCTGAGTTTTTCGGGCGACAGCTACATCAAGACCACGGCGACGGCCGATTATGAGATATTCAAAAAGAACCACGTCAATTTTGCGGTGAACGCGGCCAGCATCGGAGATAATCTTTTTGAAAGCTCCGAGTGGTTGTCCGAAAAACGAAAGCTCGGATACGCTGTCGGATATGGGCTTGAAAGTATTGCCGGACCGATCGAGGTCAAATATTCCTGGTCGCCGGAAGTTGGGCACGGCTATACGTGGTTCAGCATCGGGTTCTGGTTTTAACCGGAGAAATGCCCGCGGTTTTATAAAAAACAATATATTTGGCATCATTAATCAAAAAACCACGAATTATGTCAATTTGGAAAAAGAAACCCTTGACGCTGCTGTTGGCCGAAGCCTCCGAATCTGAAAAAGGGCTCAAAAGAACGCTGACGGCCTGGTCGCTTGTCGCATTGGGCATCGGCGCCATTATCGGTGCGGGATTGTTCGTAAGGACGGCAACTGCTGCGGCGCAAAATGCGGGCCCGTCGGTAACGATCGGCTTTATCGTTGCGGCCATCGGCTGTGCGCTGGCAGGATTGTGCTACGCTGAATTATCTTCATCAATCCCGATTTCGGGAAGCGCTTACACTTATACTTATGCCACGATGGGCGAGTTGCTCGCCTGGATCATCGGCTGGGATTTGATCCTCGAATACGCGGTAGGCGCGGCGACGGTCGGAATCGCGTGGAGTGAATATCTCAATAATCTTTTGACTAATGTGTTCCATACGCGACCCATTCCGTATTCGCTGTCGCATTCGCCTTTCCAGAAGCTGATCGATCCGGCCACGCATCAGGTGATCGATCAGGGAATCATCAACCTGCCGGCACTTTTTATCGTGGCGCTCATTAGTTTGCTCCTGATTAAGGGAACCAAAGAATCCGCGTTTGTTAACGGGATGATTGTCATCATAAAAGTGGCGATTGTCGTTATGATCATCGTCTTTGGCTGGCATTTCATCAATCCGGTCTATCATACGCCTTATATTCCGCCTGCTTCGACTTATACCGACGAGCATGGCGTCAATTTCAGTTTCGGCGGTTTCTGGGGAATCATCGGCGCGGCGGGAACGGTTTTCTTCGCGTTCATCGGATTCGACGCCGTAAGTACCGCTGCACAGGAAACCAAGAATCCGAAACGCAATATGCCGATCGGTATTTTGGGCTCGTTGGCCGTTTGTACGATTTTGTATATCCTTTTCGCGCACGTATTGACCGGGCTCGAACCGGTGGAGTTTTTCAGGACAAGCGGGAAAGAAGCTTCCGTTGCCAATGCGATTACGGCTGCTATGGGCGCCGATTACCAATGGCTCGCGCAGTTCGTGACCGTTGCGATTTTGTTCGGATTTACATCGGTGATTCTTGTAATGCTGCTCGGCCAATCCCGCGTTTTTTATTCGATGGGAAAAGACGGACTGCTTCCGGATTTTTTCGCGCACCTCCACAAAAGCTACCAAACGCCGTATAAGGCCAACCTGGTCATTTTACTCATCGTCGGGCTGTTCGCGGCATTCGTTCCCGGGGATATCGTCGGCGACATGACCAGCATCGGGACATTATTCGCATTTATCCTGGTTTGTATTTCGGTGATCGTGCTCCGCAAAAAGGAACCGGATCTTAAAAGAGAATTCAAGACGCCGTGGGTGCCGTTCGTTCCGATTCTCGGAGCACTTGTTTGCTTTTTGATGATTCTCGGTTTGGGCTGGCCAAACTGGCTCAGGTTGATCGGATGGCTGCTGATCGGATTTATCATTTATTTCGGCTACAGCCGCAAGCGGAGCAAACTCAACAATCTGCCTGAATAATTCCGGAACAAAATACTGAAAAGGCATTAAGACATCCGTTTTAATGCCTTTTTCAATTATAAATATTTGCCAAATGCCGGGCCGAAAAACAAATTTTTCCGATATTTGTGTACTATGAAAGCCTGGACCGATTTACTGGCACACCTGAAATTCCTAATCAAAAGGAATCCGGAATGACAATGTCTTAATTGTCCGATTCCATTATTAATTATCAATTGAACCGTCATGCCATTATATCATAAATTAGGGAAATTTCCGCAAAAGCGCCATACCCAGTTTGAAAAACCTGAAGGCGGATTGTATTATGAGCAGCTTTTCGGGACCGAAGGTTTTCACGGCCATTCCTCACTGCTGTATCACGTGCACCGACCGACACAGGTAAAGGAAATCAGGAATTCCTATTCGGTCGAGCCGAAAATCGCGATCGGGAAAAACATCAAGTCGTTGCTTTTCAAAGGGTTTGAATTAAAACCCGAAGCCGATTTCCTCGACAGCCGCAAGCCGATGCTCGTCAACCGCGACTGCATCATCGGGCTGGCCGCGCCGCAGCAATCGTTGCGCGATTATTTTTATAAAAACGCCGACGCCGACGAAATGCTTTTCATCCACAAAGGCAAAGGCACGCTCCGGACCATGCTCGGCAATATCCCGTTTGAATACGGCGATTACCTGATCATTCCGCGTGGGATGATTTACCAGATCGAGTTCGAGACGACCGAAAACCGCTTGTTTTACGTCGAATCCTATACGCCGTTCTATACGCCGAAACGCTACAAAAATGCTTCGGGCCAACATTTGGAACATTCGCCGTTTTGCGAGCGCGATTTCAAATTGCCGTCAGAACTGGAAACGCACGACGAAAAAGGCGATTTCCTGATCAAGATCAAAAAGGAAGGCATGATGCACGAAGTGGTTTATGCGACGCATCCGTTCGACGTCGTGGGCTGGGACGGTTATAATTTCCCGTACGGGTTCAGTATCCACAACTTTGAGCCGATTACCGGGCGCGTGCACCAGCCGCCTCCGGTGCACCAGACGTTCGAGACTGCGAATTTCGTGGTTTGTTCGTTCTGCCCGCGGTTGTACGATTACCACCCGAAATCGATTCCGGCGCCGTACAACCACAGCAACATCGACAGCGATGAGGTTTTGTATTATGTCGACGGCGATTTCATGAGCCGCAACAACATCGAGCAAGGGCATATCACACTGCATCCGAAAGGCATTCCGCACGGCCCGGCGCCCGGCGCGATGGAACGCAGCATCGGGAAAACCGTGACCGAAGAACTCGCCGTAATGGTCGATACCTTCCGTCCGCTCCAGGTTACCGAAGAAGCAATGAAGCTCGACGACGGTCAGTATTATAAATCCTGGACTGAATAATTATGGACAACCGGAACAAGCTATCGGCCGATCCGTCGGCATTGGTGTTGGGAATCATCAGTATTTCGCTGCTTTTCTTCGGATTTTGCTGCGGTTTCTTGGTGCCGTTTTCATTGGTATTGGGAATCATCGGCTGGATCATAGCCCACAAAAGCCTTAAGGAATGCGATGAACATCGAGAGGAGTTCAGCCCGAAAAGCAGGAGTAATGTCTATACCGGAAAAGTGCTCAGCATCATCGGCACGATTGTCAGCGGAATTGCGGTTATCGTCGGTGTGGTTTGCCTGATTCTTTACGGAGGCGAATTCATGGACAAATTCAATAAGATTTACCACCAGGAGAAGCATCGGCAGCATGACGGCGATTCCATTGAAACGAAAAGTGTCTTTAAAGTTGAAATAGATTCGGTAGCCACAGATACGGCCGCCGAACCCAAAAAATAAAACAAAATGTCAAAAGAAGTAACTTCCGTAGAATACGGACTTGAAAAAATATTCGAGGGCGCGCAGGATTTCCTGCCGCTTTTGGGAACTGATTACGTCGAATTGTATGTAGGGAACGCCAAACAGGCCGCGCATTTTTACAAAACCGCTTTCGGCTATCAGTCGCTGGCTTATGCCGGATTGGAAACCGGCGTTCGCGACCGCGCATCGTATGTATTGAAACAGGACAAAATCCGGCTCGTGCTCACGACGCCCTTAAATCCGGATTCACCGATCAACGAACACCTGAAGAAACACGGCGATGGCGTAAAAGTCGCAGCGCTTTGGGTCGAAGACGCGCGAAGTGCTTTTGAAGAAACGACCAAACGCGGCGCAAGACCGTTCATGGAACCGACGGTAGAAAAAGACGAATTTGGCGAAGTCGTGCGATCGGGTATTTACACTTACGGCGAAACCGTCCACGTTTTTGTCGAAAGGAAAAACTACAAAGGCGTTTTCCTGCCGGGCTATCGCGAATGGAAATCGGATTACAATCCGGCGCCGACCGGGCTGAAATACATCGATCACATGGTCGGCAACGTTGGCTGGGGCGAAATGAATACCTGGGTCAAATGGTATGAGGAAGTAATGGGATTCGTGAATTTCCTTTCGTTTGACGACAAGCAGATCAATACCGAGTATTCGGCTTTGATGAGTAAAGTAATGTCCAACGGCAACGGCCGGATCAAGTTCCCGATCAACGAACCTGCGGAAGGAAAGAAGAAATCGCAAATCGAGGAATACCTTGATTTTTACGGCGGGCCGGGTATCCAGCATATCGCAATTGCGACTGACGACATCATCAAGACCGTATCGGAGTTGCGGGCGCGTGGCGTCGAATTTTTATCGCCGCCGCCGCACACGTATTACGAAGCGGTTCCGCAACGGCTCGGCGAGCACATGAAGATGATGAAAGAAGATTTAAATGTCATCGAAAAACTCGCGATTATGGTCGATGCCGATGAGGAAGGCTATCTGTTACAGATATTTACCAAACCGGTCCAGGACAGGCCTACATTGTTTTTCGAAATCATCCAGCGTATGGGTGCGAGAGGTTTTGGGGCCGGAAACTTCAAGGCGCTGTTTGAATCCATCGAAAGGGAACAGGAATTAAGAGGAACTTTATAAAAAAATATTGAAATTTTTAAGAATAGTGCAATTCTGAGTATTTTTATCAGCCAAAATTTACATAATTAGTGTTAAAGTTAATTTTTCGTTTGTAATCCATTAAAATCGAATTACCTTTGCATCGCAAAACCAAGGAGTGGTTTCCGGGGTTTTGATATAAATTTTCATAATTTATAGTTTTTTGGTTGGTTAATAGCATAAAAACTCAGTCTCTATTGGCTGGGTTTTTTTGTTTTGATACATTTGGAACAGTAATTGCCAAGCGCGCGTCCGGAATTAAAAAAAGCTATAAAATGAAAAGAATTATCATATTCATAATATTCCTTACGACCGTCAGTTT
The DNA here is from genome assembly GCA_048498055.1 of Bacteroidota bacterium. Classification (GTDB taxonomy): domain Bacteria; phylum Bacteroidota; class Bacteroidia; order Flavobacteriales; family Flavobacteriaceae; genus Flavobacterium. The sequence goes on from JBEHYS010000011.1 coordinate 55,049, forward strand.
TGGCACCGTAAACCCGCAGAAAGAAAGGGCTTTCGATGTCGGCGAATGGTTCAAGTTCCGAATCCATTACGGGATTATCAACGCCGGTTACGCCACGCTCGAAGTCAAGGAAGCTACCAAAAACAACAAGAAAGTTTACCACGCGATCGGGAAAGGCTATACGACCGGGATGTCCCGGTTTTTCTTTAAGGTCGACGACAATTACGAAAGTTATTTTGACAAAGAGACAGGCAAACCCTATCAGTTTGTCAGGAAAATCGACGAAGGCGGCTATACCAAAAACCAGGAAGGATTTTTCGACCAGGCTGCCAATAAAGTCTTGGTCAAAAATTATAAAGACAAGAAGCAAACCAGCATCAACGTAACCGAAAACGTCCAGGATATCGTTTCGGCGTTTTATTATCTGAGGAATTACCCGACCATCGATAAGATGAAACCCGGTGAATCGGTTACCATCGATATGTTCTTTGACGATGAGGTCATCAAGTTCAAGCTCAAATACCTTGGTACCGAGGACATCGACACCAAATACGGAACGATCCCGACGATGATTTTCCGTCCGCTCGTCCAATCCGGCAGGGTTTTCAAGGAAGAAGAAAGCCTTACCGTTTGGATTTCCGACGACGACAACAAAATACCCGTACGAATCAAGGCCAGCCTGGCGGTCGGTTCGCTTAAAGCGGATCTCGACGGTTTCAAAGGCCTCAAATATCCGTTTACGGCCAAAGCCAAAAAATAATAATGGACCACACAAACACGAAACAACTACTCGACCAACTTGACGAAAAATTCGGTGCGATCGGCCAGAAGACCGACACGCATCTTGAAGGCCTGGTCTGGGCCAAGCCCATTACTTATTGGGATTACATCCAGACCGATGCGCTGCTGAACCTGCAGATCCAAAGAACCATTTTGCCCGACGAAATGGTTTTTATTATGTATCATCAAATCAATGAATTGCTATTCAAAATGATTTTGTGGGAAATCGATCAGATAACCACGATTGAAAAGCCCGCGACCGCTTTTTTTACCGAACGGCTCATGCGGATCAGCCGTTATTTCGACATGCTCACGACATCGTTCACGATCATGGGCGACGGCATGGAAGTCGGGCAATACATGAAATTCCGCAACACGCTCACGCCGGCCAGCGGTTTCCAGAGCGCACAATACCGGATCATTGAATTCGCCTCGACCGACCTGATCAATCTCATCGATTACCGTTTCCGGGCGACGATCGACCGCAATACGCCGTATGAACACGCACTGGAACACTTGTATTGGCAGGCCGCGGGAAAAGATTACAAAACCGGTAAAAAGTCCTATCTGTTGAAAGCGTTCGAGGAAAAATACAAGGCTGAATTCCTCCGCAAAATGGAAGAATACAACACGACGAATATCTGGCAGAAATACAAAAGCCTGCCCGAGTCCGACCGCAACAATCCCGAACTGATCAAAGCCATGCGGCATTACGACTATACGGTCAACGTAACCTGGGTCATGGGCCATCTCAACGCCGCGCGAAAATACATCGAAAGCGGTCAGGGCATTGCCGAGGCGACCGGCGGAAGCGACTGGAAAAAATACATGCACCCGAAATACCAGCGAAGGATTTTCTTTCCGGAATTGTGGAGCGAAGACGAATTGAAGAACTGGGGCGAAGAAGTTTAGCCCTTTCCCAAAAGAACAAACATTTGAAACGATCATCATTCATCTTACTGATATTGTTTTTGGCATGTGCCTGTAACGACAAAGAAAGCCATGTCATTGCTGCCTCGAAAGCCAAAACGCTGCGGTTTGATTTCGGGTTCAAGCTCAACGATTTCAACGTCGTGAACGATACGGTCGGTTCGGGCGATACGTTTGGGGAAATCCTCAATCGCCAGAATCTCGGCGACAAAAAAGCGTACGACATCGTCCAGAAAGTCAAGGATTCTTTCGATGTGCGGCAAATCCGTAAAGGCCGGCCGTACACATTGCTGCGTTCGCTGGACAAGACCAACAGGCTACAGGCGTTCATCTATCAGCCCGACCGGCTCAATTATTACATCATCGACCTTCGCGATTCGGTGACCGTGACCAAAAAAACCAAGCCGCTCACCATCAAACGTCGCACGATTGCCGGGAAAATGGACGGTTCGCTGTCGGAAGCGCTCGAAAAGGAAAAAGTCGAACCAGAACTGGCTTCGCGGATTGCGAAAATTTACGCTTGGTCGATCGATTTCTTTAAACTCCGCAAAGGCGACCGCTTTGGGGTTACATTCACCGAACGGTACATCAATGATACGATTTACGACGGTGTCGACAGCCTGCAGGCGGCCTTTTTCGAATACAAAGGAAAACTGATCTACGCATTTCCGTTTGCCGTTCCGGGCTCGAACAAACTTGAATATTATGACGAAGAAGGAAAACCGCTGAAGAACTTTTTCCTGAAGGCGCCGCTGAAATTTGTCAACATCACATCGCATTATTCGGCCAACCGTTTTCATCCGGTACAGCTGATCTGGAAAGCGCACAAAGGCACCGATTATGCCGCCCCGACCGGAACGCCGATCATGACCACTGCGGCCGGTGTGGTCGAGAAAACCGGCTATACCGCAGGAAATGGAAACTTTGTTAAGGTCAAGCACAATAAAACCTACTCGACGCAATATCTGCACATGTCGAAAATCCTCGTCCGGCAAGGGCAACGTGTCAGCCAGGGCCAGATAATCGGCAGGGTCGGAAGTACAGGATTGGCTACCGGGCCGCACGTCTGTTACCGTTTTTGGGTCAACGGCGTACAGGTCGATCCGCTCAAGCTCAGGCTGCCGAACGCCGAGCCGATGAACCGCAAATACAAACCGCAATTCGACGCACAGATGACACCGCTTAAACGCGAACTCGACAGTGTGGCCGGATTATAATGAAAATAGTATGGGATTAGAAACTATTAATCCGTCGGGAACCAAGGCCTGGCAAGACCTCCGCGAACATTTCGCCGACATGCAATACGCGTCGATGAAGGAAATGTTTGCCCAAAATCCGGCGCGTGCCGAAAAATTCCATCTGCAATGGAACAATTTCCTGGTCGATTATTCGAAGAACATCGTTACCGATAAAACCATGCGATTGCTGCTTTCGTTGGCTGAAGAAATGCAGCTCAAAGAGGCAATCTCGAAATACTTTTCGGGCGATGTCATCAACCGGACCGAAAACCGCGCGGTGTTGCATACGGCTTTGCGTGCAAAACAAAATGCGGATATCAAAGTCGACGGGAAGAACATCGTGCCCGAAGTTTTTGCCGTAAAAAACAAAATGAAATCGTTTACCCATGAAATCGTCAGCGGCTCGCGGAAAGGCTTTACCGGAAAACTGTTTACCGATGTGGTCAATATCGGCATCGGCGGTTCGGATCTTGGGCCGGCAATGGCAGTCGAAGCGCTCCGGTTTTACCAAAACCACCTCAACGTACATTTCGTTTCCAACGTAGATGGCGACCATGTGCAGGAAACACTGAAGAAGCTCAATCCGGAAACGACGCTTTTCGTCATTGTTTCCAAGACGTTCACGACCCAGGAAACGCTTTCGAATTCCGAAACGATACGCAGTTGGTTCCTGCATTCGGCCTCACAAAACGATGTCGCGAAGCATTTCGTGGCGGTTTCGACCAACATCGCCAAAGTTACCGAATTCGGAATTGCGGAAGATAACATTTTTCCGATGTGGGATTGGGTCGGCGGCCGGTTTTCGCTCTGGAGTGCGGTCGGGCTTTCGATCAGCCTGGCTGTCGGATACGACAATTTTGAGAAATTGCTGGACGGCGCTTACGAAATGGACGAGCATTTCCGCACTGACGCTTTCGACAAAAACATTCCGGTTACCCTCGCACTTTTGACTGTTTGGTATAACAATTTTTTCGGTGCCGAAAGCGAGGCGCTGATTCCGTATACGCAGTATCTGCAAAAGCTTGCGCCATACCTCCAGCAGGGAATTATGGAAAGCAACGGCAAAAGCGTCGGGCGCGACGGCAACCCGGTGAATTACCAGACCGGAACGATTATCTGGGGCGAGCCGGGAACGAATTCGCAACACGCGTTTTTCCAGCTGATCCATCAGGGAACAAAATTGATCCCGACCGATTTCATAGGTTTCGTCAAACCGTTGCACGGCAGCCGCGAACATCACGACAAACTGATGTCGAACTTTTTCGCGCAGACCGAAGCGCTGCTGAACGGGAAATCGGAGGAACAAGTGCGCCGGGAATTTTCGAAAACGCAAATCTCTACTGGTGAAGCCGAATTCCTTTTGCCGTTCAAGGTTTTCAAAGGCGACAAACCGACCAATACAATCCTGATCGACCAACTGACACCAGAAGCGCTCGGATCGCTGATCGCGATGTATGAGCATAAGATTTTCGTCCAGGGAGTAATCTGGAATATTTTCAGTTACGACCAATGGGGTGTCGAGCTCGGCAAGCAGCTCGCAAACAAAATCCTCGACGAAATTCATTCGGAGAAAGTGGAAAACCATGACAGTTCGACGTCCTTTTTACTTGAGTATTTCCTCCGGAAAAAATGATTTTAACGCAGTTTTTATGAAAAGCCTTACCTTAATGTGGGGCTTTTTTTATACCGTTTGCCTATATTTGTTACCCTCGGCTATCGGGCCAGACAGAATGAAGTAAAACTAAAACCATTAAGGCATGTATAATTTTATCCTGAAAATGCATTCCGGTTGGGCTTTCATAGCCTTGCTGTTGCTTGTCATCGCAGTTGTCAATGCACTGATCGGCCTTTCTTCCAAAAACCCTTTCACACAAAAAGACCGGAGAATATCGATGTTCGCTCTTATTGCCGTGCACGTACAGTTTGTCTTCGGGCTTGTATTGTATTTTGTTTCGCCCAACGGTTTTGAAAAACTCCAAAACGGCATGGCAAATATGGATTCTTACCAGCGGCTTCTCGCTGTGGAACATCCGTTTACGAACCTGATCGCCATAATCGTGATTACCATCGGCTGGTCGCGGCACAAGCGCACCGCGGAAAAGAAATTCATGTCCATTTCGATATTTTACACCATTGGCCTGCTCCTGCTCCTGAGCATGATTCCTTGGAAACTGTGGTTCGCATAAAATCCTTTCCCGGATTTATTGTTTGGTTAAAATCTTAGCATGAAACAAAAAACAACAATCATCCTGTTGCTGGGAATCGTCACCCTTTTTTTGAACGGCGCTACGCTTCATGCACAGGCTGCCGGGAAAACTAGGGTGCCCGTAAGGGAACAGGACACGATTAACCCGATGACCGTTCCGGTCGACAGCCTCGAAGCGCTGGGCAATCTCAAATTCAAACTTTATAAAACCAAGGCACATGCCTCTTTTTATGCCGACCGCTTCAATGGGAAACGCACCGCGAGCGGCAAGAAATTCGACAATTCCAAATATACCGCCGCGCACCGGAAATTCCCTTTCGGGACAAAACTCAGGATTACCAACGAAACCAACGGCAAATGTGTGATTGTTGAAGTCACCGATCGCGGGCCGTTCTCACGAGGCCGCGAAATCGATCTTTCCAAACGCGCATTCAGGGAAATCGCGCACAACCAGAACAGCGGTGCGGTAGATGTCACGATCGAGGTCGTCGACCGATAATCATTTCCAGGACTTGTACGGATTGTTGCTCAGATACGCATTATAATAGCGGTAATCGTCCGTAACTTCCTTTCCGAGCCATTCGGGCCTGTCGAAAATTTCATCCTCTGAGCGAAGCTCTATTTCGGCGATGATTAATCCTTGATTTTCGCCCAAGAATTCATCCACTTCAAAAACATGTTTCCCTACCCGGATTTCATACCGGATTTTATCGATCGCGCCTTTTTCGCAGATTGCGAGCAACGGCCGGGCTTCAGCAAGAGAAACCTCGGTTTCCCATTCGAGCCGCGTCATCCCGGTTTCGTTCCCTTTGCCTTTGATGGTCAAAAAGCCGCTTTCGCCCTTGATGCGGATGCGGACAGTACGTTCCGGGTGCGAATTCAGATAGCCTTGCGCAATATTATGTTTTGCGAAAGCCTCGCTTTTGAAAGCTTCCGAAGTGACTAAAAATTTTCTTTCGATCTCAACCATAATACAATGCAAAACCTTTTTACCAAAGATATCATAAATTTGTAACATGCCCGAAGGAATACAGCGCAAGATCATACACGTCGACATGGATGCTTTTTACGCGTCGGTGGAGCAGATGGACAATCCCGAACTTCGCGGCAAGGCGATTGCCGTTGGCGGCGGCGGAATGCGCGGCGTGGTTTCGGCGGCGAGTTATGAAGCGCGGAAATTCGGCGTACGGAGCGCGCTCAGCGGCGTATTGGCCCGGAAATATTGCCCCGAACTGATTTTCGTAAAGCCGCGGTTCGACCGTTACAAGGAAATCTCCGAAAAAATCCGCAACATTTTCCATGAATATACTGATCTGGTCGAACCGCTTTCGCTCGACGAAGCCTACCTCGACGTGACGCAGAACAAAAAGGGAAACCCGAGCGCTTCACTGCTCGCAAAAGAAATTCGGGAGCGGATTTTCAACGAAGTCGGGTTGACGGCATCGGCAGGGATTTCCATCAATAAATTCGTGGCCAAGATCGCTTCGGACTACAACAAGCCGAACGGACAGAAAACCGTCGGCCCGGAGGAAGTGATCGGTTTTCTTGAAGAATTGCCGATTCGGAAATTTTACGGAGTCGGCAAAGTCACGACCGAAAAAATGTACCGGCTCGGGATTTTTACTGGCGCCGATCTCAAAAGCAAGCCGATCGATTTCCTGGAAAAGCATTTCGGAAAATCCGGTGCCTACTATTATTATGCAGTACGCGGCATCCACAACAGCGAAGTCAAGCCGTCGCGCATCGCCAAATCGGTTGCGGCCGAGCATACGTTCAACGAAAACCTGTCTTCCGAAATCTATATGCAGGAACAGCTTCAGGCGATTGCGGAACAACTAGACAAACGGCTCAAGCGCTATGAAGTGGCCGGAAAAACCGTGACGCTCAAAATCAAATACAGCGATTTTACCATCCAGACGCGGAGCAAAACCCTGCCGTATTTCATTTCCGACAAAGGGCTGATCCTGGAAACGGCCGTCGAATTGCTTTACCAGGAAAAGATGAAGAATTCGGTACGGCTGCTCGGAATTTCGCTGAGCAACCTCAATACCGAGGAGAAAAAGCAAATTGCCGTACAGTTGAAATTCGACTTTTAGACATAAAAAAACCGGCGTAAAGCCGGCTTATTAATCTTGATTATTTCTCGTTATCTTTTTCTCATCAGGATACGCAATACGTACCAGAAAAGGAGCATAATGGATGCGAAAAGCTGTAAAGCCGCCCCGACATATTGCTGTGTTCCATATCTGGTCTTGATTTGGTCGGTCTGGTACAGGATGCACACGGATGCCAGAACCACCATGCCGACGGAAAACCAAAGTCCGAGATTGAATCCGAAAATCGCACCTACGACAATCAGTCCCAAAGAAATTGCGATACCGATGATGATGCCCGTCCGAAGGAACGAAAAATCGGTTTTGGTGAAAAACACGACGGCCGTCAGTCCCGAAAACATGAACAAAGTTATCAGCGCCGCCTGCATGATTACCTGCGCGCCGGCATAATAGGCGGCAATGTAAATCATCGGCAGAAAGATTATCGCTTCCAGGAGCACGTACAATCCCAATCCGAGATATTGCTTTTCTCTCGAAGGATCGAATGCCAGCCTGTCTGAGAGTACCGATCCGAGCCAGAATAACCCGATCAGGAACAACCAGATAAAGCGGCCGCTGACCATCCAGATAATTGCATCGGCAGGAACGACGTTGAGTAAAATGGTTTCCACCACGATGAACGCCAGAATGGCGAGCGCAACGTGCTGGTAGGTTTTTCTGTAAAAGGATGCTTTTTCCGTTTCCGACGAATGGGAAACCAAAATGTTTTGATCCATAGGTTTTGAATTTAAAATTTCGTCTAAAGTAAATTATTTTTAATAAACCGCAAGCGTTTCGTTATTCGATTTCCGAAACCCGCAGCGTATTGACCATGCCTTTGTCGGTCACGGGCATTGCCGCAAGATTGATCAGGAAATCGCCTTTGGCCACAAAACCCTTATCGCGCGCGATGTCGTTGACGTCGGTTACGGTATCGTCGGTACTGACGAATTTGTCGTAATAGAACGATTTTACGCCCCAAAGCAGATTGAGCTGCGTCAGGATCCGCGTGTTTGAGGTAAATACCAAAATGTGCGACGAAGGCCGCCAAGCCGAAATCTGAAACGCCGTATAGCCGCTGTTGGTAAGCGTACAGATCGCTTTGGCCTTGATCGTATTGGCCATCATCGCGGCGTGGTGGCAGACGCATTTGGTAATGAAACGCTTGGTCTTGATCTGCGGCGTGTTTTGCGGAACTTGGATCAGCGGCGAATCTTCAACCGCTTCAATGATCTGGGTCATTTTCTGGATGACCTGAACCGGATAGTTCCCGACCGAAGTTTCGCCCGAAAGCATTACGGCATCGGCGCCGTCCATGACGGAATTGGCCACGTCATTGACTTCGGCGCGTGTCGGCGTCAGCGAAGTGATCATGGTTTCCATCATCTGCGTTGCGATAATTACCGGAATGCGCGCGGTTTTGGCCCGGTTCACGAGTTTTTTCTGGATCAGCGGTACTTCGTGCGCCGGGACTTCGACACCCAAATCGCCGCGGGCTACCATCAATCCGTCGCAAAACGCTACGATCTTGTCGATATTTTCTACGGCTTCCGGTTTTTCGATTTTGGCGACGATCGGAATTTTGTGACCGGAATGTTTCGCGATCAAATCCTGCAGTTCCTCGAGGTCTTTTGGCGTTCTTACGAACGAAAGCGCGATCCAGTCGGCTTTCATCTCGATGGCAAACAGCGCGTCCTTGATGTCTTTTTTGGTCAGCGCCGGAAGCGATACTTTCGTATTGGGCAGGTTGACGCCTTTTTTCGATTTCAGCGGCCCGCCCTGGATTACCCGGCAAAGCACTTCGGTCGATTTGTTGGTTTCGACCGCTTCAAAAATCAGTTTTCCGTCATCGAGCAGGATGCGCTCGCCCGGATTGACATCGCGCGGAAATTCCTTGTAGTTCATATAAACCCGGTCGGCGGTGCCTGGAACATCTTCGGCAGTTTGGAACGTGATCAGATCGCCGTTGCTCACGATGATATCTTCTTTCATCACGCCTACGCGGAGTTTCGGGCCTTGCAAATCGGCGAGGATTGCGGTCGTATAGCCGAATTCGTCATTCAGGCTCCGGATCAGGTTGATTTTATCTTTTACGTCGTCGTAATCGGCATGCGAAAAATTGACCCGGAAAACATTCACGCCCGCATCGATCATGTCTTTCAGGACTTCCCGCGTACTACAGGCAGGGCCGAGCGTGGCTACAATTTTCGTTTTTTTGTTCGTAGGCATTTTATACTAGAAAATTAGGTTGTTTTTTGATTTTATCTGGTGGGCGTTGACAAGGTAGGTTGTCGTAACCTTACCAATCGTATGCAAGCCGGAAATGATCGATTCAGTCTTTTCGGCAGCATTTTCGATTTTCAGGAAATAATCCACTTTCTTGAATTCAGGCAAAAGATACACCCGGGTTGCTATTTCACCCGAATCGAAAAGGTTGTTGCCGCCGTTTTTCTTGCGGGCCAAAACTTCGTTTTTGTTCCGTATCAGGTTCCAGGCGATATCGTGCTCTGAATTTTCATAGGTAAACCTCGAAAACCGGGCTTCGCCATCCTCGGTTTGCGCCTGGATCTCGTTTTTGTTCCGGCTCAGGATAACCGGCAGTTTCTGGTTGATAAGATAAGCGAGGTGATAATCCTCAAGCGAAGTATGGATGGCCACGAGATCGTAGTCTATCTCGTCGAATTCGTCTATGCTTAACCGGTGAATCGCCATCTTGGGAAAATAAGCTGTAAATATAGCGTTTCTAGTCGAAAAAAAGCGCCGCGTAAATCAGCTTAACGTTTATTTATCAACGAAAACGATATAGTTTTTAAGGGTATTGCTTATTTTCTGTTAATTTTTTCCTGAAATGCAAAATAAGCGCGTTGCGATGCCTTTTCCTCGGCCTTCTTCTTGGAAGTCGCACGTGCTTTGGCGATCACTTTTTGGTCGATGCTGAGCTTGACACCGTAAAAACGCTGTCCGTCAATGCCGTTGTCCTCAAAGACGTCGTAATGGAATTGCTTCTTTTCCTTTTGGCACCATTCGATCAAAAGGCTTTTGTAGCTGATGACCTTGCCTTCGAGTTTGGCGATATCGACATACGGAAGAATGACTCGATTGTGGATGAACTTTTCACAATACTCGTAACCGCGGTCGAGATAAATTGCGCCGATCAAAGCTTCAAACACATTGCCGTGGATGTTTTCCCCGAAATGACTCAGCGGAATCTTGCTTTCGATGAATTTCACGAGGTTCAAATCGCGCCCGAGCTCGTTGAGGTGTTCGCGGCTCACGATTTTCGACCGCATTTTGGTCAGGTAACCTTCGTCGCCGGCCGGCGCTTCGCTGAAAAGATGCGCGGCGATGACCGAGCTCAGCATCGCATCGCCCAAAAATTCCAGCCGCTCGTAATTTACCGGGTTTCCCTTTTCATCTAGCTTGTTTGAAGAGCGGTGCGTAAAGGCTTTTTTGTAATAGTTGGTATTCACGGGCTCGAAGCCGAGTATGCTTTTGATATCGGTAAAAAAAATCCCGTCTTCAGGAGCACGGGATTTAGAAAATATTTTTTTGATGATGCCCATTCCCGGATTATTCGTCTAATTTCTTGAAAAGTACGCAGGCATTGTGCCCGCCAAAACCGAACGTGTTGCTCATCGCGACTTTGATATCCCTTTTCTGGGCTTTGTTTAGCGTAAGGTTCAGCGACGGATCGATATTCTCGTCGACGACTTTGTGGTTGATTGTCGGCGGAATGATGCCGTGTTTCATTGCAAGGATCGATGCAATGGCTTCAATGGCGCCGGCAGCCCCGAGCAAATGTCCGGTCATCGACTTGGTCGAATTGATGTTCAGCGTTTTGGCGTGGTCTCCGAAAACGGCGCTGATTGCCTTGAGTTCGGCAACATCGCCAAGCGGAGTCGAGGTTCCATGCGTATTGATGTGGTCTACCTGTTCGGGTTTCATTCCCGCATCGCGCAGCGTATTGTTCATGACTGCAATGACACCGATCCCGTCCGGATGCGGCGCGGTTAAATGATATGCGTCCGACGACAATCCGCCACCGCCGATTTCACAGTATATTTTAGCGCCGCGTTTTTTCGCGTGTTCGTAATCTTCAAGTACCAATGCACCGGCGCCTTCGCCAAGAACGAATCCGTCGCGGGTCGCATCGAACGGGCGTGAAGCCGTTTCAGGGCTTTCGTTTCTTGTCGACAAAGCATGCATCGAGTTGAATCCGCCCATTCCGGCAATGGTAATCGCCGCTTCCGATCCGCCCGAAATAATTACGTCGCACATACCCAAACGGATGTAATTGAACGCATCGATCAAGGCATTTGCTGATGAGGCACAAGCCGAAACCGTGGTATAGTTCGGTCCCATATAACCGTTGCGCATCGAAATATGGGCAGGAGCGATATCAGCAATCATCTTGGGGATGAAAAACGGGTTGAATTTCGGCGTTCCGTCGCCTTTGGCATACGAAATCACCTCTTCCTGAAAGGTTTCCAATCCGCCGATCCCGGCGCCCCAGATTACCCCGACGCGGTATTTGTCGACGTTGTCTGCGGTAAGCCCGGCATCTTTGATCGCCTCGTCACTCGACGCAATCGCATAATGAGAGAATTTGTCAAGCCTGCGCGATTCCTTGCGATCCATATAGTCTTCAATATTGAAGCCTTTTACCTCACAGGCAAACTTGGTCTTATGCTTTTCAGTATCGTAATAAGTAATAGGCGCGGCTCCGCTAACTCCGTTTACAAGTCCATTCCAATATTCCTCAATGTTATTCCCAATGGGAGTCAGGGCACCTAAACCTGTTACTACAACCCGCCTTAATTCCATACGTATAATTTTAGTTGTCTGTTTAAAGAAGTAAAACCCATGTTGTCTTTATGTATCACAAAGAGAAACATGGGTATTACATAAATATCATGTTGGTCGTATAACCAGTAATCGCAATAAAAAACAATAACACCCGAATTTTGCAAATCCCAATTTAAAAATTCCAAACGCCTGATAAGGACTTAATTAGTCAAATTTAGCAAAATTTGGCAATTGTATTTGGGATTTTGATATTGGTATTTTTATGATCGGGTGTAAGTGTATTATTTTTTAGCTTCTTCTATGTAAGAGATCGCCTGGCCAACAGTAGCAATGTTTTCAGCCTGGTCGTCCGGAATCTGGATGTCAAATTCCTTCTCGAACTCCATGATCAGCTCAACAGTGTCTAATGAATCGGCTCCTAAATCGTTGGTGAAGCTTGCTTCTGTTACAACTTCGTTTTCGTCAACGCCTAATTTGTCTACAATAATCGCCTTAACTCTTGATGCAATGTCTGACATAATTTCTAATTTTTAATTTTAAATTGTTGGCAAAAATAAAAAACTTTATTTTAAAACCACGTGTTAGTTTATAAATGTGCCACTAATTTAAAAAAATAATTTCAGAAAGGCTCGTTAAATTTATTTATTCGGCGGATTATTCTTTTTTTTGCAATTCAAACTTCGGGCACATGAAACACATTGTCATTTTCGCCTCCGGATCGGGTTCCAATGCAGAAAATATCATCCTGTATTTTCAGGATAAACCCGATGTAAAAGTGGCCGCCGTCTTTTCAAACAAAGCGACTGCGGGCGTGCTCGAAAAGGCCGAAAGGCACGGCGTCGAAACAATCCTTTTCTCAAAGGAAGAACTCGCCGACGGCAGTGTTTGCAGTGAAGTCAAAAAGATCGATCCGGACCTGATCGTTTTGGCGGGTTTCCTGCTGAAATTCCCGTCGGACATCATCGAAGCCTATCCTCGAAAAATCATTAATATTCATCCGGCGTTACTACCCAAATTCGGCGGAAAAGGCATGTACGGCATGAACGTACACCGCGCAGTGATCGACCGGAAAGAAACCGAGACCGGAATCACGATCCATTACGTCGATGCGCATTACGACCGGGGCGATATCATTTTCCAGCAAAAAGTGCCGCTCGACGGATCGGAAACCTGCGAGGAAATCTCGCAAAAAGTACAGGAACTCGAACATGAGTATTTTCCGAAAATTATCGAAAAGCTTTTAAATCCATAATGATTCACGACGTACACATCTATACCGACGGCGCGGCCAAGGGAAATCCCGGCCCGGGCGGCTACGGCGTGGTCATGGAAAAAGTCGGCAGCGATTACAGAAAGGAGTTTTACGAAGGTTTCCGGCATACGACCAACAATCGAATGGAGCTTTTGGCGGTAATCGTCGGACTGGAAAAGCTGGCCAAACCCAATACCAGGATTTTGGTTACGTCCGATTCGAAATACGTCGTCGACGCCGTTTTGAAAGGCTGGGTTTTCGGGTGGGAAAAGAAAGGCTTCGCGGGCAAGAAAAACCCCGATCTCTGGATGCGCTTCCTGAAAATATACCGCAAGCATCAAGTCGATTTCAAATGGATCAAAGGGCACAACAGCCATCCGCAGAACGAGCGCTGCGACCAATTGGCGGTAATGGCTTCGGCGGGAAGCAATCTTTCCATCGATGCTTTTTACGAAAAAGAAGAGGCAAAGCTGCTGTAAATCACTTAAAAAAACTTTGCCTGCGGCCGTTTGGTTACTTTGCAACTAACGCCTATCTTTGCGCCTTTAAAATTCAACTGATGAATAAATTACTGATTGTCGGCACGGTCGCTTTCGACGCTATCGAAACCCCGTTCGGGAAAACCGACAAAATCCTCGGCGGAGCCGGAACTTACATCGGGCTGTCGGCTTCTTTTTTCAACCTGAAACCGGCAATCGTTTCGGTCGTAGGAGATGATTTCCCTCAGGAATATTTGGATATGATGAAATCGAAAGGCATCGACATCTCGGCGATCGAGATCGTAAAAGGCGGAAAGACGTTTTTCTGGAGCGGAAAATACCACAACGACCTGAATTCGCGCGATACGTTGGTGACCGAACTCAATACCCTGGCCGATTTCCAGCCGAAAGTCCCTGAAAGTTTCAAGGATTCCGATGTTGTCATGCTCGGAAACCTGCATCCGCTGGTCCAAAGCAGCGTGCTCGACCAGATGATTCTGCAGCCGAAACTCGTCGTGCTCGACACGATGAATTTCTGGATGGACTGCGCGCTTCCGGAATTGCTCGAAGTGATGAAGCGCGTCGATGTGATCACGATCAACGATGAGGAAGCAAGGCAATTGTCCGGCGAATATTCGCTGGTGAAAGCCGCGGCGAAAATCCATACGATGGGCCCGAAATATATCGTCATCAAAAAAGGCGAACACGGCGCATTGCTGTTTCACGATAAGGAAGTTTTCTTCGCACCGGCATTGCCGCTCGAAGAGGTTTTTGACCCGACCGGCGCCGGCGATACGTTTGCGGGCGGTTTCGCGGGCTATATCACACAAAGCGAAAACATATCGTTCAAGAATATGAAGAACGCGATCATTTACGGATCGAACCTCGCCTCGTTCTGCGTCGAAAAGTTCGGGACCGAGCGGATGGAAAAGCTCACGAAAGAGGAAGTCATCAGCAGGCTCAAACAATTCAAAGCGCTGACGCAGTTCGACATAGAATTACCCTAAAAATACGCCTCGGAAATCCGGGGCTTTTTTTATATCTTTAATACAACAACGGCAACAACACAACCATGAGTGACAAATTGAACCACGAATGCGGCATCGCTTTTTTAAGACTGAAGAAACCGCTCGAATTCTATAAACAAAAATACGGCTCGGCGTTTTACGGCATCCAGAAAATGTACCTGCTGATGGAAAAACAGCACAACCGCGGCCAGGACGGCGCGGGCTTCGCGAGCATCAAGTTCGATATGGAACCGGGCGAACGTTACATCAGCCGCGTACGTTCAAACGACGCACAGCCGATCCAGGACGTATTCGGCCAGATCAACGACCGGATCAATGAGGAAATGGCCGCGCATCCGGAATATGCCGATGATGTTCACCTGCAAAAGAAAAATATTCCCTACATCGGCGAATTGTTTTTGGGCCACGTGAGATACGGGACTTTCGGAAAGAACAGCATCGAAAGCGTCCATCCGTTTTTGCGCCAGAACAACTGGATGCACCGGAATTTGATCGTTGCGGGGAATTTCAACATGACCAACGTCGCCGAACTTTTCAACAGTTTGGTCGAACTCGGCCAGCACCCGAAAGAAATGGCCGATACCGTGACCGTGATGGAAAAGATCGGCCACTTTTTAGATGACGCCGTTACCGATTTGTACCAGGAATGCAAAAATGCCGGGTTGTCCAAGCGCGAAGCTTCGCCGGTCATCGCCGAAAAGCTCGATATCGTCCGGATCCTCAAAAAAGCCTCGAAAGGCTGGGACGGCGGCTATGCGATGGCGGGATTGTTCGGGCACGGCGATGCGTTCGTGTTCCGCGATCCGGCGGGAATCCGTCCGGCCTATTTTTATGAGGACGATGAAGTCGTGGTCGTGGCTTCGGAAAGGCCGGTAATCCAGACGGTTTTCAACGTCGAATTCGACAAGGTCAAAGAGCTGCAGCCCGGAAAAGCGCTCATCATTAAAAAGAACGGCAACGTATCCGAAGAGGAAATCATCCCCGAAACCGTCAAGAAAGCCTGTTCGTTCGAAAGGATTTACTTCTCGCGCGGCAGCGACGCCGAAATCTACAACGAACGGAAAGATTTAGGCAAGCTGATCCTGCCGGCGGTTTTAAAGGCAATCGATAATGATACCGACAATACGGTATTTTCCTATATCCCGAACACGGCCGAAGTCTCTTTTTACGGCATGGTCGAAGCGGCGAACGATTTCCTGAACCAACGCAAGAACGAGGACATCCTCAAGAACCGGAAAACGCTCACGAAGGATTCATTGCAGGAATTGCTCTCAGTGAAAATCCGTACGGAAAAAATCGCGATCAAGGATGCGAAGCTCAGAACCTTCATTACCGAAGACTCAAGTCGTGACGATCTTGTCGCGCACGTTTACGACGTGACTTACGGCGTCATCAAACCGACCGACAATCTGGTGATCATCGACGACAGCATCGTTCGCGGGACGACGCTCAAAATGTCGATTATCAAGATGCTCGACCGGCTCAAGCCGAAAAGCATCGTTATCGTTTCCTCGGCGCCGCAAATCCGGTATCCGGACTGTTACGGCATCGATATGGCGAAACTCGAAGGCTTGGTCGCGTTCAATGCCGCATTGGAACTGCTTAAAGAGCGGAATTTGTATCATATTGTTGATGAGGTTTACGCCAAATGCAAGGCCCAGGAAAGTTTCAAAGATGCCGATGTGGTGAACTACGTGACCGAAATTTACGCGCCGTTCACGCCGGAAGAGATTTCCGATAAGATTTCCGAAATGCTCAGTTCGCCGGATATCAAAGCCGAAGTGAAAATCATTTTCCAAACCGTCGAAGATTTGCACAAGGCCTGCCCGAAAAATTTGGGCGACTGGTACTTTACCGGCGATTACCCAACACCCGGTGGTAATCGCGTGGTTAACAGGGCTTTCATGAACTTTTATGAAGGGAAAAATGCCCGCGCGTACTAAGAAAATCGACGAAATGCGCATTTAATCGGATTTTGATGCAGTTCATCTAATATTTTTGTTAACAAATAAGTGTCAGTATACATTTGGAGGACCATAGCATTAGTAGGTTAAGTTTATGGTAGATTTGGGGCAAAAAGGGTGAAAGCAATTTCACCTTTTTTATTGGAATAAACTGAAATAAAAATACAAATCCCGGCAGCGACTGTCGGGATTTTTCCGTTTATATAATTGGCGAAACGGGCGTAATTTCCTGAAAGCAATCTGCTTTACGCGCATAAACGGTTTTTCAGGTAGTTCATCTAAAAAATTTGGCGACAGGAAACAACCACGATACATTTGAACCACCATAGCATTAGTAGGTTAAGTTTATGGTAGATTTGGGGCAAAAAGGGTGGAAGCAATTCCACCTTTTTTATTAAGTTCCAAATAATATAAAACAAAAACCCGGCGAAGATTCACCGGGTTTTTTATTTTTCTGAATTCTTTAAAACTGCGGATTCAGCTTTTCGGTCGCGTATCTTTTGGAAACTTCCTCCCAGTTGATCACTTTAAAAAACGCTTCGATATAATCCGGTCTTCTGTTTTGATAATTCAAATAATAAGCGTGCTCCCAAACATCCATACCCAAAATCGGGTGGCCGCCGCAGCCTGATTCCGGCATCAGCGGATTGTCTTGGTTCGGGGTCGAGCACACTTCGAGTTTTCCGCCTTTGTGCACGCAAAGCCAAGCCCAACCCGATCCGAATTGCGTGGCGCCGGCTTTGGCAAACTTCGCCTTGAATTCTTCAAAAGTCCCGAAGTCGCGTTCGATCGCATCCATCAGATCGCCTTTCGGCTCGCCGCCGCCGTTTGGCGACATAACTTTCCAAAACAGGTTGTGGTTGTAATAGCCGCCGCCGTTATTGCGTACGGCCGCGTTCGATTTGTCGAGGTTGATTAAAATATTCTCAATGGTTTTTCCCTCAAGATCGGTTCCGGCAATCGCCGCGTTGAGGTTTGTCGTGTAGGCGTTGTGGTGCTTCGAATGGTGGATTTCCATTGTCTTTGCATCAATATGTGGTTCAAGCGCATCGTAAGCGTAAGGTAACTGCGGTAATTCAAAAGCCATAATGATTGTGTTTTTGGTTATAAAATTTATCAGAACTCAAATTTAAACATTTAACTTTGGAATCATTTCATTAGTTATTATTTTTTTAAGGAGCTGATTCCCGCTGTCCGCTGTATCTTTTTTAAAACCTCCGGATTTAAAAAAGGATGCCGCTGCCATCGGGGCTAGGGCTTCCCGATAATCCGCAACCATGCAGCAACGACCGGCTTTTTCCATTTATGACGCATCCGCAGGCTCCGGAAAAACCTATGCGCTGGTCCGCGAATACCTGAAAATCATACTGACGTCCAAAAAAGACGACGCCTACCGCAACATTCTCGCGATCACGTTTACCAATAAAGCCGTCCACGAGATGAAAAGCCGGATCGTGGGCAGCCTTTCCGAATTCGCCAAAGACCAGCCGTCCGAAAAAGCGCTCGGGCTCATGCGCGACATTGCCGCCGAAACTGCGCTGACGTTGCCTGAAATCAAAGAGAAATCCAAAAGCATCATCCGGCACATCATCCACAATTATGCGGCGTTCGACATCTCAACGATCGACAAGTTCACGCACAAAGTCATTCGGACGTTCGTGCACGACCTGAACCTTCCCGTAACCTTCGAAGTGTCGCTCGATACCGAAAACCTGCTCACCGAAGCCGTTGACGCGCTGATCGCCCAGGCCGGCGAAGACCAAACGCTTACCGATCTGCTCGTCGATTTTACGATGGAAAAGACCGACGACGACAAAAGCTGGGACATATCGCGCGAGATCATCGAGACGGGAAAACTGATCCTGAACGAAAACAACCGCAGCGAAATCCTGCATTTTGAAGGCAAAACGATTCCCGAATTTACCGAAATCAAGAAAAGGCTTGCAGACGCCTGCCTCACATTGGAAAAGGAAGCCGTTGGACTGGCCGAAAAAGCACTGGGACTGATTCGCGAAAATGGAATCGAAATGCATTCGTTTTATTCGTCTTATATCCCGAAACATTTCCAGAAAATTGACAGTGGTGTAATTATAAAGCATACCGGGCATTACAAATACCTCGATGCATCCGAAGGCCGGCGGTACGCCTCGAAAACGCCCCAGGACCAGCGCGAAGCCATCGACCGAATCGCCGATGAGCTGCTCGGGCTGCTGATCGGCATCAACGCAATCGCGGAAAAACTTGCTTTTTACAATGCGTTCCTGAAAAACATCACGCCACTGTCACTGCTCAATACTGTCAACGCCGAACTCACAAAAATCCAGCAGGAACAGAACATCCTTTCGATTTCCGAATTCAACAAGCTCATCAACGACCAGATCCAGAACCAGCCCGCGCCATTTATTTACGAAAGGCTCGGCGAACGGTACAGGCATTTTTTCATCGACGAGTTCCAGGACACGTCCGAAATGCAGTGGCAGAACCTGATTCCGCTGATCGACAATGCGACCTCGGCCGAAGATTTGTCGGGCGAACGCGGATCGCTGATGATCGTCGGCGACCCGAAACAATCCATTTACCGCTGGCGCGGCGGTAAGGCGGAACAGTTCATCGAATTGTCGAAAGAACACAATCCGTTCAACAATCCGGAGAAAATCCTGTATGCACTCGACAGGAATTACCGCAGCTACTCGCAGATAATCGAATTCAACAACGATTTTTTCCGCTTTCTCTCGAATGAGTTCACGCATGCCGATTATAAAAATCTTTACGAAAACCGGTCGCGCCAGCAAGCCAACGACAAAAAAGGCGGCTATGTCGAAATCTCTTTCATCCCGAAAATCCAAATGCCCGAATCCGGAGAAGAATCGCCGGACAAAACACAATTGTACGTTGCTGCCGTGATGGAAACCATTCGCGAGGTTATAGCTTTGGGTTTCAAATACAACGACATCGCGATCCTGACCCGCAAACGCGATCATGGGATTGCCGTGGCGAATTACCTCACGGCGCAGAACGTCCCGATCATTTCTTCCGAAACGCTGATGATCGGCAGCGCGACCGAAGTCCGTTTTATCGTCCATTTGCTCCGTTATTTAAAAAACAGCGGCAATCTGGAAGCGAAGGCCAATTTCCTGCAATACATCGGCAGCCACAACCTGCAAATAATACCGTTACACGATTTTATTGCAGCCGGAATGGAAAAGCGGTCCGAACCCGATTTTGAAAACTGGTTGTTGGGCTTCGGTATTGTGATGTCGTTCGGCGATATCCGGAAAAAATCGCTTTACGAAGCGGTGGAAACGATAATCTCAAAATTCGTGGTTCAGGAAACCGGAAATGCTTATGTGCAGTATTTTCTCGATATCGTTTTGGAACGCGATATGAAAAGCCAGGCGGGGATTTCGGATTTCCTGAATTATTGGGACAAGAATTCGCACAAGTTCAGCATTCCGTCGCCCGAAAATGCCGAAGCGATCCGGATCATGACGATACACAAATCGAAAGGGCTCGAATTTCCGGTTGTCATTTTTCCGTTTGCCGAGGAAGATTATGGGCGCAAACCGAAAGACAAGCTTTGGCTCGATTCGGACGCCGAAGTTTTCGGGCTGCCGCGCGTACTGATCGACAATACAAATGCCGTCGAAAATTACGGGAATGAGGCATCTGCGGTTTTCAGGCAGAAAAAACAGGAGGAATTGCTCGATAACATCAATGTGTTGTATGTGGCGCTGACCCGTGCCGAAGAACAGTTGTATATCATCTCCTCGATGAACCTGAACCGGAAAGACGAGCCGCCGGCAAACAGCCTTTCGACTTTTTTTATTGCGTATTTGAATGAAATAGGACGCTTTGATAAAGATGTGCTTGAATACTCCATTGGAAACCGGCAGAAAATTTCCATGGAAAGCCCAAGACCTGAAGCGCAGCGGGAAATCCCGTTTCTTAAAGACAGCCTGTCCATGGAAAACATCAGAATTGCGCAGCGCGAGTCGCTGATGTGGGGAACGCACCAGCAAAAGGCGATTGAATACGGGAATGTGATTCATGAAATATTGTCTTTTGTCAAGACCCAAGACGATATTGAGCATGCGATACAAATGGCTGTCGAAAGCGGATTGATCGCCGCATCACAGGAAACCGAAGTGAAAGAAACGGTTTTGGCGATTGTTTGCCATCCGGAACTGGAAAGCTATTTCAGTAAATGGGGAAAAGTGCTGAACGAGAAGTCGATCATCCGGATGGAATCGACGGTAATCAAGCCGGACCGGATTGTCATGTCGACTGAAAACGAGGCCTTTCTGCTGGATTACAAGACCGGTGCGCACGACCCGAAATATGTGAGGCAGCTTGAAAATTACCAATCGGCATTGGAAAGCATGGGTTTTCGCGTGGTCAAAAAAGCGCTGGTGTACATTGGCGAAAACGTAAATGTCGTAAATTTGTAAGAATAAAAAATCAACTAACACAACACAAAAATGTACGGAAAAATCAAAGATTACCTCCAGCAGGAACTCAATACCATCGAAGAGAACGGATTGTTCAAGAAAGAACGGATCATCACTTCGCCGCAAGGCCCGGAAATCACTATTTCAACAGGTGAAAAGGTACTGAATTTCTGCGCCAACAATTACCTTGGGCTTTCGTCGCATCCCGAAGTGGTCCGGGCGGCCAAAGACACGATGGACACGCACGGTTTCGGAATGTCGTCGGTCCGGTTTATTTGCGGGACGCAGGACATCCACAAACAGCTCGAGAAAAAGATCGCCGATTTTTACGGTACGGAAGACACGATATTGTATGCGGCGGCTTTTGACGCGAACGGCGGCGTTTTTGAACCGCTTTTTGGAGAAAACGATGCAATCATTTCGGATTCGCTGAACCACGCTTCGATCATCGACGGCGTGCGTTTGTGTAAGGCGATGCGTTATCGGTACGAGAACAGCAACATGGATGATTTGGAGCAACAGCTCATCAAAGCCAACGAAGCCGGTGCGCGTTTCAAGATCATTGTGACCGACGGCGTTTTCTCGATGGACGGATTGGTCGCTCCGTTGGACAAAATCTGCGACCTGGCCGACAAATACGATGCTTTGGTCATGGTTGACGAATGCCATGCGGCCGGATTCATCGGAGTCAAAGGCAAAGGCACGCTCGAGGCCAAAAACGTCATGGGCCGCGTAGACATCATTACAGGAACATTAGGGAAAGCGTTGGGCGGCGCAATGGGTGGTTATACGACGGCAAAGAAGGAAGTCATCGAACTTTTGCGCCAAAGGTCGCGCCCGTACCTGTTTTCGAATTCGCTGGCACCATCGATTGTGGGCGCATCGCTTAAAGTGTTTGAATTGCTTGAGAAAGATACTTCGCTTCGCGACAAGCTCGAATGGAATACCAATTATTTCAAGGCGGGCATGAAAAAAGCAGGTTTTGATTTCATAGACGGCGATTCGGCCATTGTTCCGGTAATGCTTTACGATGCCAAGCTTTCGCAGACCATGTCCGACGAATTGCTCAAAAAAGGAATCTATGTAATCGGGTTCTTTTTTCCAGTCGTTCCAAAGGACAAAGCACGCATCCGGGTTCAGCTTTCGGCCGCGCACAGCAAGGAACATCTCGATAAGGCAATAGCAGCATTTACTGAGGTTGGGCTGTCTTTGGGAGTCATAAAAAAGCAGGAATTTATTTAAAAAAATGTTATTTTTTAACACTTTCCCTTTGTGGTTAAAATTTAACACAGTACTTTTGTTACTATAACTTTGTAACTAAAATAATAAAATCAAGTATGAAACATCTTAACAAAATTGTTGTTGCAGCACTTATGTTTTTGGGATTGGGCGCACAGGCTCAAGACGATAACAATAAGTGGGCGATAACATTCGGGGTAAATGCGGTCGACACGCGTGTCAGTGCCGCGTCAAAGCTGGAGGATCAGTTGTCACAGTATTTCAATGCAAAAGATAACTGGAATATTCTCCCTTCAATATCTTTCGTAAACGTACAAAGATATGTCGGTTCAGGTTTTACGATCGGTGCTACCGGATCGGTCAACAAAATCAAAAGATTCGTAAACGAGCGTCCTTATCTTGACGGCGGGGATTATACTGTAACCAATCCTGGGGATTTGAGTTACTACGCTGTTGATGGAAACATCAAATATAGCTTTATGAACATGATCGGGTCAAAATGGTTCGATCCTTCAATCCACGTTGGCGGTGGCTATACTTGGTTTGACGACGTGAAAAGCGGCGGAACGGTCAACGGCGGATTAGGAGTTACTTTCTGGTTCTCAGAAAATGTAGGCCTTTTGTTCCAATCGACTTACAAGCATTCATTTGAAGACAACAGGGCTGAATTTCCTTCACACATGCAGCATTTCGTAGGTCTTTCTTTCAAATTCGGAGGAAAAGATACTGACGGCGACGGCATCTACGATAAAGACGATGCTTGTCCTGAAGTGGCCGGCCCGAAAGAATTCAACGGCTGTCCTGATACCGATGGTGACAAAATCATCGATAAAGACGATGCTTGTCCTGATACACCAGGTTTGGCTGAATTCCAAGGCTGCCCTGATACTGACGGCGACGGAATCGCTGACAAAGACGATGCTTGTCCGGATGTTGCCGGTCTGAAATCAATGAACGGCTGTCCTGATACCGACGGTGACGGTGTTACCGATAAATCAGATAAATGTCCGACTGTTAAAGGCCCAGCTGAAAACGGCGGTTGCCCATGGCCGGATACTGACGGCGACGGTGTTCTTGACAAAGACGATAAGTGTGTTGACGTAAAAGGTACTGTTGCAAACAACGGATGCCCTGAAATGTCAGAAGAGCAGGTAATGAAATTGAACGCTTACGCTAAAACCATCCTGTTCAACAGCGGCAAAGCGACATTCAAAAAAGAAACTTTCCCAGTTCTTCAGGCTATTGCCGGTATCCTTAAAGAATTCCCTGAATCTAAATTCAGCATCGAAGGACACACTGACAGCGACGGTAAAGATGCGATGAACCAAAAACTTTCAGAAGACAGGGCCGCAGCGGTTAAAAACTATCTGATTGAAAACGGAATCGCAGCCGACAGGTTAAGCTCAACAGGTTATGGCGAGTCAAGACCGATCGATACCAACAAAACTGCTAAAGGCAAAGCCAATAACAGAAGGGTTGAAGTGAAATTGGTAAAATAATTTCCATTCCAAAATAATTCAAGAAACGCCTCGGTTTTCCGGGGCGTTTTTTTATTTTTATCCTATGGCCGATATTACTTTCCTCGACAAGCTTGCAACGGTATTGCTTTCCAGATTTGCCGACAGGATATCGGATATGGTTATCGTCCTTCCTAACAGACGCGCCAAGGTTTTCCTTATTGAAGCCTTACGCAAGAAAATCGATGGAAATATTTTTGCGCCCGAAATCATCAGCATTGAAGAATTTATAGAAGAAGTTTCCGGAATCCGGGCCATTGACAACATCGAACTGCTTTTTGAGTTTTACGATGTTTATCTCAGCATTACCGAACAAGAAAAGCAGCAACCGTTTGAGGGTTTTGCGAATTGGGCGAAAACCTTATTGCAGGATTTCAACGAAATTGACCGGTATCTTCTCGATTCAGGACACATTCTTTCTTATCTCAAGGACATTGAAGATATCAAGCACTGGTCGCTCGATCCCGAAAAAAAGACGCCGCTGATTGAGAATTACCTGCGGTTCTGGGATCTTTTGCCCGCATATTACCAAGCGCTTTACAATCATCTGCTGTCAAAAGGCATCGGCTACCAAGGAATGGTTTATCGCGAGGCTATTGCGAATCTCGAGCATTTTTCGGCAACATTGCCGGCAGACAAATATATTTTTGCCGGATTCAACGCACTCAATGCGGCCGAAGAAAAGATCATCCAGCACCTGCTTTCATTCGGACGGACTATAATATTTTGGGACATCGATTCGGTTTTTCTTAAAGACTCACACCATGATGCCGGACATTTCCTCAGGGAATTCAGAAACAGATGGGACTATTATAAAAGTCATCCGTTTGAGTGGACTTCAGAGGATTTCAGCCGGAAAAAGAATATCCATGTCATTGGCACGCCAAAATCTGTCGGACAGGCTAAAATTACAGGAAACATCATCAGTGAAATTATCGCCGAAAATGGCGGAAATTCTTTAGGACGAACAGCTATTGTTCTGGGCGAGGAAAGCCTGCTGGTTTCGTTGCTTCATTCGCTGCCTTCCGAAACCGGGCCGCTGAACATTACGATGGGTTATTCGGGGAAAAACAATCCGGCGCAAATCCTTGTCGCCAAATTGTTGAAACTGCATTCCAACGCGCTCATCCGAAACCCAAGCGGCTATGTCATGTACTATAAGGAAGTGTTGGATATCCTTACACATCCGCTTGTCGAACCTTATTTGGGAGCAAACCGCTTGATAGACATAATCAATCAGAATAATTATACCTTCATTACACACAATAAGCTGATGGAATTGTGTGAAAATAAAAATTCCTTTTTTCTCCAGCTTTTCAACAAATGGGAAAACCGGCCGATCTGGGTACTCGAAAACCTGTCGGCTCTACTGCTGACTCTCAAAAATAACCTGAGCAACGACAACAGAGAAGAAAAGATCGCGAAAGCCTTCGTATATGCGATATTTAAAGTCGTCAATAAGCTCATGACGTATTTCGGCAGGCATGGAAGCATGACTAACCTCGAAATTCTTCAGTCGGTTTACAAGCAAGTCATCGATCTTGCCGAAGTGTCTTTTGAAGGCGAACCGCTTGAGGGTTTACAGATCATGGGTATTTTGGAAAGCCGAGTACTCGATTTTGATACGGTTATCATCACTTCGGTGAACGAAGGGAAATTGCCGGCCGGAAAATCGCAGAACTCTTTTATCCCATACGACGTGAAACGCGAAATGGGATTGCCGACCTTTAAAGAAAAAGACGCAATCTATACGTTCCATTTTTATCATCTTTTACAACGCGCACAAAACATTTACCTTTTGTACAATACCGAAAGCGAAGGGCTTGACGGCGGCGAAAAAAGCCGTTTTATTACCCAGCTTGAGGTCGAAAAACAACCTGCGCACGAACTTACTCACGAAATTTATAATGCCAGTGTTCCCCAAACCGCCTATGAGCCGGTGATTATCCCGAAATCGGAAAGTGTGATGGCAAGGCTTCGCGAACTGGCTGAAAAAGGTTTTTCACCGTCGTCGCTGACAAACTACATCCGCAATCCGTTGCAGTTTTATTTCCAGCGCATCCTGCGGATTTCCGAAGCGGAGGAAGTCGAGGAAAACATCGCATTGAATACCTTGGGAACGATCATTCATCATACGTTGGAGGAATTGTATAAGCCTTTTATCAGTAAATTCCTTTCGGCGGAAGACCTCAAATCCTGCATTTCGAAAATTGACGCCGAAGTACTGCTCCAGTTCCGGCAGGTTTACAAGGAAGGCGAAATCCGGAAAGGACGCAACCTTTTGGCCTTTGAAGTCGCCAAACGGCACGTGCTGAATTTTTTGAAAATGGAACTCAACGAAATCGAAAACGGTGACTCCATACAAATCATCGCACTTGAGGAACCGTGTGGTGAAATCCTCGAGCATCCTGATTTGCCGTTTCCCGTACGGATCGGCGGCTCTGTTGACCGGATCGAACTCCGCAACGGCCGCATCCGGATCGTCGATTACAAAACGGGGAAAGTCGAAAAAAACCACGTAAGGTTGTCAGATTGGGACGGCATGACCAAAGACATCAAAAACGATAAAATCATCCAGGTGTTGGCCTATGCGTTCATGTATAGGCGACATGCCGACGGACGAGAAATGGAAGTCGGAATTGTTTCTTTCAAAAATATGAAAAGCGGTTTTCTGCCTTTTATTTATTTGCAGGACGATGTGGAAATTTCTGTAATCAATGAAACGATTTCCGCCAATTACATCGATCAGATAGTCATGCTTCTCAATGAAATCCTTGATCCGAATATACCATTTGTAGAAAAAACGGATTAGATTTTCCGGAAGAAATTGAATAATACCGTTTTCAGTTCCTCGTGATTTTCAATCGGGCCCATATGGCCGTCTGGAAAAGTGACGGTTTCCACTTTCGTGTTTTCGGCCTGTGAGATGTTTTCCTGATAATTGAGCACCGGATCTTTCATTCCTAAAGTCAGCAGCACCGGGAAATTGCCGAAATGAAGCAATACCTCGCGGTCTTTCCGGATTTTCATTCCTTCCAACGATGCGACGATGCCTTGCAAAGGCGTTTGCAGCGCTTCGACCTTGACTTGTTCGATTTCATTGGCAAGCCGTTCGCGGTTGTCTTCGCTGAATAAATTCGCGACCGACATCCTGACGAAACATGTATAGTTTTCCTTTACTGCCTTTATCGCGCGGTCGCGGTTGACCTTGCGTTCTTCGCTGTCGGCTTTGGCCGTCGAATTCACGAGTGCGATTCCGCGGACCATTTCCGGATACAATTCGGCAAAAGCGAGCGCTACATAACCGCCCATCGAATGCCCGGCGAAAACCGCTTTCCGTATTCGGAGTTCATGCAAAACCGCATGAACCATATCGGCGTTGTCCTCCATCGTCTGTACGTAACCGAGCGGCTCGGTTTTTCCATGGCCAAGCAGATCAATCGCAATGACGCGGTATTTTTTTGAAAATTCGGGAATGAAAGCTTCCCACATTGTGCTGTTTTCAAGAAAACCGTGAAGCAATACGACCGCCGTTCCTTTTCCGGTGTCGGAGTAGCTGACCGAGATATTTTTGTAGTTGAGGGTTTTCATTCTTGCAAAATTAGGCCATATAAGCCGGAATCAAATAAAAAAACGGTCCGAAGACCGTTTAAACTTTGCAAGTTTTGATTATTTGTTCATCAAATCCTCGATTTCCTCAACTTCAATCGGAATATTCCGCATCAAGTTAAACGGTTCGCCGCTTTCCTGTACGACCACATTGTCCTCGATACGGATGCCAAAACCTTCTTCCGGAATATAGATTCCCGGCTCGACGGTAAAGACCATATTGGCTTTCATCGGTTCATAAAGCAATCCATAATCGTGCGTGTCCAGACCCAAATGATGCGACGTTCCGTGCATGAAATACTTTTTGTAGGCCGGCCATTCCGGGTTTTCGTTCTGGACGTCGGCTTTGTCGAGCAATCCCAAGCCAAGTAATTCCGAGGTCATGACTTTCCCGACTTCCACATGATATTCTTTCCACAAGACGCCCGGTTTGAGCATTTTGGTCGCTTCATTTTTCACGCGAAGCACGGCGTTGTAAACGGCTTTTTGCCTGTCGTTGTATCGGCCCGAAACGGGGATCGTACGTGTTAAATCGCTCGAATAGTTCGCATATTCCGCAGCGACGTCGAGCAATAACAATTCGCCGTCTTTGCACACTTGGTTGTTTTCGATATAATGCAGCACATTCGCATTTTTCCCCGAAGCGATGATCGGCGTATAGGCGAATCCTTTCGAGCGGTTTCGGGTGAATTCGTGGATGAGTTCGGCCTCGATCTCATATTCGGCAACGCCCGGTTTTACGAACGGAAGCAATCTTCGGAAACCTTTCTCAGTAATGTTGCACGCCGTCTGGATCAGGTCGATTTCTTCTTTTTCCTTGACCGAGCGCAAACGTTGCAAAATCGGATTGCTTTTCGCGACCTGGTGTGCCGGATAATGTTCCTTCCACCATTTCACGAAGCGCGCTTCACGGGTTTCGGTCTCGATCGTGGCGCGGTAATGCTCATTGGTGTTGATGTAGATCGTATCGGTATAGGTCATTATTTCGAACAAAATTTTCTCGAAATCCTGAAGCCAATAGACCGATTTGATTCCCGAAACCTCGAAAGCGCGCTCTTTCGTCAGCTTTTCGCCGTGCCAAACCGCAATATGCTCATTGGTTTCACGCAGGAAAAGGATTTCACGCAAATGTTCGTAAGGCGCATCGGGGCAAAGCAGCAAAATGCTTTCTTCCTGGTCGACGCCGCTCAGGTAAAGAATGTCCCGATGCTGTTCGAACGGCATCGTGCTGTCGGCAGAAATCGGGTAAAGGTCGTTGGAATTGAAAACGGCAACGCTTTTCGGTTTCATCTCTGCCGTGAATTTCCTGCGGTTCTTGATGTAGAGGTTGCGGTCAATCGGTAAATATTTCATGGTTTGAAAAACTTGGTGAATAATCACAAAATTAAAGAAACCTTGAAAGGGAAATGTGGCCAAATGGCATTATTTTACATTTTTCCGGATCCGGCTCATGTGGCGTTGGGAAATCCCGAGGAACGATGCGAGATAATGGAGCGGCACTTCCTGTAACAGCTTGGGTTCGGTCGCGAGCAGTTTTTGGTAGCGCTCTTCGGGCGTCAGCGTCAGCAAATCGATCCGGTAATCGTCGATCAGGCAAATCTGGCGTTCGAGCAATTGATAATAAAATTGTTTGAAAACCGGATTTTCCGCCAAAAGTTTTTGGAAATCTTCGAGGTTTACGACCCATAAAACGCAATCCGAAATCGCCTTGACGTCTTTCCGCGAAGGTTTTTTCAAAAGGAAACTGTAAAGTGAGGTCGTGACCGAGTTCCGCAAGGCGAGATAAGTCGTTTTTTCACTGCCCGAAACCGTGATGGAATGTTGCAGGATGCCGCTTTCGAGATAACAGAAATACGGGCAGACGCCGCCTTCTTCTACAAGATATCGATTCTTTTTGAGCGGCATCCGCGAGAAAACCACTCCGATTTGCTGTAACAGATCCCGGGAGTTGTCGTCAGATGGGCTGATTTCCATCAGGTAGTCGATAAATGTTGATCCGGCCACGCTTGATTCCATAAAACAAAAGTACTTGTTTTTGTTTAAGCTGAACAGAGAACATCACGACCGCAAAAAACCATTTAATATAAGCCGGAATACTAAGTGCTGCATATTTCCGTTTACAAGTTGACCAATCCAGATAAATGAAAAAGATTTTCCTTTCCGCCATTTTGCTGCTTTTCATCGGTTTAAGCTTCGTCTCGTGCAACAAAGACGACTCCCAGGAGCCGATGCTGATCGTGAAATTCAGGTTCGATCCCAACCAGGCAAGGCTGAACAATCTTGGAGCGCCATCGCCGGTTGCGGCCGGTAATGCCGCACAGACGCCGGTTTTCAACAGCATTTCCTCACATTATCTTGAACTTGCGCCCGATGCCTATACACAGCTTGGCGAAGGAACCGTACTTTATCATGCGCCCGAAACGACTGCCGGCGGGGCAAACGCCATCGATTTCAGCCGCTCGAAAATCGTGGGGGAAAATGAGGTTTTTTTGAAAATCCCGCTCAGCCAAGTCGCATCGGGAACTTATAACTGGGTCCGTTGTTCGCTTTCCTATCAGAATTATCAGATCAGCGTGCGCCATAACGGAAACGATTATCAAGGAACGTTGGCGAGCTTTGTCGGATTCAATACCTACATCGGCACACACAGTATCGGAAACAGCTTTTTTCCGGTAAACGGCAACCGTGCGCAGGGTTATTGGGCTTTTTCGCTCAACGATTATCCGTATCCATCCGAAGGACAGGCTCCGGCTGGTGCAACGACCGTTCCGAACCCGCTTGCCGCTACATCGCCGATTCCGGCCGGTTCATGTGTGGTTACCGGGCAGTTTGCAAGCCCTTTGGTGATTACGGGAACCGAAAATCATGACATCACCGTTACGCTTTCGTTATCGATCAACCACAGCTTCGAATGGCACGAAGTCAATGCAGATGGAAAGTACGAACCATCAATAGGTGAGAATGTCGTTGATATGGGCCTGCGCGGACTCGTCCCGAGCTTCTGAAAAGTTGTTTTTGTCTTACCTCAGAACGGCATTTTAAATTCATTATAAATTACCGAAAAGGTTGTAGTTAATAGCAAATAGCTGTATTTTTGTGTGATTTTTTTAAATAAATTACACAACTCCTATGGCAAAATCTGCTTTATTCAAGTCATCGCTGGTAAAAAAATACTGGATGGCGCTGACAGGCTTATTTTTATGCTTGTTTCTCATCGGCCACCTCGCCGGAAACCTCCAGCTCATCTTCAGCGATGCCGATCACTTTAATCAATATGCGCTGTTCATGACCACCAATCCGGCGGTAAAAGTGCTGTCGTATCTCACGTACATTTCGATTCTCGTCCACGCCATCGACGGTTTTTTGCTCACCTATCAGAACCGGAAAGCCAGGCCGGTCGGCTATGCGATGGAAAAACAGCAGGCCAATACCAAATGGTCGTCCAGGAATATGGCGATTTTGGGAACATTGATCCTGATTTTTATCGTGACGCACATGGTGAGTTTTTGGGGCCGGATGCATTTCGACAAAGACATGCCACTTCAAAAAATTTCGATTGACGGACGGGTTCCGGGCGTCAAAGAGGAATATTACGTCACTTCGGGCTGGGGCCGTGACAAATTCATCCCCGTTCAGACCATAGACGGGAAAAACGTAGTGATTGAAGGAACAGGGTTCTATTATCTTTCCCCGATAAAAATCAAATTTGCCGAAGGTTATAAAGATCTTTACAAAATCACCGTCGACTTCTTCAAACAGGAAAAATACGGGTTGCTTTATACCATTCTTTACGTCATTTCGATGGCCGTACTTGCGTTTCACTTGTATCACGGTTTTGCTTCGGCATTCCAGTCGATCGGAATCAACAACAGAAAGTACAATCACCTGATCCGGACGGTCGGAGCCTGGTTTTCGATTCTCGTTCCGCTGCTGTTCGCCATTATCCCGGTATACATTTATTTCTTTCTAAAAGCTTAATTCCATGGCATTAGATTCCAAAATTCCAAACGGTCCGATCGATGAGAAATGGACCAACTATAAAAACCACATCAACTTAGTCAATCCGGCCAACAAGCGCAACATCGACATCATCGTCGTCGGGACCGGTCTTGCCGGAGGTTCGGCAGCCGCGACGCTCGCCGAATTGGGCTATAACGTAAAGGCATTCTGTTTCCAGGATTCGCCAAGACGCGCGCATTCGATTGCCGCACAGGGCGGAATCAACGCCGCGAAAAACTACCAGGGCGACGGCGACTCGACGTTCCGGTTGTTTTACGATACGGTAAAAGGCGGCGATTACCGGGCGCGAGAAGCGAACGTACACCGTTTGGCGGAAGTCTCGGCCAACATCATCGATCAATGCGTCGCGCAAGGCGTTCCGTTGGCGCGCGAATACGGCGGGCTTCTGGACAACCGTTCTTTCGGTGGAACTTTGGTTTCCCGTACGTTCTACGCCAAAGGCCAGACCGGACAGCAATTGCTTCTGGGTGCATATTCGGCGATGAACCGCCAGATCGGCCGCGGAAAAATCAAGATGTACAACCGTCATGAAATGCTCGATTTGGTCGTCGTTGGCGGAAGAGCGCGCGGTATCATTGCCAGAAACCTCATTACGGGAGAAATTGAAAGACATTCGGCACATGCGGTTGTAATTGCTTCCGGAGGTTACGGAAACGTATTCTTTCTTTCGACCAATGCAATGGGAAGCAACGCTACGGCAGCCTGGAAAATCCATAAAAAAGGCGCGTTTTTCGCTAATCCTTGTTATACGCAGATCCACCCGACGTGTATTCCGGTTTCGGGCGATCATCAATCGAAACTAACATTGATGTCGGAATCGCTTCGGAACGACGGACGAATTTGGGTACCGAAAAGCCTCGAAGATGCACAAGCCATTCGCGAAGGCCGTAAAAAACCTACCGATTTAAAAGAAGAAGAACGCGACTACTATCTTGAAAGAAGATATCCGGCCTATGGAAATCTTGTACCGCGCGATGTCGCATCCCGAGCGGCAAAAGAACGCTGCGATGCAGGTTACGGAGTAAACAAAACCGGCGAGGCTGTTTATTTGGATTTCGCTTCGGCGATCCAGCGTTACGGAAAAGAACAGGCGCGGATCAAGCATTTGGATGATAACGATCCTAAAGTCGTTAAAGAACTCGGGACGAAAGTCATCGAGGAAAAATACGGAAACCTGTTCCAGATGTATGAGAAAATCGTTGATGAAAATCCGTATGTAACGCCGATGATGATTTACCCCGCAGTTCACTACACAATGGGCGGAACCTGGGTCGATTACAACCTGATGACAACCATTCCGGGCTGCTTCTCGATCGGTGAATCGAACTTTTCGGACCATGGCGCGAACCGTCTCGGCGCTTCGGCATTGATGCAGGGCCTGGCTGACGGTTATTTCGTGTTGCCATACACGATTGGCGATTATCTTTCGGCGGACATCCGTACCGGGAAAATCCCGACCGATACGCCGGAGTTTGACGATGCGGAGAAAAACGTCCGCGACCAACTGAATAAATTCCTGAGCAACAACGGGAAATATTCGGTAGACCATTTCCATAAGAAGCTCGGAAAAATCATGTGGGATAAAGTTGGGATGGCGCGCAACGCCAAAGGCCTGGCCGAAGCCATCGACGAAATCGCCGCTTTGCGCGAAGAATTCTACAAAGGCGTGAAAGTTCCCGGAACCTTGGATTCGTTCAACCAGGAGCTCGAAAAAGCGATGCGCGTAGCCGATTTTCTCGAACTCGGAGAGCTTTTCGCCAAAGACGCCTTGCACCGCAACGAATCCTGCGGCGGGCATTTCCGAGAAGAATACCAGACGCCTGATGGCGAAGCGCAGCGCGACGACGAAAATTTCGCCTATGTCGCTGCCTGGGAATACAAAGGAAAACCGAGCGATGCAGTGCTCCACAAAGAGCCGCTGGTGTTCGACAATGTGAAACTGGTCCAAAGAAGCTACAAATAAGAAATTATGAAACTCACACTCAAAATATGGCGTCAGAAAAACGCCGCCGATAAAGGAAAAATCGTCGATTATCCAATCGATGGGATTGAACCCGATATGTCTTTCCTTGAAATGCTCGACGTTTTGAACGAACAACTGATAGATAAAGGCGAAGAACCGGTCGCATTCGACCACGATTGCCGTGAAGGAATCTGCGGGATGTGCTCGCTTTTCATCAACGGCGAAGCGCACGGCCCGGACCGCGGCGTCACGACCTGCCAGCTGCACATGCGGATGTTTAAGGACGGCGATACGATTTATATCGAGCCTTTCCGCGCCAAAGCTTTCCCGGTTATCAAGGATTTAGTTGTCGATCGCAGCGCGTTTGACCGCATCCAGCACGCCGGCGGGTTTATTTCGGTAGGCACTTCGGGGAATACGATCGACGCCAATACGATTCCAATCAACAAGCACGATGCGGATACCGCGTTTGATTCGGCAACCTGCATCGGTTGCGGCGCATGTGTCGCCAGCTGTAAAAATGCTTCGGCAATGCTGTTCGTCTCGGCTAAAGTTTCCCAGTTTGCCTTGCTTCCGCAAGGCCAAGTCGAAGCGGCTGAACGCGTCCTGAACATGGTTGCGCAAATGGATGCCGAAGGTTTCGGGAACTGTACCAATACCGGCGCCTGCGAAGTCGAATGCCCGAAAGGGATTTCGCTCGAGAACATCGCGCGCATGAACCGCGAATATATAAAAGCGGGCATGAAGTAATACGAAAAACAAATTTTATTGAAGCGCGCCTTTTGGGTGCGCTTTTTTTATGGCGTTGCCTACGGCCCGCGCTGTCCACAGCGCACGGCGCTTTGTTCCCATCGCTAACGCGACCAAACCGGAAGTAATTTTTTATCTTTGGAAAAATCCGATCCTAATGAAGTTTTTTTCCGCTATTTTCTTTTTTTCTCTCGCTGCATTTGGCCAGAACTATCACCAATACGTCAACCCGATGATTGGAACCGGCGGTCACGGGCATACGTTTCCGGGCGCAACCTTGCCGTTCGGGATGGTGCAATTGTCTCCTGATACGCGCATTGACGGCAGCTGGGACGGTTGTTCGGGTTATCATTACTCTGACAGCGTCATCTATGGATTTTCGCATACGCATCTCAACGGTACCGGCGTATCCGACTTCGGCGACATTATGCTCATGCCGACGATCGGCGAACCAAGCCTTGATCCTAAAGATTACGCTTCGACTTTCTCTCACAATAATGAAAAAGCTTCCGCAGGCTTTTATTCGGTAAAACTTGACAATGGCGATATTGATGTGGCTTTGACGGCAACGGCGAGGGTTGGTTTGCATCAATATACGTTCAATAAAACAGGGAAAGCCAACATCATTCTCGATTTGAACCATCGGGACAAACTCATCATGGGCGAAGTCAAGGTTATCGACAGCAAAACCATACAAGTGCTGCGGCGGAGCGAAGCCTGGGCGCGCGATCAATACGTTTATGCGCAAATCGAATTCAGCAAGCCGATGGAAATCACAAAAGTCAATAATAATGCATTTGCGCCGGCTAAAACAAGTGATAAATTCTTTACGGGAAGTATTCTGGCAATGAGTTTTTCTACAACAGTTAAGGCCGGGGAAAAATTGCTTGTCAAAGTCTCACTTTCACCAACGGGCTATGAAGGTGCAAAACTGAACCTGTCGGAAATACCGGGCTGGGATTTCAATAAAGTAAAATCGGATGCCGAAATAAGTTGGGATAAAGAGTTGTCAAAAATTGCAGTAAATGAGGAAAATAAGGATAAATTAGTTGTTTTTTACACTGCTTTATACCATACGATGATCCAACCGAATATCGCTCAGGACATCGACGGAAAATATCGGGGCCGCGACAATAAACTCCACAAAGCCAAAGGCTTTGATTATTATACGGTCTTCTCGCTTTGGGATACGTTCCGGGCGGCCAATCCGCTGTATACTCTGATCGAAAGAAAACGTGTCGCTGATTTCATCAACACGTTTATAGCGCAATACGAACAGGGCGGAAGATTGCCGGTTTGGGAACTTGCCTCAAATGAAACCGATTGCATGATCGGGTATCATTCGGTCTCAATCATGGCCGATGCGATGGTAAAGGGTATCAAAGGATTCGATTATGAAAAAGCATTTGAAGCCGCAAAACACAGCGCAATGCTCGATCATTTAGGATTGGAAGCTTATAAAAAGAACGGCTTCATCTCTATTGACGACGAGCATGAAAGCGTGTCGAAAACGCTCGAATATGCCTATGACGACTGGTGTATCGCACAAATGGCACTGATGTTAAACCACACGGAAGATTATAAAGAATTTATGACGCGTTCGCAGAGCTGGAAGAATGTTTTTGATTGGAAAACGGGCTTTATGCGCCCGAAGAAAAACGGCGGCTGGGACAAACCTTTCGATCCGCGCGAAGTAAACAACAATTTCACCGAGGGCAATTCGTGGCAGTACTCCTTTTTTGTCCCGCAGGATATCAAAGGGATGATCCAGGCTTATGGAGGCAACGAAAAGTTCGAGGCCAAACTCGACGAAATGTTTTCTTCGCCATCCGAAACCACCGGACGCGAACAAGCCGACATTACCGGATTGATCGGGCAGTATGCGCATGGGAATGAACCCAGCCATCACATAGCTTACTTGTACAATTATGTCGGAAAACCTGAAAAAACCACGGAGAAAGTACATTACATACTCGATAATTTTTATAGGAATGCACCTGACGGACTGATCGGTAATGAAGATTGCGGACAAATGAGCGCATGGTACGTATTGAGCGCCATGGGGATTTACGACGTTACGCCCGGCAGCCGTTTGTGGGCTACGACAAAACCGTATTTTGAAAAAGCGAAGATCAATTTTGAAGACGGTACGTCAAAAGAATTGACAAGCGGGATTACTAAAAACGCATTCTTTACTGATTTGCAGGATTATGTTCCAAAAAGCGATCAAGACCGATATTACCCGTTGGTTCCCGTACCGGTCATCGAAGCCGACGGCAAGGCATTTAAGGATAAATTGACTGTAGCCATTAAAGGATACAGCGACAACCCCGATTTATATTATTGGATTACCGACAGCACAACCAAAAACCCGGATAAAAGGCCCGGTGTGATGGCAAAATATACCGGTCCGTTCGACATCGAAAAATCCTGTACGATCCATGCCCTAAACGAAATCGCTTTGCCACAACGCAGTAAAACCGTTACGGCTGCTTTTTTCAAAAAGGCAAATGATTATATTATAAGCATCAAATCCAAGTATGATCCGCAATACCATGCCGGCGGGCCGGATGGTTTGCTCGACGGAATCCACGGCAACGAAAACTGGCGCAAAGGCGATTGGCAGGGTTATCAAGGACAGGATTTCGAAGCAGTAGTCGATTTGCGGAAAGAGATGAAAATCTCGCAAATGTCGGCCAATTTCCTTCAGGACAGCCGTTCCTGGATTCTGATGCCAACGCAAGTCACGTTCTATGTTTCCGATGACGGCAAAGACTTTAAGCCCGTCAAGACGGTCTATAATTCCGTGGATCCGAAAAATACCGAAACAATTATCAGGGATTTTGGAGGAACCATTAATACTATGGAGGGAAGATACGTAAAAGTGATCGCTAAAAATTTCGGCAAATTACCCGAATGGCATCAAGGGTTCGGTGGAGATGCTTTTATTTTTATAGATGAGATTACTATTAATTAGTGTAAAAAAGGAAATAAAATGAAAATAGCCCTGATTCAAACAGCGCTCAAGTGGGAAAACGCAAGGGCCAACCGCAGCCTTTTTTCTGAAAAAATAAGCAGTATAACCGAACCGGTCGACCTGGTTGTGCTGCCCGAAATGTTTTCAACCGGATTTACGATGAATCCTTATCAGATTGCCGAAGAAATGGATGGCGAAACCGTTAAATGGATGAAACAAACAGCCGGCGAGAAACAAATTGCCATTTGCGGAAGCGTCGTGATTAAGGAAAGCGGCCGCTTTTACAACAGGTTGTTATTTGTATTTCCTTCCGGACAAGTCGAATACTACAATAAAAGACATTTGTTTAGCCTTGCCGGCGAAGATAAAGTCTATATATCCGGAACGAAGCGCTTGATTGTCGAATATCGTGGCTTTAAGATTTGTCCACTTGTCTGTTACGACTTAAGGTTTCCGGTTTTTTCCAGAAATACCGAGGATTACGACATGCTGCTTTATGTCGCGAACTGGCCCGAACCGCGAATCAATGCTTGGGATATTTTACTGAAGGCGCGCGCTATCGAAAACATGAGCTATGTCGTTGGCGTAAACCGCATCGGGCAGGATAACAATGGGCATAATTATATCGGGCATTCACAGGCGTTGGACTGTTTCGGGAAAAATATCGGAGAGATTTCGGAATCCGAAGACGTGCTGATCGTCGAATTGGATAAGAAAAGCTTGCTTGAAGCACGTAAAAAGTTCGGCTTTCTCAACGACCGCGACGAATTTAAGGTAACGGAAAATCCTGGTTGACGTCCCAGTTGGCGCGTACGTCCACCGGCGTCGGGAAATAAATAACTTCTTCGGTTTGCCTTTTCTCGAGGAAACTGCCCGTATCCCAAACTTTGTTCGCGTTGTCATCATAGATGAGCCGGATCGTATAAAAGGCGGGCTCGAGCGCGTTAAAATCGATTACAGTGGCTTTTTCAGAGTATTCCGTGGCGATGATTTTTCCTTTTGCATCGGTCAATTCGACAATAATCGGGAAATGTTTTACATTTTGGAGATTGACACGGAGATTTCCGTAATCGGTAGCATTTTTGGTCTCGAACTTATAACTCAGTGTATCGTTTTGTTTCCCGAAAAAATCCGTCAGCGCGCCGGGAAGCAATTTCAGCGCATATTTCTCATTTTCCTCTTTGGCGAAAACAAATCGTAATTGTTGGGCGAATTCGTCGTAAGCTGTCGTGAACGCGACTGTAGCCGAATCTTTTTTCGTGAGTTTCATCAGCGTCGGATCAAATTTTACCAGCGGCCTCGAAGCGGTAACGACAAAATCTTCGCGAAGCGGCAGCACGCCCGTTTGTCTGACGCTGAAACTCAGCGTATCCTGTTTGGCCGCCTTGATCTTAAAGGTGAAATCCTGTTTGTAATTTTCCTGTGAAACCGAAACGTGCAGCGAATCGGCCTTTATCGGCTTATACCACAGGTTCAGCGAATCTTTTTCAGGCACTTTCGTGATGATGTTCTCAAGGATTTCATCGCCGTTTTTGAGTATCGCAGTTACGCCTTTCGGGTCGCCTTCGTATCCGATATAGGAACGGTTGCCCGATGCCAAAACCGGTTTTATAGCTTTGAACGGTACTTTTTCCTTGAACAATTCCATTTCGTAAAGCGTGTCGTTCGGGATTGTCACATATTGCTTGTGGAATGCGATCTTATCGCTCTTCGGATCGAATTTGTAGTTCTTGTTGTAATCCTTCATCGCGACCAAAAGGTATTTTCCGGGCTTGAGGTTTTCGAGCTCGAAGGTTTTCAGGCTGTCGAGCGTATTGGTGATGTAGCGCGGATTTTCCTTATAAATGACCGAATCGTTGAACTTGTCGTTCACTTCATAAAGCATGACCGA
This sequence comes from Bacteroidota bacterium, assembly GCA_048498055.1. Classification (GTDB taxonomy): domain Bacteria; phylum Bacteroidota; class Bacteroidia; order Flavobacteriales; family Flavobacteriaceae; genus Flavobacterium. The sequence goes on from JBEHYS010000011.1 coordinate 94,218, forward strand.
TACGAAATGCTCCACATCCTTTTCGTATGCGTCTTTCACAACGCCGCGCAATTTCAGCGAATCGATGTAACTTCCGGTCGAAAAGACATATTTGAACTGCGGATATGGATTGCCTTCGTTGTTGTCTTCGATGCTCTGCCCAAAATTGAGGCTGTACGTCGTATTGGGCTGTAGCGTGTCGCTGATCTTGATGGTAATGGTCTTGCTGGCCGTTTGCGGCGAAATCTCCGGCGCTTTTTTTAACGGCGGTGAAACGATCAGTTGTTTGTTGACGTCTTTGAGTTTCACATATTCGTCGAAAACCAGCTTGATTTCCTTTCCGTTGAAGTTGACGGTTTGGTTTTTCGGAAAACTCATTTTGAGCACGGGCGCAATCGTGTCTTTGGTACCGCCGTTGATCGTGCCTCTTTTGGCGCAGCCGATGGCCAACAGTGCCAGAAAAAGGAGCAAAAGATATTTTGTATTGCCGATGCGCATCAAGTCGATTTTGAGCCACAAAATAACGATTATATTTCTTTTTGCTGAAACATTTTGGCGATTTATTGGCAGCGGCTGGCCGATGCTGTTAACCGGGCCGGAATTATTGCTATTTTTGGTTCAAATCGCGCGTTTTGAAAAAATCACTTTTTTTGTTATTGCTGATTCTCGCGGCTTGCGGACGTAAGGAAAAGCCATTGATTTCCTTTTATTACTGGAAAACGGTTTTCAAGCTTTCCAGTACAGAACGAAATGCTCTTGCTGGCAATGGCGTCAAAAGGTTGTACATCCGGTATTTCGATATCGCCCTGAAACCGCAAACGCTGAAACCGGTTCCGGTAAGTCCGATCCATTTTGAGCAAAAGCCGGAAAAATTCGATATCGTGCCGGTAATCTATATCCGGAATGAGGTTTTCCTGCAAAAAGGCATCAACGTTCCCGATTTGGCCCATAAGGTTTTGGATTTTCTCTTCCAGATCAACAAAGCCAATGACATTTCATGCCGCGAAATCCAGATCGATTGCGATTGGTCGCTCAACAGCCGCGACAACTACATGGCGTTCCTAAAGGTTTTCAGGAAAAAAAGCGAAAAGAAACTGTCGGTGACCATACGGTTGCACCAAGTTAAATATTTCGTGTTGACTAAAGTTCCGGCGGCCGACCGCGGTGTTTTGATGTATTACAACATGGGCAAAATCGCACCCGATTCGCTCAATTCGATCTACGACCGGAAAATTGCCGGAGCTTATTTGGGCAAACTCAAAAAATATCCGTTGCCGCTTAATATCGCATTGCCGGTCTACAATTGGGGCGTGCATATCCGTGATCGCAAGGTAATGCGGCTCAGCAACAAACTGAATGTCAGCGGTCTGAAAAAAGACACTAACTTTGTTTCCATGCCAAACGGCTGGTTTAGGGTAAGGCGCGGTAACTTCAGGTATGGCGAATTTTACCGGATCGGCGATCTGATCAAACCCGAATCAGTCAGCGCTGAGCAATTGCTCGAAATGGCAGAAGATATTGAAGACCATCTGGATGAAACGCCGCGCGAAATTATTTTTTACGACCTCGATGAATCAAATCTAAAGAATTATGACAAAAGCCTTTTTAAGGAAATCGCTGATCGCTTTTAGCGGAACATTGCTTTTGGGTTACGGCGCGGTACTTGCCTGCGGATATTCCGAAGACGACGATTGGGAATACTATTCGGTAAACACCAATTTCACGCCCGAGGCTTCCGCCAATTCGACATATGCGCCGCTTTTTCTTTCGGGAGCGCTTTTCAATCGCAGTGATTATGAGTTGCCTGGTCCAGGAACATTCAACGCGCAGATCGGTGACGATTGGAAGAATTACCTTAAAAACGTCGTCGATGAAGAATCGGTCGATTATTTTCTTTTAGGCGAAAGCCTTTCGGATGTTAATGGGATTTCTGAGTTCTACAATTCCAAAAAACCGAACGCCGTTTCCGAAAAATGGATTCGAAAAATCAAGCTTACTGACAAAAAAGCACGCGGTTTTTTTCAGTTTCTGAGTATCGCAAAATATGTCGAAAAAGCGTCGTTCGACGAAGATTGGACTTACGACACAATCGGGAAGCGTACGATTAAAGACAGGCCATGGCTGGACAAACTTGAAAATACGTATAAATCTACACAAGATTTATTTTTAAGGAACCGGTATTGGTTCCAAGCCATTAAAGCCGATTTTTACAGCGACAACCAGCAAACGGCACTGGATTTTTTCTTTGCCACCGAAAAATCCCAACCCCGGAACACGTTGTATTACCGGGCGCTTTCCTATGTTGCCGGAGTCTATGCCCGACAACAAAAATACGCGGTTTCGAACTATTTTTACAGCCGTGTCTTTCAGCAATGCCCAGAACTCAGGTTATCCGCGGTGCTGTGCTTTCACCCACGGGACGAATCCGACTGGAACCAGACGTTGGCTATGGCCAAAAACGAAGAGGAACGGATGTCGATCTGGGCGCTCCGGGGTTATTACGGCGATGAACTGATCGCCATCGACACCATTTACAGTATAAAGCCCAAAAGCGAATATCTTGATTTCCTGCTTTCCAGACTGGTAAACCGTGAAGAAATACAGTCTGACCTATCGCTCAAAAACGGATTTGGAATGTATTACGATACGGTAGAAGTCGAACGCCCGGTACGGATTTCGGCTGTAAAGCTGATAGGGCAAATCGCCGATTCGCGCAAAACGGCTAATCCGTTCATGTGGAATATCGCGGCCGGATACATGCAAACGCTCGTCGGGAATTACAAAAGCGCAGATCAATATTTCGACAAAGGCGAGAAGGAAATGCCGAAAACCGAACTGGCCAAAAACCAGATGCGGCTCTTCCGCTTCGTCAACAAGCTCAGAGCAACGGAAAAAATGGACCGCCAGACCGAAAACGCATTTCTGCCTGACCTGAAATGGCTTTACGAGGAATTGCCGGCACAACATGGAAACAATGCACGCAAAGACGAATGGAGTTATGGCGACGGGCCGTTTCGCTGCGCCAATGCTGCCGATTGGAGCAAACAATATATTTCAAAATTGTATAAAGCGCAAAATAATCGTGTCATGGCAGAGGTTTTCAACCGGGACCGTTCCTATTATCAAAATAGCCAAAACCTGCTTGATATGAAAGCGTTGTTTCTCAAGACAAATAAAACGCCCTTTGAGCAATTGGCTCTGAAAATCTATAATGTAAGCCTCGACGACATAAATTATTATCAAGCGCTCACGGCAACCTACAACGACAAGATCGACGAAGCGGTCGGATTTATGCAACAAAGCAATAAAAGCCATGATACTCTTTTGGCCAATCCGTTTACCGGAAATATCCAGGACTGCCACGATTGCGATTTCGCACGGCCACAAAAGCGGAAATATACGGATCTCGATTTTTTGAAGACCATTCAGTTAATGCAGGCAAAAATCGCTAAATCGGAAGCTGTTTACACCAATTCGATGCTGATCGCGAATGGTTTTTACAACATCACCTATTACGGTAACGCCCGAAGTTTCTACTACAGCAATATTTTCGGGTTCGACGATCCGGCGACGCAAAAGCAGGCGCTCGATTGTTCTTTGGCGAAACAGTATTACCAAAGAGCGTTAGCTGCAGCCGCAAACGACGAGCAGCGGGCCAAAAGCGTTTACATGATCGCGAAATGCGAACGGAACGATTATATCAATCAACAACTCGCGGCAAATGACCGATATTGGGAATTCGCGGATGACAAAGGCCATTGGTGGGACAGTTTCCACATCCTTAAAACCAAATATTCAAAGACCAAATACTACCGTGAAGTCATGGCCGAATGCGGCTATTTTCGCTCCTATGTCAACGGACGATAGTTACGAATGCGACATCGCCATGCAAACGATGCTGATCTTGGCTCCCTGAATTTTCTGCAGGGCGCGCCCGCAGGCTTCAAGTGTTGCGCCGGTCGTAAGAACATCGTCAATCAGGAGATAATGCTTACTGTGATTCTTTTCGGAAAATACGACGTCGAAAACCGACTGGCTGTTGACACTCCGGCTCAATAAATTTTTCTTTGTCTGGGTTTTGGAATTGACGATTTTTACTAAAAGATTATCGTTATAATCAATTTCGAGACTTCCGGAAAGAGCTTTCCCAAACGCTGCAACCTGGTTGTAACCGCGCGTTCTGAGCCGTTTTTTATGCAACGGCACCGGGATGATTTCATCGACCGACTTCAGGATTTCAATCGTTTTCAGGTCTTCGGCATACCAGCTTCCGATCGCGGCCCCGATGCTTTCGTGACCTTTGTACTTGAGCTTATGGATCATTTCCTGGACGATGCCTTTCTTGTGGAAATAACACATCGTAGCGGCAAATTCTATAGGCAGCTTGCCGTAAAATTTCATTACCGCTTCGTTTTTCGGGTACAGATGATGATTGGTCATCGGGATGTTGTGGCGGCATTTGGTACAGATGACGTACTCGCCGGTAAGCAGGAAGGCGTCGCAGCCGGCGCATACTTCCGGGAAAAAGAGGTTGATCAGGCTTTTGAACATGATTCAATGGATTAAAAATGCGGTTCGCGAGGGAAATGTCGATAAACTTCTTTGCAAACCGCTGTGGCAAAACCACATTTTTATATTTTTGCACCACTATGGCAAAACAGGAAGATTTATTTAAAAATGTCGTTTCGCACGCAAAAGAGTACGGATTTATTTTTCCGTCAAGCGAAATTTACGACGGTTTGAGCGCGGTTTACGATTATGCGCAGAACGGTGTCGAACTTAAGAAAAACATACGGGAATACTGGTGGAAATCGATGGTACAGCTCCACGAAAACATCGTTGGGCTCGATGCCGCGATCCTGATGCACCCGACAACCTGGAAAGCTTCCGGCCACGTCGATGCATTCAACGACCCGCTGATCGACAACAAGGATTCCAAGAAACGCTTTCGTGCCGATGTCCTGATCGAGGATTACGCCGAAAAACTCAACCAAAAGGCAGAAAAAGAAATCGAAAAGGCGCGTGTCCGTTTTGGTGACGCATTCAACGAACACGAGTTTGTGACCACAAATGCCCGTGTCGTCGAATATAAAACCCGACAGAAGGAAATTCTGGAACGGATGGCACGTTCCCTCGAAAATAACGATTTGGACGACGTAAAAGCGCTTATCGAAGAGCTTGAAATCGCCGATCCCGATACCGGTTCGCGCAACTGGACTGAAGTGCGTCAGTTCAACCTGATGTTCGGGACCAAACTAGGCGCTTCGGCCGAGAATGCCATGGATTTGTATCTGCGTCCTGAAACCGCGCAGGGAATTTTCGTGAATTTCCTCAACGTACAGAAATCCGGTCGGATGAAAATCCCGTTCGGGATCGCCCAGACCGGGAAAGCGTTCCGGAATGAGATCGTGGCGCGGCAGTTCATTTTCCGGATGCGTGAATTTGAACAGATGGAAATGCAGTTTTTCGTTCGTCCGGGCGAAGAGATGAAATGGTACGAATACTGGAAAACCACACGGCTGAACTGGCATTTGTCATTAGGGCTGGGAAAAGAGAATTACCGTTTCCACGACCATGAAAAGCTCGCGCATTATGCCAATGCAGCTGCCGATATCGAATTCAATTTCCCGTTCGGGTTCAAGGAACTCGAGGGCATCCATTCGCGTACCGACTTCGATTTGAAAGCGCACGAGCAGTATTCGGGCAAGAAAATGCAGTATTTCGATACAGAATTGAATCAAAATTACACGCCCTATGTCGTTGAAACCTCCGTCGGGCTCGACCGGATGTTTTTGGCGGTTTTTGCGTCTTCACTCAAGGAAGAAACCCTGGAAGACGGCTCGGTACGCACCGTGCTGCAATTGCCTTCAGTCTTGGCTCCTATAAAAGCCGCGGTTTTGCCGCTGGTCAAAAAAGACGGGCTTCCGGAAATCGCGCAAAAAATTATAGAGGACCTGAAGTGGGATTTTAATGTGACTTACGATGAAAAGGACGCTGTCGGACGCCGTTACCGCAGGCAGGATGCTTTGGGAACGCCATTTTGTGTTACGGTAGACCACCAGACGATCGAGGATAATACGGTGACTATCCGACAGCGCGATTCTATGGCCCAGGACCGGGTCAAAATCGATGCGCTGCACCAAATCATAAGTAACGAAGTTTCGGTCAGGAATTGGCTTAAAAAGACTGTTGTTTAAGCCCGTCATTTCTTTTTTTCGAGGGCTTTGACCAAATTTTCATTGAGGGCGGAAAATGTTTCGTCCTCATTTTTTTTGTCTGCCGGATTGATTGACCCTGCCGATAATTCCCTTTTTTTCGGGAAACCTTTGTTCAGCAATTGCTCGAAGATTGCCGGGTTATTGGCAGAAGTGTCGGCCAGCAAAAGTATTGTCCGCAGATACGATGCGAGGTTTTCGTTTTCAAGATAATGTTCGGGAGTGTTTTTTCTCCGGTATTTCATTTTAGGCTTCGAAGTCAGGAGTACTTCCAAAAGTTCTGGCTCGACCCTTGAAAAAATGGTGTCGGCAAAATATTCGGCGATCATTTCCTTTTGCAGGTTTAGGTCTTCCCATTTCCAACTTTGTAACGCAAAAATGGTTTCGAAAAACCTATCGGGAAAGCTTTTAACCCATATACCGTATTCCATTTCATTTACGGTCATCCATCGGGCAAGCGCATCTTTGTGGTTTTGCTTGAAACGTTCGAAGCCGCAGGCAAAGTCAATCATGTCCTCAATTTTGTCATCACCGATCGCTTTCAGCACGGTATCGGCATTCCGGGCGAATTTTTGTTCGCTGAGGTATAAAAAACCGTCCTCGTTGGCTTTGACAATGGTTTTGCATGCCTCGACAAACAACTTCGGATCGAGTCCGGTCTGGAGCTGCGTTTCATGCGATTTTTTGATTTCGAAAATGATGGTTTTTCCCAATGACTCCAACAAGGCCGGATCAACAACCGTGAGCCGGTTGATGTGCATCAGGAATTCAAAAAGCCAGTTTTCCGATTTTCCGTCATAACCCATTGCTTTCTGCACACCATTTTTTGAGAGTATTCGTTGGCCATTTTCCAAGAGAAAACAGGGGAATTCAAGCGCGCCCAAACGAAGCTTTAACGAATCGTTTCCAAAAACAGCCTTGAATGATTTTAATGTGTCCATACTATTTTTTGAGCATGTTAAGCCATTCGCTCATTTTGAGTTTGTCATCTGGTGCAATATCCATAAGCTCGGGTTTGAAGGACTTTTTTCGGCTTACTTTGCTTTTCCGTAAATGATAGTATTGCCGGATTCGTTGCATCATATACCAAGTGGTTTTTTGTGTCAGGCCGAGTATTTTTGCCAGTTCGACCGAAGTGATTGCTTCTTTTTCAACAGACATGATCCAAATGGCGATAAACCACTTCTGCAGTCCGATCCTGGAGTTATGGAAAATAGTGTTGGTCTTTACGTTAAAATATTTGCCAGAATCGCGGCATTTGTATTTCCCATTATGGCAATAATACACTTTTGAATTTTCTGAAAACGGACTGGTCACGATGCCGTTCCAGCGGATTTTCTCGAGTTCGGCAATACAAGATTTTTCATCCGGAAAACGGTTTAAGACCTGATTTATAGTCAATAAGTCCATTTAGCATCGATTTAATATAAAAATTAAATAGGTGTAAAAATAGATATAAAAAATTAATCTTGCAAATCAGAATTGCGGTTTACCGAATTTTTTTACCGTTTAAAAAAAATATATCAACATTCATCTGATTGTATCAACAAAGAAAAAAAACGCCCCATAAAATATCTAATTTAGCGATGCCCATTTCTATCACGAATTTGACCGAATTGCTTAACCCAAACAAAGCAATTGGCAAATTTTCCCTACATAATTATTGACGACAGTCAGGAAAGCATCCTGGAGACGAAAGCTATGGCTTCGCGTTTCCGGAATCTGCATTTCATGGGTTTCGCAAATAATTATGACGATGGGCTCAATTTGATTCTGGAATATAATCCGAAAATCGTTTTCCTCGAAATTGAACCGGAAGATCCCGAAAGTAACCTTTCACTTAAGCTGATCAACGAACTGTTCCGGTATCTGAAGGAACTTCCGAAAATTATCGTTACTACTAAAGGGAAAGAGCTTGCTTTTGATGCGATTAAGTATGAGGTCCACGATTATTTAACAAAACCGCTGGAACTTACTGAATTCAGGAAAGCACTCCTCAAATTCGAGCGCACTACTTCGGCAATTCCGCATTCTTTCGAAAATGGTGTGGCGCCGCTCATACAGGATTTGAACACCATCTCTGCCGGAATTGAAGAAAAAATTGATGTGCCGGAAATTTCGCATGAAATTGTGCTGCCGATCGTCGATTCCGAAATTTCGGAATTACCAATACCCGATACCGCGAAGAAATCGCCTGAAGAAAAACCACTGGTAATTTGCGTAAAGTCTTATGGAGATTACAGGTTTATCAATGCTTCAGACATCTGTTACCTGCAGGCCGACAATAACTCGACCGATATTCATCTTAACAATGGAGAAATGATTACGGCTTTCAAGACGTTGAAGCATTTCGAAAATGTGCTTGACTCTCCATTTGTGCGCATCCACAACAGTTATATTGTAAATATCGATTATGTTTCCCGAATACATACGGGAAATTCGGTTTGCTATATCAAGAATACGACAACTAAACTTCCTTTCTCGAAATCCTATAAGGAAAACGTTGATGCGATACTCAACAGCATCACAAAAGGCAATTATCTGGAGATTTGAGCAAATTCATCTACCAGAATTTGGATATCATCCACTATCAAACGGCAATCATCCACCATAAACGCCCGTAAACATTAGATTCAGCGAGACATGCTATGTAGTTTTACATCGTGTAAGCGTGTGTACAGTGCTTGCACACCAAGACGAAGAAAACAAAAATAAAACAATATTTAATGTCTCAAATTATGAAAAAAGCAATTTTAACTTTAGGATTATTTTCAATGATGATGATCCTTACGTCGTTTACATCTTCGAATGAAATTGGAGGAAATCAAACGACCCCAACCCCGCCTAACAAGGATATGGGAATTTACGAAATTGGTGGGAATCAAACAACTCCGACCCCTCCAAACAGAAATCTTGGATACAACGAAATTGGTGGAAACCAGACAACGCCAACTCCCCCAAATAAAGATATGGGAGGTATTTCTGAAATAGGAGGAAACCAGACAACTCCAACTCCTCCAAACAAGAACCTTGGTTCAAGAATGGGATAATTTAAATAGAAATATTTACAATAAAAGCTGCCGAATTCGGCAGCTTTTTTTATTTTGGCCGAAAAAATAAATTGAGGAGAGCTCTTACTTTAATATTATCGCTGTTTCTGCTTTTTTCATGCAATAAAAATGGCATGAAACCAGGCAAAACAAATACTTCCTCCGATAGCTTATCAATTTATTTATCGAAAGCGGGAAATACTACGCTACCTAAAAAAATCAGGTTAAGCAACAATAATAAGGCCTTATCGATTTTAAACACTCAATTCCGCAATGATTCAATTCATAGAAAAGGAATTTTAAAAGTAGCTGCTCAATTCTACGCTTTGGAAGAATATAACATGTTTAAAAGCGTGTCAAAGTTAGGATTGGAAAAGGCTAAACAAGGGAAAGATACTACAAATATTATAAAAGCCTATTCTTTTATGGCTCAGTCCTCAATGGATGCGAGCAAAAATGATAGTGCGTTTTACTATTATTCAAAAGCCGAAAAATTGGCATTCGTTACTAAGAACTATGATGAGTTGGTTGACATTTATATAAAAATGGCACTCACCCAATCGAATATCAATGACTTTTCAGGTTGTGAACTGACAGCTTCCAAATCACTGAATTACCTAAAATATATAGATGATAAAGATATTGTGTACTATGCCTATAATCTCATAGGTGTCGCCTCTAATGAGATGAAAAATTATGAAAGGGCGTTAGAGTATCACAATCGTGCGCTCAAGATAGTGATTGACGAACCCGAAAAGGATATTTATCATTTGGGAGCTAGTTCAATGAACAATATAGGGGTTGTTTACCAAAACATGGACGATCATAAAAAAGCGATAAGTTTTTTTGTGAAGGCCATGGAAGATAAGAACCTCCAGAAAGACTCTCCAAACTTGTATGCTATTTTAATTGACAATCTCGCCTATTCAAAATTCAAGTCCGGCGATTTTTCAGGGCTACCAAATCTCTTTTTTAAATCCTTGAAAATGCGTGATAGCTTGAATTTAAAGTCAGGGATTGTAGTAAATAAAATACATTTATCCGAATATTACGCTTTCAAGAAAGATACCTTGAACTCGCAAAGGTACGCACGGGAAGCTTTATTGATGGCAAGAAAATCAAATGTCTCTGGCGATATGTTAGGATCATTGAAACAAATATTTTTAATTGATCATAGAAATGCGCCGAAATATTACAAGGAATATATAAAAATAAGCGATAGCCTCCAACAATCTGAAAGGAATATCAAGGACAGATTCGACAGGATTCGATTTGAGACCGATGAAATATCTTCAGAAAAAGAAAAACTTGCAGAACAAAACAGAAGCCTGCTTTATTTCTTCGTAGGGACCTTAATGATCGGCATGTTGCTTTTTGTAATCCGTACACAAAGAGCCAAGAATCGCGAGCTTCTTTTAAAGCAAGCGCAACAGAAGGCAAATGAAGATATTTACAATCTGATGATTAGCCAGCAAAATACGATTGAGGAAAGCCGTAGCCGTGAGAAAAAGCGCATTGCCCAAGAACTGCATGACGGTATATTGGGGAGATTATTTGGTGCCCGGCTAAACCTAGATAGTCTTAACAGGGCGACCGATGACATGTCAGCCAATAAAAGAAACGAATATTTGTCGGAATTGAAAAATATCGAACAGGACATCAGGGAAATTTCCCATGACCTCAATCGGGAAAAGCATGTTCTCATTAATAACTTTGTTGCTATCCTCAATAATTTGCTTGAAGAGCAGCAGTCGTCTTTTGAACCTGAATTGGTCGTTTCAATAGACGATAATATTAATTGGGATTCGCTAGAAAACACTTCTAAAATCAACCTTTACCGGATCATACAAGAAAGCCTTCAGAACATTAACAAATATGCAAACGCGACAATTGTAAAAATTGAGATAAAAAAATCTGGGGACTTCTTGGTTCTTAACGTCACCGACAACGGCGTGGGGTTTGCCGTCAATACAAAGAAAAAGGGAATTGGGCTTCAAAACATGGTTTCAAGGACACATGAGCTTAACGGTACATTCGATATCCGCTCAAAAAAGGGAAAAGGAACAACCGTTACGATATCCTTTCCTATCGAAGATAAAGAGAAAGCAGCAATCCAATGAGCCAGCAGTTAAATATATTGATTGTTGATGATCATCATATGATCATCGAAGGTTATAAAAGTATTTTGGCTTTGAATCAATCCTATGAGATGGTAATTACCGCAGCTAATAATTGTGAAGAAGCATATCAGCAGATAACAAAATTCCCATCTAAATTTGATTTAATTTTTCTTGACTGGATATTGCCGGCCTACGAAGCCGAAAGTATTAGTAATGGCGGTGATTTAGCGCTAATAATAAAAAAATGCTCCCCAAATGTTAAAACTATTATCCTTACTTCGCATGCGGATGCATTTACATTATATGATATCGTAAAGAAAATTAATCCATCAGGATTGCTAGTGAAAAGCGATTTTAGGGCCGAAGATTTCCTAACTGTAATTAACCTAGTATTAAATGGGGAAACCTACTACAGTTCAACAGTAAAGCAGGGGATAAAAGAAATAAATTCCAGAAATACTTATCTGGACAATTATAACAGGCAAATCATCACACTGCTATCCAAGGGGATAAAAACGAAAAATTTACCCCAATACTTACCACTTTCAGTAAGTGCCATTGATAAAAGAAAAGCCCAGATTAAAGATTATTTCCTTATCGAAAAAGGGAGTGACGAGGATATTATTAGAGAGGCGAAAAGGTTTGGGTTGATATAATCCTATTAACATTTATTGCGGAAAAAATATAATGTGTTTTTTATTTTGAGATATAAATTTCTTTAATGAAAAAATTTTATTTTTTAATAGCACTATTATTTTTTAATTGTTCGGAAAAAAAAATAAATAACTCTGAAATAAATAACTATTTAAAACTTGTTCATAATGATTCATTGAATTATAAAACAAGATTATTTTATAATCAAAAAGCATTTGAACTTCTTAAAGGGAAAAACGATTCATTATCGAGAGATCAGTTGACAGATGTTATATATAATTATGAGCTTTTTAAAAAAAATGAAAGATTTTTCATAAGTACAAATTTACTTTTAGGAAAGTCCATTACTTCCAAGGATACTCTCAATATTGCGTTCGCATATTATTGTTTGGCCAAATATTATAACATTCAACTTATAAATGATAAAGCATATGAATGTTTTTTTAAAGCAATAAAATTGTATAAACAAAGCAAATGCAATAGAATGTTAATTTACACTTATTTGGATTTAAGTATTTTTCAATATGATATTGGCGATTTTGATTCAAGTGAAAAAAATGTTTTTAAGGCAATTAATATTTTGAAAAGGCAAAAGCATGATAATTATAAAACATGGTATAGAGCCTATGAGATTTTAGGCATGTTACATTGTGATATTAAGGATTTTGAAACATCAATTAAATATCACAATAAGGCATTGGAATCAATTAGTAATAAAGTAACTGATTCAAAAGCATTATTCAAAGAAATTTCTTTAAATAATATTGGATATGCATATCAACAGAACAAAAAATACAAACAATCAATTATTTATTTTCAGGAAGCGTTAAAAAAGGATTTCACTTATGATTCGATATTTTATGCAACGGTTCAAGATAATTTAGCCTATTCGAAATTCAAAACAAAAAATTTTTCACAGCTTCCGGAAGCTTTTTTTAAAGCTTTACAAATTAGAAATAGTGTAAAATTTGTACCTGGAATTATTAGTAGCAACTTACATTTATCAGAATATTTTGCTTACAGGAAAGACACTCTTAAGTCTATAATTTATGCGATAACAGCCTACAAATTTTCAAAAAAAAATAAACTCCCTTTAGAAACTCTACTTTCTTTGAAAGAATTATTAAAAGTAAATAGAGAAAAGTGCGTGCAGTATTCTTTAGATTACATCAAAATTTCCGATAGCCTCCAAATGGCGGAGCGCAAAAACAGGAATAAATATGCAAGAATCGCTTTTGAAACTGAGGAAATCACTACGGAGAAAGAAGAGGCAATAAAGCAAAAATGGATTATCCTCGGCAGTGCCGGCGGAATACTCTTATTTTGCATCTTAATGTTTATCATTAAAATCCAAAGGGCGCGACAAAAAGAATTATTGTTGCTTCAGGATCAGCAAAAATCCGATCAATCTATTTATCAACTCATTCAGGATCAGCAAGTCAAAATTGACGAAGGTCGTCAGGCCGAAAAAAAGCGCATTGCCCAAGAACTCCACGACGGAGTAATGAACAAACTCACAAGTACTCGATTAAATCTTTTTATTCTCAATAAAAAGAAAGACGACGAAACCATCCGGAAATGCATTAATTTCATCGATAATATCCAAGATATCGAGAAGGAAATAAGACAGGTTGCACACGATCTTAGTGATGATATTTTCTCAGGGAACAAGAGTTTTAATCTTCTTCTCGAAGGACTTTTTAATGAACAGAAATCCATCACGCCGGCAATAATCCATGTCCAGATTGATGATTCAATAAATTGGGAAACCGTTAGCAGTGCGTTGAAAATGAATATTTACCGGATACTCCAGGAAGCATTGCAAAATGCCAGTAAATATGCACAGGCCAAAAACATCTACATCACTATTACAAGAGAAAGCGAGCTTCTGCACCTGATTTTTCAGGATGATGGCATAGGTTTTAATCCAGGAAAAGTAAAAAAAGGAATCGGATTGAAAAATATGCGCCAACGAGTCAATGCCTTGAGCGGGAGTATTAACATCCTGTCAAATCCGGGGCAGGGTACAACCGTCAAAATTTCACTTCCTTTGAATAAAATTGAATAGTTTACGGGAAAACCACAGCTCAATTAAAGGGTTAATATTGAGCTTTGTCATATAAAAACATAAAATGGCAAAAACCCTATTATTGTTCCTGACATTTCTGTTTGGAAAAGCGTTTTCGCAATCTTCCGGTCCAACAGAAAAATCAAATCTTCTGGGTCATTCAGAATTGACGGAAGTTCTTTCCGGAACAGCAAAAATCATATATCTTGATTTTGAGTCATCACCGGCGATTTCTCTTGACACCCGAAATCTTGATTCACTCGTAGTCAACGGCAATTACACTGAAACAAAGGCAAAATTTCGGAATGACAGTTTTTTCATTATAATCCAAATGCGGCGCAAAACCTATGAGTTTCGTTTCGATCCCACATATTCCGGCTCTTTTCTGATGACGTACGATGAAGATATTCCTTTCTTAAAAAAGGAAAACCATCAAACCATAACAGGAAAATCGACTGATCTGGTCTATAATAACAAATGGATTACCTTCAGCGGGATCAATTACAGCTCGGCTGTCACTATTTCCGATACTGTAAATCGCCCGAAAGTCGGGATGGGTTTTATAAAAGGTTTCAACTGGATCATCGACAAAAAGCACAGGAAAGTTTACTTCAAAAAAAACAATTCAAATATTTCGTCCGAAAATGACTGGATAAAATCGTATCGTGCCGGAATCGAAAACGGAAAACTCGTTGTTGTTTCCAGAAATGAAAAATTTAAAAAATATAATATCGGCGAAACAATTGTCAGTGTTAACGGAAATCCTGTATCACCTCAAACCCTCACTGAAATTGAGGCCATATTATCTGGTACCGACAATTGGCAACTGCTCGATATCGTGACCGAAAGAAAAGAATGACATTGATGGTTTGATGTTCCGTTCATCGAATTTTTTTTGGCGAGTCGGCAAACCTGTTACAATTATTGTAAATTTGGAAACCACACAAACCAAAAAACCGGAACCGACCTATGTCCAAAAAAATCAACATCGTCATTGTCGATGATCACCCTTTTATTATCGAGGGTTATAAGAATGCGATCAATAGTTACAATCCGTCGTCGGGCTATGAGTTTTCGATCACCCAGGCCAACGACTGCAAGACCGCTTACGACATCATTACCAATACTGAGACTGCGCCGTTCGACATCGCGTTTTTCGATATCAGCATGCCGGCTTATACCGAAAAAAATATCCATTCGGGAGAAGACCTGGCTAAGCTCATCAAGGAAGTCATGCCGGGCTGCAAGGTCGTTTTGCTGACGATGCACACCGAGCTGCTCAAAATCAACACGATTATCAAGACCATCAACCCGAACGGATTGATCATAAAGAACGACCTGACGTTTGACGAATTGCTGGTCGCTTTCGATAAAATCCTGAAAAACGAGAACTATTACAGCCAGACGGTCGTCAAGCTCATCAGCCAGTCGCAGTACGACAACCTCGAAATCGATCCGTTCGATAAACAGATCTTGTATCACCTCTCAAAAGGCACCAAGACCAAAGACATACCGAGCTTCGTGCCGCTATCGCTGAGCGCGGTCGAAAAACGGAAACTCAACCTCAAGGAAATGCTTGAAATCAAAGGCGGTTCCGACATCGAGCTGATTACCGAAGCCAAAAACAAAGGCTTGCTCTAAAATGATTTGTGGGAAAACACACCAAGATTTGCGGGAAACCGTAATGAAAAATACGGAAAACCGTAACAACCCGAAAAGAAGACTGGATTACTTTTACAATGTGATACTGAATGGGCATTCAGGAACGACAAGTTAAAGTGAGTTAGTTAAATCCGGGTTCATTTCCCCAAGTGAAAAAGGAACTACTTTAAAATTTGACACTAAAAACGCGATAGTCGAATATCGCGTTTTTTGTTTTTATTCCGATAACGCATTCCAACCCCTAGCCTTTAAAGGAATTTTCATATCCGCCCGCGTAATCAAATGCATTCCTTCGCTTTCGCGCGTCATATGTCCGATCACGGTAAAATTCGGGTTTCCCTTGATTTTGTCGAAATCCTGTAGTGCGATCGTAAAAAGCAGTTCGTAATCTTCCCCGCCGTTGATGGCCACCGTAGTCGAATCGATATTGAATTCCTCGCAAACGCTGATCAGCTGCGGGTCAAGCGGCAATTTCTCCTCAAAAAGGTTGCAACCCACGCCCGACTGTTTGCACAAATGGATGATTTCCGAAGACAATCCGTCCGAAATATCGATCATCGCCGTCGGCTTCAGTTCAAGTGCATGCAATAAGGTCCGGATGTCTTTACGCGCTTCGGGCTTTAGCTGCCGTTCAATTAGATAAGTATAAGCCTCCAAATCGGGCTGCGAGTTCGGGTTGACTTGGAACACCTGCTTTTCGCGCTCCAAAACCTGCAACCCCATATAGGCCGCACCGATGTCTCCGGTCACGACCAGAAGGTCGTTATCCTTTGCGCCGTTGCGGTACACGATTTCATCCGCATCCGCTTCACCGATCGCCGTAATACTGATGATCAGCCCTTTTTGTGACGAAGTCGTGTCGCCACCGATTACATCTACCTTATATTCGTTGGCAGCCAGTGCGATGCCCTGAAAAAGTTCTTCCAGCGCTTCGAGTGGAAAGCGGTTCGAGACCGCGATCGATACCGTAATCTGGGTCGGATGCGCATTCATCGCACAAATGTCCGAGACGTTCACGACGACTGATTTATAACCCAAATGTTTCAACGGCATATAAGCCAAATCAAAATGGACGCCTTCAATGAGCAAATCCGTCGAGACGACGGCTTTTTTATCCTTGAAATCGAGTACGGCTGCATCGTCGCCAATGCCTTTGAGTGTCGATGGCTGGTCAATCTTGAAGTTTTTCGTCAAATGATCGATCAGCCCGAACTCGCCAAGTTCGGAAATCAATGTTCGCTGAGGAGTTTTGTCTTCCAGCATAATCTAAATTGTAAAAACCCTGATCAGAGTCAGGGTTATCGTTAATCGTTAAGTTTCAATACCGCCATAAACGCTTCCTGCGGAATCTCCACATTCCCGACCTGGCGCATGCGTTTCTTTCCTTTTTTCTGTTTTTCAAGAAGTTTTCGTTTCCGCGAGATATCGCCGCCGTAACATTTGGCGGTAACGTCTTTTCTTAAAGCTTTCACGGTCTCGCGCGCAATGATTTTCGCGCCGATCGCCGCCTGGATTGGAATATCGAATTGTTGTCTCGGAATCAGTTCTTTCAGCTTCTCGGTCATTTTCTTCCCGATGTTATAGGCATTGTCGGCATGGATCAGGGCAGACAAAGCGTCGACGCCATTCCCGTTCAGCAGCACGTCCACTTTCACCAAGTTTGAAGTCCGCATCCCGATCGGGTGGTAATCGAACGATGCATAGCCCTTTGAAACGGTTTTCAGACGGTCGTAAAAGTCGAACACGATTTCCGCGAGCGGCATATCGAAATTGAGCTCGACGCGCTCGGTCGTCAGGTACGTCTGGTTGGTGATGATGCCGCGTTTTTCGATACACAACGACATGACATTGCCCACGAAATCTGATTTAGTGATGATCGTGGCCTTGATGAACGGTTCTTCAACGCGGTCCATTCTCGAAGGTTCCGGCAAATCGGACGGATTGTTGACGACGAGCGGAACATCAGGATCTTTTTTGGTGTAAGCAAGGTATGAAACGTTCGGGACCGTAGTAATTACGGTCATGTCGAACTCGCGCTCCAAACGTTCCTGGATGATTTCCATGTGCAGCATTCCCAAAAATCCGCAACGGAAACCGAAGCCCAACGCCGCCGAACTTTCCGCCTGGAACACAAGCGACGCATCGTTCAATTGCAGTTTTTCCATCGAGGCGCGCAATTCTTCATAATCTTCGGTATCCACCGGATAAATCCCGGCAAATACCATTGGTTTTACGTCCTCGAAACCTTGGATCATATTGGTTGTCGGCGTTTTCGCATCGGTCAGCGTATCGCCGACTTTTACTTCCTTCGCTTCCTTGATCCCTGAAATTAAATAGCCAACATCGCCTGTTGAAATCACTTGTTTCGGAACCTGATTCAGCTTCAGCGTCCCGATCTCATCGGCAAAATACTCGTTGCCGGTGGCCATAAATTTGATTTTCTGGCCTTTCCTGATTTCGCCGTTTTTCACCCGGAAAATAACCTCGATGCCGCGGAACGGATTGTAAACCGAGTCGAAAATCAAAGCCTGCAGCGGTTCGGCCGGATCGCCTTTCGGGGCGGGGATTTTCTCAATAATCGCAGCCAGGATATTCTCGACCCCGAAACCGGTTTTTCCCGAAGCATGAATAATGTCTTCAAGCTTGCAGCCCAGCAAATCGATGATGTCGTCGCTGACTTCTTCCGGGTTCGCGCTCGGTAAATCCACTTTATTCAGAACCGGAATGATTTCCAGGTCGTTTTCCAAAGCCAGGTACAGGTTCGAAATCGTCTGCGCCTGGATGCTCTGTGCCGCGTCCACGATCAGCAGCGCACCTTCGCAGGCCGCAATAGACCGCGAGACTTCATACGAAAAGTCGACGTGGCCGGGCGTATCGATGAGGTTCAATATATAATCCTCGCCTTTGTATTTGTATTCCATCTGGATCGCGTGGCTTTTGATCGTAATCCCGCGCTCGCGCTCCAGATCCATATTGTCGAGCAGTTGCGCTTTCTCTTCGCGCGCGGTCACTGTCTGTGTCGCGCCCAAAAGGCGGTCGGCCAAGGTTGATTTTCCATGGTCGATGTGCGCAATGATGCAAAAATTCCGGATGTTCTTCATGTATTCTTTCTAAATTATTTAGGCGTTCATCGGCTCGCAAAAAGCTAATCCATTGGCTCATAAAAAGCTAATCGCATTTTATTCGCCCTGTCGCAAACTAGCTACTCGCCGCCGTCGCGCTGTCCGCAGTACGCGGTACGCGGTACTTTGCTTCCATCGCTAACGCGCTCACATTAATCTGCAAAGATAACCGAAACTTTATATTTTGCTTGGGAAATTTTCCCAATAAAAAAGCGCCTCTTTCGAAGCGCTGTAATCGGTAAATCCGTTATTTTTTCGGCTCGGGCTTTTCCTCGTTTTTTTCTGAACTGACCATTTCCCGGACGCACTGGTAACGGCCGTCGCGCTTTTCAAAAGTCGCCATAAAATTCCCTGAAGCCGTTTTGTTGCCAAGCGAATCCGTTACGACATAACCGCCGGTTTCACTTACTAGTGCGCCGTCTGAGGAAATCCGCATATCACTCGGTTTCATCGTGACTTTCATTCCTTTGGGCATTTGCTTGAACATTTCCGCTGTCATCGTTTTCATGGATTCCTTGCCTTCGATGGTCGGTTTTTCATGCTCAAAACTTTTGATGTCATCCGCATAGTAATCCATGATCGGATTGATGTCGCGCATTTCGAGCCCTTTGGCGTATTTCGCTTCCATACCCTCGATGACGTTCTTGATGCTGTCTTTGTTTGCCGTAACGATTTTTTCGGTGGTTTCAACTTTGGACGTGCATGAAACCATCAGCATTCCGATAAATCCCAGTTGTAAAATTTTGTTTTTCATGATCGTGTTTTTAAAGTTAGTAATTTAACATATTGATTTTAAGTCAAATATAAGTCATTTGCCAGATATTTTTAACTTTATTTAGGCCAAATGACATTTGAGTCCTAACCATAAAAAATGTATTTTTGCCGCATGATCAAGATCGGAAACATCGAACTCCCGGACTTCCCGCTGTTGCTCGCGCCAATGGAAGACGTCAGCGATCCGCCGTTCCGCCGGTTATGCAAACAGCACGGCGCCGATCTGATGTTCTCCGAATTCATCTCGTCCGAAGGACTGATCCGCGATGCGATCAAAAGCCGCATGAAACTCGACATCTTCGATTACGAGCGCCCGGTCGGCATCCAGATTTTCGGCGGCGACGAGGAAGCGATGGCCATGTCGGCCAAAATCGTAGAAGCCGTAAATCCCGACCTGATCGATATCAACTTCGGCTGCCCGGTCAAAAAAGTCGTCTGCAAAGGGGCGGGCGCGGCCGTTTTGAAAGACGTTGACCTGATGGTTCGCCTGACCAAAGCCGTCATCAAAAGCACGAACTTACCCGTAACCGTTAAAACACGGCTGGGCTGGGATCACGACATGATCAACATCGATGAGGTGGCGGAACGGTTGCAGGATATCGGTGTCCAGGCGCTGTCGATCCACGGCCGGACACGCGCGCAGCTCTACAAAGGCGAGGCCGATTGGTCGCACATCGCAAGAGTAAAGAGCAATCCGAGAATAACTATACCGATTTTCGGCAACGGCGACGTCGATTCGCCCGAAAAGGCGCTCGAATACAAAAAAAAATATGGTGTCGACGGCATCATGATCGGGCGTGCCGCGATCGGTTACCCGTGGATTTTCGACGAGATCAAGCACTATTTCAAAACCGGCGAACATTTGCCCAAACCTACAGTTTCAGACCGCGTCGAAGCCGCGAGAAACCATTTGACCTGGGCGATGGACTGGAAAGGCGAACGCGTCGGGATTGTCGAGATGCGCCGCCATTACACGAATTATTTCAAGGGCATGCACAATTTCAAGGAATACCGTACGCGGCTCGTGACGCAGGACCACGCCGTTGAATTATATCAGACCTTGAAAGAAATCGAAGAAGTATATTCGGATTACCAATTCGCACAATAAAATTTATTATGTTCACGATCGACCAAATTAAAGCCGCGCACGCCAAGGTAAAAAGCGGTGCCGATTTCCCACAGTATGTACAGGATCTGATTGCGCTTGGCGTCGAAAAATACGATACGTTCGTGTTTGACGGGCACAGTGAATTTTCAGGTAGCAGCCAATCGGTCGCGACGCCGGCAAAATACGTTGGGCTCGAAGTTTCCGCTACCGGTAATAAGAAAAAGTTTACTGAGCGGCTCAAAATCCACCAGCAGGGGCAAACAGACTATATGACTTTTTGCCGTGATGCCGCCGAAAACGGCGTCGAAAAATGGACGGTCGATACCGTGGAAATGACCTGTACGTATTATGATGTTGCCGGAAACGTGATGCTGACGGAAAGAATTCCGGGTCAGGCGCGTTAGCGGTAGAGGCAAGCACCGCGTGCAGCCGATAACGCGGGCCAAAGGCAACGCCCAAGAAACTACTCTAATAACTTTTTATTGATCCGTGAAGCGGCGATCCAGGACGAAATCACGCCGAGCGATACGATCGTAACCAAAACAATCAGGACGTTTTTGAGGTTGAAAACGACCGGATACGCAAGCGATTCAGTAATCATGACCAGTTGGAAATGTTGCTGGAGCAACACTATCGCAATTCCCAGAACGAGCCCGATGATGCCGCCCAGAACGGTAAGCAGGCTGCCCTGCAAAAGAAAGATTTTCCGAACGTCCGAAACTTCCGCACCCAAACTGACCAGAGTTTTGAGATTTGCCTTTTTGTCCAGAATCATCATGATCAGCGCGCCGATGAGGTTGAACAGCGCGACGATGATCACCAACGTAAAAATCAGGTACACCGCAATGTTTTCGGTGTTGAGCATTCGGTAAAGCGAATCGTTGAGCTGTGCGCGCGTCTTGATTGTCGTGCCCGGAAATATTTCGTGCAGCCGATCGATGGCCGCCGTTTCGTCGGCGCCGGGCTTGAGCCGGATTTCGATCGCCGAAATCTGGTTGGTCTTGTATTGCAACATTTCCTGTGCAAGTCCCAAATCGGTGAAAACGTATTTCCCGTCGAGGTCTTTGTTGATGGCATAAATCCCAATCGGCAGCAAATCGGCACGGGCGAACGCTTCTTCGGGGTTTTCGATTGCGCCTTTTCCGGGTTTCGGCACATACGCTTCAAGCACGTTGTTGTAGTCGAACAAGCCCATCGAAAGCTGGTCGGCGACGTCATAACCTACTACGGCCTGATAGGTATTTTTCTTGAGCCATTGACCATTGTAAATGATTTTCCGCACGTCGTTCACTTTGTTGAAAAGACTGTCGACACCTTTAAGGTAGGCTACTTTTTCTTTTCCCGAAAACCGGAAAAGCATCCGTTCTTCAATGACTTTGCTGTAAGCCGCGATGCCTTTCGTGTCCAGGATTTGCGTTTGCTGCAATGCCGAAATGAAAAACGATTTCCCGGTTGTTGGAGTGATTTTCAGATCCGGATCGAAATCATTGCTAAATGAAAGGCTGAAATCGCGCAGCCCGCTGAACACCGACAAAACGACAAACAAAGACGCGGCGCCCAATATAATACCCATCGATGCGATTCCCGTGATGATGTTGATCGCGTTGTTCCGGCTTTTGCTCAGCAGGTAGCGTTTGGCGATGTAAAGGGGGAAATTCAAGTTACGACTTTTTGCGTTTGTCCAAAAGGTCGCGGTTTACGATCGGGTTTTCCTTTCCGGAGAGCGCATTGTCGATTTTTTCTATGTAATCGAGCGAATCGTCGATACGGAAGGTCAGGTTCGGAACTTTGCGCAATTGCAGTTTGACGCGCTGTGCCAGGTCGTGCTTGATCAGCGGCGTATTGGTCTTGATTGCGGCCAAAGTCTCGGCGGCCTTGTCCTGCGGAAATATGCTCAAATGCACTGTAGCGACGGATAAGTCGGAGGTAACATAGACTTTGGAAACCGAAATCACGAGGTTCGGAATTCCGTTTTTCCGGAC
>JBEHYS010000012.1:0-112480 GCA_048498055.1 Bacteroidota bacterium
CAACATCGTGGATGGCGACGTAAGCGCCGAGGTGATCGCCGTGGATTTTGACGGAATGATCCGCGAAGGCGAGGAACTGGCCGACCTGCACGAACAGATTGTCGTGAAGCTGCCGATGACCAAAGAAGGCGTCATGGCCTGTAAATATTTTGCCGACAAAGGCGTAAAAACAAACGTGACTTTAGTGTTTTCGCCGGGACAGGCGCTATTGGCCGCAAAAGCAGGCGCGACATATGTTTCGCCGTTCATCGGGCGTCTGGACGACGTATCGACCGACGGTTTGGCGCTGATCGAGGAAATTCGCCAGATTTATGACAACTACGGATATGAAACAGAAATTCTGGCCGCTTCGGTTCGTCACACGATGCACATCGTCAACTGTGCGAAAATCGGGGCCGACGTCATGACCGGGCCGCTTTCGGCGATTCTGGGATTGTTGAAACACCCGCTGACCGATATCGGATTGGCGCAATTCCTGGCCGATTTCGAGAAAGGAAACAAGAGCTAGTTAATAATGAATAATTAATAGTTAATATTGAAAAAGCGTCCGATAAGCCGGACGCTTTTTTTTAAAGCCAAAGCAATGCACTATTAATTATTAATTTAAATTGTCCTCAAATTTGTTGTCAAAGATATTCGTGAAGGCGTTTTTGATCGTGCCGTCGGCATTGAGCACCAGCGTCCGATGGATTTTAGTAATCGCCCATTTGGCTTTCAGATCTTCGAAATCGGCGCATTTCACTTCGGTGATGCCGTCAAATTTATACTCGCTGAGTACGGTTTTCCATTTGTTGACATCGGAATCTACATTGACTGCAATGAAATTGTAATCCGGGTATTGCTTTTTGAACGCGAGCACTTTTTTATGCGCTTCGAGCAAATGGGTCGCCGCTTTTTCGGTCCAGAAGAATATGACGGTCTTGCCTTTGATCAGCGAATTTGACGAAATCGTCTGTCCGCCGGTATCGATAAGCCGGACTTCGGGCAGCGGATTGCCTTTGTTCAGTAATTGGATCGCATTCCCGATTTTGGTGATCTCGTTTTTCTGGCTCCGGTCGGTCGAATATTTATGGTAAGCCTCAAGGAATTTCTGGTTATTCACCATATTCTGATCTTCCAAAAGATAGGTAAAGGCAATATTGTTCAGGATGATATTCCGGATTTTCTCGTTCTTGATCAGCGTATCGGCAATGTTGAGCTTCGTGATGTTGGTCTTGACCGACAAATCGGCTTCCGGCAATTGCCCGAGGTTGTGCGTCGCAGCGACGTTGCTGAGCATAAAAGTCAGGTATTTCACGAACGGCGAAAAATCGGAAAGCTGGACTTTATTATAATCAATGGTTGTCCGGAAATCGTAATAATGCTTCGGAAGCCGCCCGATCAGGTCTTCGCCCGTACGGATTTTGTGAATGACGGGATAAATTTCCTTTTTGGAATAATACGGAAAATCGAGCGCCGCACGGGCAATGACGTCAAAATCGTCACTCCATTGGATTTCCTCTTTTTTCGATTGGTAGAATTTCGTCGTTTTTTTATAGGAAGCATCAATGGTCCGGTCGAATTTGTCGGCCGGATAATCGAAAACCGTAAACATGTTGTCGCGGTCCTTTTCGTTCTGAAGGTACATTTCCATCAGGAAATTGTTCTTTTGATCGCCGCGGCCGCTGAATACGATCGAATTGTCGAAATCCTGCGGATCGATCGAAACCATCAGGCTGTCGTTCTTGTCGAAATAAACGTATTGGTATTCCGGTTCGTGCTTGAAAGTGTACAATCCGGGCGCAAGCGAATCGAATTTGATGAAAAACCGGTTGTTCTTGTCGAGCTTCAGCGTGTCGCTAACCCCGGAATCGTTGTAAAAAAGGACATACGGGCTTGTTGGGTTGGTCACTTCACCACCGAAATAGGCGGTAAAATCATTCGCTTTGAATTCCTTGTTGCACGAAGTGAAAAAAGCCAGCAGCGGAAGGAACAATACAAGTGAAGATGTCTTTTTATGGCTCATCTGAAGGGATTGTATGTTTACAAATGTATCCAGCCTGTTAATAACTTGTTGTTAAGGCATCGTTAAATTAAACCGGGCTTTAATTTGCGCCGGATACACGTCTGGAACTCCGTTATTTTTTCCTACTTTTGCCCCCGATTTAAACCAATTTGTAGTTATGCTTACAGTTAATAATTTATCGGTCCAGTTCGGCAAAAGGATTTTGTTCGACGAAGTCAACACAACCTTTTCGGACGGCAATATATATGGCGTCATCGGGGCGAACGGTGCCGGGAAATCCACCTTTCTGAAAATACTCGCCGGCGATATCGACCCGACTTCGGGGAACGTTTTCCTCGAGCCGGGCAAACGGATGTCGGTCCTGAACCAGAACCACAACATGTTCGACGAGCATACGGTTTTGGAAACCGTCATGATGGGAAACAAAGTCCTGTTTGCCGTCAAAAAGGAAATGGACGAACTCTATCTCGATTACAACGACAAAAATGCCGACCGGATCGGGGAGTTGCAGGTCCAGTTTGAGGAAATGAACGGCTGGAATGCCGATTCGGATGCCGCGGCGTTGCTCTCGAATCTCGGTATCGGCGAGGAATTCCATTATACCCTGATGGGCGATCTCGACGGAAAACTCAAGGTTCGCGTGCTTTTGGCGCAGGCGTTGTTCGGAAATCCGGACGTTTTGATCATGGACGAGCCGACGAACGACCTCGATTTCGAAACCATCGCGTGGCTCGAGAATTTCCTGGCCGATTACGACAATACGGTAATCGTCGTCTCGCACGACCGGCACTTTTTGGATGCGGTCTGCACGCACATTTCGGACATCGATTTCGGGAAAATCAACCACTATTCCGGAAACTATACGTTTTGGTACGAATCGAGCCAGCTTGCCGCACGGCAACGCGCCCAGCAGAACAAGAAAGCCGAGGAAAAAAAGGCCGAACTTGAGGAATTCATCCGCCGTTTCAGCGCCAACGTAGCCAAATCGAAACAGGCGACCTCTCGCAAGAAAATGATCAGCAAGCTCAACATCGCCGAGATCAAGCCTTCGAGCCGCCGTTATCCCGCAATCATTTTCGAACAGGAACGCGAAGCCGGCGACCAGATCCTGAACGTCCAGAATCTGAGCGCATCCATAGACGGTGACGTGCTGTTCAGGGAAATCGACCTGAACATGGCCAAAGGCGACAAAATCGTGCTGTTTTCAAAAGATTCGCGCGCGACTACCGCGTTTTACGAAATCCTCAATGGCAACCAAAAGCCGGATTCCGGATCTTTCGATTGGGGAATCACTACGACACAGGCTTACCTGCCGGTTGAAAACCACGAATTTTTTGAGAACGACCTGACCCTTGTGGACTGGCTGCGCCAATGGGCCAAAACCGAAGAAGAACGGGAAGAGGTCAACATCCGCGGATTTCTGGGAAAAATGATTTTCTCAGGCGAGGAAGCGCTGAAAACCGCACGTGTCCTTTCAGGCGGCGAAAAAGTCCGCTGCATGCTTTCCAGGATGATGATGCAGCGCGCCAACGTACTGATGCTCGACGAGCCGACGAACCACCTCGATCTGGAATCGATCACGGCGTTCAACAATTCGCTGAAGAATTTCAAAGGTTCGGTGATTTTCACCACGCACGATCACGAATTCGCTCAGACCGTCGCAAACCGTGTCGTGGAACTGACGCCAAACGGAGTCATCGACCGCTACATGACCTTCGACGATTACCTCGATGACGAGAAGATACAGGAATTGAGAAAGAAAATGTATGCCTAAAACAAAAGCCTGTCCGCAAAGACAGGCTTTTTCAATTTAACCCAATTAATAACTATTTCTTGAATTTGCTCACGGCCCAGACAATCAAGGCAACGACCAATATGACCAGGAAAATCCCGACGCCCATTCCGGCCTTGAAGATATCGCCGATGACTTCGCAGCTTGTAAAGCCAAGCAGTACGGTCAAAAGCGTGGCGATTCTCAGCAGATTATTTTTCATGGCTTTTTTGTTTTTGGTTTACAGGGTAAAGTTGCTTCGATTTAACATGAAATCCATTACACAATTAAAAACAAAGCTTACATAATTTTGCAGTTATTCTTTTCCATTGACAGGCAATGGCAAAAACATTTTCCCAAAAGTCAAAAATTGACTACATTTACAACCCAAACGCACAAGCTATGGGTCATAAAGTACTGCTCACTTCAAAAGAAGTAAACATTATCCTTCACCGTTTGGCCTGTCAGCTGATTGAAAAGCACCTCGATTTTACCGATACCGTTCTCATAGGCATCCAGCCGCGCGGCACTTTTTTAGCGAATCGGCTCAAAAACATCCTGAGCAACGATTATAAGGTAAAGGATATTTCGCTGGGTTATCTCGACATCACTTTTTTCAGGGACGATTTCAGGCGTGCCGACATCGAGGCCAATAAAACCGAAATCGATTTTTTGGTCGAGAGTAAAAAAGTCATCTTCATCGACGACGTACTGTATACCGGACGCAGCATCCGTTCGGCATTGAGCGCAATCCAGTCGTTCGGGCGGCCTTCCGAAATCGAGCTGCTCGTGCTGATCGACCGCCGTTTCAGCCGCCATTTGCCGATCCAGCCCGATTACCGCGGCCGGCAGGTCGATTCGATCAACGATGAAAGAGTCAAAGTGAACTGGAAGGAAAACGACGGCGAGGACGGCGTTTTTTTAATAAACTGTAATGAAGAATAAAATGAGCGAGCTTTCCGTAAATCATTTGTTGGGCATCAAGTACATCACGCCTGCCGACATTGACCTTATTTTTGAAACGGCCGACCATTTTAAGGAAGTGCTGAGCCGCCCGATCAAAAAAGTCCCGTCGCTGCAGCACATTACGATCGCCAACATCTTTTTCGAGAACAGTACGCGCACCAAGCTTTCCTTCGAGCTGGCGCAAAAAAGGCTTTCTGCCGACGTCATGAGTTTTTCGGCGGCGCAATCCTCGGTCAAAAAAGGCGAGACGCTGATCGATACGGTCAACAATATCCTGTCGATGAAAGTCGATATGGTCGTGATGCGCCATGCGAATCCGGGCGCGGCATATTTTTTATCGCAAAACGTCAAAGCGTGTATTGTCAATGCCGGCGACGGCGCGCACGAACATCCGACCCAAGGCTTGCTAGACAGTTATTCGATCCGGGAAAGACTTGGCGGAGCAGGCGGGAAGAAAGTCGTGATCGTCGGCGATATCCTGCACTCGCGTGTCGCGCTCTCGAACATTTACGCTTTGCAGATGCAGGGCGCCGAAGTAAAAGTCTGCGGCCCGAAAACATTGATCCCGAAATACATCGAAAGCCTAGGGGTAACGGTCGAGCCGAACCTTCGCAAAGCGCTAGAATGGTGCGATGTCGCAAATATGCTCCGCGTACAGAACGAGCGGATGGACGTCAATTACTTTCCGTCTACGCGCGAATATGCTCAGCAGTACGGTGTCGATAAGGCGCTTTTGGATTCGATCGGCAAGGAAATCGTCATCATGCACCCGGGGCCGATCAATCGCGGAGTCGAAATCACGAGCGATGTCGCCGACTCTGAGCAATCGGTTATCCTCAACCAGGTCGAGAATGGCGTTGCGATCCGAATGGCGGTGATTTATCTGCTCGCATCAAAGATTAAATAATTCGCCAATTACGGACGAAACTTTGTAAATTAGCACTAGCTATTCTTTCTTTTTATGAAGGTCGAAACAAAAGGTCATACTACTATTATCAAAGACACGCAAGGCGATGCGAACGCTTTTCAGGTAAAACTTGCGCAAGAGCACAAGGCTTTCGAAAACAGCAACCTGATTTTGGATATTAGTCTCGATAAAAGCGTCAACATCAAAACCATCAATCAGTTTAAAAGCCTTTCGAAAACGCATCGTAAAGGGAAAAAATCGTTTGTGATCGTGGCTTCGGGAATCGATTTTACCGAAGTTCCCGGATCGCTCGTCGTCGTACCGACGCTGCTCGAAGCGCACGACATGATCGAAATGGAGGAAATCGAACGCGATCTCGGCTTTTGAATCAATTAATAATTAATGATGAATAATGAACAATGTAATTGTTCCGCGTTTAATTATTAATTATTAACTATTAATTATTAATTGAAAATGAATCTCACAATACTCGGCTGCTACGCCGCGACGCCGCGTACTTTTACGAATCCGACTTCGCAGGTACTTGAAATCGCCGGCCGGCTTTTCCTGATTGATTGTGGCGAAGGTACGCAGGTACAGCTGCGGAAGAACAAAATAAAGTTTTCAAAAATCGACCGTATTTTCGTTTCCCATTTACATGGCGACCATTTGTACGGGCTGATCGGGCTGGTGTCAACCTTTATGCTGCTCAATCGTGTTTCGCCGCTGCATATTTACGGCCCGAAAGGCATCAAGGAAATCATTACGCTGCAGTTGCGGCTCTCGAATTCCTGGACGAGTTATGAGCTGCATTTCCATGAGCTCGAATCGGAGGAAAGCCAATTGGTTTTCGAAGATGAAAAAGTAACGGTCACGACGATTCCGCTCAAACACCGGATTTATACCAACGGTTATTTATTCCGGGAAAAGAAAGGACTTAGGAAACTCAATGCCGAAGCCGCCGAAAAATACGATATCGACAAATGCTACTACCGCAATATCGTTTTGGGAAAAGACGTGCCGGATCACGACGGAAACCTTATCAATAACGATTTGCTGACCTTCGAGCCGGTGCCGCCGAAAAGTTATGCGTTTTGCTCCGATACGGTATATGACGAAAGCATTATTCCTTTAATAAAGGATATCGATGTGCTCTATCATGAATCTACTTTTTTGCAATCGGAAGAAGCGCTGGCCGGAAAAACGATGCATTCGACCGCAATAGAAGCCGCAACGATTGCGTACAAAGCCGGTGTAAAGCAGCTGATTCTCGGGCATTATTCGACGCGCTATGACAATATCGAGTATTTCAGGGAAGAAGCGCAAACTGTTTTTCCCAACGTATTGCTTGCCGACGACGGTATTTCGTTTGAATTTTAATCGTTATCTTTAAAACCTCTGAGGTCTGGACAGCTTCCAGCCAAAATCGACCTTCATGAAAGACCTGAGCAATTATCGGAAATCTTATGAAAAGAGCGAACTTCTCGAATCGGCAATCCCCGACGATCCGATCAATCTGTTCCAACTCTGGTTTTACGAAATGGAATCGCTCGAGACCGGCAGCGAGGTGAATGCGATGACCGTTTCGACGATCGGGCTTGACGGCTTCCCCAAATCGCGCGTTGTTCTCTTAAAGAAATTCAGCGAAGACGGTTTTATTTTCTATACCAATTACCATTCTGAAAAGGGAAGGGCAATGGCTGCGAACCCGAACGTTTGCCTTTCGTTCTTCTGGCCGGTCATGGAACGCCAGGTCATCATCAAAGGCATGGCCGAAAAAACTCCCGAACTAACTTCCGATAATTATTTCGACAGCAGGCCCGAAGGCAGCAGGCTGGGCGCTATTGCGTCGGACCAAAGCGAGGTCGTGCCGTCGCGCGAATTTCTCGACAACAAACTCCACGAACTGGAAACATACTACAAAGACAAGGAAATCGTCCGCCCGGAACATTGGGGCGGTTATCTTGTAAAACCCGTCGAGGTCGAGTTTTGGCAAGGCAGGGCCAATCGGCTGCACGACCGCATCCGCTACCGGATTTCAGGAATCGATTGGACGATCGATCGATTGGCGCCTTAATTTTTCTTTGCATTCCGTAAAATATCTCACTGCTTTTTTTAACGCAAAATAATTATGTTTGTAGGATTTTATACCTAACAAATATAAAAAACATGTATTTCATCGATTTTTTTTGGCACTTTAACGATGATTGTGCTATGTTTGACTCAAGAAAACAAAAAACACGTTCTTACCCGATAAAGAAGTTTGCCCCACAATCTGCTTTATACAAAACACAAATCAAAACAAAACATTAAAGGAGTTTGCCCCACAATCTACTTTAAACAAACCTACTAACTATGAAAGCAAAATTATTCCGCGCATTATTGCCATTGGCACTGGTGTTCACTATGATGTCTTGTTCCAACGACGAGTCTACCACTGAAGGAACAGATACTGCAATTGTAGACAATTACGATTACAACCCGGCCGAATTGAAACTGATGGACCTGATCAACGATTACAGGGAAAGCATCGGTTTGAGCCGACTTGAAAAAATCAACTACATCTCTTACAAATCAGAGCAGCACAACGAGTACATGATTGAAAACAATGTCGTGAACCACGACTATTTCCAAGATCGTTCCGCTGATTTGATGCACCTTTTGGGCGCCGAGAAAGTGAGCGAGAACATTGCCGCCAATTTCGGATCGCCGGAAGGCGCACTCCATGCCTGGCTCGAAAGCCCGGGTCACAAAGCTAATATCGAGGGCGATTTCACCGATTTCGGTGTGTCGATCACCACGGATCCCGAAACCGGGAATATGTACTTTACCAATATGTTTATCAAACGGTAAACGGGTAGAATTTGATTGTGTTTTTTTGTTTTGACAACTAAGAACCACCCTGCCCCGGGTGGTTTTTTTTCCCATCGAAAATGCAATCCCAAATAAATAAACAAACTATAAAACAGGAAGTCATGCTTACACTCTTAATCGTTTCCATCGTAAGGAAAGCTTACAACGCTTCCAAAGAACGCAGCCGGAAGCTGCCCGCTTAAAAAAATTGAGTTCATAGTCAAAGAAGTATCCTTAGGGATACTTTTTTTATGGCGTTGCCCTGCAGGCCACGCTTTCGCCGGTACGCGGTACTTCGGCTCAATCGTTAACGCGGTCTGGTGTTAATAATAGAGTTTTCGGGAAGCAATCGGGCAAATTTCAGGCTCAGTACGGCGCTGGCGACCAACAAAACGATAAAGATTTTTTTATGGCGAGGGATTTTCATCAAACAGGAAATCCAAAAAAATGTAGGACTACGGTCTGTATTCGCTTTTGAGCAAAGAGAAAATCACCGAATTTTCGGCCTTGCCGTCAACCATATAATGCTCGCGCAGCAGGCCTTCTTTTACAAAATCGTTATTTTCCAGCAGTTTCTGAGACGGTACATTATAAGTCGCCGTCAGCGCTTCGATCCGGTGCAGGTTCATTTCCCCAAAGCCGTAAGCAATTATCGGTTTGAGCGCTTCGGTCATCAATCCTTGCTGTTTATATTGATCGCCGTAAAGCCCGTAACCGAGTTCGGCCCGCGCGTGATCGAGATACCACGTATGGTAACCGCACCAACCGATGTTTTTCCCCGTATCGTCGAGAAGATGAAACCAGAGGAATTTTTTAGGCAATAACTAACAATTAGAACCCACTTAATTGAAACGCTTAATTATCAATATAATCGCTGCTAGTAATAACCCGCCCACTATTGCCGCCGCAACTTGCACCCAAAATTGTGTGCTTAGTGCGTTGATAAGCGTGGCGATACTGTCTTTTTTGTTAGGCGCTTTGGTTTCATGGTATTTGGCTTGGTCATTCTTCTGCCGCTCCAAATAAACTAACCAGCCTCCGGATTCCTGAATTTTTTCGCCTTTGCGTTCTATGTAAATCATATCTGCTCCACCGTCTGCGTTTGGATACCCCGTCCATCGAATCAATCCCTCATCCGTCAACGCTCTTGCAACCCTTGAGCCTCTTTGCTGGTCGTAAGTAAAACCGTTAGGGTCTTTTAAATAACCGAAGCCCACCGATTTTGCCTCTGTATAATACACGTCACGAAGCATTTTATCCATAAGTTCGTCGATTTCGCTTATTGCCATACAACATACATTTAAAGGTTTAGCGATCTAAATGTATGAAAAAAGCCGGACTCACATCCGGCTTTCGGTTTTGCAGAAGACTAACCACAGAATTCAAAACAAAACCTTTTCTATTTAGTAAATGATGACAGCATCTTATATGTAATGGTTGTGTTAGTAGCCTTTTCAATATCGATCCGCAGTCCTTTAAATCCTATCGTACTGCTTTCAGATAAATCATACTGAAGTTCTTGTGTAAATGCAGGGCGAGCCATGTCCATAATGTATTCCCTGTAAATAAACCTAAGATTATTGTTTACCTTTCCATTATAGATAAATTCTTGTTTAAAACAATCAACGCATTTTGAATCTGTATAAGTAGTTTCTTTTACCTGAAAATTGTCAGTCCGTTTCGTTGCAAGTCCATATTGATACCAAAGAAAAGGTCTTACAATACTTGGGTCTTTATGGTTTTTTGCAATGCCACAGTAATACATGGTTTTGCTAACGGTCGCATCCCCGACATAATATAAGTCCCATTCTTTTACACTTTCCCTAAGCGGTAAAACATCGCCGACGCTATACGGATATTTTACCATATTAATAGTGATACTTTCCGGCATTTGCGTAATTTGAAGCCCGTCCTGATATTTTTCGCTTCCTTTCAAGGCTAGTCTTTCACCAAGTTCGGCTGTCTGGCTTCTGTTTAGTTCCGGTTCGTCGAACTGTCTAAATTTTAACGGATAAATTTTACCCGAACATGAAGCCACAAGGCAGGTAATCGAAATAAGTAATAGTTTTTTCATTTTGTTTTGGTTTTACTCCGATCCAAACCCAAAACCGGCTACCATAAAAAAAGCGTGGGTTTGTAACCATGCCAGTATCGAGGCTTTGGACGGCCTTGCACCATGACAAACGGTTACACCCACGCCGGAGCGTGAGCGATAAACCTATGCCACGTGGTGCGGTGAAACGTCCAAATTTCGATACCACGACAAAAGCTAACGCTTTGCGATATTTTCAGATGCTAATGTAATAAAAAAGCCTCTAATACTAGAGGCTATGTGATTGTTAATTGATTGGATTTAAATCGTCATCCAATAAACGATGTTGTCCGCGCTCGCTTACTGATTTTTCAGCTTTTATAACTTCGACGAAATCTAAAGTATAAATAGGAATTTCCCCGTTATTAAATTTGTCAAAATCTTTAAGATTATGAGAGAAAATCGCATCGCAATTGTTAGACATGGCAACCGCACAAATGTTGTGATCGTTTAACATTCTGCAATTAGGAATTTCAGCCTCTTTAGCAAATATCTTTGCGGCTTTTCTATCTAATGTAATACGAAGCCTAGAAAATTCTCTAGCAGACAAAACATCGTGTTGTATTATCTCGAAACTTTCTTGTATGAAGTCAAATATTTTTTCGCGCTCTTCATCATCAGGCACATTACACATTAATTCTCCGACAACCAAACTAGGCACGACTACCTTTATTTTCTTGTCAATAAAATACTGAAACAGTATATCGGCTTTTTCAACGTTTTCTTCTTGCCCATCCGTAGCCGTACGTTTTACATACCAAACAAGCATATTTGTATCTACACAGACTTTTTTCATACATTAACCTCTTAGGGATGTGATAAAATCATCTGGATTGTCTACATCAATCCAATATTTTCCTAGTAGGTTTTGTAATCCTTTTAATCTTTCAGATAGGGGGAGTTTTGACAATAGAACAAATGATTTGAGTTTTATTTCAATCAATTCGTTGTTTTCTTTTTTCCACGTAGCTATGCCTTTAACGCCAATTCTTTCGTACAAATGGGATGTCAAATCTTTTGCATTCGATGCGGTAGTAACAACGGAAAAATAAGTTCCATTATCGGCTTGAACGCGTATCTTTGGTTCTGAGCCTCCTATTCTGACCACAGTTCCATAAATGGTTGTTTCGCCTCTAATGAAAAAAGATTTTGTTATACGTAAATCTGTTATTGGAGTTATTTCCGCCGATGCTATTCCATCTACACCATTTAAGTACGCGTTACAATTATGTTTCTCTACAAAATGTTGTATAACGGATAAGTTTTCTACGGCTTCAAAAGGCAATTGTGATATTCTATTGTTTGCAATGTGTGTGTTAATTTGATCTGCCGCCTCAATCACATCATCACTGTTAGGAGCAGCCAAAATAGTTAGACTTTCATTGATTACCTCAACGATGCTTATTCTTGACAATCCTTTTCTTCCGGGATGATTTTTATTAGCAACTGCTAACAATGCATTTTCGTAAGCAATAACAATTTTGGCAAACTCATTCGCGCTTACCTTGTCAGGGGAAATATTGTTTCCAGAAAAGCTTATTTTTAGCGTTTGTGACACGAAATCTTGATAGTTTACCGATTGTTAAGATACGCAAATATAGAACAATTAGCAAATAATCAACATCAAATAAAAAGCCTTGAGTTTTCAAGGCTTTTTATCTTTGTCAAGTTTTTTCTTAATCATCTTCGCCAAAGTATCCTTAAACATAGGCTTTTCGACCTTAATATCTTCGGTCGGTTTCAGCAATATTTCCGATTTCTTAGTTGTTTTTGCCATGTACCAAAGTTTTGTAATCGATTCTTTTGTTAGCTGAATTAGCCAAAGCTACGTCAAATAATGAACCGTTCGACAATGTACGGTTGTTATATCTGAATGATGTTTCGTGCAAATAGCGTCCTAAATGCTTACGGCTTACTTGGTGGTAAGTTCCAACGATAGTACGTTTAACGTGTGACCAATAGTTCTCAAGGTTATTGGTGTGCGCTTCGCCTTTTACATACTCTTCTACCTTGTGGCAAACAAACTCATGCACGTAGTCGTTTTTTAACGCTCTGTAAGGCTTGTACTCGTCAGAATAGATTGTATTGCCCGAAGCGACCTTTGAGCGCATAATAGGCAAAACCGTTGCGCCTTTGGTGTTCACTACCGGAACTGAATAAACCTTGCCGCCACGCTCCAAAATACCGATAATTGCGGTTTTGGTCTTGGTCGAACGTCCCTGATTGTTTTCGGTTCTTTTATTTTGGTGCTTATTTGCCTCGATACCGCCAACGAATGTCTCGTCAACTTCGACCGGATTGGTAAAAACCGAAGTCGGTTCGTTGTAGCTTTCGCGGATGCGTTGCAATACAAACCAAGCCGATTTCTGTGATATTTTCAGGTTCTTTGCCAATGCGTAAGAGGAAGTTCCCTTTTTATCGCCTGATGTAACCAAATAGATCGCCACAAACCATTTACGCAATGATAGGTTACTGTCCTGAAAGATTGTACCGACTTTGATGCCGAAAGTCTTGCGGCAACCGTAACATTTGAACTTCTTTGTCTTTCCGTTCAACTTATTCACGCGCTCACTTTCACAGTAAGGACAAGACGCAACGCCGTTCCAACGAAGTAACTCAAAGTATTCCTCGCATTTCGCTTCGTTGTCGAAGTAGTCGAATAATTCAATTAAACTGTCGAAATCTCTAAGGTCTTTAACTGTTGACATGGTATTTACTGTTTGATGATGTAAAAATACATCTATAATTTCACATAAACAAATAAATTTGTGAAATTGTGTATATTATTTTACATTTGAACCATGAGAAAAGACGCAAACAATTTTTTTACGGCTTCAAAGGACGGATATGTGATACTGGTAGATACGAATTTATCGAGTTTCATTAGAAGATTGCCGGAAGTCGGTTTGGTTGCGCCGCATCGTAATACTTTTGACAAAAAATTTGCGATCAGCAATATTTACGAAGTTGACGGTGTGCTTTTCCAAAGATTACCAGCAGGGCAAAACGATGATTTTATCGCTAGTCAGGCAAATAATGAACCCGAAAAGAAGTAAATAGCACCTCCCTAAAACACGGTAAAAAGCGGAGGTTGGAAATCAAAATCAAAAAGTGGGTTCTAATTGTTAGTTATTGCCATTTTTTATTATAGGTCGTTTGGCCGTTCCGGAATTTCCATTTTTCCTTTTCGAGCGCTTCAGCCGTTTCGATCGCAAAAAAATCCAGAAGTTCATCATCCGAAAAATGATTGTACACATACAGCATTACTTCGGGCGTTATCTTTCGGAGCGAAAGCCGCGCGGTTTTGATCATTTCGAAAATCATCACTTCTTTTTTGAAATGTAAATATCGGTAAAATCCATAAAAAAAAGCATCCCGGAAATTCGGGATGCTTGATAAGAAATTGGCACTAATATTATTTGGCCGGAACCGGATCGAGCGCCGTAATGATGAATTCACTACGCCTGTTTTCCTGATGTTCGGCTTCGGTACAAGGTACGCCGTCGGCACATTTGTTTTTCAGCTGTCTTTCGCCGTATCCGCGACCGGTCAGGCGGTCTTTCGAAACGCCGTTCTTGATCAGCCATTCGCGGGTCGACTTGTTCCTGCGGTCAGACAACTTGTCGTTGTATGCGAAGCTTGCGCGGCTGTCGGTATGCGAACGCACGTCGAGTTTCATGCTCGGGTACTGGGTCAGCACGTCGAGGATTTTCTCGAGTTCGAGCGCCGCATCCGGACGGATGTTCCACTTGTCGAGATCGAAATAGATTTCCTTGATCCCGAAAGCATCGGCCAGGTTCGTACCGATCGTGATCGGTTTCTGTTTCTTCTCGAGCTGGATCGGAAGATCGGTCTTGCCGCTTTCCTTAGGAATCGTGATTTTTTGCTCTTTCGTCTCATAGCCTTCTTTCTCGCCACGGACGTAATACGTCGTATCGCATTCCACCTCGAATTCGTAATAGCCTTTATCGTCTGCGATGACTTCGGCGATCTTGTTGAATTTCTCGTCGAATAATGTCACTTTGGCACCCGGCAGGATTTCGCCGGTATCGAGATCGGTCACGATGCCCGAAAGCATCTGCTCGCAGATCAATTTGCGGGTTTCGACGAATTTGTAGATGTCGTCGCTGCCTTGTCCGCCGTCGCGGTTCGAGGATAAAAATCCGTGGCGCGTCTTGGTATCGATCAGGTAAGCGAAGTCGTCTTTCGGAGAGTTCGCCGGTTCCCCTACGTTAATCGGCGCTTTCCACGAGCCGTCTTTGTTCATGCGGGCCATGAAGATGTCAAGCCCACCAATGCCCGGATGACCGTCGGAAGCGAAATACAATTCGTCTTCGTCGGTGATGACCGGGAACGTTTCCTTGCCCGGCGTATTGATCATGTCGCCGAGGTTTTCCGGCGTTCCGAAACTGCCGTCGTCGTTGATTTTCACACGATAAATATCGGACTGGCCTTTGGTGCCGTCCATATCCGAAGCGAAATACATCCATTTGCCGTCGGCGCTGAGCGATGGATGTGCCGTGCTGTAACCGTCGTTGTTGAACGAAACGCTCTGTACGTTGGTCCATTCGCCTTCTTCACCGGCGCTGTTTTTCTCGGCTTTCTTGCCTTTGCTTTTGCCTTCCGGTGTTTTGACCCATTCGGCCTTGTAGATTTTCACGAAGGTGTTTCCAGCGCCGTTTTTGCCGCGTTTGCCGTCGAAGAAGTTATTCCGGGTGAAATAAACCGTCTTGCCGTCTTTTGAAAAAGCAGGCGAGGTCGCGTCGTTGAATTTCGTGTTCATGTCTTTGGCGAACTTATCGACCGGGCCAACGCTGTCTTTTCCGGTTTTTGCATCCGATTTTACTTCGGCGGCATACAGGTTCGTGAAATACTGTCCGGTCCAGGTATGGATTTTCTTCGAGAAATTTCCGGTATCGCGCGCCGATGCAAAAATGAGCTTGTTGCCGAACATGGCGCTTCCGTAATCGGAATATTTGGTGTTCACTCCGGCATCCTCAATCTTGTAACGACCGGAATTGCCCTTGATCACTTCCATGTAATTCTTATTGGCAGCATACAATTTGGCGCGGTTGTCGTCGGTGACTTTCTGGCTGAAAGTGTCCATCATTTCCTTGGCCTTGTCGTATTGCTTCATCGCCTTGAGCGACTGTGAATACCGGTAGTAATATTCGGCATCCACATCCTGGCCCATCGCGAAAAGCTCGCCGTACCATTGTGCCGCTTTCTCGTAATCGGCGTTGAAATAATAGGCATTTCCCAGCCTTTCGAACAAGTCGACCGATTTATAGCCTTTGGCCGCAATGCGCTCGTAAGTCTTGGTCGCATCGATGTAGGCAAAGCGATCGTACTTCTTGTCCGCCCTGGCTTCGCCGACCCGCTGTGCATAACCGTTAAAAGCTAAAACACTGAATAATGCTATATAAACTATTTTATTTTTCATAATGTTTCGTTTTAGAAGAATCTTGGGGTTGTTATGCGATCGTACTTGTTAAATAGTTCATATCTGAGGAAAATCTCATGCGACCCCGAGTTGTAATGCTTCAGCTCCGTGGTTTCGTAATCGTAGGCGTAACCGATGTACAATCCGTCGGTGATCTGGAATCCCGCCATCGCGCTCAGCGCTGCACTCCAACGGTACGCAACCCCGATGACAAATTTATCATTTATCATGAAATTTCCGGAAACATCGACCTGCAAAGGCGCACCAAAAACCATTTTGGTCAGCAATGCCGGCTTGA
The DNA here is from genome assembly GCA_048498055.1 of Bacteroidota bacterium. GTDB lineage: Bacteria > Bacteroidota > Bacteroidia > Flavobacteriales > Flavobacteriaceae > Flavobacterium. The sequence continues at coordinate 16,336 of JBEHYS010000012.1, forward strand.
ACTTGAGGCTCGGGCTTAAATCGAATACGTAACCCGCAATGAAATAATAGTTGATTTCGCGTTGGTTGATCGAATAATCGTTGTCGCTGTAACTCGTAGTCCGGATGAAATTCGGTACCGACAAACCGGCGTAGAATTTATCGGAATGGAGGTAAACCCCGGCACCGACGCCCGGCGTCAGCTTATTGTCTACATCCTGCAGATGGTCGTCGCCCGGATCCTGCGGGTTCAGATCGCCGCTGTCGAGGTTGAACAGGTTGATCGATCCTTTCAAGCCGAATGACAATTTGTAGGTTTCGTTCATCGGGATTGTGTAGGATACGTCCGCAGAGATGTTGTTCTCGTTCGTCGGCCCGATCTTATCGTTCAGGAACGACAAGCCCAATCCCAGGTTGCTGTTGTTGATGGGCGTGTTCAGCGAGAACGCGTTGGTGGTCGGCGCTCCGTCCAATCCGACCCACTGGGTACGGTGCAGACCGAACAGACTCATCACACCCCTCGACCCGGCATAGCCCGGATTGATGTTGATCGTGTTGTACATGTACTGCGTAAACTGTGCATCCTGTTGCGCATAGCTTACCAATCCTGTAAACATCATAACGAAAATTAATATTCTTGTTTTCATTAGTTTCTTGTTTTAAACCTGGGAGTCGCGAAACTCCCAGGAGTTAGATTTGAGTTTATTATCTTGAAAGGTATAAATATCCGTCTTTTTTCACAGCCTTGCCATCAGTACCTGTATATTCTATGATGTAGAAGTAGGTTCCCGTAGGCAATTCTGATGCTTTAGATACCGTTACCCTTCCTTCAGAAACACCTTTGAAAGAGTTTTCAGCATTGTCGTATTGTTTGGTGTCGTACACCAATACGCCCCAACGGTTGTAGATTTCAACGCTGTTTGTAGGCCAGCAATCAAAATTTTCCAGGTTTTCGATCGAGAAGAACTCGTTCAGACCGTCGCCGTTTGGCGAGAACGCATTGTGGATGATCGGCGCGTCGCAAGGTAATACCGGACAGTTCAGGTCAACTGTGAAGTTGACATTGATCACTCGCGGACAAGTAGGATCGACAATCGAATATTGGATGACGTGCGTACCCAAAGGCATACCGTCGGCTACATAAACGCTTCCGGTCAATCCGCCCGTGTTGTCAAGATCAGTCCAGGTTCCGCCTGCAGGTGTTCCCTCAGGCAGGAGCAGGTTCAGGTCGTATGGCGTAATGTCCTCGTTACAAGCGCGTTTTGCGATATCGATCTCGCTGTTGGTGATCGAAACGTTTACGGTTTGCGTAATCGTCGCAACGTTTTTACATCCGTCGGATACGCTCCATTCCCTGATGATCGTGTAGGATCCCGGTTGTTGGTTCGTGATCGTCTCATTGTACTGCGGCGCAGAAACACCGGAACAGTTGTCCGAGAACGTCAATGCCGGAGCATCAGGAATCGCGTCGCAAGTCACATTCACAACAGCGTCGAACGCTTCGTTGGCGTGTGGCGCAGTCGTATCGTGAACGTTGATGAGCTGGACACCCGAAGTCGCGTTTCCGCAAAGATCGGTTGCAATCCAGGTACGGGTCAATAAATATGTTCCGATACAGATGCCGTCCGTTCTTACTTCGTTATAAGATACTGTCGCAGTACCGCAGTTATCAGTAGCGGTAATTTGCGCAGGCGTAGGAACAGCGTCGCATTCCACGGTGATTTCCGCCGGAATCGGCTGATCGAACGTAGGCGATGTGATGTCGGACACATTGATGTTTTGCGTAGCCGTGGCAGTGTTGCCACAAGCGTCGGTCGCAGTCCAGGTACGAGTCAGTATGTAAGAGTTCGCGCAAGCGCCTGCCAATGTCGTCTCGGCCATAGTCACCGTTACATTGCCAACACAGTTGTCGGTCGCGGTAAGGGTTGCAGCAGTCGGGATAGCGTCGCATCCAACTGAAATATCTGCAGGAGCGGCCTCATTGAATGTCGGCGCTACGTTATCGTTAACAGAAATAGTCTGTGTAGCGGTCGAAGCGTTTCCGCAAGCATCGGTAAACGTCCACGTTCTTGTAGTTACGAACGTATTCGGGCAAGCGCCTTGAACCGTTGTGTCTACACCTTCCACGGTGATTTGCTCGCCACAGTTATCGGTAGCCGTCAATGAAATCATTGGCGGAACTTCGCCGACGCAAGCCGTGGTGATATCGGCCGGTACGTTGGCAGGTAATGTAGGTGCTACGTTATCGTCGACAGTAATCGTTTGTACTGCTGATGAAGTGTTTCCGCAAGCATCGGTGAATGTCCAGGTACGGGTTACCGTGAATGAATTCGGACAGTTGCCTGGAGTGATCGCATCGACACCGTCGACCGTGATGCTTTGTGCACCGCAATTATCCGTTGCAGTCAGCGAAACCATTGGCGGAACTTCACCGGCGCAAGTCACGGTCACGTCGGCTGGAGCCGCCGGAGCAGTAGGCGCTACCGTATCGTTTACATTGATATTTTGCGATACCGATGAGCTGTTTCCACAAGCATCAGTGAACGTCCACGTCCTGACGACCTGGAATGAGTTCGGACAGTTGCCCGGAATGATTACATCGATGCCGTCAGCCGTGATTTGGTCGTTACAGTTGTCTGTAGCGGTCAGCGAAACCATTGCAGGAACATCGCCGGCGCAAGCCACTGTCACATCAGCCGGAGCCGCTGGAGCTGTTGGAGCAACCGTATCGTTTACAGTAATGGTTTGCGATACTGAAGATGAATTTCCGCAGGCATCGGTAAAGGTCCAGATCCTTGTAGTTACGAACGAGTTCGGGCAAGCGCCGGCCACGGTCGTATCGACGCCCTGGGCCGTGATGTCTTCGCCGCAGTTATCGGTAGCGGTCAGTGAAATCATTGCAGGAACGTCTGAAGCACAAGTTACGGTCACATCGGCCGGAGCTGCAGGAGCAACCGGAGCGACAGTATCGTTTACATTGATAGTCTGCGAAACTGACGATGAATTATTACAAGCATCGGTAAACGTCCAGGTCCTTACAATCGTGAACGAATTCGCGCAGGCGCCCGGCGTGATGGCGTCATTACCTTGTACGGCAATTTCACCGGCACAGTTATCGGTAGCGGTCAGTGTAACGTTTGCAGGAACATCGCCGGCACAAACAACGTTTGCAGTTGCCGGAGCCGTTGGAGCAACCGGAGCGGTGGTATCCTGTACGGAGAATGTCGCAGAAGTCGTAGAAGCGTTTCCGCAAGCATCCGTTGCAGTAAAGATTACGGTCACGGCAGCCGAGCAGTCGTTTCCGAGTGAATTGAAATCGTTGGTCCAGGTCACATCCGAGCAAGTATCGTTTGCCACGGCGCCGCCATGGTTGGCCAGCCAGTCGTTGATCGCATTGGTACTTCCGTTTCCGTCACACTCTACGGTGATGTTCGAAGCCTGGGTAGTGATTTCCGGAGCAGTAACGTCCTGAACATTGATTGTTTGCGAAGCTGTTGAAGCGTTTCCGCAAGCATCGGTTGCAGTCCAAGTACGGGTTACCGAATAAGATCCGGCACAAGCGCCCGGTGTATTCACATCTGCGAAAGTCAAAGTGAATGCGCTTCCACAGGCATCTGTAGCCGTTGCATCGGCAAATACCGGCATAGCAGGGCAATCGATTGTCGAAGGCGCAGGCAAGTCGGCGATAACCGGAGCCGTAGTATCTTCAACATTGATCGTTTGCGAAGCGGTTGCTGTGTTGCCACAAGCGTCGGTAGCAGTCCAGGTACGGGTCACAGAATAAGATCCGGCACATTGACCGTTGGTAGTCACATCGGCGAAAGTCAGTGTGACATCTCCCGTACAGTTGTCGGTCGCGGTAGCCTGGGCGAACTCAGGCGCGGCAGGGCAGGATACGGTTGAAGCATCCGGCAATGTAGCGATTACCGGCGGGATTGTATCGTTAACATTGATCGTTTGCGATACGGATGAAGTGTTTCCGCAAGCATCGGCAAACGTCCATGTTCTTGTAATTACAAATGAGTTGGCACATTGTCCGGCTACGGTCGAATCGACACCTTCCACGGTGATTTGATCGCCGCAGTTGTCTGGAGCGGTCAGTGAAATCATCGCAGGCACTTCACCGGCACAAGCAACGGTAACATCGGCAGGCGCAGCAGGAGCAACCGGCGCTACGTTGTCGTTTACGTTGATGGTCTGTGAAACCGATGACGAGTTGTTGCAGGCATCGGTAAACGTCCAGGTCCTTACGATCGTGAACGAGTTCGGACAGTTGCCCGGAGTAACCACATCCACGCCAAGTGCATCAATGGTACCGGCACAATTGTCGGTAGCGGTCAACGTGATATTGGCAGGAACATCCGAAGCACAGATCGCACTGGCCGTGGCCGGCGCTTGAGGCGCAACCGGTGGCGTCGTATCCTGTACGGTAAATGTAGCCGAAGTAGTCGAAGCATTTCCGCACGCATCGGTCGCGGTAAAGATTACCGTTACGGCAGCCGAACAATCGTTAGACAATGCATTGAAATTATTGGTCCAGGTCACGTCCGAACACGTATCGGCAGCCGTTGCGCCGGCGTGGTTGGCGAGCCAATCGTTGATGGCGCCTACGCTTCCGGTTCCGTCACACTCTACGGTGATGTTCGAAGCCTGGGTTAAAATAGTTGGAGGAGTAACATCTTGTACATTAATTGTTTGTGAAGCCGTCGAAGCATTTCCGCACGCATCGGTCGCTGTCCATGTCCTTGTTACGGAATACGTACCGGCACAAGCGCCCGGTGTGTTCACATCGGCGAAAGTCAGCGTGAACAAGCTTCCGCAAGCGTCAACCGCAGTGGCCTGCGCAAACTCCGGAGTTGCAGGGCAGTCGATGGTCGAAGGCGCCGGCAATGCAGCGATGACCGGAGCAGTCGTATCTTCCACATTGATGGTTTGCGTCGCAGTCGAAGCATTTCCGCAAGCATCGGTTGCTGTCCAAGTCCTAGTTACGGAATAAGAACCGGCACATTGTCCGTTGGTAGTCACATCGTCGAAAGTCAGCGTGAACGCGCTTCCGCAGGCATCGGTAGCCGTAGCTTGTGCAAACTCAGGCGTTGCAGGACAAGAAACAGTTGAAGTTGAAGGCAGCGGATCGATGACGGGAGCCGTCGTATCGGTTACAATAATAGTCTGCGAAGCCGTCGATGTATTTCCGCAAGCATCAGTCGCAGTCCATGTTCTTGTTACGGAATAAGTACCGGCGCATGGGCCGTTCGTGGTCACATCGGCTGAAGTCAATGTGAATGCGCTTCCGCAGGCATCGACAGCCGAAGCTTGAGCGAATTCCGGTTGTGCCGGACAAGAAATCGTTGACGTTGCAGGCAATGTCGAGATTACCGGTGCGGTGTTGTCGATTACGTTGATGGTTTGTGAAGCGTTCGATGAATTGCCGCACTGGTCGGTAGCTGTCCAGGTACGCGTTACCGAATAACTTCCGGCACAAGCGCCCGGCGTAGTGACATCGGCAAAGGTCAGGAACGTGCTTCCGCAGTTGTCGGTAGCGGTTGCTACGGCAAACTCAGGCTGCGCCGGACAGTTGATGGTCGATGGCGCCGGCAATGCAGCGATCACCGGAGCAACGGTATCGGTCACAGTTATAGTTTGCGAAGCAGTCGATGTGTTTCCACAAGCGTCGGTCGCAGTCCAGGTTCTTACGGTAGTGTAAGTGTTGGCGCAAGCGCCCGGTGTGGTTACATCGGCAAAAGTCAATGTGAATGCGCTTCCGCAAGCGTCGGTCGCAGTTGCCTGGGCAAATTGCGGCTGTGAAGAACAATCAATGCTCGATGGCGCAGGCAATGCGGCGATAACCGGAGCAGTGTTGTCGATCACATCGATAGTTTGTGTAGCGGTTGCTGTATTTCCACAAGCATCGGTCGCGGTCCAGGTCCGGGTTACGGAGTATGAACCGGCACATTGTCCGTTGGTAGTTACATCAGCGAAAGTCAACGTTACGTTTCCGCCGCAACCGTCGGTAGCGGTAGCCTGCGCAAATTGCGGCTGTGCAGGGCAGTTGACAGTTGAAGGTGCAGGCAATGCTGCAATTACCGGAGGTGTCGTATCGGTTACGGTAATGCTTTGCGAAGCCGTAGAAGTATTGCCACAAACGTCAGTCGCCGTCCAGGTTCTTACAACAGTATACGAATTGGCGCAGGCGCCCGGTGTAGTAACGTCGTTGAAAGTCAAGGTAAACGTGCTGCCGCAAGCATCGATAGCCGTGGCCTGTGCGAATTGCGGCGTAGCAGGGCAAGCGATCGTTGAAGGCGCAGGCAATGCCGCGATTTCAGGAGCGCTGGTATCCTGTACGTTGATGGTTTGCGAAGCCGTTGCAGTGTTTCCACAAGCATCGGTTGCGGTCCATGTGCGGGTTACCGAGTAGGCGCCGGCGCAAATTCCCGGTGTTGTCGTATCAACATAAGTCAGTGTTACTGCTGAACATGCATCCGTAGCGGTTGCCTGTGCAAAACTCAATGATGCCGAACGCTGGATCGTGGTACAGCTCAAAGTTACAGGCGCAGGCAGCGGATCGATTACCGGCGGCGTCACATCCTGTACATTGATGGTCTGTGATGCGGTCGATGTGTTTCCGCAAGCATCGGTCGCAGTCCAGGTACGGGTTACTGAATATGAACCGGCACAAGCGCCCGGCGTATTGACGTCATGGAAAGTAAGGGTGAACAAACTTCCGCAGGCATCGGTTGCTGTGGCTTGTGCAAATTGCGGTTGCGCAGGACAGTTGATCGTTGACGGTGCTGGCAACGCAGCGATTACCGGAGCGGTCGTATCCTGAACCGAAATCGTCTGTGAAGCCGTCGCGATGTTACCGCAAACGTCTGTAGCCGTCCAGGTGCGTGTTACCGAATAAGATCCGGCGCACAATCCTGGCGTAGTGACGTCGTTTGAAGTCAGCGTTACGTTTCCGCCGCAACCGTCTGTAGCGGTTGGCGTAGTGAATACCGGGTTTCCGGCGGAACAGTTCATTGTAGTCGGTGCTGGCAATGCAGAGATTACCGGCGGAACATTGTCGATTACATTGATGATTTGCGAAGCGGACGAAGTGTTTCCACAACCGTCAGTCGCCGTCCAGGTTCTTGTAACCGTATAAGAATTAGGACAAGTGCCCGGAGTAGTTACGTCATTTGATGAAAGCGTAAACTCGCTTCCGCACGCATCGGTTGCAGTCGCCAGAACGAATTGTGGCGTTGCAGGGCAGCTGATGATCGATGGAGCCGGAAGCTGTGAAATCACAGGCGGAGTCGTATCGTTTACATTGATTGTTTGTGAAGCCGTTGCCGTGTTGCCACAAGCGTCGGTTGCAGTCCAGGTACGGGTAACCGAATAAGAACCGAGGCATAGTTTGGCTGTATTTACATCGACGAATGTCAGCGTCACCGCACTACAGTTATCCGTAGCAGTAGCTTGGGCAAATTGTGGTGTTGCAGGACAAGAAATCGCTGATAATGGAGGCAAAGCTGCGATTACCGGAGCCGTCGTATCCTGGATTGTAATAGTCTGTGTGGCCGTTTTCGTACCGCAAGTACCGACAAGGCTGAACGTTCTTGTAACTACTTTAGGGCAAGTTCCTACGACCGGGCTGTCTGCATAAGACAGGGTAAAATTGCCGATGCTTCCGCTGTTCGGAACCGATCCGCCGGCTGCCTGGAATTGCGCCAGGGTAATGCTTTGCGAAGTCGTGCTGTATGCCAATGTCGTAATCGCGGCAGTGCTGCAGCCTTCAAGAGTCGCATTGGCCGGTGCATTAAGCGTAGGCTGCGGATAAACGGTCACGACGATCGGTTTCTTAGGTCCGATACACTGCGCCGATTGTCCTTCGGCTACATAATAAGTTGTCGCGCCCGCTACAGCCGTTGAAGGCGTAAGCGAAGTTTGCGGCGTTCCGTTTACAGAAGCGTAATAGAACAGCAAATAGTTCGGATTGCTCGGTGTAGCCGTCAAAGGTACGGCAGTCGCGCCCTGACAGTACGATACATCGGTAGCGGTCGGCTGCGAGCTGATGGTCGTTACCGTAATGGTGAACGGGAAATAGCAACCCGCTACGGAATTAGGCGGAACTGCATAGTAAGTTGACGATCCGGTCGTTGCAGGGAACGGGTTGTTGATCGTGTACTGTGTAGTCGATCCGGTCACGGGGAACTGATTGTAGAACAACGTACCCGGAGGGAAACTTCCGCTGATCGAGGTGATCGGAATGTTGTTGCCCGGGCTGCAGAATATAAACGCACTGATCGGCGGCGTTGCCTGACAGTTCTGATTGACGTAATCAATCGCATTGATGTTGATCAGGATCGGGGCCGAGATCGCGGTGCCCGGACAGTTGCCCGCAGCCGTGAAGCCCTGGATCAGGTTTTTCGAGTTGAAGGCAATTCCGGTAATCGCACCGGTGCCGCTCAACAATCCGTCTACAGCCACGATGTTGCTGCAGCTCAGGTTCTTGAGCAGCGTACAATCGGTTGTCGCCTTGAACTTGAAGGTCAGTTGCGCAATCAGCGTCTCAGGATCGGCTGGAAGCGGCAAGGTGCCGTAATCCCAAACCAAAGATCCGTTCGATCCGACAGTCGGATCAAAAGTCAGTGTATTAGGCGACGGCGAACCGACAAAAACGGTTTTCTGCGCGCTGTTCGGAACGTAGGTCGCGTTGTAAGGCACCGGAATCACGATCTTGAAATTGTTGACCGCTTCGGTTCCCTTGTTCTTGACCAGTACTTTGTATTCCATTTCCTGTCCGGGCAAAACCGGTTGCAACGGCGTTTGGGCAGGCTGTCCTGCTACGGTCAGTGCCGAAATGGTCGCCTCGACATCCGGGATATACGCATCGACGGCCATGGCCACAGCAAAAATCACATACGTATCCTGCGTGGTGCCGTAACGGAATCGTGTCGATGTCTGGCTGTTGCCGATCACCGAGTTGTTATTATTGGCGATGTTGAACATGCTGATGTCCAGACCGGTGTTGTTGGTAAGGTTCGGATTTCGCGTATTGCCACCGGTAACGATCGACGAGTTGAAGAAGTTGTCGGTCGAGTTTCCGGAATGCGATAAAGTTACCCAGTTGGTGTTGGCGGCATTCCTTATCTGGAAATAGTCGCCTGAAATGCTTCGGTCGCCTTCGCCGGCCATCAAGCCGAGTTTCATGTTGACCGGACCGGCCTGAACGGTATTGAACCCGGAAACCGGAATTTCAAAATCGGCAGTGATGCTGCCGGCTACGTAAGCATGCCCGTCAAAAACGGTCACGTCGCGGTATTTCATTTTCGAGTTTTCGTAAACCACGATCAAACTCCATCCGCCGTAATAACCGGTGCTGCCGCCGTCGCCTTCGCGAAGCGCCATATCGGCTACGGTATACGAACCGATACCGTGGTTTTTGACATAGTCGGTCACCTCGGCGTAGGCCGAATACATCGAACCGTCCGTAGTGGTCGGATAGTAGATGTCTGAATTGGCCGCCGTAATGGACGTATAGGACGAAGCGCCGGGACCTTTGAAGGAAACGACGTGCTTGTCATAGTTTTTCGTTACGTTGTTCTTGGTTACCGAAAAAGTGTTCGGGCTGTCGCCGTTGTGCGAACGTCCCGACCAGTACAAACCGGCGTAGATGATGTTCGAACAGGCGGGAACCGCGCCGTTTTCGGTTGACAGGGTCAGCGTTGCAGATGACGAGTTCAGCGTGCTGGAATCTCCGTCGACATCGCTGTAGACCATCTGGTTGTTACTGTTGGTACCGTTGTCGCTGTAAGATTCCAAAGTCATGTTTGAGTTACCGATCATGGTAAAGTCGCCCTTGACATTGTAAATCTTTTTCGTTGGCGTATATTGCGAAGTCCTTTGCGTAAAGTTGACGCGAACCTGCGCATCGGCATAAGAACTTCCCAACAGCATCGCTGCCAGGAGTACAAAAAAGCCAAGTTTACTTTTAGATTTGAAGTATATATTTCTCATAATTACCACTTTTAATTTTACTGTGTTCTTATTCGTATTTCAGGATTTCGTAAAAAACACTGTATCTCGGATTATTATTTTTGACGGCATTGACGATGCTTTCGGCTGAAGTATTCCCTTCCGCCTGAATGTAGATGTATTTCAGGTTAGGGAAATCCGAAAAAGCGGACAGGTCGATGCCCTGGGCCAGTTCCTGGCTCGAGCCAACCTTGATCGTCACGATCTCGATATCATCTTTGGGTAAGCCGGCGGCGCGGCTGCTGATCGACGACACGGCTTTCACATTGGTGTAAAGCCTGACCGGTTTGTCTCCGTGGAGTTTGACCTCGCCGGATTGGAAATAAACCGACGGTTGCGGGTCTTTTGCAAGACTCATCACCCGTGTCGCTTCGGAGTTAGCAGACCTCTGTGTCGTGTTTGCGCGTAGCGAAGCCACAAATTCACTGAGCTGCTTGATTGGCTTGGGTTGCCGTACAGGTGCCGTTGTCCGGGCTTCCTGCGCCGACATGTTTGCAGCAAAAAAGCAAACAAATACCAGCATTGAAAGTAATTTTTTTGTCATCGAATGAAGGGATTTTTCAAACAATAGTAAATTGCCTGGTTGGTTAAATAATTGGTTTGGGATCATTTTTTTTCGTTTTATAAATATTGTAATATATCCAAGAACGTCTGAAATTTTCGTAAGCGCTTCACTTTCGTCAAAGGCACTTCACCTAAATTCGATGGCTAAAATACTTACTGTGCCCATTTTTGGTACATTTCTTCTGCCAATAACCCAAATTCTCGATAAAAGGACATTTTTAACTGATCCGGTAAATCAAAAATTGGTAATCTGCTTATTATCTTACTTTTCTTATTTATTTTTATATGTGAAAAACATCGATGAAAGACATGTTTTTTTAACATTCACAGGTCGAAAGTAGAGTGAATAATTTTATTGGCCAAGAAAAATATCGATAAAATGCATATTTTTATAGATAAAGTGCACTATTTAACACATTATGTAATTTATTACTTACAAATATTATCAACTAAAATTTGTTTATAACGTTTTTTAAAATGTTAAAAAGGTGATAAAAAAAACGATAAAGCTATTTCTGCCAATATTTTATAGGAAATTTGGATAACCAATCAAAATGCCTACCGGTCATGAAAAAACTCATCATTATGCGCCACGCAAAATCAGACTGGAACCAGCCGGCCGGTGATTTTCAGCGGCCGCTGCTCAAACAGGGAATCCGGGATGCGGGCCTGGTCGCGGCAGAGGTCGCGAAAATGCTTCCCGAGCATTACGTGATCTGGAGCAGTTCGGCGGTACGGGCGATGCAAACCGCATTCATATTCGCTGAAGCCATTTCCTATCCGACTGAAAACGTGATCCTCAAACAAGAACTTTATACATTCGATGTACGTGCTTTTGAAAGGATTATACGCACCTGCGACAATCTTTACGACAGTCTTATCGTTTTCGGTCATAATGAGGCAATTACGGATTTTGTCAATAAATTTGGTGATATTTTTATCGATAACGTGCCCACTGCTGGCTGCGTAACCCTTACTTTTGGTACCAGCGACTGGAATGCCATCGGAATCGGCACGACAGATCGGGTAGTTTTCCCTAGAGATTTAAAATCATGACCGAAAAGAATTACAGATACATCGATCGCGAAAAAAGCTGGCTCGCGTTCAATGCGCGCGTATTGCAGGAAGCCGGCGACGAAACGGTTCCGCTTTTGGACCGGCTGCGTTTCCTGGGTATTTTCTCGAACAACCTCGACGAATTTTTCCGTGTGCGGTATGCCGCGATCCGGCGTTTGAGCCTTTCGGGCGAATCGGGCGAAAAAGTCCTCGGCGGGGTTTCGGCCAAAAAACTGATCCGCGAAATCACGGACATCGTTATCCAGCAGCAATCCGAAAGCCTCCGCATCCTCAACATCATCGAGACCAAACTCGAGAAAGAGAACATCTTCATCATCAACGAGCACGAGGTTTCAAAGGAGCAGGAAAATTTCATCAAGGATTTTTTCATCCAGCGCGTCAGCCCGGAACTGGTGACGATCATCCTCAACGGGCTGGCCGAATTCCCGCAGCTCAAAGACACTTCAGGATATCTTGCCGTTAAACTGACGATGAAGCCTTCGCAGGTCATCGACGATTTCGGGGTCAAGATCAACCAGCAGGAAGTGCATTACGCGGTCATCGAAATCCCGAAAGCCTTCAACCGCTTTGTCGTGCTTCCGGCCATCGACGACAAACAGCACATCATGCTCATCGACGACGTGATCCGGTATAACCTGCACCAGATCTTCAACATTTTCGACTACGAAAAAGTGTCGGCGCACATGATCAAGATTACCCGCGACGCCCAGCTCGACATTGACAGCGACATGAGCAAAAGCATGCTCCAGAAAATCGCGACCGGCGTAAAAGACCGGCTTTTGGGCGAGCCGGTGCGGTTTGTCTACGATCAGTCGATCGATACCGATACGCTGAATTTCTTCCTCCAGAATATGGGAATCAGCGATTCGGACAGCATCATTCCCGGCGGGCGTTACCACAACAGGCGCGATTATATGAGTTTCCCGAACCTGGGCCGGTTTGACCTATTATATAAGGCAAAAACGCCGCTTCCGGTTAACGGGCTCAGCCTCGAAGGCAGTATTTTGGCTGAAATCGCGAAGAAAGATTATCTCGTGAACGCGCCCTATCAGTCGTTTTCCTACCTGATCAAATTCCTGCGCGAAGCGGCGCTCGACCCGAATGTGACAAGCATCAAAATCACTTTATACCGGCTCGCGAAAAACTCGCAGATCATCAGCTCGCTGATCAATGCCGCCAAGAACGGCAAAAAAGTGATCGTCCAAATCGAACTTCAGGCGCGTTTTGACGAAGCCAGCAATATTTCTTATGCCGAGCAGATGCAGGCCGAAGGAATCGAATTGATTTTCGGAATCAAAGGATTGAAAGTCCACAGCAAAATCTGCGTCATCGACCGGATCGAGGAAGGCGGCAAGAACAAGCGTTACGGATTTGTCTCTACCGGGAATTTCAACGAAACCACTGCAAAAGTCTATACCGATTTCACGCTTTTCACCAGCCATCAGGGCATTTTGAAGGACGTCAATAAAGTTTTCGAATTCTTCGACGTCAATTACAGATTGCACCGCTACAAGCACCTGATCGTCTCGCCGCATTACACGCGCGGCAAATTTTACAAACTGATCGACCGCGAGATCCTAAATGCCAAGCTCGGCCGAAAGGCTTACATGCGCCTGAAGATGAACAGCCTTTCCGATTTCGCGATGATCGACAAACTTTACGATGCGAGCAACGCCGGGGTGAAAATCCACCTGATCGTTCGGGGCATCTGTTCGCTGATTCCGGGCGTTCCGGGAATGAGCGAGAACATCCAGGCCATCAGCAGCGTCGATAATTTTCTCGAGCACACGCGCGTCTATATTTTCGGGAACAACGATGAGCCGGAAGTCTATATTTCCTCGGCCGATTTTATGACCCGGAACCTCGACGGCAGGGTAGAAGTCACCTGTCCTATTTATGACGAAGACATCAAGAAGCAGCTGATCGATACGTTCAATATCAGTTGGAAGGGCAATGTCAAGTCGCGTTTCCATTCCGAAAAACTCGATAATAAATACAGGCTTCGCGGCAAAGATCCGGTTTACCGGGCGCAGTTCGAGACCTATGATTATTACCGCGACCGGATTGAAGTGAATTATGAGGAAGTCGTTCCAAAAGTACAATTGAAGGAATAGCGTTACGCCTAGCGCTTGTTGCTGATTGAAAAAAGTATAGTTGAATTTTTAGTATAAATTTGCGTTAAGGATTGAAGCGGATAGCCCGCAGCGCAGCGAGGACTATGAGCGGAAAGCCTGACCCGCAGGGTAACGCCCAATATCCAGCCACCAGCTTCCCAAATTCCCAGCCGCCAAATGATCAACATCAAAAAATACGCAGCCATAGACATCGGATCCAATGCGATGCGGCTGCTCGTAGCCAACATCATCGAAGAAGAAGGAAAGGAAACGCAGTTCAGCAAAAGTTCGCTGGTGCGTGTCCCGATCCGGCTCGGGCAGGATGCGTTTACCGTGGGCGAAATCTCGCGCGAAAACATCGACCGGATGGTCGATGCGATGAAAGCCTACAAACTCCTGATGAAGGTACACCGCGTGGAGAAGTACATGGCCTGCGCGACCTCGGCGATGCGCGAAGCTTATAACGGCAAGGAAGTCGTCGAATATATTAAGGAACACGCCGATATCGACATTTCGATCATCGATGGCAAGACCGAGGCCGCGATCATCGCTTCGACCGATCTGCATTATTTATTAAAAACCGAACAAACCTATCTGTACGTCGATGTCGGCGGCGGAAGCACCGAATTTTCGCTGTTCTCCAATGGCAAAATGATCGCCTCGCGGTCGTTCAAGATCGGGACGGTGCGGCTCATCAACGAAATGGTCAGCCACATCGTCTGGGAGGAAATCGAGAAATGGATTCGCGAGATCACCGAGGATTACGACCATATTTCATTGATCGGCTCGGGAGGGAACATCAACCGGATTTTCAAGATGTCGGGCAAATTACAGGACAAACCGCTTTCGTATATTTACCTGAACGGACAGCACAGCATCATGAATTCGATGTCTTATGAGCAGCGTGTTTACGAACTCGGGCTTAACCCAGACCGTGCCGATGTAATCATTCCGGCGCTCGAAGTTTATTTAAATGCGATGAAATGGAGCGGTGCACGGAATATTTACGTGCCTAAAATCGGTTTGTCGGACGGAATCATCAAGGCCTTATATTACGGAAGAATATGAACAAGACCCGATTGGAAGCCTTTAGCGACGGCGTGCTCGCGATCATCATCACGATCATGGTGCTCGAGGTCAAAGTGCCGCATCACGCCGCCGGATTTCCGGCATTGCTGCCCCTGGTGCCGGTTTTTCTGAGCTATGTACTGAGTTTCATTTACATCGGGATTTATTGGAACAACCATCACCACATGATGCATTCCACTTCGTTGGTCAACGGAAAAATCCTATGGGCGAACCTGCATTTGCTCTTCTGGCTCTCGCTCGTGCCGTTCGCCACGGGCTGGATGGGCGAGAACAATTTCGACAAAACGACTCTGACGGTTTACGGCATCGTCCTGCTGATGGCCGGAATTGCCTATTGGATTCTGCAAAGTCTGATTATTGCCAGCCAAGGCGAAAACTCGCTTTTGAGAAAAGCCATTGGCAAGGATTTCAAAGGATTATCGTCGCCGATACTTTATATTATCGGTATTGCGTTATCGTTTTATAATGCGTGGTTTTCGGGCGCGGTGTATATTCTCGTTGCGCTGATGTGGCTTATTCCGGATAAACGGATCGAGCGCACGATTGCCCATCGCGAAGATTAAAAATCCAAATCAAAGGTTTTCCTGAGTAACTCTAAACTCGGATTGATCTCATTCAGCCTGTTAAACCGGTCCTGCGGCGTAAAGGCTTTCCGGCTGTCGATGCTTTCGTTGACGACGGTTTTGATGTCGATGTCGTGGTTGTGCAATTTTCCGCGCAGATAACCGAGCAATTCATGTTTTCCGGCTTCGAAATCGATTTTCGAGCCTTCGTTCGGAAGTTCATGGATAATGGTTGTGCCTTTGAGTTTCGGATCGTTGATCAGCAGCAGCGATTCCATGATTTTTTGTCCGCGGTCACTCAGTCGCTGCGCGTATTTCGTCCATTGCAGGAGCATGTCGGTTTCGTTGAACGCTTCGGTTGGCAGTGCTGCTTCATCTTTCGTGGCTGCTTTGCTCGTCATCTCGAGCTCTTTTTTCGCGCGGATGCTTTTGAGCGACAATGCCGAAACCTTCATTTCGGGCAAACCGGCAGGAATTTCAGTTTTATCAGTAACATGAACCTCGACCGGCCGATCTTCAACAGGCATTACAATGTCTATTTCCTGATTTTCCTGTTCGATTTTCAGTTCCACTTCGGTTTTGGAAATCGCTATTTCAATCTTATTTTCAATTGGAGTTTGCGGAAGTTCCGCTTTCGGTAAATCCAGAACCTCAATAATTTCCGGGGATTTGACCGGCATTTCAAAGACGCGGCCATAGAAGTGGCTCGCCGGGATTATAAATCCGTCAGCTTTTTTTTTTCTCCATCGAAAGTGATGGAGGCCAATTGCATCAGGCAGAGCTCGACGAGCAGCCGCTGATTCTGGCTGACTTTGTAACGCAGGTCGCACTCGTTGGCGATATCGATTCCCTTTAAAAGGAAATCCTGCGATGCCTTTTGCGATTGCGCGGCATACATTTTTTGGGCCGCTTCGCCGGCTTCCAAAAGCGTTAAAGTTGCTGGGGTTTTCGAAACCAATAAATCACGGAAATGCGATGCCAGCCCCGAAACAAAATGATGCCCGTCGAATCCTTTCGCCAGAATATCGTTGTAGGCCATCAGCAGTTCCGGAATTTTGTTCTCCAGGATCAAATCGGTCATGTTGATGTACGTCTCGTAATCGAGTACGTTCAAATTCTCAGTTACGGCCTGACGCGTCAGGTTGTTTCCGCAATAGGAAACCACGCGGTCAAAAATAGAAAGCGCATCGCGCATCGCTCCGTCGGCTTTCTGGGCGATGATGTGCAGCGCGTCGTCCTCGAATTGTACGCCCTGGCTGCGGGCCACATCGGCCAGATGTTCCTTTGCGTCTTTAACGGTAATCCGTTTGAAATCGAAAATCTGGCAGCGCGATAATATCGTCGGAATGATTTTATGCTTTTCGGTCGTAGCCAAAATGAAGATCGCGTGCTTCGGCGGTTCTTCAAGCGTTTTCAAAAAAGCGTTGAACGCGGCCTGCGACAACATGTGAACCTCGTCGATGATGTAGACTTTGTATTGACCGGTCTGCGGCGGGATGCGGACCTGGTCGATCAGGTTTCGGATGTCGTCGACCGAGTTGTTCGAAGCCGCATCGAGCTCGAATACGTTGAACGCGAAATCCTCGTTCGGATCGTCATAACCGGGTTGGTTGATCTTTCGGGCCAGGATTCGCGCGCACGTGGTTTTGCCTACGCCGCGCGGACCGGTAAAAAGCAGGGCCTGCGCCAAATGATTGGTTTCGATGGCATTGAGCAAAGTATTGGTAATGGCCTGTTGCCCGACGACATCCTTGAATGTCTGCGGACGGTATTTACGCGCCGATACTACAAATTGCTCCATAACCGCAAATATAATTGACAATTGATAATTGACAATTGCTAATTATGGGTTTTGCGTAAAAACTTACGAACAAAAGAAATTAATAATTAATAATTAATAATGAATAATTGGGTAAAATTGTCGTCTTGAGGAATTTATGATCGTATGACAAATCATCAGTAAAGAAATGTCGTCGTTCCTACTACTTAATCATTAATTATTCACCGTTAACAATTCACTGAATTGCATTACATCGGCTTCATATCGGGATGGAATGTGATGTACTCTTTGGCGACTTCCTTGCCTTTTTCGTGGATGATGATGCCCGTGCAGCTGTCTTTTTCGGTCTCGAACGCGATGCCGTCCGGAACCGAATCGTAAATCAGGACCGGATTGGACGTTTCCAGGTCGTAGCCGCCGATTTTGGCGATTTCGGGATAAACCTTTCGGATGTCGGCAAGCGATTTTCCCGTAGCCAATCCGTCGGCAGTTTTGAACTCGTCGGATGTGATGCGCACCTGCCGGACGACTTTCTCGCGCATTTCATTGTCTTTGTAAGTCGTATAAATGTTGAGCTCGTTCCCCGTTACCGTATCGGATACCTTACTGAACCAGGTCAGCCATGCTTTTCCCATCGCGGCATCCGACAAATCGGCCTTACCCAGGATTGAATCGAGACTTTCGGCATTTTGCTCAAGCGAAATGTTGCCGATGCTTTTTCCGGGAATGATCAACAGCCGGGTGTCTGCCACCGCTGTATGGACTGTATCGGCCGGAGTTTGTACCGTGTCCGGTTCGTTGTTTTCCTTTCTGTTGCATGAGAACAGAAAAACACATAAGGTTAAAAGTAAATATTTCATGGCTAAGCAATTACTTCGGCGATTTTTTCATTTTCGAGCAGCCGGACCAGCGCTTCCTCATCGGGATTGAGCTGGTTGCCGGTGATGTCGTTCCTGCTTTCGTATTTTCCGATGCGGCCGTTTTCGTACGTGGCGATTACCGTCGGGTCAATATAATACTTTTTGCAGACAGTCCGCGTATTTCCGAGCGCCGAAGCGACTGAATCGATGACTTCGACCGTTTTGCGTTTGCACTGCGTCGGATTTTCAAAATCGCCGGCCGCGCGGAAGCCGCAGAGTGCATTGACGCTTCCGGCCCAGGCGCGGAAATCCTTCGCGGTAAAATCCTCCCCGGAAATTTCCTTGATGTACTGATTCACATCGCCCGAACCGATGCAGTGATGTTTTCCGTCGGAATCGTAATACTGGAACAAATCCTGTCCGGGAATATCCTTGCATTTTTTGACGAGGTTCGCCAGTTTCCTGCTTTTCAGGCTGATTTTGTGCTTGACGCCTTTCTTGCCGATGAACTCGAAACTGGCCGTGTCTTTATCGAATTTTACATGCTTGTCGCGAAGCGTCGTAAGCCCGAACGATCCGTAGAGTTTTTTGTACGCGTCGTTCCCGATCCGGATGTTGGTCATCTCGATCAGTTTTACAACCAAAGCGACGACCTTTTCATAAGGCAAACCGGGTTTGGCCAGGTCCTTTTCGACTTGTTGCCTGATTTTCGGCAGGACCGAAGCAAACCGGCGCAGGCGGAAAAACTTCGATTGGTTCCGGATTTTATTCCATTGCGGATGATAACGATACTGCTTCCGGCCTTTGGCATCGATTCCGGTTACCTGCAAATGCCCATTTTCGTAGGGCGAAATCCAGACATTTTGCCACGCCGGCGGAATAACGAGGCTTTTGATCCGCTCGAGAACCGCTTTGTCTTTTATTGTTTTTCCGTCACTGTCAGTGTATTTGAAACCTGAATCCGAATCCAATCGATGAAAACCGTTAACGGAATCGGCAGCATATCTGAGGCCGACTGATTTTGCCGTAACCTTTGGATCGCTGCCGATTTTTTCAAGCTTGGAATGCAGGCGGTTCATTTAGTTTTGGTTTTGCCTGCCCCGAATGCTTAATTCATATAATGTTCTGGTGGCGTTTTTTTCACCGAGCGACAAATCGCCGGCCACGAAAACACCTTTCTCGCCGTTGCTTGACTTGATTCCGTACACCGTGGCTTCATCCCCCGGATCGCTCTGGCCCTCGTAGCGGTAAATATGCACGATCTCGAAATCGTTCGGATTATCTACAATCTGGTTTTCCTTGAGATTGTAATCGATGGTAAACCCTTTTTCCTTGAGTTCTTCCAATGCCTTTGATACGGTTGCATAGTGATACATCTGGCGTTCCATGATATTTTGTTTTAAGATTTACTTAAAATTACAGCATTTGCCGCCCTAAGCCTCGTAAGGAAATGTTAAACTAAATTACATGATTTTACTGTCGCTATACATAATAATGTAACTTTGCCGCGCAGGCCGCCTTATCGCCGCGATGCAAATCGGGGAGGAAAGTCCGGACACCACAGGGCAGCATAGCGGGTAACGCCCGCCGTCCGAAAGGATAGGACAAGTGCAACAGAAAGCAAGTACAGTTCGGCTGTAGTGAAACCAGGTAAACTCTATGCGGTGAAATTTCAAGTATATCAGCTTCCGATCGCTCGGAAAAAGGATTGCCCGTCCGGCGCTGAAGGGTAGAAAGATCGAGCTTGCGGGCAACCGTAGGCCTAGATAAATGATAAGGCTCCGAAATCTTTTCGGGGACAGGATCCGGCTTACAGGCCTGCTTTTTTTAATTAACAATTAATAATGCATAATTAATAATTGTCTTGACCAGAATATTCTCCAATCTCACTTTCTGGGTTTTCATTGCGATTCTCGCCGGCGTTTTGCTCGGGCATTATTTTCCTGCGGAAGGCGTAAAGATGGAAATCGTCGGGAAAATGTTCATCGACCTCATCAAGCTTTTCATCGCGCCGATTATTTTCCTGACGATCGTACTCGGGATTTCCGGTATGGGAAATCTGAAAAAAGTGGGCCGGATCGGTGTGAAATCGCTATTGTATTTTGAGATCGTATCGACTTTGGCGCTGGCCATCGGCGTCGGTGTTGCGTATTTGCTGCAACCTGGAAAAATAGAAAAATCGGGACTTGTACTGGGCAATGCCGCCAAATATACTAATCATCCGCAGGCGTTCAGCTGGCTCGGTTTTTTCCTGTCGAACCTGACACTTCAGGTATTGGCTGCCGCAATCCTTGCCGGGATTTTACTCAGTCATTCGAAACATCGTGAAACCATGGTGCTTTCGCTCGAACGGCTTTCGCGTTATGTTTTCACGGCGCTCAAATATGTCATGTATCTCGCGCCGCTCGGCGCATTCGGCGGCATGGCGTTCACGGTCGGGAAGTTCGGGCTCGAAACTTTGGTGCCGCTGGCCAAGCTGATGTTTGCGGTTTACGTTACGATGGCAATTTTCATTTTTGTCGTGCTCGGCGGAATCCTGGCCTATTTCAAAATCAGCATCCGGAAACTGCTCCTATATATTAAGGAAGAACTGTTGATCGTTTTGGGAACTTCGTCGTCGGAAGCGGCATTGCCGTCAATCATGCAGAAACTCGAAAAAATGGGCTGTAGCAAGCCGGTCGTCGGACTCGTAATCCCGACAGGTTATTCCTTCAACCTCGACGGCACGTCGATTTATTTGTCGATGGCCGTGATTTTCATCGCGCAATTATACGATGTGCATTTGAGTTTCTATGAAATACTCAGCATCATCGCGATTTTGATGTTGACCTCGAAAGGCGCGGCCGGCGTTACCGGAAGCGGCTTCATCGTTTTGGCCTCGACGCTGACGGCAATCCATAAAATTCCGGTGGAAGGTTTGGCTTTTTTGCTCGGCGTCGACAAATTCATGAGCGAAGCGCGCGCGATCACGAACATCATCGGGAACAGCGTCGCGACGATTGTCATTTCTATAAGTGAAAAGGATTTTACAAAACCGGATTTCGGAAGTGAAATTCCCGGCTAATCCAAAACTGCGTTAGCGGTAGAGGTAGGCACCGCGTGCAGCCGATGACGCGGCGTGAGGAACGAACGCAACGCCCAAATTATTCTTGATCTGATTCTTCTTCGGCAAATTCAAAAAACGAAAACACCGATCCGCCGTAGTTTTTTTGAAAGGAAAAATGTTCGAGATGGCTCAATTTGGTGTGTTTTGAATGTTCGATGATCAGCATTCCGGATTCGTCCAGTAAATTGTTTAGGAAAATCGTAGTCGCGATCTTTTCCATTTTGGGTTGTTCGAGATGATACGGCGGATCGGCAAAAATGACGTCGTAGGTCGTGTTCGATTTTTCCAGGAACGAAAAAACGTTGCTTTTGACCGCTGCGATGTTGAAATCGAACTCCGCAGCGGTCTGTTTGATGAATCTGATGCACCCGAAATCCTCGTCGACACACGTGATGTTCTCGCTGCCGCGGCTCCCGAACTCGAAACTGATGTTGCCCGTTCCGGCAAAAAGGTCGAGCACCTTGAGCTCGCTGAAGTTGAAATGGTTGTTGAGCACGTTGAACAACGATTCCTTGCTCATATCGGTCGTGGGCCGGACGGGCAGGTTTTTCGGCGGGTTGATCCGGCGTCCTTTGTATTTCCCGGAAATGATCCTCACGATTGCAGCAGGATGAAATGTTTGAGGTTCTCGGCTTTCGTGAGATTGTTGGTTTTCTTATATTCCGAAACGTCGGCAAGCGAAACGTTGCGGACATATTTGTAGGCAATCTTGAAATACTCGCTGTCTTCGGAAATGTCGCCTAACAATTGCAGCCGGAAGGTTTCCGGATTGAGGTTGAGCTGTTCGGCGGTGAAAAGCAGGTAGTACAGGAAATCTTCCTTGGTCGTGTATTCGAACGAATTGAACAGCAGCAGATTCTGGTTCTGGGCCACGACAAGCTCGAATTTCTTCGCCGAAAAATGCGCAAAAACCCGCTTGCTGTCGATGTTTTTCGACATCTCGAGCAACTTGGCCACGAGGATGCTGTTCGCATTCTTATAGGTAAACGGCCCGAACTGGTCGATCAGGAAATTGTTGATGTTGACGTACGGGATGTAAACGTTGTTCATCTCGAAATTCGCGATGTCGTCGAAATCGAAAAAATCGGTCTCGAAGACTTTCGTGTTGTATTGCAGGTAACTTCCCAGATAAGCTTCGTCGAACAGCGCTTTCGGGACGAACGTATTGAGGTTGTTGTCGTGGATCACGACGACCTCGTCGTAAGTTTTGGTCAGTTCGCGATTGTCGACAAACGCTTTCCAGTAATGGTCTTCGACTTTATTGGCGCGCGGGAATTTCGAGAAATCGATTTCCCGGACGAACAAAACTGTCTGGTTCAGGGTGTCGAAACAGCAATAGGAAAATCCGTCCAGCCTGACCTGAAGCACGAGTTTTTTGTATTTCTTTTCGGTAATGTCGGTGTTTGCGGACATGAAGTTCGGCTGTGTTGGCAAACATACGATTTTTGTGAAAAAAACAGCGCACATAATGTGAAATTTCGCCGATAAAACGAACCGATTAGCCTAAATTTGACGCTGATCCGATTTGCTGTTTCCATCATGGACGACCACCAGTTTTACAACCTTTTATCGCGGCAGTTTCCGTTCAGGCCGACCTACAAGCAGGATATTTTCTTCAGGGAAATCGCCGGTTTCGTTACCGATGACCGGAACGAGGGTATTTTTGTGCTCAAAGGCTACGCCGGAACGGGGAAAACGACGGTGATTTCGACCATCGTCAACAACCTGCAGCAAATCGGGAAGAAGTACGTTCTTCTGGCGCCAACCGGACGCGCGGCGAAAGTCATCGCGAACTATTCGGAAAAACCGGCGTTCACGATCCACAAAAAAATCTACTTCCCGAAAAAAATGAGCGGCGGCGGTGTGGGTTTTACGCTTCAGCAGAACAAGCACGCCAACACGATTTTCATTGTCGACGAAGCTTCGATGATTTCGGATTCTGCGACTGAGTCAGGTTTATATGCCAACGGCTCGCTGCTCGACGATCTGGTTTCCTACATCTATAATGGCAAAAACTGCAAGATGATCCTTTTGGGCGATACAGCGCAGCTGCCACCGGTAAATCTCGAAATCAGCCCGGCGCTCGATACCGATTCGCTGTCGCTGCATTACGGAAAAGAAGTCAAATCGATCGAATTCGACGAGGTCATGCGACAGGAAGAACAATCGGGGATTTTGGCCAATGCGACACAGTTGCGTGAAGTTTTGAAAGAAGATTTCATCACCGATTTCCAGTTCGATCTCAAAGGCTTTAAAGACATCGTCCGGCTGACCGACGGTTACGACATCCAGGATGCGATCAACCATGCCTACAGCAATTACAGCATCGAAGACACGGCGTTTATCGTCCGCTCGAACAAACGCGCCAACGCTTACAACCAACAAATCCGGTCGCGCGTGCTCGACAAGGAAAGCGAATTGTCAACCGGCGATTTTTTGATGGTCGTCAAGAACAATTATTTCTGGCTCAAGGAAACCGACGAGGCCGGGTTTATCGCAAACGGCGACATCATCGAGGTTTTGGAGCTGTTCGGGATCCGGGAATTGTACGGGTTCAAGTTCGCGAAGGCCAAGATCCGAATGGTGGATTATCCGCGCCAGATCCCGTTTGAGACGATGCTGCTGCTCGATACGCTCACGAGCGAATCGCCATCGCTGACTTACGGTGAGTCAAACCGGCTGTATCAGGAAGTATTGCAGGATTATGAAGACGAACGCGCGATGTGGCGCAAACTGCAAAAAGTCAGGGAAAACGAATATTTCAATGCGCTTCAAGTCAAGTTTTCGTACGCGATCACCTGCCACAAATCGCAGGGCGGACAATGGAATACGGTGTTTGTCGAACAACCTTATTTGCCCGAGGGCATCGACCGCGATTACGTCCGGTGGTTGTATACCGCGATTACGCGTGCGAAAGACAAATTGTATTTGATTGGCTTTAAGGATGAAAATTTTGAGGAATAGTGTCCAGCGGCTGGACTTTAGTGGCCGGGAATTGTCGGCTGGTAAAATTTGGAAGCCCGCGTTAGGGATAGAAGCGGAAATCCTTACAGGTTTGCGGAGAAAACCTCTAAGATTGGAGCGATAGCCCGGCGCAAAGCGCAACGTCCAAAACATTCGCAAGAAAATTTTATATTTGGACTTTCTAGTCGCTAACAACTAACCATTGGATGAAAAACTGGGTAATCTTGGCGCTGATTTCGATGTTCTTTGCCGGACTGACTTCGGTCATTGCCAAAATGGGACTGAAGAACGTCAGCAGCGATACGGGTTTGGCGGTCCGGACGGTTTCGGTGGTTTTGGTCGTCGCGTTCAATGCGTTCTTTTTCCAGTCGGCGCGCGATTTTAAGAACTTATCCACAAACGACATTTTGATCTTATCGTTTTCAGGCATCACAGCCGGATTGTCCTGGATTTTTTATTTCCGCGCGGTCAAATTGGGCAACGTTTCGCAGGTTGCCCTGATCGACAAGGGCAGCATCGTCATTACCGTACTGTTGTCGCTTTTGATCCTGAACGAAAAATTCACATGGCAGACGGCAGCCGGCGGAATCCTGATTATTGCGGGATTGCTCGTGCTGACATTAAAATAAACTTCGTTACTTTGCAGCATGAAAATCATCGCCGTCATTCCCGCGCGTTACGCCTCGACACGATTTCCGGCCAAGCTGATGCAGGATTTGGGCGGGAAAACCGTCATCCGTCGCACTTATGAAACCGCAGTCGGGACTAATTTGTTCGACCATGTTTTCGTGGTCACCGATTCAAAACTGATTTACGACGAAATCGTCTCGCACGGCGGAAAAGCGATCATGAGCAAAAAGGAACATGAATCCGGGAGCGACCGGATTGCCGAAGCCGTCGAAGATATAGAGACCGATATTGTCGTCAACGTTCAGGGCGACGAACCGTTCCTTGAGCGCGAGCCGCTCGAAAAGCTGCTTGAGGTTTTCAAAAACGATCCGGAAAAGAAAACCGATCTGGCCTCGCTGATGCGCGAAATTAAGGACGAAGCCGAAATCAGCAATCCGAACAACGTAAAAGTAATCGTGGACCAAAGCGGATTTGCGCTGTATTTTTCGCGTTCGGTTATACCTTTTCCACGCGACGCGAATGCCGGCGTGCGCTATTTCCAGCACATCGGGGTTTATGCGTTCCGGAAGCAGGCCATTATGGATTTTTCAAAGCTGCCGGTCAAATCGCTCGAAGCTTCCGAAAAACTCGAGCAGCTGCGCTATCTTGAATTCGGGAAACGGATCCGGATGGTCGAAACGACGCACGTCAGCATCGGGATCGATACGCCCGAAGATTTGGAAAAAGCTAAAAAGATTCTGGGTTAGTTAAACTCTCCGAAATGCCACAAAATCCCTGACGGATCGTGGACGAAGCACTCGCGGCCCCAATGATCTTCGCGGATTGGCGTAACTCTTACACCATCGTATTTTGCGGGTAAATCCAGGTTTTGGAGCTCGTTCCAGAAACGCTTCACATCGTCGACTTCCATAAAGACCATCGTATTGTCAACCCAGTCTTTCACATAGGCATCCTGAAGATAAAACCCGAACGCGCCGCTTTTGAAATAAGACATGTTGCCAAGCGGAATTTCCTCAAAACCCAAATCAATATAGAAACGGCGCGACACTTCGAAATTTTTAGCTCCGATAAACGGCCGCACCGATTTTGCCCTGTGTTCCATTTATTATACCTCAATTATTTCTTATAAAGCTCGTAATACGCTTCAGTATTGTCGAGATACGTGCCGTCAAAACCGGCGTCGATGATTTTTTTAAGATAGGAATCCTTATTGCCGTAAATGATTTTCTGCCATTGCGGATCCCAATATTTCACCCAAACCTCGTTTTCGTATCCGTCGTAACTGCGCTCGAGGAATTCCGGCGCATGCAATCGCCAGCCCGCTTTCCAGTAGTAGCGCCAGTTTTCGGCCGCACCGATGTTCATGTAACAGACGACCAGCCTTTTTCCGCCGTTTGCTTTGGTTTTCATCCGCTGGATGTCATTGGCTGTAAACGGCTCGTTATTGTCGTAATACAAATCGATCGTAACCAAATCGAAATTGGTTTTCTCGACGGCTTTCACGAACGCTTCCTTCGTGTCGTAATCTTCGGGATTGATCAGGTAAAGATAATTCCGAACGTCGGCCATCCGGCGGATATCGAGATCGTTCTCATTGATGACTTTTTCCGGAATCTTGTGGTAATGGTAATTCGATTTGGACCGGACAAAAGGAATAAAGCCCTCGTCGGTGTTGCGCTTTTTAGCGTCGGCAACGTGGCCGTCGCTGGCGACAAAATCGGAAACCAGGACTTTCTTTTCCTTTACGAGCCGCTGGAGCGCGTTGAGCCGGAGCGTATCGATCGTAAGATCTTCGTAATAAAAAAGCTCTTCGACGCCAAAACCGTCGATGGCTTGCAGGTAAGCACGATTCATCGGATGCTTCGGGTTTGCATCGTCAAACGCCAGTTCGATGCCGTTTTGCGGAATGATCAGAAATCCGGGTTTGTTTTGCTTAGCCCAGACCGAGATGCTGTCTACGAATTCCTGCATCTTCTCGACCGTCGTGATTTTTTTCACTTCGGCTTTTTTCTTTTTGCCGCAGGTAAATACCACCAAGACGAGGATCAACAGCACGGAAGCCGCAATAATCAGCCTAGTTTTTAAGGAAATTGTCGGTAAGGGCACAATCAGTTTTTTGGTGGGTAAAAGTAAGGATTAATTCGGTTTAACAATCAACAAGTTATCACCAGTATTTTTAAAATTCGACTTTAAAAGCGATTTTTAAAACCATATCCGATTCAATCGCGTAAATGGCACTATAACTAAAAATCAATTATTATGAAAACAAAACAATTTTTATCGGCAGCACTTCTGGCTTTTACAATGATCGCGGGTTCTGCATTCGCCCAAAAAGAAAAATCCGTCATGGTTGGCGGTGCGGCGATGTATCCGTCCAAAAACATCATCGAAAACGCCATGAACTCGAAAGACCACACCACGTTGGTCGCTGCCGTAAAAGCCGCCGGCCTGGTCGAAACGCTTAAAGGGAAAGGGCCGTTTACCGTTTTTGCCCCAACCAATGCCGCTTTTGACAAATTGCCTAAAGGCACGGTCGAAAACCTGCTGAAGCCCGAAAACAAAAAGATGCTTCAAACAATCCTCACCTATCATGTCGTGGCCGGAAACTGGAGCGCTGCCGACCTGATGAAAATGATCGAAAAAGGAAAAGGCAAGGCAATGATCAAAACCGTAAGCGGCGGAACATTGACTGCCTGGATGAAAGGCAAAAACCTTTATCTGACCGACGAAAAAGGCGGAATGGCCAAAGTGACGATCGCCGACGTCAACCAATCCAACGGCGTGATCCACGTCATCGACACGGTACTGATGCCGAAAATGTAAAAACGGCATATCCAAAAAAAAAGCCTGTAGACAACGTTTACAGGCTTTTTTATTCTGATTGTCATCGCAATGAAGCGCCGAGCTCGGCTTCGAAATTACCGGTCAGTTTTTTCATGATCCGGTCGATCTGGTCGTCGGTCAGCGTTTTCGAACTGTCCTGGATCGTAAAGCTTACCGCATACGATTTCTTGCCTTCCGGAAGATTGCTGCCCGAATAAACGTCGAAAAGATTGACTTCCTTAAGCAGCGATTTCTCGGTTTGCTTTGCAATTTTGTAGATTGAATCGAACGTCACGCCTTCGTCGACAAGCAGCGCCAGGTCGCGGCGGACTTCCGGATATTTCGGGATGTCGGTAAATTTGATCTTATTGGAAACGAGTTTCAGGATCAGGTTCCAGTTGAAATCGGCGAATAAAACTTCCTGCCGGATGTCGAAATGTTTCAGGATCGGTTTTTTCACGGTGCCGAGTTCGACCAATGTTTCGTTGCCGGAAACGATTGCGATACCTTCTGCAAAAACATCGGATGCGACCGGGATGTTCTGGGTTTTCTCGATACCGAGCCGCGAAAGTATCGTGTTGATGTATCCTTTAAAATGAAAAAAATCAGACATTTTTTGCGGCTTCGACCAGCTTTCCTGAAGCCTGTTTCCCGAAACGAAAAGCGTCAGGTGCTTGTTTTCCTGATACTGCGAATCGATTTTGTGATAGGTTTTCCCGAACTCGAACAGCTTTAAATCCAGGTTTCGCCGGTTGAGATTATAAGAAACCGCTTCCAGTCCCGAAAACAGCATCGACTGCCGCATCGCGGCCAAATCGTTGCTCAGCGGATTGAGCATCATCACGTTGTGCTCCGATTTGAGCATTTCTGAAAGCTCAATGTAATTTGCCGATGTCAGCGAATTCGCCATCATTTCATTGAATCCGAGCGAAGTCAGCTGGCCGCCGATGATGTTTTGCACTTTGTAATCTTCCGTCCGTGCGGAGTACGAAACCGTAGCGTTGAATTTTTTCGTGAAATTGATGTTGTTGTAGCCGTAAACCCGCAGGATTTCCTCGATCACATCAACCTCGCGGTTCACATCAACACGATAAGCCGGAACCACAAGCCCAAGGCCGGCATCCGAAACGCTGTTGACCTTGATGTCGAGCGAGGCCAAAATTTTCTTGATGGTTTCTTTCGGCAACTCCTGTCCAATGAGCTTCGCAGCCTTATTGAAATTCAGTAAAATAGGAAAATCCTCGATTTTCTTCGGGTAAACGTCGATCAGGTCGGAGGTAATTTCGCCGCCTGCGACTTCCAGGATCAAAAGCGCCGCGCGCTTCAATGCATATTCGGTGATCACCGGATCGATTCCGCGTTCGAAACGGAACGACGCATCGGTGCTCAGCCCGTGCCTTTTGGCCGTTTTCCGGATCGAAACCGGATTGAAATAGGCGCTTTCGAGAAAAATATCCTTGGTCATTTCGGTCACGCCCGAATTTTTCCCGCCGAAAACCCCGGCCATGCAAAGCGGGCCTTTTTCGTCGCAGATCATCAGATCTTCTTCGTGCAACGTCCTTTCGACATCGTCGAGCGTTGTGAATTTCGTTCCGGCCTCGACGGTTTTCACGATGATTTTTCCGTTGATTTTCGCCGCATCGAACGCATGCAAAGGCTGTCCGAGTTCGTGCAATACATAGTTCGTCACGTCGACCACGTTGTTTTTCGGCGTAAGCCCGATTGACCGGAGCCGGTTCTGCAGCCATTCGGGAGACGGCTGTATCTTGACGCCCGAAATCGTCAGGCCGCAATATCTCGGAGCGAGTTTCGGGTCTTTGACGTCAACATCGATTTTGAGCGTTCTTTTGTCGATCTTGAATTTGGTAACCGACGGCGTGATCAGCTCTACGTGTACGTTTCGCTGCAAAAGCCCGGCACGAAGGTCGCGGGCAACGCCCATGTGGCTCATCGCATCGGCGCGGTTCGGCGTCAGGCCGATCTCGAAGATTTCGTCGTCTTCGATGTTGAAAACCTTCGCGGCCGGAGTTCCCGGTTTGAGGTTTGCATCCAATATCATGATGCCATCGTGGCTTTCGCCGAGCCCGAGTTCATCTTCGGCGCAAATCATCCCGAAACTTTCGACGTCTCGGATCTTGCCTTTTCCTATTTTGAAAGGCTGGCCTTCCTTATCATACAACGTCGTACCGATCGTGGCCACCGGAACTTTCTGCCCCGCGGCGACATTGGCTGCCCCGCATACGATCTGCACCGGTGCGCCTTCGCCGAGATTGACGGTCGTGACTTTGAGCCGGTCGGCATTCGGGTGTTTTTCGCAGGTCAGGACATGCCCGACTACGACGCCTTCGAGCCCGCCTTTGACCGATTGGTATTTTTCGACGACTTCGACTTCTAGGCCTAAATCTGTCAGCAAAGCCGCGGTGTCAGCCGAATTCCAGTCAAGTTTGATGAATTGCTTCAGCCAATTATAGGATATTTTCATACGGATTTTTTATTGCGTGCAAAGATAGGAATTGTCATCATACTGTAGCGAAAAAAACCACGCTGAA
This sequence comes from Bacteroidota bacterium, assembly GCA_048498055.1. Lineage (GTDB taxonomy): Bacteria > Bacteroidota > Bacteroidia > Flavobacteriales > Flavobacteriaceae > Flavobacterium. The sequence goes on from JBEHYS010000012.1 coordinate 46,447, forward strand.
TCACAAGATTGTATAACTTTTTGATTGGCTTGTGTAAAATAAGAAGCCCGGGATTTCGTCACTTTGATACTTATCAATTTTTAAAAATAAAACCATGGAAAACGGTCAAAAACATGCGCTGATCACCGGTGCGACAAGCGGAATAGGATATGAACTGGCAAAATTGTTCGCCAAAGACGGCTATAATTTAATCCTCGTGGCCCGAAACGAGGATAATCTTCGGGAAACTGCCGCCGAAATGAAAGCGGTTTCACCCAAAATCCACACCCATATTTTCCCGATCGATCTTTTTCAGCCGGGCGCTGCCGAAAAAATCTACACCTTTACCCGCGATAACGGCATTATAGTCGATATTCTGGTCAACGATGCCGGGCAGGGCGAAGGCGGTCTTTTCATCGAAACAGCCTTGCAGCGCGAATTCGACATAATTCAACTTAACATCGTCGCCCTGGTCAGCCTGACCAAGTATTATCTCAAGGAAATGGTCGCGCGCAACAGCGGTAAAATCCTGCAACTGGCATCGTCGGTTTCAAAGGCGCCGTCGCCGCAATTGTCGGTTTACGCTGCAACGAAAGCTTTCGTATTGTCTTTTACCGAAGCTTTGCAGAAAGAGCTCGAAAGCACAGAAGTCACGATGACCACGCTGCAGCCGCATAAGACCGATACCGATTTCTTCCACAAAGCCAAGGCGGAACACACGAAAAATTACCGCGAAGGCATGATTTATTCGCCCGAAGAAGTTGCAAAAGCAGGTTACGAAGGCCTGATGAACGGCGATGCGACAGTGCTTCCGGGTGCGATCAACAAATTCCAGAATGCGATGAACCTTGTCATGCCCGACAGCGCGATCGCTTCGCAAATGAATCAGATGGGGCAGCCGAGCGACGAAGAAAACGGGCGTACGCATACGAAACATCCCGCGTCGGCACGGGAACGGAAAAGCATCAATAAGGTCAACGGCGATTACTGATTAAGGCTCAGGTTTCCGGCGAGTTCCTTGAGAGCGATTTCGGATAATTTCGCCTGGTACTGCGCATCGCTGTAACGGACCTGCGCATTGACGTAATTCAATTGTGCGGTGCGGAATTCGAGTGTATTGATGGTTCCGATCCGGAATTTATCGAGCGTAATATCGAGGTTCTGCTTGGCAAGTTCCTGATTTTTTTGTTCCAATCCAATTAACTGTATGTTAGTTAAATAAGTTTGGTAAGCGGAAGTCAATTGCGAATTTAACGACTGCGTCTGCAAAGCGATTGCGGTATCCGAATTTTCGACCTGAAGTTTCGCGATCTTCTCGTTCCGCTTCTGCAAAAAGCCGTTGAAAATATTCATCGTCGCGCCAAAGCCATAGGTCAGCCCGCGCGAATATGATTCGGACGTAAAGCCCAGACTCGATTTGGTTTCGGCGAAATTGTAGCCGGTATTGACACTTACCGTCGGGTAGCGGTTGGCGCGTACTTGTTTTAAATTAAGTTCGGCGATGCGCTTGTTGATCATTTGCGACAGCAGTTCAGGGTTTTGCTTTTCAGCCAAAGCAGTCAGGTCGGGCAATAGCAGTGTGGTATCAATGGCAACTTGGTTGATGACACGGAAATCCGTTTTGACATCGCGCGCCAGGATTTCATTGAGTTTCGTTTTGGTATTTGCGAACAATTCCTTTTGCCGGAGCAAATCAGTCTGGTCGGTATTGAGATCGACCTGCGCGTTGAGCACTTCGAGTTTTGCGGCTTTCCCGATCGTATAGCGGTTGTGCGCCAAATCGACGCGCTGTCCGGAAATCACGATCGTCGTATCAAGCGCATTGAGCTGTTGCTGCTGTTGCACCAGGTCATAATAGATATTGAGGACATCGCTGACTTTATTTAAGATTGTCAGCTTTAGTTGCGCGTCGCCCAGTTTTTCGAGTTCCTTAAGCTGGTCGTAGCGTGCGAACATCCTGAAACCGTCAAAAACCGTCCAGCCGAGGTTTACGCCGTAAGCCAGATTGCTGTTTTTGGCGTTGTCGAGCGCATTTTTTGTGCCGTCGGTCCGTGTTTGCGACAAATTCTGTATTCCGTGGCTGTCGGTGATCGAGGCATCGACGCGCGGCAAAATTCCTGCATTGGCAAGACTTACACCTTGTTGGTCGATTTTCAGGTCGTTAGCCGCAATCTGGATTTCGTAATTGTTTTCCAGCGCGATCTTGACCGCATCTTCCGGCGTCAGCAGTTCTTGTGCCTGAAGCCCGGAAATGAACAGCATCAGTATCAGATATATTATTTTACGCTCCATGTTTCGCTGCATTATGTTCGATCGCTTCTTTTTCATATTGCTCCGCATTATCGAGTTCGGGCCGGTGTTTCTTTTCCCGCGACCACATAAGATAAATCGCCGGGATGACAAACAAGGTCAAAATCAAGGAAAAGATAGTTCCGCCGACGATCACGACGCCCATTCCAATCCGGCTTGTCGAGGCAGCACCCAATGAAAGAGCGATTGGTAATGCGCCCAAAGCGATTGCGAGCGATGTCATCAAGATAGGGCGGAGGCGCGATTCGGCGGCTTCAGTGATCGCATCGTATTTCGATTTCCCCTGTTCGCGCAGCTGGTTCGCAAATTCGACGATCAGGATGCCGTTTTTGGTCACGAGCCCGATGAGCATAATCGTCCCGATCTGGCTGAAAATATTCCAGGTTTGGTCGAAAAGCCATAATGAAAACAGCGCTCCGGCTACGGCCATCGGAACGGTGAGGATGATAATGAACGGATCGATGAAACTCTCAAACTGCGCCGCAAGAATAAGGAAAATCAGCAACAACGCCAGTCCGAAAGCGAACGACGTATTCGACGAGCTTTCCACGAAATCGCGGGATTCGCCGCCCAAATCGGTCGTAAAGCTGTCGTCGAGGACTTTTTCCTTGATGCGTTCCATCGCTTCGATGCCGTCTCCGATACTTTTGCCGGGCGCCAAACCTGCCGAAACCGTCGCCGACATGTAGCGGTTGTTGTGGAATAACTGCGGCGGACTGCTTTGTTCCTCGATCTTGACGACATTATCAAGCTGGATGAGCTTGCCATCGCTGCTTTTGACGAACATCGAGGTCAGGTCGATCGGGCGGTCGCGGTCTTTTTTGTCGAATTGCCCCATGACCTGGTATTGCTTGCCGTTCATCATGAAATAGCCGAACCGCTGCCCGCTGAGCGAAAGCTGCAAGGTCTGCGCGACGTCGATTACCGAGACGCCGAGGCTTTGCGCTTTTTCGCGATCGATGGTCACGTTGATTTCCGGCTTGTTGAATTTCAGGTTGATATCGGAATTGGAAAAAGTCTCGTCTTTATTGACTTCGTCCATAAACTGCGGGATTTTTTCCTGTAACTTTTTAAAGTTCGGCGCCTGGATGATGTACTGGATCGGCAAACCGCCGCGCCGGTTCACGGCAATAGTCGGCTGTTCGGAAACGTTGACTTTCGCCTCGGGAAACTGCTTGCTCCACTTGGTCAGTTTTTCTGCGATTTCCTTTTGGGAACGCTCGCGCTTGTCCGGCTCGGTCAACACAAGCCTGACACGTCCCGTGTTCGGCGCACCGGAGGCAAAGCCCGGCGCAGTGATGAACAGTCCGACTTTCTTTTCCGGAACCGAATCGGTGACCAGATCGTTGAGTTCCATCATGAAACGATCGGTATAATCATACGACGAACCTTCGGGTGCGGTCACGTTCATGCTGATCATGCTTCGGTCGTCGTAAGGTGCGGTTTCTTTTTGGAGCGTATTGAAAAACAGGATAATCAGTCCGATGCAGACAACGAGAATGGGGAAGCTGAGCCATTTGCGGCCCATGAATTTCTTCAGCGACGCAGCGTAGCCTTCGTTCATCCTTACGAAATATTTCTCGGTGTAATCGTAGAATTTAGAGTGTTTTTGCGGACCGGCGCTTTTGATGAGATACGCGTTGAGCATCGGCGTCAGCGTCAGCGACACGAAGGCGGAAACCAGTACGGCAGCGCCAATTACGACCCCGAACTCGCGGAACAGCCGCCCGACGAATCCTTCAAGGAAAATCACCGGAAGGAAAACCGCCGCAAGCGTGATCGATATCGAAATGACGGCAAAGAAAATCTCGTTCGAGCCCTTGATCGCTGCCTCGATCGGTGACATGCCTTCCTCTATTTTCTTGAAAATATTTTCCGTGACCACGATTCCGTCATCGACAACCAGACCTGTCGCAAGCACAATCGCGAGCAGCGTCAATACGTTGACCGAAAAACCCATGAGCCACATGATGAAAAACGTCGCGACGAGCGAAACCGGAATGTCGATCAGCGGCCGGAACGCGATTGCCCAATTCCTGAAGAACAAATAAATGATCAGGATCACGAGTGCAATTGCGATTCCGAGCGTTTCGGCGACTTCAGTAATCGCCTTCTTGACGAACATCGTATCGTCGAGCGCGATGTTGAGCTTGATGTCTTTCGGCAGGTCTTTTTCGAGCTGGTCGTATTGCTTGTAGAACGCGTCGGCGATGTCCAGGTAATTGGTTCCCGGCTGCGGGATGAGCCCGAGACCGACCATCGTCTGGCCCGATTCGCTGAGCCGGGTTTCGAGGTTTTCGGCTTCGAGCGACGCTTTTCCGATGTCGCTTAAAAGTACGGTCTTATCACCCTGAGACCGGATGATGATATTGTTGAATTGTTCCTCGGTCGATAAATTCCCGAGCGTTTTTACGACCAACTCGGTATTGGCGCCCGTAAGTTTTCCCGACGGAAGCTCTACGTTCTGCGCTTCGAGCGCGGTGCGGACATCGGCAACGGTACAGCCGTAAGACGCAAGCCTCACCGGATCGATCCACAAACGCATCGCATATTTCCGCTGGCCCCAGATCTGGACGCTCGAAACGCCCGGAATTGTCTGCAATCGTTCGGCTATGACGTTTTCGGCATAATCTGACAGCTCGAGCACGTTCTTCGATTGGCTCTGGACCGTCATTGCAATGATTGCCTGCGAATCGGCGTCGGCTTTGGAAACGACCGGCGGCGCGTCGATATCCTGCGGAAGGCTACGGACGGCCTGCGATACTTTGTCGCGCACGTCGTTTGCCGCTTCCTCGAGGTTTTTATTGAGGTTGAATTCGATCGTAATGTTGCTCGAACCCTGCGCGCTCGTCGAAGAAATATTACGGACGCCGTCGATCGAGTTGATCGCTTTTTCAAGCGGTTCGGTAATCTGCGATTCGATGATGTCGGCATTGGCGCCCGCATAATTCGTCCGGACCGAAACCTGCGCCGGATCGATCGACGGGAATTCGCGTACGCCCAAAAAAGTATACCCAATGATGCCGAACAGAATCAGCATCAGGTTCATGACTATGGTCAGTACGGGACGTTTTATACTAAGGGTTGATAAGCTCATTGTTTGTTTTTTGAAGCTTTTCCGGCTTTCCGCTGTATCTTTTTTATCTGCCTCGCATGCTCGGTGTGACAAAAAAGGATGCCGCTTCTCCCGACGCTTCGGGACCGGGCTAGGGCATTAACGCAATTAATTTACTTTTACCTTTATAGGTCCGCCGTCTTTTAGCGACATCACGCCGGTGGTCAAAACCGTATCGCCGGGTTTCAGTCCGGAAACCACCAGAATGTTCTTGTCGGTGCGGGCGCCGGTTTCGACGATTACTTCTTTTGCCTTGCCTTTGTCAGCTATGAAGACTTTTTTGCCGTTCTGGATCGGGATCAAAGCCTCGGTCGGGACAAACAGCGCATCTGTGATTTTATCGAGCGGCAAGGCTACGTTCGCAAACGTTCCCGGCAGTAATTTCCCGTCCGGATTTTGTGCGATTGCGCGGATCCGGAGCGTTCTCGTATCGACATCGATTTCCGGTTCGAGCGCATAGATTTTGGCCGTATACTTTTCATTAGAACCGGCAGTCGTAAACGAAAGCGTGTTGCCGTTGTGCATTTGCGACGAATATTTTTCGGGAATCGAAAACGTAATCTTGACTTGTGCATTGTTAACGAGTTTCGCCACGACAGTTTCCGGAGTCACATACGTTCCCTTGGAAATCGACCGCAAGCCGATTCTCCCCGAAAACGGCGCGCGCACCGTAGTTTTGGACAATTGCGCCTGGATGAGCTGGGTTTCGGATTGCGCCGACTTGAAATCTGCGGAAGCGACGTCGAATTCTTCCTGGCTGATGGCTTCTTTCTCGAGCAGCAATTTGGCCCGGCGAGCGTTCTCGGAAGCGAGATTCTGGGCGGTTTTGGCTTTGCCCAGCTGCGCGCGGAGCTCGGTGTCGTTCACCTTGAACAAAACTTGTCCTTTGACGACATTCGTACCTTCAGTAAAGTTGATGCTTTCGACAATACCCGGAACCTCGCTGCGGATGTCGACCTGTTCGTTGGCTTCGATCGACCCGGAAAGCGACAGATTGTCTGAGAATTCCTGTGGTTTGAGTACGATGCCGCTGATTTTTGCCGGCATTTTTTTGGAACCTTTGTCTTTTTCCTTGTTCTTTTCGCCTTTGTTTTCGATGATCCTGTAAGCGATGAAAGCACCGAACCCAATAATCAGAATGGCGTAAATGATATGTTTTAGCTTCATAACGGATGGTTTTCCACGTTTTTGAAAACCGCTAACAAAGCTACCGTTTATCGACGGAATATCTTGGACGTTAAAATTTATTTAACACTAGCCCGCATTCTGTTCGATCTTTGGCGCCCGGTTCTTTTTAGCTGATATAATTCCAGATATTTTTTTTCTTCGACAACTCGATGAAAACACGGCGAAGCTGGGCATGTTCGGGTTTTTCCATCGAAGCATCGTTTTTAAGCAACTTAAGCGCTTGATGCCGCGCGAGTTGCAGGATTTCCCGGTCCTGGACCAAATCGGCAATCTGCAGGTTCAAAACGCCGCTTTGCTGGGTTCCCATCAGATCGCCCGGACCGCGGAGCTTGAGGTCGACTTCGGCAATTTCGAAACCGTCGTTGGTACGAACCATGGTTTCAAGCCGCGTTTTCGTGTCGTTCGATAATTTGTGCCCGGTCATCAATATGCAATAGCTCCGCTCGGCGCCGCGGCCCACGCGTCCGCGCAGCTGATGGAGTTGCGAAAGTCCGAAACGCTCGGCGCTTTCGATTATCATGACGCTGGCGTTCGGCACGTTCACGCCGACTTCGATTACCGTCGTCGCGACCATGATGTTGGTCTTGCCTTCCGAAAATCGCTTCATTTCAGCATCCTTGTCCGCAGGTTTCATCTTGCCGTGCACGATCGAAACCGAATAATACGGCAGCGGGAAATCGCGCGAAATGCTTTCGTATCCGTCCATCAAATCCTTGTAATCCATTTTTTCGCTTTCCTGGATCAGCGGATAAACGATATAGATTTGTCGGCCTTTCGCGATTTCATCTTTGATGAATCTCCAGACTTTGAGCCGGCTGCCATCGGTGCGGTGCACGGTTTGGATCGGCTTTCTTCCCGGCGGCAGCTCGTCGATGACCGAAATGTCGAGATCGCCGTACAAGCTCATCGCAAGTGTTCTGGGAATCGGCGTTGCGGTCATGACCAGAACGTGCGGCGGGATTTCGTTTTTCTGCCAGAGTTTCGATCGCTGCGCTACGCCAAAGCGGTGTTGTTCGTCGATAACCGCCAGTCCGAGGTTTTTGAATTTGACTTTATCTTCGAGCAGCGCATGTGTCCCGATAATAATATCCAGCGATCCGTCTTCAAGTTCTTCGTGAATGATTTTCCGATCTGCGGTTTTGGTTGAGCCGGTCAGTATTTTTATATTGATTTTCAAATATTTAGATAATTCAGCCAAGCCATTGAAATGTTGATTGGCGAGAATTTCTGTCGGCGCCATCAGGCACGATTGAAAACCATTGTCGAGCGCCAAAAGCATGCTCATCAGCGCAACGATGGTTTTCCCCGAACCGACATCGCCCTGGAGCAAACGGTTCATTTGCGCAGGCTGGCCCATGTCGTTGCGGATTTCCTTCAAGACGCGTTTTTGTGCTGCGGTCAAATCAAACGGCAAATGATGCTGGAAGAAATCATTGAAATGTTCACCGACGTTCCGGAACGCATGTCCTTTGATTTTGTGCTTGCGGATCAAGTTTTTGGTAATCAACTGCAACTGGATAAAAAACAATTCCTCAAACTTCAGCCGGAAACGGGCTTTCGCCAATGCATCCGCGCTTTTTGGGAAATGGATGTTGAACAGCGCCGCATTCTTTGGAATCAGCTTCAACTCGTCGATCAGATAGGCGGGAAGCGTTTCGGCAAATTTCGCCTGGGTTTCAGTAAACAGCTGCTGCATCATTTTATTGATTACACGGTTGCTGATCCCGCGATTGGTCAGCGTTTCCGTTGACGGATAGACCGGCTGCATCGCCGTGCGCAGGTTTTGTTCGTGCTCGGCGAGCGGCTCCATTTCGGGGTGCGCCATATTGAAAAGCCCGTTAAACGACGTTGTTTTTCCGAATACGACAAGCGGCACGTTGATTTTCAAGCTCTCGCGGATCCATTTATGACCCTGAAACCAGACCAATTCGATTTGTCCGGTATCGTCGATGAAGGTTGCGACGAGCCGCTTTCCGCGTTTCTGCTCGACGGTCTTGACGTTGATGATTTTCCCGATGATCTGGACTTCAGCGGTATTATTGGGCTTAAGCTCGTTGATTTTGTAATATTTCGTCCGGTCGATGTATCGGTTCGGGTAGAAATTGAGCAAATCCCGGTAGGTGAAAATCCCGAGTTCCTTCCGTAAAAGCTCGCCGCGGCTTGGCCCGACGCCTTTCAGGTATTCGATCGGAGTTTCGAGAAGGTTTTGCATGGGAACGAAGATACTTTTTAATTCGGAAATTAAAAATGCGGGAAAACCGTAATTTGGATAATCGGCGACTTGTATGTTTAAAACCTCAAAGGTTTTCAAAATCTTTGAGGTTTCCTTAAAATGATTTATGAAAAAGTCGTCAACGATTCTAAGCCTAATCTTTAACGTATTGAAAGCACACATCGACAAAACCGTACGCTATTTTTATTATCTTCGCTGTAAAATCGATACAGTGAAAAAAAGCAGCTTCATTATTGCCCTTATCTTGTTCGGGATTGCGTTTACCAACGCCCAGAAAAGCATCGCCGGCAAAATCGTCCTTTCAAAAAACGACGACAAGGCTTTCGTTGTACGCAACACGAAAGTCATGCTTCGCAACGGCGAAAAGCTCGACAGCACTGCCGTCAACGAAGACCTGACCTTTGCATTTGCCGGGATTGACGCCAAATCGGTCGTGCTTTACCTTAAATCGCCGATCATTTCCCCGCACGCCGTGACGAAAGTGAACCTCAAAAAAAACAAGCCGACAAAAGTCAGCCTCGATTATGAGGATTTGCACGAGCTTACGCTGAACCACGGCAGGCAAAACCGCGAACGCGACGACGATGAGGATTTCGAGCACGTTGCCGCGGCGCTGATCATTCTCCGGACCATTGCCGATATCATTTTTATCTTCAGACACTGATTTCCATGAGGAAATTTCTTTTGCTCCTGATTCCGTGCGCCGCTTTTTCACAACAAGTAGCAAAAGCCGATTTCAAGACGATCGATGCCGATATTTCAGTGGATTTTGCCACGCGCAAGGTTTCAGGCCATTGCAGCTATACTTTTAACGTGCTGTCGGCGATCGATACTATAAAGATCGATGCGGTGAACATGACCTTTGCCAACGTAAAAATCAACAATAAATCAGTCGATACCAAAACAACCGCGGCGGATCTCCAGCTTTTCAAAGGTTATAAAAAAGGAAAGAACACACTGGTTTTCGATTATAATGCGAGTCCAAAACAGACAATGTACTTCGTCGGCGACAGCCTGCATCCGCAGATCTGGACGCAAGGGCAAGGCAAAAACACAAGCCATTGGCTGCCGAGTTTCAACGACATGAACGAAAAGGCGGTTTTCAGTTTCACGATTTCATACGATAAGGACTTTACGGTCATTGCCAACGGCGTCCTGAAAAGCAAAAAAAGCATCGGCAATAAATTGTCGTGGCGCTACGAGATGAAAAACCCGATGAGTTCCTATCTGGCCATGATCGCGATCGGGAAATTCGGGAAAAGGACCGAGACCGCCAATTCGGGAATTCCGCTCGAACAGTATTATTCGCTGGGCGACGAAGATAAAATCGAACCGACCTACCGCAATTCCAAAAAGATTTTCGATTTTCTCGAATCCGAAATCGGCGTGCCGTATCCGTGGGAAATCTACAAACAGGTTCCGGTCCGGGATTTCCTTTATGCGGGCATGGAAAACACGTCGGCGACCGTATTTTCGCAGGATTATGTCGTGGACGACACGGGTTACAACGACCGCGATTATACGAATGTCAACGCGCACGAGCTGGCGCACCAATGGTTCGGCGACCTGGTTACGGCCAAATCCGGAAAGCATCATTGGCTCCAGGAAGGTTTTGCGACTTATTACGCTTTGCTTGCCGAACGCGCGGTTTTCGGCGACGACTATTTCAATAACCGGTTGTACGAAATGGCCGAAGAACTGGCCCGGGCCGCGAAAACCGATACGATCCCGATTTTGGATGAAAAAGCGAGCTCGCTTACGTTTTACAAGAAAGGCGCATGGGCATTGCATGTTTTACGCAGCGCAATAGGCGAGGAAAAGTTCCGGCTGGCCGTCAAAAATTACCTGAAGAAATACGAATTCGAAAACGTGAACACCGATGAATTTCTGGCCGAGATCAAAAAAGTTTCGGATTACGATGTCGACGATTTCCGCAGGCGCTGGCTCGAAAATCCGGATTTCGAAGTCAGGGAAGCCATCGCGCTGGTGACGAAAAACAAGGCGATCCAGTCGCTGTTCGATGCCGGCGGGCTCCGGTTTGTAGATGCGACCGATGCGGAAACATTGGAAAAGAAACGCCTCGGAATCATCGAGTCCGATGTTTTCTATCCGGCGAAAGAAGAAATCATTTATCAGACCTCGGATTTGCCTTTTGAAAAGAAGCAGGCTTTGGTCAAAGCGGCGCTGGAGTCGAATAATCTTTCCGTCCGACAGGCCGTCGCTCGTACGATAGGCGATTTTCCGGAATCGTTTTACGCCGATTATGCGACGCTGCTCGACGACAAATCCTATCTCACACAGGAAATTGCGATGGCAACTTTGTGGAAGCAATTTCCCGGTAAACACAAGGAACTCCTCGATCACATGCAGGGCCGCATCGGTTTCAACGATTTGAACCTAAGAATTCAATGGCTGACCCTGGCGCTGAACGAAAAAGACTATCATCCGGGCGAAAAAGTCAATTATTACGATGAATTGATCAAGTATGCGACGCCGGAATACGAAAGCTCGATTCGCCAGAATGCGCTCGAAAACCTGATTTTCATCGGCCCGAACGACAAGAACGCGATGAAATTGCTTGTCAATCCGCTCGTGCACCATAAATGGCAGTTCTCGAAATTCGCGCGGGAAAAAATCCGCGAACTCATCAAATACATCGCGCCGCGGAAATTTTATGAAAAACTGTTGCCCGAACTTCCCGAAAACGAAAGGGCGCAGCTCAAAAGGCTGCTCGACGAGAAGCAATAATCCGTCGCAAATGCTTATCTTAGCGCGAACTACTTAAACTTTCAGAACATGAAAAAATCTTTACTTTTGATTGCTTTTTTATTGGTATTCCTGAAAAACGACGTTGCGGCGCAATCCGTACTGGTTTTTGACGATATTTTGTTTTACGACGGTTATGCGGCCGTGGTCGATCCGGCGACACACCCGGTTCCGGACGGCGTGATCCGGCACCGCAACGACTTGTATGCGAAAAAACTCGACGCCGCCGATCTCGATGCATTCGGAAATACGATGACACTCAACGTCACGATCGGTGCGGCGTGCGACAACTATGACCGGATCGGGAACGTCAACCTTGCTTTCGTTCCCAAAGGCGCCACGACTTACATTCCGGACGAAGTGCAGCGGATCGAGATCGCGCGGTTCATTACGCCGTTTATGAACAAAAATGTTTCCCCGACCGATGTCCCGTATACTTTTTCGGTAGACAATGTCGCACGGATATTTAAAGACCCTGTATTGCGTGCAGCTTACGACATTTGGGTCGAGCTTCAGGTTTTCGGCGTTCCGTATGCGGCACAGACACAGGTTGCGGGTTGCGCGGGCCAGATCGACGTTTTCTACGGCACGCTCGAACTGGTTTCCAACACCGATCCGGTACCTGCAAGCCAGAACTATCTTTTACCGCTCGATTTCCAGCACAATTTGAATAATTATGAAGATGGCGCGACCGACGAAATCGGCACGACCGCAAGGACGATCACCATGGATTTGCCCGCTGCGGTTTCGGACGCGAGCCTGTACCTGATCACTTCCAACCACGGCGCCAATACCGGCGGGGAAGAATACAACCGGAGGTTTCACTACATTTATTTCGACGATGTGCTCAAGCTGACTTACAAACCGGGCGGCGTTTCCTGCGAACCGTATCGCCAGTACAACACGCAGCCCAACGGTATTTACGGCCCAACGCCAAGGCCTGCGTCGGTTTGGGCTTCGTTCAGCAACTGGTGTCCGGGACAGGTCATCCCGATCCGGGTCATTCCGCTGGGCGATCTGGCTGCCGGTTCGCATACTTTCAAGATTACCGTACCGACTGCTGTTTTTGCCGACGGGCAAGGCTATATTCCGGTTTCACTTTACTTACAGGGAACAACGGGCGATTTGGGCGTGAGCCAGGCGAATCCTTTGTCGTACAGCCTTTATCCGAATCCGACAGATGGAACGGTCAACATCGCTTCGTCACAGGATGTGCGCAACATCGAAATTTTTACCATGCTCGGGCAACGGATTACAAGCGGAAGCGGGAACAGCATCGATCTTTCAGGCGTCGCGCCGGGAATTTACACCGTACAGATCGAATTCGCCGACGGAAAAATCGCGACGCAGAAAATTGTCAGGAAATAAAAGATTGTCCAAAGATTTATTTTGACGCAACTATTTGGGATATTGCAGTCTATTGATAAATAAATCAATTAGTTATGAAAAAAATACATCTTTTGTCCGCGCTTTTATGCGCTTTCCTGCTGGCCGGCTGCGACCCTAACTACAACAACGACGGTGCCAATGCCACAGACGAACAATTTGCCGAAAATTTCGGTGCGCAGGTTTCCCGGGATTTTATCGGGCAGGTCGTCGACCTGAACAACCATGCGGTTTCCGGTGTAACGGTAAGCATCGGTTCATCTTCTGTACAAACCGATGCAAACGGCATTTTTATCCTCAACAATGCCGAAGTGCATGAAAAATTCGCCTACATCACGGCCAGAAAAGCCGGATTTATGGACGGTTCACGCTCGATGGTGCCGACCAGCGGAAAAAACAACGTGAAAATCATGCTTGTTTCGGCTACGCCTGTAGCGACGATTGCTTCAGGCGCAACAGCCGTAGCCGATTTGCCAAATGGTACCAAAGTTACTTTCGACGGCGCGTTTCAGGATGAAAATGGCCAGGATTATTCAGGAAATGTCAGCGTTTCGATGTTCCATCTAGAAGCTTCAAATGAAAATATCGCAAGCCTGATGCCCGGTATGCTCTACGCAAAAGGAGACGACGGCAATCCGAAAGTGCTCCAGACTTTCGGGATGTTGAATGTCGAACTGCGCGGCAGTGCAGGCCAGAAGCTCAATATCAAGCAAGATCATACCGCGCAACTATCGATGAAAATCGACGACACGCAAATGGCCAATGCACCGGAATCGATTCCGCTGTGGCACTTCGATGAAACAGCCGGATACTGGAAACAGGACGGAACAGCTACAAAACAAGGGAATTTCTATGTTGGGAACGTATCGCATTTTTCATGGTGGAACTGCGATTCTTTTTCATCAACGGTCAACCTGACGCTCACCGTGATGACCAATTACCAGTCAACGACTGACAGTCTTTCCAACATCAGGGTCGATCTAGTTCGTCAGCTGCCCTCGGAAGGTCCGATTTCGGGACACAATTACACGGATACGAACGGCCAGGTTTCGGGAATGGTTCCGGCCGGTGAAACGTTCCAGCTCAAAATTTACGATTTGTGCGGCGAGGAAATTTACAGCGCACCGGTCGGGCCGTTTGCGCAAGATACCGTTTTGCCGAATATCGTACTGGCCAATTCGCCGGTGATGCGCCATGCAACAGGTCTGCTCGTGGATTGCGGCGGCGCTCCGGTCTCGAACGGCTACCTGACGTTGCATTACGCCAGCCAGGTGATGTTCGCCCCGGTCAGCAACGGAAACTTTGATTTTAACGTCGTGACCTGCGACACCAACGACCATTTCACGCTTGAAGGTATTGATTACGGCAGCCAGCAGACTACATCGGCCGTTTCGGCGACGTTCGTTTCCGGTGTGACCAATGTCGGCGTTTTGGTTGCCTGCAGCAGTGTTTCCGAATTCGCCACGTACCAGATCGACAACAATCCGCCAAAATTATTCCTGAACAACGTCACCAAGCAAGGCGGAACGAATGCCGACGGGGAATTCCACATCGATACTCCGAATTATGACGAAGGCGATTACACCACTGGTCTGGCCGAAAATTTTTACGGTCCCGATTTTAATATCAGCTTTACGCCGAATTTCCCCGAAAATCACGGAACGTATCACATCGCCGGTTCGATAGATCCGGGCGTATGGCGCGATTTCTATTTTACGGGAACGTATTCGCAAAACGGCGTCCAACACGACCTGACCATTACGATACATTCGAATCACTAACAAAAAGCCTCGGAATTCCGGGGCTTTTTTATAAAAAATCTTTCACTTCATTCTTGATGAAAGCAAGCGCGGCACCGCTTGGCGCCGGGTTTTCGAATAAATCTTTCAGGATAAATTCGCGCAGTTTATTGGCATCGGCCACTTCAGGGTTCATTGCCGTTTTGCGCAACAACTGGATTGTAGCATTTTTGGCCGCAGTGATCACACCCCAGCAATCGTCGCTCATGTAGATCTGCTGGGTGAGATTATGCTCGTATTCCTGTTCGATCTGCGCGACGACGTAATTGGCATAATCGGTTTTATCGTCCGAGATCGGCGTGATGCGGATCAGCATTTTTGCCGGATCGATACGCTCCATATATAAAGTCATCCGTTCGTAAGCCTGCAATCGCAATGGCAGCGCATGTTTGTGGTTTTCCCGCATCAGGGCGAAACGCCTTTTCTTACTTTCGTTTTCCATATGCATCCTGAAAAAATAAAAAGCGACGCCGCCGGTGATTACGGCCGGCAAACAGAAAAACAGCAGTTCAATGATTCTATCGGTATTCATTTTCGGTCGATTTAAATTCACAGCAAAAATAAACGGAGTTTCGGTAAAAACAGTATAAATTTTAATAAGATTTCCATCGGATGAACTAAAATCGCAAGCCATGGCCTGATTGCCGGAAACCGCTTTATTCTTTGCCCGGAAATCACTATTTTTGGGGTTTCAAAAATTACTATGCAACAACACATCAGCAGGCTCAATGAAGCGCAGCAACAGCCTGTTTTACAGAAAGACGGACCGATGATCATCATTGCCGGCGCAGGCTCGGGCAAGACGCGCGTTTTGACGATCCGGATCGCGTGGCTCATGCATCAGGGCGTCGATGCGTTCAACATCCTGGCGCTGACCTTTACCAACAAGGCTGCGCGCGAGATGAAAAACCGGATTTCGGATATCGTCGGTTCCAGCGAAGCGAAGAATTTATGGATGGGAACGTTCCACTCCGTATTTGCGAGAATTTTGCGTGCCGAAGCCGACAAGCTCGGCTATCCGTCGAACTTTACGATTTACGATACGCAGGATTCGGTGCGATTGATTTCGGCGATCATCAAGGAAATGCAGCTCGACAAGGACGTTTACAAACCCAAACAGGTTTTCGGGCGGATTTCATCCTATAAGAACAATCTCATTACGGTCAAGGCGTATTTCAACGACCCGGAGCTTCAGGAAGCCGACGCGATGTCCAAAAAGCCGCGGCTCGGCGAGATTTACAATAATTACGTCGACCGCTGTTTCAAGGCCGGCGCTATGGATTTCGACGATCTTTTACTGAAAACCAACGAGCTTTTGAACCGTTTTCCGGATGTTTTGCACAAATACCAGATGCGTTTCAAATACATCTTGGTCGATGAGTACCAGGATACGAACCATTCGCAATACCTGATCGTCCGGGCGCTTTCCGACCGGTTCCAGAATATTTGCGTCGTGGGCGACGATGCCCAGTCGATTTACGCTTTCCGCGGGGCGAACATCAACAACATCCTGAATTTCCAGAAGGATTACGAAGGCGTGAAAACGTATCGTCTGGAACAGAATTACCGCTCGACGAAAAATATTGTCGAAGCCGCGAATTCGATCATCGACAAGAACAAGGTCAAGCTCGACAAAGTGGTCTGGACCGCAAACGATTACGGGCCGAAAATCAAGGTACATCGCAGCATGACCGACGCCGAGGAAGGTCGTTTCGTCGCCGCCACGATCTGGGAGGAAAAAATGCAGAATCAGCTCGACAACGGCAAATTCGCGATTTTATACCGGACCAACGCCCAATCGCGTGCGATGGAAGATGCGCTCCGCAAACGCGATATCCCGTACCGGATATACGGCGGGCTGTCTTTTTACCAGCGCAAGGAAATCAAGGATGTGCTTTGCTATCTGCGGTTGATCCTGAACCCGAAAGATGAGGAAGCGCTTATCCGTGTGATCAATTATCCGGCACGCGGAATCGGCGATACGACCGTTGAAAAACTCACAATTACCGCGAACCATTACAAGCGTTCGATATTTGAGGTGATGGAACACATCGACAACATCGATCTCAAACTCAACGCGACCACGAAAAACAAGCTCAAGGATTTCGTGACGATGATCAAGAGTTTTCAGGTCATCAACCAGAACCACGATGCGTTTTACGTCGCCGAACACGTCACGAAAAAGACCGGATTGGTCCAGGAACTTAAAAAGGACGCGACACCCGAAGGTATTGCCCGCATCGAGAATATAGAGGAACTCCTGAATGGTATCCGCGATTTCACCGAAGGGCAAAAGGAAGTAGACGGAGCGCGCGGCGCGTTGTCCGAATTTCTTGAAGATGTGGCGCTCGCAACCGATCTGGATAAAGATACCGGCGATGACGACCGCGTCGCACTGATGACGATCCATTTGGCCAAAGGACTTGAATTCCCGTACGTTTTTGTCGTCGGGATGGAAGAAGATCTGTTCCCGAGCGCGATGAGCATGAGCACGCGGAGCGAATTGGAAGAAGAGCGCCGCTTGTTTTATGTGGCGCTGACCCGTGCCGAAAAACAGGCTTATCTGACCTACGCGCAGTCGCGTTACCGCTGGGGAAAGCTCACCGACAGCGAGCCGTCGCGCTTTATCGAGGAAATCGACGGCGAATACCTCGAATACCTGACGCCTGAAGAAAGCAATTACCGCTACAAGCCGATGATCGACAACGATATTTTCGGCGATGTCGACAAATCGAAATTAAGGCTCAGCAAACCCGTGAGCGGAACGCCTCCGAAACACATCACCGACAACCAGCCCAAGCCTGACCTCGATATCCGAAGGTTGAAACCCGTCGGGTCGAAATCGGGCGGAAGCGCGAACTTATTCGACGACAAGCTTACCGTCGGCAACGTCGTCATGCACGAGCGTTTTGGTAAGGGCGAAATCGTCAGTCTCGAAGGCGCGGGCGCGGATAAAAAAGCGGAAATCAAATTCGAGGTCGGCGGGCTGAAAAAGCTTTTGTTGCGTTTTGCGAAGCTGGAAATCATCGGATAGCCAATTAATAGTTGATAATGAAAACGCGAACTACGGTTTTAATTCATAAATTGTCTCCTAACCAATTATTAATTATTCATTATTCATTATTAATTATTAATTTAAAAGATGGCCGAATTCATCAAAATATACGAAGACAAACCGAGCGAATCGGCAATCGCAAAGGTCGTCAAATCGCTCCGTGAAGGCGGATTGGTCATTTATCCGACCGATACCGTTTATGGCCTGGGATGCGACATCACCAACAGCCGGGCGCTTGAGCGCATTGCCCGAATCAAGGGCGTCAAGCTCGAAAAAGCCAATTTTTCGTTCGTATGCAGCGATTTGAGCAATCTGTCCGATTACGTAAAGCAGATCGACACGGCAACTTTTAAGCTTTTAAAACGCGCATTGCCCGGCGCTTATACGTTCATTCTTCCGGGCAACAACAACCTTCCGAAGGAATTCAAGAAAAAAAACACCGTCGGGATTCGCGTGCCCGATAATAACATTGCGCGTTGTCTTGTGGAAATGCTTGGGAATCCAATCGTTTCGACCTCGATCCACGACGACGACGAAGTATTGGAATATTCCACCGATCCGGAACTGATTTTCGAGAAATGGCAAAACCTTGTGGATGTGGTCATCGACGGCGGTTATGGCGACAACCTGGCTTCAACGGTCATCGATTTGTCCGGATTTGAACCGGTTGTGGTCCGGGAAGGCAAGGGCAGCCTCGATATTTTGTAGTTACATCGCATTGGCCTCATTGGCCATTTCGCCGTAGACGATTCCCGAAATCTCGCCGATGAGCTGCGACAATTTCGCAAAATCCTTTCCTTTGGTCATTACTGTGACCAGATACGATTTGTTGTTCAGGTAAACGATGGCCGATTCGTGGAGTTGCTTTCCGTTCGCATCGCCGACCTCGCCGAATTTGTGCGCGAGCTTTACGTTGGCCGGGACGCCTTTGGCAATTCCATCCTTAAATTCGCTTTGGCTCAACAATTCGGCTGCATACTCCGAATTTTTGATGTTCAGGTAACCGGCATTGTAAATCGTACGCATAAAAAGCGAATAGTCGCCTGCGGTGAAGAAATAATCGGGCGCGTCGGGTTGCGGCATTTCGAGACCGATATCGGCAAACAACTTTTGCAGCGTTGCGCCGTCCATATTCTTTTCGAGCAAAACCGTGGCATTATTGTCCGAATACCGGATCATATACTCGAGCAGTTCCCTGACCTTATAACTTTTACCAAGTTCGATGGCTTTCGACTTGTAATTGATTGTTTTCTGGAGGTCGATCGCCTGCCCGTAAAGAAGTTTTTTGTTGAGAAAACCCGGATGGTCTTCATCCATTTTTAAGATCGTCATCAATACCGGAACCTTGAACAGCGAGCCGGGCTTGTATTTTTCAGTCTCGTTCACTGCCATCCATTCGCCGGAACTGCGAAGATAAACCGATGCCATGTCCGCATCCCCAGCAGCGCGATAGCGTTCAATCACCTCGGAAACGCGTTGCTTCAGCCCGGCCAAATGATCCGATTCGCAATCGCCGTCCACAAATACAATCGGCTTTATGAAATGATAACCGTTGAGCCGCTTTACGTTATAATTGCAGCTGTTGCTTGTGGTTTCGCTGATTTCGTTTCCTTGTTTTCCGTCCCACAGCGAGGTCAGGCCGTAGGTGATGCCGGACAATACGAGGGAAATAGCTATGATGTGGATCAGCGAGAATTTTTTCGAGGAGAATGATTGCATTTGATTGATTTTTTGACCAGCGCAAATGTATCCAACATATTACATTTAAATGTTAATGAAAGTAGATTTTTCTTACCAATCTGAATGGTAACTACGCATTAGAGCCGAAAATAAAAAAAGCGCCCCCATAAGGAGCGCTTCAATGAGTATTTGGCCGTTCCGAATTATTATTTGCCGGAAAGACTTTTCATTTCTTTTTCGATCATATCGTAAAACTGGTCGATTTTCGGCATGACGACAATACGTGTCCTTCGGTTGATCGCACGGTTCTCGGCCGTATTGTTTTCAACCAGCGGGACAAACTCGCTGCGACCGGCGGCGATCATCTGTTTCGACGGGATTCCCAAATCCTGCAATACGCGTACAATTGAAGTCGCGCGTTTGACGGACAAATCCCAGTTGTCGAGCAATACGCCGTTTGATTTGTAGGGTACATTATCGGTATGGCCTTCGACCATGCATTCGAAATCAGGCTTGCTTTTGATGACCATCGCAACCTTCCCCAAAACAGTTTTCGCATTGTCGCTGACCATGTAACTTCCGCTCTTGAAGAGCAGTTTGTCGGAAATCGAGATGAAAACCACGCCTTTTTCGACATTGACCTGAATGTCCGGATCGTCGATCCCTACTGATTTTTTTAGGCTCGAAACCAATGCGAAAGTCACGCTGTCCTTTTTGGTCAAAGCATCTTGCAATCTGTTGATTTTCAAATCCTTTTCCTTCATGCTTTCGAGCGCTTTCTCGATATTCTGTGCACCTTTGGTAGACAACGTGGTCATGTTGCCCATATTGTTGATCAGATCGTTGTTATTCTTTTTGAGGTAATCGATCTGGCTGCTGAGCGTTTCCTTTTCAGCAAGGCAGGTATTGAGTTTTACAGTGGCGCTGTTAAGCAAATCCTGGATTTCCTTATTCTTCGCTTCGCAGTCCGCGAGTTTTTTCTTGGTTCCGCACGAGGTTGCCAGCAGTGCAACGACCGATAGTGCTAAAATGATTCTTTTCATATAGATTTGATTTATTCCGCAGCGCTTTTCAGACCTCGCTCCGGTTAGTTAGTCTACAAATTTAACATTTTTAAACGGTTGCTTCGGCACGAGTCGTATAAACTATTGTTAAAAAAGTTCGGTAAAAGTCTTTTTCTTGTCGATAAAGTAATCCCAGACGATGCTTTTCGTCCGGTAATAAATCCTGATCTGGAACATATCGCGTTTATCGTAATCGCTTCCGAAGTGCTTGTAAAATGAAAAATGGGCCTTGACGATGGCCGCAGTATGTTCAAATTTTCCCTGGAATAAAAACCGGATTCCGGCCACTCCGTCGAGCAGCAGGCGCATCAGGATAATTCCCAAAAGTCTTTGTTGCGGTACGTTCTTTACCAGCATGCGAAGCGAATTCCTGAAATTGAGAAAGGTTTTTTGCGGATTGTGGCTGTCGAGCGTTGCGCCGCCCAAGTGATAAATCGTCGATTTCCCGCAGTATTTTATTTTCCGGTTTTTGTTGAGAGCGCGCCAGCACAAATCGATTTCTTCCTGATGGGCAAAGAAATCGCCGTCAAAACCCTTAAGTTCCCGGAAGGTTTCCTTGCGGATGAAAAAACACGCCCCCGAAGCCCAGAAAATTTCCTGTTCGTCATCGTATTGCCCTTCATCTTTTTCGAGCGTTTCGAAAATCCTGCCGCGGCAGAACGGATAGCCGTATTTGTCGATGTAACCGCCGCCGGCTCCGGCATATTCGAAATATTCTTTTTTGCGGTAATCAAGTATTTTGGGCTGGACGATTGCGGTTTCGGGTTCGCGGTCGAACAGTTCCACAACCGGAGCAAGCCAGTTTTCGGTGACTTCCACATCCGAATTGACCAGCGCATAAATGTCTTCCTCGACGAATTTCAACGCTTCGTTGTAGCCTTTGGCATAACCGTGATTGCCTGCATTCCTTATGATTTTCACCATCGGGAAATGCGTTTTGACAAAATCGATCGAATCGTCGGTGGAATAATTATCGGCGACATAAACCGTCGCATCCGCAGAAAAACGGATGACCGACGGCAGGAATTGCTCAAGGAGTTTTTTCCCGTTCCAGTTTAAGACGACAACGGCGACCTGTTTCAAGTTCTGATTGTATGTTTGGGCAATTCCCTGAGGAAATTGTATCGTTTGTTGGCGTAATCCATTTGGCAGAAATAGTGGTCCAGCCCGTTGGTGACCATCAAAAACTCGGCGTCCATGGCCATATTGTAGCGCGCGATCTGGTCAAAAACGGACTGCGAGATCGCGACTTCGGGCGCTTTGCATTCGACCAAAACCCGGATCGAGCCGTCGGGATTAAACACCACGATGTCGTAACGCTTGACCAGGCCGTTGATTTTCAAAACCTTTTCGACATTAATGAGCGATTTCGGGTAATCCCGATCCGTAAGCAAAAACTGAACGGCATGCTGGCGAACCCATTCCTCAGGCGTCAGGACAATGAATTTTTTGCGGACAGCATCGAAAATCGATACGGTTCCCGCGTCCTTCCTGAACCGGAATTCACATTCGGAAAAATTCAGTTTCTGCATGTGCAAATTAACGAAATAATTGTTCGCGTTTGACGAATTATGTTCGGGCGAACTCGTATTTTTGGACTTCCGAAAACAATCGCATGGACGACGTACTCAAAATAGTCAATGACATCAAGGCCGGGAATATCAGCCCGGTTTATTTCCTGATGGGCGAGGAGCCGTATTACATCGACAGGCTGGCCGAATATATTGATGAAAACGTGCTTTCCGAGGAAGAAAAAGGTTTCAACCAGACGGTTTTTTACGGCCGCGACGTGTCGATGGAAGACATCATATCGACCTGCAAACGCTATCCGATGATGGCCGAGCGGCAAGTCGTGATCGTCAAGGAAGCACAGGAACTGACCCGTACGATCGACAAGCTCGAGAGCTATGCCGAAAACCCGACGCCCACAACGGTACTGGTGTTATGCTACAAATACAAAACGCTCGACAAGCGCAAGAAAGTCACGAAACTGCTTGAGAAAAACGGGCTGGTCTACGAAAGTAAAAAACTTTATGAAAATCAGGTCGGCGACTGGATCAAGCGGACGTTAAGCGCCAAAGAATACGGTATCGAACCCAAAGCCGCAGCCATGCTGGTGGAATTTTTGGGAACCGATCTGAGCAAGATCAACAACGAGCTCGAAAAACTCCAGATCATCTTGCCGAAAGGCAGTGCGATCACGCCGAAAATCATCGAGGAGAACATCGGGTTCAGCAAAGATTTCAACAATTTCGAGTTGATCAAGGCGCTCGGCGATCACAACCAGTTCAAGGCTTACCAGATTGCGCAGTATTTCGCCGACAATCCGAAAGACAATCCGATGGTGGTCACGACCAGCCAGGTTTTCCGGTATTTTACACAACTTTTGCAATACCACGGGCTAAAGGACAGAAGTCCGAAAAACGTGGCGGCCGTACTCAGGATCAGTCCGTATTTCGTCAACGATTATACGCACGCCATCAAAAACTACCCGATGAAAAAAGTCAGCGGAATCGTTGCGGCGCTGCGCGATATCGATGTGAAGAGCAAAGGCGTCGGGGCGAACAACCTTCCGCAGGCCGATTTGCTGAAAGAAATGCTGGTGAAAATCTTCAACTGACCAAATTATATAAACTACTCCTGAAATAGTATAACGGTTCCGCCCTCCAACCGCTGTAATTTTACAATACTAAGCCTAGTTCCCGATTCATAAAGTTATTCATGCATGCATGATTTTCATGATTGATTGGTTACTTAGTTAGTTGAAAGGGACAGTCGCAAGGCTGTCCTTTTTATTTGGTCTTTTCGCCAATGAAGTAATCGGTCTGCGACTTGAACAATACGTTAAAAGTCGTAAGGCTTCCGTAAATCCGGGTAACGTATTGCTGCATCTCGATTTTTTCGGCTTCGTCCAGGTTGCTCGCGTTGATTTTCTGTTCCATCACGCGCAGCCGGTCGCGCACCATGACGATCTTGTGGAAAAACGTGTCGATAGGCACTTCCTTTCCCTGAACGCCGGACTGGCCGGGATCGAGGATCAGTTTGCCGCCTTTCCATTTGTCTGCGATCGGAACGACCTGGGTGATGTCGGACCATTTCTGCAAAAGGTTTTTCAAGGTCTTTTCAATATCGTAAAAACTGACGGTGTCGACCTCATTCTCGGCCGCCTCGATCACTTCGAAAGCATCGTCGAGCGGAATGGTCTCGAGACCGTTGTCGATGAAAGTAACCCAATATTCCTTGTTGGAAACATTCGTTATAACGCCTTTGCCGTGCTGGGGATGTGAAATCCTGGAGCCGATACCTAATATTTTCATATCATACATTTTCGGCTAAAATATGGAAAAATCGATTCCGGGAAAAAGGGAAATCAATTTTTATCAGTTATTGATCGTCGGCACTTTTCCAAATAGCGATGACAGCTGTTCGATATCAATGACTTTGGTCAGGGAAACGTTGAACAGGGGCATTTCTCCTTCCCGGAGGAACGTCTCGAACCCAAGCGAAATCCCCGGATTCAATACCGTAGCATCGATGTTGATCTGGCTGAAAAAGCGTTTGTCGTTTTTGTATCTTACGAATTCGTCCGTGCTCGTTGAAACAATCGACGACGGATAAGTAAAGGAATTCAGCCCGACGGTCGCGTGGGTCTTGACATTGATCTTGTCGGTGGTGAGAATGTGCATCAGGCCTATCCTGAAATTGTAATTGGTTTGCCTGATTTTGTAGTTTTTGAGAAAAGTCCGAAAAACGTAAGTCGAATCGGCATTGCGCGGCACGTTCAGTGTATCGGTGACGATCGCATAATTGCTGTAGGACGTCTTGATCGACTGCAGCCCGCAATACAGCCCGGCCGTAGCGAACAGCCGCGATTGCTTCGACGATATTTCCTTGAGGTATAAAAGATAATCCGCCGAAACGAAAATATTGTCCGTCACTTTTTGCCGGACTGATTTATAGTAGCCGTTGACAAGAGTTATCGTGTCTCCCGGAGTCGCCGTCGGAACAGCATCGCGCAAAATGATATTGGTAAGGGAATCCTTATCGGTAAAAAAACGGTTTTTGCCGAATGTCGTATACAGCCAGCTTCGTGAAGGCTCGTTGTTCAGTTTGAAATTGACCATGTAACTCCCTTTGAAATAAAGGTCTTTTACTTTTGCTCCGTCGAGAAAATCGACATTGGTGCCCGTAAAAAACCAGAACTCGTAATTGTCGTTAGTTTTGATCGGTTCAGCGGTCGATCCTTTAAGGTACAGCATAAGCGGCGTATGGGCCTTTATACTGACCGGTTTTTTGTTGGCGTCGACGGCATCGAAGTCAAATTTCAGGAATTTGTTGACACCGAGTTTTCTTTTGAATTTTACCGTAAAAGTGGCATCCGCAGCTGCACCGTTGGAAATCGTCAGGCTGTTGGTTCCGTTAAAGGTACATTCATATTCGGACGCGTTGAAATCACTGTCTTTGATGGAACATGTCACGACAACGCCATTGTTGGCGGTATCTTTCGGCGCTTTTACATCGAATTTGTATTCGACTTCGTCTTTGTCGAACGTCACAATGTCAGTTGTTTTGACGAACGTGACATCAAGCTGGCCTTTTACAGCAGCCGGCAAAAGTGCCAACACCGCAATTAAAATTATTTTTTTCATGTCTAGGGATTTAATTGTTTAAAAATGAGATTCTTATGTTCGATTTAAAAATAAAAAGTAAATGATAGTTTCAAAAAGAATTGCCCATAAATCCGATTAATTGCTTCTTTGCGGTGAAAAAAATCGATGAATTACTTTTACAGGCACGGACGTTCGGTCAAGGGAAATTGTGGCAAAAGCAAAATTCCCGAGCCATTCGGTCGTGTCCGCTAATAATGATACCTTTGCGCCGAAAATTCAATCATGAAAACTCCGACCAAAGCTTATTTTGCGCTTGCTGTCGTTTGCTTTTTCTGGGGCACGACTTATCTCGCGCTCCGAATCGGCGTAGCGCATTTTCCGCCGTTCCTGTTTTCGGGAATCCGACAGTTCGGCGCCGGAATGCTGCTTTTTGCCTGGATGGCAGCTACGGGAAATCTCGAAAAAATCTCAGCAAAAGATATCGGTAAGCAAGTATTGCCCGGTTTTTTGCTGATTACGCTGGGGAACGGAGTCATCGGTTGGGCCGAACGGTACATTCCCAGCGGCTTGGCGGCGCTGATCGTTTGCATTATGCCGGTTTATATCGTAATCATCAATCTGGTTTCGGGGAAGGAAAAGAATTTCTTCAATCTGAAAATCGTCACAGGCTTCGTGCTGGGCTGTGCAGGAATCGTACTCATTTTCCGCGATAACCTGACCGATCTCGCCAAGCCTGAATACCTCTACGGCGTGCTGGCTTCATTCGGCGCATGCCTGTTTTGGGCCATCGGCAGCATTTACATGAAAAACAACACGTTCCGCACGAGCGCATATTCGAATGCGGCGATCCAGTTTACCGCTGGCGGCGTCGGGTGTTTTTTGTTTTCGGTATGTTTTGACGATTATAACCAGCTTGACAATATCAATTCCGGCAGCCTTTGGGCGTTGCTTTACCTGACGCTCGTCGGGTCGCTGCTTGCTTACATGAGTTATTTGTATGCGATCCGGCACTTGCCGATGCTGGTGGTCTCGACTTACGCCTATGTCAATCCGGTAATCGCGATTTTGCTGGGCGTGGCCATTCTCAACGAAAAAATTACCCGGATAACGGTAATGGCGTTGGTTGTGACATTGTTCGGCGTTTATCTGATCAATTCCGGTTTTGCGAAGAAAATTAAATCCGTACCCGAATCGTAAAACATTTAAGGCGAATCGTATAAGTGAAATTGCAATCGACAGGCGGAACTTTATGTAATGTCTAACGCTAAATACAATGCCATGAAAACGATATATTTTATTGCATTGGCTTTCTTTACAGCCAATACAATTGTTGCACAAGCAACAAGGCCTGCACCGCCGCTCTCAAAACCTGTTACGGGAACCGAAAATATTACGGGAAGTTCTTCGGCAAAGGTGACCTCCATAGCTGAAGTGCCGACCAAAGCAGAAACATCCGCCGCATCCGCGACACGTCCGGCAGGCGGCCAGGTCAATACCGATTACGGCAAGAACAACGACGGCTCGAGCACCGGAACCACAGTTACGGGAAACGGAGCAACCAACGCGAATGCGCCAGTTGACGGTTACATACCGCCCGGAACCGTAATCGCGACGCCCCGAAGTCGATAAAAATAAAATATCTTCGGACTTTTTTTTATAATGTCGCCATATCGATGACAAACCGGTACCGCACGTCGCCCTTGACCATGCGTATATAAGCCGCTTCGATATCTTTCATTTCGATCAGCTCAATGTCAGAAACAATATTGTGCTCTGCGCAGTAATCGAGCATTTCCTGTGTTTCCGGAAGCCCGCCAATTAACGATCCGGCGAGGCTTTTCCTTCCGCCGATCAGCGAAAAGGCCGCAATACCGCTCGGTTCCGACGGAACGCCGACGCAGATGTGCGTACCGTCAACCTTTAGCAATGCAAGATAACTGTTGATATCGTGCACCGCCGATACGGTGTCCAGGATGAAATCAAAACTTCCCATAACCTTATCGAGCTGCAGGGCATCGGTCGTAACGACGAAATTGTGCGCGCCAAGCTTTCGTGCCGCGGCTTCTTTATCGGCCGATGTGCTCAGCACCGTGACTTCGGCGCCAAACGCGACCCCGAACTTTACGGCCATGTGTCCCAATCCGCCAAGCCCCAAAACGGCAAGCTTGTGTCCTTTACCGACTTTCCAATGGCGCAATGGCGAATAGGTTGTGATTCCGGCGCAAAGCAGCGGTGCCGCGGCATCGAGCGGCAGTTTATCGGAAATGTGCAGTACGAAATCTTTATGGACGACAACATTGTTCGAGTATCCGCCGTAAGTAGGCTGGCCGTCTTTTCCCATGGCGTTGTAAGTGCCGACCCAGCCGTTCTGGCAAAATTGTTCAAGCCCGCGGTGGCAGTTCTCGCAATCCCGGCAGGAATCGACCAGACAGCCGACGCCGGCCTTGTCGCCAACCTTGAATTTTTTGACGTGCGCCCCGACGGCAGTGATCTTGCCGACAATCTCGTGTCCGGGAACCATCGGGAAAATGCCCGGAAACCAATCGTTCCGGATCTGGTGCAAGTCGGAATGGCAGACGCCGCAATAGGCGATTTCGATCAGCACGTCGTGCGGGCCGACCTCACGGCGCTCGAATTGCCACGGCCCGAGCGGTGTATCGTGGCTTTGGGCTGCATAACCTTTGGAAGAAATCATATCGTATTGTTTATTGATTAGCGAATTGTCGTCCGGTTTTCGGAAAGGACTTTAAAGATAGGCAACATTCGCATAAATTCCCGATATTTGTTCCCCTAAAATTACGCGATGAAAATGATGAACAAAAATACCGTGCTCGGCTGGGCGACTTTAATCATGATTTTGATGGGATTGCTGCTGATCGGGCTCGGGGTTTTCCGTTACGACGACGTGGCCGGCTGGGGATTTGGCGCAGTCGGTGTCGGTTTTCTGGCCAATGCCTGGGTATTCAGTTCGCTCAAAGGCCGCGTTTAATACAAATTAAATATAAATCCAAAATCATAACCATGTCAGACGATAAGAAAGTCATATTCTCGATGTCGCGGGTAAACAAGATTTACTCCTCAAGCAACAAACAAGTCCTGAAAGACATTTACCTCAGTTTTTTCTACGGGGCGAAAATCGGTATCCTCGGTTTGAACGGCTCCGGAAAATCGTCATTGTTGAAAATCATTGCCGGCGTCGATAAGAATTACCAGGGCGACGTCGTGTTCGCACCGGGTTACACCGTCGGATATCTCGAGCAGGAACCGCAGCTCGACGAAAACAAAACCGTAATCGAAATCGTCCGCGAAGGCGTTTCCGAAACGATGGCCGTACTCGACGAATTCAACAAGATCAACGACCAGTTCGGACTTCCGGAAGTCTATGAAGATGCCGACAAGATGCAGAAACTCATGGACCGCCAGGCCGAATTGCAGGACAAGATCGATGCGCTCGGCGCCTGGGAAATCGATACGAAGCTTGAAATCGCGATGGACGCGTTGCGTACGCCCGACCCGGAAACGCCGATCAAAGTACTTTCTGGAGGAGAACGCCGCCGCGTGGCTTTATGTCGCTTGCTTTTGCAGCAGCCTGACGTGTTGCTTCTCGATGAGCCGACGAACCACCTCGATGCCGAAAGCGTGCTGTGGCTCGAACAGCATCTGGCGCAGTACGCAGGAACCGTAATCGCCGTGACGCACGACCGTTATTTCCTCGACAATGTTGCCGGCTGGATTTTGGAACTCGACCGCGGCGAAGGCATTCCGTGGAAAGGGAACTATTCGTCGTGGCTCGACCAAAAATCGAAACGGATGGAGCAGGAAGAGAAAGTCGCGTCCAAACGAAGAAAAACCCTCGAACGCGAGCTCGATTGGGTACGCCAGGGCGCGAAAGGCCGCCAGACCAAGCAGAAAGCGCGTTTGCAGAACTACGATAAACTCTTGAACGAAGACCAGAAAGAACTCGACGAAAAGCTCGAGATCTACATTCCGAATGGGCCGAGGCTCGGAACGAACGTCA
Organism: Bacteroidota bacterium; assembly: GCA_048498055.1. GTDB lineage: Bacteria > Bacteroidota > Bacteroidia > Flavobacteriales > Flavobacteriaceae > Flavobacterium. The sequence continues at coordinate 75,650 of JBEHYS010000012.1, forward strand.
TCGAAGCGATCGGTGTCGCGAAAGGCTACGGCGACAAATTGCTTTACGACAACCTAAACTTTACGCTGCCGCAGGCAGGAATCGTCGGGATAATCGGACCGAACGGTGCGGGTAAGACTACCATTTTCCGCATGATAATGGGCGAGGAAACACCTGATTCCGGAGAATTCAAAGTCGGCGAAACGGTAAAAATCGCCTACGTAGATCAATCGCATTCCAACATCGACCCGAACAAATCGATTTGGGAAAACTTTGCAGACGGGCAGGAACTTATTATGATGGGCGGCCGGCAGGTCAATTCGCGGGCTTACCTGAGTCGCTTCAATTTCGGCGGCAGCGACCAGAACAAGAAAGTCTCGATGCTTTCGGGCGGCGAGCGGAACCGGTTGCATCTGGCGATGACCTTAAAGGAAGAAGGCAACGTACTGCTTCTGGACGAACCGACGAACGACCTCGACATCAATACGCTTCGAGCGCTCGAGGAAGGTTTGGAGAATTTCGCGGGCTGTGCCGTGGTTATTTCCCACGACCGCTGGTTTTTGGACCGGATCTGTACGCATATTTTGGCGTTCGAAGGCAATTCGGAAGTGTATTTCTTTGAAGGCAGTTTCTCCGAATACGAAGAAAACAAGAAGAAACGCCTGGGCGGCGACCTGACGCCGAAGCGCATCAAATACAGGAAGCTGATCCGGGGCTAACCGATCACTTCTTTTCAAAGACGACATTGCCGTCGTCGTCAATATACCTGTACAATCCGGAAGGCGAATTGAGCTGCATGTAGCTGCCGTTTTCTTCCCGATGGTCCAGGTATTTTTTTTCGGATGCAAGATAGGAAAACAGCGTGCGGAACAAGTTGATCCCGGTCTTGAGCTGCGTATCGTATTGTGTTGCGCCGGAATCGTTCCATTTGATCGCGAGCTGTGCGCCGAACATCGACTTGATGAGATCCGGGTCTTTGGTTTGTGTCGCCGCTTCGCCGGTATACGAAAAACCGACATAACCGCCGTGATCGCCCCCGATGATGACAATGCCATCCGGATCGTTTGCCGTAATATAGGCGACGGTTTCCTCAAGCCATTGGTTGGCGTGCTTGAGGTTGATCCGGTAGTTTTCGCGTTCTTTTTCCGGTCCACGCGATTTGGTAGGACTGCCCGTAATGTGGCACGGCAGGAATTTTTCGATAAAGAAGAAGTTGCCGGTTTTTCCGGTTGTTTTCATCCGGAGTTTCAGGTCGGCCAGGACGTCTTTGCCGTATCCGCTTTCGAACCCGTCGCCGAAAAACGGCATTTCGGAATACGGAAAATTGGTGTAATCATAACCCAAAGCCGGCCGGTTCATGATCAGGTACGGGCTTTCGGTGATGAAATTCGTCCGGTAGCCGTTGCTTTTGAAAATCCGCAGCACGGGATTGCCACCCATGATGATGTTCCGCGCCGAATGTTTCGCGACGTCGGCCTGAGCATAATGGTGCCGCATGGAAAACGTCGCCGCATTCGAAAGCAGCGTCGTGCAGTAATTGGACCGATAATCGTCGTAGACCGTAAAGCCGTGCGCTTCCAGAAAAGCGTGATAGGAAGCGACATCCATCCGGTAATGCGGATTGCTCTTCAGGTTGCTGAAACTGGTATAACCGTCGGGCTGGATGTAATAAACGTTCGGGTGTTTGCTGAATTTCACCGATTCGATCCCGTCGGGCAGTTTTTTCCAATTGTTTGATGCGATCGCCGACCGGTAAGCGATTCCCGCAATCGGCTTGAGGTTGAAAATCGTTATGAAGAACAACAGTAAAATTGCCAGTTTGTAATAGCGTTTGAGCCAAATCGACAATATTGCCGCGACCAAAATCCAGGCAGCCGGATAGAGCAGGCCGTTCATCTGCGACATATAATACAGGAAAAAGCCTGAAATCCCCACGAACAACCAATTCTTTCCGTAACGCTGTAAACCGAAAATACCCAGCAAAAGGTAAACTGTATAAATCGCCGCAACGGGCAGCAACAAGTAATAAGCCGTAAAAAACAAGATTTGCTGCGGCGAGTCGGCCAGCGCAAAATTCTTCGAATAATAGAATGTCAGCCAATACAACCCGACGCTCAGCCCGGCGAGCAGCGGCACGTCTTTTTCGGCGGCGATAAAGGCCAGCAGCCGGTTCCTTATTTTATCGATAAAATTCATGATTTTCTTTTGAGCAGGTACATCGTGCGTCGGGTATCGGGAATTTCCTGTTTTTCGATCAGCTCAAAAATCCGGAAGTAATCGTTCTCGAAATTGTCCCGCGTATAATGATTGAAATGTCCTGCAAATTCGCGTTTGCTGTCCAGAAGGAACTGCACCCAGGAATCGTCGCGGTCCGGGAATTCGATAATCAGGTACGGCGTCAGGGACGCGAACATTTCGGCCGACATCGCAAAAGGCACGTTGCCTGAAAGCGAAATATGGTGGATCAGGGCCAGCGCTAGTGAAACGTCGAATTTGTTGTCCCGGATGCGTTCTTGCAGGGAAGTGCGTTCTGTATTGTTGAAACCGATACCGGGCGCGGGATTGAGCAGATCGCTGACGATCGGCAGGATGTTTTTTTCCTTGTTGCGGAGCACTTGCAGGTAATTTTGCCCGACCGCATTGGGGTCGATATCGGTCACGACGATTTCGGCTGCCTCGTTTATCAGCACGCGCGAAAACGTTCCGTCGTTCCCGCCAAGGTCGATTACTGTGCTACCACCGATGGAAGCGAACCATTTCCTGACAAGCTCTTTCTTGAATTCAAATGCTTTTGCGTCGTAATTCGTGATCGAATAATAGTTTTTCCATTCGGTTTCTTCATTAAGTTCGAGCCCTTTAATGAATCCGTAAAGCGAATCCAGAATCCGGATCTGCGCGTTTTTGGAAATCGCCGCTTTTTTGGAACGTTCGCCTTTGCCGTCGCTGTACTTCGCGTCGTATTTCGCGGTCAGGAAAATATTGGTGTAAAGCGTCGGGTTGAACCGCGCCGTAAAGGGCAGCATCGCAGCGACTTTTTGCAGCGGGACGCCGTCGATGTATTGCTGTAAAAGCTTGAACATGTCGGCGCCGTAGTAACGAGCCAGCAGGAGCGGGCCGAGAAAATGCATCAGGAATTGCCGGTAGGCGCGCCAGGGTTCGCCTTCGGTATACGGATCGAACGACAGCGTGTCCACAAAAATAGGTGCGCCGTGGTGGAACGTGATGTTGAAGGCCGTGGCGTCCTTCAGGGAATAGCCGTGCTGGAGGCAGTATTTCTGGAGTTTGAGCGTATGAAGCGCGGCATGTTTGTATTGGCCGAAACTCCATTCGTACGGATAGGAAAAAAAAGGGATTTGCTCGGGCCGGATGACAATGCCGGTTTCGTCCTCGCTGATTTGTTCATGCGGTACGAGCAGTTTTCCATGAATCAGCTTTTCGTAAAAGCCGCTGTCCCGAAGCGATCGGTATTGGCTGAAATAAATCGGGTTGATCATCCGCAGCAAAACGCCGTCGCGTTTGAAAACGTATCCCGAAGGATCGCGGAAGGAAGCGTCGTGCCTATTGCGGTTCGTTTGCATCGTCTTCTTCAATATCGATATCGCCCATCAGGTCCGGTGTGGTTTTGTGGCCGAAAAAAGCCTTCACGCTGGCAACGATTCGTTTGTAGAACAAGACGACCGCGGCGCTCGCAGCCACCACGAACTGCACGAGCATTGCCCCGGTTCCGGGATCGAAATATAAAAATGGAGGCGTCATAATTAGTATTTAAGTGGCTAAAAATAGTTTTTTTTTTGATAACACAATCGTAACGTTGAATTTATATCCATAAAGATCACGAATTTCCTACAAGTGAATTTTTATCGTGAAATGCGTAAAAAATCCGGCCATTTTTATTTTCCGGATATAAATGTATATTTGGCGAACCAATAAGAAACTGATGCCCCACATTAGAACCTTCATGGCGTATGCCGCCTTGATTTTTTCCTTTTTTTCATTTGCCCAAACGGAAACGATGAGTAAAAAGGACATTACCAAACTGACGGAAAAAGCCGACAAATACTTAACCGAACTCAAATTTAAGGAATCGCTCCTCTATTCGCGGGAAGCACTCAAACAGGCTATCCTTATAAAAGATGATTACCTAATCGCTACTGCATATAATACCATCGCGGGCAATTACGACGAACTTTCCGAAAGCGACAAGGCCATCGACATTTACAAGAAAGCCCTGGCCTATGCCAACCGTACTGATAACGATTCGATCAAAGGCTGGCTCAACAACAACCTCGGAAACATGTATTTCTTTGAGAAAAAGCAATACAAACAAGGCATCGATTATTACAATAAATCAATCGATTACGCTGAAAAGACCGCCGATACCGCCAAACTTGTCCTTACGCACCTGAACCTGGCGCTGGCTTATTTCGAGACCAACGATTATAGGGAAGGTTATCCGCACCTGCAATACATCAACAAGCAGGACAAGAAGTTCGGCGACCGGAATACCGTGGTCTTCGTGAATATGCTCAATGCGATGTATTTTGCGCACGGCAGACAGGATGAAAAGGCGCGCGCTTTTTTCAATTCGGCCATTGCGGTGGGAAAACGCGTCAAGAACGACCTCGATTTGTCATACGCTTATGAGGAATATTCCAAATTCCTGAACCGCCGCGGCAATTATAAGGAAGCCTACAAGTATTTTTCGATGCACGACAGCATCGAAGACCATTTATATGACAAGGATAAGCTCCGGAAGGGCGATGCCGAAGGCGTAAACCTCGAGCTCGACGAATACAAACGCGCCGTCAGCCGGATCGAGGCCGAAAAGGAAGTGCAATCGCTGAGTCTCAGGAAGTCGCAGATTATCGAGGTTTTGTTTATCATCGGGCTTGTCGTTTTGCTGATTTTGCTCTACACGCTGTACCGGAATTACAATTTCAAGAAGAAAATCAACCTTGAGCTCACCGTTGCCAACGAGGAACTCGCCCAGGCCAAGGAAAAAGCCGAAGAAGCCTCAAGGCTCAAATCCCAGTTCGTCTCGACGATCAGCCACGAACTCCGGACGCCTTTGTACGGCGTGATCGGGATTACGAACATGATCCTCGACGAGCACAAGGAACTGGCCGGTAGTACGCACCTGAATTCGCTGAAATTCTCTGCAAAATACCTGCTGTCGCTCGTGAACGACATTCTCCAGATCAACAAAATCGAGGAAAACCGCCTGACGCTCGAAAGCCTGACGTTCAACATTTCGGACGAAATCAATACGATCATGAATTCGCTGCAGTTCATTACGGCCAAGAACAACAATGTGGTCACGGCCGAAATCGATACGGATATTCCGGAATTCGTCATCGGCGACAAGCTCCGTTTTTCGCAGATCATGATGAACCTGGTGAGCAACGCCTTGAAATTTACCAGCAACGGCGACGTGTTCATCTCGGCGAACCTCGAAAGGCGCGAGGGCAAGATGCACTTCATTAAATTTGCGGTAAAGGATACGGGAATCGGAATCGCGAAAGGCGATCAGGACAAGATTTTCGACAAATTCGTACAGATCGAACGCAAGAAGGACGATTATCAGGGCACCGGGCTCGGGCTTTCCATCGTAAAAAGGCTGATCGAGGCTTTCGGCAGCGAAATCGCGATTTCAAGCAAGGAGAACGAAGGAACCGAATTCGTCTTTACGATCCCGTTTGAGGTCGATCTTGAAAAATCGAAGGAAATCATCAACAACATCGAAGTCGATCTGACTTCAGGCCAGATTTTCAATATCCTGGTCGTCGAGGACAACAAGATCAACCAGGTCGTCACCAAAAAAATCATCGAAAGCAACAATTATCAATGCCAGGTTGCCGACGACGGTTATGCTGCAATCGACCTGCTGGGGCGCGAAACCTTCGACCTTATTTTGATGGATATCAACATGCCGGGAATCAACGGTTTCGAAACCACGCGCATCATCCGTGAAAAAGGTATCACCACGCCGATCGTGGCCTTGACCGCTTTTGAAAAGGACGAGATCGCCGAGGAAGTCATTTCGTCAGGCATGAACGACATCATCATCAAGCCTTTCGAGCCGATCAAGCTGTTCCGGATCATTTCGGGGCTGATCGGGAAAACCAAAGGCGACGCTTAGTTTCCGGTTTACTTTCGAAGTTTAACTGGAATCCAGATTTCCTCTTCCGAATCGGGACTGTCGTTTTTGTATTTTTCTCCCATCAGCGCAAAATGCGGCCGGTTGTCGAGTTCGTATCCGGATTTTGGGAGCCAGACGGAAAAAATATACCGGTAGGTTTTTTCGCCATCGCTTACCGCGCCTTGGTGGATAAAGACCGCATATTTTCCCGGCGGTATAATCAAAGGTTCCATCGGGTCGGGAATTTCCAGGAAATCGTTTGCTTCAACCGCCGCCCATTTATCGAATTTCCTTTGGGGATCGAACTTTTCAAAGAAATTTTCGGGATAGATTTCTACCGAATACAGATCGTTATCAAGGTTTTTGATTTCCTTACGCCGGGGCATGAAACCGCGCCACAAATCCGCAGTCCTGTTTTCGGCGAACGACATTTTCACACGTTTTCCGATCAATTTTTTTTCCGGTAAATCCTCGATTCGCGATTGCATTTTTCGTTTGGAATCAATACCAGCGCTTCTTGTTTTTCTTCGCGTTGTCCGATTTTCGCGACTTGTTCTTGTTGTGTCGGCCGCCGCTGCGGTTGGAGTTGTTTTCGGGTTTTGGTTCGGCAACGGTTTCGGCAGAACTGTCCCACGGATACGGATGGTCCGTGATTTCCTTTACGTCAACCCTGATCAGTTTTTTGATGTCTTTCCAATAAGGCGCTTCGTCCTTGCCACAAAAGGAAATCGCGAGTCCGCCTTCGCCTGCGCGGCCCGTACGCCCGATCCGGTGCACGTAGGTTTCGGGAATATTCGGCAAATCAAAATTGATCACGAACGGCAGTTTGTCGATGTCGATGCCGCGCGCCGCAATATCCGTGGCCACCAATACGCCGACTTCCTTGTTCTTGAACGCATCGAGTACGCGCTGCCGTGCATTCTGCGATTTGTCGCCGTGGATGGCTTCGGCCGCGACGCCCTGTTTGCGCAGCGCCTTGACTACATTGTCGGCGCCGTGCTTGGTGCGCGAAAAAACGAGCACGTCGTGCAATCCTTCATTGCGGATCAGGTGATAAAGCAGTTTGCGCTTGTCGCCTTTATCGACGAAATAAACTCGCTGTTCGACAGTTTCCGCTGTAGACGACACGGGCGTAACTTCGACTTTTGCCGGATCTTTCAGGAACATTTCGGCCAATTCGCGGATCGCGATCGGCATCGTGGCCGAGAATAAAAGCGTCTGGCGGTTGTTCGGCGTGAGCTTTACGATTTTCTTGACGTCGTTGATAAAGCCCATATCGAGCATCTGATCGGATTCGTCGAGCACCAGTACATGCAGATGATCGAGGTCGATAAAGCCCTGCTTGTGCAAATCGAGCAATCGTCCGGGCGTAGCCACGAGAATGTCAACGCCTTTTTTCAATTGGTCGACCTGCGGAATTTGCGAAACGCCGCCGAAAATCGTCAGCTGGCGCAAATTGGTATATTTTCCGTACGTGTCAAAACTTTCCCCGATCTGTACCGCGAGCTCGCGGGTAGGAGTAATGACCAATGCATGGATTTGCTTGTATCTTTTGGACGAACCGATAAAACGATGCAGGTGATGGATGATCGGGATTGCGAACGCTGCGGTTTTACCCGTTCCGGTCTGGGCGGTGCCAACAAGGTCGCGTCCCTCAAGAATGACTGGAATCGCCTGCTCCTGGATTGGCGTCGGATTGGTGTAACCTTCTTCCTCGACGGCTTTCAGGATGCTTTTTGATAAGGATAAATCTTCGAATAACATAAAAATAAATTAAGCCTCCAATTGGCTGAAGGCGTGCAAAGATAGATTTAAAATACGGATTAATTCAACCGGCAGTCTTTATTCAGGATTCGCGAAAGATTATTCGTCGTCGTCTTCCTCGATCCGCGGGGAATTCGCCTTGATGAAATCGGTGACCAGATAGCCGATGAGCTTGCCGATCAGGTGCGCGTTCTTTTCCTCGGCCAGATCGGGCGCGCCTTCGCAGATGTGCAGATAAGCCGCATTTTCGCCCTGTCCGAAATAGGAAACGAAACGCCGCAGTTCTTCGACCGAAAACCCGCTGATGGTCATGGCGCTGCTCGCAATCCCGGGAATCGCGTCGAGGTCGATTTCAAGCCCGAAACTTTCGTTCTTGATAAAATCGTACGCCTGTACCATTTCGTGCTCGAAATTCTTTTCGCGGCGGATATTGATCTCGTCGTACGTATTGAACCGGATGCGGTCGTCCTCACGTTTCTTGAGCACTTTCAGCACTTTTTTGGACGTATAGCTTTCGTGCAGCCCGAAAATGAAGTATTTGTTGAGAAAACCTTCTTCAAAAGCATACGAAAAGCCGTTGCCGCTGTGACGGCCTTCGAGAATCCGGAAATCGGAATGCGCGTCGAAATTGATCGCGTTGATGGGTTTGGCTTTGGAAAGTGCCGTGCCTTTGATATTGCCGTACGCATTGTTGTGGCCGCCGCCGATGACAATTGGGATTTTTCCCGCTTTGACGATCATCGAAATCACGTGGCAGACTTCCTTGTCGATTTTTTCGACCGAGGCGCTGAGCAGTTTCCGATCGGCCGTATTGTGGAAGTCGAGGTTTTCGACGACTTCCATTTCATGGGAAACGTCGAGCGTACCCAGAACCAAGATGCTGTAGCCTTTGCAGAAACGGTTGTGCTGGATGTTGGCAATCGCCTTGATGGCGCTTTTCCACGCCGACGCCGCGCCCGGCCGGCCGAAATTGGCCCGGACGCCGATGTCTTCGGGAATCCCGAAAAGGACGTATTTGGCTTCGCAACTTGCGATAAACTCCGCGGGATCGGCATTGGCGGGAACGGTAAGCATCTTTTCCCCGAACTTACTTTCACCGCTGCGGTGGTTGGTAAATTTCGCCAGGTCGTTTAGGGTAAACGGGACCAATTTGTCCATGTAATCTTTTTTTCAAAAATAATATAATTCTATAAACCGCGTTATGATTAATTATTTATTATTTTTGTTAAGACTTTAAACAAACCGATATGGAAAATCAAAAAGATATGGAAAATCAAAGGAACAACAACACAAATTTAAAAGTAATCATCGGAATTTTGGCATTTTTGCTGATCGGCAGCCTGGTTTACATGTATAAAATGAGCAGTGACGCCAAAGATACGCAGACGACACTGGTCAGTGAGAAGACCAAAGTGATGGGCGATCTCGAAGCGCTGAAAGCTTCCTACGACAAGGCCATCGCTGAAAATACTTCGATGTCGGACGAACTGATCGCCGAAAGGGAAAAAGTCGTCAAGCTGATGGCCGATCTCGAAAAATCCAAAGGCGATGTGAAATCGCTTGAAAAATTCCGTGTACAGTCCCGGGCGCTTGCCGCAAAAAATACCGAATTGCTGGCGCAGGTTGACGATCTGACCAAGAAAAACGCGAAGCTCACCATAGAGCGCGACAGTACGGTCGTCGTACTTGACGAATCCAAAAAATACAATCAGGTATTGATCGGGCAAAATGAAGAATTGTCCAAAACCGTCGAAAAAGGATCCAAATTGTCAGTACTGAACCTTAAAACGGCTGCCTACAAGCAGAGAAGCTCAGGAAAACAGATCGCAACCGATAAGGCCAGCCGTGCCGATATCCTGAAAGTCCAGTTCACGATTGCCGAAAACAGCATAGCCAAATCGGGTGACAGGACGTATTATGTACAAGTCATCGACAGCAAAAACAATGTGCTCGGTGAAAAGCAGACCATGGCTTTCGGCGAACAGACGCTCACTTACAGTTTCTCCAAAGTCGTCGCTTACGAAAATAAAAGCGTTGACGTGAGCGAAGATTTGCCGGGCAAGAATTTCGAGAAAGGAACTTATTTCGTCAACATCTACGACAGCAACGGCGAAGGTGTTTCCAAATCGAGTTTCATCCTAAAATAACTTCGATCTCTTAATTGAGAGAAAAAGCCTCCAAAAACCGCGGGAGGCTTTTTTTATGCGATAACTTTTCCATCGATCAGGACTTTTTCGATCAGGTTGCTCCCGAATGCATAAGGCAATTGGTAAAAAGAAGTCAGCGGTTTAGTGATAATCACGTTCGCTTTTTTGCCTACTGTTATGCTGCCGTGCGTCTCCGAAAGTCCCATCGCATAAGCGCCGTTGATTGTCGCGGCATTGATCGCTTCTTCTGGCGTCATGCGCATCTTGATGCAGGCCGTCGCAACGACGAAATTCATGTTTCCCGACGGCGTCGATCCCGGATTGAAATCGGTGGCAAGCGCCAATGGCAGTCCGGCATTGAGCATTTTCCGGGCCGGTGTGTAGGGAATACTCAAAAAATAGGAGCAGGAAGGCAATGCCACGGGCATGGTTCCGGAATTTTTGAGCGCGTCGATATCAGCTTTGTCCAAAACTTCGAGATGATCGACCGAAAGCGCGTTATGATCTACGCAGGCCCGAATGCCGCCGATCGCATTGAATTGGTTGACGTGGATTTTCGCCCGAAGTCCGTATTTTTCGCCGGTTTCCATGATGCGCCGGGTTTCGGCAACCGAAAAATAACCGTTTTCGCAAAACGCATCGATGTAATCCGCGAGGTTTTCTTTGGCAACGGCCGGAAGCATTTTGTCAATAATCAGATCGATATAGCCTTGGTGATTTTCTTTGTATTCTGTCGGAAACGCATGTGCGCCGAGAAAAGTGGCCTTGACAGTAACAGGATAATTTTCCTTCAATTTTTTGATCACGCGAAGTATTTTCAGTTCGCCTTCAACCGTTAATCCGTAGCCGGATTTGATCTCGATTGCGCCCGTACCGAGCCGCATGACTTCCTCAAGCCGCGATTTGGATTGGTTGTAGATTTCTTCTTCCGAAGTTTCATTGAGCTTTTTGGCCGAATTCAGGATTCCGCCGCCGCGACTGGCGATTTCCTCATAGGTCATCCCGTTGATCCGGTCCACGAATTCCTGTTCGCGGTTGCCGGCATAAACGATGTGCGTATGGCTGTCGCACCAGCAGGGCAAAACGATTTTTCCGGTGGCATCGATGATTTCGCCATTAAAATCCTTTGGCAAGTTTTCCATGGGACCGAAACCTGCAATACGGTCTTTTTCAGTCAGCAGGAATGCATTTTTAAGCGAAGGCAGGACGGCCATTTCTCGGCCGGAAACTTTCTCGACCGGAGTTTGCCTAACCTGGAGCAATTCCTTGATATTGGTAATTAAGACAGCCATAGGTTTTTTTTGTAAATGTAAAAGGGAATTTCAAAAACTCCTATCTTTAAGGCAAATTATTGCCATGAGAAGGATAAAATACAGCGAGGCGCGCAAGGTCGTCCCGGACTTTTTTGAATATACCGGCCATTACAAAACCGATCCGGTCCGGATGCAGCTCTTTGTCTACGACGATGAAGGTTATGAAGAATACAAAGACGTTATCCTGCCCAAAGTCGAACACGAAATCAACGATCCGTCGCAAAAGAACGATACCAAATGGCTCAATGTGCACGGTCTCCACGATGTTACGCTGATCAAATCGATCGGTGAAGCCGTCGATATCGACAAACACATCATCAGCGACGTACTCAATACTTCACGGCGTTCCCGGATGGAAGAGCTCGACGACGTACTTTTTTTCAGCATCAAATCGGTGTTGCAGAAACCAGATTCGAAAACATTGGAAGTCGAACAGGTCAGTTTCCTGATGAAGGACAATCTGCTGGTATCGTTCCAGGAAAAGAAAAGCGATTTCTTTGCGCACATCCGCGAGCGGATCCGTTCCGGGAGCGGTATCGTCAGACGGAAAAAGAACGATTACCTGCTGTATCTGTTGCTCGATGCGATCATCGAAAACTTTTTCATCACGCTCGAGAATTACGAAGACCGGATCGAAACGCTGCTGGCCGATGCCAAAAGCGACTGCGATAAGGACATTCCCGAAGAAATCGAAAAGAACCGCGAGAACCTGAATTTCCTCAAGCGTTCGCTTTTGCCTTTGCGCGATGCGCTGTTTACGCTCAAAAGCATTCAGGAAGACGACGATTACGACGGCATCGAAAAGGCCAACTATACTTTTTTTGCGCGATTGCACCAGAAAAGCCTGGAGCTTTTGGAGCAGATCGAATACGATACGAATTCGCTCGAAAGCGCCTCAAACATCTTTTTCTCGACCCAGAACCAGCGGATGAACCAGATCATGAAAACCCTGACGATCTTTTCGGGCGTATTCATGCCGCTGACATTTATCGTCGGCGTTTACGGGATGAATTTCGACCACATGCCCGAACTGCGCTATTACAACGGCTATTATTATACGCTTGGCGTTATGGGCGTCATCGCACTGATCCTGATCATTTACTTCAAATGGAAGCGCTGGTTTTAGGCCAGTTTGCGGATAATGATGACTTCGTTGTGGTTTTCAAGCCGCGGAATCAGCCGGACTTCAAACTCATTTTTGTCGAATCCGGAAACATACTGCTCGTTCCGGGAATCGTGCATCCCGTTGAGTGTCATCGTATTAAAAAGAATAAATCCGCCGGAATTGAGCAAAAAGCCGATGCGGTTGGCGAAGAAACGCTCGAATAAAAATCCGGGCATACTGGCATCCTGAAATACATCGATGATGATCAGGTCGTACTTTTCTTTGGTTTTGAGCACGAACTCGAAAGCGTCGTCGATGACGATTTTGAGATTCGGGATTTTATTCAGGCTGAAATAAGAATTGGCTACCGCGATGATTTCAGCATCGATCTCGACTCCGGTGATTTTTCCCTTGTAGCTGATTTCGTCGATTAGGGTTTTGATGACGCTGCCGCCGGCGACGCCTAAAACCAGGATGTTTTCCATTTGGAGTATTTCCCCGAACCCGATATTTTTCAGTCCTTTCCGGAGAATGCGCTGCAGGCTGCCATAGGAATAGTTGGTGTTTCGCGAATCCAGGACAAGCTGGCCGTTGTTCCAGGTAACTTCGATCGATTGGCTTACCGATGAATTTTTCCGGTAAACGTTGACCGGGATAAAAAAACTGAAAAACCTTTTGAGCATAATGATTTGATTGGCCAATGTCAGGGCGCTCAAAAATAAAGGAATAATGTTAATTTTGCCAGGCTCCGGACTATTATATCGGCCGAAGTTATAAGACTGAATGAAAAAAATAATTTACCGGTTCATTTTTTTTACGCTCATGGGCTGGAAAATCACCGGCCGGATGAGCCCGGAAATCAAAAAGAGCGTACTGATGATTTTGCCGCATACCAGCTGGCATGACTTTTATATCGGGCTTTTTGCCCGTGGAATCATCGGCCTGGAGATGCATTATGTCGCAAAAAAGGAATTGTTCAAATTTCCATTTGGCGGCTGGTTCTGCTGGATGGGCGGCGCACCGCTTGACCGCTCGGGAAAATGCAATAAAGTCGATGCCATAGTTGAAGTCTTCAAAAAGCGCGAAGTATTCCGGATGGCCATTGCACCCGAAGGTACGCGGAAAAAAGTTACAGAACTCAGGACCGGATTTTATTACATCGCCCTCAAAGCCAGAGTGCCGATTTTACCGATTGCGTTTGATTACGGCAAAAAAGAAGTGAGAATCGGCGAACCGTTTTATCCTACGGGAAATATATCGGATGATTTAAGGTTTCTTGCCAGCCATTTTAAAGGCGTAACAGGCAAAATTCCCGAAAAAGGATTCGATACTATAACGCTGCTTTAACAAACCAGGCAAACATTTTTTTCGTATAAAAAGCGAGTGCCGCAGTAAATACGGCACCAGTTTTTGTGTTTGTTTTATTGGTTTGGAAACCTCTGCTCAATCGGGTGGAGGTTTTCTTATTTAGGCCTGTATTCTGAAAAGCTGCCGTCAGTATGGAACAGGATGATTTTTTCGATTTCTGTTTCCTGAATAGATCTTGAAAGTTTAACGGGAATTCGACCTGTTTCGTTTTTGAGTAATTGGCCATTTCCGGTCAGCAGCCAATATAAATCCACGTCGGGAAATGCGGTGATGATTTTCAGCACGAAGTCGAGGCTGGGTTTGTTCCTTCCCGAAAGCAAATGCGAAACCCCGGATCGCTGTACGCCGATCTTATCGGAAAAAGCCGCGGCGGAAAGCCCGAAGTGTTCGAACAATGTTTCAAGCCTTTTTACGAAATCTTCTGCGTTTATCATTGTGATTTAAGATAATAACAAATGTAAAGAAAGAACGTTTTGGTTTTGCATTTGACAGCGTTAAAATCGGTAATATACAATCAAAATATTTAAATTATATTTTTATTTAAATAACTTTAATTTATTGATAATTAAATAATTAAAATATAAATTTAAAATTTGTTCTATAAAAGCCTCTTGGTAGTATGTTTTGTAAACAATACTGAGTTAAAAATCGTTTACAATCGTAACTTCAAAGATGTTTACTTTTGTATTTCTAATAATTGAATTATGGATATCGAAGCGCTTCACACCCGTTTTAATGCCACGGAACTTTACGGCCGTTATGTCACATTAACTGATATCGAGCCGCTGATCAAGAAGTTTCAATCGTTCGGACAAGTGGAAATTATAGGGAATTCGGTGCTCGGAAAACCGCTTTATTTATGCAAGGCCGGAACCGGAAAAACCAAAATCCTGATGTGGTCGCAAATGCACGGTAACGAAAGCACGACGACCAAGGCGCTTTTTGACTTTTTGAACCTGCTGCAAAGCGGCGACACCATCGCAAAAAAGTTCCTGGATTTCTTTACGCTTTATATGGTTCCGATGCTGAATCCCGACGGCGCTTTACTTTATACGCGGGAAAATGCCAATGAAACAGACCTCAATCGCGACTTTTGCGACCTGACTCAGCCCGAAAGCCAGGCGTTATTCGGCTTATTTCAGAAAATCGGACCGGATTTTTGCTTCAATCTGCACGACCAGCGTACGATTTACGCCGCCGGTAATTCGGGAAAGCCCGCTACGGTCTCATTTTTGGCGCCATCTTATAATGAGCAACGGGAATTTAATCCGTCGCGAAATAAGGCCGTCAGCCTGATCGTTTCCATGAACGAAGCGTTGCAGCGCTTCATCCCGGGGCAGGTCGGAAGGTTCGACGATTCGTTCAACATCAATTGCGCCGGCGATACTTTTCAGTCGCATCAAATCCCGACTGTTCTCTTTGAAGCCGGCCATTATCCCGGTGATTATCAGCGGGAAATGACGCGGAAACTAGTCTTTATCGCTTTGGTTTCAGGTTTAAAACATCAACTCGAAAACGTTATAGTTGGCAACAGAATTACAGATTATTTAAATATTCCTCAAAATATCGTCGGTTTTTACGACTTTGTGTACAAAAATGTCAAAATAAATTATGATGGTATCGAAAAAATTACGAATTTTGGTGCTCAGTTCAGGGAAGAGCTAAAAGACGGAAAAATCGTTTTTACGGCCTACGTTGCTGAAGTTGGCTTTGATGATGGGATTTTTGGGCACGTCACGATAGATGCCGAAAATCAATTGTATCGCGATAACGCGGACAACATTCCCGAACCGGATCAAAAAGCTGATTTTTATTTAGGGAACACGAGATTCGTCAACGGGGAGAAACTTGGCGATTCCTTTCCAATATAACTTAACTGTCAAACTACAACAACACTATGAGTAAGTTTCGCTTAGATGAAGTCGATCACCAGATTTTGGACATGCTGATCGACAACACAAGAATTCCGTTTACCGACATTGCCAAAAAACTCCTGATTTCTGCAGGAACCGTACATGTCAGGGTAAAAAAAATGGAAGATGCGGGAATCATCACCGGTTCGTCGCTGACGCTCGATTATGAAAAGCTTGGATATTCGTTCATCGCTTATGTGGGCGTTTTCCTGAACAACACTTCCCAGACGAAATTCGTCCTGGAGCGTATCAATGAAATCCCTTTTGTGACCGTAGCGCACGTAACTACCGGTAAATTCAACATTTTCTGTAAGATCAGGGCCAAAGACACCAAGCACGCCAAAGACGTCATCTTCATGATCGACGATATCGAAGGCGTTTACCGGACCGAAACCATGATCTCGCTCGAGGAAAGCATCAACGACAAGAAACGGTTGATGCACACGATTTTCAAGAACATGTAATCAAATAATTTAAAACCCCGAAGGCAGCTTTGGGGTTTTTTGGTTTTTCAACAAAATTAAAATATGAATTCGAGAGATTTACCGAAAGACGAATACGCGCCGTATTACCAGACTTATATCGATGCGGCCGCAAATACGGACATGAACGAGGAATTCGAGGTGTCGCTTTACGATTTCATCCGGTTTGTGCAGGATATTCCGCTCGGAAAGCACGATTACCGTTATGCCGAAGGAAAATGGACGATAAAAGATATTATCCAGCACCTGATCGATGCCGAGAGGATTTTCAGCTACCGCGCGCTCCGCATTGCCCGTAACGACAAAACACCGATGCCGGGTTTCGAGGAAAACGACTACGTTATAACCGCCAATGCCAACGGCAGGAATCTGAAAGGCTTACTCGAAGAAATGGCGACAGTCCGGCAAGCGACGCTGTTGCTTTTCAAGAGTTTTTCGGATGAGCAACTCCAAAGGAAAGGAACGGCGTCAAACGTGGAAGTTTCGGTACGCGCCATCGGATTCATCATCATCGGGCATATGAAACATCATCAGCGGATTTTTAAGGAAAGGTATTTGAACCATCCGAAAGCATAAAGACCGCTTTGATTTTAATTATCAGGCTTTTGCAGTAAACAAAAAGGAACCATTACGGTTCCTTTTTCTATTCTTCATCTTCGTCGTCTTCGTCATCGTCCGTGCGGTCTTCAAAATCATCGTCATCGTCATCGTCGTCTTCGGAATCGGAACCGCCGGGATCTTTGGTCAGGTCGACTTCTTCCTCATCGGCATCCGGATCGATCGCATCTTCATCTTCTTCGATGTCCTTGAGGCTGTCGATCGGTTCAACGATTGCGTCCAGATCGTCGTCTTCGTCGAATTTTTCAAGGCGGCTGGCCAATTTCGTACTCACTTTTACCAAATAAATCGTGTCTTCGGTGCGCACTTCGACGGCTTCGATCAATTCGTTTTGGGCATTCCTGAAACGGATAATATTCGAATCATCATATCCGTCTGGAAATCGTTCCACCAGCAGGTTCAGGATTTCATTGGTCAGTTTGGAATAATCTACAATAATTCTTTTCATAAATTTATTATAAGTCGAGTAGGTAAGCGAAAATCAGCGGGGCGACGATCGTGGCGTCCGATTCGATAACAAATTTAGGGGTATTGATATCGAGTTTTCCCCAGGTAATCTTTTCATTCGGCACAGCGCCTGAATACGAGCCGTAGCTTGTCGTCGAGTCCGAAATCTGGCAGAAATAGCTCCAGAACGGCACATCGTGCATTTCCATATCCTGATAGAGCATCGGTACGACGCAAATCGGGAAATCGCCGGCAATTCCGCCGCCAACCTGAAAGAAGCCGATTCCTTTTCCGCCGCAGTTGTTTTTATACCAGTCGGCGAGCCACATCATGTATTCGATGCCGCTTTTCATGGTCGTGGGGTTGAACGTTCCTTTAATGCAGTAAGACGCGAAGATGTTGCCCATTGTTGAGTCTTCCCATCCCGGAACAACGATCGGCAGGTTTTTTTCGGCCGCTGCGATCATCCAGGAATCTTTCGGGTCGATTTCGTAATACTGCTCCAATACGCCCGAATTGAGCATTTGGTACATGAATTCGTGCGGAAAATAACGTTCGCCTTTTGAGTTGGCATTGTTCCAGATATCGTACAAATGCGACTGCAGTCTTCGGAATGCTTCTTCTTCGGGAATACAGGTATCGGTCACGCGGTTGTAGTGGTTTTCCAGTAAATCCCATTCTTCTTGCGGCGACAAATCGCGGTAATTCGGTACTCTTTTATACGAATTGTGGGCCACAAGGTTCATGATGTCTTCCTCAAGATTGGCCCCGGTGCACGAAATGATATGCACTTTGTCCTGGCGGATCATTTCGGCCAGCGACTTTCCGAGTTCGGCCGTACTCATCGCACCAGCAAGGGAAACGAGCATTTTCCCGTTGTCAAGTAAATGCGCTTCATATCCTTTGGCCGCATCTACAAGCGCCGCGGCATTGAAATGAAGGTAATGCTTTTCGATGAACTGGCTGATAGGTCCTTTACTCATTGTGTCGTGTTTTCAGATTCAAAAATAATTTATTTTTTGTCGTATCCTAAAATTTTTAAAATATCTTCCGACGTCTGCTGTTCCGAGAAAATCTCGGTGCCCAAAATACCGTTTTCGTCCCGGTCGATCAGGATGTGGCGCGGCTGCGGAATCAGGCAGTGGTGCAGTCCGCCGAAACCGCCGATGGTTTCCTGGTAAGCGCCCGTATTGAAAAACCCGATGTACAACGGTTTTTCGCGGTTGTATTTCGGCAGGTAGATCGCGTTGATGTTCTGCTCCGAATTGTAATAATCGTCGCTGTCGCAGGTCAGTCCGCCAAGCAAAACCCGCTCGTACGTGTCGTTCCAGCGGTTTACGGCCAGCATCACGAAACGCTTGTTGATCGCCCAGCTGTCGGGCAAAGTCGTGATGAACGACGAATCAATCATGTTCCATTTTTCCCGGTCGTTCTGCTGCTTCTGATACAAAACCTGATAAATCGCGCCGCCGCTTTCGCCAACGGTAAACGATCCGAACTCCGTGAAGATATTCGGCACTTCGACTTCTTCATCCTCGCAGGCAATTTTGATCTGGTTGATGATCTCGTCGATCATATACTGGTAATCGTATTCGAAAGCCAGCGAATTCTTGATCGGGAAACCGCCGCCGATGTTGAGTCCGTCGAGTGTCGGGCATTCGCGTTTGAGCGCAATGTAAACCTTGATACATTTTACCAATTCGTTCCAGTAATACGCCGTGTCGTTGATTCCGGTATTGATGAAAAAGTGGAGCATTTTCAGCTCGAGGTTCTTGTTTTCCTGGATCTGTTTCTTGTAAAACGCGACAATGTTCTTGTAGCCGATTCCCAGACGCGAAGTATAGAATTCGAACTTGGGTTCTTCCTCGGCCGCGATCCGGATGCCGATCTTGAATTTGCCTTTGATTTCGGCCTGGAGCAGATCGAGCTCTTCGAAATTATCGATGATCGGGATAGTGTTTTTATGCCCGTTGTTGATCAGTCTTGCGATGTTGGTCACATACGAATCGCGCTTGAACCCGTTGCAGATCACATAGGTGCTTTTAGAAATCTTGCCTTTTTCGAGCAGATTTTCGACAATATTGATGTCGAACGCCGACGATGTCTCGATATGGATGTTGTTCTTGAACGCCTCGTTCATCACGTATTCGAAATGCGAGCTTTTCGTGCAATAGCAATAATAATATTTGCCTTCGTATTTGTTCTTTTCCATCGCCTTTCTAAACCAGTTCTTGGCCCGGTTGATGTTGTTGGAAATCTGCGGCAGGTACGTGAACTTAAGCGGCGTGCCGTATTGCTCGACCAGTTTCATCAGGTCGATGTTGTGGAATTGTAAATTGTCTTTGTTGAGCGTGAATTCTTCCTGCGGAAAATAATAAGTCTGGTTTATCAGATCAAAATATTTTGTATTCATTTAGCCTTTAGTGTTTTAGATTAAAAATGGTAAACAATAAATTAATCTAAAATTCAAACCCGGATGTTGGCATAAACGATTTCAAGGCTCTGGTGCTGTGACTGCAGCAGTCTGAAAATATCGGAAGTGAAGTTTTTTATTGCCGGTACAACTTGGGCACCGCATAGGGCAGGCGCATTATTTTCAATGCTTTTATCGAAATGGGAAGCTTTATTTCCGGTTTTTTTCACAAGGCAAATGTAAAAAAATAGATAAATGCACGGCAATAATTTTTATTAAAAAATTGCTATATTTTGTAATCGCCGAACGCGGCAATAATCACGTCATTCCCAGCATTTTGATCGATGGCGATTTTGCCGATGCCGTCAAGCAGGGCAAAGAGTATGCTGCCGTATTCGTTTTTTTTGTCGTGGATCAGCAGCTCGAGTATGCTTTCGATGTCGTGCGGCCCGAAAACGATATCCTCGAAAACACGTTTAATCGCCGATTTGATGCCGTTGTATTCATCAGCGGATATCAATCTTTTTTGCATCGAAATGAAGCTTTCCAGGATCATTCCCGCCGCAATCGCCTCGCCGTGGAGCAAAGGTTTGCCCTGCGAAAGAAAATGACTTTCGATCGCGTGCCCGAGCGTATGCCCGAAGTTCAGCGCTTTACGGATGCCGTTTTCGGTCGGATCCTGCATCACAATTTCGTTCTTGATCCGGACCGAATCGTGGATGAGCCCGTCGAAATCGGCAAAATCGATCGCATCCAGGTCGCGGAATTTCTCCCAATATTCCTGATCGGCAATCAATCCGTGCTTGAGCATTTCGGCCAGTCCCGACCGCATTTCGTTCTGCGGAAGCGTTTGCAGGTAAGCCGTATCGATCAGTACCATCTGGGGCGCGGTAATCGTTCCGACCTGATTTTTCAGGTTGCCCAGATCGACGCCGTTTTTCCCGCCAACGGCCGCATCGACCATACCGAGCAGCGTGGTCGGGACATTGATGAAATCGATGCCTCTTTTAAATGTTGATGCGGCAAATCCGCCGAGATCCGTAATCACGCCGCCGCCCAGATTGATGACAAGGCTTTTGCGGTCGGCGCCGAGTTCGGTCAGGATATTCCAGATTTCAAGACACGTTTCTATTGTTTTGAAGCTTTCGCCGTTCTCGATCTCGATGATTTCCACGGTCGATTCCGTGGCGACGCAGGACAGGAAACCGGGCAGGCAATATTCGTTGGTATTGGTATCGGCCAATACGAAAATCGAAGAATAATTTTTGGATTCCAGCAGTTCGTTCAGCGCCTGGTAACCGTTTTCATTGAAATGGACCGAATAACCGTTGGATAAAATGGGCTGCATCAATTGACGTTTTGGGATTTGCTGTCGGCAAAATAAGGCATTTTTTAACGAATAATACTTTATCTTTCTCCCGAATTCAATATTTGGGCATAGCAAGGTGTAACCTCAATTTTTTTCGGTAATTTCGCGGTGGAAAAAAAAATTCGGTTTCCAATCATTTTAAACGCTATGGAGAAGATTTTCAATAATACGCAGGTCGCCTTTTCATCAATGAGCAACAGCGAGCTCGACCGGGCCTATTTCCTTTTCAGTATGATGAAAAACCCGGCGATGGTAAAAATCGGGACTTCCGTAACCAAAGCGGCTTTAGCGATGCACCTGCCGGTCGAAGGACTGATCCGGAAAACCGTTTTCGATCATTTCTGCGGCGGCGTGACCGAGGAAGACTGTCTTCCCGTAGTAGATAAAATGTATAAAAGCGGCGTGTCTTCCATTTTGGATTATTCAGTCGAAGGCAAGGAAGACGAAGCGCATTTCGACGACGCGCTCGAGATGACGCTTAAAACCATTGATTTTGCCAAAGAGCGCAAGGCGTTGCCGTTCGCGGTCTTCAAGCCTACAGGCTTCGGGCGTTTCGCGTTGTACGAAAAAATCGGCGAAGGCCAGGAACTTACTCCGGACGAGGCAATGGAATGGAGCAGGGTCGTTGGCCGTTTTGACCGCGTCTGCAAGAAAGCGCACGAAAACAATGTTGAAATCCTCATCGATGGCGAAGAAAGCTGGATGCAGGATGCCGCCGACGATCTGGTGGCCGAAATGATGAAGAAATACAACCGCGAGAAAGCAATTGTTTTCAATACGCTGCAGATGTACCGGCACGACCGGATGGATTATCTCAAAAAACTCCATGAGCGCGCGACATCCGAAGGCTTCCATATCGGGATGAAGCTCGTCCGCGGCGCCTATATGGAAAAAGAGCACAAGCACGCCGCCGAAAAAGGGCAGCCCACGCCGATCTGCGCGACCAAAGCCGCCACCGACGAAAATTACGACGCGTCGGTCGCCTACATGATGGAACACCTCGATGTCATGGCGATTTTCGCCGGGACGCACAACGAGGAAAGCACTTATAGACTGATGGAAATCATGCAGCGGAAAGGAATCGCGAAAAACGATCCGCGCATCTGGTTCGGGCAATTGTACGGCATGAGCGACAACATCAGCTACAATCTCGCGGCAAACGGCTACAATGTTGCGAAGTACCTGCCGTTCGGCCCTGTCCGGGATGTAATGCCGTACCTGATCAGGCGCGCTGAAGAAAACACTTCCGTAGCAGGCCAGACCGGACGCGAACTGGCTTTATTGACCGCGGAGCGAAACAGGAGAAAGGCTACAAAATAATTTTTTGGGCGTTGCCTGGCGGGCCGGGCTATCGCTTCAATCTTTTTGTTCATACTTCACAAAAAGGATTTTCGCTTCTATCCCTAACGCGGTTTTCGGTAGCCTAAAAATCGCTGAACTGCAAACTGCTCAGGTTCTTATACAAACCGTCCTCAATTTCGAGCAATTCCTTGTGCGTACCTTGTTCAATCACTGTTCCTTTATCGAGAACCAAAATCTTATCGGCGTTGCGGATTGTCGATAAACGGTGCGCGATGATAATGCTCGTTCGGCCCTGCATCAGCACTTCCAAAGCTTCCTGCACCAGTTTTTCGCTTTCGCTGTCGAGCGATGAAGTCGCTTCGTCGAGAATCAATATGCTTGGGTTTTTCAGCAGTGCGCGCGCAATCGCGATCCTTTGGCGCTGTCCGCCCGAAAGCTTGATGCCGCGTTCGCCGACGATCGTGTCGAACTTTTCCGGAAACCCGTTGACGAATTCGAGCGCATTGGCCTGTTTTGCCGCGTGGAAGATTTCCTCGTCGGTCGCGTCGGGCTTTCCGTAGGCGATATTTTCGCGGATCGTCCCGCCGAAAAGGATGACATCCTGCGGAACGATGCTCATGTTGCCGCGCAGGTTTTCTAGCTCATAATCGTAAATGTTTTTTCCGTCGATCAGGATTTTTCCGCCCTCGATATCGTAAAAACGAAGCAGGAGCGAGGCAATGGTCGATTTTCCGACGCCGCTCGGCCCGACAATCGCCACTTTCTGCCCGTGCGTGGCGCTGAAGCTGACGTCTTTCAATACCCGGATTTCTTTCCGCGACGGATAGCTGAAAGCGACGTGGTCGAAAGTGACTTCGCCCTTGATTTTTTCAATGTCTTTAGCCGGCCGGTCATTGATCTTTTCCGGGATTTCCTCCATCAGTTCAAAAACACGCTCCGAGGCACCGATGGCTTTTTGGATTTGGGCGTACAATTCGGCGATGCCGCCAAACGAAGCGCCGACGAATATCGAATATAATACGAAGGAAATCAGCTCGCCGACGTCTTTCATCTGCCCGCCGATAATCAGTGTCACGCCGTACCAAACCACCGAAACGATCGATCCGAACAGGCAGAAAATAATAAACGACGCGAAATAACCGCGGTATTGCCCGCCTTTGATTGCGATTTTCACGATTTCGTTGATTTTGGTCGTATAGCGTGCCATTTCGTACCATTCGTTGGCAAACGCCTTGACGTTGCTGATGCCCTGCAATGTTTCCTCCACAATGACCTGGCTTTCGGCGATCGTGTCCTGTGTTTTTTTGGAATATTTCCGGATAAACCTTCCGAAAATCACGGCGGCAATGGCTACCAGCGGTACGATCGAAAGCATCATCAGCGTCAGTTTCGGGCTGATGACGGCCAGGAAAATAATCCCGCCGATAATCAGGATGAACTGCCTCAGGAATTCGGCGATCGTCGTGGTCAGCGTGTCCTGGATCTGCGATATGTCGGCACTGAGCCGGCTGTTGAGCTCGCCCACGCGTTTTTGCGCAAAGAACGACATCGGGAGCTTGACCAGATTTCCATAAAGCGACAACCGGATGTTGGCCAGCGTATTTTCAGTGAAGTTCACAAACAGCGACAGCCTGAAAAACGAAAAGAACGACTGCAGGAATAAAATCCCGACGAGTCCGAGCGCGATTCTGTTGGCTGTGGCCTGATCGCCGGCTTTGGCACAATCCACGAGCATACCGATGAGTTTCGGGAACGCGAGCGCCGTTGCGCCGGTCAGGAGCAGAAACAACAAGCCGAGATAGAATTTCCAGCGGTGTTTTCCGCCGAAACGGAACAGGGTTGCCGCGCGGTGGAGCGAATTGGCGTTTATTTTTGCCTTGGGTAAATCGTTTTCGGGATAGCGTGCCATTGGAGTTGATTTGATTTGGTTCCGTTTTCGGTGCCGTAAAATTACGGGAAAAGGCGCAATGTCGTTTGTCAATGTTTTGTTAATGAATTTATTTCAGGTTATTTCCGAATAAATGATAACTTCGCCGGCATAAATCCCTACACAATGAAAAACACTATTTTCGGATTGCTGGCCCTGTCCGCAATTCTTTCCGTACAAACCGCGCGCCCGCAATGGGTGCAGCAAACTTCGCCGACTTCCTCGAAACTGGAAGGGCTTTATTTTACCGATGCCAATACCGGCTATACCTCGGGAACTTTCCTGCCGATGTACAAAACCACCAACGGCGGCCAGAGCTGGACTTCGCTCGGGAGTTATGCTGCGCGCGATATCTGGTTCGTCGATGCGAACAACGGTTACGCGACCGCCGCGGCCGGCGCCACCAACGGAACCATGAAAAAAACCACGAACGCCGGTACGACCTGGACGGCCATTACTCCGCCGAATTCTTCCGCTTATCTCGGGGTTTGCCCGACTTCATTGACGACTTGTTATTTCATCAATACGGAGAATAAAGTCATCAAAACCGTAAATGGCGGAACAACCGTGACTTCTTATACCTTGCCGGTCGTCAACAGCGGATCGAACGCCGTAACCGATATTTTCTTTTCGGACGCCAATACCGGTTTCGTTTCATGCCAGGGCGGACAGGCTTTCAAGACGACAAATGCCGGAGCGAGCTGGACGGCACTGACGTTGGGCGTGACCAACAGCTTCAATTCGGTTTATTTCGTGAATGCGACCACGGGATATCTGGCAGGAAATTCGGGTCGAATCCTGAAAACCACCGACGCGGGCGTTACCTGGACCGACAAATCGCTTGGGATTTCGAGCCACATCCAGGCCATTAAATTTTCCGATGTCAATAACGGAATTGCGGTTTGCCTGGTCGGAAAAATTTACCGTACGGCTGACGGCGGCGACACCTGGATCGAGCAGGCTTCGGGAACGACGCAGCATCTCCGCAATGTTTTTTACCTGACGCCGACCAGCGCGGTCATCGTGGGCGAGGCCGGAACGATCCTGAAAAATACGAATGTCCTGGCTACTGAAGGATTTGCAGGAAATTCCGAAATAAAGTTGTATCCGAACCCATTGCGCAATCATTCGGTATTGTCGATTGACAATTTCGAAAATCTCCGCAATCCGGAACTGGAAATTTATTCCGTCAGCGGACAATTGCTTAGAAAAGCTTCGCTTACTTCGGGTGAATACCAGCTGGATAAGGCCGATTTCGCATCGGGCGTTTATCTGCTGAAAGTCAAAAGCGCCGATGGGTTGCTGAAAGTATTACAGTTTATAGCGGAATAGCCCGTTATGGACGCCTTTATGCAAAATGAAAAATATTTTGCTATCACGCTTGCAAATGCAGTTTCTCATTGTATATTTGCATCCGCTCAGGGCGATTAGCTCAGCTGGTTCAGAGCACTACCTCGACAAGGTAGGGGTCACTGGTTCGAACCCAGTATCGCCCACGTTAAAAATTAAAGCGCAACTTATTGATTTTCAATTTGTTGTGCTTTATTATTTAAAAAATTACTTCAATATTGTATTTTCTTATTATTTCAATTATTTATTGAAAAGATACTGAAAATCAAAGTTTTATCGATTGTAATCATTATCGCTCAGTTTGAATCCTGGTTGGACTACAATCACTCATACTTATTGTATTTATAATTCAAACAACTTTCATGCGGTATCAACCAGCTTTTACCGACTTTATGTGCTTTCAAAAGACCGAAGCGAATATGGCGCGTAACCGTTTGAGTAGATTTGTTTACCATCTGTGCAACTTCGCCTACGGTATAATTCCTTTCTTCAATTACTGGGCGACTTGAAATTTCCGTAAGTACTTGCTTCTTTATGTTATCTGTAATTAGATCTAACAGTTTTTCCACGCCTTCCAGCGGGTAATACTTTCCATCAATTAAAATTCCGATTTCCATTTGATTTTTGTCTTGATTCAAATATAGAACTCTTTTTTGAATGTTGACAATAGTCCGTTGTACAAAAGTCAACATATTAGGTTCTTTGGAGAATGGACATCCAACAGAAATTTGGCGACCGAATAAAAAAGCTTCGATTAGAAAAGAGTCTTTCGCAAGAGGCCCTTGCGTTGGCTGCCGAATTGGATCGGACATACCTTCCGAGTATAGAAAAAGGAAAACGCAATGTCTCTTTAGCTGTTGCAAAAAAGATTGCCAATGCTTTGGGGATGACGCTAAGCGAACTCGTATCTGGACTTTAGCCGAGTTTTCGTCAAAATTTATTTTACCTTTACTGAAAATCAAAATATAATGAGCATTAAAATATTTAATGTAGCTAACGACAATGTTATTAACAGTTTCGTTGGGTTGGGGGTTTCAACATATGAGTATGCCCTCGATAGGGTTTATCCTTTGATAAATAGATTTGAAGCCCAACGAAAGTTTTTAGACACCAAATTTTATGAAAGGTTGGAAAGAGATATTCTCAGAGGTTGCTTGATGCCGCCTGTTACTTTAGCTTTTGTTCGACCAGATATAAACATTGATAGCCCTGCCCAACTCACTGAATTTGTTGAAGATAATATCGACAGTGGATATATTCTCGATGGTATACAAAGATTGAGTACGCTAAGGCGCGCTTCAAATGACGCAGGATTCAACGCTACGAAAGAAATTTTCTTCAACGTAATTGTCGCCGATAGTAAAGACAAGTTATTATATCGAATGATTACTTTGAATAATGGGCAGAAAGGAATGACACCTCGCCATCAAATAGAAATACTGACTCAAGAACTATTTGATTTTTCAACATATAAAGTGCCTGTCCAAACAGAGAAAGAGAAATCCGAGAAGCCAATTAAAGGAGCATTTAGCGTTGGCGATATTTCGAAAGGCTACATAGCCTTCCTTACCGCCAATGTCCATAACGAAAATTCTAAAATTATCGATGAAAAGATGGACCAAATCCTTATTGGAAGAATTTTAGACACCGACATCGCTGATTCACCATTGGAGTTTGATGACATTCTTCATTTTGTGGATGATAAATCCGCAGAAGATAGTTATATACGTGAGTGGTTTCAGGTTGCAAATAATTTTATTGGATTTTCGGTTGGTATCAAGAAGTCATATGAGTATATTTTTGCTAAATCCACTGAAGAATTACGAAACGCTTTAGAGAATTTCGATATAGCGTTTAAGGCAATCAATACATCAAAAATTAACATTGGCAAATATAAAAGAGAACTTGCTAAATATTTTTTTGAGAACGCAGAAAAACTTTTTAATCAAAACGCGGAGTATTTGACCGAAAGTTTTTTTGAAGAAACCGTTACAGAGTAATGATGCCCTTCGAATACATTGAAACGATTCCTAATGCTGATTTTAGCGAAAACACAGCGAGTTTAAGTATAACGAATACGCCAAACTCAAAATTGATTCTCCTTCGTTCATTAATTGGGACGTTGGAAATTAAGCATGTATATACAGATGTCTCATTTAACCAAACTATTGACTATTTTGATTTAGCAAATAATTACGTTGGCGTTTTTGCTTTAGATCGATTGGCAAATTACATATCCGTCGATGTCACCTCAGAAGATGTCGCAACTGCTTTTAAGGAGCGAAAATTCCTTTATAAAAACAATAAATTCTTTGATCGGTTAAATAGTGAGTTTAGCAATGTCCTGTATTATACTAATAAGCAGTCTTACACAACGGCTTTTGCATATCAATATCGAATATTGGAAACAGTATCTTATGCCTTTCCTCTAATCTATGCTACGAAAACGGA
This sequence comes from Bacteroidota bacterium, assembly GCA_048498055.1. GTDB lineage: Bacteria > Bacteroidota > Bacteroidia > Flavobacteriales > Flavobacteriaceae > Flavobacterium. Next base: position 103,737 of record JBEHYS010000012.1, read on the forward strand.
AGATTTCAGAGGTACATACAATCTCCTAAAAGATTTTATGTCTGGCAATAAAGATAAAGGTGAGCTTGGGTTTTTTAAGAGTTTTTTAAAAGTAATTTTCGCAAGTGATCCGGTTAAGGATTCGTCAATAAATATTGATATATTGGCTGCAACCGAAGAATTACAAAAAGTCTTTTACGACGCCTTTATGAAGGCTTGCCCAGATCAAAAGATTTTCGATCCAGCTGATACAGATGAACCGAGAAGACTGTCAGTAAATTTCTTAGATTACTCATCGTTTATAATTAATTTAAGAAATAGGTTTTTCCATTTATTTAATTCTGGTCAACCAAATCTTCAAAGCGACGATATAATCGACGCAGATTATTTTTTTGAATTGGTTAATAAACAGACTACATATTGGCTATCAATTGTCTTATTAGAAATTCTAAAGCATAATATTGTTCCGGAATTACCAGGCGAAGATGATGATATGGAAGTCGAAATATTGCCAGAACCAATAGAGGTTGAAGTGCCCGAAATTCCCGAAATTGAAAGCGAAACGGGGCTCTAAATTATCCCCACTATATCCCCACTTTTTCGGGTGAAAACGAGCATAAATTATCTTAAATATGAATATTCTATACATAAAACCCCATTGAATACTGCTAATTAGCAGAAATGAGTGTTATTTGTGGTAATTACAGAGTATCAGTATCGCCCACAAAAAAGCTCCACTTACGGTGGAGCTTTTTTATTTGTCTTTTTTGATGTCTTTCAGCACTGCTTTATCTTCATAATTTATGACCTCGAGCAGGATCGGCAGCCGTTTCGTAGTTTGGCCTTCAATGACGTATAATTTCCCACTTCCTGTTTTAATGTTGCTGCGCGAGAAATCGACATCGCCCAATTTTAGCGTATTGGTGACATCGGTCTTGGAAACCCAGCCTTCGCTCAATCTTTGCTGTGCGGTTTGCGAATATTCGAACGGTTTTTCGCTCAGGGCGTTGAGCACCCGCGCGTTGGGGAAATAATTGCACCTGACGTCTTTCCCGCTGAAAATGGCGGCAACCACAAACAATCCGATCGCAAATCCGACCATATAATAACCCAAACGGTACCTGAACCTCATTGTAATTTTTTTTGCAAAGGTAAGCGAAAGTAAACTTAAAACACAATCAGGTTGATGTCGTTGTCGGGCAGCCCGAACCATTCACCTATGGTCTTGTTGGTCAGGATTCCGTGATAAAGATAAACGCCGTTCTTCAGGCCTTTGTTGATTCGGATCGAACTTTCGATGCCGCCGTCGTCTGCGATATCGAGCAGGTATGGCGTAATGATATTGCTGATCGAAAGCGATGCGGTTTTGGAATATCGGGACGGAATATTCGGTACGCAATAATGGATAACGTTGTACTTGACGAAAGTCGGTTTTTCGTGCGTCGTGACCTCTGAAGTTTCGAAGCATCCGCCGGTATCGATACTGACATCGACGATAATCGAACCGCGTTTCATGTGCTCGACCATCGATTCGGTCACCACGACCGGGCAACGCTCCTTGCCGCGCATCGCACCAATGGCAACATCGCAGCGTCTCAGGGCTTTTAGCAGCGCTTTCGGTGTGATAGTGGACGTGAAAACGCGTTCGTTCAGGCTGTTCTGCAAACGCCGGAGTTTGGTGATCGAGTTGTCGAAAACCTTGATTTTGGCGCCTAATCCCAAAGCGGTTCTTGCGGCATATTCGCCGACAGTTCCGGCGCCGAGGATCACGACGTCGGTAGGCGGTACGCCAGTAATGTTGCCGAAGAGCAATCCTTTTCCCAAATTATTGTGGATCATGAGTTCGGCCGCGACCAGGACCGAAGCCGTACCGGCGATTTCGCTCAGCGATTTTACGGCCGGGTACGAGCCGTCTTCGTCTTTGATGTATTCAAAAGCAAGCGCCGTGATTTTCTTTTTGGTCAGCGCCTCGAAATATTCTTTTTTCCGGGTTTTGATCTGGATTGCCGAGATCAGGATGGTTTTCGGTTTGATGAATTCGATTTCCTCCATGGTCGGCGGCTCGACTTTGAGCAGCATCGGGCAGCCGAAGACTTTTTTGGTATCGGCGGTAACTTCGGCGCCGGCATCGCTGTATTCCTTGTCGCAATAACTGGCGCTGAGTCCGGCGCCAGCTTCGATCATGACACGATGCCCGTGCGAAGTCAGCGAATAGACGGCATCGGGTGTCAGGCAGATGCGGCGCTCCTGGTAACTGGTTTCTTTTGGGATGCCGATAAAAAGTTCGCTTTTTTGCCGTGCTATCTCAAGTTTTTCCTCCTGCGGAATGAGCTGTTGCTTGGTAAATGGGGTTAAGGACATCGCTGTGAAATTTTCCGGTCTAAGTTAAATAAAATAGGGATTACAAATTCTAAGCGCAGTAAAAAAATGATTATGGATATTCAATCCATTATTTAAGCAAATTTGACAAAACCCTGTAACGAGATAACGCTATGTTATACATCGATAAAAAATGTATTTTGACGATTTCAAATCGTTTAGAGGTATTTTTAATTAGTCATCCTGAAACTTGTTCACAATTTATAAAGCCCTTTTCTTCTTAAATCCTTATAAATAAGTAAAAATACACATTGTTAATTATCAACAATAACTGTTGAAAACTTAAAATATTTTATATCGTTAATTAATCTATTTTTACAAAAAAATAATGAATATATGGTTACCAAAGAACTTTATGACTTACTTAAGCAACAGCAGAAATCGCTTGTGCTCCAGATTAGGTCATTAAAGCGTGAGCTTGATGCGATTAACGTTCTCCTGGATGAAGATGAGGATATTACACCTGCCGGTAATTCCAATGTCTTGCCGCAAGTGGCAACGCTCACGGTACCAAGTCGTTTTTACGGAGGCGGAACAGCTTTGCCTCTCGGGTATGAAAAAGTCGCAATTAAAAGTGATGCCACTACCTGGAAAGATTATTTCTATCAAGTGATGAACCAGTTGAAAGGCCCCGTTAAAACGACTGATTTGGCTACAGTTATCGTTAGAGTAAACAAGACCATGAATTTTAATCGGGTAAGGCAGGAAGCGGCCGATAAGCTGCCAATACTTGTCAAAGATGGAAAACTTAGGGTATCGAAAAGCCCTAATCGAAAAGAAGGATATTTGTATGAGCTATCTTAGATAGTTATGAGCTGAAGCGATGCTTCCAATATTCCCGTAAGGGATGGTCAAATGTAAAAGCCCCCAAATGCTTACGACATTTAAGGGCTTTGTCTTGAGATTAAATGTTTAATCCCAACTGAACTTATTTATGGTACGGACTATAACTGTACCCGTAAGGGTAAGGGTAGTACGAACTGTCCGGGTGACCGTTCGTCGAGTGAAGTAATATCACTGGCCCTTCAGCTATTTTAGCGACTAAGGCGTATAACGGGATGTTATGCGCCTTTTTATTTGATGGCAAATATAAAATTAAAAAAAAATGTACAAAATTTTTAATCCAAATTCTATTTTTATTCCACAATTGTGAAATAGTTCTGAACAAATTGCTATTTAACCGTTAGTTTATGCTTTCCGTCCGATAATCTCTCGATGGATATGACAGTATGCTTTTCAGGAATCAAATTCGGGATTTTTTCGGCCCATTCGATAAAGCAGTAATTGCCGGAGTACAAATATTCCTCAATGCCGAAATCCAGCGCCTCGTTTTCGTTTTTCAGGCGATAAACGTCGAAATGGTAGAGGGTTTCGCCCGTATCGGAAACGTACTGGTTAACCAGCGAAAAAGTCGGGCTCGAGGTGATGTCGAAAACCCCGAGCGATCGGCACAGCGCTTTGATAAAAGTAGTTTTGCCGGCGCCCATTTCGCCGTTGAAAAGAATGACTTTTTCGGGTTTTTGCGCCAATACTTCAGCGGCGGCAAGGTTTATTTCGTCGAGGGAGAATGTGATTTCCATGCGGCAAAGTTACAAAGTTCCGTGCAAAGCCCATTACGGCAGTCTGCGTTAGGGATTACTTCACTGGCTTAATATTTATTATAGGAGTTCAGTGAATTTCATTTGGAGCAAGGTGCCGTGCACCGCGAAAAGCCCGGCGGCGGTGCAGCAAGCCGGAACGCCCAAAACTTTCAGATGATTTCTTTGATTTTCCAGCTACCAAATACCAGCTGCTATTTCGGATTGAACACCAAAAACGGAACGATCATTTCCTCTAGCGAAATTCCGCCGTGCTGATAGGTATTGCGGTAATAGCTCACGTAATGGTTGTAATTGTTGACGTAGGCGAGGAAAAAATCGTTCTTCGCAAAAATATACGAGCTGCTCATGTTGATCGAGGGCAAACCGATTTTTGCCGGATCTTTCACAGCATAAACATCGCGGTCTTCATAAGTCAGGCTGCGGCCGGTCTTGTAGCGCAGGTTGAGGCTCGTGTTTTTGTCGCCGATGACTTTCGACGGATTTTTCACGTTGATCGTGCCGTGGTCGGTCGTGATGATGAGCCGGAAACCCAATTGCTGCGCCTGGCGGATGATTTCCAGGAGCGGCGAGTTCTGGAACCAGCTCAGGGTCAACGAACGGTAAGCCTTGTCGTCGGAAGCGAGTTCCTTGACGACTTCCATTTCGGTTTTGGCGTGCGAAAGCATGTCGATGAAATTATAGACGATCGTAACCAGGTCGTGGTCTTTGAGCGTCTTGAAGCTGTCGACGAGTTTTTTGCCGCCGGCGAGGTTCGTGATCTTGAAATAATCCTGCTTGATATTCAGGCCGAGGCGTTTGAGGTGCGCGGTAAGGAATTCGGCTTCGTAGAGGTTTTTTCCGCCTTCCTCGACGTCGTTTTTCCAGTATTGTGGAAATTGTTTTTCCATTTCGAGCGGCATGAGCCCGGAAAAAATAGAGTTACGGGCATATTGCGTCGCAGTGGGCAAGATCGCATAATACGGGAGTTCCTTTTCCAGCTTATAATGGTTGGTGACGACGCTTTCAAAAGCCTTCCATTGGTCGTAGCGCAGGTTGTCGATGACCACAAACAGCACCGGCCGGTCTTTTTTGGTGATTTCCGGGACGACCAGTTCGCGGAATAAGGTGTGCGATTGTATCGGCTTGTCGGCCTTCGGCTCGCGCGATCCCGGACGTGCAGGAGCGGCAAACCAATCTTCGTAATTGCGTTCGATGAATTTGCCGAACTGTGCATTGGCCTCGACCTTTTGCGATTCGAGGATTTCGATCATGCTCTGGTCTTCGATATTTTCAAGCTCGAGTTCCCAGAATAACAATTTGTTGTAAAGCGCCGCCCAGTCTTCCCAGGAATTGACCATCGACATCTCGACGGCGATTTTACGGAATTCCTTCTGATAATCCAGTGTCGTCTTTTCGGAAACCAGCCGTGAATGGTCGAGGTTCTTTTTCAGGCTGAGCAAAATCTGGTTCGGGTTCACGGGCTTGATCAGGTAGTCGGCGATCTTGGAGCCGATGGCTTCCTCCATGATGTATTCCTCCTCGCTTTTTGTGATCATGATGACCGGCGTGGAAGATTTTTTTTCCTTGATTTCGGACAGGGTTTCCAAACCGCTCATTCCGGGCATGTTCTCATCGAGAAATACGATGTCGAAATCGCCGTCGCTGAATACGTCCACGGCATCGCGCCCGTTGTTGCAGGTAGTTACGGCATAGTTTTTCTTCTCGAGGAAAAGAATGTGCGGTTTGAGCAGGTCGATCTCATCGTCAACCCAGAGTATTTTTATTTTGTCCATGAATTGTAATCGTTGTCGTAATTAAGCAGGCAATTTAACAATTTAACAACGGCCGTGTTCTTAAAGTTATTGTAAATGTTGGGTTTCTTTTGGGTAATAATATAAGAATTCAGGAAAATCCTATAAGACCTTAAAAAGTGAGTTGTTTAATTTTGACTTATAACCTATAAATTACTTAGCCATGCAGATTAACAACAAAAAACCTTGGGACCAAGCCAACCATCAGGGCCAGAACCACACCGATTTCAACGGAAACAAATCACATCAATTTGACGGTGAAAAATTGATGCCGCACGACGAAGTTCCCGAAAGCCATGCCCAGGAAAGGAATATCGATTTATTCAAGACCGAAGAGAATTATTCTGAAGAAGATCCGGGCGAAAACAATACAAACAATTTCCTTTCTTACGGAACGGACGACGACGATATTCAACTCTGATCCTGAAATATTTGACACAACATTAAACCTTAAATTTGCCTTCCGGTCTTAGGCCGGATTTTTAACCAAAAAACTTTATATCATGAAAAAGCTAAAATTTTTGATCGCAGGATTGGCCGTTGCCGGCCTGACGGTCGTTTCCTGTAACAACGATGACGACAACAATTCATTCGACGACAGCGCGCTGCTCAAGACTGCTGCGGTCATCGACCGTATAAACGAAGAGGATTTCCAGACCGGTATGGAAACCGCGAACGACCAATCGACAATGCAATCCCGTCCCGGCGATGCAACGGCAATACCCGTTACATCCTGCGCTATCGTGACGCAGACTTCGGTTGGAACCGGTTTCCCGATGACTTTTACCGTCGATTTCGGTTCAGGCTGTACCCATAACGGCATCACACGCAGCGGGATGCTGACCATTACTTACACCGGTTTCCTGCTTTCTGCCGGAAGCCAGATGACCATCGAAAGAAACAATTACGTCGTTAACGGCTATCATGTGGAAGGCACGGTAACTTATACCAACGAAACTACCGGTAACGATCCGCAATGGACACGAACCGTTACCAATGGTCAGGTGACTACGCCAAGCGGCGAAATCTACACCCATTCCGGAACGCGCACCATCCGACAAACAGCTGGTGCCGCCACGCCGTTCATCCTGACAGACAACGTGTTCGAGATTACCGCGGGAACTGCGACCGTAACACGTCCGAACGGCTCATCGCTTACAGCAACCATTACCACGCCGTTGGTTAAAGCTTACACCTGCGGCTACATTTCCGAAGGTGTCATGCATCTCGACGGTACGCTGCTCAACGGCGACCTTGATTACGGAAGCGGCGATTGCGACGACACCGCGGTATATACAAACAACGACGGCGACAGTTTTACGATCCATCTGAATTAAGAAAACCCCAGGTTTTTAGATTTTAAATTCCAAATTCCAGTCATGACATTGGGATTTGGAATTTTTTATTGGGGTTTCTTATGCATATATTTGCGATCAAATGCGTCAGCCGTGAGCGAAATCAACAAACTCAAAATCCTGAATGACCCGATTTACGGATTCATAACTATCCCGGATCCGCTCATTTACGATCTGGTACAACATCCTTATTTCCAGCGTTTGCGGCGGATTTCACAAATGGGTTTGTCTTATCTTGTTTATCCCGGTGCGCACCATACGCGGTTTCATCATGCCCTGGGCTGTATGCACCTGATGCAAAAAGCCGTGGAAGTGCTGCGTTTTAAAGGCGTCGCAATTTCCGCGGAGGAAGAACAAGCTTTATATATCGCGATTCTGTTGCACGATATCGGGCACGGACCGTTTTCGCATGCGATGGAACACAGCATCGTCGATGTAAGCCACGAATCGGTTTCGCTGTTCTTCATGGATCGGCTCAACAAAGATTTCGGCGGAAAACTCTCGCTGGCGATCAAGGTTTTCAAAGGCGATTACCACCGCAAATTCATGCTCCAGCTCATTTCGAGCCAGCTCGATATGGATCGGATGGACTATCTCAAGCGCGACAGCTTTTTTACGGGCGTGGCCGAAGGCAATATCAATTCGGACCGCCTGATCCAGATGCTTAATGTTGTCAACGACATTTTGGTGATCGAGGAAAAAGGCATTTATTCGGTCGAGAAATTTCTGATGGCGCGGCGGCTGATGTATTGGCAGGCTTATCTCCACAAGACAAGCCTGGTCGCCGAATTGATGCTGATGAAAATCCTCAAGCGCGCCAAGGAACTTGTACAAAATGGCGTTCAGCTTGTTTGCAGCGAACCGCTTCTGTTTTTTGTCTGCAACAAAGTATTGCCTGAAACATTCGACGACAAAACGCTGGATAAATTTGCCCGGCTCGACGACTTCGACATCATCAGTGCGCTGAAATCCTGGCAATATCACGAAGATGAAATTCTGGCTTCGCTGTGCCGCCGGATCATCAACCGCGACCTTTTGAAAATCAAGGTCAGCAGCGAAAAATTTACTTCAACTGAGCTTTCGGCGCTTGTCGAAACGTTTTCCGAAGCGCACAATATTACAGCTGAGGAAGCGAAATACTTCATTTTCAAAGGCAAGATCAAGAATCAGGCGTATAGCAAAGATGTCGAGCCGATCCACATTTTAAAGAAGGACAAAACCATCGAGGACGTCATCGAGGCTTCGGACCAGCTCAATCTCAAAGCGCTGTCAAAACCGGTCACGAAGTATTACATCTGTTTTCCGAAACAACTTGCGGAAAAATAAAAATCAATGCCGATTTTTTATATTTTTGTCGGATTATAATTCCAAAGGATGCAATTCACAGCAGAACAGATAGCGGGCATTTTGGGCGGCGAAGTCGTCGGAAACCCAGATGCGCTCGTGTCCCGGCTTTCGAAAATCGAAGAAGGCACCGAAGGTTCGCTGACGTTTTTGTCCAACCCGAAATACAACAACTACATCTATTCGACCCAGGCCAGCATTACGATCGTCAACAGCACGTTCGTTCCTGAGGCCGAAATCACCACGACGCTCATCAAGGTCGAAGACGCTTACGGCGCTTTTACGAAAATTCTCGA
>JBEHYS010000013.1:0-87919 GCA_048498055.1 Bacteroidota bacterium
TCGGCATCAATGCGACCGGCGATTATACGATCAACGCTGATTCCGACAGTGTGCTGAGCTACACCGAGACCGCGACTTCCACCAGTTGGGATACGGGCGAATGCGACCAGGCTACCGGAACCTTGCACATTTCGACGCTTACCGACCAGAAAATCGAGGGCACGTTCAGCTTCACCGGGAAAGACGGCGATAATTGCGCAAGCAGCAAAAGCGTCACCGAAGGATCATTCAGAGGTATATTCATGAACAACTGATCAAAGGGGAAGTTTTACTTCCCTTTTTAAATTTTCCCTATGGACAAAATCAGGATAATAGTGGCGTTTTCAGCCGTACTGCTTTTCGTGCACACCACAAGGGCACAGCGTCCGGTACTCACCGATGAAGAAGCCGTGACCGAGGCTGTGACCGCCGAAGTCGATGCCGTATTCAAGTCGGAAGATTTCCTCAAGAAGAAAAACAAAAAATTCAGCGATGTAGCAGGAACGATGATCGTCGATATCGGCGTGGTGCAGAACGGCAAAGTGTCGTCGTTCTTCAAGGTCGACAGCGAAATCAAAAACATCGATTTCATCAACTTCATGTCAGACTACATCCTGACGCACAAATTCAACTTCAAGCTACAAAAACAACAGCGGTACAAGATCCGCTATACCGTAACATTTTAAACCAAGACAAATGAAGAAAATTATCTGTTTATCGGCACTGGCGCTTTGTACTGCGTTTACGGCCAACGCGCAACTCGGGAAATTGCTGGGGAAGGGGAAAGGCGCGGGGAAGAAATCGGGCAATTTTGCCACCGTATGGGAATCGGAGTTCGACAACAAGGCCACACGGCTTGCATTGTGCGACGCAGGCGGGGACATGATCATCGGTACCGACGACAATTCGGCTTCGGTCATTGACGCCTCGGGCAAGGCGATCTGGAGCGGCGACTACAAAAAGCTCACGACCAACAAAACCAACAATTCCGAATTCCAGTTTACGATCTGGAAAGACAAAGGCGGCTATTTGTTCCTGTTCGACAAACGAAGCATTGGCAAAGACCGCGTTGCAGTGCTCGATTTGGCCAGCGGAAAAGAGTTGTGGAACTCCGAGCTTTATCAGGACCTGATTTCGCAAAACGCGCAGGAAGGCGCCGACCAGGGCGAGCTCGAAACCGTGAAATACATTTCTGAACTCGACGCGTTTTTGATCTCGCAGCGCAATTCGGTGATTCTGGTCAAAGCAAATACCGGCGAGAAAGTCTGGGAAACCAACCGCTTTAAAGGCGGCGTCGGGAAATACATCTACAATGCGGCGAAGAACGAGATCGTTATGGTCAACTACAAACCGACGGCTTTGGGTGCACTGTTCTCAGGCTATAAAAACCAGCTCGTCCGGATCAATGCGGCCAACGGCGATATTTTGTGGGATGCGACCTTTGCCGGCGCGATCGAAAAAGAACTCATCACGCGGCGCGCCATCGTCGATATGTGGATCCGAAACGGCAAAGTTTTCCTATATCTGAACGGACTTGCGGTTTACAATTACGACAACGGACAAAAGCTTTGGGAATCAGTGTATGATGCCGACATGTCAGCCGACGGCATCAAGCTTTTCGGCGGCGGGAGCCATAAGAAAATCTACCGCGCCATTGCTGATCCGCTGTTCACCAACGATGCGGTTTATCTCGTAATCCTCGGCGGCGGCAACCGGTCGAAATTCATCGAGAAGCACGATCTCGAAACCGGAAAACTGCTTTGGGCGTCCGAAAAAATCACCGGCGCTTATTCGATGCCGAACGTTTACAAAGCCTCGGGCAGGATTTTGCTCCAGATCGGCGGAAAAGTACAGGTCCAGGAATACCGCAAGGAAGGAATGGGTAGCGACGCGCATTGGGTTCCGTATATCTACTGGGATTACAAGGCTCAGAAAAACGGCGTGCTGGCCATTGACGATGCTAGCGGCAAAACGTCGTGGCGTTCGGAAAAATTCGACAAACGGATCACCGACCTGATTCTAGACAAAGACAAAACGGTCTTCGTTGGCGACGGTGATGAATTCTACGGCTACGACATCGCTTCGGGGAATCAATTGTTCGATGTCAAGCACAACGATGCGAAGGTTGGCCGTGCGACCGATGTCATCGATTTTGACGACAAAGTGGTCGTGCTTTCCGAAAAAGGGCTTGCGGCCTACAACAAAGCCGACGGTTCGCGCGCGTACGCATCGGAAAAAATCAAGGGCGTCGATTACTTTTACCACATCGGCGACAACTATTTCCTGCGCGACCAGCGCAACAGCAAGAACATCATTTACGGAATCGATATGGCCAACGGTGAAACCAAAGGCTCGGTCGAATCCAAAGGAAAAGGCGGCAGCCCGAAATACGGCGACGGTATCGACATCACCGACGACGGCGAGTACATCTTTGCCTTCAAGGGCAAGAAAGTCGAAAAAATCAAGGTAAATAATTAAGTTAGTTGTTGGAAGGCCGGCGGTTTCGCTGGTCTTTTTTTAATTACGGATTATGAAAAAGCTGTTTCTGGTTATCGCATTTTTAAGTGTTTTTTCAAACGCGCAACAAGTCCAGTGGGCATCGAAAGCCATTAAATTTTCGTCGGATCTCGGCGGGAAGCAAAACGGGATCAAACGCATTTTAGGCAAGCCCGACGCTTTTCCGCAAGGCGGCGCAAGTGCCAACGGCTGGTCGCCGAAAAACGCCCTCGGCGCACAGGAATATGTCGTGGTCGGGTTCGATAATCCACAGGCGGTAAAGCAGGTGGCCATTTTCGAAAACCTCAATGCCGGTTGCGCCATCCGGATCCAGGCCGATTCGGGCGACGGGAAATTCCGGACGGTCTGGGCGCGTGAAATCGGCAGGAAAACCCCGATTTACGCCTATACGATGCCGGCCGACCGCAAATATTACTACAACCGAAAAAGAAGGAAAATCCAAGTTGCGCCCGATGTCGATTTCAATGCGGGAATCGAAAACATCATCCTCGACGAAATCGCGGCCAATGTCGCAGCGATCCGGATCGATTTTAATTTTGGATTGCTTCCGGGGCAGAAACAAATCGACGCTATCGCGGTTTCGGATTCGTCCGATCCGGTATTGGCGCAAATCAATTCAACACCCGAACTGGAAGATCTTGCGCCCGCACAAAACATCGATTTTGGGATGGAAATTTCCAACCCGGTCATTTCCGCCGACGGTAAAAAACTCTATTTTACGACCGAAGGAGACGATAAGGAACTGGTTTTCTCCTGCGAAAACAACAACGGCAACTGGGAAAAGCCTAAGGAAGAAGCCTCGGCGCTCAACGATAACGAAATTTACAATCTGATCGAAGCGGCAAATGGCGATTTCATCCTCAAAGGCGGCGTCCGGTATAATCGCGGAACCGGCGAAAGCGGTTTTGAACTGCTCGAATGCAAAGACGGGAAATATTTTTCTTCTGGTCCGATTAAAATAACGGCCTACAATAATTACGACGAAACGGCCGAAGCCGCGATCACAGCCGATGCCGGCATATTGATTTTGGGCATCGAGACCGATTTCACCCAAGGTGGAGCCGATTTGTATTTCGCCCGGCGCAAGGACGACGGCTCGTATTCCTTACTTGAAAATATGGGAAAAACAATCAACAGCGCCGCCGAAGAAAGCATGCCGTTGCTGCTTCCGGATGATAAAACACTGCTGTTTTCGAGCAACGGTTTCAGCGGTTACGGCGATTACGATATTTACGTGACGACACGGCTCGACGACAGCTGGAAAAAATGGTCGGAACCGATAAATTTGGGGAGCAAAATCAACGGTCCGGGTTTTGACGGCGCTCCGTTTTATGATGCGAAAACCGAGATGCTGTACTTCATCAAAACGGTCGGAGGAAAGAACTTGCTCTGCAAAATCCCGATTCCCATGACGGTCTTGTCAAAAAACTGATTCCAAAAATACGCAGAAATGCGTATTTTTTTTTACCGTCGAATCGCTGAATTTTACCCGATGATAACCTTCAGGAGCATGATTTATTTCCTAACTGCCGTCATTATCGTCTTAACTGCCGCCATCGTTGCGCTGAGCATCGATTTCAGGTACGCCAAGGTGCAGCACAGGCAGAAAGTTGACGAGTTGAACCACATCATTGTTCAGCTGATGTCGAGCAACGATGCGCAACTCAGCCAGCTCCGGCTTTCCGATGAACTGAAGGACAAACTCAATGAAGCCCGCGAATCTATCGACAAAGACCTCATGGCAATCCAGCACGATCTGGTCGGGACGCTTTCCAAAAACGGGCTCATCGATTAACCCCAAATTTTAACCGGCTGTTTCTAAAGGTTTTGTTTATATTTAGTCGGTAAAACGCCAGTTATGAAATATCTCTACGCTGTTATCGGGTTACTTTTTCTGCTTGTCGGCTGCAACGATACCAGGGAAAAAGAAATCCCGGCCTCAAACACCAACCGCAGGTTCATCACGCAAGGGTTCAATCGTGCGAAATCGCCTCAGGAGCAATCAGTCGATTCGGCGATGGTAACCAAAATCGAAAAGGCGGCGCTGGGCGAGCCCGACGAGTACAAAGCGATGGCGGCACTCGCGCGCGGATTGTATTATTCAGGTATCTCATCCTATGAACTCGCGCTGAAAAGTTACGAGAAAGGATTGCTTCTGGTCAAAAATCCGCAGGCCGACACGCTCAAGGCGATCGCCTACTGCGGCATTGGAAACTGCTACAAGCATACCGGCGATTATCCGAAAGCGCTCGACAATCTCTACAAATCCCTGAAAATTTACGAAACCCGGAAAAATACAAAGGGCATCGCGTCGATCAACGCGTTCATCGGCGAAGTCCATCTCCAGAAGAACGATTTCGCGGCCGCGAAAGACAACCTGATCGAGGCGCTGAAACTCCTGGACAACAACAAAGGCCAATACGGCTGGCTCGATGCGGCGCACTCGCTGGCCAACGTTTACGGCATGAGCGACGATTTTGACCGTGCGCTGCAAATCGACGAGGAAGGAATCCGGATTTCGGACAGCATCCATTCCGACAAGATCAAGGCGACGTTCCTCGACAACAAAGCGAACTGCTTCCTGTATTCGGGAAGACTCGACAGCGCAGAATATTATTTCAACGAATGCCTGAAAATCGACATCAGGTCGGGCAACAAGAAAAACATCGCCGATACCTACAGCAATCTGGGCAATCTTGCGTCGTTCCAGCACGATTTCAAGAAAGCCGAGGCGCTGACCCTGAAAAGCATCGACATCCTGGATTCGGTCAACAACAGGTTCAATCTCGGAAAATCCTATCAGATTTTGTGCGAGATCTATACGCGTGAAGGCGATTACAAAAAAGCGCTCGATGCGAACATGAAGTTTTACGTCGAATACAAAAAGGCCGTAAACGAGAAAAAGGAAGCCTCGCTGGCCGAATTCAAAATTTTGCACGAGACCGACAAAAAGGAAAAGGAACTCGCCGAACAGAAAGTCGAGCTGCTCCAGAAAAACGCCGAAGTCCGCCAGCGCAACAACCTGGTCATCGGGTTGTCGCTGCTGCTGTTTTTCATCGTTTTGATCGCTTACATGATCAACCGCCAACAAAAGCTCCGCAACAGCCAGCAACAACAGGAGCATGAGCTTAAGACGGCGATCCAGAAAATCGAGACCCAGAACAAGCTCCAGCAGCAACGGCTCCAGATTTCACGCGATCTGCACGACAACATCGGGGCGCAGCTCACGTTCATTATTTCCTCGGTAGACAACATCAAGTACGCCTTCGAGCTCGGCAAGGGCAAACTCGACAGCAAGCTCCAGAACATCAGTGTTTTCGCAAAGGAAACCATTGTTGAACTCCGCGATACGATTTGGGCGATGAACAACGCCGAGATTACTTTTGAAGATTTGCGAACCCGGATTTTCAACTTCATAGAAAAGGCGCGTGAAGTCACTGAAAACATCGAATTCAAGTTCCATGTTTCGCAGGCGCTCGGCGGCATGAAATTCTCGTCGATCGTCGGAATGAACATCCACCGGACGATCCAGGAAGCGATCAACAACGCAATCAAATATGCCGCTGCGACCGAAATCTCGATTGACATCCGGCCGGAAGGCAACGACATCCGCATTGTCATCAAAGACAACGGCTCGGGTTTCGATATTGCGACCGCCGAAAAAGGCAACGGATTGGCCAATATGGAAAAACGCATCGGCGATATCGGCGGGAAAATCTCCATTGTGTCGGAAATCGGCAGCGGAACGCAAATCAACATCCTGCTGCCGGAGGATTTCGCTGCAAAAAAGCATACATGAAATGGCGGTTGACATATTTGCTTTTTGCTTTTTCCGCGGTTTTGGCTGCGCAAAATAAAACGGCTATCGATTCGGTCAACAGCATTCCGTTTGAATACAAGGTAAACCACGCGGCCACGATCGACGGTTTATTCCTCAAAAATGCCGAAAACGCCAAAAGAATCGGATACCAACCGGGTGTTGCAGGCAGTTACAGCAATCTCGGGCTGGTTTATTATTATCAGGGAAAATACAAATTGAACAAAGCCTATCAACTGAAGGCAATCGGGATTTATGAAGCCATCGGCGACCGCGAAAAGCTCGCGCACGAATATGCCGAAATGGGTTATATGATGAAGCGCCGCGACATGCAAAAGGCGCAGTATTACATGCAAAAAGCGAAATCGATCGCGGAAAGCGAACACCTCGAATATCCGCTGATGGGCATTTACGACAATTACGGCGTGCTCAAGGAAATGCAGCAACAGCTCGACAGTGCGCTGATTTTTTACGGCAAAAGCCTGTCGATGAAAGAAAAAAGCCGCGACAGCGTCGGGATTCCGTACAGCCTGAACAACATCGCGGGTATTTACGCGATGACCGGCCGTTTTGCCCAGGCGCGGCCTCTATACGACCGGGCGCTGCAAATCCGCGAAGCGCTCAAGGACGACATCGGAATTTCGGAAACATATGCGAGTTTGGGCGATCTGTATTTCGCGCAGAAGAATTATCCCGAAGCGATTAAATGGCATCGGAAATCGCTCGGCATAGCACTGCAGAACCACTATCTTTTCGCAATCCAGTCGATGTATAAGAACTTGGCCGACAGTTACGAAAAACTCGGCAATCCGGCAGAATCGCTCAAAAACTACAAATTGCATACGCAATACAAGGACAGCCTGCTCAATAAAGAAACAAACGCGAAAATCGCCGAGCTCGAAGTGCGTTTCGAAACCAATAAAAAGGAGAAGCTCTTGCTGCAGACGGCCGCCGAAGTCAGGCAGCGCCGGCTGCAATTAATTGTCCTGGCCGTGGTTTCGCTGTTCATCGCCATTGTCGGCGTATTGGTTTACCGGCAGCAGAAGCTCCGCAACCGGCAGCAGGCGCAGGAGCACGAGCTCAAAACGGCGATCGCCCAGATTGAGGCGCAGAACCAGCTCCAGAACCAGCGGCTTGCGATTTCGCGCGACTTGCACGACAACATCGGGGCGCAGCTCACGTTCATCATCTCGTCGATGGACAACCTCAAATACGCCTTCAATCTCAAGAATACCAAACTCGACGAAAAGCTGCAGCGCATCAGCGACTTTACCAAAGATACGATCGTCGAGCTCCGCGACACGATCTGGGCGATGAATCACAATGCGATCTCGTTTGAGGACCTGCGGGCGCGCATCCTGAATTTCATCGAAAAGGCGCGGGAAGCCAAAGGCGGCATCCGTTTCCGGTTTTCGATTGCCGATGATTTGGACACCGTCAGATTGAGTTCGGTTTGGGGCATGAACATTTACCGGACAATCCAGGAAGCGGTGAACAATGCGCTGAAATATGCCGATGCGTCCGAAATTGCCATTGAAATCAGCCGTGAAAAGAACATTGTCATTGCAGTTGCCGACAACGGCTCGGGTTTCGACGTCTCGATAGTCGATCCAGGCAACGGCATCGGGAACATGCGCAAACGGATGGCCGATATCGGGGCCGGATTCAGCATGGTTTCGGCGCCGGGCGAAGGCACGAAAATCCGTATGCAATTGGACGAAATGATATAAATTTACAACAATGATAAAGTTAGCCATAGTAGACGACAATGTTTTCCTCCAGAAGGCCATCGCCGAAAAGCTGTCGTTTTTTGAGGATTTGAGCTGCAGGTTTACGGCGAACGACGGTGCGGATTTGCTTGAAAAACTCGAAAACAGCCACAACCTCGACCTGATTTTGATGGATATCGAGATGCCCAAAATGAACGGTATCGAAGCCACGGGCATCGTCAAGCAGAAATATCCGCACATCAAGATCATCATGCTGACGATTTTCGACAACGACGAAAACATCTTCAAATCCATAAAAGCCGGCGCAGACGGTTACCTGCTCAAGGAAGTCAACCCGAAAGACCTGCACCAGGGCATTATCGAAACGATGAACGGCGGTGCGACGATGACGCCGTCGATCGCGTTGAAAACACTCAAATTATTCCGTAATCCGATGGATTTTGAGAACACCTCCGAAGTCGCGGAAGTCAAGCTTACGGTGCGTGAAATAGAAGTGCTGGAGCAGCTCAGCAAAGGGCTTAAATACAACACGATCGCCGAAAACCTGATTCTTTCGGTCGGGACGATCCGCAAGCACATCGAGAATATTTACGCAAAGCTGCAAGTACACAATAAGATCGAGGCGATTCAGAAGGCGAAGAACAATAAGATTATTTAGTTTGGTCGTTGGTCTTTAGTCGTAGGTCGTTGGAGGTGAACCACAAGTTGAAAATGTGTTCTTCAGAGGAAATTATTTTACGTGAAGATTTTCTTATTTTTACAATCCCAGCGAAAGTCCAACGACTAAAGACCAACCACCGACGACCAAAATGAAACCCGACCGCAAGACCGAAATCGTCAACATAGCAGCCACGCTGTTCAAGGAAAAGGGCTACAGCGCCGTGACGATGCGCGACATTGCCCAGGCGATGCACATCAAGGCGGCAAGTTTGTACAATCATATCAAATCGAAGCACGAGATATTAGTACTGATCATCATCGAGATCGCCGAGGAATACACCAATACCATTACTCAAATTGTCGGTTCGGAAGAAACTGCTGTCATGAAACTCGAGAAAGTCATCCGGTTGCATATCGATATTACGGTCCGCAATCCCGATGCGCTCGCGTCGCTCAACAACGACTGGATGCACCTGCCGAAAACCGAACTCGCTTATTTTTTGAAGATGCGCGAAGAATACGAGGAAATGTTCCGGAGCATCGTAAAAAAAGGCATTGCCGACGGCGAAATCAAAACCCTCAATCCGGAGGTCGTCATTTTTTCGTTGCTTTCGACCTTGCGGACGCTTTATCTTTGGTATGGGAAGAAAAAGGATTTCAACGCCTCGGTGCTCAAAGCCAATCTCAAGCAAATCCTGCTCACCGGAATCGTCTAGATTTTCATACGAAATCACTTGTAAAATTTTGTGATAACCAATTGATTTTCAGTGACAGTTTAATTTTTCAAACGTTGTCGTAACTTTTTAGTAAATATTACTTAAATTTGCATAGTAAACTAACGGTTGTTAGTCTAATTTAAAACCGATTACTAAGGCAATGGCGAAGTTCCACCCGATAAAAGTGCTCGATCTTTACAAGGAAACCAAAGACTGTTCGGTCATTTCCTTTGAGATTCCCGAAGAGTTGAAATCCGATTTCAAGTACAGCCACGGGCAGCATTTTACGATCCGGGCCAACATCGACGGCCAGGAAGTGCGCCGCAACTATTCGCTTTGCACGAGCCCGGTCGAAGACCAGTGGAAAGTCGCCGTCAAGAAAATAAACGGCGGATTGTTTTCGACTTACGTCAACGACACGCTCAAAAAAGGCGATGTGCTTGAAGTGATGCCGCCGAGCGGAATTTTCAACACGCCGGTCGAACCGGGAAAGGCGAAAAACTACATCGTGTTCGCGGCCGGAAGCGGAATTACGCCGATCTTGTCGATCATCAAAACGCATCTTGCGCTCGAGCCAAAAAGCACTTTCAAGCTTTTTTACCTGAACCGAAGCGTCAAATCGATTATCTTTAAGGAGGAAATCGAACAATTGAAAAACAAATATTTCGGACGTTTGGAGATTTTTCATTTCCTCACCAAAGAGCATCGCAGCATCGAGCTTTTAAATGGCCGTTTCACGAAAGAAAAACTGCAGTTGCTCACCGAAAAGATCATCGATGTGCCAACGGTAGACGAGTGTTTCATCTGCGGTCCGGAACAGATGATTTTCCTGATCCGCGACGAATTGGCAGCGGCCGGTCTGCCCAAGGAGAAAATCCATTTTGAATTGTTTAATACCGGGCATTCGGACGAAGACAAAGCACGGACGGCCAAAGTCCTCGAAAATAAAGTTGAAGGCACTCAGGTCACGATCATCGACGGCGGCAAGGAATTCCATTTCGTCATGGACGACGATTTCGACAACATCCTCGACGGAGCGCTCGCTGCCGGCGCCGATTTGCCGTTTGCCTGTAAAGGCGGCGTATGCTCAACCTGCAAATGCCGCGTCGTGGAAGGTTCGGTCGAGATGAAGATCAATTACGCGCTCGACGAAAAGGAAGTCGCGCAAAATCTGGTATTGAGCTGCCAGGCCGTCCCGACGTCGGAAAAAGTTGTCGTGGATTTTGCGGTTTAGAATATACTGTATAACTAAAAATATAAAGTTATGACGGAACAAGAATTGAAAAAACTGGAAGCGATTTTCGAGCAGAAAATCGCGAACGACGAAAAGATCGAGCCGAAAGACTGGATGCCGGAGAAATACCGCAAAACGCACATCCGCCAGATTTCACAGCACGCGCACTCCGAAATCGTCGGGATGCTGCCTGAAGGAAATTGGATCACCCGTGCGCCTTCGCTCCGCAGGAAAGTTGCGCTTTTGGCAAAGGTCCAGGATGAGGCAGGACACGGATTGTATCTGTACAGCGCCTGCGAAACATTAGGCATTTCCCGCGAGGAATTGTACGAGCAATTGCATTCGGGCGAAGCGAAATATTCGTCGATCTTCAATTATCCGACCGTAACCTGGGCCGATATGGGTGCGATCGGCTGGCTCGTCGACGGCGCGGCGATCATCAACCAGGTGCCGCTGACCGTAACGTCTTACGGACCGTACGCCCGCGCGATGGTACGCGTCTGCAAGGAAGAAAGCTTTCACCAAAGGCAGGGATTTGAAATCATGCTGACGCTTTGCAACGGTACACCCGAGCAAAAGGCGATGGCCCAGGACGCGCTCAACCGCTGGTGGTGGCCGTCGATGATGATGCTCGGCCCGACCGATGCCGAATCCGTCCACACCGAGCAATCGATGAAGTGGAAACTCAAACGCAAAACCAACGACGAGCTGCGCCAGCAGTTTGTGGACCAGACCGTTCCGCAGGCCGATTTGCTCGGGCTTACGATTCCCGATCCGGACTTGAAATGGAACGAAACAACCGGCCATTACGATTACGGCGCTATGGATTGGGACGAATTCTGGCAGGTCGTCAAAGGGTACGGCCCGTGCAACAAAGCCCGGATGGAAGCAAGAAGAAACGCTTGGGATAACGGAAAATGGGTGCGCGACGCGGCGATGGCGTATGCGGAGAAACAGTCGCTAGTGGCTAGTTAATAGTAGCTAGACGATTTGAGTAATCGGAATTTTATCGTTAAGAAAAAACATCTAACAACTAAAAACTAGCAACTATCTGCTAATACTATGAAAAACTGGCCACTTTGGGAAGTATTTGTCCGCAGTAAAAACGGACTCGAACACCGCCACTGCGGAAGTCTTCACGCATCCGATGCGACGATGGCGCTTGAAAACGCCCGCGACGTTTATACCCGCAGGATGGAAGGCGTGAGCATCTGGGTCGTGCCTTCATCCGAAATCACGGCGTCGAACCCTGAAAACAACGGGGAATTTTTCGAGCCTGCAAAAGACAAAGCCTACCGTCATCCGACGTTTTACGAATTGCCGGAAGAACTGAAACACATGTAAGATGAACAATCTCGTCCAATACATCTACGGAATCGCCGACAATACCCTGATTCTCGGGCAGCGTTTGGGAGAATTGTGCGGCCACGGCCCGAATCTCGAAACCGATATCGCGATGACCAACATTGCGCTGGATCTGCTCGGGCAAACGCGCAGTTATTATCAATATGCCGCGAAACAGTTGGGTGGCGATGAGACTGAAGATACAATTGCCTTCCTGCGCAGCGAACGCGAATACAGGAATGTGCTTTTGGCTGAACAGCCGAACACGGATTTCGCCTATTCGATCGCACGACAGTTTTTATTTGATGAATTTCATTTGTTGCTTTTGAACGAATTGCAGCATAGTTCAGATGAAACTTTGTCTGCAATTGCAAAGAAATCGATCAAGGAAGTCGCGTACCACAAACGTTTTTCGTCGGATTGGATCAAGCGCCTCGGGGACGGAACCGACGAAAGCCGCAATCGAATCCAAAACGCGATCAACGATTTATGGACGTTTACCGACGAGTTTTTTCATAAGACCGAAGCCGACGAGGCAATGATAGCTGCAGGAATCGGCGTAGACGTGGCGAAATTAAAAGATATGTTCCATGACAATGTCAATAAGATATTGGTCGAGGCGACGCTCGAAATTCCGCAGCTGCAGTATTTCCAAAAGGGTGGAAAGCAAGGCGTCCATACCGAACACATGGGATTTTTATTGGCCGACATGCAATACATGCAGCGCACGTTCCCAAATATGTCGTGGTAACGGCTAAACCTTCCAAGTTTGTCAAAAAAATAAAATGAATACGGTAATACCACATATCGACCCGAAACTCGCCGAAATCCTCGAATCGGTTTCCGATCCCGAGATTCCGGTGCTGTCGATCATGGAAATGGGCGTCGTCCGTTCGGCGAAAATGATAAATGATGTTGCTGAAATATCCATAACGCCGACATATTCGGGCTGCCCCGCGATGGACGTCATCGGTGACGACATCAAAAAAGCGCTCGCAGCAAAAGGCATCGAAGCCAACGTCGAGCTTGTGCTTTCGCCGGCCTGGACGACCGATTGGATTACCGAAAAAGGACGGAAAGCCCTGGAAAAATACGGAATCGCCGCCCCGCTCGAACCCGAAGCCGACATTGAGGCGCTGCTCGGCAACAAGAAATTGGTGAAATGCCCACAATGCGGATCGATGAACACGAAATTGGTCAGCCAGTTCGGCTCGACGGCATGCAAGGCATTTTTTCAATGTCTAGATTGTCACGAACCGTTCGATTATTTTAAATGCCTTAAGTAATTAATAATTAATAATGAGTAATTAATAATGGGTTCGATTGTTTTAAAAATTGAGGACAATATAGGTTTCATCACCCTGAACCGTCCCGAAGTATTCAACAGCTTCAACCGCGAAATGGCTTTGGAAATGCAGTCGGCGCTCGACAAATGCGCTGAAGATACTGCCGTTCGCGTCATCGTGATCACCGGTAACGGAAAAGCATTTTGCGCCGGTCAGGATTTGAAGGAAGTCACGACACCCGAATTGATGCCCGGTTTCCGCAAAATCCTCGAAGAACATTACAACCCGATCATTACCCGGATCCGGAATATCGAAAAACCGGTAGTCTGTGCAGTCAATGGCGTAGCTGCCGGAGCAGGAGCAAACATTGCCTTGGCCTGCGATATCGTCGTGGCGGCGGAAAATGCCGCGTTCATCCAGGCATTTAGTAAAATCGGTTTGGTACCCGACAGCGCCGGAACTTTTTTTCTGCCGAGGTTGATCGGCTTCCAGAAAGCATCTGCACTGATGATGCTCGGCGATAAGGTCGGCGCGCGCGAGGCGTTCGAAATCGGGATGATCTATAAATTCTATCCGGTTGCACTGTTTGATGAAGAAGTGCAAAAACTGGCCGCAACGCTTGCAAAAATGCCAACCCACGCAATCGCGCTGACCAAAAAACTGTTGAACAAATCGATGGTCAACGACCTGCAACAGCAATTGGAAATGGAATCGGACCTGCAAATCGAATCGGCTGACTCCTACGACTATAATGAAGGCGTCAATGCCTTTATCGAAAAAAGACAACCGGAATTCAAAGGTAGATAATGAAGGTAGCTGTAATCGGATCGGGAACTATGGGCAGCGGAATCGCACAGGTCGCGGCAACTTCAGGCTGTGCAGTGAAATTGTACGACACCAGCCAGGCTGCGCTTGACAAGAGCAAAGCCGCTTTGGAAAATACGCTGTCGAAACTCGTCGAGAAAGGAAAAATCGTTAAGCCCGAAAGCCGGCGGATTTCATCGTCGATTTCTTATGCGAATGCGCTCGAAGATCTTTTCGATTCGGATTTGATCATTGAGGCGATTGTGGAAAACCTTGATATCAAAAGGAAATTGTTCTCGGAACTGGAAACGATCGTTTCCGCCGACTGTATTTTAGCCTCGAACACTTCGTCGCTGTCGATTGCCTCAATTGCCGCGTCGTGCAAAAACGCAAACCGCGTCATCGGCATCCATTTTTTCAATCCTGCGCCATTGATGCAGTTGGTTGAGGTGATTCCGGCGATACAAACGAGCCATGAAATTTTAGAAAAAACGGTTGGCATCATTTCCGGTTGGAAAAAAATCGTCGCTGTCGCCAAAGACACGCCGGGATTTATTGTCAACCGTGTCGCGCGTCCGTTTTATGGCGAAGCGCTGCGGATTTACGAGGAAGGCAAAGCCGATTTCGCGACGATCGACTGGGCGATGAAAACCTTCGGCGGGTTCAAAATGGGCCCGTTCGAACTGATGGACTTTATCGGGCACGACGTCAATTATACCGTGACCGAAACCGTGTTTTCCTCGTTTTATTTCGATCCGAGATACAAGCCTTCGTTTACGCAGAAGCGTTTGGTCGAGGCCGGATTTTTGGGCCGTAAAACCGGTCGCGGATTTTACGATTATTCGCAGGAAATGCCCAAGCCTACCGAAGACGAAACGTTGGGCAGACAGATTTTCAGCCGCGTTCTGTCAATGCTCATCAACGAAGCGGCCGATGCGCTGTTTTTGAATATCGCTTCGGCCAAAGACATCGACAATGCATTGACCAAAGGCGTCAATTACCCGAAAGGATTGCTGGACTGGGCCGACGAGATCGGAATTTCAAACTGTGTTTCGATGCTCGACGATTTATATGACGAATATCACGAAGACCGTTACCGTTGCAGCCCGCTGCTCAGAAAAATGGCGCGTGAACACAAAACGTTTTTCTGATGACGCCAAAAGAAATTGTCCATAAGATGTTCGAAAACGATGCGTTCAGCCAATGGCTCGGCATTGTGATCGACGATATTTCGGAAGGAAAATGCACGCTTTCGATGACCGTCCGCAAAGAAATGCTCAACGGTTTCGGCATCGCGCACGGATCGATTACGTATGCGCTCGCCGACAGCGCTTTGGCATTCGCGTCGAACTCGCACGGAAGGCAATCGGTCAGCATCGATACGTCGATCAACCACATCGAATCGCTGAAGGAAGGCGACGTGATTACGGCTATCGCACAGGAAAATGCAAAAAAGAACAAGTTCGGGTTTTATACCGTCAAGGTAAAAAAAGACGACGCGATTGTTGCACTGTTCAAGGGAACGGTGTACCGGAGCGAGAAGGAATGGAGCTAGTCGCGAAAATTTTAAAATAAGAAAATACGAATTGAATTGAGAGGTTGAGGTCGGACCAATTTATCTAGCCGCTAAACACTAACAACTAATGGAAGCATACATCATAGACGGCGTACGGACGCCAATCGGAAATTATCAGGGAACGTTAGGCGCGGTCCGTGCAGACGATTTGGGTGCGCATGTCATCAAGGTTTTGGCCGAAAAACATCCGGAAATCCCAACTTCTGCTTACGACGATGTCATTCTGGGCTGTGCGAACCAGGCCGGCGAAGACAATCGCAACGTCGCAAGAATGTCGCTTTTGCTGGCGGGCTTGCCGCAAACCGTTCCGGGCGAAACCGTGAATCGCTTGTGCTCATCGGGATTGTCGGCAGTCATTCATGCCAATCGCGCGATCAAGGCCGGCGACGGCGATGTATTCATCGCGGGCGGCGTCGAGAACATGACGCGCGGTCCGCTCGTGGTCTCGAAACCTTCTAGCGCTTACGGAACCGATTCCAAAATGTACGATTCGAGCTTCGGCTGGCGTTTCGTCAACCCGAAAATGAAAGAACTATACGGCGTGGACGCAATGGGCGAAACCGCGGAAAATCTTGTCGACAAGTACCAGATTTCGCGTGAAGACCAAGATAAATTTGCCTTGAACAGCCAGCAGAAAGCCGCTAGAGCACAGGAAAATGGGCGTTTGGCGAAAGAGATTGTCGCGGTCGAAATCCCGCAGCGCAAAGGCGACCCGATCGTTTTCGCAAAAGACGAATTCGTAAAACCAAATTCCTCGATGGAAGGATTGGCGAAATTGCGTCCTGCCTTTAAAAAAGACGGAAGCGTAACCGCCGGAAACTCATCAGGACTGAACGACGGTGCGGCTGCGGTTTTGGTTGCTTCAGAAGACGCGGTCAAAAAATACAATTTGAAGCCGCTGGCAAAAATCGTCAGCTCGGCCGTAGTTGGCGTCGAACCGCGGATCATGGGAATCGGGCCGGTCGAAGCGACGAGAAAAGCATTGGCGAAAGCCGGTTTGACATTGGACCAGATCGATGTCATCGAACTCAACGAAGCGTTCGCCGCGCAAAGTATCGCCTACATCCGCGAGCTCGGACTGAAAGACGACGATCCGCGGATCAACCCGAACGGCGGCGCGATCGCGATCGGTCATCCGCTGGGCGTAACCGGAGCAAGGATTGCTTATTCGGCTGCCTTGGAATTGCAGCTTACAGGAAAAAAATACGCGCTTGTCACGATGTGTATCGGCGTCGGGCAAGGCTACGCGATGATTATTGAAGGAATGAATAATTAATAGTTAATAATTAATAATTGGGTTGCGGTAAACGAAGCTGTCTAGCCGCTAACAACTAGCCACTATCTACTAACTATGAAAATACAAAATTATATAGGCGGGCAATGGATCGAAGGTTCAGGAAACGGCGTTCCTTTGATCGATTCGGTGACGGGCGAACTGATCGCGCATGCCTCGACCGAAGGTCTGGATTTCGAAGAGATCCTGCATTACGGGCGAACCAAAGGCGATAAACTGCGCAAGATGACGTTTCAGGAACGCGGCAACATGATTAAGAAACTTGCTTTGTACCTGACCAAAAGAAAGGAGCAGTTTTATGAAATCAGCTACCGGACCGGAGCGACGCGCGTCGACTCGTGGATCGATATCGAAGGCGGATTCGGCAACCTGTTCGCGAATGCGTCGCTCCGGAAATTGTTCCCGAACCAGCCCTACGACGTCGAAGGCGATCCGATCGACCTGTCGCGCGGCGGCCGTTTTATGGCGCATCACATTCTGGTACCGAAACCCGGCGTCGCGGTCCACATCAACGCGTTCAACTTCCCGATTTGGGGAATGCTCGAAAAATGCGCCGTCAACTGGATGGCCGGAATGCCCGCGATCGTGAAACCGGCAACTTCAACTTCATATCTGACTGAAGCGGTCGTCAAAGAAATCGTCGCGTCGGGGATTTTGCCCGAAGGCGCACTGCAACTGATATGCGGCTCGGCCAATAAGCTGTTGGATTTTGTCGGATCGCAGGACGTCGTTACTTTTACGGGTTCTGCATCTACCGGCCGTATGCTGAAATCGCACCCGAGAATCATTTCCGAATCCGTGCCGTTCAATATGGAAGCCGATTCGCTGAACTGCTCGGTATTAGGCGAAGACGCAAAACCGGGAACGCCCGAATTCGACTTGTTCGTCAATGCCGTCCGATCTGAGATGACGGTCAAATGCGGCCAGAAATGTACTGCTATCCGAAGAATTATCGTCCCCGAAAGTTTGATTGAAGACGTGCAAATTGCACTCGGAAAAGCGCTCGACAAAGTCACGATCGGCGACCCGAGACTGAAGGAAGTCCGCATGGGCTCGCTCGTGTCGAACGATCAAGTCGAGGAAGTCAAGGTGCGGACGCGCGAAATCGCAAAAACAGCCGCAATCGTTTACGGCGATTACGATAAAATCACGACGGTCGGCGCGGATGCGGCAAAAGGCGCGTTCATCAGCCCGATGGTTTTGAGGGAAGACGAGCCGTTCAAAAATACGATTGCCCATGAAACCGAAGCGTTCGGCCCGGTTGCGACACTGATGCCGTATAAAAACCTCGACGAAGCCGTCGAACTGGCGAAAATGGGTAAAGGTTCATTGGTGTCGTCAATCGTCACTAATTCCGATACAATTGCGAAAGATTATGTCGTCAATGCCGCTTCGCACCACGGAAGGATTCTGGTTCTGAACCGCGAAAACGCCAAGCAAAGCACCGGACACGGTTCGCCGTTGCCGCAATTGGTGCACGGCGGTCCGGGTCGTGCGGGCGGCGGCGAGGAAATGGGCGGCGTTCGCGGCATCAAGCACTACATGCAGCGCTGCGCGATACAAGGCTCGCCGACAACCTTGACTGAAATCACAGGAATTTTCCAGCCGAATTCCGCGTACAAAGAAGCCGAAAACCATCCGTTCCAATACTACTGGGACGACATCGAGCCGGGCATGTCGATCAAGACGCACAAGCGCACGGTGACCGATACCGACATCATCAATTTCGCGAACCTGACCTGGGATCATTTTTACGCGCATACCGACATCACGTCTTTAAAAGGCAGCATTTTCGAGAAACGCACGGCTCACGGCTATTTCATTTTGGCCGCCGCCGCTGGGCTTTTCGTCTGGCCGAACAAAGGTCCGGTTGCCGCGAACTATGGGCTTGAAGAATGCCGTTTCCTGCGACCGATTTACCACAACGACACGATGTATGTCCGCTTGACGTGCAAACAGAAAATCGAGCGCGACCATACGGGCGAGCAATTGCCGGCCGGAATCGTGAAATGGTTCGTCGAGGTTTTCGATCAGAACGATGAACTGACTGCTGTTGCGACGATTTTGACAATGGTTCAGAAACGGTCGCCATTTGCCGAAATCAATCACAAAAATGTGAACGACTACCTGACGAAACTCACCGTAAACCACAAAGCCAATTGGG
The DNA here is from genome assembly GCA_048498055.1 of Bacteroidota bacterium. Taxonomy (GTDB): domain Bacteria; phylum Bacteroidota; class Bacteroidia; order Flavobacteriales; family Flavobacteriaceae; genus Flavobacterium. Next base: position 19,122 of record JBEHYS010000013.1, read on the forward strand.
GCACGATGACGCCGCAGCACATGGTCGAGCACATGGAACAGCAATACTTGTTCGCGACCAACAAAAAAGGCGAATTCGAAATTGCAACGCCCGAAGAGCATTTGCCGAAATACCGGGAAACCATTTTCAACCACAGACCGTTTCCGAAAGAACACAAGCATCCGCTGATGAAACAGGGCGAAAACGAAGCTTTGCAATATCCGGATCTCGAAACGGCAAAAGCGAAACTCATCGAGGCGATGGATCATTACGAGCAATTCTTTAAGGAAAACCCGGAGCTGCGCACCAAAAACGTCGTGTTCGGCATGATGGACAAGTTTGAATGGGATTTGCTGGCGAACAAGCATTTCACACATCATTTCAAGCAATTCGGACTTTTAGAATAATTGAACTATAGTAATTAGAAAAAATAAAGTTGAGGTTAGCAGATGCAATCCAACGACCAGCGACCAACAACCAGCCACCAAATGGAAGCATACGTAAAATCAAATATCGAAAACAACATCGCCACAATCGAGTTTTTCCACCCCGAACAGAATTCACTGCCGGGAACGATTCTCTCGCAACTGGCCCAAACCATAACCGAAGCGGGAAATAACGACGACGTAAAAGTCATCATTCTCAAATCCGGCGGCGACCGCACGTTTTGCGCCGGAGCAAGTTTCAAGGAATTGATCACTATCAACGACGCGGTGACCGGAAAAGTGTTTTTTTCCGGATTCGCGAACGTCATCAACGCGATGCGCAAATGCCCGAAGTTCATCGTCGGGCGTATTCAGGGCAAAACCGTCGGCGGCGGTGTAGGCATTGCGGCGGCGACCGATTATTGCTTTGCGACGAAATTTGCGGCGATAAAATTAAGCGAGCTCAATGTCGGAATCGGTCCGTTCGTGGTTTCACCTGCTATTGAACGCAAAATGGGTGTTTCGGCGACCTCGCAAATCGCGATCGACGCCAATACGTTTTACGAAGCCGAATGGGCGCGAAATAAAGGCTTGTTCGCCGAAATTTTCGAATCGATCGAGGAAATGGATGCGAAAGTCGAAGCGTTCGCCAAACATTTATGCACCTACAATCCCGAAGCGATGCTCGAAATGAAGCAAATCTTCTGGAAAGGCACCGACGATTGGGATAATTTACTGGCTGAACGCGCGGCCATCAGCGGAAGACTCGTTTTATCCGAGTTTACCAAGAAAACATTAGAAAAGTTTAAATAAAAGGATAATGTCGCGGCTTGTTCAAACAAATCCAGCGACCAACGACCAACGACCAAATGATCTACGAATTCAAAGGTTTCATCCCCGTCGTCCACGAAAGCAGCTTCATCCATCCGCAGGCTGCAGTTACCGGCAATGTCATCATCGGCAAGGACGTTTATGTCGGTCCGGGTGCGGCAATACGCGGCGACTGGGGCGGAATCGTAATCGAAGACGGATGCAACGTGCAGGAAAATTGTACGATCCATATGTTTCCGGGGAAAAGCATCACGCTGAAAGAAGGCGCGCATATCGGACACGGCGCAATCATTCACGGCGCGAATATCGGCCGGAATTGCCTGATCGGAATGAATGCCGTGATTATGGACGATGCCGAAATCGGGGACGAATGCATCGTCGGCGCATTGACGTTCGTAAAAGCCGAAATGAAAATCCCGGCGCGGAAAGTCATCGTCGGCAACCCAGCGCAAATCGTGAAAGACGTTTCTGACGATATGATTTCGTGGAAAACGAGAGGAACCGAACTGTACCAACAACTGCCGCGTGAAATGTACCAAACGTGGAAAGCCGTAGAGCCGCTTCGCGAAATCCCGGAAAGCCGACCGCTACAGCAAACGAATTATATGACCTTAGAAGAATCAAGAAAGAAATAATGCCGACAATCGAATTTAAAATGCCCAAGATGGGCGAAAGCATTTCGGAAGCGACCATCATCAACTGGCTGAAAAATGTCGGCGATACGGTGATGGCCGAAGAAACGATCCTCGAAGTCGCCACCGATAAAGTCGACAGCGATGTTCCGTCGCCGGTTTCGGGTACGATTACGGAAATCCACTTCGGGAAAAACGACGTCGTGAAAGTGGGCGCGGTGTTGGCAATCATCCAGTCAGATGACAGTCAAAAGTCGAAAGTCGAAAGTCAAAAGAAAGTAGTCGAAGAAAAATCAACCGGCCAGACAAAACAAATCCAACCACCAGCCACCAACCACCAACAACCAAAAGCAGAATCCAATCCCGACGCTTTCCTCTCGCCGCTGATCATTTCAATTGCGCAAAAGGAAAACCTGTCTTTGGAGGAAGTTCAAAGCATTCCCGGTTCGGGCGCTGACGGAAGAATCCGGAAAAGCGACGTTTTCAATTATCTCAAGAACAGAAAATATCCGATTGCAAGCCGACCAACGACCAACGACCAACGACCAGCGGCCTGGGAGAAATTAGGCTATACCAATCCGAAAATCGCTGTCCGCGAAAACGACCGCATCGTCGAAATGGACCGCATGCGCCAAATGATTGCAGGGCACATGGTCTATTCGAAACAGACCTCGCCGCACGTGACATCATATCTTGAAGTTGACGTTACGAATATTGTTGAATGGCGCAATTCCAACAAAGACAAGTTCTTTGGGAAACACAACGAAAAGCTGACTTTCACGCCGATTTTCGTAGATGCCGTAGCGAAGGCGATTACAGATTATCCGCTGATCAACGTTTCGGTCGACGGAAATAAAATAGTCATCCACGGCGATATTAATATTGGCATGGCGACGGCGCTTCCGAGCGGAAATTTAATCGTTCCGGTCGTGAAAAATGCGAATCAAAAAAGCATGGTCGAACTTGCCGCAGACGTCAATCAACTGGCTGAAAAGTCAAGAACGGGCAAGCTAAAGCCGGACGAAATCCAAGGTTCGACCTTTACGATTTCGAATGTCGGGACATTCGGCAGTTTGATGGGAACGCCGATCATCAACCAGCCCGAAGTTGCGATCCTGGCACTGGGAATCATCAAGAAACGCCCGGAAGTCATCACGACCGACAAAGGCGACGAAATCGCGATCCGGAGCATAATGTTCCTTTCCTTGTCATTCGACCACCGCGTCGTCGACGGATTTTTAGGCGGATCGTTCCTGCGGAAAGTAGGCGATTACCTCGAACAATTTGACACAAACACAACTATTTAATTCAAGATTATGTACGACATTAAAGAAACCATCAGCCACAGCCACCGCGAAAAAAGCATCGATTTGAATATAAGCGTCATGGGAACCGTTTTCACCGACCACATGTTCGTCTGCGATTACGATAACGGGCAGTGGAACAATCCACGGATCGAGCCGCTGGCGACGATTCCGACACATCCGGCGGCAATGGCTTTGCATTACGGACAGGCGATTTTCGAAGGATTGAAAGCGACGCTCGGCAAAGACGAAACCCCGGTCTTGTTCCGTCCCGATGAAAATGCGAAGCGATTGAACTTTTCGGCCGATCGTATGGGAATGCCTTCGTTTCCTGAGGAACTTTTTGTAGAAGCATTGAAGCGTTTCGTCGCGATTGAAAAAGACTGGGTTCCGACGGCTGACGGTGCGGCTTTATATTTACGCCCGTTCATGTATGCCGACGAAGCGTTCATCGGGATGCGCGCCGCGACGAAGTACAAGTTCATCATTTTTGCTTCGCCGAGTGGGCCGTTTTTCTCGAAGCCGATCAAGCTATGGGCGGAAACCGAATACATCCGCGCGGCTAACGGCGGAACAGGCGAGGCGAAAGCGGCGGGGAATTACGCGGCGGCCATCCGTCCGACGGAAATGGCCAAGAAAAAAGACTACGACCAGGTGATGTGGCTCGATGCGCGCGACTTCGAATACGTGCAGGAAGCCGGAACGATGAACATTTTCTTCAAAATTGCCGGAAAAGTCGTAACGCCAAATTTGGGCGGATCGATTCTGAGCGGGATTACAAGAATGAGCGTCATTGATTTATTGCGCGACAAAGGGTTTACGGTCGAAGAACGTCCGGTGCCGATGACTGAAATCGTCGAGGCGTTCAAAAGCGGAACTTTGGAAGAAGCCTGGGGCGCGGGAACGGCCGTGTCGATTGCGCCGATCGAGGAAATCGGGTATAAGGACATGAAAATAAAATTTTCGGGATTTTCAGTTTCGAAGGATTTGAAAACGACGATGGATGCGATCAAAACGCAGAGGATTGAGGATAAGTTCGGTTGGGTTGTTCCGGCCGAGCGCGAAGTTGTAAAATAGTAAAGAGCAAAGCCGCAATCATAGTGGAAATCTCTTTGTAAACCTCAAAGGTTTTCAAAACTTTTGAGGTTTGGCAAAAAATTGAAATACTGTCGAGAACTACATGCAACTTTACTCGAAAATATCGAACCTAGCTCTGCGTGAAATGTCTGCCCAAAAATAAATATGGAAACAGCCGAAAACACATTAAACAAAACGATTCTCGAAAAAGCGTTCGCAACGATGGCAACGGCCAAGTCGATGACCGAATGGTACGAGGAAAACTTTAAAACCGTTTCGAAATACGTGCATGCAACCTCGCGCGGGCATGAAGCGATCCAGATCGCAACGGCGATGCAGTTGCTGCCGCAGGATTTTGCGTTCCCGTATTACCGCGACGATTCGATGCTTTTGGCGATCGGGATGCAGCCGTACGATCTGATGCTGCAACTCATGGCCAAACGCGACGATCCATTTTCAGGCGGGCGGACGTATTATTGCCATCCGAGTTTGCGCGATGCCGACAAGCCGAAAATCCCGCACCAAAGTTCGGCGACGGGCATGCAGGCGATTCCGGCGACCGGTGCGGCAATGGGTTTTTGGTATAAAGAAAGCGTCGGATTGAGCGAAGACGAAGTGAAGCCGGTTGTGGTTTGTTCGCTCGGCGATGCGTCCGTAACCGAAGGCGAGATTGCCGAAGCGTTCCAAATGGCGGCGCTGAAGCAATTGCCGATTTTATACTTGGTACAGGATAACGGCTGGGATATTTCGGCCAATGCGAAGGAAACGCGTGCGCAGAATGCATTCGAATATGCGAAAGGTTTCCACGGCATAGAGGCGATATCGATTGACGGCGCCGATTTCACCGAAAGTTATTTGGCGATTCAAAAAGTGTTGGAGACAATCCGCAGCGAACGCCGACCGTTTTTGGTTCATGCAAAAGTTCCGTTGTTGAATCATCATACGTCGGGCGTCCGAATGGAATGGTACCGCGACGATCTCGATGAGGCGAAAAGCCGCGATCCGTATCCGGTTTTAATCAGGCAAATGATTGATGCCGGTTTTACGTCCGACGAAATTACAACGATTGAAAACGATGCTTTGGCGAAAGTCAAAAGCGATTACGATAAAGCCTTAAAAGCTGAAGATCCAAGGCCGGAAGATTTGTTCACGCACGATTTCGCTCCGACACCTATTACTGAAGAAAAGGGAGAACGAAATCCCGAGCGCGAAGACAAGGTCGTCATGGTCGATTGCGCGCTGTTCGCCGTCGAAGAACTGATGAAAAACCACAAAGAATGTTTGCTCTACGGGCAGGACGTCGGCGGGCGATTGGGCGGCGTGTTCCGCGAAGCCGCGACGTTGGCACAGAAATTCGGCGACGACCGCGTGTTCAATACGCCGATCCAGGAAGCATTTATTGTTGGCTCGACCGTTGGTATGTCTGCGGTTGGCTTAAAGCCGATTGTCGAAGTCCAGTTCGCCGATTACATCTGGCCGGGACTGAACCAATTGTTTACGGAAGTGTCGCGTTCGTGCTATTTAACGAATGGAAAATGGCCGGTGTCGATGATTTTGCGCGTCCCGATCGGTGCATACGGCAGCGGCGGACCGTATCATTCGTCATCGGTGGAAAGTATCTTGACGAACATCCGCGGCATCAAAATCGCGTATCCGAGCAACGGCGCCGATTTGAAAGGCTTGCTCAAAGCAGCGTATTACGACCCGAACCCGGTCGTGATTTTGGAGCATAAGGGATTGTATTGGTCGAAAGTAAAAGGTACGGACGAGGCGAAAGTCAACGAACCAAGCGAAGATTATATCCTGCCGTTCGGGAAAGCCAATGTCATACAGGAAATCTGGCCGCAGGACGAAGACGAAACGCTGACTGTCATTACCTATGGAATGGGCGTGCATTGGGCTTTGAACGCTTCGGCAACTATGAAAAAACAGGTTGAAATCGTCGATTTGCGGACGTTGTATCCGCTTGACGAGGAAACAATTGTCAAATCGGTAAAGAAAGCCAAGAAATGTTTGGTTGTGACTGAGGAACCGGTCAGTAATTCATTCGCCCGAAGCCTTGCCGGAATGATCCAGGAGCAATGTTTTAAATATCTCGATGCGCCGGTTACGGTCGTCGGATCAGAGAATTTGCCGGCGATTCCGTTGAATTCGACGTTGGAGCAGACGATGATTCCCAATGTCGATAAGGTAAAGGCGAAGATTGAAGAGTTACTTAACTATTAATAAAAAACCCGCAATTCAACTGCGGGTTTTTTATTAATTCCTGACGATTATTTTTTCGGTCACTGTTTTTTCGGGAGTGTGGAATTTTAGGATGTAACTTCCGTCAGCTAAGCCATCGATCCTGATATAGTTTTCCAACGTCGATTTTGTAAACAGCAAACGTCCGGAAATGTCGTAAACGTCAATTTTGCCAACCTGGAATTCCGGATTGAGATAAAGCACGTCACTTACAGGATTCGGGTAAGAAATCCTGCCGGTCAAAGGATTTTCATTCGTAGACAATGCACAGTCGGTAGTAGCTGTGCACGATGGCGTGGAAATGCTGATTTGGTTTTGTACATACGCCAAATCTTCAGGATCGCAACATATATAAGCCAGGTCCGGGCATCCGGTGATCTGTAATGTGCTTTCTTCCGATCCGTTTTTCATATTGATCCAGATAAGGTTTGGGTTGTAATAACACGTAATACCGTCCATAAACAGGCAAGGGCTAACGTCAAGCGATGCCAAATTGTTGTACTCGATGTGGATGTCTTCCAAAAACATTTGATTGGAAAGATCGATTTCCGACAATTCGTTTTCGGAACAATCAAGAAATTGCAGGTTAACGGCATCGGCGATGTCGAGCGAACTGAGGTTGTTGCTGTAACACCTGAAATCAGTCATTGCCGATGTTCCCGAAACGTTAAGCGAAGTCAGCTGGTTTTCATAGCAATATAAATTGGTCAGGCTCGAAAAGTTCGACACGTCAAGCGAAGTCAGCGCATTTTGCCAGCAGACCAAATAGGTCAGGTTGGGTTTGTTTCCCAAATTAAGCGAAGTCAGCTCATTGTCGTAACAATACAGCTGCTCCATGCCGGTAATGGCGCTTACGTCGAGGGTAACCAAATCGTTGCTGTAACAAACCAAAGCCTTGAGGTTAACGAGCATATTCACGTTCAGCGCATCAAATTCATTGTTGTTGCAGCGCAATTCCTGAAGCTGTGTCATGTTGTCGATATCGAGCGTCGAGATGTAATTCGATCCGCAATCCAAATAAATAAGGTTTGTAAATTCCTCAATCCCCGTAAGCGAAATGATGTTTGAACCCGAAACGTCGAGCCAGCTTACCTGCTGTGCTTCGGCAACCTGAATGACGCCGTCGTTATTCGCATCGATCTTGAAATAGGAATTGCTGAGGTTTCGCGCAATAAAATTCGACGAATTTGCCGCTAATAATTTATTCTTGAAATTCGCATTCGGGATAACGACATCCTGTGCCTGAAGGCTGAAAGCGCAAAGCGCGAGTAAAAAGGAGTAAGCAAGTCTCATAGGGATATTTTTATAAAATTAAAGACTTGGGTGAACAAACATAATGAAAAAAAATAAAAAAAACCGCAATTGAATCAGTGCGGTTTTTTTAAAAATAGAAAGAAGATTATTTCTTTTCCGGCGGATATTGCGCCAGCACTTTCGTGACAAACTCCTTGATCACGTCGTCTTTTTTCTCGGTATCGTCGGTTAGGTAGCCGATTCCTTTTCCCTGCCATACCAACTCTTTCTTTTTGGCATCGATCAGGTCGATGTAAAGCGTCCCTTCGGTATTGGTATATGTATTCGAGTAGCCGCCCCAAAACGGTCCCCAGCCGTAACCGTAACCGAATTGATTCACATTGACTTCCTCACGCGATTTTGTAAAGAAATTGACCATCAGATCCGGTGTTTCGCTTTTGGTAAATCCTTTGGCTGCCATCGATTCCTCGATCGAACGCAGGATCCGCTTTTTGTCGAGATCGGAAATTTCGACCTTGTCTATGCCGTTTTTGTAGAATGCGTAGGTTTTGTATTGGGTGAAATCCGCTTTTTTGTCGTAATCGGAAGCGACCCTTACGGAATCACAACCGACAAACACCAAAAGCAGCAGCGCCGGTAAAAAATGAAGTGTTTTCATAGCTTTTATAATTGATTTTTCTTTTTCTCCCTAAAATTCCGAACGATCGCGATCAGGTTCAGGACGATAGAAGCCACCAGCAAAATAGATTTCAGCCACAGGTTATCCATGATGAAGGCCACGAGCATGAACCCCGTACCCATAATCATCAGTGATATGCTGTTGAGACTTTTCATTTATAAGTTGTCAAGGATTGTATCGTCGACCAAATTAGGGATGGTGACTTTGAGCAAAGGTTGCGTCTCCATAGCCCTTTTAATCGCAAACGTCGCCTCATCGTTCCTGGCCCAGCTTCTTCTGGAAATTCCGTTGTTCACGTCCCAGAAAAGCATGGATTTCAGTCGTCTTTCGGCGTCTGCCGAGCCATCAAGAACCATACCGAAACCGCCGTTGATGACTTCGCCCCAACCAACGCCGCCGCCATTGTGGATCGAGATCCAGGTCGCGCCGCGAAATCCGTCGCCAATTACGTTTTGGATTGCCATATCGGCCGTAAAGCGCGAGCCGTCATAAATGTTGGACGTTTCGCGATACGGGGAATCGGTTCCGGAAACGTCGTGATGATCGCGGCCCAACACGACATAACCGATTTCATTTTTGGCGATGGCGTTGTTGAACGCTTCGGCGATTTTCATCCGGCCTTCGGCATCAGCATATAAGATCCGGGCTTGCGACCCGACGACAAGCTTGTTTTGCTGCGCGCCTTTGATCCAGCGGATGTTGTCCTGCATTTGTTGCTGAATTTCTGCCGGGGCGGTTTTGGCCATGTTTTCGAGAACTTCACGGGCAATATCGTCTGTCTTTTGCAGATCTTTGGATTTTCCAGAGGTGCAAACCCAACGGAACGGCCCGAATCCGTAATCGAAGCACATCGGTCCTAAAATATCCTGTACATAGCTCGGATATTTGAAATCGATGCCATTTGGAGCCATGACATCGGCGCCGGCGCGAGAGCTTTCCAATAGGAATGCATTCCCGTAATCGAAGAAATAAGTGCCTTTTGCCGTATGCTTGTTGATTGCCGCGGCATGGCGACGCAACGATTCCTGTACTTTTTCTTTGAATAACTCTGGATTTTCGGCCATCATTGTTTTGGCTTCCTCAAACGAAACGCCTACCGGATAATAACCGCCAGCCCAAGGATTATGAAGTGAAGTCTGATCGGAACCCAAATCGATATAGAGATTTTCTTTGTCGAATTTCTCCCAGACATCGACGACGTTGCCCTGATAAGCGATGGATACTGTTCCCTTATTGGCTTTCGCCGAATTGACGCGTTTTACCAATTCGTCCAAGTCGGTCACGATTTCATCGACCCAGCCTTGCGAATGGCGCGTATGAACGGCCTTCGGGTTGACCTCGGCGCAAACCGTGATGCAGCCGGCAATGTTTCCGGCTTTGGGCTGTGCGCCAGACATGCCGCCGAGACCTGAAGTCACGAATAATTTTCCCGACAAATCTTCGCCGTGTTTTGCGATTTTACGCCCGGCATTCAAAACAGTAATAGTTGTTCCGTGAACGATTCCCTGCGGGCCAATATACATATAAGAGCCAGCGGTCATCTGGCCGTATTGCGTGACGCCGAGCGCATTGAATTTTTCCCAGTCGTCCGGCTTCGAATAATTCGGGATCATCATGCCGTTCGTGACAACGACTCGCGGCGCATCCTTGTGCGATGGGAACAATCCCATCGGGTGGCCGGAATAAATCGTCAGCGTTTGCTCGTCGGCCATTTCAGACAAGTATTGCATCGTCAGTAAATACTGCGCCCAGTTTTGGAACACGGCACCGTTCCCGCCATAAGTAATGAGCTCGTGCGGATGCTGCGCAACGGCATAATCGAGGTTGTTCTGGATCATGAGCATGATTGCTTTGGCCTGTTCGGATTTTCCGGGATAGTCCGAAATCGGGCGGGCTTTCATTTCGTAATCCGGGCGCAGGCGGTACATGTAAATCCTGCCGTAAGTATTGAGCTCGTCGAGGAATTCCTTCGCCAGGACCGCATGGTCTTTCGGATCGAAATAGCGCAATGCGTTGCGGACGGCGAGTTTTTTTTCGTCGGGCGAGAGGATTTCTTTTCGCTTTGGCGCGTGGTTGATGTTCGGGTCGTATGGTTTTGGCTGTGGTAAAACGGTTGGGATTCCTTGCTGAATTTGTTCTTTGAAAGTCATAAAATATGATGTTAGTTCAATACCGCATTAGCGATAGAGGCAGGCACCGCGTGCAGCCGATAGCGCGGCCGCAGGCAATGCCCAAAATTATTTCTTCTTAATAGTGCCCGTATTCTTGTCGAATCCGTACGGGCAATGGCGGCATCCCGAACGGCAGCAATAGCCGCGCTTGAGATGGTATTTTTCGGTAAAAACCTTAAAACCTTCGGGCGTGAGGTAATAATCTTCGCCTTCGATCAGTTTTATTTCCTTATTTTGTTCGTCCATTAACGGCAAATTTAGGATGTTTTTACTGGTTTCGAAATATTTAATCCCGAAAGGTTTCGGCGGCATAACGATTTTCCCGTTTGTCATTTTGCGGACACGGCATCATGCCGAAGATCCGCGATATGTGAACCATGAAAAAATCCATATCCGCCAACAACTGGAGCTTTTGGTATTGCCGTTTTTCGTTTGGTACTTTGCGGAATTCCTGATTCGTCTCGCGCGATATAAAAATAGAAGGGAAGCATACCGGAATATCTCTTTTGAGCGTGAAGCCTACGCGAACGAAAAAGACCTTTCCTATTTAAAGAAAAGGCCTTTCTGGGATTTTGTGCGGTATTTTTAACGGTTTGCGTCGCGAATGGCAGAAGAAATATCGCCGCCGGCTTTGGTTTTCTTTTCGCTTTCCGGCCTGCGTTCCGGTTTGGATTCGGCCTGGACGGTCTCGGCCTGAACCTGTTTCGGCTTGTCCGATTCCTTGAGTTCCGGGAAGCGCAGGTTTTCCTTGGTTTTCCAGATTGCGTAAATGTTATATTGTACAGTGCCGTTGCTGGCTCCGCCGAGATCTTCGAGGATAAAGGACTTATCGGCCTGATTGCGCGTGACGCGGATCGATCCGAGCGTATTCTCGCCGCCCTGAACGAAAACCTTGAAAGGCTTCGAGTCCGAAATACATTCGGCGAAAACAGGATCGAGACGCACTTCGGCGCGTCCGTTGACGAGCGTCGCCTCGCCGATGTCGAAAAACCAGTTTTCGGGCGCTTCGGGCGCAAAAAGAATCCGTTCGCCCTGTGAGGTTTTCATGGTCGTCGATACCGATCCGGCGTTGGTCCCGAGTATTTTATAATGTGTGCCGCCGATTCTGGCGCCGACATATACGGTTTCCTGTGTATTTCCAGCAGATATGTAATTCCCGATGTAAGCCGCGCGATCAGTTCCGTTATTGCCCGCGCCCGTGATGTTGGCGATGCTCGTCGTTCCCCATTGGTTCCCGATGAACGATCCGCCAGCTCCTACAGTTCCAATGGTCGTAATCGTGTTGTTATTTCCCGCTGCCGCGAACCCGACGCCGTTGGCCGCTGCCGAACCCCAGGCCGCCGCTCCGGTCGTCGAGCCTTTAAATGCGCCGCCGCTTCCGGCCGTAAGATAAGTTCCGGTAAGATTGTTTCCTACGCCGACAATTGCGGTTCCGGAAGCTTGTGTGTTGACGCCGAAAACGCCGGTTCCCGCTGCCTTGCTCGATGTGCCGTAGACACCCGCGCCATTCGCGCCGGTAGCCGATCCGAAAACGCCGATTCCCGCTGAGCCTGTTGACGAGCCTAAAACTCCCGAGCCGGTGGCATTATTCCCGACGCCCCAGACACCATTACCCAAAGCTACCGTAGACTGACCGTAAACCCCGTCGCTGGTCGTGCCCGTGGAATAGCCAAAAACGCCAGTTCCGTTTGCGCCGCTGGATGTTCCGTAAACACCGCTTCCGGCCGCGGCATTTCCCTGTCCGAAAACACCGATCGATCCGGTCGAAACACCTACTGTCCCGAAATTAACCGCACTGCCGTAAACGCCGTAGCCTGTTCCGGTATTTTGGCCATATATACCAGTTCCGGTCAGCGTTGAATAGCCGTTGACGGCGAAGTCGGCTCCCGTGGCATAACTGCTGAAGCGGTCGCCTGCTATCGGCACGCCCGTATTGTTGATAACGACCTGGCCGTTGGATAAAACACGCATTTTTTCTGCGCCGGATGTCGAAAGCTTTAAATCGACGGCGTCGGAAGTGCCGACGTAATTGGATGTCGTTGTCCCGGAATTTCCGCTGATCGACCAATCGTTGGAATTCGCGCCCGTGAAACCGATCCATGCGGTTCCGCTCCAATAATAAAATCCGGGAAGGACGTTGTTCGGCGAAGCGCCGGCTGTAGCCGTATTCCAGACCAAAGTTCCGGAAACCAGTGCGCCACCCTGAGGATTCACAACCGGTGCCGAAACGATTTTTGAAGTCAGTGCCACACGCGGGATCACGATGCCGTTTGTGGTTGAGGTGATGTCCAATGCTCCTGTCGGTGCGGTTGTACCGACTCCGACTTGTGAAAAAGAGTTCAAAAAGAGCAGGATAAAAAACGCAAAGTAATTGTAATTCAGCTTCATAGGGATTCATTTAGACTAATAAAAGTATTTACATTTTACTAAAAATCGTATAATGTGTTTTTTTAATCGATGAACGACGTTTTTAATCGACAAACGCTTGTTTTCGTTAAACTATTTCAACTTTTTGGCAAAATCCGAAGAGTTGTATTTCGATATTATTTACTTTTATTGAAAATTTGACAAATGAAGCGAGCAATTTTACTCTTGACCGTATTGTGCTGTACCGTAATGACATATGCGCAGATATATGTAAGCCCCAACAGTTACGTTTTTGTTGACAACCAATTCGTTTTTGTAAAGCAGGACGTCAACCTCCAGAACAACGGCAACCTTTATCTTCGGACCGGAGCCCAGCTGCTCCAAGGAACCGCGGGAAGTTCGACAAATGCAGGACAGGGCGCATTGTCCGTATTCCAGGAAGGAACCGTCGACAATTATGAATACAATTACTGGTGTTCGCCGGTCGGTAATGCTTCGGCGGCCAGCGGCAACGAAAACTTCGGGATTACTATGCTCAACCGGCCTACTTCGGTTACCGCCAGCACGCCGGCAACGATGCTTCCTATGAACATGCTGAATGGCGAGGCGGCCAATCCGGGCTTGAATATAGCGCAATACTGGATCTTCAAATTTTTGTCTTCGTCACTTTATTCAGAATGGATCCAGGCGGGTTCAGCTACCACAATTGCCGCCGGTGAAGGTTTTACGATGAAAGGAACTTCGGGTACCGATGCCGTATTTTCCGATAGCGGCGTCAGCAATAATCCCGGCGCGGCGCAGCGCTACGATTTCAGGGGCAAACCCAACGATGGCAACATTAATATTACAGTAGGTGCAGGAAAAATGACCTTAACCGGTAATCCGTATCCATCGGCGATCGATTTGCAGGCTTTCCTGCTTGCTGCCACCAATTGCACCGGAGTCGCTTATTTCTGGGAACAGGACAAAACCGTAAATTCGCATGTTTTGGTCAATTACCGCGGCGGATACGGAACCTATGCGGCGGGTACCAATACGTACACTCCAGCTACATTTTATGCTTACGACACCTCGGGGATACAGCTTGGCGCTTATGCATTGGGAACAAATTATCCAAGGAAATTTAGTCCGGTAGGACAAGGCTTTATGGTGGAAGGCTTGGTCAACGGAACCTTGACAATGTCCAATAACTACCGCGTTTTCCAGAAAGAAGGCGCATTGTCACATTTTGAAAGGCCAGCCCCTACGGGCAATCATGCTGCGGCAACGCCGAACGGTGATTACTATCCGGAAATCCCGTCAGTTTCAGGATTCGATTATACTACGGTAAGTACACAGCCCAATCCGCAAATCCGGTTCAACGTATTGCTCAACAATGAAGGCGTGAGGCAGCTGGCGCTGACTTTCAGTCCGTTGGCTACCGACGGAGTCGATCGCGCCTTTGATGCAAAATTACCGGAAAGCGGGAATGTTGACGGCTATTTCGCATTGGCGAATGAGGAATATGTTATCGCGGCCATCGATTTCGATATCAATAAGCGGGTTCCGGTCGGTTTCAAAAGCGATATCCCCGGTAATTTCAAGATTACTGTAGCCGAAATGCTGAATTTTTCCGATGCCGACCATGTTTACATTCACGATAAAACCGACGATTCCTATCACGACATTAAAAACCAGGTATACGAAATTTCGCTGCCCGCCGGAATCGAATCCAATCGTTACGAAATTACCTTCGTAGACAATGCGCTTGGCGTTCCGCAGATAAGCGACAGCGCTTTCGATGTGGTTCAGGACAATACGGCGCAGCAGCTCAATATTTCAAATCCGGACAGGATTGAGCTGAAATCCTGCAGCCTTTATGACATTACCGGGAAGCTCATTTTCAGCAAAACTGATCTTGGCGCGGAATCCAGCTATCATTTTTCGACACTCGGTCTCAGCGAAGGCATATACATCGTGAAATTGCTCACGGCGAAAAACCAGAATTACGGGCGAAAAATATCGGTCTTCCGGAAAAACAACTAAATGAAGCGGTCAAAATGGCCGCTTTTTTTATTGCATTTTCTAAGTTTGCACACTAAACAGGCAAGATTGAAACCGATTACACAGACTATTTCCATTCCGCACCGGAAGATTACGTTGCACATCAGGCGTGAAGACCTTATCCATCCGCTGATTTCGGGGAATAAATTCAGGAAACTCAAATACAACCTGATCCAGGCAAAAGCAGAAGGCCATAAAACGCTGCTTACTTTTGGCGGTGCGTTTTCAAATCATATCGCCGCGGTTGCCGCTGCTGGAAAAATCTACGATTTTAATACGATCGGAATCATCCGTGGAGAAGAATTATCAACAGCCGTTTCAGAAAACCCGACGCTCAATTTTGCCCGGCAACAAGGAATGCATCTCGAATTTGTCTCCCGCGAAAGCTATGCAAATAAAGAAGATGAAACTTTTCTGGGCCGGCTAACGGAACGGTTCGGGAAATTTTATTTGCTGCCCGAAGGCGGCACCAATGCCTTGGCAATTAAAGGCTGTGAAGAAATTTTGGGCGAAGAAGATTCGCATTTTACGTATATTTGCTGCGCCGCAGGAACGGGCGGAACGGCAGCTGGAATCATCAACAGCGCCAATGAAAATCAGACGGTATTGGTTTTCCCGTCGTTGAAAGGCGATTTTCTCAGGGATGAAATCGGGAGATTTTCCGCGAAGAAGAATTGGGATTTGGTTACCGGATATCACTTTGGAGGTTACGGGAAAATCAACAGTGAACTCGTCGATTTTATAAACGTGTTTTATCGCGAAAATGGCATCCCATTGGACCCGGTTTATACTGCGAAGCTGTTTTTTGGCGTTATGGATTTGATAAAAAACGATTATTTTGCCGACGGTTCGGACATTCTCATAATCCATACGGGTGGAATCCAAGGGATTAAAGGAATGAACAATAAACTCAGGAATAAAAAATCACCACTAATTGAAATCGATGTTTAAGAAAATTTCACTGTTGATAGTTGCCATTTTTCTGGCAAGTTGCGGCAGCAACAAACCGGTAGCCCGGACAACGACCTATCGGAAACCGCACACAGGCGTTGCTTCAGCGAAAAAACCGGTAGTAAAAAGACCTGCGGTTACGAAAAAGCCAGTTTCTGTTGCAACATCCAAAACCATTGCGAAACCTGCGCCGGGCAACAACCCGCAACTTAAAAAAATTGAGGAGCAATACCAGGGCGCAAAAGAAGACAGCAAATCGACGGCTAATGAAACGGTTTATTCCAAACAGGAAATCCTCGAAGCGACCACAAGGGTCAAAGTAACCACAGCAATGGTTCTGGATTATATCAGCCAATATAAAGACATCGCCAAAAGCAATATGTCGCAATACGGCATTCCCGCGAGTATCATACTTGGGCAGGGCATACTGGAATCGGGCGCCGGAACCGGTCCGCTCAGCACGTTGGCCAACAATCATTTCGGAATTAAATGCCATAAGGAATGGACCGGACCGAGCGTAGCCTACGACGATGATGAGGCGCAGGAATGTTTCCGCAAGTACGACCAACCCAGCCAATCCTATCAGGATCATGCGCTGTTCCTGACCACGCGCGACCGTTATGCGTTTTTGTTCGAGCTGGATAAAGACGATTATACGAACTGGGCAAAAGGACTTCGCGCTGCCGGTTATGCCACCGACCCGAAGTATCCGGAAAAACTCATCGGCATTATCGAGCGCTACAATCTCAGTCAGTATGATGCCGAGGTTTTAGGCAGACCGTTTCCGGTAACCAATGTCAATGCGCCGGTAGCGGCGACCAATACCGTCATGGCCGACGACCCGGATGTTTACCAGGTTGTTCAGGGAGATACCTTATATTCCATTTCCAAAAAATTCAACCTGAGCGTCGACGAGCTCCGAAAGAAAAACAATCTTTCAGAGAATGCGATTTCAATCGGGCAAAATCTCAAGATCAAATAATTTATGCTGTATCAAAGAAGCAGTCAGCTTTTCGCTGAGGCGGAAAAGGTAATTCCGGGCGGCGTCAATTCGCCGGTACGCGCCTTTAAAGCGGTTGGCGGAACGCCTATTTTTGTAAAAAGTGCCAAAGGCGCTTATCTGTATGACGAAGACGGCAACCGGCTGATCGACTATATCAATTCCTGGGGACCGATGATCCTCGGACACGCTTTTGCACCGGCCGTGGACGCAGTGATCGAGAGAACCAAACTGGGAACTTCTTTCGGGATGCCGACGCAGCTTGAAACGCGTATTGCCGAGCTGGCAGTAAACATGGTTCCCAATATCGATAAAATCCGTTTTGTCAACTCGGGGACTGAAGCCTGTATGAGCGCGATCCGGTTGGCGCGCGGCTATACCAAAAGGGACAAAATCATCAAGTTTGCCGGCTGTTACCACGGCCATTCCGATTCGTTCCTGATCCAGGCCGGAAGCGGCGCAGTGACTTTCGGCGTACCGAACAGCCCCGGGGTTACCGAAGGCACGGCAAAAGATACTTTATTGGCGCAGTATAACAATCTCGATAACGTTTCGGAATTGATATCCGCAAATAAAGGCGAAATCGCTGCAATCATTATTGAGCCCGTTGCGGGAAACATGGGTTGTATTCCGCCACAAAAGGGTTTTCTCGAAGGATTGCGCGAATTGTGTACAGCCAATGGCATACTGCTGATATTTGACGAAGTCATGACCGGATTCCGTCTCGCAAAAGGCGGCGCGCAGGAGTTGTTCGGTGTTCGCGCCGATATCGTTGCCTTCGGGAAAGTGATCGGAGGCGGATTACCTGTGGGCGCGTTTGCGGCTTCCCGCGAAATTATGGATTATCTTTCGCCGATCGGCCCGGTTTACCAGGCGGGAACATTGTCGGGAAATCCGCTGGCGATGGCGGCGGGATATGAAATGCTTAAGGCTTTGAACCAAGATCCGGAAATCTTCAAACGGCTCGAAGAAAAAACGGCTTATCTGGAAAACGGTATCCGAAAAGTTTTGGATGCCAACAATATCGTCTATACAATCAATCGTGTCGGCTCGATGATATCCGTGCATTTCGATGCCGATCCGGTAACTGATTTCAAAACCGCTGCCCGCGGCGATAACGAAACCTTTAAAAAGTTCTTTCACGGGTTGCTCGCCGAAGGTATTTATATTGCGCCGTCGGCCTATGAAACCTGGTTTATCACCGATGCGCTGACTTACGACGACCTCGATTTCACTCTCGCGGCGATCGGCAAGGTTTCGAAAACACTGTAAATGAAAAAAGCTTCCGGAATGGAAGCTTTTTAATTTATGTATTTAATTTTATTTCTTCGGCGTCGCAGGAGTTGCTCCGGTCATTTTTGATAACAGCGCCGGATCGGCATCGAGTTTCTTGATTTGCTCCGCGTTAAGCGACGCCCTTAATTTTGCCTCGACAACTTTTGCCATTTCATTTTTTCTTTCAGCAGTTACGGAAGGATCGTTCATCACATTGTATTTCATTACGAAAAGCTGCACCAGGTTTTCCTGTTGCGTACCTTGTAAGCCTACGGCTTCCGAAAGTTTGACGGCATCCATTTTAGCTGCATTTTCAGCTGACAATTTATTATCCTGTTGGGCATTTGCGCTGAAAGCAAAGCCTAAAAATAAAGTTACTACGGCAATCAGTTTTTTCATTTTGAAGTATTTTTTAGTGGAATTAGCAACCAAAGCTAACTTATTTCCACGAAAGGACAAAATTTATTTTTAATTATCTCGCCGCTCCATTCTCCTTTTTCCGGCGCGTTCTTTCATTTTGTGATGCCGGTCTTCCTTCATCTTTTCCCATTTTCCGAATTGCTCGGGCGTCAGGATTTTTTTCACCTTTTCATTGAGCGCGATCTGCTCGTCGAGCATTTGGCTTTTTTTGGCGAAGCGCTCGTCTGCAGTCGGTTTTTCCCTTTTCTCCGCATTGGCTTTCCTTTCGGCTTTGGCGGCTTCCATTTTGGCGCTCTGTTCGGAAATCAGCTTGGCCATGTCTTTTTGCTGTGAAGCGTTGAGCCCAAGGTCGAGCGTCATCTTTTTCAGGCGCAGCTCATTTCGCTGTTCGGGTGTCAACTGTTCCATTTTCGGCTTTCCGGCCATTGGTTGTTCCTGTGCAAACGACGCCGTCCCGGCAGCCAGCAGTGCAATCAAAATCAATTTTCTCATTTTTCTGGTTTTTTAAAATTGTGCCGTTAAGACGGAAGCCTAAAAAAAAGGTTTAAGACCAAGATTGTTTTGGGGAAAGTTTAACAACGCCAACCGAAAAACGACTACCTTTGCATTATGAAGAAAATCATAGTCATCGTTTGTCTTGCGATACTGCTCCGCCCGGTGTTTCCGGTCTTCGAGTATGTGATGAACTACGATTACATCGCCAAAGAGCTCTGCGTCAATAAAGGAAAAGTCATTCTGGGCTGTAACGGGAAATGTTATCTCGTCAAAGAGCTCGCGCGGGCTTCCGATTCCGAAAAGCCGTTATCGACCGATAAAAAGCATACGGCAATCGAAAAAACCGACTTGTTTTTTAATGAAATCAGTACTCCGGTACTGACAGTCAATACCGAATCGCATTCCAAATTGAATGCCGCCTATACCGAACCGCATTCTGTCGCGCCGATCGATTCGGTTTTCCGTCCGCCGGCTTTAGTTTCTTAAATACTGTTTGCATCCCGATAACCGTCGGGCAATGCCGTTTATTTTTAATTTAAGAAACATTACCATGAAAAATCAACTGATGAAAATGATGGCCGTTTTGGCCGTCGCCACTTTTTTTGCGTCTTGCAGTAACGACGATGAAACCGCCATTTCGGGAACGGGAAATCTCGAAATCGAATACGACAATGCCTTCAAAAACAACGATTTGATTCTCGGCACCCAAGCCAATACGACTTCGCTTGGCGAAGTGCTCCACATCACGGCGGTCAAATACATCATCAGCAATATCGTGCTGACCGATGAATCCGGCAATGAATTCGTTTATCCAAAAAACCAAAGTTATTTTGTCGTCGATGAATCGGCGGGCGAACCGGTGCTCGAACTCGAAAACATTCCGGCCGGAAATTACACCAAAGTCCGTTTTGGAATCGGCGTAGACCAGCAGCAATACGATCTGGGCGAAGCCGAACAGGGCGATTTTCTCGCAACGGCGCTTTCCGAAGGATTGGCTTCGACCTGGAGCGAAGGCTATCGCAATGTTTTGATCGAAGGGAATTTCACTTCCCCAACAGTTGCTTCTTCCACCGATTTTACAATCACGACCCATAAACCGGCAACAGGTTACAACTACGCCGAAGTTACGTTGAATCTGCCCGAAAAAGCTTTGGTCCGAACTACGATTACACCTGAAATCCACATTATCGCGGACGTTTCCAAAACGATCGACGGCACGAATAAAATCGCGCTTTCCGACCACATCGGCGACGCGAGCGCCAGTACCGACGACGATGCGACTATTGAACTGGTTTTGCAAAACCTATCGGAAATGTTCAGCGTTGCCCACGTCCATAACGACTAGCCATGAAGAAAATATTCATTTTATTTTTGGCGCTCGGGTTGGCGGCATTCGGCAAAACCGGAAAAGGAGTTCCGCCCAATCCATTTGCGAAATTCCGGCTCGACGGCGATTTCGGGAAGTGCGATGCCTGCGGCTGTTCTGCCACAGGCGGCAGTATGGGTTTCAGCTCGATGTTCAGCAACAATTTCGTCGGCGTCCGCTATTTCTACCAAAGCTATACGAGCCGCGACGGAATTTTCGACAATTCGCCGTGGGTAGACGAAAACTTCAACACGGTGCAGGCCTGGGCGCGGATTCCGGTCGCCAAAAGAATACAGGTATCGGCTTTGGTGCCTTATCATTTTCATAGCCGCGAACGAGCGGACGGCGACGAGCGCATCAGCGGTTTGGGCGACATCACACTGCTCGGGATGTATACCTTGTATGCGACGCGCAAAGACAGTACGCTATATACGCACAAGTTCCAACTGGGCGGCGGCGTCAAGTTGCCCACCGGCAAATACGAAGAAGCCAATAATGCCGGAAGTGTCAACCAGGGCTTTCAGGTCGGAACGGGAAGTTTCGATTACCTGCTGCTGGCCGAATACGTCGTTAAGCGAAACCAATGGGGTTTGAATACGATGTTGAACTATACTTTCAAAACCGAAAACACGAAAGAGTACCAGTTCGGCAACCAGTTCAATTACGGAAGTACGCTGTTTTACATGCTTGAGATGAAAAAGCTCAAACTGGTCCCGCAGCTTGGAATCGCCGGAGAAGTTTACTCCGAAAATGAACAGCACGGACAGGCGGTCCCCGATACGGCGGGCCACATTCTTTTCAGCCGCTTCGGAATCGAGGCCGGACGTAAAGACCTTTCGGTAGGACTGAACGCCATGCTTCCGATAAGCCAGGATTTGTCCGGCGGCAAAGTCGAGGCAAATTACCGTTGGAGCGTCAGTCTGAATTACAATCTGTAAATGAAAAAGGAACTCAAACGAGTTCCTTTTTTTGTTTATGTTGTTCGACGGTTACATCCGCGATTTCATTTCGGCATAAGCCTTATCGTAAAAATCGGCGAATTGCTTGTCGTCGTAATTCAACCGCCGGCTTTTGAAATCGGCCAGGTATTTTTCGGCTTTCTGGAATTCGCCCGTAACGATGGTCGCCACGATCAGGTTCTTCATCATCGCCATCCCGACTTTCTCGTCGATGCGCGCCTTGCTGTCGTCGTAGTTCACTTCGGTCATGATTTTTTCCCACATGTCGATCGCGCTGCGCAAATCCTTGGCCGCATCTTCCTGATGCTCGGTGAAGTTTTTATAGCCCGAAGTCGCGAATTCCGTCGCCTTTTCGACATCATCGTATTCGCCTTTCTTGTTTTTCACGTAAAACAACGCAATGTTGCGGCCGATGGTCGGATAGCCGTACTGGTCGTTCAGGAAATCGTTCATCTGCCTCAATATCGATGTCACTTCCTCGCGCTCGATGTAAATCCGCTCCGGCTTCGAGCTTGTCGTTTTCACCTGCCAGTCGCCCGTTTGCGCGAATACGCCTGAAATGAGGTCTTTGCCTTCGGCGCGTACTTTCAACGTTGCCGGATGGCGGTATTTGGTGACGTACTGCGTTTGTTTGGTATAGAATTTTTCCTTGGTGGCCGGGTTGAAATTCTCGACATTGACCACGGTCGCGACCGGATCCTGATATTGAAATCCTTTGAAATCGATGCTGATCTGCAAACCGTCGTCGCCATCGCCGAAACCGCTGAGCTTGATATAGTTTTTTGCCAGAGTCTCGGGGTTGTAAATAATGACATCGCCCGTATTGATTGAACCCATCGAGGGCTGTGCCGGCGGATAGAACTGCGGCTTTGGAGGAAGTTGCAATGTAGGTTTCTGATCGATCAGCGCAAGCCTTTCGACGAGCGTCATTTTGTTGTAGGCATCGGTGTCGGTTTTGTATTTTTCCTTGGCCTCTGCGACTTTTTTGTCGTAATCGGGCAGCGTCATAAGGTTGAATTGCCTTTCGGCTTCCTTGACCTTGTTCGGATATTCCTTTAAATCCTGCTGGTATTTTTCCTCAGCGATCTGGCGGAACGAACTGTCGTCCTTCAAATAAGGCGTCGTGATCGTACAATTGTAATTTTTGACACCTGCCGGAAGTTTTTTCTTCGGGAACAGCGTCTGCTTGAAATACAGGTTCACCGATTGCACCGATTGTCCATTGGCCGATGCCATTATCAGAATAGCTAAAATGTAGAGCTGCTTTTTCATAGATTAGAATGTAATGTACCCGTATTTTTCGTTGCTGCCCGATTTGGCGCGGACGATGTATTTTCCGTCTTTGGTCGCGATGATGTTTTCCGAAGTATCGAGGTCGAAATTCTCTTCGTAATAATCGTTCGCGCTGTTGTATTTCAGCTCGAGCCCGGTGCCGCCGATCAGGTTCTGCGAAACCTGATTGCCGCGGTCGTCGTAGATTTCAATAGCTGTAAAACGATCGTTCATGATCCGCGGGCCGACTTTGGTTTTCTGCGTATCGTTGTACAAAAGCACGAGTTGGTTGTTTTTGATCAGATACAGGAATGACAGGAACGCGCCGTTGTCGTTCGTCGTATCGGGCTCGTCGAATTTCAGGACTTTGTTCCATTCGAGTTTGCCGGTTTCGTTGTCGATTTTCCCGACGGCGATGGCCATATTCTTATAGGTGTAATCGTATTCGAAATTGAACGAACCCTGTACCAGCGGCTTCGCTTTTTTGGAAACAAACATTTCGTCGGCAACAAACCAGGTTTTTTCGCCGGCAAGGATGAAATCCTTGAGGTTCAGTCCCGGGATTTCGGCAGTTTCGCTGGCAACGGTATAAACCTTTTCGCCTTTGCTGTTGAATTTCGCCGCGTAAATGCCGTTGGCCGGAACGCCGCCGCCGTAAACCTGCACGCCTTTGGAACCGATCCGGGTATAGAATCCGTGAAGGTAAAAATCGCTTCCGTCAAAATGGCCCTGGTATTGGTAAATCTGGTAATCGTTGTCGAATTTCAAAGAAGTTTCCTGCATCGTCTGGCTGTTGCCGTCCCAGACGAATACAGTCTTGAATGGTTTCGCCTTCGCCAGGTCGATGTTTTTGACCATGTAAACCATGCCTTGGTCTGAAACGTAGAACTGGTTTTCCATCGGAGTCTTGTTCATGTACGGCGTCTCGAACGATACTTCGCGCACGATTTTAAAGTCTTTGTCAAGCAATGCGAGGTTGATCTTTTCGTTCAGCTTTTTGTCGTAGCCGTAAAATTTATTGACGGCGTAGAATTTTCCGTTCGGCGATTGCGTGATGCCGTAATTCGAGCTGCGGCCCGGAATCGATGTGATCTGCTGGCGTTCGCCCTTGACGCCGCTGTCAATGTCCACATGCTGAATGTACAATGCGGTTTCCTTGGTTTTGTTGTTGTATTCGTCCAGAAAAATGATGTAATCGGTGCCTTTGACCTGGAACATTTCGCGGTGCGTCATCATCGCTTTGCCCATTGCCGGCTGCTCGACGCTGAGCACGTTGGTTTTTTCGCGGTCGAGATTGCTTCCATAGACATTTACATTGACGTCGCGATTGAAAACGTTTTCATTGTATTTCGAATTGATCGCATAGAATTTTCCTTCGTCCAGATGGCTGAGCTTGGCGTCGGTCTCGTTTTGCGATGGCGCCGCTTTTCCCCAGGTGAATGTTTGCGCATTTCCGACTGCAATCGAACCGATAAGAAGCAGCATCGGCAGCCTGTAATTTTTTAAACCCATTTTTAAAAATTTAAATTGGGCGCGAAAATAACCAAATTACTGTCAGCCAGTTACAAAATGCGAAAATTTAACTATAAAATAAAAAACCCGCCGGTTGGGGCGGGTTCGTATCCAAGTTTTGTGATTATTGCAATTCTACGGTCTTGCTTTCACCCTCGACGATGACTTTTACAAGCCCGTGTTTTGACAGGCCTTTCATCGCGGCGTCCCATTTTTTGCCGCTGAGTCCGGTTTGGGTTTTCAGCGCGTCGAGCGCGAGCGATTTGGTCGCTTTCAGGATTTCGGAAATCAGTTTTTCGTCCTCGGTGAGCTGTACGGTTTTCTTTTCCGGACGCATTTGCGGGAAGAACAGCACTTCCTGGATCGAGGCGTTGTTGGTCAGGAACATGATCAATCGGTCCATCCCGATCCCGAGCCCCGAAGTCGGCGGCATGCCGTACTCGAGCGCACGCAAAAAGTCGTGGTCGATGAACTGCGTGGCCTCGTCGTCGCCTTTTTCGGCGAGCTGTAATTGGTGCTCGAAACGCTCGCGCTGGTCGATCGGGTCGTTGAGCTCGGAATAGGCGTTCGCGACTTCCTTTCCGCAGACCATGAGCTCGAAGCGCTCGGTGAGTTCGGGGTTGTCGCGGTGCTGCTTGCAAAGCGGCGACATTTCTTTCGGGTAATCGGTGATGAAAGTCGGCTGGATGAAATTGCCCTCGCATTTCGCGCCGAAAATCTCGTCGATCAGCTTGCCTTTTCCCATTGTCGCATCGACTTCGATTCCCATGGATTTTGCGGCTTCAAACAGTTCGGCTTCGGTTTTTCCGGAAATATCGAAGCCTGTGTATTTTTTGATCGCGTCGGTCATCGTCACGCGCGCATACGGCGCTTTAAAGTTGACCTTATGTTCGCCGAACGTCGCTTCGGTCGTACCGTTGACTGCAATCGCGCAATGTTCCAGCAAACTTTCGGTGAAATTCATCATCCAGTTGTAATCCTTGTAGGCGACATAGATTTCCATTGCCGTGAATTCAGGATTGTGCGTACGGTCCATGCCTTCGTTGCGGAAGTTTTTCGAGAACTCGTATACGCCGTCGAACCCGCCGACAATCAGTCTTTTCAGGTACAATTCGTTGGCAATTCGCATGTAGAGCGGAATGTCGAGCGAGTTGTGGTGCGTCACGAATGGACGCGCGGCCGCTCCGCCGGGAATCGGCTGGAGGATCGGCGTCTCGACTTCGAGATAGCCTTTATCGTTGAAAAAGCTGCGCATCGCGTTGAACAGCTTCGTTCTTTTTACGAAAGTTTCCTTGACATGATCGTTGACCGCCAAATCGACATAACGGCGGCGGTAGCGCTGCTCGGCGTCGGCAAAAGCATCGTGCACTTTTCCCGTTTCGTCGGTTTTGACCACGGGAAGCGGCTTGAGCGCTTTGGCCAGAACGGTCAACTCGGTGACATGAACCGAAATTTCGCCGACCTGCGTTTTGAAAACATTCCCGCGAACGCCGATGAAATCGCCTAAATCGAGTAGCTTTTTGAACACGACGTTATACATCGTCTTTTCCTCGTCGCTGGAAATGTCATCGCGGGTAATGTAAACCTGGATTCGGCCTTCGGTATCTTTCAATTCTGCGAACGAGGCTTTGCCCATTACACGCTGCGACATCATGCGGCCTGCGAGCACGACTTCTTTGCCATCGAACTTTTCGAAATTGTCGAGGATTTCTTTGGAATGCGCGGTAACCGTGAACTCGTTTGCGGGATAGGGATCAATGCCGAAGTTGCGCAATTCCGCAAGCGCTTCGCGGCGGAGGATTTCCTGTTCTGATAATGCCATGTAATTGAATTTTAACGGGGCAAAGATAAGTAAATTACTCATTGGAATTATCGAAATAATCGGGTTGTGGCGACGTTAAAAAACATCCGGAATAGCCCCGATTGAAATGAAAATCCTTTTGAGGCTTTTCGCCGAAAAAGATTGCAATGAAAAGCGGGACGAGAGCGGATGCAATGCAAAAAAGCGGTGCTTCAAAAAACAAGAAAACCTCGTATCTTTGAGGCATGAACAAGAAAGTCAGGATAGAAGATTTAGGCTTCAAGGATTACAAGGAAACCTGGGATTACCAGGAATCGCTGTTTCAGGAAATCGTAGGGATCAAGATTGCGAACCGGCGCGAAAATACTTCAGTTGAAACACCGAACCATTTCCTGTTTGTCGAGCATCCGCACGTATATACTTTGGGGAAAAGCGGCGACGAATCGAACATGCTTTTGTCTGATAAGCAATTGGAAGCGAAAGGCGCGACGTTTTACAAGATCAACCGCGGCGGCGACATCACGTATCACGGACCCGGACAGATTGTGGGTTATCCGATCCTCGACCTCGAAAACTTCTTTACCGACATTCACAAATACCTGCGATTGCTCGAAGAAACGATTATCCTGACTTTGGCCGAATACGGACTCAAAGGTGTGCGGAGCGAAGGCGAAACCGGTGTCTGGCTCGACGTCGGGACGCCGTTTGCAAGAAAAATCTGTGCGATGGGCGTGCGGGCTTCGCGTTGGGTGACGATGCACGGATTCGCTTTGAACGTCAATGCCGATCTGGGTTATTTTGACAACATCATCCCGTGCGGGATCCGGGGAAAAGCGGTGACTTCGTTAAACGTGGAACTCGGTGTGGATGCGGTCGATGTGGAAGAAGTTAAGCGAAAAATCCTCAAACATTTCACTTCATTATTTGGAGCCGAACTCCTGCAAAGCTCAGATCTTCCTCAAAATCAAATTCAAGCTGGTCCGGTAAAAGCCTGAACGACATCCGGTGGTATTTCGTGACGCCGTATTTGCGGATCGCGTCGCGGTGCTCGGGCGTTGGGTAGCCTTTGTTTTGTTTCCAGTTGTACATCGGGAATTCTTCGTGAATGCGGCTCATATATTCGTCGCGGTAGGTTTTGGCCAGGATCGAGGCCGCGGCAATGCTCATGTATTTGGCATCGCCCTGGATGATGCAGCTATGCGGAATGTTTTCCACGGGCTTGAACCGGTTGCCGTCTACGATGATATATTCGGGCTGCGTTTCCAACTTTCTGATCGATTCCTGCATCCCTTTAATTGAAGCGTTCAGGATATTGATTTCATCGATAACGGAATGATCGATATGCGTGACGGCATAGCAAAGCGCCTTTTTTTCGATGTACGGACGCAATGTGTCGCGGCATTTTTCGGTGAGTTGCTTGGAATCGTTGAGGAGTTTGTGCCGGAACTTTTCAGGAAGGATGACTGCAGCAGCTGTTACCGGCCCGGCAAGACAACCGCGACCGGCTTCGTCGGTTCCGGCTTCGAAGATAAAATCGGAAAATTTGCGCCCCAGCATTTTAAGTTAATTTTTGCAAAAATATAAATTACCGCGCAACCTTTTTCAAAAGCTGACATCTAAAATTTCGAAGTGCTTACGCGTGTATTTCAATCCGCAAACGATTAAAAGTTAAAAATATTATTCCGAAGTAATATTTGTATAATTAAGAAATAATTAGGAAGTTTGCGGAATAACTAACTCAAATAAATGTAATATGAGATCGAAGTTCAAATGGATTTTTGCGCTGTTAGTGGCGTTAACTATGCAGTTTTCTTTTGCACAGGAGAAGACTATAACAGGTGTTGTTTCCGATGCCACGGGATCATTGCCTGGTGCGAACGTTGTCGTTAAAGGTACGACAAGAGGAACGCAGACCGACCTTGATGGTAAATATTCCATCCAGGCCAAAAAAGGCGAGACTTTGGTTTACTCTTTTGTGGGAATGACGGAAATGGAGATGAAAGTCGGGGATAAAACCACAATGGATGTGAAACTGACAGGTCTTGTTCTGGAAACCGTTGTTGTTGACGGTTATAAGTCTACAGTAAAAAGAAAATCATCGGTCGCCTCAACTACTGTTACCGCGGAAGCAGTGGAAGGCAGGCCAAACGTTTCCTTCCTGCAATCCTTGCAATCTCAGGTTGCAGGTCTGAATATCGCGACTGCTTCAGGTACGCCGGGATCTGCGAAGATCGACGTGGTTTTAAGGGGTTATGGATCGGTGAACGGTAATCCGGACCCATTGTACGTTATTGATAACGTTCCGAGCAACTCTGTGGTTTTCAGAGGGCTTAACGCCGAAGACATCGAATCGATCACAGTATTGAAGGATGCGGGTGCCACGGCCATCTACGGTAATAGGGGCGCGAATGGCGTAATCGTCATCACGACCAAAAAAGGAAAATTCAATTCGAAATTATCTGTAAGATATAATGGAAGCACAGGATATGCGGTTCTGCAACAGAACAGGTACAATTTGCTGAACGCAAAGCAGGAGCTTACCCTCGAAAAAGAGAGAGGTGCCGGCTTTGCCTCTGAAATGGGTCTTACCGATGCTGATATCGCCGCATGGAACATCGATACAAATTGGGCGGACGTTTTCTTCAGGACTGGCGAAACCAAAAGTCACAACCTCAGTTTTACTTCAGGTAGTGAGAACATGAGCAACTTTACGTCCATTAGCTACTTCGATCAGGACGGTATCGTGCCGACAACGTATTTCAAAAGATTTACTTTCCGTTCAAACTTCAACGGAAAATCGACGAACAATAAGTTTACCTATTTTACAAACTTTACAGGTTCCTATTCAAAAAGAAGCCAGCTGCAACAGGAGACGACTTCAAGCCTCAACGCGAACGTCGTACAAAACCCGCTTCAGGGAAGTATTGCTTCGATGCCGTGGATTTCTCCGGATGAGTATGTAAACGGCCAACAGGTATACGACGTTTTCAGCAGCACCGATCCGGGCCATTCTCAACGGGAAGTGCCGCTGTCGCTTTTGGATTACATCAATCCGGGCGTTGTTCCCAACGAATACAACGAGATCAAACTGATCCTGAATGCTTCGGGAACCTATAAGTTTAACGATTATCTGAGCTTCAGCTCTACGGCCGGTTTGGATTTCAACGAAAGCAGAAGGCTTTTTGCAAGAGCGCCATGGTCTTTCCTTGGTATTGCAGTGGCGCAGCAAGGCAAACTGACTTACAACGGAATCGACGGCGTCCACGATGCCGGAGAAACCGTTGAAGGTACTGATATCGCGGGCCTTGAACAACAAAGCACCTCGCGTGACTTCGGGTTCAACTTGACCAACAGACTGAACTATAACAGGACTTTCAATGAAAAGCACACAATTGATATTTCATTGTTCACGGAATACAATAAATACCATGCGGTGACCGAGTCGTTTCAACATACCGGTCTTGATTACCACAATTGGTCTTTCGGAAGCGGTAATGGCTACTACCAACAAACGGTCATTAGTTTGCCGAACAATATACCGTCTACAGGTGATAACCAACAGTCGATCTACAATGGGATTGGTGCGACGACCACTGAAGATTTGATCTTCAACGCTACAACGGCAGGCGCATCAAAAGCCACTGCAGGATTGTTCTCATACTTTGCAACCGCCGATTACGATTACGATTCCAAATACGGTATTTCGGCAACCATTCGTCGTGACGCTTCGTACAAATTCATCGACGACAATAGATGGGGAACTTTTTGGTCTGTTTCCGGAAGGTGGAACATTGACGCCGAAAAATTTATGCAGGGTTCGGTCTTCAACGCGTTGAAGTTAAGGGCTTCTTATGGAACTACGGGTAACCAGAACGTTGA
Source organism: Bacteroidota bacterium (assembly GCA_048498055.1). GTDB lineage: Bacteria > Bacteroidota > Bacteroidia > Flavobacteriales > Flavobacteriaceae > Flavobacterium. The sequence continues at coordinate 49,058 of JBEHYS010000013.1, forward strand.
GACGGTTGCTTATGGCGCTAATCCGATTTATGCTTCGGCAAGCTTAACCAGAGATTTAACTGCTCCTAATATCACATATGACGAAATTACCAGTGGTTTTATTCTTGGACAAATCGCAAACCCGGATCTGAAATGGGAAACCACAACCCAAGCTGATCTCGGTGTTGATTTCATTTTCAAGAAACGTCTTTCAGGAACAATCGATGTTTACAGAAAAACCACGACGGACTTGTTTAATGATTTCTATACTTCTGCGGTCACGTCGATTTTCAGCATTCCTGCTAATACCAATGCAAAATTGCTCAATACAGGTATCGAATTGTCTTTGAAATACGATGTTTTCAAAAAAGGCCCGTTCAAGATGGATGTCTATTTTAACGCTTCGTATAATAAAAACGAATGGAAAGATCTTGTTTATCCTCTGGGAGAAGACAACGTATTCCAAGGGAATGTCGCGCAACAGAATGGACGTCCGCTCAATGCATTCTATCTCGTACCATATGTTGGGGTGAATCAGGAGAATGGTAACTTGTTGTTTTTGGCCGCTGATGGTAGCCTGACAGAGTCCCCAGGCGATGAGGACAGAAGGTTTATCGACAAGAATTTTGTTCCTGCTTACCAAGGAGGTTTCGGCCTGAATGCGAGTTACGAAGGTTTCTTCGTGAATTCCGATTTCTCATTCGTTGCGGATGTTGCGAGGTTCGATTTCGATTTGGCCAACATGTCGGCGCCTGAAATCATCGGGTCATACCCTGTAACTACGGATTTCCTCAATGCCTGGACGGCGGATCACCATACCAATTATCCGTCGCTCGATGCTACCAATACTACGTTCGACGGCAATTCCGACAGATTCTTAAGGGATGCATCTTACATTCGTATGAAAAACCTGGTTGTAGGATATGATGTTCCTAAAAAGTTCTTGGATAAAACGTTCCTGACCAATGTCAAGATCTACACCCAGATGGAAAACTATCTAACCTGGTCTAAATGGAGAGGTTTTGACGTTGAGAACCTGAATGCCAGCAACCAGGGAGGCTACCCGGCTCCAAAAGTATTCTCTGTTGGTGTTGATGTACAATTCTAAAAAAAATTAAAAATGAAAAAAGTTAAAATATTATTATTGATCGCGTTGGGAATGGCCTATGTGTCATGTGAAGATGCATACGACATCCAGCAGGATGGACTGCTGGATGAAAACGTCACTTTTCTGAGTGTGTCGGATATGGGCAAATATCTGACAGGTATTTACGCCAACCAGACCATTGCTCCTGAGATTGGTTTTACCAGTATCTTTACGGATGAGACGTCTATTGCGCCATCCAATGCTGGCCAGAACCTGGATTTGTATAAGTTTTTCCTTACCAATAACGACGGATTTGCCTCTGGAATCTGGCTCGACCATTATTCGACAATTAATTATGTAGCGAGATTGTTCCGCGGTGCTTCAACCATAACCCCTGCGAATGCCGGCGAACAGGCAGAGTACAATGCCATTCTTGCCGAAGCCAGAGTTCTCAGGGCATTCGCTTACCTACAGTTGATGAGTTACTATTCGGAAGACATGAAAAACGATGCGTCTAAAGGAGTGATTATTCTCGATCATGTGCCGACACTTGACGAACAATTACCACGCAGTACCACAGGCGAGGTGTGGGCGTTCATCGAATCCGACCTCGCGCAGGCAGAAGCTGATTTTACAGAGCGCTATGCGGCATCCAAAGCTTATTTTTACGTTTCATTGAATATGATTCACGCACTGAAAGCAAGAATGTACGCCTACAGAGGTAATTATACTCAGGCTGAATTGTTCGCTGACCAGGTCATTGCCGATGAAGCTAGCCATGGCGTAACCTTAACGCCAGCGGGTTTTGTTGAAACAACTTCCGCATCAGGTAATGGAAGTTCAATTAATGCAACGGCATTTGCCAGCGGAGTATCCAGTGATTACAGAAGAATCTGGACCGATGACATCCAGGGCGAAGTAATATGGTCGCTTAGTAGAGCTAAAGGTGGAGATGGCGTTGCGGGTTATTGGTATACTAACAACACGAGTAGGCAAGGCGATCCATTGCACGATATGGGCCGTAACCTGTTCAAACTTTTGATGGACCAGAATGGGGATGGAACGATTACAAACATGACCAGCATTGCAGTGAATCCTACAGATCATGATGTGCGCGCCAGAGCTTTCGTCGATCCTTCGGCGCTTGTAGCCGCTAACCCTGAAACCACTCCGAATTGGAGAACTGGCGATGTATTGTGTATCGATAAATATCCAGGCCTTGCCGGACAAAACAATCTATTGCGAAACGATCTCAAAGTATTCAGGCTTTCCGAAATGTACCTGATCAAAGCTGAAGCGCGCGCTGCAGCCGGCGATCTTGACGGTGTTGCGACCATACTCAAAACAATCAGGGATGCGAGGACTTTCGAACTCAGAAAGAAACCGGTTAATAATACGACCCCGGGTGTTGTCCTCCAGCCTGCCATTCCGGCGCCGCTGCCGGTCTATGCCGATGCAACTTCTGCCTGGGCCGACATCCTGATGGAAAGACGTAAAGAACTTTGCTTTGAAGGACATCGTTACATCGACTTGCGTCGTTTGGGAGTTTTGGCCGGAGGAGTTTCAATCGATCGTTTCCACAGGGATTGTGATGACAATGCAGTTCCGGTTTGCGAACTCGATCTGAACGATCACCGCTATATTCTGCCGATCCCGGTAGGTGAAATTATCGGTAACCCGCTGATTGAACAAAATCCTGGCTACTAAGCCGATTAAACTACAAGAAAAGCTGTTAAATTTTTAACAGCTTTTTTTATTTACCGAGGTTTATTTGTCCTATTTTTGACGAAATTTTTTAAAATAAAAAATGCAATGAAAATTATCTTGCCATTACTGCTTTTCCCGTTGTTTTGTTTAGGACAAACGCCGGCGGAAAGACAGAAAATTGTAGCGACATACGATCAAAATGCCATCGCGCAAACCAAAGCCGAAGCCCAAAGGTTCTTCGCAGAGCAAAAACTCCTGATCGATAATTATAAGCGTACCCATAACGTCGTCGAAAACGAACATCATTCACTGCAACGCATCGAAGACGGCCTACCCATATTCTTTTCGGTAACCAATGCCGGGTCATCAAAAACGATCCGTGCCAATTCAATGTATCCAGGTGAATCGCTCGGCCTCAACGTGACCGGGGAAGGAATCACTGCGGGTGTCTGGGATGGAGGCAAAGTCAGAAATACGCACCAGGAATTTACCGGCCGCGTTACCCTCAGCGATGATGCTGCAGACCTCAGCGATCACTCTACGCACGTCACGGGAACCATCATTGCAGCCGGTATAAGCCCGATTCGCAAAGGAATTGCTTACGGAGCATCGGCAATGACTTACGATTGGGACAGTGATTATGCGGAAATGATCGGCTTTGGGGCCGCAGGTTATTTGGTTTCAAACCATTCCTATGGATATGATGCCAGTTCGCTTCCGATATGGAAATTCGGATCCTACGACAGTTCGGCCATTGAAATCGACCAGGCTTCGACAACGCATCCGTATTACCAAATCGTTGTGGCTGCAGGCAATGACAGGGACAATCCGAATATTGAACAGGCTATAGTTGAAGGTGGATATGATATGCTCTCCGGAACCGGATGTTCCAAAAATGGAATTACCGTGGCTGCCGTTGACGAGCTGTTGAACTATACCGGTGCCGGCAGCGTAGTAATGAGTGATTTCAGCAATTTCGGCCCGCCGGACGACGGAAGGATCAAACCGGACATCGCGGCTAAAGGCGTCAATACCAGCTCCTGTGTGAGCACTGGCGATACAACTTATGCGGTTTTTAGCGGAACTTCAATGGCCGCACCGGCAATTACCGGGCTGATTGTCATGCTGCAAAAACATTATAACAACCTCAATGGCACTTACATGCGTGCCGCGACGGTCCGGGGGTTGATTTGTCATTCGGCTCGCGAAGCGGGTCAAAACGACGGCCCGGATTACGAGTTCGGCTGGGGTCTGGCCGACGGACTGGCGGCGGCTAATATCATTACCAATAAGGGCGTTTCAACAATTCTGGAAGAAGATACGCTCGAAATCGGCGGAACCTTTACCAAAACTATTGTCCTGAACTCTAATCAGAAACTCATGGCGACCATTTGTTGGACCGACCGGCCAAGTACCGCCAATGCCAGCGGCTCGGAAGATGTCCGGACGCCAAGACTCAAGAACAATCTCGACCTGAAAATACTAAAAGACGGAAATATTTATTATCCATGGAAAATGGATCCGGACAATCCGTTTGAAGGCGCAACCCGCAATTCCGATAACGATGTGGACAATGTCGAGAAAGTACAGATCGACAATGCCGAAGCAGGCGTCTATACGATTCAAGTAACACACAAAGGAACGACTTTGGCCGGAGGCAATCAGGCTTTTTCGCTTATCGCCAGCGGATCGATCGCTTTGGGCAGCGACCTCAATGTTGATTTCAACGACAAGATTGTCCTGTATCCGAACCCGGTCCAAAACAAATTGAATTTCGCAGTCCCGAACGATACCGAAATCACATCGGTGGCTGTTTTCGATATTTTGGGCAAACAAGTCAGCAAGAACCGGCAAATGCACAACAATTCGATTGACCTGTCAGACCTGTCCGGAGGCGTTTACTTCGCCAAGTTTGAATACAACGGCCAGATGCTGGTCAAAAAATTCATCAAGGAATAAACCGCATCATAATAAAAAGATAAAAAGCATTCCGGACAAACCGGGATGCTTTTTTTATAGGCTAAAAAGTTTACCTTTGCTCACCCGGCGCATCAAGGCCTGAAACGAAGTTAAACCTGAACTGACGCAGCTTCAATGAGATCATACCTGTCGATATTCATTTTCCTCATTTCCCTGCACGGTTTTTCGCAGGATAAGAAAACCGCTTCCGAAGAGCCGGATGAACGCCGGTCGCTTACCGAAAAGCCAAAGGAAAACCCGAAAGCGCCAATCGACCAATACCGCATCATCACACTCCAGCGCGACACGACTTATGTCGATACTTCGCTCACGATTAAAAGCGAATATGCGTTCAATTATCTTCGCAAAGACAATTTCGGACTGATGCCTTTTGCCAATGAAGGGCAAACGTATTCGACCCTGCAGTTTGGGCTTACAAAGTTTTCGGCCTATCCCGAATTCGGATACAAAGCCAAGCATTTCAATTATCTTGAAGCAAACGATGTCACGTATTATTCGGTCGCCACGCCGCTCACCGATCTTTATTTCAAAAGTGTCATGGAACAGGGCCAGACGCTCGATGCGTTTATCACGCTCAATACCTCGGAGCAATTCAACGTATCGATTGCCTACAAAGGCCTGCGCTCGCTCGGTAAATACATCAACCAGCTTTCGAGTACGGGGAATTTCCGTTTGACGTCCAATTACCATACGAAAAGCAAACGCTATCAGGCCAATTTCCATTACGTTGCCCAGGACATGCTCAACGGAGAGAACGGCGGCATAGTCAGCGATGAGGATTTCGAAGGCGAAGACAATGCTTTCAAGAACCGCGCGCGTCTCGAAGTCTGGTTTAAGGATGCCGAATCGCTGCTCAAAGGGTACCGGCTGTTTCTCGATCACGGATTTAGGATCAACGCGCAAAAAGGGAATAATAACCTGTACGTGACGCACCAATTCAATTACGAGCGCAAGTATTTTTCATTCCATCAGCCGACGATCGTCTCGACAATTACCGATGCCGAAGGAGAAACTTCACACATCCAGCGCTACGGCGAGCTTTTCGGAGTCGTATCGGGCATCAATGACGCAGTGCACTACAATCGGATGTATAACCGCGCCGGGCTCGTATATGAAAATGCGACGCTTGGGAAATTCGGTTTTTTTGCGGACGATTTCCGGTACAATTATTATTATGCCAAATCGGTCGTTTTTGACTCAGGCGCCATCCCGAGCTCGCTCAACGACCAGATTAACAGCATCGGCGGGCAATACGAATATGCAAAAAACAAATGGAAAGGAAAACTTGCTTATTCCAATTCGGTTGCCGGCCCGGCCACTTCCAACCTCGAAGCTTACGCACAATACAAAATCAACGACAAAAACAGGCTTATCTTAAGCTACCAAAACGAAAGCAAGATTCCCGACCACATTTATAACCTGCACCAGAGCAGCTATTACAACTACAACTGGTTTCACGATTTCAACAACGTCAAAATCAATACTTTTGAGGCCAACGCCGAAACGCAATGGGCTACCGCTTCGCTTCAGCTGCGCACGATCAAGGATTATCTGTACTTCAGTGACGACGGCATCGATTCGACCCAGATCGTCACGCCGAAACAATATGGCAAATCGGTCAATTATATTTCCATCAAGGTAAATCGTGAATTCAGATTCTGGAAACTTGCACTCGACAACACGTTGCTTTACCAGAAAACCGCACAGGAAGACGATATCGTCAATGTGCCGCAGTTCACCACGCGCAACACGCTCTATTTTTCCGACCATTATTTCAAGCGGGCGCTTTACATCCAGACCGGAATCACGCTCAATTATTTCACGAAATATTACGCTAACGAGTATAACCCGATGCTTGCTGAATTCTTCGTCCAGAACGAAAAAAAAATCGGCGATTTCCCGATGCTCGATTTCTTTGTCAACGCGCGGGTGCGCCAGACACGGTTTTTCCTCAAAGCCGAACATTTTAACTCTTCTTTTACGGGCAATAAATTTTATTCGGCGCCGCATTATCCGTACCGCGACTTCATGATTCGGTTTGGTTTGGTTTGGAATTTCTTCCAGTAAGGCGTTCGCCGGCTCGGCAAAAGCTAATCGCATTTGCCTCGCCACCCCAAATTTCAAAATCCAATTCCAAAATCCAATTCCAAACCCCTATATTTGCCACGATAACATTTCCACTATGAAATACGCAGAAAATATCCTCGGAACCATCGGAAACACGCCCTTGGTCAAACTCAATAAAGTTACCGCCGAAGTCGACGCGCTCGTACTCGCCAAAGTCGAAACCTTTAATCCGGGCAACTCGGTCAAAGACCGGATGGCCGTTAAGATGATCGAAGACGCCGAAGCCGACGGGCGATTGAAACCGGGCGGCACGATCATCGAAGGCACATCGGGAAACACCGGAATGGGATTGGCGCTTGCCGCGATCGTCAAAGGTTACAAGCTGATCTGCGTTATTACCGACAAGCAGTCGAAGGAAAAAATGGATATCCTGCGCGCCGTCGGGGCGAAAGTCATCGTTTGCCCGACCGATGTCGAACCGACCGATCCGCGCTCTTATTATTCCGTTTCCAAAAGGCTAGGCGAGGAAACCCCGAATTCCTGGTACGTGAACCAATACGACAACCTTTCGAATTCGCTCGCGCATTACGAACAGACCGGCCCGGAAATCTGGGAGCAGACCGATGGCAAAATCACGCATTTCGTCGTTGGCGTCGGAACCGGCGGAACGATTTCGGGCGTTGCGAAATACCTCAAAGAGAAAAACCCGAACATCAAGATCTGGGGTGTCGATACGTACGGTTCGGTGTTCAAGAAATACCATGAAACCGGTATTTTCGACGAAAACGAGATTTACTCTTACATCACCGAAGGCATCGGCGAAGACATCCTTCCGAAAAACGTCGACTTCTCGCTAATCGACGGTTTTACCAAAGTGACCGACAAGGATGCGGCCGTTTACACCAGGAAAATCGCACTCGAAGAAGGCATTTTCGTCGGCAATTCCGCCGGTTCGGCAATCAAAGGGCTGTTGCAATTGAAAGAGCATTTCAAACCTGAAGATGTCGTCGTCGTTTTATTCCACGATTCGGGAAGCCGCTACGTGGGTAAGATGTTCAACGACGACTGGATGCGCGAACGCGGTTTTCTCGATGAGGAATTCAAGAAAGCCGAAGACGTCATCAAAGACCATATCGACAAGCCATTGGTAGTCGTGCGAACGGAAGAATTGGTGTCGCATGCCATCGAACGGATGCGGAAGTATAAGATTTCCCAGATTCCGGTTGTTGACGTTACCGGATTCGTCGGATCGGTCGATGAAAGCGATCTGTTCCGCAGCTATGTCGAAGACAAGGATACTGCCGAAAGGGCGATCCGGGAAGTCATGGGCGAACCGTACCCGATTGTAAAAGCCGGCACCCCGATCGAGGAAGTTTCCAGATTGTTCACGAAAGACAACCAGGCTGTTCTGGTCGATTTAGGAAACGATAAATACCACATCATCACGAAGTACGATATCATCGGGTCGATCCGATAGTATTGAAAATTGGAGATTTTAGTATTGAGAATGGCAGTTTGAAAGGGCCTCAATTCTCAATACTAACTTCTCAATACTTCTTTTCCCCCAGTAAAACGCCGCTGACATTCCACGAGCTGAAGCTGCCGCCTTCGGGCGCGCCCTGCGGAATCTTAATCTGTATTGTGTGTTTTCCCGCCAATAAATCGCCCAAATCGATATAAACCGGATTGGTCGTCATGCCCGGACACCAGTTCGAGCGGCTGTAATCTGACGACGACAACCCGTTCGGGAAATTCCCCGAAGCCGGATTGTACATTCGGAACGAGCCGCAGTCGGTACGCCAGGGCACGAAGCTGTAAACTTCTTTTCCGTCAAGGATGATGCTGTTTTTCTTGGGCAGGAATTCGTCGCCGTTTTCCCAGCCGCCGTGACCGGTCGTGATGTAACGCAACCGCGCATTTTTGAGATTGGCCGGCAATATAAAGGCAACTTCAAGCCCTTTTTCGTTATCGAACATCGTCGCATATTCCTGGCCGGCCATTTCCATGACATTGGTCGTATCGAAAAGCGGAAGAACAAAATTCGTTTGATCAAGCGGTCCTTCCTCTTCCGGATGAATGGTCAGGTTCACGCTGATCTTGTGGCCGCCTTTATCATAGTTTGCGACGTTCGCCCCGATCCATACTTCTTTTCCGCTTAAAAACGGAAGCAGTTCCGAAATGTCCTGACGATAATATACGCTGTCCTGCCAGGTTTTGTTCTTAAGCCGGATCGTGTTGTATTGCTTGATCCCGAACGGCGTAAAGAAGCGCATGAGTTCAAGCAGCGGCGAATAGTTTTCGGTTCGCACCACGCCCTGGTATTTTTTCCCGTTTCCATTTTCGTAAACCGGCAGTTCCTTTACGGATTTTTTCAGCCCGTCCAAAAACGATATTTTGGTATCGGTCGGGATCAGGAATACCGATCCCGTGCGATCATACGCATCGCCGGCTGACTGCTCGGTCGCATCGACGAAAATATGGCTGCCTTTTTTGATTTCCGGGATTTTGATTTTTCGGGCGATGATCGTTCCGCTGGCAAATCGCAATATGCTGTCGTTCGACCCGAAATTATCCGTGAAATTGATCGTTTCTTTCCGGAAGACCGGAATCAGCGTAAACCGGCTTTTCCAAAGCTGGTCGCGGTAAGTCAGCACATCTACCGCCCGCCGCCTTGTTTCGGGAAGCTGGCCGGTGGGAATCGATTTGAGCTTTTCGATTTTTTTTGCGGCGACCGTGAAATTCCCGTTGCGCGTCACTTCGAGAACCAGTCCGAGATTCTGTCCTAATGCGCTAGGCGCGCCGCGGAGTTTCAGATCGTTGGTATACCAGATTTCGATCGTGTTGGAATTGATGATCGTTTTGGCCTTGCTGCATTTATAGCCGAGGATAGTTTTGGTATCGGGCAGCATTTCGAAAGTCTGTCCGCCAATCGCGAAACTGTCGATAGCCATCGTGCTTTTTATTTTCGTGAGTTGCGCCAATTGGTAATACAATCCGGTTTTGCGGTTGAGATAAAATCGTTCGAAAGGCAACTGCGCTTTTTTGTCGGAGATGCTTTTCGCGGTGACTACCGTTTGGTTATAATCGGTATAGACGATGATCGGATCGTCGTTTTCGACGGGTTTTCCGTTGGAGGTTTTTCCGTAGGTGATTTTGAGCGCGGCAGGCATTTTTTGCGCCTGCGAAACCCAAAAGGAAACCAGCAGGAAAAGAAGGCAGTATTTTTTCATGTCCGGGTGTTGTTTACAAATATAAGATTTGGCCGTTGGAAATTCAAGGGCCGAATTCGTAAATTGCGCCATGAATTTTACGGCCATAGATTTTGAGACCGCGACCGGACATCCGGAAAGCGCGTGTGCCGTCGGTATCGTAACGGTAAATGACGGTATCATCACTGAGGAATATTACACGCTGATCCAGCCGCCGTGGAACCAGTATTCCTATTGGAATATCAAGGTACACGGCATCAATCCGTCGCATACCGAAAACGAAAAGCCGTTCGACGAATTGTTTCCCGAAATCCGAAAAAGGCTGTTCGGACGGAAAATCGTCGCACACAACGAAGCGTTTGACCGCAACGTCCTGATGCGGACGATGAAGCACTACGGCTTGTATTATGACGAACTCGAAATCGCTGACCGTTGGGAATGCACCTGCAAAATTTACCGAGCGAAAGGTTACAAACCCGCAAACCTGAAATATTGCAGCGACCGCAACAACATCGAGCTGAACCATCATGAGGCATTGTCGGATGCGCGCGCCTGTGCGAAATTGTATTTGATGCGGTAAAACAGTAACCGCCGTTGTCGATTTTGATTAACTTTGCTTCACCAATAATTCCTATCCGATGTCCTTCGTCCTCAGGCTGAAATATTTTTTCGAAAAGCACGGCTTCAATGCCGCGTCCCGACTCGCCGATAAACTGGGTATGCGCGCCAGCAGCGTCAGGATATTTTTCATTTATATTTCATTTGTCACGGCCGGGCTGTGGTTTGGGGTTTACCTGACGCTGGCTTTTTGGATCCGGCTGAAGGACCTGATACGCGCCAAACGAAGTTCGGTTTTCGATCTCTGATTTAGTTTTCAATATACGCCATCTCAATTTTTAAACGCCATATGAAATCCCTGAAAACTTATTTTACCTATACCAGGCCGCAGCGCCGCGGTATTCTCTCGCTGTTTGTACTCATCGCGCTTTTGCAACTTTCCTATTATTGCATCGACACGAAAATCCCCGATAAGTCGCTGCCCGAAAAGCAGAAATGGCTTTCGCTCCAACGCGAAATCGATGCTTTATCAAAACAAAAGGCCGATTTTGCTCCGAAAGTCTATCCGTTCAACCCAAACTTCATCACCGATGCCAAAGGGTATCGTCTCGGGATGTCGGTGGCCGAAATCGACCGGTTGCTGGCTTTCCGGAGCCAAAATAAATATGTGAACTCGGCAGAAGAATTTCAGGCCGTGACGCAAATTTCGGATTCGCTGCTCGGTGTGATTTCACCGTATTTCAAATTTCCAGACTGGGTAAAAAACCGGAAATCTTTCAAGGATTACCGTAAATTTCCTGCGAAGAAAGAAAAGATCGCCGTCAAGGACATCAACGCGGCTTTGCCCGAAGACCTGATCAAAATTTACGGCATCGGCCCGGCGCTGTCCGAAAGGATTTTGAAGATGCGCGAAACCCTCGGCGGCTTCGTGTCGATGAAACAGATGGAAGACGTTTGGGGTTTGTCGCCCGAAGTCGTAGCCGAACTCGATAAATATTTCAAAGTGCTTTCGCCGCCCAAAATTACGAAGATCGCAATCAACGACGCATCGATGAAAACCTTGGGTCAATTCCCATATTTCCGGTATCCGCTGTCGAAGGCAATCGTTACTTGGCGCAGCATGAACGGCAAAATAAATAGCGCCGCTGATTTGGTGAAAATCGACAATTTTCCGGTTGAAAAAGTCGATATAATTGCCGTATATTTGGAATTCTAAAATAATGACATAAAAATGAATTTCAAATCCAGCGAAACGCAATCGATGATTGCCCAATCCATAAGAGACTTTGCCGAACAGCACATCCGCCCGAACATCATGGAATGGGACGAGAGCCAGACTTTTCCCGTGCCATTGTTCAAGAAACTCGGTGAAATGGGTTTTATGGGCGTGCTTGTTCCCGAAGAATTGGGCGGATCGGGGCTGGGTTACCACGAATATATTACCGTTGTAGAGGAAATCTCGAAAGTCGATCCTTCGATCGGGCTGTCGGTCGCGGCGCACAATTCCTTGTGTACGAACCACATCCTGACGTTCGGTTCCGACGAGCAAAAGAAAAAATGGATTCCGAAACTTGCAACGGCCGAACACATCGGCGCCTGGGGTTTGACCGAGCACAATACCGGTTCGGATGCGGGCGGAATGAGCACGACTGCCGTGAAAGACGGCGACCACTGGGTCGTCAACGGTGCAAAAAACTTCATCACGCATGCGATTTCGGGCGATATTGCCGTAGTCATTGTCCGTACCGGCGAAAAAGGCGATTCGAAAGGCATGACCGCTTTTGTGTTTGAAAAAGGAATGCCGGGATTCAGTTCGGGAAAAAAGGAAAACAAACTCGGAATGCGCGCGAGCGAGACCGCAGAACTTGTATTTTCGGATTGCCGCGTTCCCGATGCGAACCGTTTGGGCGAAGTCGGCCAGGGATTTATCCAGGCGATGAAAGTGCTCGACGGCGGCAGGATTTCAATCGGCGCACTGTCTTTGGGAATCGCAAAAGGCGCATACGAAGCGTCGCTGAAATATTCGAAGGAACGGCATCAGTTCGGGCAGCCGATCGGGAATTTCCAGGCAATCGGATTTAAGCTGGCCGATATGGCAACCGAAATCGAGGCGTCGGAACTGCTGCTTCACAAGGCCGCTTATCTGAAGGAAACGCATCAGCCAATGACCACGTTAGGCGCGATGGCAAAAATGTACGCGTCGGAAGCCTGCGTTAAAATTTCGACCGATGCGATCCAAATCCACGGCGGTTACGGTTATACGAAAGATTTTCCGGTGGAAAAATTCTTTCGCGACTCGAAATTGTGTACGATCGGCGAAGGAACGACCGAAATCCAGAAGCTCGTCATTTCGCGGAATCTGCTCAAGGTATAACTGATCAAAAGATTAACATTTCGGATTTGCCGGGAATGAAAGTTTAAGATAACTTTTAAATTGCAATTCGTAATTTGTAGCCTATGGAAACAAATTACGAAAACCGACCGCTTTCGGGTAAAGTCGCGCTGGTTACCGGCGCGGATTCCGGAATCGGGCAGGCCATAGCCGAAGCGCTCAGCGCCAACGGAGCCGATATTGCGATTATCTACCACACGGATAAAACCGGTGCGGAAACTACTTTAAAAACCGTAACCGAAAATGGCTGCCGCGGCATCATCCTCCAAGCCGATGTATCCGATTACAGACGCATTGTGGAAATCTTCGATGAAACCGAAAAACAATTGGGAACGCCTTATATTTTAGTCAACGATGCGGGAATCAACGAGCACGGTCAGGATGTTTGCGATATGGACATCGGTATTTTCGATCTAACCCTAAAAACAAATTTGTACGGGACTTTTTATTGCTGCAAAACCTTTGTCAACCAACGCAAGAAAGTTGGCGGCAACGGAAAAATCATCAACATCTCATCGGTACACGAAGATATCGCTCACGCGGGCGGAGCGGAATATTGCGCAAGCAAAGGCGGTATCCGCAACCTGACGCGCTGCCTGGCTTTGGAAGTTGCCGGAATCGGGATCAACGTGAACAACATCGGGCCAGGCATGATCTTGACGCCGATGAACCAAAGAGCGATCGACTCGGCAGCGGTCCGGCATGAAGCCGAAAGGCATATTCCGCTCGGGCGCGCCGGTAAGCCTTTGGAAGTCGCGAAGCTGGCCGTATATCTCGCCTCTGACGATGCAGCTTACGTGACCGGACAGTCTTTTTTCATCGACGGCGGATTAATGATTAATCTCGGACAAGGCGCATGAGCTATAAACTGATCAAAACCGAACCGCTGATACTTGACTGCAGCATTCCGCTACAGGGTATGTTCAAGCTCAGTCCTTACGTATGGGAGGAAAACGGATTATACCGTATGCTCATCCGGGCTGTGAATCCGTCGCAGGACATTACCCAGCAGGTTGCACGGATTTATTACGGCGAGTCGGAAGACGGAATGCATTTCAAGATGGATGACGGACCAGTCATCGCGCCGGGCGTTCATCCCGAAAGCAAGGACGGCGTCGAAGACCCGACGGTGGTTTGCCTTGACGACGGCTACCTAATTTATTATACGGGCTGGAACCTGACCAAGCGTGAAGGGCAATTGCTTTATTCCAAAGGGATGGACGTTCACCAACTGACGTATCACGGCATTGCGGTGGAATCGAAAGAGCCGTATCTTAATCCGAAGGAAGCGACGGTTTCGCGATTGAAAAATGGCAAATGGGTGCTGTTTTTTGAGTATGCGGAAGGCAATCGATCGAAGTTGGGCAAGGCGACCAGCGACCGGCCGCACGGTCCGTGGAAGATGGAAGGCGAATTTTTGAAGTCGCGCGAAGGAAGCTGGGATTCCTGGCACATGAGCGCCGGCCCGATGATAACCGACGCGCAGAATGAAAGCGTGATGTTCTACAACGGTTCGAACGATTTGGCGCACTGGCGCGTGGGTTGGGTCACGATTGACAGCGAAGGAACGATCAAGGAACGCAGCGACGAGCCGCTCATCACACCCGAACGCGATCCTGACGGGAAAGTAGACATTGCATTTGCCGCTTCGGCGATCGCGAAGGAGAATGAGATATGGCTTTATTATGCGACGCAGGACCAGCATCCGTTCCGGGCACTGATACAAATGCAGGATAAATAGCTTCCGTGCGGAGCACATTGAAAGTCTGCGTTAGCGATTGAGGCATTTGTTGGAGCTCTTCAAGACCTTGCAGGTTTTTAACCCGAGGCGCAGCCGAATTGTATGGAGCGTAGCGGAATAAAACCTGCAAGGTCTGGAAAGCGACTGCCGAAAGCGCGGCGCTTGCGCAACGCCCAAGAAAAAAAAGTAATTATTCATTGTTAATTATTAATTATTAATTACTTTTGCCGTCCAAACGAAAGGAGGTGTCTCGATTATGCTGATTATACCAATTAAAGACGGAGAAAATATCGACAGGGCGTTGAAACGCTACAAGAGAAAATTCGACAAGACCGGAACCGTACGCCAGTTGCGCGCGCGCCAGGCGTTCACGAAACCATCTGTCGTGAAAAGAACGCAGGTTCAGAAAGCCCAATACATCCAAGGATTGCGCGATAGCTTAGAAAGTTAATATTAACTTTCCCGACATACTGACCGTTAGCTTAAGTTTCATAACTTTGGCTAACGGTTTTTTTATGCAAAACAATGAAGCGGCATTCGGGGATTATCTTCGGCTCGAGAAAAATTACTCGGCGCACACGGTCAATGCTTATTTGAAGGATATTGAATTTTTTTCGGCATTCCTTGAAACAGAGTTCGGCCCGACGGATTTGACCGAAGTCAGGTACGGGCAAATCCGGAGTTGGATCGTTTCGATGGTGGACGGCGGTATTTCCAACACATCGGTAAACCGGAAAATCTCATCGCTGAAATCGTTTTACAAATTCCTGCTGAAAATCAAGCAGATTGAGGCAAGCCCGCTGCTCAAGCACAAATCGCTGAAAACGCCGAAGAAAATCCAGATTCCGTTTTCGGAAAAAGAACTCGACGCCGTGCTCAATGAAATCAGATATCCGGAAGGTTTTGAAGGGTTGCGCGACAAGCTGATCATCGATTTGTTTTATACGACGGGAATACGCCGCGCGGAACTCATCAACCTGAAGCTGGCCAACTACAATACGACGACTTTGAAAGTGCTTGGCAAGCGCAATAAGGAACGGATCATTCCGGTGTTAACAGTTGTTGCCGAACAGTGCCGGAACTATCTTTCGGAACGTTCTAAAATAGAACAGATTACGGACGGGGAATATTTCTTTTTGACCGAAAAAGGCGTTAAATTGTCGGATTCTTTTGTGTATCGATTAATAAATACCTACTTTAGTAATGTCTCCGAAAAAGTAAAAAAGAGCCCGCATATCCTGCGGCATACCTTTGCAACGCATATGCTCAGCAACGGAGCCGACCTGAATTCAGTCAAGGAATTATTGGGGCATTCGAGCCTCGCGTCGACACAGGTCTATACGCACAGCAGCTTGTCTGAGCTGAAAAAAGTATATGGCGACGCACATCCGAGAAACCGGAAATGATTCCGATTTGTGTAACCTTAAAAATTTGATTATGAAGGTAAATGTTCATGCAGTCAACTTTACTGTCGACAAGAAACTGGTAGATTTCATCCAGGAACGGATGGATAAATTGGAAAAATATTATGATAAGATTGTCGCGTCGGACATTTTTTTGAAGGTTGAAAAGACCAGCGAGAAGGAAAATAAGATTGTAGAAGTGAAATTGCATGTGCCCGGAGACGATTTTCTCGTCCAGAAACAATGCAAGAGTTTTGAGGAAGCCGTTGACCAATCGGCCGAAGCGCTGGAGCGTTTATTGTTGAAAAGAAAAGAAAAAATCAGAACTTATATTTAATCGAATTTTTTTTTAAAATTCTTTTGTTTTCAAAGACAAAAAGATATACATTTGCAGTCCGTTAGAAATAGCGGACTTTTTTATTGCTATAAGCCGATGTAGCTCAGCTGGCTAGAGCAGCTGATTTGTAATCAGCAGGTCGTGGGTTCGAGTCCCTCTATCGGCTCAGAATTACGCGAGAATTCGCGTAAGATTGTTCTTAAAAATATTGATTTTTCAAAATCGGGGGAGATACTCAAGCGGCCAACGAGGGCAGACTGTAAATCTGCTGGGAGACCTTCGCAGGTTCGAATCCTGCTCTCCCCACGAAATTTTTGATTGAGCGAGCGTCGAAAGCTCGCTTTCGTAAGCTTGCGAGAGCAAAAATTTGGTAAGGTCCCACCTTACGGATCACCGAGCGGGAGCGAGGTAATCCGTGGGATACTGAATCAGATGATGCGAGAGCAAAAATTTGGTAAGGTTCCACCTTACGGATCACCGAGCGTAGCGAGGTAATCCGTGGGAAACCGAATCAAATGGATGCAATCAAAAATTAAGGTGCGGATCAAATCGTCGGCTCAAACCGAAGATTAGTCAATAACCGCAACCTTCAAAAACAAACTCTGTTACAAGAGTTTTGCGGCAATCCCTCGGGAAAGCCTGAATTCTAAAATTTTTGAATCGTAAACAGCTTCCACTTGTTTATGATTCAAAATTAGAATTTAAAAACCTTGCCGGCGTAGCTCAGGGGTAGAGTGCTTCCTTGGTAAGGAAGAGGTCATGGGTTCAAATCCCATCGTTGGCTCAAATACGTAAAATTGAACACTAATATATAACTAAGATTAAAAATTAAGTAAAATGGCAAAAGAGAATTTTAATCGTTCCAAACCGCACTTGAACATCGGTACTATTGGACACGTTGACCACGGAAAAACTACTTTGACCGCAGCTATCACTAAAGTTTTGGCTGAGGCTGGTTTCTCTAAAACTGCTGCTAAATCTTTCGACCAGATTGATAATGCGCCTGAGGAAAAAGAAAGAGGTATTACGATCAACACTTCACACGTTGAATACGAAACTGCTAACCGTCACTACGCTCACGTTGACTGTCCGGGTCACGCGGATTACGTAAAGAACATGGTTACAGGTGCTGCCCAGATGGACGGCGCTATCCTGGTAGTTGCCGCTACAGATGGTCCTATGCCACAAACACGCGAGCACATCCTTTTGGGCCGTCAGGTAGGTATTCCTAGAATCGTTGTATTCATGAACAAAGTGGACATGGTTGACGATGCCGAGCTTTTGGAGCTTGTTGAAATGGAAATCCGCGACCTCTTGTCTTTCTACGAGTACGACGGAGATAATGGTCCGGTAATCCAAGGTTCTGCTTTGGGCGGATTGAACGCTGACCCGAACTGGGTTCCTAAAATCCTTGAATTGATGGAAGCTGTTGACCAATGGATCGAAGAGCCGGTACGTGACAACGCTAAACCATTCCTGATGCCGGTTGAAGACGTATTCACCATCACAGGTCGTGGAACTGTTGCTACAGGCCGTATCGAAACAGGTATCGCCAACACGGGTGACGCTGTTGAGATCATCGGTATGGGTGCTGAGAAACTGACTTCTACCATCACTGGTGTTGAGATGTTCCGCAAAATCCTTGACCGTGGAGAAGCCGGAGACAACGTAGGTTTGCTGTTGCGTGGTATCGACAAGTCTGATATCAAGCGTGGTATGGTTATCATCAAGCCGGGATCGGTTAAGCCGCACTCTAAATTCAAGGCTGAGGTTTACATCCTGAAAAAAGAAGAAGGTGGTCGTCACACGCCATTCCACAACAACTACCGTCCGCAGTTCTACGTACGTACGACTGACGTAACCGGAGTTATTTCTTTGCCTGCAGGTGTAGAAATGGTAATGCCAGGTGACAACTTGACAATCGACGTTTCCCTGTTGAGCCCAATCGCAATGAACGTAGGTCTTCGTTTCGCAATCCGCGAAGGTGGACGTACAGTAGGCGCTGGTCAGGTAACTGAAATCGTTGAATAATCAGTATTAGCATATTTTTAAGGCCAGTAGTTTCCTTGTAAGCTACTGGCTTTTATAACAAACGGGCATAGTTCAAGGGTAGAATAGCGGTCTCCAAAACCGTTGATGGGAGTTCGAATCTCTCTGCCCGTGCAAAAACAATATTTAAATGAAAGTTTTTAATTATATATCTGAAGCGTTTGAGGAATTAAGATCAAACGTGACCTGGCCGGAATGGCCCGAAGTGCAGAAATTGACAATCGTCGTGGCGGTGTTCTCAATCGTTTTTGCCTTGGCGGTCGCCGGAGTCGATGAGCTTTTCACAAAGGCGTTGGCAGGTTTCTTTAGTTGGATAAAAGCTTAATCTCTTGGTAATGTCAGACAATAACGTAAAGAAATGGTATGTTGTCAGGGCGGTGAGTGGCCAGGAAAATAAAGTAAAGGCTTACATCGAAACTGAAATCAACAGGTTGGGAATGTCCGATTATATCTCGCAGGTGCTTGTGCCGACCGAAAAAGTCGTACAGGTCCGCGACGGGAAAAAGATCACCAAAGACAAAGTATATTTCCCCGGTTATGTAATGATCGAAGCCAATCTCGTAGGAGAAATTCCCCATACCATCAAATCCATCACCGGTGTGATCGGATTTCTGGGCGAGGTCAAAAACGGCGATCCGGTGCCGCTCAGGATGTCTGAGGTAAACCGGATGCTCGGAAAAGTCGATGAGCTCGCGGTGAAAACCGACAGCCACGCGATTCCTTTCAACATCGGAGAAACCATCAAAGTGGTCGACGGCCCTTTCAACGGTTTCAACGGTACGGTTGAAAAGATCAATGAAGAAAAGCGTAAACTCGAGGTCATGGTGAAAATTTTCGGAAGAAAGACGCCTCTGGAACTGAGCTTTATGCAAGTCGAAAAAGTATAATCTGTTACACTTAATAAATACATCAATCGCTTCCAATTGATCGATGTGCTAAATTTTAAACAATGGCTAAAGAAGTTAGTAAAGTAGTTAAACTACAAGTAAAGGGAGGTGCCGCGAATCCATCGCCACCGGTTGGACCTGCTTTGGGAGCTGCCGGCGTTAACATCATGGAGTTCTGTAAGCAGTTCAATGCGAGAACCCAGGATAAGCCCGGTAAAGTGTGCCCGGTAGTAATTACCGTGTACAAGGACAAATCGTTCGATTTCGTCGTTAAAACCCCGCCGGCTGCAGTGCAGTTGATGGATGCCGCTAAGATTAAAGGTGGTTCAGGTGAGCCAAACCGCAAGAAAGTGGCCAGCGTTTCTTGGGATCAGATCCGTACGATTGCTGACGACAAAATGGTTGATTTGAACGCTTTCACTGTCGAGTCTGCAATGAGCATGATCGCTGGTACAGCCAGGTCAATGGGTATAACTGTAACCGGAGAATCTCCATTAAAAGCGTAAGACATGGCAAAATTGACTAAAAAGCAAAAAGAGGCTGCAGCAAAAGTTGAGAAGAACAAACTGTATACTTTAAAAGATGCTTCGGCGCTTGTAAAGACAATTGCTTCTGCAAAATTTGACGAGTCTGTTGATATCGCCGTTCGTTTGGGTGTTGACCCGCGTAAAGCGAATCAAATGGTACGTGGCGTAGTAACCTTGCCGCACGGTACGGGTAAAGATGTAAGAGTTCTTGCATTGGTTACGCCAGATAAGGAAGCTGAAGCCAAAGCCGCGGGCGCAGACCACGTCGGTTTGGACGACTATCTCCAGAAAATCAAAGACGGTTGGACTGATATCGATGTTATCGTTACCGTTCCGGCTGTCATGGGTAAACTTGGGCCGTTGGGTCGTGTTTTAGGTCCGCGCGGCCTGATGCCGAACCCTAAGACCGGTACGGTTACCATGGAAATCGGAAAGGCGGTTACCGAAATCAAAGCCGGTAAGATCGACTTTAAAGTAGACAAAACAGGAATCGTCCATGCGGGAATCGGCCGTGTGTCTTTCGAGGCAGACAAAATCACCGAAAACGCGCATGAGATCATCCAAACGTTAATCAAATTGAAACCAACTGCGGCTAAAGGCCAATACATCAAGAGCATCCACTTGTCGAGCACAATGAGCCCTGCAATTGCATTGGATCCGAAAGCGGTATAATTGGCAGTAAAATAGTATATCATGACAAGAGAAGAGAAATCAAGAGTTATTGAGGACCTGACTGCAAAATTAGCCGACACGAACGTCATTTACCTGGCAGACATTTCGGGATTGGACGCAGAAATGACTTCAAGCCTGAGAAGGACTTGCTTCAAAGCAGGTGTCGAATTGGCGGTGGTCAAAAATACCCTGCTTGAAAAAGCCATGGAAGCTTCTGAAAATAACTACGGCGATCTGCCGTCGGTATTGGCAGGCAACACTTCCATTATGATTGCGGCGAACGGGAACGCTCCTGCAAAAATCATCAAGGAATTCCGCAAGAAGTCTGACAAGCCGCTGTTGAAAGGCGCGTTTATCGATCAGGCTGTTTTTATCGGTGACAACCAACTCGACGCCCTGATCGCGCTCAAATCGAAAGAGGAGATGATCGGCGAGGTGATCGGACTGTTGCAGTCGCCTGCCAAGAACGTTATTTCTGCCCTGAAATCAGGCGGAAGCACGATTGCGGGACTTGTTAAGACGTTGTCTGAAAGGACAGCATAAGCATTGCGCACTATTAATAAATTATATTTTACAAACTATTTAAAACGATAGAAAAAATGGCAGATTTGAAACAATTCGCAGAACAATTAGTAGGCTTGACCGTTAAGGAAGTTAACGAACTGGCTACAATCTTAAAAGAGGAGTATGGTATCGAGCCTGCAGCAGCTGCTGTAGTTGCCGGTCCTGCTGCTGGTGGAGCTGGTGCCGATGGTGGCGCTGCAGCCGCTGAGCAAACTGAATTCACCGTGGTATTGAAAGATGCCGGTGCTTCTAAATTGGCAGTCGTTAAAGCTGTAAAAGAACTTACAGGTTTGGGCTTGAAAGAAGCTAAAGACTTAGTTGACGGTGCTCCTGCAAACGTTAAAGAAGGCGTTTCTAAAGACGAGGCTGAAGGCCTGAAAAAATCTTTGGAAGAAGCCGGAGCTGTTGTTGAGCTTAAATAAGCTTACTGCGTTCTGAAAAACCAGGTTTAGGCCTTGGACAAAGCGTCCAACGGCCTAAACCATTTTTCGTATAATGAATTTATCAGAAATACGAATTCCTTTTAGCCGATACGAAGACAGAAATTGACCGGATACTTGGTTTCTTTTCTAAGATGTATCGACAACAAAAAGAAAGTATCAATTGAACAGTGTTTTCACACAAACAACTACTTTTTTTAAATCAAAATTTTGTCCATTGATGATAACAAATCAGACTGAAAGATTAAATTTTGCCTCCACAAAAAATATCCCTGACTATCCGGATTTTCTGGATGTCCAGGTTAAATCTTTTAAGGATTTCTTCCAACTGGAAACCAAATCCGACGAAAGGGGCAACGAAGGTTTATACAACACCTTCATGGAAAACTTCCCCATTACAGATACCCGCAACCAATTTGTACTGGAATTCCTGGATTACTTTGTTGATCCGCCGCGTTATACCATTCAGGAATGTATTGAGAGAGGACTGACTTACAGCGTGCCTTTGAAGGCTAGACTCAAACTGTATTGTACAGATCCGGAGCATGAGGATTTTGAAACTATCGTACAGGATGTGTACCTCGGAACCATCCCGTACATGACGCCAAGCGGAACTTTTGTGATCAACGGCGCCGAGCGTGTCGTCGTATCGCAATTGCACCGTTCTCCGGGTGTTTTCTTCGGACAGTCATTCCATGCCAATGGAACCAAATTGTATTCGGCCCGTGTCATCCCGTTCAAGGGTTCATGGATTGAATTCGCCACCGATATCAACAGCGTCATGTACGCCTATATCGACAGGAAGAAAAAACTTCCGGTTACTACTTTATTCCGCGCCATCGGCTTTGAAAGGGATAAGGATATTCTTGAAATTTTCGACCTTGCGGAAGAAATCAAAGTTTCCAAAACAGGGCTTAAGAAATACATCGGACGAAAGCTTGCCGCGCGTGTCTTGAACACATGGCACGAGGATTTCGTGGACGAAGACACCGGAGAAGTCGTTTCGATCGAGCGTAACGAGATCATTCTCGACCGCGACACGATCATCGACAAGGACAATGTCGAGGAAATCATCGACTCCAACGTAAAATCGATCTTATTGCACAAAGAGGATAACAACCAGGCCGATTACGCCATCATCCACAACACGTTGCAAAAAGACCCGACCAACTCCGAAAAAGAAGCCGTCGAGCACATTTACCGTCAGCTCCGCAATGCGGAACCGCCTGATGAGGAAACTGCGCGCGGCATCATCGATAAACTGTTCTTCTCGGACCAGCGCTACAACCTTGGTGAAGTAGGCCGTTACCGGATGAACAAAAAACTGAACCTCGACATCCCGATGGAAAAGCAGGTTCTGACTAAAGAAGACATCATCACGATCGTAAAATACCTTATTGAGCTCATTAACTCGAAGGCTGAAATCGATGACATCGACCACTTGTCAAACCGTCGCGTAAGAACCGTAGGCGAGCAATTGTCACAGCAGTTCGGCGTAGGTTTGGCCCGTATGGCCCGTACGATCCGTGAGCGTATGAACGTCCGCGACAACGAGGTGTTTACGCCGATCGACCTGATCAACGCGAAGACTTTGTCGTCCGTTATTAACTCATTCTTCGGGACCAATCAGCTTTCACAGTTCATGGACCAGACGAACCCACTGGCTGAGATCACGCACAAGCGCCGTCTTTCTGCGCTAGGACCAGGCGGTCTGTCGCGTGAGCGCGCCGGTTTCGAGGTCCGTGATGTACACTATACGCACTATGGACGCCTTTGCCCGATCGAAACGCCGGAAGGACCGAACATCGGACTTATTTCGTCACTTGGCGTTTATGCCAAAGTAAACGGAATGGGCTTCATCGAAACGCCGTACCGCGAGGTGAAAAACGGCAAAGTAGATTTGACTGCAGAACCGATTTACCTATCCGCAGAAGAGGAAGAAGGCAAAATGATTGCCCAGGCGAACATCGCGATGGACAACAACGGAACCATTACTGCAGAGAAAGTCATTGCCCGCGAAGAAGGCGATTTCCCTGTGGTCGATCCGCACGTCGTTCATTATACCGACGTTGCGCCGAACCAGATTGCGTCGATTTCAGCATCGCTGATTCCGTTTTTGGAGCACGATGATGCGAACCGCGCCCTGATGGGATCGAACATGATGCGCCAGGCCGTGCCGCTTTTGCGTCCGGAAGCGCCGATTGTCGGAACCGGATTGGAGCGTCAGGTTGCTTCGGATTCGAGAGTTCTGATCAACGCCGAAGGCCACGGAACGGTAGAATATGTCGATGCGAATATCATCACGATTAAATACGATCGTTCGGAAGAGGAAAGAATGGTTTCTTTCGATCCGGACGAGAAAACATACAACCTGATCAAGTTCCGCAAAACCAACCAAAGTACCTCGATCAACCTGAAACCGATCGTCCGCAAAGGCGACCGCGTGATTCCGGGCCAGGTGCTTTCGGAAGGTTATGCGACCCAGAACGGCGAGCTCGCACTCGGACGGAACCTGAAAGTGGCATTCATGCCGTGGAAAGGATACAATTTCGAGGATGCGATCGTAATTTCGGAGAAAGTAGTACGCGACGATATCTTTACCTCAATCCACATCGACGACTATTCTTTGGAAGTGCGCGATACGAAACTAGGTAACGAAGAATTGACCAACGACATCCCGAACGTTTCCGAGGAAGCGACCAAAGATCTCGACGAAAACGGTATGATCCGGATTGGCGCCGAAGTTAAGCCCGGCGACATCCTCATTGGTAAGATCACGCCAAAAGGGGAATCGGATCCAACGCCGGAAGAGAAACTCCTCCGCGCGATCTTCGGTGACAAAGCCGGTGACGTGAAAGACGCGTCTTTGAAAGCTTCACCGTCGTTGAACGGTGTCGTTCTGGACAAAAAACTATTCGCCCGTGCCGTAAAAGACAAGCGCAAACGGACGAAAGACAAAGACGATCTGGGTTCATTGGAAATGGATTTCGAAGTGAAATTCGTCGAACTGAAAGACAAACTCGTCGATAAACTGTTTACGATCGTCAACGGGAAAACGTCGCAAGGCGTCATGAACGATTTGGGTGAGGAAATTTTACCGAAAGGGAAAAAGTACACCCAGAAAATGCTGAACGCCGTTGAGGATTTCGCGCACTTGTCCAAAGGGCAGTGGGTTGCCGATGAGGAAACCAATAAAATGGTCAACGACCTGATCCACAACTATAAGATCAAGCTGAACGATTTGCAGGGCGCGTTGCGCCGCGAGAAATTCACGATTACCGTCGGTGACGAATTGCCGGCCGGAATCCTGAAATTGGCGAAAGTCTATATCGCGAAGAAACGCAAGCTGAAAGTCGGTGATAAGATGGCGGGACGCCACGGTAACAAAGGTATCGTTGCGCGGATCGTCCGTCACGAAGACATGCCGTTCCTCGAAGACGGAACGCCGGTCGATATCGTTTTGAACCCGCTGGGCGTACCATCGCGTATGAACATCGGGCAGATTTACGAAACCGTATTGGGCTGGGCCGGTATGAACCTCGGACGCAAGTTCGCAACGCCGATTTTCGACGGTGCGACTTTGGACGAAATCAACGCCCTGACCGACGAAGCCGGAATCCCGCGTTTCGGGCATACGTATCTGTTTGACGGCGGAACCGGGGAACGTTTCCACCAGCCGGCTACCGTCGGTGTGATTTACATGCTCAAACTCGGACACATGGTTGACGATAAGATGCACGCGCGTTCCATCGGACCGTACTCGCTCATTACGCAGCAGCCACTCGGCGGTAAGGCGCAGTTCGGTGGGCAGCGTTTCGGAGAAATGGAAGTCTGGGCGCTCGAAGCCTACGGCGCATCGAGCACGCTTCGTGAAATCCTGACCGTGAAATCGGATGACGTCATCGGACGCGCCAAAACCTACGAGTCGATCGTAAAAGGCGAAACCATGCCGGAGCCGGGCTTGCCGGAATCATTCAACGTATTGATGCACGAGTTGAAAGGCCTCGGCCTCGATATTCGTTTAGAAGAGTAATTGGTCGATGGTCGCTGGTCGATAGTCTTTGGACTAGATGCCAACGACCATAGACTAACGACCAACGACTTAAATTCAGCTTTCAATTTTCAAAATATCAATAGTAACGACTATGATGAATAATAGGAATAATAAAGAAAAAAACATGGTGAAAAGGTTTGACAAAATCTCGATTGGTCTGGCATCGCCCGAATCGATCCTGGCCGAGTCAAGAGGTGAAGTCCTCAAGCCTGAAACCATTAATTACAGAACCCACAAACCGGAACGCGACGGTCTTTTTTGCGAAAGGATTTTCGGCCCGGTAAAAGACTTCGAATGCGCTTGCGGCAAGTACAAAAGAATCCGTTACAAAGGAATCGTTTGCGACCGTTGCGGTGTTGAAGTAACCGAGAAAAAAGTGCGTCGTGACCGCGTGGGCCACATCAACCTGGTTGTGCCGATTGCCCACATCTGGTATTTCCGTTCGCTGCCGAACAAAATCGGTTACATTCTCGGATTGCCGTCGAAGAAACTCGACATGATCATTTACTACGAAAGATACGTAGTGATTCAGCCGGGTATTGCAAAAAGCGCTGAAGGCGAAGATTTGCACCGACTCGACTTTTTGACCGAAGAGGAATACCTGAACATCCTCGACAGCCTGCCGCAGGATAACCAATACCTCGACGACAACGATCCGAACAAGTTCATTGCCAAAATGGGCGCGGAATGTATCATGGATTTATTGGCGCGCATCGACCTTGACGGATTGTCATACGATTTGCGCCACTCGGCCAACAATGAAACTTCGAAACAACGCAAGACCGAGGCGCTCAAAAGGCTCCAGGTCGTCGAATCGTTCCGCGAGGCCAACGTGAACCGCGAGAACCGCCCGGAATGGATGATCATGAAAGTCGTTCCGGTAATCCCGCCTGAATTGCGTCCGCTCGTGCCGCTTGACGGTGGCCGTTTCGCGACGTCGGATCTGAACGACCTTTATCGTCGCGTGATCATCCGCAACAACCGTTTGAAGCGTTTGATGGAAATCAAGGCGCCGGAAGTAATTTTGCGCAACGAGAAGCGTATGCTGCAGGAGTCGGTTGATTCACTGTTCGACAATACGAGAAAAGCCTCGGCTGTAAAAACCGAATCGAACCGTCCGCTCAAATCGCTTTCCGATTCATTGAAAGGAAAACAAGGCCGTTTCCGTCAGAACTTGTTGGGTAAACGTGTCGATTATTCGGCGCGTTCGGTAATCGTAGTCGGACCTGAGCTGAAATTGTTCGAATGCGGACTGCCGAAAGATATGGCTGCCGAATTGTACAAGCCGTTCGTTATCCGCAAGCTCATTGAGCGCGGCATTGTAAAAACGGTAAAATCGGCCAAGAAAATCATCGATAAGAAAGAGCCCGTGGTTTGGGATATCCTGGAAAATGTCATCAAAGGGCATCCGGTATTGCTGAACCGAGCGCCAACCTTGCACCGTTTGGGAATCCAGGCGTTCCAGCCAAAACTCATCGAAGGTAAAGCGATACAGCTTCACCCGTTGGTATGTACGGCGTTCAACGCGGATTTCGACGGCGACCAGATGGCGGTACACTTGCCGCTCGGCCCTGAGGCGATTTTGGAAGCGCAGCTTTTGATGCTTGCTTCGCACAACATCCTCAACCCGGCCAACGGCGCGCCGATCACCGTTCCTTCGCAGGACATGGTACTCGGGCTGTACTATATGACCAAAGAAAGATTGTCGACCCCTGAATTGAAAATTTTAGGCGAAGGCCTGACGTTCTATTCGGCGGAAGAAGTGAACATCGCCCTGAACGAAGGCCGTCTGGAACTCAACGCGCGTGTGAAAATCCGTGCGAAAGATTTCAACGAAAACGGCGAGCTCGTCTGGAAAATCATCCAGACTACTGCGGGCCGCGTATTGTTCAACGAAGTGGTTCCGGAAGCTGCCGGTTACATCAACGAGGTTCTGACCAAGAAATCGCTTCGCGACATCATCGGGAAAATCCTTGCCGTGACGAACGTTCCGACCACGGCCGCGTTCCTCGATTCGATGAAGGATATGGGTTACAAATTCGCATTCAAGGGCGGATTGTCGTTCTCGTTGGGCGATATCATCATCCCGGAACGCAAGGAAGAACTCATCGCCGACGCGAACGAGCAGGTGGAAGGCATTACCATGAACTACAACATGGGTCTGATCACCAACAACGAGCGTTACAACCAGGTCATCGACGTCTGGACTTCGACCAACGCATTGCTCACGGAGCTTGCGATGAAGAATATCCGCGAAGACCAGCAAGGTTTCAACTCGGTGTATATGATGCTCGATTCCGGAGCGCGTGGTTCGAAAGAACAAATCCGTCAGCTGACCGGTATGCGCGGATTGATGGCAAAACCAAAAAAATCGACTGCCGGCGGTGGCGAGATCATCGAAAACCCGATTTTGTCGAACTTTAAGGAAGGTCTTTCGATCCTGGAATACTTCATTTCGACGCACGGTGCCCGTAAAGGTCTTGCCGATACGGCTTTGAAAACGGCAGATGCCGGATACCTGACGCGTCGTCTCCATGACGTTTCGCAGGACGTTATCGTCAACATGGACGATTGCGGTACGCTGCGCGGCGTTGAAGTTTCGGCATTGAAGAAAAACGAAGAAGTCGTCGAAGGTTTGGGCGAAAGAATCCTCGGCCGTGTGGCTTTGCAGGATGTCATCAACCCGCTGACCAACGAAGTGCTCGTCGCTTCCGGACAGCAGATCACCGAGGCGATCATGAAAAATATCGAGGAATCGCCGATCGAGAAAGTCGAAGTGCGTTCGCCGCTGACCTGCGAGGCGCTTAAAGGCATCTGCGCGAAGTGTTACGGACGCAACCTGGCGACAGGGAAAATGACCCAGAAAGGCGAGGCTGTCGGTGTAATCGCGGCACAGTCGATCGGGGAACCGGGAACACAATTGACGCTTCGTACGTTCCACGTTGGTGGTACTGCGGGTAACATTTCGGAAGAATCGAGCATCATCGCCAAATTCGGCGGCCGCATCGAGATCGAAGACCTGAAAACCGTTAAAGGCGAAGACAACGAAGGCAATACTGTCGATATCGTGATTTCACGTTCGACCGAACTCAAACTCGTTGACGTCAAAACCGGAATCGTCCTCAATACGCACAACATCCCTTACGGATCGAGTATTTTCGTCAAAGACGGAGACGTCGTAGACAAAGGAACCGTAATCTGTAAATGGGATCCGTACAACGGAGTTATCATTTCGGAATTCACCGGAAAAATCGCTTACGAAGATTTGGAGCAAGGACAATCGTTCCAGGTCGAGATCGACGAGCAGACCGGTTTCCAGGAAAAAGTGATTTCGGAATCGCGGAACAAGAAACTCATCCCAACCTTATTGATTTACGGTAAGGATAATGAGCTGATCCGTTCGTACAACCTGCCGGTAGGCGCACACCTTATGGTAGAGAACGGCGAGAAGATCAAGGCCGGAAAAATCCTCGTGAAAATTCCGCGCCGTTCTTCGAAAGCGGGCGATATCACCGGTGGCCTTCCAAGGATTACCGAGCTTCTCGAAGCGCGTAACCCGTCGAACCCGGCTGTCGTTTCCGAAATCGACGGTGTGGTTTCGTTCGGTAAGATCAAACGCGGTAACCGCGAGATCGTCATCGAGTCGAAATTCGGCGAAGTGAAGAAATACCTCGTGAAGCTGTCCAACCAGATCCTCGTACAGGAAAACGATTTCGTCCGTGCGGGCGTTCCGTTGTCAGACGGCGCGATCACTCCGGAGGACATTCTGAGGATACAGGGTCCTGCGGCCGTTCAGCAATATCTGGTGAACGAAATCCAGGAGGTTTACCGTTTGCAGGGTGTAAAAATCAACGACAAGCACTTCGAGGTGGTCATCCGCCAGATGATGCGTAAAGTACAGGTGGAAGATCCGGGAGATACGTTGTTCCTCGAGGAGCAATTGATCCACACCAAGGATTTCATCGTCGAGAACGACAAGCTTTACGGAATGAAGGTCGTTGAGGATACCGGAGATTCCGAAACGCTCAAAGCAGGACAGATCGTTTCGCCGCGCCAGTTGCGTGACGAGAACTCGCTCCTGAAGCGTTCCGACAAGAACCTGGTCGTGGCCCGCGATGTCATCACCGCGACGGCTACACCGATACTCCAGGGTATCACGAGGGCTTCATTGCAGACCAAGTCGTTCATTTCTGCGGCATCGTTCCAGGAAACGACCAAAGTACTCAACGAAGCGGCCGTAGCCGGTAAAGTGGACGAACTGGAAGGTTTGAAGGAAAACGTCATCGTAGGACACCGCATTCCGGCTGGTACGGGTATGCGCGAATACGACAACGTGATCGTAGGCTCGAAAGATGACTACAACGAAATGATGGCCAACAAGGAAGAATATAATTATTAAGATTATGGATCCGAAACAGCCACAACAAGGACAGATCAACATCGAGCTCGATGAGGCGACGGCGGAAGGGATTTATTCCAACCTTGCCATCATCAACCACTCGGCTTCCGAATTTGTCCTGGACTTTGTATGTATTATGCCCGGAACGCCGAAAGCACGGGTAAAATCAAGAATAGTGCTTACGCCGCAACACGCCAAAAGACTGTTGAAGGCTATGGGGGAAAACATCCACCGCTTTGAATCGGCCAATGGCGAAATCAAGGACACGGAACAGCCGCCCATTCCTTTAAACTTTGGCCCGACCGGGCAAGCATAATGAATAAAAAACCTCCCAAACCGGGAGGTTTTTTTATGGCTTTTCGGGAACAGTTTGCAACATTTCATTTTCGCTTATCGTAATTTTCTTTCAGCTTTTTTCTTCGGCGTAACTTCTTGATTGAAAATTTATTAACACGAAATCGTTTGCGTTTCCGGGCTGCAAATCAAAAATCTTCTCGGCTATTGGTTTGTAAACCAATATTTTAAAAGGTAATTCGTACAAATACAGTTAATTAATTTCACTTTGTCGGTTTTATATGTAATTCATCGAATTGAATTCGTTAAATTTTAGTTAAATTAATAAATAGATATAAATTGCCTGGCTTTTACGATTCGAAAAAATTTCAGGCTTTACCAACCTAACATCTAATGCAGACTCCGACGTTTATTCGAATCTGAAATCCACGGTTTATTAATTAACTTAATTACAATCCTATGCAGCGAGTTTTACTCAATTTTGCTGGTGGTAGTCTCGTCCCTAAGCGACTCGGATTACTCTTGTCTCTGCTGTTTGTCTTTTTTGCCGGTACGGCAAATGCGCAATCGAGCGGGATTTTTGAAAGTTACGCCATTTTAAGTATCAATGGCGGCGCGAATGCCTATTACGACATGCAGGCAACAACAGGAAATCCGGATTTCCAGGGTGCGAACCTGGGCAGTTTTGCCTTCGGAACCAATACGTTGGTCGTCAAGGGCGGACAAAACAAGACCTTTAAGAACGGAGGCTGTAACATCAACAGCAGCGCTTTCCATTACAGGGTTTACAAAACCGGGGCTACGCCGGGATCGTTCGTCAATATTTCCGAACCGTTCCTTGCCGATCTCGCCACGCCGGGCGACCAGTCGTGGGAAGGAACCTCGGGTGCGACGAACCTGATCGCATCGTTGATACCGGGAAGCTATACTTTGGAAGTATATTCGGATGCCAATTACGATTCGTGCGGCACCGGAACGCATTTTTCTAGCAACGGCGGGTCGAATTACAAAGCGACTTTACAATGTGCTTGTAAGCCAAGGCGAAAATCTCAGGACACTTCGCGTGATCAAACGATAAATAAGCTTAATAAGGCCATCCGAAAGGATGGCCAATTTTAAGAAACAATCAGTTTTGACTCGATTTGAACATAACGTGTGCATTCAACCGAACACCCTATTTAATATTAAAAATACGCCTCGCCTATAAAATTGGCTTTTGCAGACACTTTATCGGGATTATTATCCCGCTTGTCGATTGTTATGTTAATGTTCAGTGTTATAGGGACTTTATTTATAGTTTAGATTAACAATTTAAAACTCAATGTCTATGGAAAGAAGTTACTTTCCGGAAAGCCTGAAACACTATTGGCTTTCCGAAACAAAATCTTTGCCTTTATTCCGCATGCTTTTCTGGCTGTTTTTCCTGTCAGTAAGCGCGGCGTCGGCACAGATTACCTATCTTGATCCCGCAGGTGCGGGAGGTTTTGAACTCGGAACGACGTTTGCCGCCAATGGGTGGACTGCAGTCAATCCCGCAAATGGCAATCGCGATTGGTATTGCGGTACGGGTCAAACCGGATTTACGGGCAACCGATGTGCCTTCATCGGAAACAGTACCACGGTAGCTGCTACCGGTGCGCAGTCGCGAACAGTGCATCTTTACAGGAGTATTTCGATTCCTGCCGGCGCCGAAAACATCATCCTGACGTTTAAGTACAAGCAGGCAACATCGGATGCTGATTCCTTTGGTATTTACGATTATATTGCAGTTTATACAGGAACCGCGGCACCTACAAATAGCAACCTTCCTACCGGTACGCTTCAGTATGGCCCTTATCCGAGTACGAACGTGACGAGCTTTACGGCACAAACGGTCAATTTGCCCAATTCAATTGCGGGTACTACAACCAATCTTATTTTTACATTCAACGGCGATACTGTTTCGCCAAACGGTGCTGGTGCGATTGACGATGTCAAAATCACCTACGTTTTGCCGACATGCCTTAAGCCACTTTCTCCGATCGTGTCCAATCTAACGGCCACCGGAGCTACCTTATTCTGGACAGCGCCGGGAACTCCGCCTTCCAGCGGTTATGAATATGAAGTCAGGACATCGGGTGCGGCCGGCAGTGGCGCGACCGGTCTTGTCACCAGCGGATCAACAGCGGCAGGCATCGTAAGTAAGAGCATAAGCGGCCTTACTGCAAGTACTGTTTACACCTATTATGTGCGCTCTTTCTGCGGCGGTACGGATTACAGCAGCTGGTCTTCGGGTGTAGCTTTTACAACGCCATGTGCCACTACGGCAAATACGCCCTATGTCGAAGATTTCTCATCGGTGACAGTACCGGCGATTCCTGCTTGTACGATTGTACAGAATGCAGGGACAGGCAACAACTGGGTTACATCCAATAGTGTCGTGAGCGGATTATTCCCTGCTTCTCAAGGTAATTACCTGCTTTATAGCTACAACACAGACAATCCGGCCAACACTTGGTTTTACACTCCCGGTATTAACCTGACGGCAGGGACAAACTACCTGATTTCTTATCGTTACGGTAACGATAATGGATCGACCTTCCCCGAAAAATTAAAAGTCATGTATGGCACGAGTCCGATCAATACGTCTATGACCGTGCCGATTGCAGACCATACGAATATCACCACGACGAATAATATCAACACGGTAACCTTTACACCAGCTTCAACCGGTGTTTATTATTTTGGTTTTAACTGCTACTCTGCAAAAGACGAAGATCTTCTTCAGTTGGACGATATCAGTATCGCGCCTGTTTGTACCGGCACGCCGACT
Source organism: Bacteroidota bacterium (assembly GCA_048498055.1). Classification (GTDB taxonomy): domain Bacteria; phylum Bacteroidota; class Bacteroidia; order Flavobacteriales; family Flavobacteriaceae; genus Flavobacterium. Next base: position 82,216 of record JBEHYS010000013.1, read on the forward strand.
GCCGGAACTTCCGCACCAGCTTCGCAAAGCGTATGTTCCGGTAGCCCTGTAGGTGCATTTACCGTGACCGGCGCAGATGCTGCGGGAGGCGTCACTTATCAGTGGCAGCAATCTACCGATGGGACAAACTGGGTAAATGCCGTTGGCGGTACAGGCGCGACGACATTGTCCTATACGCCGCCGACATTTACGGGTACAACCTTGAAATACCGACTCAAAGTAACTTGTCCTTCTTCGGGATTGTTCGGCGTTTCAAGCGTTTCGGAGGTTAATTCAAATCCAAATCCAGTACCGCTGAGCCAACCCTTTAATGATGTTTCTACATTGGGTGGATGGAGTCAGTCGGGCGGCATTGCAATAGGAAGCGCAAGGGGCGCAACCGGTAACCCGGGCAACAATGCTTACGTTAATTTATATTCGTCGAATGCCTCGGCTACTTTCAGTACGGCCAAATACGGCGTCATTCCGGGGCAATATGCCGTGTCGTTTGATTTGAAACTGTCTAATTTTAGCACCCCGTATGATACGCCTGCAGCAACCTGGGGCAATATCGTCGTGAATATCAGCACCGACTGCGGCGCAACCTTTACGCCGATTGCGACCATCAACGGCGCGCCGGCTACGGGTTATGTAAATAAAAAGTTTTATGTCAACAATTATGCAGGTTCGAGTATAGTGGTAAAGCTTGTCGCAACCTGGCAGGCAGGCGATTACGACGTGTCAGTCGATAATTTCGTCATAGACTATACCGCGCCGGTTATCCAAAGCTTTACCCCGGATACTACCTGTAGTGTGGGAGGACAATCTGTTGTGATCACCGGTTATGCTTTTGCCGGCGCTACGGCCGTCCAGATGAATGGTGCGAATGCCGCATCGTTTACGGTTGACAGCGATACGCAAATCACAGCTGTAGTGCCTTCAGGAGCGACCAGCGGAGCGATTAGCATTACGACATCGCACGGCACGGGAACAAGCGCCACATCGCTGACCGTGAATCCAAGTCCGGTGGTCAATCCAATCACCAATGGCAATACCTCGCTTTGTATCGGCGATACCGTTGACCTCAACGATGCATCTCCTGCAGGAACGTGGGCGACGTTGGATCCGTCGATAGCTTCGGTTGATACAGACGGAATTGTTACGGCACTTGCCACGGGATCGGCAACGATTACGTATTCGATTACGGATAACGGATGTACGACTGCCGTAAGCACAAGTATTACCGTCAATGCCCCGATCAATTCATCGGGCCCGGGTGCGCAAACGGTCATTACCAATGCCACTGCAACATATTCGGTGACCGCTTCAGGTTCGATCCAGTCTTATCAATGGCAGGTTTCTGCCGATGGCGGCGATACCTTCTCGGATCTGTCCAACGATTCAACGTACGACGGCGTCAATACCAATACGCTGACGATCAGCAATACGCCAGCCGGATTAAACGGCAATTATTACCAAGTCGTTATCACGGCTGTAAGCCCTTGCCCTTCTTTTACATCGGCTCCGGCCATTTTGAATGTCGGCGATATCGGTATCAGCTCGGATCCTGCCAATGTTACGCTTTGCAGTGACGGAAGCGGTGTTGCCACATTTACCGTCAACGCTACAGGAACGGTCGATAGCTATGCTTGGGAAGAAGATCAGGGATTGGGCTTCATGCCTGTCGCTGATGGTACTTTCGGCGGTATTACTTATTCTGGATCGGGTACGGCTACGCTGACAGTTTCAGGCGTCGGCGTTGCCAATACAGGTTGGGCATACCATGCTGTCGCTACTGGTCCGGCAAATTCGGCGACATCAAACAACGCAATCCTGACCGTAAATCAAGCGGTGGCAATCAATACGAATCCATCGGACCAGATTGTATGTTATTCAGGCGGAGCATCAACTTTCTCTGCGACCGCTTCAAATGCTTCGGGTTACCAATGGCAATATTCGACCAATGGAACAACGGGCTGGGGCAATGTTGCAAACGGTACGCCGGTTGGCGCATCTTACACCAATGCAACTACCGCTTCATTGACAGTTACGACGACATCTGCCATTTCGCCTTCGGGGACCTATTTTTACAGGATGTTGGCCATAGCTTCGGCGTCATGTACCGATGCGACAACCACGGCAGCCCAACTTAACATCAATTCGCCTGTTGTCACGCTACAGCCTGCGCCAGCCTCGGTTGCTGCAGGGCTGTCTGCAACATTTACTGTAGGTACGTCTGCACCGGCGCCTACCTACCAATGGCAATATTCACCTGACGGAACAACCTGGAACAACGTTGGCGCACTACCGGCCGGCGTAACTTATTCGGGCGATACAACCGCGACTTTGACCGTTATGGTCAGCGGATCGGCTCCGGCAAGCAATACCGCAAGGTATAGGGCCATCATTACATCAAATACGTGTTCGGTCAACTCCAACGGCGCATTGATGACGGTAACAAATTACTGTGCGCCGACTTTGAGCACCGCGACATCTTATATCGGTGCGTTTGCGACCCAAAACGGCATTACGAACATTACCAACAATACCGGTGGACAATCTGCAAACGGTTACGGAAATTTCACCAATCTCAGCGCTTCGCAAGCTGTTGGCGGAACAGTGAATTTTACTGCCAGCATCGCGACGCCAAGTGCAAATACCGGAACGGCCATTTGGGTCGACTGGAACCAAAACGGCACTTTTGAAAACCCAGGCGAGCGGATGTTCCTCGGAACAGGGACGGCGACATCGCTTTCAGGAAGTTTTGCAGTGCCGGCTGACGCGCTTGCCGGAAATACCCGGATGCGCATTATGATGGACCGCGGTTCGACTAGTCCTGTGCCATGTTCTTATACTGGCGCGCGCGGTGAAATCGAAGATTATACTTTTACCGTAATCGTGCCGCAGGCTTGTACGGGAATACCGGTTACAGGTGTTGTGTCAGCACCGACCACGACGTTTTGCCTGTCTGGATCGGCAACCCTGAGCGTAGCGGGTTATACCGCTGCGGTTACAGGAATTTCCCTTCAGTGGTACAGCACCGTTGACGGATTGATTCCGGGCGCTACGGGAACTACCTATACTACGCCAACGTTGAACGCATCCAATGCATATTATGTACGGGCTACCTGTACCGGATCTGGACAGTTTGCCGATTCGAATACCTTGTCGATTACCGTAAACAACCCGTCGGTAGCTGGTACCACACCGGCTACGCGTTGCGGAACGGGTACGGTTACACTCGGCGCGACCGGTTCTGCAGGAACTTCATTGAATTGGTATACTGCGGTTTCGGGAGGAGCTTCCGTGTTCACCGGACCGTCGTTTACGACGCCGGTTATTTCAGGAACGACCACTTATTACGTAAGCGCTTTCAATTCATCCACGCCGCTTCCGATCATGTCTTATTGCAGCTCGACGTCTTCCGGTACGACCAAATTCATCACCGGGTTTACGACTACCAACGGAACGATCAACATCGCGAATTCGCCAACAGGATTGTCCTCCAATGGTTACGGCGACTACACTTCGATGAGTGTAAGCAAAGCGACAGGCGGTAGCGTCAACTTCAGCGTAGCGGTCGACCCTTCGGGATTCGGTACCTACGGTATTGCAATCTGGATAGACTGGAACAACGACGGCGATTTCAGCGATTCGGGCGAAACGGTATATAATTCCGCAGCTTATGTATCAAGCGCTTCGGGATCGATTACTGTTCCCGCAGGTACGGCTCCAGGAAATTACAGGATGCGCCTCAGGGCCGATTATTTGCTTGAGAACGCCACGGCATGCGGTAGTATTACCGATGGAGAAACCGAAGATTATACCTTCACGGTCTCGCCATGCGAATCTGCAAGGGTTGCCGTTGCAGCCAACGTAACCACGCCGCCGACATTGACCCTGGATGCTGCATCGGTGAATGTTTGTACAGGCAACGCTTCGGCACCGGTACACGTTACGTCTAACATTGCTGACTTTGATAACTATAGCTGGGCTCCGGCTACAGGCGTCAGCGGTACTGCGGCTACAGGATTTACATTCAATCCTGCGGCGAGTACTGTTTATACGCTGACCGCTTCGCAAACCGGCGGAAGCCAATGCCAGAATATTGTTTCGCTTACTGTGAATGTCACTCCATTCCCGTCCGCGGTAACGGTAACTCCGGCAAACTCATCGGTATGTGCGGGCGATGCGCCTGTAATGCTGACGGCTGCCGGCGGAACCATCACAGGTCTTACCAATACGGTAAGTTCTGGCGTAATCAGCTTGGCCATTCCCGACAACAGTGCGACAGGTGTTTCGCAAACCCTGGCTGTTTCCTCGATTCCTGCCGATGCGACGATTACGAAAATAGACGTGACGCTCAATCTTACCCATGCTTATCTGGCGGATGCGGAAGTCGTACTCAAAGCGCCAAACGGAAAAGTCATCGCCTTGGTTGCCGATCAAGGTGCGCTGGGGGCGGGAACCTATTCCAATCTTGTGATTACTTCCGATACATCTGCTGCCGCATTGTCAAGCTCGGCAGCGACGCTCACGGGAACGTTTAAAGCAAACGCGACGGCCGCCAGCGGATTGATCGGTTCGTTCGGAGGAAATCTGACACAAACTTTTTCCAATTTGTTTACAACAGCAAACGGAGACTGGATTGTTACGGCCTACGACGACGCAGGTTCGGACGTCGGAACTTTAACGGGCGCGGCGATTACCATTACCTATCAATTGCCAACAACGGTGACTTGGTCTTCAACAGTTTCCAATAGTTTGTTTACCAACAGCCTGGGTACTGTTCCGTACAGCGGAGCAGCGGCAAGTTCGGTATATGTCAAGACTTCGGATACTGCTACGGTTACGGCGACTTCAACTTCGTCGACCGGATGCACGACTTCAGGAACGTCGCTGATTACGGTTAAACCGATACCGACGGCTACTGCGCCCACAGCACAAAATTATTGTTCGGGTGTGTTGACTTCGCCGATTGCATTAACAGGATCCCCTTCGGGAGTTACCTTCGATATCACCGGAGGTTCGTCCGTAGGCTTGAATGACGCGACAGACGTAACCAGCATTCCTGCTTTCACTGCAAGCGGAAGCTCAGCAGTAATTACTATTACACCTCACGCCAACGGTTGTACCGGTACGGCAGTGACCTATACAATCAACGTTTCTCCGACGACAGTGGGCGGATCTGTAACGGGCGGCACGACTGTCTGCGGCGGCTCCCCGAGCGGTCTTCTGACCCTCTCGGGCAATGTTGGCAGCGTGACGCGCTGGGAGAGCTCGGTATCGCCGTTCTCCGTCTGGACGCCGATCGCCAATACGTCCCTGACCTATACCTCGGGCGCACTTAGCCAGACCACGCAGTTCCGGGCGGTTGTCCAGAGCGGTGCCTGTCTGGAGGTGGCCTCGGCCCCGACAACCGTGACGGTGAATGCCGTGACGCTTTCCTCGGTGACCTCGGCCCAGGTTTGTGCCAATACCGAGGCTACAGTGACTTTAAACGGTATGGTCCCGAACAGCACCTCGATGGTCGGCTACACCAAAACGGGTGTGGCGCAATCACCGGTATCGGTCACCGCCGATGCCTCGGGCGTGGGCACGTTCAACGTGCTTGTTACCGGAGCGGGCCAGAACGTGGTGGTCACCTCGATCACCCGTACCGATGTGACGCCTAACTGTCCGCTGACACCATCAGGCGGCAACAGCGTGACCTTCGTTTTGAGCA
>JBEHYS010000014.1:0-86135 GCA_048498055.1 Bacteroidota bacterium
CCACTGTCAATGTAACTGCCTGTCCAAACCTCAAGGTTTTGAATTGTACGAACAACCACATTTCGACACTGGACATCAGCAACAATCTTGAATTGACCCAACTCAATTGCGGATATAACCAGATTTCCGAATTGGCTTTGCATGAACTCAACCAACTTACACTTATAGATTGTACGCACAACCAACTTCAGCTACTCGACGTCGCCCATAAAGTAAACCTTGCAGGATTGTATTGCAGCTATAACAATATCACCAGCCTCGACCTGACCGACGTAGGCATCGCGGCGCAAACCCTGCCTTACTTTTGGTTAAGCTGCGATCACAACAACCTTACGTCGCTCGACACTACAGTTATGGGAAGCGGTGTCGGCATCCGGACCGATTGCAGCTACAATCCGGATATTGTTTCGATAAAAGCCAAAAACGGTATTGTCTTTTTTGATTACATCTGGAGCGAGCCGCCTTTTCCGGGCCCGACTGTCGATTTTGAAGGAACGCCCAACCTACAGCAGATTTGTGTGGACGATTTCAACGTCGCATTCATCCAGGCAAAAGCCAGCGCTTACGGTTACACGAATGTCACGGTCGATTCGGACTGCGCGTTGGGCGGTGAAAATTTTTCTGATACCAATATTGCAGTTTATCCGAATCCTGCCACCGACAGGCTGAACCTTTATATCCACGATCAACAAGCGATTAACTCCGTCGCCGTCCGCAATATGCTCGGGCAGCTTGTTTTGGTTATCCCGGATTTTGAAGGCCAGTCGCAAATCGACATTTCCGGCTTGGAAACGGGACAATACCTGATCAATTTCATATCCGACAAAGCGATTTCGACGACGAAATTCATAAAGGAATAAGCATTTTGTTTCAATAAAAAAAGCCTGTAGAAACTACAGGCTTTTTTTATTCTCGGATGGACTATTTCAAACTCCCGACCATGTCTTCGGGCTTGACCCACGCGTCGAAATCTTCGGGCGAAACATAGCCCAAACGGATCGCTTCGTCTTTCAATGTCGTGCCGTTTTTGTGTGCGGTCTGCGCGATTTCGGCAGCCTTGTAATACCCGATCTTGGTATTGAGCGCCGTTACCAGCATCAATGAATTGTCGACGAGTTCCTTGATACGTTTGTAATTCGGTTCGATGCCCTGCGCGCAATGTTCGTCAAACGAAACGCAGGCGTCGCCCAAAAGCCTTGCCGATTGCAAAAAATTCGCGGCCATGACCGGTTTGAAGACGTTGAGCTCATACTGGCCTTGCATACCGCCGACAGAAATCGCGACGTCGTTGCCCATAACCTGTGCGCAAACCATCGTTAGCGCCTCGCATTGCGTCGGGTTGACCTTGCCCGGCATGATCGATGAGCCCGGCTCGTTTTCCGGTATGTGGATCTCTCCGATTCCCGAACGCGGCCCCGAAGCAAGCATCCGGACGTCGTTGGCGATTTTGTTCAGGGAAACCGCGAGTTGCTTCAATGCGCCGTGCGCCTCGACGATCGCGTCGTGCGAAGCCAAAGCCTCGAATTTGTTCGGCGCCGTTTTGAATGGCAGTCCGGTGAATTTCGCGATGTATTCGGCGACTTTTACATCGTAGCCTTCGGGCGTGTTCAAACCCGTTCCGACTGCTGTTCCGCCGAGCGCGAGTTCGGATAAGTGCGACAAAGTGTTTTTCAGCGCCTTGATGCCGTAACCCAATTGCGCGGCATAACCGGAAATTTCCTGCCCGAGCGTCAGCGGCGTCGCATCCATCAAATGCGTCCGGCCGATTTTGACGACGTTCATATATTCCCTGGCTTTCGCATCGAGCGTTGCCTTGAGTTTTTCGACGCCGGGAATCGTGACTTCGATCGCGGCTTTGTAAGCGGCGATGTGCATTCCCGTTGGGAACGTATCGTTCGAGGATTGCGATTTGTTGACGTCGTCGTTGGCCTTGACGAGAGCTTCGCCTTCGCCGATCTTGAAACCGGCCAGAACCTGCGCGCGGTTCGCGATGACTTCGTTGACGTTCATGTTGCTTTGCGTTCCCGATCCGGTTTGCCAGATGACCAATGGGAATTGATCGTCGAGTTTGCCGGCCAGGATTTCGTCGCAGACCGCCGCGATCGCATCGCGCTTTTCTACGGAAAGCACGCCCAAATCGTGGTTGGCATAAGCGGCGGCTTTCTTGAGGTAAGCGAAGCCTTCGATGATTTCTTTCGGCATCGAAGCCGCAGGGCCGATCTTGAAATTGTTGCGCGAGCGCTCGGTTTGCGCGCCCCAGTATTTGTCGGCCGGGACTTTGACTTCGCCCATGGTGTCTTTTTCTATTCTGTATTCCATTGTTATGATGAATTTGATGTTGGTTGAAATGCCTAGCCCGGATAGCAGCGGTATCCTTTTTTATGAGGAACGAAATAAAAAAGATAAAGCGGATAGCCGGAACATGCTCCTGAAAAAGCTGCACAAATTTAGGCATAAAACCTTTTTTATAAAAATTGATTTGGTTTTAATTGGCGGGAATAAATAATAATTTTTACATTTGCGTAATCAAAAAAAATCTGGAGCGCATGTTTACATTTCAAGAATACTTAGGCTTTTTACTTTTCCTGACCATCTTTACGATCGGTTTCTGGCTGATGATTTTCCTGGTCAACTTCGCAATTTACTGGGTTTGTGGCGCAAGCATCGAAATGTATAAGGAAAAACGAGCGCGCAAAAAGATGGAAGCTAAAGAATCGAACCTGTAAACCGGTTTCGTTACAATATAAAAGGCACTCATTTGAGTGCCTTTTTTTATCCCTGATAATCGTCGCCGTTGTTGTCGTTGTTGTTGTCGCGGATCGGTTTTTCCTTTTCCTTTTTCTTGTTGAAGCGCCAGGTGAGCGAGAGCGTGATCTGGCGGGTGCGCCACTGCATTTCGCTGTAGGAATTCAGGCTTTCGATGTGCGTGTCGGTGATGCGTTTGCGCGAGTTGAACAAGTCCTGCACATTGAGCGTCGCGGTCATTTTTTCCTTGAAGAAATCCCTGCTGAAGCCGAGGTTCGCGCCGAACTGTCCGCGCGAACGTCCTTGCGAATTGTCCTGCGGACCATTATACATCAGGTTTGTTTGCCAGTCGATCTTGTAGGGCAGGTTGATTTTCGATGTCAGTTTGGTAAACCACGAATAGGCATTGTTGTCGAAATTCTGCGTGACGACGTCGCCCTGGAAATCAGTATAGGTGTAATCGCCTTCGGACTGGATGTTGAAGAAATTGAAGCTGCTGTTGATTTTCCACCATTTGTACGGCGTGTAATTGAGCGTGAATTCGAACCCGAACCGGTATTCGGTCGAGAGGTTGATCGGCGTGGTCAGGATTACCGGCGTGATGACGTCCGGGCCGCCGTTGATGACGATGTATTCGCCGTTTTCGATCACGTCCGGATCGTCGACCGGCGTAATGACGAAATCGCCCGATTCCTTGCGGATGTATTCAAATGATCCGGTGGTTTTGTTCAGGTAAGCCGACGTGCTGAGCGTGAGTTTTTTCCAGCGTTTGAGATAACCTAAATCGAATGCATCGGTATAGGCCGGATCGAGATCGGGATTTCCCTGGAAGATGTTGATGTTGCTCGAATAGTTCGAAAACGGGTTGATCTGCCGGCCGCGCGGCCGTGAAATCCGTCGGCTATAGCTCAGCGAAACGTTGCTTTTGTCGCTGATTTCGTAGGTCAGGAACGCGCTCGGGAAAAAGTCGTTGTAATGCTTGTTGTTGAAATCCTCGCTTGTGACCTGGTTGATGTCGATATTCGAATCTTCCCAACGCAGCCCGAGCAAATACGAGAATTTGTTGATTTTGCTGCCATATTGCACATACAGCGCATTGATTTTTTCCTTGTAATCCAAGGTGTTCGTGAATTGCAGGTTCGGCACGTATTGGTTCAGCGCCGTATCGAGCGAATCGACTTCGTAAACGGTCAGCAGCGAATTGAAATCGCCTTTGTAACCGGCTTCAAACTGGCTTTTTCCATCTTTCCCGAACGGCAGCACATAATCGGCCTTGATGGTGTTGCGGCCTTGTTTTTCGTTGTTGTACGTGGTTTCGACTGCATCGTTGATGTCTGAATTGTCGAGGTCGCGGTCTATCGAAAACGAACCGTCAATAGTCAGTTTGTGTCCTTCTTTTTTGAAATTCTTCACGAAATTCGTGTCGTATTCAACATCGGTACTTTTGCTGTGCTGATCGTTGAACCGTGATTCGGTAAACAAATAATCGTGATTTGCATCGAAATTGTCATAAAAAACCTGGTCCGGATTGCTGCCCGTGTAATGCCTGAGGTTCAGCGAATTGCTCCAGGTCATCGATTTGTCGAGATATAAATCGATCCCGAAATTGGTATTGTATCCTTTATTTATCCGCTCATTGTCGCGGCGTTCGTTGACAAAATTCCGCGTCGTGCCGTCGTCATTGAGGTATTCGGTATTGGTCATGCTGTGACCGGGGTTTGTGCGGTAATTGTAGCCGGTTGTCGTAAAAAGGTTGAATGCATCGGTTTTGTAATTGATATTGCCCGAAAGCCCGTAATTCTCCGGATTTCCTGCCGTTCCGATCAGCGTTCCGTTGACGCCCTGGTTTTTCCCTTTTTTGAGGATGATGTTCAAAAGCCCGCCGCCGCCTTCCGAATCGTAGCGCGCCGAAGGGTTCGTGACCACTTCGACTTTTTCGATCGCATCGGCCGGAATCTGGCGCAGCGCTTCTGAAATATTGATTGCGTTCGATGGCCTTCCGTCGATCAGGATCCGGACGTTGTCGTTGCCGCGCAGGCTGACCGTTCCGTCGGAATCGACCGATACCGAAGGGATGTTGTCGAGGACATCGCTGACGGTTCCGCCCTTGACCATCAGATCCTGTCCGACGTTGTATACTTTTTTATCGAGCTTGATCTCGACCGTCGTGCTTTCGGCGCGAACGACCACGGCATCGAGCTGGGTTATGTCTTCGGTCAGCGAAATCGTGCCGAGGCTGGCGCTGTCGTTGAGTACTTTTTGCTTGATCAGCGTTGGCTGGAACGAAATAAACTCGATCTTGATATCGTAAGTCCCAGGGTTGATGTCGATATCGAATTCGCCTTTGTTATTGGTGATTCCGCCTCCGGCCGTTTTTTCGGTATCGGGCCTGAAAAATGTGATCGTGGCATATTCGAGCGGCTGCTTGCTGGTTTTTTCGATGACCGTTCCGGTAATCTTGATTTTCCGGGCTTGCTTCGGCTGGTCGTCGGGATTGTCCTGCGCGATGCTCAAAAGCGTGAAGAACAGGAATAGGAATGATGCGAAAGGCTTTAAATTTTTCATGTACGGTTTTTCAAAAACGATCTCTTAGAGTGCAAATGTACTTTTTGGTTTAGGGGCAAAATCACAAATTGATGTTAAAACAAAAGTTTAACGATTACAGGATTTCCGCGGCTTTTTCGAGTGGTCGCGCAATAATCGCTTTGTCGCCGCTCACGACGATCGGGCGCTGGATCAATATCGGGTATTTGATCATGGCCTTGATGACCTGCGCCGGTGCGAGTTTTTTGCCTTTGTATTTTTCAATCCAGATGTCCTCATTTTGCCGGACCAAATCAATCGGTTTGATGCCGAGCATTTTGATGATCGATTTGAGCTCGTCGGCACTCGGAACGTTTTCGAGGTATTTGATCACTTCGTAAGGCTGGCCCGTTTCTTCAAGGAACAACATGCATTCCCTCGATTTCGAGCATTGCGGATTGTGGTAGACTTTTATCATTGCGGAATATTTTTTTGCAAATTAATGATTTAAAAGCTTAAAAATTCGGCTATCTTCGGATCTCGTAATTCAATAATTTTCCAAATGTTTGCAGCACAGGGGATAAAGCCGGGAAATAGTTTTCCGAGATATTTGTTAGGATCGTTCCTGATTTTTTTAGGCGCGTTTATCGGTCAGGTCCCGATGGTCGTGGCAATCGTGGTTGTTTCGCTCACAGGCAAAAAGCCGTTTCCAATGACCGACGACGGTTTTATGGATTTTTTCTCGCCAAACGTCACGCTGTTCTGGATCATGCTTTCGTTTTTCGGGGCGATGCTGGTCGTCTGGCTGGTCGTGAAATACCTGCACAAGCAGACTTTTTTATCGGTAACCACATCCAGGCCTGCGGTAGACTGGCGAAGGATTTTCTTTTCGTTCGGGCTTTGGACGTTATTCATCATTGTATCGACTGTCATCAGCTATTATGCGGCCCCGGAAGATTACAAAATCAATTTCAATCCGGTGCCTTTTGCAATTTTGGTGCTTATTGCGACATTAATGATCCCGGTCCAGACCAGTTGCGAGGAATATGTTTTCCGGGGTTATCTGATGCAGGGTTTTGCCGGATTGGCCAAAAACAAATGGTTTCCGCTGATGATGACTTCATTGATTTTCGGCGGACTGCATTTTTTCAATCCCGAAGTCGGGAAAATGGGGCCGGTCATTCTTATCTACTACGTTGGCACCGGGCTTTTTCTCGGAATCCTGACGCTGATGGACGAAGGTATGGAACTCTCGCTCGGGTTCCACGCGGCAAACAACCTGGTCGGCGCGCTGCTGGTCACATCCGATTGGTCGGCGCTGAAAACCGATTCGGTACTCAAGGAAATCGGTCAGCCCGGCGCCGGATACGAGATGATCTTACCGGTGTTCATCATTTATCCGATCCTTTTGCTTATCTTTAGTCGAAAGTACCACTGGACAAACTGGAAGGAAAAATTGTCCGGTAAAATCGATGTCGAACCTCTCGAAAATACAAATGGCGCTCATAAACCCGAATTATAACGACGTACACGCGGCCTTCAAACTCAACGGTTTCCACCTCGATAAAGACGACATGTGCCGGCTGGCCTACAGTTTTATCAAGGAAGGCGAGGATTTCGAGAAAGCGGTAGGGCATTTCCTACTGGATTGGTTCGACGACAGCCCGCTGATCGAGATGCAGACTTCCGGTTCTACGGGTACACCCAAAATCATTACGGTCGAAAAGCAGGCGATGGTGAATTCGGCCCTCGCAACCGGCGATTTTTTTGACCTGATCCCCGGAAACAAAGCGCTGCATTGCCTTCCGGCGAAATTCGTCGCGGGAAAAATGATGTTCGTACGCGGGTTCATACTCGGTCTCGACATGGATTTTGTATCGCCAAGTTCGCATCCGCTCGAAAATAACGATACGAAATACGATTTTGCCGCTATGGTACCGCTGCAGGCGCAAAATTCGCTCAAACAACTACACAACGTCAAAAAGATGATTATCGGCGGTGTAAAAATCAATAAAACTTTAGAGAAAGATTTAAAAAAACTTTCCGTCGAAGCTTACGAAACCTACGGAATGACCGAAACCATTACGCATATCGCCGCCAAAAAAATCGGGGAAAAGGCTTTTACGGTCCTGCCCGGCGTAACGATTTCATACGACGATAAAAATTGTCTTGTGATCCATGCACCGCGCATTTCGAATGATGTGATCGTGACCGGCGACCTTGTGGAATTGGTCAATGAAAACCAGTTCGTGTTCCTGGGACGGATCGACAACATCGTCAACAGCGGCGGAATAAAGCTGTTGCCTGAAATCATCGAGGAGAAGCTTTCGGGAAAAATCGGCACGCGCTTCTTTGTTACGGGCAAACCCGATGACGCTTTGGGAGAAAAGCTGGTACTGGTGATCGAGGGCGAAAAACACGACATCGATCCGCAGGTTTTCGACGGGCTCGACCGATACGAAAAGCCGAAAGAAATCCTCTTTACCTCCGGGTTCAGCGAAACCGGAAGTGGGAAAATCAGGCGAAAGGAAACGCTTGCCGCGATAAAGTAAAAAAGCGCTTTTTAGGCGCTTTTTTATTTCTGCATTTTAAAATAGTAATCAGCCGAATGTTTCCCGCTTCCGTAGAAAAGGAAAAAACCGCAGACGATAAATGTAACGAATGCCATGATCAGGTTGGTCACATTCAACGGGCCGAAGAAATTGACGGCGACCGCACCGATAAGAATCGGGAGCTGCGCCCAGATCGCCCAGCGCGTGAGCAACCCGAAAGCAATCATGATTCCGCCCATAATGTGCGCCGAGGTAACGTAGGTCAGGATGAACATTCCTCCGGTAATGTTGCTTAAAGAGGAAAACCCATCGGCGACTTCCTGCCGGCCGGTTATGAATGAAACACCTTTAAAAAACAGGAAAACGCCAAGTGCGATACGCAGGACATCGATCGGATAGCTTGTGTGCCGGTTGGCCCATTTGTTAAGACTTTTTACCGTTTCCATAATCATTTAGTTTTAAAGTTCCTTTCTAAATTACTAATTTTAAACGGGATAAAGTCCTTTTTCGGCAATTATTTTTCGATGTTTACCAGAAAATGATCCGTCAAAACCTTAATGTCAGACATTTTTACTTTTTCGGGAAGCTCAATGAATTTGCTCTCAAGAGTCGGAAAAAGCCGGATTTTTTTGCCGTTGGCCGTGATGTCGACCGGCATATTGAAATCGGCATTCACGTCTTTCCAGATGTAATTGAGTTTTGTACCGTCAATATCCAGCGCCAGCACCGGAATATGCGTAGTTTTCAGGTATTGGTTGAAAACAGGGGCGAGGTCCATCCCGGTTTCCTGGTTGAAAAACGCGATGACCGTGTTGGTGTCGATGATTTTATGTCGGTAAGTTTCGGAATATTTCAACAGCATTTTCCACCATTTGTCGTCGTCGGCCACGATGTGGCGGATCGTATTGAGCAGCAGCGCGCCTTTCGGGTACATGTCGCCCGAACCTTCGTCGTTCACGCCGTATTGCCCGATGATCGGACGGTCGTTCTCGATGTTGTTGCGGATTCCGTACAGATATTGCATCGCCTTATCGTATCCGTAACGGCATTCTATGAACACCGATTCAGTGTACATCGTAAAACCTTCGTGTATCCACATGTCGGCGATGTCCTTGGAAGTGATGCTGTTCCCGAACCATTCATGCCCCGATTCGTGTACGATGATGTAATCGAAAAGCAGCCCGATTCCGGTGCCCGACAAATCCATTCCGAGATAACCCTGGTTGTACTTATTTCCGTAAGCCACAGCGCTTTGGTGTTCCATGCCTAAATAAGGCGTTTCAACCAATTTGTAGCCGTCTTCGGGAAAAGGATATTTTCCGAATTTCGACTCGAAGCAGTCGAGCATCAGTTTTACTTCCCCGAAATGTTTTCGTGCTTTTGCTTCGTTGTCGCGCAAAACGTAATAATCGAGGTCGAGTTCGTTGTGTATGTCATGGATGTGGACGTAATCGCCTACATTGAGTGTGATGTCGTAATTGTTGATCGGGTTTTTGACTTCCCAATCCCAGCGCGTGTAGCCGTTTTTGAGATCGGTGCTGCCGGTAAGCCTGCCATTGGAAACGTCCATCAAACCGTTGGGCACCGCAACCTTTATCGTCGCGCCGTTGTCGGGTTCGTCGGTCTGGGAATCTTTGCAAGGATACCAAAGGCTTGCGCCGGTTCCCTGGACGGCCACGCCGAGCCAGAGCTTTCCGTTGTTATCTTTTTTCCAGTCGAAACCGCCGTCCCAGGGCGCGCGTTTGGCCGTCAGCGGTACGCCGGAATAATTGAAGCGGATTTTATATTCCGAGCCTTTTTGGAGCGGATCGGCGAAATACACGAAGACAGCGCCCAATTCCCGGCGGTAGCTCAGTTTTTTCGTGTCGTTGAGAACGATGCCTTCTACTTTCATGTTTTCGAAAAGGTCGAGCTGGATCTTGTCGGTCACGCCGTTCATCTTAAAAGTGATGTCGTTGTAGCCGGAAATCGATTTATCTTCGGGATTGACCTTGATGTTAAGGTCATAACGCAGGACATCATAACATGTCCTTTCATAACGCAAACCGCCCTGAAGCGTGTCCTTCCGGGTAAAGTTTTTTTGCGCGCTTATGATTTGGACGGCGAAAACCAGAAGCAAAAGGGCAGGAAATTTTTTCATAACGCTTTTCGTGATTAGTATGGCGCGGATGATATTGTTACAATCAGACCTGGATCACACCCAGGTTGAACGGTTTTTCGATCGGCGCGTGGTTGGCCGCTTCGATGCCGAGCGAAATCCAGGTGCGCGTCTCGAGCGGATCGATGATCGCGTCGGTCCAGATCCGCGATGCGGCATAATAGGGTGAAACCTGCGCATCGTATCGGGCCTTGATCTTGTCGAACAGCTCTTTTTCTTTGGTTTCGTCGATCATTTCGCCTTTGGCTTTCAGTGAAGATGCTTCGATCTGCATCAGTACTTTTGCGGCCTGCGTTCCGCCCATGACGGCGAGTTCGGCGCTCGGCCACGCAAAAATCAGCCTCGGGTCGTAAGCTTTGCCGCACATCGCGTAATTTCCCGCGCCGTAGGAATTCCCGACAATGACCGTAAATTTCGGTACGACCGAATTGGAAACCGCATTCACCATTTTCGCTCCGTCCTTGATGATGCCGCCGTGTTCCGATTTGGAGCCGACCATAAATCCGGTCACGTCCTGGATAAAGACCAGCGGAATTTTCTTCTGGTTGCAATTGGCGATGAACCGTGTGGCCTTGTCTGCCGAATCGGAATAGATCACGCCGCCGAACTGCATTTCGCCCTTTTTCGATTTCACGACTTTACGTTGGTTGGCCACGATTCCCACAGCCCAGCCATCGATCCGGGCATATCCGGTAATGATCGTTTGGCCGTAGCCGTCTTTGTAGGCCTCGAACTCGGAATTGTCGACCAGCCGGTTGATGATTTCCATCATATCGTACTGCTCGTTCCGCGCCTTGGGCAAAATGCCGTAAATCTCATCTTCTTTCATTGCCGGTTTTTGCGGCTTTATGCGGCTGAATCCGGCTTTGTCGAAATCGCCGATCTTGTCCACGATGTTTTTGATCTTATCCAGCGCATCTTTGTCGTCTTTTGCTTTGTAATCGGTCACGCCCGAAATCTCGCAATGCGTCGTCGCACCGCCAAGGGTTTCATTGTCGATGGTTTCGCCGATGGCCGCTTTCACCAAATAACTTCCCGCCAGGAAAATACTGCCGGTTTTATCTACGATCAGCGCTTCGTCGCTCATGATCGGCAGGTAAGCGCCGCCCGCGACACAGCTTCCCATGACGGCTGCAATCTGCGTAATTCCGAGGCTGCTCATCACGGCATTGTTGCGGAAAATCCGGCCGAAGTGCTCTTTGTCGGGAAAAATTTCGTCCTGCATCGGAAGGTAAACTCCGGCGCTGTCAACGAGATAGATGATCGGCAAACGATTTTCGATGGCGATTTCCTGTGCGCGGAGGTTCTTTTTTCCGGTAATCGGGAACCAGGCGCCGGCTTTTACGGTCGCGTCATTGGCAACGACGATGCACTGTTTTCCTTTGATATAACCGATTTTGACGACAACGCCGCCGCTCGGGCAACCGCCGTGCTCGCTGTACATGCCGTCTCCGGCAAAAGCACCGATCTCGATGCTTCTCGATTTCTCGTCGAGCAGGTAATCGATGCGTTCGCGCGCGGTCATTTTGCCTTCGCCGTGGAGTTTTGCAATGCGTTTTTCGCCGCCGCCGAGCTTGACTTTGGCCAGTTTTTGTTTGAGTTCGGAAAGAAGCAGTTTGTTGTGGTCTTCGTTTTTATTGAAGTTCAGGTCCATAGATAAGTCGCGTCAAAGTTTATTTGCGTGGCTAAAATACGAAAACGGATGAATATTATACCGCTTGCCGCAGCAGGATTCAGGATATAAAAAAGCCGGTAGTCCAAAAACCACCGGCCGGGGAAGTAATGGCAGTTACTTTTTCTTTTTTCCCTTGCCTTTCTTTTTATCTTTCTTGGCTTTCGCCTTTGCTTTTTCTTTTGCCTTCGCTTTTTTGGCCTTTTCTTTGGCTTTTTTCTTTTTCTCTTTTTCCTTTTCCTTCTGTTTTTTTGCTTTCGCTTTTTCCTTCCTGTCTTTGTCTTTTATTTTTTTGTCTTTCTTTTTGCCGGATTTGTCCCCGATTTTGAAATCGGCTTTCGGTTTGTTTTCAGAAACGATTTCCGCTTTGGCAATCTTGCTTTCGTCGGTTTTTTGGGAAGAAAGGCTTTCCCCAGTATTCATTTTGGGTTTTACCGCCGTTCTTGCGGCAGGTTTTCTCGTCGTTGTGGTTTTCGCTACAGGTTTCGCCGCTGAAGAAGTGCGCCTTACAACACGCTTTGCCGGCGCTTTCGGCGAAGCTTCAGCATTGTTTTCGGCCGGCAATTCGGATTGGGCTGCGGGTGCAATTTTTGCCGCCGCCCGCGATGCCGGTTTTCGTACGGGTTGTTTCATCGTGAGTTGATTTAGTTTTCTTGTTAATTGGATGTAAAGTTATTGTTACCAAAGATAAATGTTAAAGGGATACGGCAATGTTAAGTTTTTGAAACGGCAATCCGTAATCTTGATGAATTGCGAATTAAGCCCAATGCCCATCGGCATAGCATTTCGGGGTTTCACTAAGTTAACTTTTTAATCGATGCAAATAGCTCCGTTTCATACTATTTCCGATAACTTAATATTGCGTTAACATTGAAAGATTACTTTTGTCCCGAATTTAAAACATACTCACAATGTCTTTGAACAATATTTTTCAATTCCTGGTCCCGAAAGACAAAAAGTTCTATCCGTTGTTTGAGCAGGCGTCGATGAATCTGATCCTTCTTGCCGAAACACTTCACGAAGGCGTCAATGCCGACCGTTCGTCGCGGGACGAATACTTCAAAAGGATTGAGGAACTCGAGGCCATCATTGAAGAAATTACGCACAAGACGCACATCGAGCTTTATAAAAACTTCATTACGCCGTTCGACCGCGAAGACATCCATGCGCTGGTAAAATCGATGGATGACGTAGCCGATTACATGCACGGTGCCGCAAGCCGTATGCGTTTGTACCAGGTCGAGAAAATCACCAAATCAATCCGTAAACTGACCGAAATCAATCTGGAAGCCTGCCAGAATATCGGCCTGGCCATAAAGCAACTGAAAGACCTCAAAAACCTCAAGGCCATCAGCGACGCCTGCAAGCGGATCAACAAACTCGAAAGCAAGGCCGACAATGTTTTCGACAAAGCGGTTGCCGATATTTTCGAGAACGAAACCGATGCGAAAAACATCATCAAATACAAAGAAGTCCTTTCCGCGCTTGAATCGGCATCCGACAAGTGCAAAAGCGTGGCAAACGTCCTGGAATCGATCGTCGTAAAACACTCCTAAAAGGCAAACGGTAATCAATTATGGATTTTACGCTACTGATAATCATTATTGTACTTGCGCTGATTTTTGATTATATCAACGGTTTCCACGATGCTGCCAACGCGATCGCGACGGTCGTGGCCACCAAAGTCCTCACGCCTTTCCAGGCGGTCTTGTGGGCGGCTTTCTTCAACTTTCTGGCGTATTGGGTTTTCGGTTTCGGCGTTGCCGATACGGTCGCCAAAACGGCGAAAACCGAACATATCGACCTAATCGTTATTCTCTCAGGCGTCATTGCGGCCATTTGCTGGAACCTGTTTACCTGGTGGCAGGGAATTCCGTCGAGCTCGTCGCATACGCTCATCGGCGGATTCGCCGGTGCGGCGATTGCTCATGCCGGTTTTAATGTGGTTTCCTGGTATATGCCCGCGAAAGACGGCGGTGTGCCTTCCGGCGTACTGATTATCATTGCATTCATCGTGCTCGCGCCGTTGTTGGGCGCGCTGATTTCGTATTTGATCTCGATCTGGCTGCTCAACGCCTCGAAGAAAAGCATCTATCCCAAAATATTTACGGCGCTGCTAATGATGCTGACCTATTGGTTCGTTGCCACGCAAGTCAAGACCGATATCGATAAGCCGCGGTTCGAATCGCATTTCTGGAGCGTCGCGTTCGATTCTCACAATATCAAATGGTTTCTCGTGGCGTTCATCATGACGGCAATCGGGACGTTCTGCCTGTTGTTCAGCAGCATCAGCCTGAGCAGGTCGGATTACTGGCTGAAAAAGATGCAATTGCTTTCATCGGCTGCATTCAGCCTTGGCCACGGCGGAAACGATTCGCAAAAAGTTATGGGCGTGATTGCGGCGGCTGTCGCGGTTTTCATCAACACAAACCATATTTCGACCGGAACCCTGCCCGAATGGCTCAATGTGGTTTTGCCGAAAGACGGCAGCGAAGGGCATATGCCGGACTGGATTCCGCTGGCTTGCTATACAGTGATTGCCGCCGGTACGTTGAGCGGAGGCTGGAAAATCGTCAAGACCATGGGTTCGAAAATCACAAAAGTAACCGCTTTTGAAGGCGTTGCAGCCGAAACTGCCGGGGCGTTGACTTTATATTTCACGGAACATTTCAAGATTCCCGTAAGCACGACACATACCATCACCGGATCGATCATCGGCGTCGGGCTGACCAAGCGCATTTCAGCGGTTCGCTGGGGTGTGACGCGGAATCTGCTTTATGCCTGGGTGCTGACCATTCCGGTTTCCGCGTGTATTGCCGCTATTGTATATTACATCTTTAAGATTTTCCTATAAAAAAGCCGTTGGAAAAAGCGGCATTTTTTTATAGGAATTGGTAACGGGCGACCAACGCCATATTGTTGTAGGCGAAACTCACACTCGAATATGCCGTAGGATTTGACTGCGTATTGTATCGCAGCTCCAGACTTGCTTTGCGGTAATTGAATCCTGCGCCCAGCCCGAAAGTAATGCTGTTGGATGCAGGATAATAGGCGAACCCGCTGTGGATGCTGATCGGATATTTGATCACCGAGCTTTTTGAGATCGCCGCATAGTTCACGCCGCCGTTCACAAAAATTTTCGAATGTTCATTGAGGAAGAAGTAATGCCTGAACCCTGCGGCAACCTGGATGTATTTCCACTCCGCCGAAACCGGTACGGTATCCGGATGCGGTTCTTCTTTCTTAAACGAGTTGTAGGTTGGCTCCACGATAATGCTCCAACTGTTGTTCCAATAAGGCAGGACATATTCGGCTTCGATTCCGAAACTCATATAGGACTTGCTTCCGAAATCGTGCCCTTCAAGATCTTCGTCGTCGAAACTAAGGCTATGCCGGCCCAGGAAAACGGATGCTTTAAGGTTAAAACTGCCTTTTTTTGATTCGCGAACTATTTTGTCCGGCTTGTCGCCTTGGCAAAGATTCGCCGATTCGAAGAATTTTTTCAGGTCTTTTTCAGTATAGGACAGCTTTTCGACTTCCTGCATCGAAGTATTGCCGCATTTGACGTCGGTCCACAATTGCTGGCGGAACATATTATTCTTTGCAACATCGATCTTATAATGGTCGACGTAATATTTCTTGTAGACCAGCGGCAAGATTTTACCGCCGTTGACCTGGTAAAAATAGCGCTCGAGGTTATTCAGCCTGTAATAGTACAGATTGTTGTGCCCTTCGACGATTTCCTTGAGGAATACCCGATTTTTGATGAACTCCGGATTTTTCTGAGTCGAAATCTGCGCCGGGATTTCACTGGATTGGTCGATATCGACTTCCGCGCTCGCATACGTTAGGCCGCCGACGGAAAATAACTTGACGTCCGCTGCTTTTTTCTCTGCAGTGTCGCCATCAATTGCAGTTTTGTATTCAAAAGCTTCCGGCGAACTGCTCCAGTCGGAATTTTTGATCATGCATTCGGTCTTTGTTCCCGAATTATCGATAAAATAGCCGTTTTCAAATTTCGTTTGTGCCGTAGCGCACCAACTGGTCAGTAAAACCAGTGCATAAAGATATTTCATTAGGGATTTTTTGCAAGTCTACGACTTTCCTGAAAATTTAAATACAGAAAATCTGCAATTTTTGCTATTCGTCATTTTTTTGCCCCATCATCATCAGGTAAGCTTTGAGGAATTCGTCGATTTCGCCGTTCATCACGCCGTCGACGTCGCTCGTTTCATAGCCGGTGCGGACGTCTTTCACGAGTTTGTACGGATGCATGACGTAATTCCGTATTTGCGAACCCCATTCGATTTTCATCTTTCCCGCTTCGATGTCGGCGCGCTGCTCGAGACGTTTTTTGAGCTCGATCTCATACAATTGCGATTTGAGCATCTGCATCGCACGCTGGCGGTTGTCGTGCTGCGAACGTGTTTCGGAACATTGGATCTGGATTCCGGTCGGCTTGTGCAAAAGCTGGACTTTGGTTTCGACCTTGTTGACGTTCTGCCCGCCGGCGCCGCTTGATCGCGCGGTCGTGATCTCAATGTCGGCCGGATTGATCTCGATTTCGATCGTGTCGTCGACCAGCGGATAAACGTACACTGAAACGAACGAAGTATGTCGCTTTGCGTTGCTGTCAAAAGGCGAGATGCGAACCAGCCGGTGCACGCCGTTTTCGCCTTTGAGATATCCGAATGCAAAATCGCCCTCGATTTCGAGCGTCACGGTCTTGATCCCGGCCACGTCGCCTTCCTGGAAATTGAGTTCCTTGACTTTGTAGCCTTGTTTTTCGGCATACATCAGATACATCCGCATCAGCATCGAAGCCCAGTCGCAGCTTTCGGTTCCGCCGGCGCCGGCCGTGATCTGCAGGACTGCGCTGAGCGTGTCGCCTTCGTCCGAAAGCATGTTGCGGAATTCGAGGTTTTCGACCTGATGGCTTGTAATGGAGTATTGCTCGTCGAGTTCTTCAACCGACAAGTCGCCTTCTTTGTAAAAGTCGTAGGCCAACTGGAGTTCTTCAGCCATATCGACCGCTTTTTGGTAGTCGTCGACCCATTTTTTTTTGGTTCTCAGGTTCTTGACGATCGCTTCGGCTTCCCGGGCGTTGTCCCAAAATCCGGGCGCGAAGGTTTTTTCTTCCTCGTTGGTAATCTCTATCTGCTTGGCATCGATGTCAAAGATACCTCCTCAGCGCACCAAGGCGCTCTACAATACCTTTGATCTGTTCGGTATTTGTCATAAATAATGTACTTTTGTTCGGACAAAAATACCATTCATTTTTATTATATGGAAATTAATTTAGTCAGTGATACGGTCACCAAGCCGACGCCCGCGATGTTGAAGCAGATGTTCCACGCAAAAGTAGGCGACGACGTTTTCGGGCAGGATCCGACGGTTAATGCCTTACAGGATCGTGTTGCACAGATGTTCGGGATGGAAGCGGCGATGTTTTTCCCTTCAGGGACAATGGCCAACCAGACCGGCATCAAGTTGCTGACCAATCCGGGCGAGCAGCTGATCGCCGACAAATGGGCGCATATCTTCAACTATGAAGCCGGCGGCGTATCGTTCAACAGCGGGGTTTCGTGCAGTCTGGTCGACGGGAACCGCGGTATGATCACTGCCGAACAGGTCAAGGCACACATCAATCCGCCCGATTTTTATCATAGCCCGATTACCAGTTTGGTTTGTGTCGAAAACACGACCAATAAAGGCGGCGGCGCGTGCTACGAAATCGACGATCTGAAAAAAATACGCAAAGTCTGCGACGCGCACAACCTCAAATTCCATCTCGACGGCGCGCGCATCTGGAATGCGATGGTTGCCAAAAATCAGGCACCGGAAGATTTCGGCAGCTTGTTCGATACCATTTCGGTTTGCCTGTCGAAAGGACTCGGAGCGCCGGTCGGTTCACTTTTGATTTCAGATAAGAAGACAATAGACAGAGCGCTCAGGATCAGGAAAATATTTGGAGGCGGAATGCGCCAGGCCGGCTATCTCGCGGCGGCCGGAATGTATGCTTTGGACCATCATATCGAGCGGCTGGCGGACGACCACCGCAGGGCGAAGGAAATTGGCGCGGTGCTCTCGAAATTGCCATGGATCGCAAAGGTTGAGCCTGTTGAAACGAACATCCTGATTTTTTCGGTGCAGCCCAAAATCGATGAGAATTCGGTGATGAGCAAGCTCAAGGAAAAAGGCATTTCGATCAGTTCAATGGGGCAGGGCAAGCTCCGGATGGTGACGCACCTCGATTACAAGGAAGTCATGCACGATTATGTGCTGGAAACGCTGCGAAAGCTGAAGTAACTCCGTAGTATGCTCGAACTTATCTAAATAAATCCAATCCGGGAATATTCGGCATGCCTTCTTTTGCCACTGCGGCAAGTTCGGCTTCGTTGATCGATGTTGCTTTTTCGATCGCTTTATTCAGTACCAGAATCAGGTAATCTTCAAGTTGTTCTTTGTCCTGAAGCAGCAAATCATCAACAGTAATGCTCTTGATTTCGCGGTTGGCCGTCAAAGTTATTTTCAGCAAATCATCGCCGCTTTGTCAATAAGTATCGTGTTTAAACGTTTTTTGGTTTCTTCGATCTTTTGCTGTCCCGAAGCGTCGGGATCGCGGAGCTTGCCCATCATGTCCATAACATCTCCAAACATGTTGATAAATTTAAAATTAACGGAAACGCTAAATTATTATATTGCGGTAACCTGCCCAAACATTTGATGAAAAACGCATCTGCGATATATTGTCTTTGTGTTATTTTTGCGGCTTCCTGCACTAAAAAAACCGACCAGAACATGGCTCAGAACATTCCCGCGCCGGTGGCGAAAAAAATCCCTAAAATCCTTGAAAAACACGGCGACAAACGCATCGATAATTACTACTGGCTCAACGACCGCGACAATCCCGAAGTGATCGATTACCTCAAACAGGAGAACGCCTACTACAAGAAAAAAACGGCCCACACCAAAAATTTTCAAAAAGAATTATTCGAGGAAATGAAAGGCCGGATCAAGGAAGACGATGCGTCGGTGCCGTATTTCTACAACGGCTATTTTTATATTACGCGGTACGAAAAAGGTAAGGATTACCCGATTTACAGCCGCAAAAAAGGAAGTTTGTCCGCTCCGGAAGAAATACTTTTCAACTGCAACGAACTCGCGAAAGGACATGCGTATTTTCAATTAAGCGGAATGAACATCAGCGAAGACAACAAGTTTGCGAGTTTCGGTACGGACACGGTCGGGCGGCGGATTTTTACGATCAAAATCAAGAACCTCGAAACCGGGGAAATCCTGCCCGATGCCATCGAAAACACCAATGCTTACGCAGTTTGGGGCAGCGACAATGAGACATTGTTCTATACGCACCAGGACAAGGTGACGCTGCGCTCCGATAAAGTCTACAAGCACAAACGCGGCAGCAACGTCTCGAAAGACGTCCTGGTTTACCACGAAAAAGACGATACGTTCAACGTTGGCGTCAACAAGAGTAAATCGCACAAATACCTGATGATCGAGTCCGAAAGCACGCTGACTTCCGAAGTCCGGATTCTCGAATCCGACAATCCGGACGGAAAATTCAGGGTGTTCCAGAAACGCAAACGCGGGCTCGAATACCACGTTTCGCATTTTGAGGACAATTTCTACATCATGACCAACAAGGACAAGGCGACGAACTTCAAGATCATGAAAACGCCTGAAAATGCAACGTCTGCGGAGAATTGGAAGGATTTGCTCCCGCATCGCGACGACGTGCTTGTGGAAGATATGGAAATTACCCGGAATTATCTTGCCGTGGGCGAACGCTCGAACGGGCTGAACAAGATACGCATCATTCCCTGGAAAGGAAAAGGCGACTATTACCTGCCGTTCAAAAGCGAAACTTACACGGCCTACATGACGGCCAACATCGAATTCGATACCGACATTTTGCGTTACAGTTATCAATCGCTGACCACGCCGCCGTCAGTGATCGATTTCAATATGAAAACCAGACAAAAGACGGTCCTGAAGGAGCAGGAAGTGCTCGGCGGCAAATTCGACAAAGACAATTACAAGGAAGAACGGATTTGGGCGACGGCAAAAGACGGAACGAAAATCCCGATTTCGCTGGTTTATCGCAAAGGGATGAAAAAAAACGGAAAAAACCCGCTGCTGCAATACGCTTACGGCTCGTATGGTTATTCGATGGATCCGGCGTTTTCTTCGACCCGGCTGTCGCTGCTCGATCGCGGTTTTATTTTTGCGATCGCGCACATACGCGGCGGCGAGGATCTGGGCCGCAACTGGTACGAAGACGGAAAACTGCTCAAAAAGAAAAACACGTTCACTGATTTCATCGATTGCTCGAAATACCTGATCGGACAAAAATACACTGCGCCGGAACATTTGTATGCCGAAGGCGGTTCGGCCGGCGGATTGCTCATGGGCGCCGTGGTAAATATGGCGCCGGAACTTTACAACGGCGTAATCGCGCAGGTTCCGTTCGTGGATGTGATCACGACGATGCTCGACGATACAATTCCGCTCACCACAGGCGAATATGACGAATGGGGCAATCCGAACATCAAGAAATATTACGATTACATGTTGTCGTATTCGCCATACGATAACGTGGCCGCGCACGATTATCCGAATATGTATGTTTCGACCGGATTGCACGATTCGCAGGTGCAATATTGGGAACCTGCAAAATGGGTAGCGAAACTGCGTGCAATAAAAACGGGCAACCAACTGTTATTCCTTGATACTAATATGGATGCGGGTCACGGAGGCGCATCGGGAAGGTTTGAAGCGCTGAAAGAGCTCGCCAGGGAATTCAGTTTTTTTTTCGATTTAGAAGGAATTAAGAATTGATTAGAATATTTTTTTCTTAAATTTGCAAGGATTTGAGGTTTGCCACCAGTTGGTAAGTTCGCCTTGATTAACTATTTTTTTATGAAAGAAGAAATAAAAGCTTACAATAGTGTCCTGGAGTTAATAGGCAATACGCCACTAATAAAGCTTAATAAGGTTACCGAAAATTTAGACGGTAATTTCTACGCAAAAGTAGAGGCTTTCAATCCCGGACATTCTACTAAAGACAGGATTGCCCTGTACATAATAGAGGAAGCTGAAAAAAGAGGGATACTTTCACCGGGCGATACCATCATCGAAACCACTTCAGGAAATACCGGTTTCAGCCTCGCGATGGTCAGCATCATCAAAGGATACAACTGCATCCTTGCCGTAAGCTCAAAATCTTCAGAAGACAAAATAGACATGTTGCGCAGCATGGGAGCCAAAGTATACGTTTGCCCGGCGCACGTATCGGCCGACGACGAACGATCGTACTACAATGTGGCGAAAAGGCTGCATGAAGACATCAAGGGTTCGGTTTACATCAACCAATATTTCAACCAGCTCAACATCGACGCGCATTATAAAACGACCGGACCGGAAATCTGGAAGCAGACCAACGGGAAAATCACGCATTTGGTTGCCTGCAGCGGAACCGGCGGAACTATTTCGGGTGCGGCGAAATTCCTCAAGGAACAAAATCCGCAAATCAAAATTTTAGGTGTAGACGCGTTCGGATCGGTATTGAAAAAATACCACGAAACCAAAGAATTCGATACCGACGAGATTTATCCGTACCGCATCGAAGGCCTTGGCAAAAACCTGATTCCGTCGGCGACCGATTTCGACCTGATCGACAAATTCATCAAAGTTACCGATGAGGAAAGCGCGCACGCCACACGCGATATCGCCAAACTCGAAGGCCTGTTCGTAGGCTATACTTCGGGTGCGGTTTTGCAGGCGATCAAGCAATATGCGGAAGAAGGCGAATTCGATGCCAACAGCAACGTCGTCGCAATTTTTCCCGATCACGGCTCGCGCTACATGAGCAAGGTATTCAGCGACGAATGGATGAACGAACAGGGCTTTTTCGACAGTAACAAGACGGAGGAAGCGCAGCGTATCGAGTTCATTAAGTAATGAATAATTAATAGTGAAATAATTAATAATTAATAATGAAGCTTCGGGAAAACCGGAGCTTTTTTGTTTAAATCCAGCAATAAAAAACTCTGCTATGAAAGCAGAGTCTTAATTCAGCGCCATACCCAATTACTAATTATTCATTATTAACTATTAATTGATTACTCCTGCATCGTATGATAAACGTTCTGAACGTCATCGTCTTCCTCGATTTTCTCGAGTAGTTTCTCGACATCGGCAACCTGTTCCTCGGTAAGCTCTTTCGTGACCTGCGGAATCCGCTCGAATCCCGACGACAGGATTTCGAATTTCCGGCTTTCCAATTCCTTCTGGATCGCGCCGAAGCTCTCGAACGGCGCATAGATCAGAATGCCGTCTTCATCCTCAAAAACTTCCTCGACACCAAAATCGATCAGTTCCAACTCGAGCTCTTCCAGATCAATCGAACCTTTCGCGATGCGGAAATTGCAAATGTGGTCGAACATGAATTCCACCGAGCCCTGCGTGCCCATGCTGCCGTTGCATTTGTTGAAATAGCTGCGAATGTTCGCGACCGTGCGGTTGTTGTTGTCGGTTGCGGTTTCGATCAGAATCGCGATTCCGTGCGGTGCATAACCTTCAAACAAGACTTCCTTATAATTGGCCGTATCCTTATCGGTCGCTTTTTTGATCGCGCGCTCGACGTTTTCCTTCGGCATGTTGGCCGATTTCGCGTTCTGGATCACCGCGCGCAGCCTCGAATTCGCTTCCGGGTTCGGTCCGCCTTCCTTGACGGCCATCACGATATCTTTCCCGATCCGGGTAAATGCCTTGGCCATCGCCGACCAGCGTTTCATTTTTCTTCCTTTCCTGAATTCAAATGCTCTTCCCATTCCAAATTGTATTAATGCAGCGCAAAATTAGTGTTTTCTGTTGTTTCGTCCAATCAATTTTTCAGGCAATCGCCGATGATGTTTACGGCTTCCTCGAGATACGGATTGCCTTGCACGTCTTTTATCTGATCTTCATTGATTTCCTTGAGCAATTTGTCTTTCCGTATTCTTTTGGCTTCAAACGAAGTGTTGCTTACCTTACAGCTCGTCGGTTTCGTATTTTCCTTTTTGATCGCTTTCCACAGGTTATTGATTTTCCTGATTTTGTCGAAGACATCCGTAAAATTAAGGCTCAGCGGCGGCATGTCGCCATTGTACAATTCGTTGATCTCGTCATTGAGGCTGTCGATTTCCTTAAAATGGACATTTTCCTTGACTCTTTGCCGGCTTTGGGCAATGACGTTCGAAAAATCGTAGTCGTATTTCTTGAAATGAGCGGTGGTCTCGATGAAATCATGAGCCAACGCGGTTTTGAAACTCCGTTCGCGCGGCATGATGCTGTCGTATAGGACCGGCATGAAGATATCGGGTACGACGCCTTTGATCTGGCTGCTTTCGCCCGTAATCCTGTAAAATTTCTGGATCGTTACCTTGACGAATTCCTGCTGTTTTTCGTCGAGCGGCTGGATGACCTGAATCGATGCCTTTCCTAACGATGTCGCCCCGACAACCAAAGCCCGGTTGTAATCCTGGAGCGCCGCCGTAAAGAATTCGCTTGCCGAAGCCGACGCGCCGTTGATCAGCACCACGACCGGACCGCTGTAGACCATTCCGCGCTCTGTGTCTCGCATGACGATTTTCTTATTGTCCTTATCGACGGAAATCGAGATCGGCCCGTTGTCTATGAACATTCCGGCCAGCTTGATCGCTTCCTCCATCGATCCGCCGCCGTTGTCCTGTAGGTCTATGACAATGCCTTCGACGCCGTCTTTCCTGAGTTTGGCGATTTCCTTCGCCACATCATCTGCGCAGCCATTATTGCTGAATCCGTCGAAATCCGAATAAAAACTCGGGATCCGGATATAACCCACGCGCGCGTTTTTTTCTACGATGAAGCTCGTTACGCTGTTCTCGCTGGCGCGCATGACGCGTTTGCGGAGCAGTACGTCGAGCAGCGAGCCGTCTTTTTTTCGTACGGTAATCTTGATTTCGCGGTTCGCATCCGAAAAGATGATGTCGCCGATGGTTTCCAGCGGTGTGCACGACACGAGATATTCCGCGCCGTTCTTATCGGTTACCTTGACGATGATATCCTCTTTCTCGAATTTATGGCTTTCGTCGGCCGGTCCGCCGGGAATAATTTCCTCCACGACGATTTCCTCGTTTTCGTTCATCCCGAGTTCGAGTCCCAGCGACGGATTGTTGGTTGAGAGCGCCGACATGAAGCTCATTTTCGCGTCGAGAAAAAAGTATTCCGAATGCGGGTCGAAATACGTACAGAAGATGTTGAGGAAATTATTTTGCATCTCGTTTTCAAACCCGTCGGTGCTGTGCAGGATGTTGTCTATTTTGCAGAGGTTGTTCTGAAAAATCTTGGCCGATGCCGTTTTTTCAAGTTCGGCGAAATGCATTTTGAGCGAATCGGCCTTGCCGCCG
Source organism: Bacteroidota bacterium (assembly GCA_048498055.1). Taxonomy (GTDB): domain Bacteria; phylum Bacteroidota; class Bacteroidia; order Flavobacteriales; family Flavobacteriaceae; genus Flavobacterium. Next base: position 24,103 of record JBEHYS010000014.1, read on the forward strand.
GTTTTCGAGATTTCCTCGAGGATTTCAAATCGGATGCGTTTTTTCCAGACGCGCTCGAAATCGGATTCCACAAGGTCGAACGGGAAATTGTCGCGGCTGAACCGGATGCTGTCCTTTCCCGAATAATCGAGCGTTTCGGATTGGATTTTAAGTATCGTGTTTTTCTTCCGCTCCAGCGCCTTTCGGTACAACCCGATGAAATCGTCCATAAACGAGCAGTCGTTTTTCAGGATGTCGTCGTCTAAAGTCAGCCGATGTTTGCAGAGGTTTTGATATTCGTCTTTTGTAAACAGGTTGCGGTTTTCGTCGAGCAGATCAACGTAGGAATCAAAAACAAAAACCGACAGGCTGTCGTCTATCGGTTTGGGCTTGAAATGTTCGCGACGCATCAAGTTGTCAATTTTCCCGAGCAACTCGCAGGTCTTGTCATTGGTCTGGCCGAAAGAAAGCAAAGGAAGTACGCAAATTAAAAAAAGCAATTTCATAACCCTGGGTATTGGCGTTTATTTTTTCCGGGAAAACAGTCTTTTCCAGAAATGCCTGTCGCTGTAATAGGCGGCAAGGCAAAAAACGATGAAGAGGACAATCCGGCCGGTAATGACGCCGTAATTGTATTCAAGCTGATTTTGCGTGATGAAAAGAAAATTCCTCATCAGCATGATGAGGTAATAACCCGCAAGAAGCGAAAAGAGTATAAGGGCAATTTTTTTCAATGTGACAAAAAATTAAATCCGGGATTTTAGCCCCGGATTCTGATGATTTACTTGGTGACAATTGTTGTTGTCGGGCTGTAAATGCCAAAAGTAATGACCGAAAGCAATCCGTTTACAAACGAGTGTTTTACAGTCACGTTGTAATCGCTTGCACCGCCGGCCATAGCTTTCGAGTCGGAAACTCCTACAGGAATCAGGCCGTCAATCAGGTAGTGATTCCATTTTTTTACCTCGGTGTTTCCTTTTGCGCCGTTTCCTACGACACTGGTGTAAGTGTAGCATGAGGTCAGCATCATTGCAGCCGAAAAAGCAACGACTGTCATTTTGATAATTCTGTTCATAAAAATTAAATTGGTTATCCGCCAAAAATAACATAATATACGGATTGTGAAAGCCCCACGCGATTATTTTTTGTAAAAAGGCAACTTGACGACTTTTGCAGGCACGTCGTTCTTGCGGATACGGATGTAAATGTCGCTGTCCAAAGCGCTGTTCGCAGCACTAACGTAACCCAATCCGATCCCTTTGTTCATCGACGGCGACATCGTTCCCGAAGTTACGATTCCGATATTGTTTCCGTTTGCGTCGACAATTTCGTAATCGTGGCGCGGCACGGCGCGTTCCTGCATTTCGAAAGCGACGAGTTTCCGTTTAACGCCTTCTTCTTTTTGTTTTTTCAGATTTTCGCAGTTTGTAAAATCTTTCGTGAATTTCGTGATCCAGCCCAATCCGGCTTCCAATGGCGAAGTCGTGTCGTTGATGTCGTTTCCGTAAAGGCAGAAGCCCATTTCCAAACGCAGCGTATCGCGCGCGGCCAGTCCGATGGGTTTGATTCCAAATGATTTTCCCGCTTCGAATACTTTGTTCCAGATTTGTTCGACCTGGTCGTTCTTGCAATAAATCTCGAATCCGCCCGAACCCGTATAACCTGTAGCCGAGATGATGATATCATCAAACCCGGCAAAATCGCCAATAGCAAAATGGTAGTACGGAATCGCGGCCAGATCAAGAGAAGACAACGGTTGCATCGCCTCTACGGCTTTCGGCCCTTGGATTGCCAATAATGAATATTCGTCCGACCTGTTTTCCATCGTCACGCCCAGATTGTTGTGCTTCGAAATCCAGTCCCAATCCTTGTCGATGTTGGAAGCGTTCACAACGAGCATGTATTTTTCCTCATCCATTTTATACACGATCAGATCATCGACGATTCCGCCTTCGTTGTTCGGCAAACACGAATACTGCGCTTTTCCGACGGTTAAAACCGATGCGTCGTTCGAGGTCACTTTCTGGATCAGATTTAGCGCTTTCGGCCCGCTCAAAAAGAATTCGCCCATATGCGACACATCGAAAACACCGACGCCGTTGCGGACGGTTTCGTGTTCGGCATTTACGCCTTCGTATTGGATCGGCATATTATAGCCTGCAAACGGCAGCATTTTCGCGCCCAGGCTTTCGTGGATGTGTTTCAGTTGTACGTCTTTCATATTGTTTTTTTAACGGCCTAATGCTGTCGCTAGATTAGTTTAATGTTAGTTTATAAGATCGAGTGCAATCGCTGCTCTCGTTCCCTCGGGTTGCTTTTTGTGGCGCTAATTTATTGCTTTTTTGTGGAGTGGCAAAGAGAAAACGACTGAGAAGCTGCTTGCCTGAGTGCTTTGGATTTTGGCGCTGTTAGCGTTTACCGGCTCGCAAAAAGCTAATCGCATTTTGCTCGCCCCGTCCGCTGGCTCCGGTTACTTGCCGCTGCAACTTTGGTTGCACGTGACAGCTTGTTGCAGGTTTTCTAATAATAAATGCGGTTTTCCCGCATTGGCATTTGCTTCTTTTTTTGTTGGGAAATCATCGGCCCTTTCCCCAAAGGGAACTTACGAAACCAAAAACTACCGGCCGTGCGGAAATCCCATCCCATTTGTTAATTTGCCCAACTGTATTTTTAAAATGCCTAACTTTAATCGATATGAAAATCACCAAAGCACAAATCTTCAAACGGCTCAAGCCCGTCGATGAAAAATCGCATAAAGGAACGCTCGGGCATGCGCTCATCATCGGCGGCAGTCACGGAAAAATCGGCGCGGTCTGCTTGTCGGCCAAAGCTGCGCTCAAAACCGGATGCGGATTGGTTACGGCATTTCTCCCCGAATGCGGTTATCCGATTATCCAGACTTTCATTCCCGAAGTTATGGCCATCACCGACGACAACGAACGGCACATTTCCCAAATAGTCTTTGATATCGAACCGCAAGCCATTGCAATCGGGCCGGGAATGGGGCAGGAGCCGGCCACGCAAAAGGCTTTTCACGAATTTCTCAAGCATAACCAATTGCCGCTTGTGCTTGATGCCGATGCGCTGAACATTCTGTCAAAGAACAAAACCTGGCTGAAACTGGTTCCGGGAAATTCGATATTTACGCCGCATCCGAAAGAGTTTGAACGGTTGATCGGCAAATCGAAATCGGAAGCGCAAAAAATTGAATCGGCACAAAAATTCTCAAAAGAATACAAAGCCATTGTTGTTCTCAAAGGCGCGCCGACGCTCGTCGTAGATGGGGAAAAAGTTTACGAAAACACTACCGGAAATGCCGCGCTTGCGACAGCCGGAAGCGGCGATGTCCTGACGGGAATGATCGCAAGTTTAATGGCGCAATCGTACACCGCTGCTGACGCGGCTGTAATTGCGGTTTACCTGCACGGTGTGACTGCCGACATCGCGTTGCCGAACATCGGGATGCAATCGTTTATCGCGTCGGACATCATTGAAAATATCGGGAAAGCATATCTGGAGTTGCAAAAAAAATAATTCGTTGCTTGGTCCGATACTAAAATTTTTCTGATTAAAAACTTCGTCGTTTTGTTGCTTATTCGTCCGTATTTGCGGAATTTTGGGGCACAAATCAAAAGACATGGATAATACCCATTATATAAGTACCGATGTCCTTTCTCTGGAAACGCTGAAGGAAATCATCGACCACCAGAAAAAAATCGGGCTTTCGGAAGAAGCCAAGATCAACATCCAGAAATGTCGCGAATACCTCGACCTGAAAATGGCTTCGCAGGACGATGCGATTTACGGGATCAATACCGGTTTCGGATCTTTATACAACATCAAAATATCTTCAGAAAATCTTTCAAAACTTCAGGAAAACCTTGTGATGTCGCACGCGTGCGGTACCGGCGACGAAGTTCCTTCCGAAATCGTAAAAATCATGCTCCTGCTCAAAATCCAGTCGTTGAGCTATGGCAACTCGGGCGTGCAGCTGGCAACGGTCGAAAGGCTTATCGATTTTTACAACAACGATATTCTTCCGGTCGTTTATACCCAGGGTTCGCTGGGCGCTTCGGGCGATCTTGCGCCGTTGGCCCATTTGTCTTTACCGCTGCTCGGTATGGGCGAAGTCAATTTTGAGGGAAAAAAGACTGAAGCCTCTAAAATCCTGTCGAGATTCGGTTGGCAGCCAATAATATTGCAATCGAAAGAAGGTCTGGCGTTGCTCAACGGCACACAGTTCATGAGCGCTTACGGGATTTTCATTCTGATTAAAGCAGCCAAATATTCGTATCTGGCCGATCTGATCGGAACGATTTCGCTGGAAGGTTTCGATGGCAGGAAAGAACCGTTCAATGAACTCATTCATTTGATCCGTCCGCACAAAGGCCAGATCGTGACCTCGAGGCGCGTGCTCGACTTCCTAGACGATAGCCAGATAATTTCGCAGCCGAAAAAACACGTCCAGGATCCGTATTCGTTCCGTTGCATCCCGCAGGTTCACGGCGCGTCGAAGGATGCGATCGATTATGTAAAGAAAGTATTCAAGACCGAAGTCAATTCGGTGACCGATAATCCGAATATTTTTATCGATGCCGACCAAATCATTTCAGGCGGCAATTTTCACGGACAACCGCTGGCGCTGGCGCTGGATTTCATCGCAATAGCCCTGGCTGAACTGGGGAGTATTTCCGAAAGGCGTACTTATCAGCTGATTTCGGGATTGCGCGGATTACCTGCGTTTTTAGTCGAGAATCCGGGCCTGAATTCCGGATTCATGATTCCGCAGTATACGGCTGCTAGCATTGCCAGCCAGAACAAGCAACTCGCAACGCCAGCCAGCGCCGACAGCATCGTTTCGAGCAACGGGCAGGAAGACCACGTGAGCATGGGCGCAAATGCCGCGACCAAAGCGCTACAGGTCGTGAACAATCTGGAGCGCATCCTGGCCATTGAGATGATGAACGCTTCACAGGCAATCGAATTCCGCAGGCCGCTAAAATCGGGCCCGTTTATCGAAGCGTTCCTCAAATCCTACCGCGAGGAAGTTCCGCCGGTGAAAGAAGACCGGATATTGCATTACGATATCGAGAAGACGATCCGTTTTCTCGGCAATCTGCAGATTGACGAAGAACTGCTCGGGTAAATCCAGATAAACTGGACAGGATCACAAACCAGTCAGGGTAAACATCAAAAAAATAAATCGGCGTGCCTATCTTTTAACGTGATAAAGTTGACTTCGTACGAATAGTTTTGTAAATTTGATAGCTGAACATCAATCATTTAGCAAATATTTATGGAAACACACTTTAACGGGCTGCCGGACCAGGAAGGTTTGGGCAACCTGCCGGATGCCAATCACATCCTGGCGCAGGAAAACAATCCGCTTGAATCGGTGCCGCAGCAGGAAGACGTAGCGCCCAGGGAAAGACACCGTCATCACGAAGATCATCACGTGAACCGTAAATACCGGATGTTTTCCAATCATTCCTCAGCCGGCGACCAGCCACATACCAGTACAAGTTTTTAGGAATTTAACAGTATGCCAATCTTTCGCCAAAACGATTTTATTCTGTTGTCATTTTCCGTAAATTTAGGAGAACTTAAAAACAGATGATCATGGAAAAAGATAAAAATGACCTGCGGAATCGGGAAGATTCGCAGCGTTGGCCCGACAGTGATGCGGCCGAACGGCATGCCGCCTCAGAAGCGGAAGAAGCACACGGAATCAATAAGGATGTTTCCGGAAATGACCTGACCGAGGAAAACCGCGACGAGACGCGTCATCATCAGGCATTCGGGAATCGGCACTACGAAGGTTTTAAAAACCATTCTTCCGCCGACGACCAGCCGACGACCGATACCGGCGCGTAACAAAAACGTTTCGAACAATAATCCAAATTCAGTCGACAAGGCAGGATTTGGATTTTTTTTATTGGATAATGGTGCGGAAAGTCAGGTTGATTCTTGGTGTTTTGACTTTGGTGGATTTTGGGATAGCGTGCAGCCAATGCGCTTGTGTCGCGCCTTTCATGACCAAAAGACTGCCGTGTTCCAATAAAACGGAAACCGTTTCCTTCGTGATTTTATGCTTGAATGAAAATTTCCGCGGGGCGCCAAAACTCAATGAGGCGATGATGGGATTTTCTCCCAATTCAGGTTCGTCGTCGCTGTGCCAGGACATTCCTTCGTTGCCGTTGTGGTAGAAATTGAGAAGGCACGAATTGAACGAATGTCCGGTAAGTTTTTCAACACTATTCTTGATTTCGAGCAATTCCGGTGTCCAGGGCAGTGCGGTTTTGGTCGTGTTCGAATAGCTGTACTCGAAAGCCGCGTCGCCGTACCAGGCAGTTTTCCGTTTCGTGATGTAGCGTTTGCCGTACACGACTATTTCATCGGATTTCCAAAGAACCCGGTTCGCCAATTTTTCAAAGTAATCGTCTGCTTCCGCGTGGCTGAAAACCGGCCCGAAATAATTGGCGATGCCGTCTTGCAGTAATATATTTCTAAAGAATTGGCTGGAAAAAGGCTCATGACTTATTCGGATTTTTTCGGCATCAAAAGGAAAATATTGCCCCGAACCTTGACAAGGTCATATCTGGTTTCGGAATATTTATATCCGGAATCCTCATCGTGGCTGTGATAGGTTTCCCCGCTGTAAAAATCTCCTTTTTCGTCGCGTTGCAACCCGAAAAACTTCCACGGTTCCAGCGTATCAGGAGCTTTCGAATAGCTTTCAATTTGGTTGACTCTATAGGCATGCAGGTTTTTCAGGTCGATCGAGTAGAGGTAGCCTTGCGAATGTCCGTAAGTGTGATCGGAGTTTATATAAACGAAATCGCCGCCGTTTTTGCTGAAGGCAACCGCGTCCGAAACATACATGTCTGCAATTTGGATAGTCGCCAAATCGGTTCTCTTTCCGTTTTTTTTCGCGAAAATCCGGACATCTTCCGACATCGTGCTGCTGCAATTCAGGCAGTCATAAAATAGTTCGACGCCTTTCAAAATCCCTATCGGATTGTTGAGACTGTTGACCTGTTGAGCGCCATCGTCGGGATCGGGAGTCTTTTTTATCATTTTATCCGGTTTTGCGCCAACAGCAAATCCGGCGCTGGTTTTATTGATCAGCATCGGGGTTTCGACGATGTAATTGATCGCGCCATTCAGCGAATCTTTGCTGACGGTGTAAATGAGCTTGATAACCGGCTGGGCTTTTGTCCGATTGACGGTAAACCGCAGCGGCAATTCCTTTAAACCGGTCGTGTCGACGCGTTTTTTTATATAGTTCCTGAAAATATCCATATCGAGTTCCGCGACATTTTTTTCGATGGATTTTGTCGCAGGATTGATATGAAGCAAGTGTTGGCTGTTGAAATACTCGGGTCGTTCGGAAAAGTTACCGCCCCAATACAGGAAATAATCATTTCCGTACCGGAAAGGAACCATCATCCTGATTTGATAGGCATCATTGAAATAAGTGAGTAGCGTATCGCCGGTCTTGGCTGTCACGACAAGCAGTCCGTGATCGATCGTCTTTCTTTCTTTCTGCCGCCATATTCTGGCGTTACAGTCAAAAGCATATAACGTATCGGCTTGATCGAGCCCATAAGCAGACCTGATGGCGCTGACATTGAAAAGTTCGCGCTCGTCGGTTTGTTTCGAAGGTACCTGTTTGCATGAAACGTAAATTAAAGCCAATGCAAATAAGGCAAGGAAAGATTTTCTGGACATTGCATATTTGTGTTTCCCAAATGTCAGTAAATATTCGGCTCGAAATTTACTTGCCGAAAAAGAATTCTAAAAAAAAGCCTACTTAAGTAGTAGGCTCTTCTGATTTCTGTACGGTAACCGTCAGTTCCTGCGACGTATCGTCGGGAAGGTCCATGTAGATTTCGTCCCCGACATTGATTTTCGAGATGATGATTTCCTCCGCCAACGCGTCTTCGACATATTTCTGGATCGCCCGTTTGAGCGGTCTTGCCCCGAATTGCTTGTCAAAGCCTTTGTCGGCGATGAATGCTTTGGCTTTGTCTGACAGGGAAAGCTTGTAACCCAGTTCGGCAACGCGGGCATAAAGTTTTTTCAATTCGATATCGATAATCAGGTCGATGTGTTCTTTCTCGAGCGGATTGAAGACGATAACGTCGTCAATTCGGTTCAGGAATTCCGGCGCAAATGCTTTCTTGAGCGCATTTTCGATGATGCTTTTCGCATTCTCATCGGCATTGGCAGTCCTTGCGGATGTCCCGAAACCGACGCCTTGTCCGAAATCTTTCAACTGACGCGCACCGACGTTTGACGTCATGATGATGATCGTATTCTTGAAATCGATTTTACGGCCGAGGCTATCGGTCAGGAAGCCGTCGTCGAGAACCTGAAGCATCATGTTGAAGACGTCCGGATGCGCTTTCTCGATTTCATCGAGCAGTACGACGGCGTAAGGTTTCCTCCGGACTTTTTCGGTGAGCTGTCCGCCTTCTTCATAGCCGACGTATCCCGGAGGCGCGCCGACCAATCTCGAAATCGCGAATTTCTCCATGTATTCGCTCATGTCGATACGGATCAAGGCATCTTCAGAATCGAATAATTCCTTTGCAAGCACTTTGGCCAATTGCGTTTTCCCTACACCGGTCTGTCCGAGGAAAATGAACGAGCCGATCGGGCGGTTCGGATCTTTCAATCCGGCGCGGTTCCGTTGGATCGAACGTGCGATTTTCATTACCGCTTCGTTTTGTCCGATGACTTTATTTTCAATAAGTTCCGGAAGTTTAGCTAATTTATTGCTTTCGGTTTGCGCAACTCGGTTCACCGGTATTCCGGACATCATCGAAACAACGTCTGCAACATTGTCTTCGGTCACTAAAATCCGGTTGCTTTTGGAATCTTCTTCCCATTGTTCCTGGGCCAGCGCCAAGTCTTTTTCGATACGTTTTTCATCGTCGCGCAATTTGGCCGCTTCTTCGTATTTCTGTTTTTTGACCACCGTATTTTTTAGCTCGCGAACTTCTTCGAGCTGGCGTTCCAGATCGAGGATTTGTTTCGGAACGTCAATATTGGTGATGTGCACGCGGGAGCCGGCTTCATCCAAAGCATCGATTGCCTTGTCCGGAAGGAAACGGTCGCTCATGTAACGATTGGTGAGTTTTACGCAGGCTTCGATCGCTTCCGGCGAATAGGTCACGTTATGATGGTCTTCGTATTTGTTTTTGATGTTGTTCAGGATCGTGATGGTTTCCTCGACCGAGGTCGGCTCAACGATCACTTTCTGGAAACGCCTTTCGAGCGCGCCGTCCTTTTCGATGTATTGGCGGTATTCGTCGAGCGTGGTCGCACCGATACATTGGATTTCGCCACGCGCCAACGCCGGCTTGAACATATTGGAAGCGTCAAGCGAACCGGTTGCGCCGCCCGCGCCTACAATCGTATGGATTTCGTCAATGAACAAAATGATGTCGTCGTTTTTCTCAAGCTCGTTCATTACGGCTTTCATCCGCTCTTCGAATTGCCCGCGGTATTTGGTTCCGGCGACCAAGCTGGCAAGGTCCAAAGTGACGACGCGTTTGTTGAACAGGATGCGGGATACTTTCTTCTGGATGATTCGCAACGCCAAACCTTCGGCGATGGCTGATTTTCCGACGCCTGGTTCGCCAATCAAAAGCGGATTGTTTTTCTTGCGTCGGCTCAAAATCTGGGAAACCCTTTCGATTTCCTTTTCACGGCCGACTACCGGATCGAGTTTGCCTTCTTCGGCCATTTCGGTCAGGTCGCGACCGAAATTGTCGAGTACCGGAGTTTTCGATTTTTTGTTTGACTTATTGGCGGGATTGTTGAAGCTGCTTTCCTTAAGACTGTCATCTTGTCCTGAATCTTCGTTGAATGATTCGTTTTTCGGCAGGTTTTCCATGAATTCTTCTTCGTTCGGGCTCATATTTAAATATTGTTCTTTGGCTGTGTCGTAATCGATTTTGAGTTTATTCAACAGCTTGGTTGTGGGATCGTTTTCGTTTCGCAGGATGCACAGCAGCAAATGGGCCGTGCTGATGGAATTGCTCTGGAAAACCTTTGCTTCCAGAAAAGTGGTTTTCAGCGCCCGCTCGGCCTGACGCGTCAGGTGCAGGTTTTTCTTTTCGTTGCTGATATCGATGTTGGGATTGGCCGGGCTTAAGATCTCGACTTTCCTGCGCAAATGGTCAAGATCGACCGACAGGTTGTTGAGTATGTTGATGGCCTTGCCGTTCCCGTCTCTTAATATACCTAACATGAGATGCTCAGTACCGATGAAGTCGTGGCCAAGGCGCAGGGCTTCCTCTTTACTGTAGGTAATCACATCTTTGACTCTGGGGGAAAAATTATCGTCCATAACTTGAGTAGGATTGTATTGTAAATTTAGTAATTTTTTTCGCGGGTTTGGCAAAAACCATACCCTAAGAACTACTGTCAGCTAAGTGACAAAAAAATACCATCGATTCACATCGGCCCGGAATTAATTTATCAACCGAAATTTGCCGCTATTTTGTTAATAAATACTGGCAAATTTCCATATCCTTATATACGAAAAACAACGCGGAAAGGTTATATTAGCAGGATTTTTTTAACCAGTATAATTTTTTAAAAACTGACTATTACTTATGGCTGACGGAGACAAGTTAATTCCGATTAATATTGAGGATGAAATGAAATCAGCTTACATCGATTATTCGATGTCGGTTATTGTATCAAGGGCGCTGCCGGATGTGCGCGACGGGCTCAAACCCGTTCACCGCCGGGTGCTTTTCGGAATGTATGAATTGGGCGTCCTTTCCAACAGGGCGCATAAAAAGTCGGCGAGGATTGTCGGTGAGGTTTTGGGAAAATACCACCCGCACGGCGATTCGTCCGTATACGACGCCATGGTGCGTATGGCCCAGGACTGGAGTTTGCGTTATCTTTTGGTCGACGGTCAGGGTAACTTCGGGTCGGTTGACGGCGACAGCCCTGCAGCGATGCGTTATACCGAGGCCCGGATGCGCAAAATCTCCGAAGAAATCATGGCCGACATCGACAAGGAAACGGTCGATTTCCAGCTGAACTTCGACGACACGCTCGAAGAGCCGAAAGTCATGCCTACCAAAGTGCCGAATCTTTTGATCAACGGCGCTTCCGGAATTGCCGTCGGTATGGCGACCAATATGCCGCCGCACAACCTCACCGAAGTTGTTGAGGGAACGCTCGCTTACATCGACAACAACGATATCGAAATCGACGAACTGATGAACCACATCAAGGCGCCGGATTTCCCGACGGGCGGTGTGATTTACGGTTATGAAGGCGTCCGGGAAGCGTTCAAGACCGGGCGCGGCCGCATCGTGATGCGCGCGAAAGTCAATTTTGAGGAAGTGGAAGGCCGCGAAGCCATTGTCGTGACCGAAATCCCATATCAGGTCAACAAGGCTGAAATGATCAAAAAGACCGCTGACCTGGTCAACGAAAAGAAAATCGACGGCATTGCCAACATCCGCGACGAATCGGACCGTTCGGGCATGCGCATCGTCTATATCCTGAAAAGGGAAGCGGTACCGAATGTCGTGCTCAACACCTTATATAAATTCACGCAGCTTCAGTCTTCTTTCAGTGTCAACAACATCGCGCTCGTAAACGGCCGTCCGCAATTGCTGAACCTCAAAGACATGATTCATCATTTCGTCGAGCACAGGCACGACGTCGTGGTCCGCCGGACGCAGTTCGAACTGCGCAAAGCCGAAGAACGGGCGCACATCCTCGAAGGTCTGATCATCGCTTCGGACAACATCGACGAAGTCATCAAGATTATCCGCGGCTCGAAAGACGGCGACGAGGCACGGGCCAAATTGAGTGAAAGATTTTCGTTGTCGGACATCCAGTCTCGTGCGATTGTCGAAATGCGCCTGCGTCAACTGACAGGTCTCGAGCAGGATAAGCTTCGCGCCGAATACGAAGAAATCATGAAACTCATCCAGCGCTTGAAGGATTTGCTCGCGAGCAAAGACCTGAGAATGGAGCTCATCAAAGAAGAATTGACCGAAATCCGTGAAAAATACGGCGATGCCCGACGTTCGACCATCGAATACTCTGGCGGTGACGTAAGCATTGAAGACCTGATTGCCGACGAAAGCGTCGTAATCACGATTTCGCATGCCGGTTATATCAAGCGTACGCCGCTGACCGAATACAAAACCCAGAACCGCGGCGGAGTGGGCCAGAAAGGCGTGGCCACACGCGACCAGGATTTCCTCGAACACTTGTTCGTGGCGACCAATCACCAATACATGATGTTTTTCACCGGAAAAGGAAAATGTTTCTGGATGCGGGTTTACGAAGTGCCGGAAGGAAGCAAGACCAGCAAAGGCCGCGCGATCCAGAACCTGATCAACATCGAGAGCGACGACAAGGTAAAAGCTTTCATCTGTACGCAGGATCTGAAAGACCAGCAATACATCAACAGCCATTACGTTATTATGGCGACCAAACAAGGCCAAGTCAAAAAAACGCTGCTCGAACAGTATTCGCGTCCGAGACAGAATGGTATCGCCGCTATTACGATCCGTGAAGACGACGAGTTGCTCGAAGCCAAGCTGACGACCGGCGAAAGCCAGGTCCTGATTGCCGTGAAATCCGGGAAACTCGTCCGTTTCGAGGAAGGAAAAACCCGTCCGATGGGCCGGAGCGCTTCGGGTGTCCGCGGAATCACGCTTGCCGACGAAAAGGACGAAGTGATCGGCATGGTTTCGGTAAACGACATGAACAGCGAAATTTTGGTGGTTTCCGAAAAAGGTTATGGAAAACGCTCGTCGCTTGACGATTACCGGATCACCAACCGCGGCGGAAAAGGAGTGAAGACACTTAACATCACCGAAAAGACCGGGAAACTGATTTCCATTAACAGCGTGACTGATGCCGACGATTTAATGATCATCAACAAATCCGGGCTCACGATCCGCATGGAAGTTTCCGATTTGCGCGTTATGGGCAGGGCAACGCAGGGCGTCCGATTGATCAACATCAAGGAAAACGACTCGATTGCCGCCGTTACCAAAGTCATTCGCGAGGAAGAAGTCATCGAGGTCATCGACGGCGAGGAAGTACTGCATGTCAATGCGATCTCAAACCCTGAAATCACAGACGACCGGATTGAAATGGAAGAAAACGGGCCGGAAGAGGAAGATGAAAACCCCGAAAACGAAGCATAAATTTAAATAACCCGAATATGAAAAACAGATTGATCATAGTTGCAGCGGCATTGCTGATTTCGTCAGGCGCTTTTGCACAAAAGGATGAACTGAAAACCCTGAAACGGATTTACGACAAGGACGAACATTCAGACAAAGATGTGACCGAATACAAAGCCGCGGTCGCCAAAGCGGAAACTTATCTCGCGACTGCCACGGATCAGGACAAGGTTTACATTAATTATTATAAGGCCGAAATTCCGGTTTTGGAATTGAATGTCCTGATGTCGAAGCCGGAAAATCAATCCAACCCGATGCTGGCCATGAAACTTTTTAATCCGCAGAACATCCACGAACTGGCAACGGCCTATTCGGATGTCAAGGCCTATGAGGAAAAGTCTGGCAAAAAGGTGTTTTCGGATGATATTGATGAAAGCGTGGCATTTTTCGGTCCGACGCTGCTTAACCTGGGTGTCGAAATGGGCAAACAGAAACAATATGCCGTTGCGACACAGATGTTCCACGATCTGTACCTGATGAACAAGAAAAACGCTGACTATCTCTATTATGCGGCGAGCTATGCCGTCAACGGCGAGGATTACGATACGGCGCTGAAATATTACGATGAGCTCAAAGCCCTTAACTATTCCGGGGAAAGCACGGTTTACATGGCTACAAGCGTTTCCACAGGCAAAGTCGATACGTTCAACAATAAAGCCGACCGTGATAAAATGGTCGGCTTGAAAATGTATACGAACCCGAAACAAGAAACTTTGCCTTCAAAACGCGGCGAGATTTATAAGAACATCGCATTGATTCTGGTACAGAAAGGTAAAACCGAAGAAGCCAAAGCCGCTTTCGCGGACGCTATCAAGGAAAATCCGAACGACACTTCGCTGTTGTCAAACGAAGCGACATTATACCTGCAACTCAAGGATTATGATACGTATAAAGCAAAGATTGCGGCCATTTTGGCCAAAAACCCGAATGATGCGACAATGATTTATAATCTTGGCGTCGTAGCGCTCGAGAGCAATCAGCTTACCGAAGCCGAAACGTATTTCAAAAGAGCGATTGAAATCAAGCCCGATTACTCCAACGCTTATATGAACCTGGCCGCGATCAAGCTCAAAGGCGATGAAAAAATTGTCGACGAGATGAACAAGCTCGGCAATACCGAAAAGGACAACAAGCGTTATGCAGTTCTTAAAGCCCAGCGCGATACGTCTTTCAATGCCGCGTTGCCATACCTTGAAAAAGCGTTGCAGCTCGATCCGAAAAACGAGGCCGTCATAGACAACCTGCTCACGGTTTACAACTTCCTCGAGCAAACCGATAAATACAAGGCGCTCAAAGCGAAAAAGAAAGCGCTTGAAGAAAGCGGAAACTAATTTTATCTGAATAATAAAAAACCGGAGCGAGCGTTCCGGTTTTTTTATTAAATATATTTTTTGATGACTCTGAGTTTGTGTGTATGCCGGTTGGTCTCCGCATTGTAAATCCCCAAATGGTCAAGCCGGTCGATCCGTACCTTGCCGCTTGCGTGGATGATGTAGTTGTTCTCCATGATGATTCCGACATGCGTGATCCGGCCTTCCTCGTTGTCAAAAAAAGCAAGATCGCCCGGTTCGCTTTCCTCGATGAAGCTCAGCGCATCGCCCTGTGTGGCCTGTTGCGAAGCGTCGCGGAGCAATTTATAGCCGTTGAGCTTGTAAGCCATTTGTGTAAACCCTGAACAATCCAGCCCGAACGGCGTTTTCCCGCCCCATAAATAAGGTGCGTTCATATACATAAAAGCCGTGCTGATGATGTTCGATTTCGGTTTGATGCCATTGGTCTTCAGTCCCTCAAAATCGAAATTCTGGACATTGATGCTTTCATGATTCAAAAAAGACAACGATGCGCCCAAAGGAATCGGAAGCAGGAAATTATTCTGCGCCGTAACGTATTCGATCAAATCGCCGTTCAGGACAATCGGGTCAGCCGACAATTGATCATAATCTGCCTGCGAGATCGGCTGAAACTGCTTGGTATCGATCCAGCCTTCATAATCGTCGTACTGCAATCTGATCCGCGTCCATTGCGCTTTTTGCTCGGTCACTTCGAAATGTTCGCCAAACAATACCTGCGATACGATTTCGCTTTTGTCGCTGGGTTCAGCGCGCATGGGTACGATGGCAAGGTTACAAATTCCGAACATTTTTATAATGAATAATTTATAATTAAAAATTAATAATGACTATGGTTTCAGGTAACGAATATTTACCGATTTCAAGACAATTATTCATTATTAATTATTAATTGATCAAGCTCTTTCAACAACAATTGCCGAAGCGCCGCCGCCGCCGTTGCAGATCGCTGCCGCACCGATTTTGGCATTGTTCTGTTCCAGGACGTTGATCAGCGTAATAATGATTCTCACGCCCGATGCACCCAGTGGATGTCCTAACGAAACAGCGCCGCCGTTGACATTTACTTTTTTATCGTCCAGCCCGAGAATTTGGCAGTTAGCAATCCCCACGACCGAAAACGCTTCGTTGAACTCGAAGAAATCCACGTCATCGATCGAGATTCCCGCTTTGTCCAAAGCTTTCGGCAACGCTTTCGCCGGCGAGGTCGTGAACCATTTCGGTTCCTGTTCGGCGTCGGCATAACTTTTAATATAAGCCAAAGGTTTCAATCCGAGTGATTGCGCTTTTTCCTCGCTCATCAAAACCACAGCGCCCGCGCCGTCGTTGATTGTCGAGGCATTTGCCGCCGTAACGGTTCCTTCTTTGGTAAAGGCCGGGTTCAGTGTCGGGATTTTGTCGAGTTTGACATTGCTGTATTCTTCGTCTTTGGTAACCATAACCGGTTCACCGCGGCGTTGCGGAACGGCCACCGGTATGACTTCGTTATCGAATTTCCCCGCTTCCCAGGCTTTGGCGGAACGCTCGTAGGATTGTATCGCAAATTTATCCTGGTCTTCGCGCGAGATTTTATATTCCGTGGCACAGGCATCGGCATGTACGCCCATTGCGTTGTTGTCGTAAGCGTCAGCCAAACCGTCTTTCTGCATGGCATCAACCAAAGACGTAGGGCCAAATTTGACGCCGTTGCGCATGTGTACCAGGTGCGGGATCAGGCTCATGTTTTCCATACCGCCGGCCACGACGATTTCAGCGTCGCCGCACATAATAGCTTGTGCGCCCTGCGTTACGGCTTTCATTCCGGAAGCGCAGACTTTATTTACGGTCGTTGCGATTACGCTGTCAGGCAATCCGGCCAATCTTGAAGCCTGCCGCGCCGGCGCTTGTCCGTTTCCGGCCTGGACGACGTTGCCCATGATGACTTCGTCTACGAGGTTGTAGTCTAATTTTATCTTGTCGAGCGCACCCTTGATGGCCACGGCGCCCAATTGCGGCGCGGTAACGGTTGATAAGGCGCCCATGAAACTTCCGATCGGCGTTCTTGCAGCAGAAACGATAACAACTTTTTTGCTCATTGTAGTTTGTAATTTAAGGTGCGAATTTAAGGATTTTAAAATAAATAGTAAATTACATGAGCAGATTATTAAATGGATGCGAATGCGAAGCCTATGCATTTGATTGTTAGCGATTTTAACTTGCCCTAAGAAAAATTCTTCAAAAAATATAGTAATTACTTGTAAAATATATATTAGAAACATACATTTGCAACCGCTTAATTTAATTGAGCGTTCTTAGAAAAACAGGAGAGGTGCCGGAGTGGTAACGGAGCAGATTGCTAATCTGTCGGCGTGCAAACGTCGCCAGGGTTCGAGTCCCTGTCTCTCCGCTGTTTTTTTTTCGGGGTGTAGCGTAGCCCGGTCATCGCGCCTGGTTTGGGACCAGGAGGTCGCAGGTTCGAATCCTGCCACCCCGACAGACGAATCCCGACTGCATTGCAGTCGGGATTTTTTATTTGAGAAAAAATGCCAAGCTCGCTTGAGCATTTTTGACGAAAATAAAAAATCCGTCAACGCTGCGAAGCAGCGTTGGATTTGCCTGAATCAATCCCAAACTCAGGATCACGCGCTTGCGCGTAATCCTGAAAATCTTCAATGTTTACTTGAATTTCTCGAGATAGTTCAAATTAAAACGACAGGGGAAATCTAAAGACAATCCTTCCGGTAAGATCCGCCCGCGTTAGGGATTGTAGCGGAAAGCCCGGAGCGCAGCGAGGACTTGCAGCGAAAAGCCCGGCCCGCAGGGCAACGCCCAAAAGCAAAAAATCCAAGACAATAAAGATTATCTTGGATTTGGAAGTGATCGCACTAGGATTTGCTACGATATCCTTACAGCGCTCCGCGCTGAAAAACAAAAAACCGAAAATAAATCCGAAAGCGAGCTTTCATTTATTTTCCGGTTTTTGTTTTATTCGTGATCGCACTAGGATTCGAACCTAGGACCGCCTGCTTAGAAGGCAGGTGCTCTATCCAGCTGAGCTATGCGACCATTTTTCGAGGTGCAAATATAATCGTATAAATTGGATTTGGCAACAGAATAAAACCAATCGTCAAATTTTTATTACTTTTAAAACAAAAATGCGTTTTCTCAAATTTCTGCTTTTCTTTTTTCCTGTAGCGTTTTTCGGCCAGCCCAAGATCCCCGATACTACTTTTGTCAACCTCAAAGACTACAGCGCCGATTTCGTCTATGACATGAAATACGCCACGACCGATAATTTCCTCAAGGCAAAAGTTTACGATTGTGCGCAGTGCTATCTTCGGTATAAAACCATCAAAGCGCTGATGGCGGCAAATAATGAATTTGAAAAGAAAGGATATCGGATTAAATTGTTCGATTGTTACCGGCCGCTTTCAATCCAGAAAAGGATGTGGACGATCGTTTCCGATCCGAAATACGTCGCCGACCCTGCGAAAGGTTCGATCCACAACCGCGGCGGCGCAGTCGATATGACCATCGTTGACGGAAGCGGCAAAGCAGTCGATATGGGAACGCCGTTCGATTTTTTCGGCCCCGAGGCAGCGCACGATTTCAAGGGTTTGCCCGGGAAAGTAAAGAAAAACCGAAAATATCTGCGAAAAGTCATGGAACGCAACGGCTTCAAAACCTTCGAATCGGAATGGTGGCACTATAACCTGGACAATTCCGGGAAAGATGCGTTGTCCGATTTCCGCTGGCCCTGTGATTAATCTTCGAGGCAGTGCAGCGTATCGATGAAATAGTTTCCGGGCCGATAGGTTTGCCCGTCCAGTTCCGATTTCAGCTCTTCTTTAAAAATATAATCGACGGTTTCGGTCGTGTATTTTATCCGCATCAGCGAAACCGGTGAACTCTTCAACTCCGAAAAAGCATCTTTTGGAAAGAGGAAAAAACCCGTGAGTATGCCGTTATTGGCTTCGTCAATCCGAACGCCGGTGCCGCATTGCTGCTGGTCGATATGGAGCAGCGTAACGATTTTCCCATCATCGAGCTGCAGGTAAATCCTTGAATTTTTGTCGAGGCAGTTGGCCTTGATGAAATCCTTGCTCTTTTGCAGGAATTGCACGTTGAGTGTCGGCAATCCGTCGGTAAGGGCCAGCGAAAAATAGATATAGGATTGGTTCCCGGCAAAATTCCGTTCGTAAACCGGATAGTTTTTCGTTGCCTTGTAATCGCCGATCGAATCCGTGACGTTGGTGCTGAAGTCGCAAGGGTTCTGCGCTTTGAGTGAAACGGCAAACAGAGCGATGGTAAAAGTGAGGAAGAATTTCATGTTCAGATTTTGGTGCAAATTAAAACTATTTTATCGTTATTGAGGTCGGTCGTAAAAAAACAGAAGGTTTGGCCGCCATCGGCAATTTTCCATTTTTTCCGGATCGTTTCGACCGTATCGGGGAAATTCCGCACCGTGATGTTGGCTTGTGTTTTTTCCAACGGCTTCATTGTTGTTTTGCCGTAAGGCACTGTTTGATTGATCTTAAACACGCGTCCGGGAAAATCCGGAACGAATTCATCGGAAGTATAAAGGTGCGAATGCCGATGCAGTTTCGGAATTCCGTACGCCGCGCCGATCTGCTCAAAACCGCCCGATTTCATTATCGCTGCATTGGGCTCATATAAATATTTCCCGGGCAGGGCGTAGGTTGCCGTTTCTTGTCGGCCCGCAAAAAAGCCGAAAACCATTTCTCCGTCTTTTGAAAAATCGACCGCCTCGATCCGGATTTCGCCTGAAAATCCTTTTTCCAATTCCCAAAGCAGTTCCTTGACTTCACTGCGGACTGAAACGATGTGGATGCTTTTTACCTGCGAAAGTTCTGATAATCCGGCTGAAATATCCAGCAGTGGCGCGGTTTTGATCAGAATGCGGTCCGAAAATGAAAAATACGATTCGAGATTTTCGGGAACATTCGGCAGGCAATCCGCGAGTAGGAAAACTTTGCCTTTTGCATCGCTGCGTCGCGACGGATCGATGTAGATCCAATCCCAAATGCAGTTAGATTTTTTGAGGATTTCGATACTGTCGCCGACTATACAGTTTATGTTTTCGGCGCCAAAAACCTTGAAATTGTGCGCGACGATTTCCGACAATTCGGGATTGATTTCACAATGTGCGACACACTCAAAACGCTTGGAAAAATAAAAATCGTCCACGCCGAAACCGCCCGAAAGATCGATCAGCGTTTTTCCCGAAACGAGCCGTGATTTGTACTGAGCAGTGATTTCCGAGGAAGTTTGTTCAACCGAAACCTTGGAAGGATAAAGGATGTTCTTCGTATTGAACCATGTCGGGAGTTTGTCCTTGGCTTTGGTTTTCGCCGAAATCTGAGCGATAACCGCAATCCAGTCCGTTCCCGGAAACGGATTTTTGGACAGCGCGAGTTTCACGACATCGCTTCCGATATGGTCGTTTACGAATCGTTGGATGTCAGGATTTAACAACTCGCGGTTCACCTAATTCCTGAAAATGTAATTGATGATGTTGGCGCCCATTTTCAGCGCCTTTTCGCGGACGTCGGCCGGATCGTTGTGTACTTCCGGATCTTCCCAGCCGTCGCCGAGGTCGGTTTCATACGTATAGAGCAGTACCAGCCGGTTATCGACGAAAATGCCGAAAGCCTGCGGCCGTTTTCCGTCGTGCTCGTGGATTTTCGGGCAACCGGCCGGAAACGGAAAGGGTTTTTGAAAAATCGGATGGCTTGCCGGAAGCTCGACCAAGTCTTTATCGGGAAAGATCCGCTTGATTTCGCGCCGGATGTATTGATCCATCCCGTAATTGTCGTCGGCATGCAAAAAGCCGCCGGAAGTCAGGTAATTCCTGAGATTGATGATTTCGGCGTCGCTGAAAACCACGTTGCCGTGCCCGGTCATGTGCACGAACGGGTAAGAGAACAAATCCGGACTTCCGGGTTCGACCGTCGGGATTTTGGTTTTCAGGTTTGTCCCGATTGTGCGATTGCAGTATTTGGCGAGGTTCGGCAAAGACGTCGGATTGGCATACCAGTCGCCGCCGCCGTTGTATTTCAACAGCGCGATTTCCTGCGAGAAACCACAGGCGGAAACAAATAACAATGCGAGGATAAATTTTTTCATGATTTGATTTGCTGCAGGATTTCGTCGGCCTTGTCGGTATTCCATTTGTAATTGACAGCCATGGCCCTGGCTTTTTCGCCCCATTCCCGAGCATTTTTCGTATCGCCGGCCTTGAGATAGAGCCGTGCGATGACGATGAGCGTGTCATACGATTCTTTCAGCTCAAGCGAACGTTTGCTCCATTCGATGGCATCGGCCAGTTCCTGTTTGCCGGAAAGGTCGTTCATGTAAACCATCGCGATTTCCTTGAGTTGCTGGGCGTTGTCCCAGGAAAATCTTTTGACGCCGACGGCAGTTGCTTTGCGGTAACTCTTCCAGTTTTTAGTGTTTTCGAGGATTTTCAGGTCGTAATTGTAAACCAGCGAATCGGTTTTGCGCAGCCCGATCATCGCCGCTGCGCCGCGTTTTTTGAAGTAATTCACCGTATCCGAAACTTCCACGTACGGATTGAGCCATTCCTGGACCATGTTGATAATTTTCTTTTCAACGCGCTTTTTCGAGGAAACGGTTGCGAATTGGTCCTGATTTTTGAGCACATACTGGAATTCCCGCGAATTGATGTCGCGGATGCCGTTGGCGATGATTCTCCAGTTTACCGCGCTGACGAGCTGCGGATCAGTTTGCGTGGACAGGTATTTTTTTGCCGCCGGTTCCGTATCCATATTGCTTCTTCGCAGCGCCGAAACGTACGAAAGGCATTTTTCGGCATTGGTGACGTCCTTTTCGAATTCCGATTTCAGGTAAGGGAATTGTTTTTTCTCATCGAGCGCGTTTTTGGCTTCCTGTATAATCTGATCCGCGGTGTATTCGGCCGAACTGCTGTAAAGGAATTCACCTTCTGGGCTAAAAAAGACGAATGCCGGATAAGATTTGATGTGCAATTCCTTCCGCAGCGCCGGACCTTCGCCCAATTCCATGTCCTGCCAAGCACAGACGAAATTCCTGTTGAAGAAATCGGCAACGACCGTATCGGTAAACACTTCTTTTTTCATTTTGTTGCAATGTGGGCACCAAGTGGCGTAACCCATAAAAAACAAGGGTTTGTGCTGTGCTTTGGCTTCTTTCAGGTGATCGGCGAGCTTGCCTTCTCGAAAATTGACTTTGGGCTGCGCATGGGCTGCGAAGCAAAAAAGCGCCAGTAAAAAAACAATATTCCTTTTCATATTATTCATTGATGAAAACCACGGTATGACAGGCCGCGATGGCAGCGGTTTCGGTGCGCAGCCGCGTATTGCCCAAAGATACCGGATTGTAGCCGTTTTCCAATGCAAGTTTGATTTCGGCTGCCGAAAAATCGCCTTCCGGCCCGATCAGGATTGTCGCGTCCTGCCCGGCTATAACGGAATCTTTCAGCGATTTCTTATCGGTTTCCTCACAATGGGCGATGAAAAGCTGTCCGTTTTTTTTCGATTTCATGAAATCCTTGAATGAAACCGGCTCGTTCAGTTTCGGCAGATAATATTGAAGCGACTGCTTCATCGCCGACTGGATGATCTTGTCGAACCGTTCGGTCTTGATAATTTTCCGCTCCGAATGGTCGCAGATCAGCGGCGTGATTTCGCCGACGCCCATTTCGGTGGCCTTTTCGAGAAACCATTCGTAGCGATCGTTCATCTTGGTCGGCGCGACGGCGAGGTGCAGACGGTATTCCGGTTTTTCTTTTTGCTGGAAACCGACGATTTTCACGGTGCATTTGTTATCCGAAGCCAACGTGATTTCCGCTTGAAACAAAAAACCCAAACCGTTGGTTACATGCAAAATATCACTTTCTTTTTTGCGAAGGACTTTAACGATGTGACGGCTTTCTTCGCGGTCAAACGAAAAGCCTTCGGTGGTCTGGTCGATATCCGGATTGTAGAACAATTGCATGTCAGAAGCGGGCTTTTGAAACGACCGAAGCCGTCTCGAAATCGCCGTTTAAAAATTTATAATAGCCGGCAATCCCGATCATTCCGGCGTTGTCGGTCGTGTACTCGAATTTAGGAATGAAGGTTTTCCATCCGTATTTTTCCTCGGCCTCCTTCAGCGTTTTGCGGATGCCCGAATTGGCCGATACGCCGCCGCCGATCGCGATTTGCGTGATTCCGGTTTCGCCGGCTGCAAGTTTGAGTTTGTCCATCAGGATTTCGATGATCGTATGTTGTACCGAAGCGCAGATGTCGTCAAGGTTTTCTTCGATGAACTTCGGATTTTCATCCACGTTTTTCCGGATGAAATATAAAATTGCGGTTTTCAGTCCCGAAAAGCTGAAATCGAGCCCCGGAACTTTCGGTTTTGTAAAAGTGAACGCTTTCGGGTTTCCGGATTGCGCGTGCTTGTCGACCAATGGCCCGCCGGGATAGGGCAGACCAATAATTTTGGCTGTTTTGTCAAACGCTTCGCCGACCGCGTCGTCAGTGGTTTCGCCGATGACTTCCATATCGAAATAATCATTGACCTTAACGATTTGTGTATGCCCGCCGCTGATGGTCAGGGCCAGGAACGGGAAATCGGGCTTTTGCTGCGTCGGCTCATCGATAAAATGCGCCAAAATGTGCGCCTGCATGTGGTCGATCGCAATCAGCGGAATATCGAGCGCCAACGCAAACGACTTTGCAAAAGAACTGCCCACGAGCAGCGAACCCATAAGGCCCGGGCCTTGCGTAAAGGCAATCGCAGACAATTGCTCTTTTTTTATACCGGCTTTTTGCAACGCCGCATCAACCACAGGGACGATATTTTGCTGGTGCGCGCGCGAAGCCAGTTCGGGCACCACGCCGCCGTATTGCTGGTGGATTAACTGATTGGCCACAACATTCGACAGCATTTTGTCGTTCTCTAAAACGGCTGCGGCCGTGTCGTCGCACGAGCTTTCCAGGGCAAGAATGAATACAGGGCTTTGAGGCATTGCAATTACTCGATATTTTTGGAGTTTTATTAACAATCAGCTGTAAAAAAATCTTATTTTTACGGCGAAGCCAAAATTGTAGGTTTTGCAAAGCCGAAACGATACAATTTTGCGAAGCCAAAATTAAAGATTTTTTGCCTTGCCCAGCGATTCCGCAGGCAAAATAATTATCGTGGAGAAAAAGGTCAAAAGTACGCGTTCCAGAAGATTCCTGAAAATCACGCTCCGTATTATTCTCGGACTGCTGCTGCTTTTGTTGCTGTCGGGCATCGCGCTTACTTTGCCGATCGTGCAAACCCAGCTCGGGACATACGCCACCGACAAAATCAACCAGCAATACCATACCGACATCAAAATCGACCAGATTGCGGTTTCGGTTTTCGGCGGGGTGAAGTTCAAGAAGGTCATGATCCGCGACCATCACAAAGATACTTTGATTTATGCCAACCGGCTCCAGACCAACATCCTGAGTTTCCGGCAACTTTACAACGGCGATCTGCTTTTCGGTTCGATCCGCGGCGACAGGCTGATGCTGAACATGAAAATCTACAAAGGCGAAAAAGACTCGAACCTCGACCGCTTCATCAAGTCTTTCGACAACGGAAAACCGTCCTCGGGAAAATTCCTGCTCAAATCCGACGACGTCTATCTTACCGACAGCCGGTTCGTCCTCGTCGACGAAAATTTGGCAAAACCCAAAACGCTCGACCTGACGCGGCTCAATGCAACAATCGGCGACCTCAAGGTACACGGTCCGGTGGTGACGATGAACATCAAGAAAATGGCGTTCCAGGACCATCGCGGGTTATATGTCCAAAACCTGACGACCGATTTCAAATACGACAAGACCAACATCAACCTGAAAAAACTTGATCTCAGGACCGAGCATTCGTTCTTTAATGGCGATGTGATTCTTTCTTACGACAAGACGTTCCACGATTTCAACAACAAAGTCAAATTCGATGTCAGCGTAAAAAAAGCTTCGGTGGCCACCAACGACATCAACTATTTCTACGGTGAGCTTGGTCGCGACCGGCATTTCGATTTTACGGCAAATCTTTCCGGAACGCTCAACAACTTTACGGCGAAAAAGCTGAAACTCATCGATGACCGCAAATCGGAAATCGCCGGAAACGTGACGTTCAAAAACCTGCTCGGCAACGAAAAACAGGATTTTTACATGAGCGGCACGTTCAATAAAGTGATTTCGGATTACGACAACCTGACCGGATTGTTGCCGAATATTCTTGGTAAAAAACTGCCAACCGACCTGAAAAAACTGGGGCGTTTCAACCTGCGCGGCGTTGCCGAAGTCACGGCCAAAAAGGTCGATGCCGATTTTTACATGACCACAGCGCTCGGCAACATCCAGTCGCAACTTTTGATGACCGACATCGACAATATCGATCAGGCGTCGTATAACGGTTATGTGATCCTGGAAAACTTCCAGCTTGGGAATTTCCTCGGCCGCAAAGACCTCGGCAACGTGTCGCTGAATCTCGATATCAAAGGCAAAGGTTTTAAGGAGAAATACCTAAACACATCGTTTTCGGGCGATATCTACAAGGTCAATTACAACGGCTATACGTATTCGAACATCGACGTGAACGGCAAATTCAAAGAACCGGTTTTTACGGGGAAAGTTTTCATCAACGATCCGAATTTGTTCATGGATTTCGACGGAACGGCGACACTCGGCAAAAAAGACATCCTGTATGATTTTCATACGAAAATCGATTACGCCGATCTGGTCAAGCTTCATCTGGTCAAAAAAGACACGATCTCGATCTTCAAGGGCGACGTCCGGATGAAGGTCAAAGGCAATTCGCTCGACAATATGCAGGGCGACGTTTACATCACCCAGACTTCGTTCCAGAACCAGAAAGACACGTATTTCTTTGACGATTTCGCAATAAAATCGGAATTCGACGAAAACCGTGTCCGGACGATTTCGATCAACTCGCCCGATATCATCCAGGGCAAAATCGTCGGGAAGTTCGAATTCGCGCAACTGCAGAAAATGGTCGAGAATTCCCTCGGCAGCCTGTATGCGAACTATTCGCCGAACAAGGTCAAGAAAGGCCAGTTCCTGCGGTTCGATTTCGCGATCTACAACAAAATCATCGAAATCTTTTATCCCGGGATTTCGGTCGGCGCCAATACGGTTGTAAACGGCAACATCAATTCGGACAACAACGAGTTCAAGATGAATTTCACCTCGCCGCAGATCAATGCGTTCGAGAATTATTTCGACAAGGTCAGCATCAAGCTCGACAACAAAAATCCGTTGTACAACGCGTATGTCGAGATGGACAGCATCCGGACGAAATACTACAAAGTCTCCGATTTCAGCCTGATCAACGTCACGAAAAACGATACGCTCTACGTGCGCTCGGAGTTCAAGGGCGGCAATCAGGCGCAGGATTTCTACAATCTGAATTTTTACCATACCATTGACAAGAACCGGAACAGTATCGTCGGGATCAGCAAATCGGAGCTGAAATTCAAGGATTATCTCTGGTACCTGAACGAAAAGGACGAGGCCGACAATAAGATCGTCTTTGACAAACAGCTCAAAAACTTTACGATAGACAACATCATCCTGTCTCACGAAGGCCAGATGGCGCAGCTCAACGGCTCATTAAAAGGTAAGGATTTCAAGGATTTGCAGCTGACGTTCCACGATATCGACCTGGCCAAAATTACGCCGACGCTCGACAAGTTCACGATCAAAGGCCAGCTCAACGGTGTCGTGAACTTCAAGCAGGATAAAAGCATTTACCAGCCGACGTCGTCGCTCGTGGTGGAAAAACTCAACGTGAACAACGTCGATCTCGGAAGGCTCAACATCGATGTGCGCGGCGACGATACGTTCCGGAAATTCTACGTGAATTCGGAGCTGACCAACCGGGATCTCGAATCGTTCAACGCTGCCGGGTCGTTTACGATCCAGGACAAAGTGACCAACGCCGATCTCGATCTGCGGTTCGACCGGTTCAATCTTGGTGCGCTGGCTTCGCTCGGCGGCGACGTAATTACCAATATCAAAGGTTTTGCCTCGGGAAGCGCACGAATCGAAGGCGATCTGAGCGACCCGGAAATCAATGGAAGGCTTTTCCTCGACGACGCAGGACTGACCATTCCGTATCTGAATGTCAACTATGAACTGGAGCACAAATCGGTGGTCGACGTGACCGAATCGGCGTTCATCGTCCGGAACTCGCAAATCCGGGATACGGCTTTCAACACCGTGGGCTATCTCAACGGCAGGATCCGGCACAACAAATTCTCGGACTGGCAGCTCGATCTCGATATTTCCTCGGACCGGCTGCTCGCGCTCAATACGCAGGACAGCGAAGACGCGGCCTATTACGGCACGGCTTTCATCAACGGCACGGCCCGGATTACCGGCCCGACCGATGGCTTGTTCATCAAGGTCGACGCCGAATCGGAAACCGGAACCAACATCAAGATCCCGATCAACGACGCGCAGGAAGTCGGCAGCAACAGCTACATCCATTTCCTGACACCGAAGGAAAAGCTCAACGAGAAAAAAGGCGTTGCGGAACAAGTAAAGAATTATAACGGCGTCGAGCTGAAGTTCAATTTCGACATCAACGAGAAAGCCAACATCGAGGTAATCCTCGACCGCAACACCGGCCACCGGATGGAAGGCAACGGCCGCGGAACATTGCTTTTCGACATCAATACGCTTGGGAAATTCAATATGTACGGCGATTTCCAGATCTATAAAGGAACCTATTATTTCAAATACGGCGGATTGATCGACAAGAAGTTCGACGTTAAAAAATTCAGCTCGATCACCTGGGAAGGCGATCCGATGCGTGCCGTGCTGAATCTCGAAGCGACGTATAAAACGACCGCAAACCCGGCCATTCTGGTTGAAAACCCGTCGTTCAACAAAAAAGTCCCGGTCGATGTCGTCATCGGGATCAAGGGCAGCCTTTCGAGCCCCGAGCCGGATTTCAATATCAATTTCCCGACGGTAAGTTCGGTATTGAAATCCGAAATTCAATATAAACTCGACGATAAGGACGTTCGCCAGACACAGGCGCTGTACCTGCTTTCTTCGGGCGCTTTCCTGAGCCCGGAAGGTGTGAGCCAGTCGGATTTTGCCGGAAATTTATTTGAGCGGGCGAGCGGCCTGTTCAACGACATTTTCCAGGACGAGGACGGAAAATTCGTCGTCGGGCTCGATTACGTATCGGCCGACAAAAGGCCCGGCATCGAAACCGATGGGCGCGTCGGCGTGAGCGTTTCGACGAAAGTCAACGACCGGATTACCATCAACGGCAAGGTAGGCGTGCCGGTAGGCGGCATCAACGAATCGGCGATCGTGGGCGATGTCGAAGTGCAATACCGCGTCAATGAAGACGGAACGCTGAACCTGAAGGTATTCAACCGCGAGAACGACATCAATTACATCGGGCAGGGCATCGGTTATACGCAGGGCATCGGGATTTCGTATGAGGTCGATTTCGACACGTTCAAGGAATTCGCCAACAAGATTTTCAAGAACATCAAGATCGAGAAGGTATCTTCGGGCGACGACGATGTGATTCCCGATTCGCAGCCGCTGCCGGAGTACATCAGGATGGAAGACAAAAAACCGAAAAAGAAGGAGCCTGAAAAGCCGAAACCGGTGCAGGAGGCCGTTCCTCCGACGGACGATTAATTCGATTATGTCGCATGTAACCGTTATCCCGAAAACTTATCAACGAAAACGTTTGAATTTCTAAATCTTTATTAAATTAATAATAAGGCAAGACCGATAGTCTGTCATGTTTGCTAATTTTACACTTCAATACTTAATAAATGCCAAAAACAATAAAGAAAATAGGTGTGCTGACTTCCGGTGGCGATTCGCCGGGAATGAATGCCGCCATTCGTTCGGTCGTCCGGACTTGTGCGTACCATGGCATTGAATGCGTCGGGATTTACCGCGGTTATCAAGGGATGATCGAGGGCGATTTCAAGGAAATGGGCCCGAGAAGCGTCAACAACATCGTCAACAAAGGCGGAACGATCTTAAAATCGGCGCGCTCCAAGGAATTCATGACGCCCGAAGGCCGCAAAAAAGCGCATGAAAAACTCACGAAAGCGGGTGTCGATTCGCTGGTCGTAATCGGTGGCGACGGAAGCTTTACCGGCGCAGAGATTTTCAACAACGAATTCGGTTTCCCGGTCATGGGAATTCCCGGAACCATCGATAACGACATTTTCGGCACGAGCCACACTTTGGGATACGATACGGCTTTGAATACTGTTGTCGAGGCAATCGATAAAATCCGCGATACGGCAAGCTCGCACAACCGGCTTTTCTTTGTGGAAGTCATGGGCCGCGATGCCGGACACATCGCACTCAATGCGGGAATCGGCGCCGGCGCCGAAGAAATCCTGATTCCTGAAGAAAACCTCGGGCTCGACCGTCTGGTCGAATCGCTCCAGCGCAGCAAGGCTTCCGGAAAATCGTCGAGCATCGTCGTGATTGCCGAAGGCGACAAGATCGGGAAAAGCGTTTTCGGTCTCAAGGATTATTTTGAGGAGCATTTTCCGGAATACGACATCCGGGTTTCGGTGCTCGGGCACATGCAGCGCGGGGGCTCGCCAAGCTGTTTCGACCGCGTACTGGCCAGTAGATTGGGTGTAAAAGCAGTAGAATCGCTGCTTGAAGGCAAGTCGAATTTCATGGTTGGGCTCGGCGATGATAAAGTAATCCTGACGCCGCTTGAGAAAGCCATCAAAGGAAAATCGCAGATTGACCGGGAATTGATCCGTGTGTCGGATATTATGACGACTTAAATCTTAGTCGATGGTCGTTAGTCTATGGTCGTTGGAAGGAATCCAAAGACCAAAGACCAAAGACCAAAGACCAAAGACTAAAACAAATATTAATCGAAATCAGGATTTGATGTGAGGAAATTGAATCTATGTTTCACATTTCAAAAACAAAATGTCAAAAGTAAAATTAGGAATAAACGGTTTCGGGCGCATCGGAAGGATCGTCTTCAGGGAAACCTACAAGAGAGATGACGTAGAAGTGGTGGCAATCAACGATTTGCTCGATGTCGAACATTTGGCTTATCTGCTGAAATACGACTCGGTCCATGGGCGTTTCGACGGTAAGGTCGAAGTAAAGGACGGAAAGCTTTTCGTCAACGACAGGCTAATCCGGACGACTGCCGAAAAAGATCCCGCAAACCTGAAATGGGATGAAGTCCAGGCCGATGTCGTCGCCGACTGTACCGGATTGTTTACCGAACGCGCCAAAGCCGAAGCGCATCTGAAAGGCGGCGCGAAAAAAGTCGTGATCTCGGCGCCATCGGCTGACGCGCCGATGTTCGTCATGGGCGTCAACCACAAAAAAATGACGGCGGCCGATACGATCGTATCGAATGCTTCTTGCACGACGAATTGTCTGGCGCCGTTGGCAAAAGTCGTTCACGATAACTTTGGAATCGTCGAGGGTTTGATGACCACGGTCCACGCGACGACCGCCACACAGCTTACCGTTGACGGCCCGTCGCGCAAGGATTTCCGCGGCGGCCGCGCGGCTTTATTGAATATTATCCCGGCTTCGACAGGCGCTGCAAAAGCAGTAACGAAAGTAATTCCGGAATTGCAGGGAAAACTCACCGGAATGTCGATGCGCGTTCCCGTTGCCGATGTCTCAGTGGTTGACCTGACCGTAAAAGTCGCAAAGGAAACGACCTACGACGAAATCATGAAAGTATTGAAAAACGCTTCCGAAACCGATTACAAAGGAATCATCGGCTATACCGAGGACGATGTCGTGTCGCAGGATTTCATTTCGGACACGCGGACTTCGATCGTCGACGCGAAAGCCGGAATCGGGCTGAACAGTACATTTTTCAAACTCGTTTCGTGGTACGACAACGAGTACGGCTACTCGAGCTCGCTCATCGATTTGTGCGTGCACGCCGCCGGATTGAAATAAAATTTTAGATTTGGGAAATCCCGTTATCGTTAGCTGCAGCGGGATTTTTATTTTATAACGGAATGCCCGCGTTAGGGATAGAGGCATTGTAGGAGCTTTTGCGAGACCTGCAAGGTTTTTAAAACCTTGCAGGTCTGCAAAGCGACTGCCGAAAGCCCGGCCGTAAGGCAACGCCCAAAAATAACAGCAATTAATCTAGCCGCTAGCCACTAGCCGCTATCAACTAACCAAAATGAAATTACTCGTAGACAGCGGTTCGACCAAAGCAGACTGGATTTCGATCGACGACAGCGGCAAGGTATTGTTTACCACGCAAACCCTCGGGCTGAATCCCGAAGTGCTCGGCAAGGACCAGATCATTGCGCGGCTCGACGACAAGTTCGACATCTCGCACAACAAGAAAAGCGTGACGCACCTGTACTTTTACGGCGCGGGCTGCGGCACCGACCGGATGAAAAATTTCCTCGCGGGCGTTTTTAAGGAATATTTCCCGACGGCGGTCGTTTCGGTACAGGAAGATACGTATGCCGCCGTGTATGCGACCACGCCGAAAGGCGAGCAGGCGATCGTCTCGATTTTGGGAACGGGCTCGAACTGTAGTTTTTTTGACGGTATCGTGCTCCACCAGAAAGTTCAGTCTTTGGGCTACATCGCGATGGACGATTGCAGCGGCAACCAGTTTGGGCGGCAATTGATCCGCGGCTATTATTTCAACAAAATGCCGAAGGATTTGGCCGAAAAGTTTGAAAAAGCCTACGACCTCGACGCGGATACGATCAAGCATCATTTGTACAAAGAACCGAACCCGAACGCGTATCTCGCAACATTCGCGAAATTCCTGATCGAGTACAAGGACGAAAAATTTTGTCACGACATCATTATTGCGGGCATGGAAGATTTTGTCGAGAACTACATCAAGCAATACGACAATTACGGGGACGTTCTGGTGCATTTCATCGGGTCGATCGCTTTCTATCTGAAAGACGAGCTGAAAACCGTCCTCGACAAGCATGATATTTTGCTCGGAAACGTATTGCGCCGGCCGATCGACGGTCTGATTGCGTATCATTCAATCAACAAATAATGGAAATCGCGATCATTGCCCACGACCGGATGAAAGCCGACATGGTACAGTTCCTGAACAAGAACAAGCAAATCCTGCAATCGGAAAACATCAAGCTCATCGCGACCGGAACCACCGGCGGCAAAGCGGAAGCCGTGGGTTTCAAAGTCAAAAAAATGCTTTCGGGCCCGATGGGCGGCGATGCCCAGATTGCGGCGCGCGTAGCCGAAGGGAAAACCAAAATGGTGCTCTTTTTCAAAGACCCGAATTCGAGCCATGCGCACGAGCCGGATATTTCAATGCTGATAAGGGTTTGCGATGTGCATAATATTCCGCTCGCCACTAATGAGGCGACGGCGCAGTTGTTGTTGAATGCTTTGGAAAAATAAATGTCGGCGAAAAGCCGACATTTTGTACTTATCTTCTTTTGTCTGCTAACAAAAGAAGCAAAAATAGCTGAGCGCTAAAATTTCAAACTGAAAAACTACCTCGAATTTCCGTTCCGCGTACCAAGCCGCTCGCCTTACAGGCTCGATTCCAGGTACGCTGCCGCTTCAATTCTTCGTTGTTTTTTGAAGTTTGAAATTTCTATGCGCACTATTTGGAAGGTGTTACTTTATTTTCAGCTCGCTCCGCAGTGCTGAAAATCAAAACCGGAAGTTTTAGTTATGGATAAGCTGATTCTGAGAATTAACTTCCGGCGACACGCAGAAGCTCACGCGGCGTTTTTTATTTGCGTAAGATTTTCAAGCTTTATTGCTTGGAAACAAGTCTTGCATGAGCGAAGCGAAAGAATAAAGCTGGAGTAACGCCGGAGCGAGCCTGCAAAGGTAAGCGGCTTGCGTTGCGATTAAAGCAATAAACTTAGAAAATCAAACAAATTAAAATGCCGCTACCGCCTTTTGCTACTTTGCGGCGAAGCAAAGTAGAAAGAAAATCACTTCACAGCAATCATCGAAATCTCAACATTAACGTTTTTCGGCAACACCGAAACCTGAACCGTTTCCCGGGCCGGAGCGTTTTTTTCATCGAAATAGCTACCGTAAACCGAATTGATTTTTGCAAAATCGTTCATGTCGGTAATGAAAATCGTGGTTTTCACGACGTGCGCGAAATCCATATCGGCGGCGTTTAGGACCGCTTTGAGATTTTTCATGACCTGGGTCGTTTCGGCCTCGATGTTGTCAAGCACGAGTTCGCCGTTATTTTCGGGATCGATCGCAACTTGTCCCGAAGTGAACAGCATATTTTCCGAAAGAACCGCCTGGCTGTACGGCCCGATTGGTGCGGGCGCTTTGTCGGTGTAAATAATTTTCTTCATAAATGATAAATTTTACCTGATTGTCCGGTCAGGCTGGTTCCGTTTTTCCCATTTCACGTCGCTGAGCACGCCGGCCTTGATGCCGATGAAGAAATTCCAATACGGATTGTCGCCAAACGGCGTCCAGTTGAAATCCATCCGCCAGCTCAGCAAATCTCTTTCGAAACGGAATTGCGTAAAGGTAACGCCTTTCTGGACGAAATCGTAGCCGGTCGAAACCCCGACTTTCCATTTGGACGTCACGTCGGCGTTGGCCGAAATCATCAGCGAGTTTCCGGTGATTTTCTTATCTCGACGTTCGTTGGAATAGGTGAGTGAGTAGGCAAGTGTCATGCTCCAGGGTAATTTGGCATTGAAAAACCCTGCAAATTCTTCTTGTTTGTCGTCGTCTTCGTCGTTGAACTGGCTTTCGCGCCGGTCGCTGAAATCGGTATTGCTCCCGAAAAGATCGTCTTCGCGGCCGCCGTTGCGCAAGCCCTGATTGTTGTCTTTTTTCTTGTTTTTCTCATCGCCGCCGCTTGCAAGCGAATAGCCCAAAGTCATGTTTCCGCTCGTCATCCGGAAAAGACTTCCTCCGTTATTGACATTGAACGTGTTGATCCTGCGCCCGCCATTGTCTATCGCATAAGGGTCGAGCGTTGCCGCAAAGTTCACGTTCATCTTTTCCTTGAACAAAAGCGTTCCGCCGCTCACGCGCAACGGCGCCCATTTCAGGGAATCGGCAGCGACGTTATAACTTGTGGAAAAATTCAGGTTGTTGAGCAGCATGATTTTCTTGGGTTCGGTTTTCGTGCTGTCGCGGTCGGTGACTTTTGCCTCGAGCGTATTATTAAGGGAAAACCCGACGACATTGGAATATGTCCGGCCCGGCACGCCGAAAATCCCGCCCTCAAAACGCGTATAATCCTTGAGCATCGTGCCGCTTCCGTCCGGATCGTACGTGTCATAATATTTGTCGAAACTCGGTACATAGCTCATTGAAACCGACGGACGCATGACGTGCCGGATCGATTTGATTTTCTTGTCCTCGCCGAAGTTGAACATCCCGTAAATCGTGGTTCCGATGCTCGATGAAAATGAATAGGTCCGGAACGCGTCGAATCCGTTGACGTTGCTGGTTACGAGCGAATCCAGGACCTGATCGTAAGCTTTACGTATGGTTTTGAGATACCAGACTTCCTGGTAATTTGCCGTCGCGGTCGCGCTGAAATACTTGAAAATCTTGAAGTTCGTACTGATCGGTATCTGATGCTGGAAACCAACTCTCGCATCGTCGAACATCTTTTTCGTAAAGAATTCGCTGTCAGTGGTTTGTATGTCGTTCTTGGCCAGCAGACTGTATTGCAGGTTGATGTTCTTGAAAATGCCTTTTTTGATGCCTTCCTTCGGCGCAAAAGGAAAAATGCGATCAACACTTACCTGAAGCGTCGGAAGCGTCATGTTGATGGTTTCAGTCTGGGTGTTTTGCGAATGCGTCGCCGTTACCGACATATTGACCTGCGGCACCGAATTGAATGTCTTTGAATAAGAAATCGACGAACTCAGCGTGTTGTTGAGCTGCGAGCCCACATTGACCTGATTGATCGATTGCTGGTAATACTTGCTGCTCCCGAGGTTGACCGAGGCCGAAAACCGCGAATTGGGGTTCGATTTCGGGTCTTTCGAGTGCGACCACTGGATGTTGTAGATGTTGGTTTTCGAATAATCGGGAAAACCGCGCTCGCTGTTGATCAGGTTCTCGAACCGCACGTTAATATTGCCGCGAAATTTGTATCGTTTTGCATAATTCGATTCGAAACGCATTCCGTAACTGCCGTTCGTGTAATAATCGCCGAGTATCGCGAGGTCGTAATTGTCGCTCAGGGCGAAGTAATATCCGCCGTTCTGGAGCGAATAGCCGCGCTGGGCCGAATCGCCGTAGGTCGGGACGAGAATTCCCGAAGTCGCTTTCTGGGTCATCGGAAAAAATGCGAACGGCAACCCGAGCGGCGTCGGAACGTCTGCAATCACAAGATAGGTCAGCCCGACGACGACTTTCTTCTGCGGGACGAGCTTCACTTTTTGCGCCTGGAAATAATACTCCGGGTGCTCGATGTCTTTGGCAGTCGTAAAGCGCGCATTTTTCATGAAATAGACCGAATCGTTTTCCTTTTTCGAGATTTCGGCCTTGACGTTGAACTCACCCTGATTGGTACGCGAATTCCAGACGAGCGCTTTTTTGGTCTTGAAGTTGAACCGGATCGAATCGGGTTCGACAACGTTCGTTCCCTGCTTGAAAACAGGCAGTTGCGTATAGTTTCCGGTGGAATCCTTTATGCGCCCGGCGTAGACTTCGTTCTTTTCGTAATCCATGATGATGACGCCCGATTTGAGCTCGATATCCTGGTAATACAATTCGGCCTGGTCATATAGCGTTATAAGCTTGTGCTTCTGGTCGATCTTGGCGTATTTTTCGGCTTTGTACTTGATTTTGTCGGAAAGCAGCGGCTTTTTGGCTTTGGTTGTGTCCTGCGGCTTGAGCGCTGCGGCGAGTCCGGGAACGTCGATGGTTTGCAGTTTGGTGCTATCGGGCTGTTTTTCAGCGGCTGCCGGAACGGTCTTCAGGACAGGTTCCTGGGCATGGACTTTCGCAGCGCAAATTGTTAGGAAAATTGCTGATAAAACGATATTAAATAAGTTTGTCTGCAAAGGTTTAAATACTACTTTTGTAAAAATATGGTGTAATTTTGACGCAAACTTACTGCTTATTTTTGTCAAAAATAAACAAATAATGCAATTAGAGTCGGGCGTTTAAATTAAATTAACTTTTACTTCCAATGGGTATATCAAATAAATTCTCCGCCGGTTTTTTTCTTTTTTTCGTTGCTTTTTCCCTTTCATCATACAGTCAGTCCAACAAATTCAAAGTGACGCTCGATGCCGGTCACGGCGGTAAGGATTTTGGCGCCTGCTACAACGGCCATATCGAAAAGAACGTCGCGTTGGCCGTGACGCTGAAAGTGGGTAAAATCCTTGAAAATACCCCGGGCTTTGAAGTCAATTACACGCGCAAGACCGATGTTTTTATCGACCTGATCGAACGGGCGAACATCGCCAACCGCGTCGACGCCAACATTTTCGTCTCGATGCACTGTAACGCAAACAAGAATACCGCGGCCGCAGGAACCGAAAGTTATGTAATGGGTACGACCAAAAACGCGTCGAACCTCGAGGTTGCGAAAACGGAAAACGCCGTGATCACGCTCGAAAAGGACTACAAGCAAAAATATTCCGGATACGACCCAAAAGATCCGGCTTCCCTAGTCAGCACGTCCATCGTACAGGAAGAATTCATAGAAAACAGCATCACACTGGCCAGCAAGGTGCAGGATCAGTTCACCGACAAACTGGGGAAGAAAAGCCGAGGCGTAAAACAAGCGCCGTATATGGTTTTGCACAAAGCGTATATGCCGCGAATCCTGATCGAAATGGGTTTCATCTCAAATCCTGAAGACGGCGCCGACCTCGATTCGGATTCGGGACAGGACCGATTGGCCCGCGCGATTGCCGATGCGATCATCAGCTACAAAAAAGAATATTACGGCAACGGCGGCGAAATCGACAACGATGCGATAAAGCCTTCGCAAAGGGTAGAACCGGCTGTTGTTTCCAAGGAAGAACCCGCCGATCCGGATTCGATTCCGGTTAAAGCGCCCGTCAAGGCTCCGGTAAAAACACCGCAAACAAAACCGGAAACACCGGTTGCGACAATACCGGAAAGCAATATCGTCTTTAAGGTCCAACTCGCGGTCAGCAGCAACAAGCTCGAACTGACGCCTGCCAATTTCAACGGGCTTGGCGCGCTTTCGGTGATTCAGGCCAATAACCTTTACAAATACATGTACGGCCAGACCGGCGATTACAACGAAGCGCGCAGATTGATGCAGGAAGCCAAATCCAAAGGCTACAATGAAGCGTTCGTCATCGCATTTAAGGACGGAAAGAAAATCAGCATACAGGAAGCCATAAAACATTAACAACGAACCAATCTAAAATCCAAGCCATTGAAAATCTCCAGAGAAATAAAAACCGCCATCCTGGTCATCGCTTCCATCCTTTTGTTTATTTGGGGCTACAGCTTCCTCAAAGGACGCGATTTGCTGACCAGCTATAAAGAATTGTACGTGCGTTACGACAACGTGGAAGGATTGGCGATGTCGGCGCCGGTAACCCTGAACGGGTTCGTGATCGGCAAGGTCAATAAGATCGAGCTTCAGAACAAAACCGGACATTTCATCGTACAAATGCAGATCAAAAGCGATTTTCCGATTGCCAAATCGAGCGAGGCCAACATCTACGAACCGGGATTCATCGGTGGCAAGCAGATCCAGATCGTACCGAATTTCACCGACCCGACGATTGCCGAATCGGGGGATTTCCTTCCGGGACATATCATTCCGGGCGCCATTTCCTCATTGGCCGAAAAACTGACGCCGCTACAGGAAAAAGTCGAGAAAATGGTTGTCAGCGCCGATGCCGTGCTCAAAAACGTAAATTCCGTGCTCGATGAAAAGACCAAGGCCAACCTCCGCAGCAGTATCGCAAACCTCGACGCTACGCTGGCCGAGTTCAAGACCGCTTCGCATAATGTCAACGATATGCTGGCCGACAACAAATCCAAAATCAATAATACGCTGACGAATTTCGATAAGGCGTCTGCGAATTTCTCGAAAATCTCCGATTCGATCGCGAAAGCGGATTTGGGAAAGACAATCAAAAAACTGGAAACCACGCTCGACAACACCAACAAGATCGTCGCCGACCTCAATGCCGGAAAAGGCTCGATGGGCAAGCTGCTCAAAGACGATGCGCTGTATACGAATTTTACGAAAACATCGAAAGAACTTGAGCTTTTGCTTCAGGATTTGCGGCTGAATCCGACGCGGTACATCAACGTGTCGCTGTTCGGAAAAAAGAACAAGCCGTATGTTGCACCCAAAGTAACCGATACGGTTTCGACTGCGCTAAAAAAATAGATTATGGCATATCTCGACAATATCTTATTTGCGGTTATATTGGCGATCGGCGTCGGTTATTTTACGATAAACGTCAAAAAGCTGATCCGGAACATCAGGCTCGGACAGGATATCGACCGCTGGGATAATCCTGCGGCGCGCTGGGGCAATATGGCGCTCATCGCGCTCGGACAGTCCAAAATGGTCCGCCGGCCGATCGCGGGAGTTTTGCATATCATCGTTTATGCAGGATTTGTCATCATCAACCTCGAAGTGCTCGAAATCATCATCGACGGGCTTTTCGGGACGCATCGGATATTCTCGTTCCTTGGCGGTTTTTACAGCTTTTTGATCGGGTCGTTCGAGGTCTTGGCGCTGTTGGTTCTGGTTGCCG
Source organism: Bacteroidota bacterium (assembly GCA_048498055.1). Classification (GTDB taxonomy): domain Bacteria; phylum Bacteroidota; class Bacteroidia; order Flavobacteriales; family Flavobacteriaceae; genus Flavobacterium. The sequence goes on from JBEHYS010000014.1 coordinate 62,439, forward strand.
TCATTGTGTTTTTGATCCGGAGAAACATCATCAGGCTCAGGCGTTTTATCCATTCCGATCTTAAAGGCTGGCCGAAAAGCGACGCCAATTACATCCTGTATTTCGAAGTCGTATTGATGACTTTATTCCTTTTGATGAACGCCGCCGATTATCATTTGCAACATATCGATGGCGGATTCGGGCATTATACGCAGGCCGGCGCGTTTCCCGTCTCGCAATACGTTTCGGCTATTTTCGACGGAATGAATCCGAGCGTCGTCGGATTGCTCGAACGTGGATTTTGGTGGTTGCATATTTGCGGAATTCTGGTATTTCTAAATTATCTGTATTTCTCGAAACACCTTCATATTTTGCTGGCTTTTCCGAACACTTATTTTGCCGATTTGAATCCGAAAGGCAAATTCGACAACCTCGAATCGGTGACCAATGAGGTCAAGCTGATGATGGACCCGAATGCCGATCCATTCGCAGCACCTGCAAATCCGGATGCAACCCCGGCAAAATTCGGGGCGAGCGATGTACAGGATCTGAATTGGGTGCAATTGCTCAACGCTTACACGTGTACCGAATGCGGCCGGTGCACTTCGTCCTGTCCGGCAAATCTGACGGGCAAGAAGCTTTCGCCGCGGAAAATAATGATGGATACGCGCGACCGGCTGGAAGAGGTCGGCAGAAATATCGATGCGAATAAGGGAGTTTTCGTGCCCGATAACAAGATGCTGCTCAACGATTACATTACGCCTGAAGAAATCTGGGCCTGTACCTCGTGCAATGCTTGCGTGGAAGAATGCCCGGTCAACATCAGCCCGCTGTCGATCATCATGGACATGAGGCGTTACCTGGTCATGGAGCAAAGCGCGGCACCGATGTCGCTGAACGCGATGATGGCCAATGTGGAAAACAACGGTGCGCCCTGGCCGTACAACCAACAGGACCGGCTGAATTGGAAAAATGAAAATTAATAAGCGAAAATTCTCTTATAAAGTGAGGTTAAGGGTGTTTTTAATGCAACATTAGAAACAAAATGAAAACGAAAGACATTGACAAAAACCTCGTGGCGGCAACTGAAAACGGCAAGCACATCAGCCCGATTTTGCCCGAGGGAATCAAGAATTACCTGATCGATATCGACGGAACGATCTGCGACGATATCCCGAACGAGGAACCGGAGCGGATGCTGACTGCGGGAGTCTATCCGGACGCCCTGATTACGCTGAATAAATGGTATGATGAAGGTCACGTCATCTTTTTCTTTACCTCGCGAACCGAAGCGCACCGCGAATATACCGAAAGCTGGCTTAAAAAGCACGGGTTCAAATATCACGGGATGGTGATGGGAAAACCGCGAGGCGGCAATTATCACTGGATCGACAATCATTTGGTGAAGGCGACGCGGTATCGCGGGAAGTTTACCGATCTGGTCGAAAAAGAAGTCACGATCCAGGTTTTCGACGACGAAAAGCAAGAATAGTTATTGTGGATGTGGATTCGAAGGCTTCGGATTCCACAAAACCAAAATCATAAAAATGGAAGAACTCAAAGTACCGACCATGGCCGAAATGCTGGCCGAAGGCAAACAGCCCGAAGTTTTGTTCTGGGTTGGCTGTGCCGGAAGTTTTGACGACCGGGCAAAAAAAATCACGAAAGCGTTCGTTAAGATACTGAACCGCGCAAATGTTTCGTTCGCGGTCCTCGGGACGGAAGAAAGCTGCAACGGCGATCCGGCGAAAAGGGCAGGGAACGAGTTTTTGTTCCAGATGCAGGCGCTGATGAATATCGAGGTGCTGAATGCCTATGAAGCGAAGAAAATCGTTACGGCCTGCCCGCATTGCTTCAATACTTTGAAAAACGAATACCCCGAACTCGGAGGTCATTACGAGGTCATCCATCATACGCAATTCCTGAAATCGCTTTTGGATGCAGGGCGTTTGACGATCGAGGGCGGGCAATTCAAAGGTAAAAAAATTACGTTCCACGATCCGTGTTATCTCGGACGCGCAAACGGCGTTTATGAAGCGCCGCGCGAGTTGATCCGGAAACTCGACGCCGAACTAGTCGAAATGAAGCGCTCGCGTTCCAACGGGCTTTGCTGTGGTGCCGGCGGCGCCCAGATGTTCAAGGATGCCGAGCCGGGCGATAAGGAAATCAACATCGAGCGCACCGAGGAAGCGCTCGAAACCCAGTCGTCGATCATTGCTGCGGGCTGTCCGTTCTGCAATACGATGCTGACCGACGGCGTCAAAAGCAAAGAAAGGGAACAGAACGTGAAAGTGATGGACGTCGCCGAACTCATCGCAAACGCGCAGGACTTGTAAGTGCGGACATTAAGCAATCGACTGTGGATAAAAAGATAATATTACTCTGCCTTTTGGCTTTAACCGGAACGATGTCTTATGCGCAGGACATTATCGAGACGCTGGCCAATGAAACCTGCAGCTGCCTGCAGGCCAGGAAACTCGATTTGGACAAGCTTTCGGGCGACCAGATTGAAAACGAGTTCGTTACGTGTTTTTTTGCCAATTACGGCAAGCATACCGACGAAGTCCAGAAAGTCGAAAAGCTCGATTTCGGAAATGAAGAGCAGATGACCAAATTCGGGGAAAAGGTCGCTTTGAAGATGATTACCGTCTGCCCGGATATAATCATGGCGATGGGACGCGCCGATGACGGCAATAATGTGGCAGCTATCGAACCGCAATTCCTGAGTGTTGACGGTGAAATCACCGAAATAAAGACCGACGGGTTTGTTACCATCGTCGTAAAGGACAAGAACGCGCGGCTGTATAATTTTGCCCTGCTGAATTATTTCGAAACCGCGTCGTTATACACTAACGGCAAGCTGAAAAAAAACGACAAAGTGAAAGTGAGCTATTCCGAAATGGAATTATATGATACGAAAGCCAAAGAGTTCCGGTACTACAAAGTAATCACCGGCCTCGAAAAAAAGTAATAACCTAAACACGATTAAACTGTATAGTTTATCTCCATACGATGTATATCCCGTTTGAAAACCTGCCCGAAGAATCCCGGATCTGGATTTACCAGTCCAATCGAAAATTTACCGATGCCGAATTCGCCGAAATCGATACCGCGACGCGCCGTTTCGTCGAAGGCTGGGCCGCGCACGGCGCCGGACTTGAAGCGTCATATCAGTTAAAATACAACCGATTCATTATCCTGGCCGTCAATCAGGAGCATCACGGGGCAAGCGGCTGCTCGATCGATGATTCAGTCCGATTTATCCAAAGTCTTGAAAAGCAATACGATGTAGATCTGCTCGACAAGATGAACGTCACTTTCAGGCTCGGCGAGCACATCGCACACAAATCTTTGATGGATTTCAAGAAAATGGCCAAGGAAAAAGCCGTCTCCGGGAACACCATCGTCTTTAATAATCTCGTAAATACAGTAGGCGAGTGGAACGAATTCTGGGAAGTTCCGGCCCTGGAGAGCTGGCACAGCCGGTTTTTTTAAAATTATCCGATGAAATACTGCATTGCCATATTACTTCTGATCAGCCAGTTTGCCGCCGCGCAATTCCGGAAAATCGACGCGCCCTACGACCGGATGAAAGAATCGGTGTGGGTCGATAGCATCTACAACCACATGAGCTTCGACGAGCGCGTCGGGCAGCTTTTCATGATTTCGGCATTTTCCAACAAGGATTCGCTGCATGTCAAGCAGGTCCAGGAACTCATCAAATGCTATCATGTCGGCGGATTGCTGTTCCTTCAGGGCGGCCCGGGTCGTCAGGCGGTACTGACAAATCGGTACCAACAAATGTCGAAAGTGCCTTTGTTCATCGGTATCGATGCTGAATGGGGTTTGGCAATGCGGCTCGATTCGGTGAACCGTTTTCCGTGGAATATGACTTTGGGCGCGATCCAGGATTTGAGCCTGATCCGGAAAGTCGGCGTCGAATATGGGAAACAGGCCAGCCGGATGGGCGTCCAGTTCGATTTTGCACCGGTGCTCGACATCAATACCAATCCGAAAAACCCGATTATCGGGAACCGTTCGTTCGGCGAAGACAAAGTCAACGTCACCGATCGCGCGATGGAACTCATGAAAGGCATCCAGAGCCAGGGCGTTTTTGCGACCGGAAAGCATTTTCCGGGGCACGGCGATACGGCCGTTGATTCGCATGTGACTTTGCCGATCGTGACTTTTTCGAAAGAACGGCTCGAAAGCACCGAATTCTACCCATACCGCAGGCTGTTCAACGAAGGACTGGCTTCGGTTATGGTCGCGCACCTCAATGTGCCGAGCCTTGAGCCGCGGCAGGGTTATCCCTCATCGATTTCGTACAATGTCGTGACGAACGTATTGCAGAAAGAACTCGGCTTTACCGGGCTGATTTTCACCGATGCACTCAACATGAAAGGCGCGAGCAATTTCAAACAGCCCGGCGAAATCGATCTCGAAGCTTTTCTGGCCGGTAACGATATTTTGCTGTTTCCCGAAAATGTTCCGGTGGCGCTGGAGAAATTCTGCGTCGCCTATCAGGATTCCATCATTTCGGAAGAAAGACTGGCACAGTCGGTCAAGAAAATCCTGAAATACAAGTACCGGGCAGGGCTTGACATGTACCGTCCGATCAAGATGGAAAATCTCAACAGCGATCTCAATACCGTAGCCAACGACGCGTTCCAGTATGAATTGTACGAAAATGCGATTACTGTCATCAAGAACGAAGATGAAATCCTGCCGGTCCAAAATCTCGAAAAGGAAAAAATCGCTTACGTCAAGCTTGGCGACGACAAGCACACGCCGTTTCTGACGACATTGCAGAAATATACCGAAGTCACCGAAATCAACGAAGAAAACCTCGACAGCCTGCAGGTCAGGCTCAAACCGTATACGACGGTCATCGTCGGGTTTCACAAAGCCGACGGCGCCTGGAAAAACCACAATTTCAAACCCGAGGAAATCGCAAAGCTCGATTCGATCTCGAAATACAACAAAGTCATTCTCGACGTCTTCGCCAAGCCATATTCGCTGCTGCAGGTCGATAATTTCGTCAACATCAAAGGCATCGTCATTTCCTATCAGAATACCGACGTGTCGCAGGTGGTTTCAGCCGAAATGATTTTCGGTGCGGTCGAATCGAAAGGCAAACTGCCGGTGACGATCAATGCGATGTTTCCGGTCAATTTCGGGCTGCAGACCAAGAAAATCAACCGGCTCGGATTTACCGCGCCTGAAAACGTCGGGATGGATTCGAAAATCCTCAACCGCATCGACGATTATGCGAAAAAGGCCATCGACCGGAAAATGACGCCGGGAATGCAGATTCTCGTGGCACGGAAAGGAAAAGTGATTTACCAGAAATCGTTCGGGACGCATTCGTATGACAACACGATGAAAGTTTCCAATTCCGATATCTACGACGTGGCTTCGATCACGAAAATGGTTTCGACCCTGCCGAATGTGATGCAGCTTTACGACCAGGGCAAAGTCACTATGGAAACCCGGCTCGGCGATATGCTCCCGGTTTTTGCCGACAGCGACAAGAAAAACATCCATTTCAGGGATTTGCTTTCGCATTATGCGCGGCTGCAGGCCTGGATTCCGTTTTACAAATCGACCCTCGACAGCGCCGGACTGCCAAGCGAAAAGTATTACAGCAAAGTGCTCGATGCGCAGCATTCCAGGCAGGTTGCCGAAAATCTTTTCATCCGCAATGATTACCACGATACGATTATGAAAGCCATTGCCGACAGCAAGCTTTTACCGAAAAAAGAGTACAAGTACAGCGATTTCACGTTCATCATCTTAAAGGATTATCTCGAAAAGACGACCGGAAAAACCCTTGACAGCCTGAGCTACGACAACTTTTACAAATCGCTGGGGATGAACAACACGCTTTACAATCCGCTCATGAAATACGACGCGAGCTCGATTCCGCCGACCGAAAACGACAATTATTTCCGCCATCAGACCATTCAGGGTTATGTTCACGATATGGAAGCGGCGATGGAAGGCGGAGTTGGCGGCCATGCGGGGATTTTTTCCAATACCATGGACATCGCCAAGATGATGCAGATGTACCTGCAAAAGGGAAATTACGGCAACCGCCAATATTTTTCGGCGCAAACCTTCGACGATTTCAATACGTGCTGGTTCTGCAAGGAAGGCAACCGGCGCGGGCTCGGTTTTGACAAGCCGCAATTGCCCGGACAGCCCGGCCCGACCTGCGGCTGCGTTTCGGCTTCGAGTTTCGGGCATACCGGATTCACGGGCGGAATCGCCTGGGCTGATCCCGAAACGGAAATCGTTTACGTATTTTTATCCAACCGCACCTATCCGGACAGCAATGCGCCCAATACGCTTTCGAAGGAAAACATCCGCGAAGACATCCAGAAGGTCATCCAACAGGCCATCATTAAGCCATGAGAAAAATTATCCTGCTTTTTATTGTTTCGAATTTTGCCATCGGCTGCTCGGCCGACCAGGACAATCCGAATGGATTGCTTTATGATTCGCACCTGAAAGTTGACGACGCGCCGTTCGTCCCGACGAAATATACCGATGAAAACCCGACATGGAACATCACGACGACATTTCAGGGTGAGGACAATTTCGATCCGGGATATGTAATCCGGACTTTCAGTCTTGTTTCGCGACACGACGAGCAAATGTATACCGATGAGATTTTTTTGGAAATCAAATATTCCTCGTCACAGGGAAAAATCAACGGCACGTATGATATTGCAGGAAATGAGGAAGTGGATGCGTATTATCGGAGCAGCACGGCCTTTTTTCATTTTATTTCGGGCTCGGTGACAGTAGCCGACCTCGGCCACAACCGGTATTCGCTGAAATTCAACGATGTGCTTGCGCTGGATAATTATGACGGCGCGACCAAAACGGTCAGCGGCAACTTCAAAGGGACATTTTATCCGCTGAATTGATTTCAAATCCGGCAATTTTCGTTAAATTCGTAAGCCTAAACAATATCCGTGACACGAGCGAAGCGACTGCATGAGACTTTTGAAAAACAAATATTAAATTTCGAATGACACGAGCGCAGCGACTGCATGAGACCTTTGAAAACAATAACCAAAACGAATGAAAATTGCCATAGTCTGTTATCCGACCTTCGGCGGAAGCGGCGTCGTCGCGACCGAACTCGGTCTTGAACTCGCGCACCGCGGCCACGAAATCCACTTCATCACTTACAGCCAGCCCGTTCGCCTGGCGCTTTTGAACCCGAATGTACATTACCACGAGGTCAACGTGCCCGAATATCCGCTGTTCCATTATCAGCCTTACGAATTGGCGCTGTCGAGCAAACTCGTCGACATGGTCAAGCTGCACAACATCGAATTATTGCATGTACATTACGCCATCCCGCATGCCTATGCCGGTTACATGGCCAAGCAGATGCTCAAGACCGAAGGCATCGACCTGCCGATGGTAACCACGCTTCACGGTACCGATATTACGCTCGTCGGGAATCATCCGGTGTATAAACCCGCGGTAACGTTCAGTATCAATGAGTCGGACATCGTCACCTCGGTATCGCAAAGCCTGAAGGACGAAACCTACCGGTTTTTCAACATTACCAAAGACATCCACGTGATCCCGAATTTCATCGAACTCGATAAAAATTTCAAGGATCCCAATATTCCGTGCCGCCGTTCCGTTATAGCAAAGGAAAACGAACGGATTGTGACGCACATCAGTAATTTCAGGAAAGTCAAGCGCATTCCCGATGTGATCAAGACGTTCCACAAAATCCAGCAGGAAATCCCGGCGCGGCTCATGATGGTTGGCGACGGACCGGAAAAGGAAAAAGCCGAAAGCCTGTGCCGCGAACTGGGAATCCAGAATAAGGTTATCTTTTTCGGCAACAGCAATGAAATCGACATGATTTTGAGCTATACCGATTTGTTCATGCTGCCTTCGGAAACCGAAAGCTTCGGATTGGCCGCCCTTGAGGCGATGGCTTGGGGCGTTCCGGTGATTTCGACCAACGGCGGCGGTTTGCCCGAGGTAAATTTTGACGGCGTTTCGGGATATCTCAGCAATGTTGGTGATGTCGATGATATGGCGCAGAACGCTCTGAAAATCCTCAGTGACGAAGTCGTTCTTGCCAAGTTTAAGCAAAACGCGCTGGGTGTAGCCAGGCAATTCGACATTATGAACATTCTGCCGTTGTATGAAGCTTTATATCAACAAGCGATAGATAAAAAATGAGAAAAATTGTAGTCTGTTTCTTCACAATTCTGATTGTGGTTTCGTGTGCGCCGAAGCAAACCGCGACCGGAAAAAAACCTTTATACGAAGTATTGACACATCAGGAAAACGGCGGCGGGAACATCCATTTTTTCGAGATTGTTTCGGAGCAGAAAGAGCTTCCGATGCTCCAGGGCGATGAAAATCTCCGGAAAAAAATCAAGCCTTCCGATATCGACACGTCCAATTTTATCATCCTGAACATGGGCGAAAAAATGACAGGAGGTTATTCAATCGACGTCGTCAATGTCGAGGAAACAGCCGACAAAATCATCATCACCGTCCGGGAAAACGAACCGGCGCCCGGCGCTATGGTCACGCAGGCCATTACGTACCCGTATACGGTGGTCAAGATCAATTCAAAGAAACCGATCGAAGTAAAATAAAAAAATCCCGTCTTTTCAGGCGGGATTTGTTTTATGGATTTGCTTAAAACGTAAAGCGGATTCCCAGTGCGATGTCCGGACCAAAACTGTGGTAATCGTCAAAATCGTCGCGGTCGTCGCCGAAATACAATTCCGGACGGAAATCGAGCGAGAGTTGGATCGGTGCGCCGTCAAACAGGTATTCGATACCGAGGTCGCCCGCAGCCAGCAAAAACGTTCCGCTGTCCGGATCGGGATCGCCCGGGCCGTTATAACTCCAGCGTCCGATACCTGCACCAACTCCTGCATACCAGTTGAAATTCCCGTCAAGGTTCCAGACCCATTGGTACAAACCGACGAGTTTGGTTGCGTCGATGTGCTTGCTGTCCCGCCAGCCGAGGTCGAACTCGAGGCGGTTGTTGTCCGACAATCCGCGCTGGTAGGAAATCTCACCGCCGAAACCGTCGTTGTCGCCCAATCGGAGCCCGAGTGCATTCTTCCTGATTTCCTGCGAATGTGCGCTGAATCCTAATCCGATTAGCATTGCAGCCAGAATGATTCTTTTCATATTTTTATCTTTAGTTAGTGAAACAAATGTAACGATAAGCCACTATCTAAAAGTGCTGTTTCGTTAAAATTTAACAAATTTTAAAGGTCAATTTAGCTGTTTTGAAAAGAGCAAAGAAGCCAATGCCTGACGGTCGAGCAGCACTTCCATATCGAAAAGATCTTCCTCTTCCGTTTCGGTATTTTCGGAATGGCGGTAGAGTTTCCAGCGCTTCTTGGTATATTCCAACGCGGTGAGGTTTTCGACCCAGTCGCCCGAATTCAGGTAAAGCGTATCGCCGCTGCGGTTTTCCTTCCGGATGATTTTCGGCTCGTGGATGTGGCCGCAGATCACGAAATCGTATTTCTTCTCGATCGCCAGATCGGTTGCCGTGGTCTCGAAATCCGAAATGTACCGCACGGCTTTCTTGAAGCTCGACTTGATTTTTTTCGAAAAGGAGTAAGGCGATTTCCCGATCTTGGTCAACCACCAGTTGACAAAGCGGTTCATCAGGATCAGGTAATCGTAGCCAAGCCCGCCGAGCTTGGCGATCCATTTGGAATGCTGTACCGAAACGTCGAACACGTCGCCGTGGAAAATCCAGGCCTGCCGCCCGTCGAGCTCGAGTACGAGCTTGTCGAGGATCGAAATGTTGCCGATCGCTGTATCGCTGAATTTCCGCAGCATTTCGTCGTGGTTGCCCGTAATGTAATAGACCTTCGTGCCTTTGGCCGCAAAATCGACAATTTTCCTGATGACTTTCAGATGCGCCTTCGGGAAATACGATTTCCGGAATTGCCAGATGTCGATGATGTCGCCGTTGAGTACAAGCGTTTTTGGCTTAACAGACGACAGATATTGGAAGAGTTCTTTGGCATGGCAGCCGTAAGTTCCCAGATGGACGTCGGAAATCACGACGAGCTCGACTTTTCTTTTTTTCATAAGAACGAGTTTTTATTCCGCTGCGCTCCATACAGTTCGGCTGGAGCCTCGGGTGAGGTTTAGCAAATTAACCTTCACAATGTGAATTGAATCCAAAGGGAAGATTAAGAAAAAGGAAATTTCAAATTCCAATTTGTCAAACTTGGCATTTCGAGTTTCAGATTTGGGAATTTTAACCTTACATTTGTTCACCGACGAAATAAAGACACTATGGCCGGAAACAGTTTCGGAACGCTTTTTAAAATCACGACTTTCGGCGAATCGCACGGCGAGGCGCTCGGCGGAATCATCGAAGGCTGCCCACCGGGAATCACGATCGATACCGACGCGGTCCAATACGAAATGTCGCGCCGCAAACCCGGCCAGTCCGCCATCGTTTCCCAGCGAAAGGAAGCCGACAAAGTTCAATTTCTCTCGGGGATTTTCGAAGGGAAAACCACCGGAACGCCAATCGGGTTCCTAATTTCCAACGCCGACCAGAAACCCGCTGATTATTCGCACATCAAAAACACGTATCGTCCCGGCCACGCCGATTACGTTTACGAAAAGAAATACGGCCTGCGCGATTACCGTGGCGGCGGAAGAAGCTCTGCCCGCGAAACCGCAAGTCGCGTCGCAGCCGGAGCGGTCGCAAGGCAAATCCTGCCCGATGTAAAAATCAATGCATTTGTGTCTTCGGTCGGTGACATTTTTATCGACAAGCCGTATCAGGAACTGGATTTTTCGAAAACCGAAACCAATCCCGTGCGTTGTCCCGACGAACAGACCGCCGAAAAAATGGAAACGCTGATCCGGGAAATCCGCAGCCAGGGCGATACAATAGGCGGAACGGTTACCTGCGTTTTGCAGAATGTTCCTATCGGATTGGGTGAGCCGGTTTTCGACAAGCTCCATGCCGAGCTCGGCAAGGCGATGCTTTCGATCAATGCGGTAAAAGGCTTCGAATACGGAAGCGGATTTTGCGGTTCCCGGATGAAAGGCAGCGAACATAACGATCAGTACAACGCAGACGGCACGACAAAAACAAACCTGGCCGGCGGCATACAAGGCGGTATTTCAAACGGGATGGATATTTATTTTCGCGTCGCGTTCAAACCTGTATCGACTATAATGCAATCCCAGCAAACGCTCGACAATCAAGGAAATATCATTGATTTGCAGGGCAAAGGCCGTCACGATCCGTGCGTCGTGCCTCGCGCCGTACCCATTGTGGAAGCGATGGCGGCAATCGTGCTCGCCGATTTTTACCTGATCAATAAAATGTATAAATAGTTTCAGGAGCCGTTTCCCGCTCTTCGCTGCAAGTCCTCGCTCGCTTACTCGCTGTGGGCTTTCCGCTTCTCCCGACGCTTCGGGACCGGGCTAGGGCTTTCCAATTCACGACATATGACAAACGCAAACGAAACAAAAAAATCTTTCCTGTCCAATTTAACGGTCCAGATCCTGATCGCGATGGTTTTGGGCGGTATACTTGGAATCTGCATCCACAACAATATGGCCGAAGACGCCGCGAAAAATTTCAGCGATTACATCAAGATGCTCGCGACGATTTTCATCCGGTTGGTCCAGATGATCATTTCGCCGCTGGTCTTTACGACATTAGTTGTAGGAATCGCGAAACTCGGCGACATCAAGGCCGTCGGCAGGATCGGAGGCAAGGCGCTCGGGTGGTTTTTTACCGCGTCGTTCATCTCGCTTCTGATCGGGATGTTCTGGGTCAACGTCCTGCATCCGGGAACCGGACTCAATCTTTCAGGCCTCGACGTTTCGACGGCAGCCGAAGTCACCGAAAAAACGCAGGGATTTTCAGCCCAGAATTTCATAGAACACATCATCCCGAAAAGCATCGTCGAGGCGATGGCCGGAAATGAGATCCTGCAGATCGTCATTTTCTCGATTTTCTTCGGACTGGCCGCGGCATCGATTGGCGACACCGCAAAGCCGGTCATCCGTGCCCTCGATAAGACTTCGCACGTGATTCTGAAAATGGTAAACTATGTGATGAAATTCGCGCCGCTTGGCGTTTTCGGGGCGATTGCCGCAGTTTTTGCGATCCGCGACCTCAATGATCTGTTGCTGACCTACGTCAAATATTTCGGTTCATTTTTGGTCGGAATCACATCGTTGTGGCTCGTATTGCTTTTGATTGGCTATCTTTTTCTCGGAAAGGCCCTGCGATCTCTGCTGAAAAGAATCGTGAGTCCTCTCATCATCGCTTTCGGGACTACGAGCAGTGAAGCTGTATTCCCGAAACTTACCGAAGAACTCGAGCGTTTTGGGGTAAAAAGCAAAATCGTTTCGTTCATGCTTCCGCTGGGGTATTCGTTCAACCTCGATGGCAGTATGATGTATATGACTTTCGCCAGTATTTTCATTGCGCAGGCTTACGGTGTTCCGTTGGATATCGGCACGCAATTGACCATGCTTTTCGTCTTGATGCTTACCAGCAAAGGGATTGCAGGCGTTCCAAGGGCAAGCCTCGTGGTAGTCGCCGCCACTTGTGGGATTTTCAAGATTCCGATAGAAGGCATCGCGCTGATCTTGCCGATCGACCATTTTTGCGACATGTTCCGAAGTGCGACCAACGTACTTGGAAATGCCCTGGCGACATCGGTCATAGGGAAATATGAAAAAGAATAGAAATTTTTAAAAATATTCCTATATTTGGCTACTTACTAATTTAAAAAAAACTATTTACTTATGAAAAAAATTACTTTCATGTTATTTATGGTTTTGTCCGCTTTGGGTGTCCAGGCCCAGACGGATTATTATACCGTATTACCCAACAACAACAGTACGTCTCAAAACGGCCGCGCCCCGCAGGGATTTGCTGCCTGCGGGCGCAGCGTTTGGCTGATTACTGCAGATGAAATGGCTAACTCGGGCTTTACTGCCGGTTCGGTGGTAAACGCTATCGGTTTCAACTATGGCGTGGCGCAAGACATCCCGACTACTGGAACTCTGGTTGTCTATCTGCAGAATACCGCAGACGTCGCGAACAACAAAAGCGTTACCTGGGCAACGGCAATTGCCGCTATGACTACGGTAAGCAATGGCCCAGTAACCATTCCGGATACTGCCGGTACCGTTGATTATGATTTTGTCGGCGGATCGACGTTTACCTATACAGGTGGCGGACTTTATGTCGCTTTTGATTACCAAAACCTTTCAAACCCGCTGGCTACCGCGCCGAACACTGCACTTTGCAGCAACGAATTGGCCGCAGGGCTCAAAGGCGCTTTCGGTGCAACGCCTCCGACAACGGTTGTAGCGTCAAATTTCCGTCCGGAAACCCGTTTGGGTAAAGCTGTGACCTGTGCCAAGCCTTCTAATCTTGCCGCAACTAATGCGACACTGAACAGCATCGATATTTCGTATACTGCCACAGGCGGCACGATAAACCTCGAATACGGACCTTTCGGGTTTACACAAGGCGATGGATCGGGTACAACGGTAAGCAATATCTCGAACCCTTATACGCTGTCAGGACTTGATTCGGGGACTGTATATGATTTCTATCTGCAGAAAGATTGCGGAGGTGGCGACATGAGTACGTGGGCCGGACCGTTTGCTTTCAATACGGTTTTCCCTCCGGTTGATCCAACTTATGTGGAAAGCTTTGAAAACTTTACACTTCCTTTCGTTGGCTGGTTGGCTGTCCCGAACGACACGCCTGATGGCTGGTTCATCAATCAAGGGCTTGCCCAGGACGGCGATTTCACCTGTGCTTCAATCGCGCCGCTTACGCCAGCTACTAACGATGCCGATGCCTGGATGTTCTCAAGAGGTGTCAACCTGATCGCAGGTGCACAAGTTACCATTGATTTCTTCGTAGAAAATTTCGTGGCTACAGGTGCAACAAACGCGGCCAACTATGCAATTACACTGGGTACTGCACAAGATGCGGCTTCACAGACAATTCCTGTTTTCGCAGAGACCGATCTGGTCGATATTGATTATGTTGCCAGGACCGCAACTTTCACTGCGCCTTCTACAGGTATTTTCTACTTCGGTGTACACAACATGTCTCCGGTCAATAACGTAGCGGGAAGTACACAAGCGTTGTTGTTCGATAATTTCTCGGTATCGCAGGTTTTGGGCGTGAACGAATTCCTTTCTTCCCAATTCTCGGTTTACCCGAACCCCGCCAAAAACGTGATAAATATTTCAAACACGACAAACGCTGCAATTTCACTCGTTGAAATGACCGACATGAACGGAAGAGTCGTAAAGTCACAAAAGGTGAGCGGAGTGTCAGGACAGGTTTCCATTGCCGATCTTGCAAGCGGAATGTACATGATGAACATTACTACCGACCAAGGCAAGGCGGTTAAGAAAATCGTTAAGCAATAATCAAGATAGATTCATAAAATAAAACGACCGGGAAACCGGTCGTTTTTTATTTACAGGAATTTGCTTTTGAGCTCCGGCGTCGGAATCATGCAACTCTCTTTTTTACCGTACCATTTATAACGGTTTCGGGCCACGAAATCGTAAACCGGGTTGCGTAGGAACCAAGGAACAATACGAAGCAATCCGCAAATGAATTTCCAACCGAGGTGTTTGCCGATATGGAGCGCCGCATCCGATTTGTAGTGAAAAGCGCCGGTAGACGGCTCAAACAAAACGATGCTGTCGGTCTTTTCCGGATCGACATTGACATATTCAAGGATTTTTGCTCCAATTTCCGATTGCAACGCGGCAAAACGGAAAACGTCATTTTTGTCATGACGGATTACGTATTGCACCATCGAATCACAGAGGTTACAGACTCCGTCAAACAGGATGATTTTTTTATCTTGCGGCAATTGCGAAAGTTCCATGGCTATTTTCTTGCTTCGACGAACTCGAGTTGGTCGAGACTGACTTTAGAAGTAAAAACCCCGTAATTCACGACAGCTTTGTTTTTTTCGATGCTGTCGATGCTGCCCACGGCTTTTCCGTCATTCATTCGGACCCGGTCGCCGACTTTGAGCACGGGTTTCGGCTTTTCAACAGGCAACGCCTTGAGTTTCTTCTCTTTTTTCTCCTTGCGGATTTCCTCGACCTTGACCGAAACTTCCTTGATGATTTCTTTTTCCTTTTCGGCAGCAGCCTTGATTTCGTTGGCAGTGGCTTTCTTTCGCTTTGAATTTTCGATCTCGACCAACTTCAGGAATTCACCAATCAATTCCTTTTTGTTCTTGTTGTTGAAATACTTCCCCGCGATGTCCTCGATCTTTTGCCCGATATAAATCGTTTTCTGGTTGCTGTCGTAGAGTTCCTGATAATTCTCGAGCTTCTGCTTGATCTTCGCGTTGATATTTTCAAGCTTTTTGCTTTCCTCGCGCGCCTTTGTTTCTTCTTCCTTGAGCGTCTGTGAGGTTTTCTCCATTTTCGAGCGCTCTTTCTGAAGCGTCGCGATCGTCTTGTCGAAACGGACTTTTCCGCCTTCAATCTTCTTTTTCGCCCGGTTGATCAGCCCGAACGGGATGCCGTTTTTTTGCGCGACTTCAAACGTAAATGAGCTTCCGGCCTGGCCGAGAACCAGTTTGTACATCGGCTCGAGCGATTGTTCGTCAAAAAGCATATTGGCGTTGGTCGCGAAAGGCAGTTCGTTTGCGAGCATTTTCAGGTTCGAATAATGGGTCGTAATAATCCCGAACGCTTCCCTGTGATAAAATTCCTCGAGAAAAATCTCGGCCAGCGCTCCGCCAAGCTCAGGATCCGAACCCGTGCCGAACTCGTCGATCAAAAACATCGTTTTCCGGTTGCATTTCTTCAGGAAATTGTTCATGTTCTTTAGCCGGTAACTGTAAGTGCTCAAATGATTTTCAATCGATTGGTTGTCCCCGATATCGGTCAGTATCCGGTCAAATAAAAACGTCTGGCTCCGTTCGTGTACCGGAATCAGCATTCCGCTTTGCAGCATCAGCTGGAGCAACCCGACGGTTTTCAGCGAAATGGTCTTTCCGCCTGCATTCGGCCCGGAAATCACGATGATGCGCTTTTCCTGGCTCAAATCGAAAGTCTGCGGGTAGGTTTTTTCGTTTTTCTGTTTGTTTGTCAAATATAAGATAGGATGGAAGGCATCGCGGAAAAACAGCCGCCTTTCCTCCGAAATTACAGGCAAAATACCATTGATTCGCACCGCATATTTCGCCTTGGCGGCAATCACGTCGATGTCGCTCAGAAAATCCTGGTAAGCGGACAAAAGCGGCACGTGCGGCCGGATGATATTGGAAAGCCTTTTCAAAATCCGGGTGATTTCTTCCTTTTCCTCATATTCGAGGTTCGAGAGTTCACGCGAATATTTCAGCGTCGTTTCAGGTTCGATATAAGCGATGCTACCCGTTTTGGAACTTCCGAGTATTGTGCCTTTCACTTTGCGCCGATACATCGCCAAAACTGCCAAAACCCTGCGGTTCTGCACGAAACTTTCCCTGATATCGTCAAGATAATTCAGCGAATTGTAATGGGTGAGCGCTACGCCGAAACTTTGATTGACCTTGCCGCGGACCACATTCATGTCGCGTCTTATTTCGAGTAATTCGGGCGAGGCGTTGTCGCGGATCTCACCGTATTTGTCAATGACCTCGTCAACTGCGGCGATAATCTCCTTCGTAAGCGGGATTTGCGAAGCCTTACTGCCGAGCGTCGGGTAATATTCGCCGAATTTTTTAAAAAACTGCAGCAGGATGTTGACGGTTTCCGAAAGCGCCGCGATTTTCCGGAAAGCGCCGGGTTCCAAAAAGCTGTCCTCGATCGAAAGGAATTTGATCTCGCTGCCCACCGGTTCGAATCCGTGGTTCGGGATGGCATTGTTGTTCTGGAACGATGCAAGGTATTCGGAAGTCATCTGCAGCGCGGCCAACAACGTTTCCTTATCCCGAAGCGGTATGATCTGCATCGCTTTATCCCTGCCCATATCGGTATTGCATAATGCCGATACGGTTTCCAGTACGGTCGGAAACTGTAAATCCTGGAGGGTTTTTTCTGTTATGCTGATCATTTCTTTCTCACTTTCTGCGCTGCAAATTTAGTTAAAAAGGCCCGCGTTTGAAATCGGCCGGGCATTGAAATTTCTTATATTTGGATAAAAACTCTATGGATATCAAAATTGAGCCTTCCTGGAAAAAGAAACTCTCCGGCGAATTCGAACAGCCTTATTTCCACAGCCTTATCGATTTCGTTAAAAAAGAATACAAAACCCACACGTGCTATCCGCCGGGCAAACAGATTTTCAATGCTTTCGACCAATGCCCGTTCGAAAAGGTGGAAGTCGTAATTATCGGACAAGATCCGTATCACGGCCGGGGACAGGCACATGGACTGTGCTTTTCGGTCAATGACGGCGTACCTTTTCCACCGTCGCTTCGCAATATTTTCGAGGAAATCAAACAGGATCTGGGCCAGCCGATTCCGCAAACCGGAAATCTCGAGCGGTGGGCAAAGCAAGGTGTGTTATTGCTCAATGCTACGCTGACCGTCAGGGAAGGCGAGGCGGGAAGTCATCAGGGCAAAGGCTGGGAAACGTTTACGGATGCGGTGATCCGGAAAATATCGGAAGAAAAACAACACGTGGTTTTTATGCTTTGGGGCGGTTATGCCAAAAAGAAAGGCGCGATGGTCGACAAAAGCAAACACTGCGTTTTGGAATCAGGCCATCCGTCACCGTTGAGCGCCAATAAAGGGCATTGGTTCGGCAACCGTCATTTCAGCAAGGCCAATGAATACCTGGAATCAAAACGCGAAAAGAAAATCGGCTGGTGATCAGTTTACCGTGAACGCAAAATAGCCGTTGCCGTCCAGATCGTCCGATGTCGAGAAAATCTTGAGGTCGATGTTGTTGTTCTGGCTGTCCGACCGGATGAAAACCTTATTGTAATTAACAGTGTTGTTGCTGAAATTCAAACGGTATTCACCGGTTTGGCTAGGGACGATGCTGCCGAAATATTCATATTGGTTGCTGTCTTCAAATTCAAGATAAGCCTGGATGAAATACCCTACCGTAGCATGTCCCGGGCCATCGTCAACGTGTTGTCCGGTCAGGTCGACCATTTCCCATTGTCCGTCGGCATTCTTTTTTTCAAGGAAATAAGAAAATTCGAAAGTCGGCGCGTTCCCTGTGGTTTCCACAACATCGAGCGGCTCGGCCTGTCCGGACTCCGGCAGCAAATGCGGCACATGCGCTTCAATCATGATCGGCGAACCGGCAGGATAAGTCGCAGCCGGATTCAAAATATTCACCAATCCGTCGGCCTGGACGTATTTGGTGTTGTAAAACCCGTCGTCGTCCGAATCGCACGCAAGCATCAATAATGCGATCAAAGGGAAAATATATATCTTTTTCATTGCTGTAATTTTTTAAAATCTGTAACCCAAAGCCAGCCCGACGCGTGAGAGCGTATCCGGGCTTTTGTCCCTGTTGAAAAGGTTGCTGCCGAAACCGACGTGGAATTCGATCCCGAATTTTTCCTTGATGTACAATTTGTAACCGAGCCCCGCGCCAAGCGCAACATCTGAGTAACTGCTCTTTTCATTCACATAAAAGCCGTTGCCTTCGCCGTCGATCTTTCGGACGGTTTCCTTGAAATCGCCGCCGTTTGCCGATGCGAATACTTCGGCAAAATAAAAACTTTTCTGGCTCTTGGAAAGATTGTAGCGCACGAACGGGCTGATTTCGTATTTCGGCACCGTGTTGCGATAGCCCGAATCGAAATCGTCGTTGATCTTATTGCTGTTCGACGATGCGAGGAAAATCCCGACCGAATAGTTCCGGTTCAGGAAATATTCATAACTGATATTCAGTTTGGATTCCAGGGCGATGGTCAGCAGATCGACCCGGACTTCGCTTTTTCCTTCCGGCATCGGCGAATCGCCCGATTCCTGCGCCTGGATAAACTGGGCCGACAGCAATGCGATAAACAATAGTTTTTTCATGCAATGGTTTTTTGAAGTAGCTAAGATATAAAAACCAAACGTTAAAATACGCCGCCCGGATAAAAATCAGTTGAGCGTCAGGGCGCCGAGGATTTCCTCGGACATGAACGGCCCGCCCGGATATTTCGCAGTATAATCTAGGTTGAGCCAGACCTGTCCGTGCTCGTCGATGTGGTAATGGATTTCCTTGCCCTTGCTTTGGTTTACGAACAGCATTTTCTTGATCAGATAGTTGACCGCTTCGAGCTCTTTCTTGCGCCCGATCAGGATTTCGGGATAAATATGCCCGGTCGTATGGATGAGTCGCGGTGTTCCGCCGATAGACCGCACGCAGGCCGCCATCAAAATCGCATGATCGTCGCAATCCCCGGAAAGATACGGCAACGATTCGCTTGCCGTGGCGATGTAGTCGCGTCCTTTCGGGTCACTGACATAATTCCAGCGACTGTTGATTTCCTCAAACACCGCAAAACACTGTACGAGTGTGCGGTATTCGCCGTAACTCTTGAAATTTTTGAAATGTTTGGTCGTGGCCATGACGGCAAAATTCCGCACTTTCGGGTTTTCGTATTCGATCGCGCGAAGAATCAGCGATTTGTTCGGGAACGGCAGCAATTTGGAAATAATGATATCCTGCGGGTTCGGGTCGTCGGCCATCGTGTAGACCATCGAGCGGTAATCCTCGAAAACGCGCGAAAACCCGTAATTCCCAAAAATACTGCCCCAGGCCAAAAAGAAAAGGTAACCGAAAATGCAGATGATGATCACTTTGCGCAACAGCCGCAGCAGAAGCTGGATCAAAACGACAAGCGCGATGAAAAGAAGTATCCGGTCGATGCTGAAAGGCCACATCGGATCGACGAGATTCTGATGGATGATGATAAAAAGCGGGATCGCAATCAGGACGTTGAGCAGGAAAATGATAATCATATCCCAGGGCTTTTTGACCGTCAGGCTCTCGCGTATTTTCCGGAATGGGATTTCACTTAATTTTATCATCGAAGCGTAAAAAAGCGAAAGCTATAAAGCTCTGGCCATTTCAGCAAAAGTACCCTTTTTATCAATAAGCGAAAGTTCAAGCAACTGATTTTGAACTTTGTTTAACATATCTTCTGAAGGAGCGCTTTGCGACCACTCGGTCATCGAGAGCCATTGGGCAATGTCTTCGGGTTTCTGGTGAAACCGATCGGCCAAAACGCTGTCGATTCCCGGAATATTCTTGAAGCCGGAAGTCTTTTTATTGACAATTTCCAATACTGTTTTTACGGCATCCGGATGGCTTTCCAGGATTTCATCGCGTACCGCGATCACAAAACAGGGCCACGGCGTTGGGCAGTCGGCGATCCTGCGGAAAATACCCTGGTCGACCAGTGGCTTGGTCATGAAGCGTTCCCACATGAAATAATCGGCGGTTTTGTTGGCAAGTGCCGAAACCGCGCCGTCGATTGTGTTGACAATTTCAAATTCCAGATTTTCGGTATTCCAATTCTGGTTCGAAGCGTTGACATAAGCCATGAGCTGCGAACCGGAACCGATGCGGCTGATAGCGACTTTCGCGTTTTCGAGATCGGAAAGTTTTTCGTATTTGGAATTGGCGTCAACATGGATTCCCCAGACCAAAGGCGATTCCACATAAACCTGTACGATCTTGGACGGATTGCCACCGGCGATGTCCTTGACGATTCCTTCGGTTAAAATTACCGCGATATCGGTTCGCCCGTCGCGGAGCATCTGGCACATTTTGCCGGTTCCTTCCGGAACGTCGGTCCATTGAAGATTGATTCCCGCGTTTGCAAATTCGTCGTTTTCGAGGCACAAATGCCACGGCAGGTTGAAATGTTCCGGTACGCCGGCGATTTTTAAGGTTTTCATTGTTGCGTGATTTGGTTGATATGATGCCGCATGTGCTCGGGATAATCGTTGATGATGAATCTCAAATCCGATAACGTGCCGTCGGGAAATTTTATTTTGAGCGCCAGTCTTTCTTTGGATTGTGATTGCATAATGCGCAATATTTGTTTGTTTAACGAAAGCCACAATTGCAGCAATTCGGATTTTGGAATCGACTGGTAATCGTTGATTTTAACGAGTTCGTCCTGATTGTATTCGCGGTAAACGTAAGGCTGTGGCCGGTATCCGATTTCGGTAAACCGCGTCAGGTTGTTCACCGCCGAATCGATCAGATGCCCGAGAATTTGTTTGCGTGACCATTTGCCCGGTGCGATCGGGGTTTCCAGCGATTGTTCGCTTGCGGAACCGAAATAAGATTCGCATTCGGAAAGCAATGCTTCGAGTTTTTCGATGGCTTGTTGCATGATCAATGGCCTAGCCCTGATGGGAGCGGCATCCTTTTTTTGCAAAAAAAAGATACAGCAAACAGCAGGAAATTGCTCCTAAAAATACTAACTATTTGCGATTTTGTCGAGCGTATAGGCGATCAATTCGTCGACGGCCTTGTACGGATCGGCGCTGAACGTGCCCGACGCGCGGTTTGCGATAATTGCGTTGAGCGAAAGCGCATTGTGGCCGAGCAATGCCGAAAGCCCGTAAATGGCCGCGGTTTCCATCTCAAGGTTTGTGATTTTCTGGTCGTTGAAACTGAAATTGTCCATTTTGGAATTCAGCGCTTCGTCCTGAATATTGAGCCGGAGCACGCGGCCTTGCGGTCCGTAAAAGCCGCCTGCGGTCGCGGTGATTCCTTTGTGCATTGTATCGCTTTCGATGAGTTTTTCGAGTTTTTCGGAACAAGCTGTAACGTATGGCCGGCCTTTTCGCGCATCCCAATTCGTGTGCTTGATGAATGCGTCTTCGAGCATTTTGTCGGTCACTTCCTCGACGAGATAGGAGCGGAGCATGTTGTCCAGCCCGAGTCCATATTTGGACATCACGAAACTGTCTACCGGAATGGCTGGCTGCAATGAGCCCGAAGTGCCGATCCGAATGATATTTAAGGAAGTCAGTTCTTTTTTCGGCGTCCGCGTTTCCATGTCGATATTGACCAGTGCGTCGAGCTCGTTGATGACGATGTCGATATTGTCGGGCCCGATTCCGGTTGACATCACGGTGATGCGTTTGCCCTTGAAGATTCCCGTCTGGGTTTTGAATTCGCGTTTTTGCGTCGAGAATTCGATGCTGTCGAAGAATTGCGTGATTTTTTCGACGCGGTTCTGGTCGCCGACAAAAATGATGTCGCGGGCGATATGTTCCGGACGCAGGTTCAGGTGATAGACGCTGCCGTCGGGATTGAGTATGAGTTCTGAGGATTTTATTGCCATTGGGTTTGTTTTGATTATTTGGAATTATCCGCCGACGCGTTTTACCTTGAAGCCTTTGTCTTTGAGAAGTTGCATGATCTTGTCGCGGTAATCGCCCTGAATCAGCATTTCGCCGCCGCGGAAACTGCCGCCCACGCCGAATTTCGTCTTGATTTCCTTTGAAAGGATTTTGAAATCCTCATCGCCGCCATCATAACCTTCAATGATTGTTACGGGCTTTCCGTTGCGTTTTTCGAATTTGCAGATGAGCGGTTCCTTTTGCAAGTGTAGTTCATGCGGTGTTGCGTCGGGCGTGTTTTCGTCGGGCTGCGTCTCGTGCTGGGGAAATAGTTTTTTTAATTGTTCGTGTAAGTCCATTTTAGAAAATTTCTGAAAGCTGATCGCTGACAGCTAAAAAGCAAAAGACATCAGGAAAAACCCGATGTCTTTCGGAATTATACAAGTAAGATTTATTTTTTGATCAGCCCTAAATCAACGAGTCGCTCATGCAGGAATTCGCCGGCCGTGATGTCGTCGTATTTCTTCGGATGATCGGCGTCGATGGTTTTTTCGAGCACGTCGAGCTTCATCTCGCTGATCGGATGCATGAAGAACGGAATCGAATACCGTGATGTTCCCCATTTTTCCCTTGGCGGATTGACGACCTGGTGAATCGTCGATTTCAACCGGTTGTTGGTATGCCTGGAAAGCATGTCGCCGACGTTGATGACCAATTCGTCCGGTTCGGCAATTGCGTCGATCCATTCGCCATCGTGGTTTTGCACCTGCAGCCCGCGGCCTTGTGCGCCCATCAGCAAAGTGATCAGGTTGATGTCGCCGTGCGCAGCGGCACGGACGGCACCGTCAGCCGGTTCGTCGGTGATCGGCGGATAGTGGATCGGGCGCAAAATGCTGTTCCCGTTTTTGATGTAATCGTCAAAGTAGAATTCATCCAATCCTAAATATAGAGCCAAAGCGCGAAGGACGTAAATTCCCGTTTTCTCCAGCATTTGATAGGCTTCCTTTCCGACTTCATTGAATTTAGGCAATTCGCTGACCGTAACGTTTTCAGGATATTCCTGGGCGTATTTCGAATCCTTGTCGACATATTGCCCGAAATGCCAGAATTCCTTCAAATCACCCGCCGAACGGCCTTTGGCATGCTCTTTCCCGAACGAAACGTAGCCGCGCTGCCCGCCGATTCCCGGGATTTCGTATTTCGCTTTCGTCTCGAGCGGCAAATTGAAGAAGTTCCGCACTTCGCCATACAGTTCGTCCACGAGTTTGTCATCTAAAAAATGACCTTTTAATGCCACGAAGCCAATATCTTCGTATGCCTTTCCGATTTCATTTACAAATTTTTGTTTACGTACCGGGTCGCCCGATAGGAAATCACGTAAGTCAACACTTGGAATGTTTTGCATAC
>JBEHYS010000015.1:0-81376 GCA_048498055.1 Bacteroidota bacterium
ATTTGAATTTCGGGCTTTCATTTTCTTCCCGTTCATTTTTTGTCTTTATCCATTTTCATGGTCCTGTCTTTTTTCACGGTCGTCGATTTCGACTTATCGTGATTCTTTCTCGAAATCGTGTCGGTCTGCGCTGAGGCCACGCTGAAAGCAAAAATGGCGCAAAGCAAAAAAATCAGCTTTTTCATATTTGATTGTGTTTTAAGTTCCTAACAAATTTAATCAAGCTAACCCCGGGCATTCCAAGCTTTCACGTTTATTTTGGAGAGATTTAACGCGCGGTTGGCAAGCCCTATTAAATTCAGGTTAAAGCGGTGCAATGTCTTGTTAAACGGATTGTTTTTAGTGGGTTGATTATCTTCGGCAAAAGCTGCAAGTGGAAGGTTTTCAGTTCTTCAAAACAAAAAAACGCTCAAGTGAACTTGGCGTTTTTTCTTATTTGAACATTTATTCGTGACCTCGACTGGATTCAAACCAGTAACCTTCTGAGCCGTAATCAGATGCGCTATTCAGTTGCGCCACGAGGCCGTATTGCTTCACCGTATCCAATTTATATTAATATGGTGATTGCTGTTTGCGGGTGCAAATATATTGCTTTTTAATAATAATCCAAAGCAAAATGTATCCAAACGGCAATTATTTTCCCAAGGCTCTGGCTGTCACGTAATAACGCCAAGCAATTAGTGCCAGTTGCCATTTTTTGGCTTTGGCTAAATCCACCCCGCGCCTTGTAAAAGACGGCAGTAAAAGTTTATTGATTTTTGCCAGTAGTTTAAACATAAACAAATATAAAAAAGGCTGCCATAACTGACAGCCGATTTCCTCTAAGAATATTTTATTTGCCGTTTGCGGCTTTCTGTTTTTCCATTTCAGCCTTCATTTCGGCGCGGGTTTTTTCTATTTCGGCACGGGCTTGTTCGATGTCTTTTCGCGCTTGCTCAATTTCTTCACGAGCCTGTTTCATTTCCTGATCTCTTTGATTTTGTCCGTCTCTGCGCGCTTCGCGCTGTTTGTCCATTTCGGCGCGCATTTTTGACATTTGTTCTTTGGCCTTTTCCATTTGCGGACGGGCTTTCTCCATCGCCGCTTGTGCTTTTTCCATCGCTTCTGCAGTGATTTTCTGCGTATCGATGACGATTGCCCTGCCATTTTTTCCGCTGCTGTAAGTATAAGTACGGCCTTTTTTCAGGACATCCTCGCCGTTGACGATTATCGGCCCGACGTCGGCCAGGATTTTATCGACATCCACATCGCTGACGACTTTTCCGTCCACGATTACAGTCGATTTCCCATTTCTGTTTTTGATGATGACATGGTTGTTTTTTCCCTTTGACCAAAACAAGGTATCGGCTTTCATCGTTTCAGGCGCTTCAGGCGCTTCGGGCGGCTCAGGAAGTTCCGGCGCCTCAAAATCCGGTATTTCGGGCATTTCCGGTAACTCGACCACGAAATCGTCGCCGTCCGAATTGAATTCGAAATTACCCGGCTGCGGCGTACCCGCATAATTGTAAACCCTTACGCCGCGTCCGCGTCCGTTGCCGAATCCGATCGCGTCGTTGTTTTTGTAAAACCGGATCGGCTGGATCGGTTCTTCGCCGCTGACCTGTGTTGCGCCTTTTTTGCCGTTGGCATCTTTGTAAGTTGCTTTGATTGCGGTGATTTCTCCGTTGCTGTTCCGTTTTACTTTGGAGAATTTTAAGGTTACCCCGTGTTCTTTTTTCACCTTTTCGCATTGTTGCTTGAGCTCGGCGTCGGTGGTATTCTTATCGACAACGACTTCGGTGCCGTTCTGCAGCAGGGTTTTGCCCACGATAAGCGGACTGGCTTTTTCCTGTGCGATCACTTTCACCTGGAAATAAAACATAAAGGCGGCAAGCGCGGGAATGATCAGGAAATATTTCCAGGAACTGATTTTTTTCGATTGATTCTTGTTCAGCATAACGATTCGTTTTTTGATTAATGATTGATAAAAATGATTGGTGATGTCGACACAATTCTCATGTGCCGTTACTTTTAAAAGCGTGATCTGGTACGATTTCTTGTCGGCGATATTTTTCGTCGCTTCGCTGTCGGCGATGAATTCCAGGTTCTGCAGCATGGCTTTTTTATAGAGCCAGACAAACGGGTTGAACCAGAAAACGATGCAGAAAAACCGCGCAAAAAGCACGTCGGCCGTATGGTTCTGGCTGCTGTGCACTTTCTCGTGCTCGATGATGTTGGCCAGTTCGGCTTCGCTGTAAAGCGACGAATTGTAAACGATGTAATTGAAATAGGAGAAAGGCGCGACTTTTTCGGTCGTGTCCACAAACCTGAAATCGGCCTGCTGCAACACTTTCTTCCCTTTCATGACTTTCCGCAGCGAATAAAAATCCAGCAGGAAACCGACCACGAACGTCGAAATCCCCAAAAGATAAACCACGGCCAATACCAAAAACCAATTGATCTCGAAACCTTGCGGTGCGGCTGCCTGCTGCACCGGACCGTAGAATTCTGCCGGCACGTTGTTCCAGTCGATGCTTCTCGGGAGCGGATCGATCCACACAATTTTTTTATAAGTAACCAATGGCAATAAGACTGACGTGACTAACCCTAACAACAAATACCATCGGTTACTTCTAAAAAAGGTTTCCTTCCTGAGGAAGACAAAATATGCGGTATAAAACAGCGCAATCAGAGCGCAGGATTTCAACAGGTAAAGCGCCAATGGTTCCATGCTTTTATTTTTTTTCGATTAACGCCAGTATCTCGCGCAGCTCTTCGGCCGATATCTTTTCCTCTTTTGCAAAAAAGGAAACCACGTTCTTGTACGAGCTCCCGAAATAATTGTCGATCGCCGTACTGAAGAACTGCTTTCTGTAATCCTCGATCTTTACGGTAGGGAAGTACTGATGCGTATTTCCGTAAGCCGTGTGCGACACGTAACCTTTTTCCTCAAGGTTGCGCACAATTGTCGATAGCGTATTGTAATGCGGTTGATCGTCGGTGATCTCCGCCAGGATGTCTTTTACGAAAGCCTTTTTGAGCTTCCATAGAATCTGCATGATTTCTTCTTCTTTGTTTGTCAATTTTTGCATGGTCTTTTCATTTTATTTTTTGGGCGTTGCGCTGCGCGCCGGGCTTTCCGCAGTGCATGGCACTTTGCTTCAATCCCTAACGCGGGCCATCAAACTTAACTATAAATTTAGTTAACCAACTAAACAATTAGTCATTTAACTAAATTTTAAGTTTTTTATAACAATTGGATTTCCAGTTCCTTGCGGAGGTATTCGAGCATTGTCCCGATGATAAATGCGATCATCCCGATTGCATATGCTGCGCTTAGCAAGGTCAGCCAGTCAATATCCGGAAGCATTTTCGAAACGGCTTCCGGACATTTCCCGCCCGGATTGATCAGCGCAAGCTTTTCGTAAGTAAACTCAAACAATAACTTTTGCATGACAATAATGATTGATGACAAAGCGAATGTATAACTATATTTTTAGTTGCACAACTATAAAATTAGTTATTTAACTAAATTTTAAGTTTTTGATTGGGCTTTCGCAGCGTGTTTAGAAGATAGAAGGCAATTGCAGCAGAGAGCAGCCCGACGCTTCCCATAAAGATCCAGTTGGCACGGTAACCGAACCGCGCGATGATTTCCATTCCGATTTTAGAGCTGGTAATGTGCGCCAAGCTGAAGCTCATCGTGTACAACGCCATGTATCGGCCTTCCTGGCCTTTCGGGGCGCGGCTCATCGCAAATGAATTCGAAAACGGGAACGCGAACATTTCCCCGAACGTGATAAAGAGAATGCTCACGACCAGAATCCCGACCCACCGATCAAGCAGTAACGCAAAGAAACTGGCGCCCATGAGCAGCGAGCCCCAAAGGATGATTTTGACCTTATTGATTTTCTTCCGTTCGAAAATACTTACGATCGGCATTTCGAGGAAAAAGATCATCAGACCGTTCAGGGTCATGAACAATCCGGTCTGGAATTCAGTCAGCGAATAATGCACGTGATGATAAAGCGGAAGTGTCGTAAAGATCTGGAAGAAAATCATCGCCGTCATGAAGCTCGTACAGAGGAAAATCCAGAACGGCTTGTCCCGGAACACCGATTCGGTCAGGATTTCGCCCGGATGTTCCTTGTCCGTAAACGGCGATTTTTTCTTTTCCTTGACCAGCAGCCAAAAAATCGAGATGGCCGTGATGCAGGTCGCGCCGTCGGTCCAGAAAAGCCCTTTGTATCCGATGCCCATGATGATCAATCCGCCCAAAGCCGGTCCGGCGGCAAATCCGAGATTGACGGCCAATCGCACTAAAGTCAGCGCGCGCG
This sequence comes from Bacteroidota bacterium, assembly GCA_048498055.1. Taxonomy (GTDB): domain Bacteria; phylum Bacteroidota; class Bacteroidia; order Flavobacteriales; family Flavobacteriaceae; genus Flavobacterium. Next base: position 4,317 of record JBEHYS010000015.1, read on the forward strand.
TCCGGTTTTCGGGCTTCGCGTAGGCGCCGAGCGACACGAACATCGCCGGGCGGAACATATCGGCAATGGTCATGATGCCGAACATCCCGAAACACAATCCCCAAAACGACGTGATGAACTGGAGGACGAAAAACGCCACGCCGCTGGTAAAAAGGCTGAATATCATGATTTTGTAAAATCCGATCTTGTCCGACAGTTTCCCGCCGAGCCACGACCCGAGCATCGACCCGACGCCGAAGCAGACCATGATCCAGCCTACTTCGCCGTAGCTGTAATGCAGGTCTTCCTTGAGATATTTCGACAGGAAAGGCAAAACCATCGTGCCGGCGCGGTTGATGAACGTAATGATCGCCAGGATCCAGATTTCCCTGGAAAATCCCTTGAAATTGTTGACGTAACGTTTGGATGCGGTTTTGATCATGCAGGTTTCCGGACGGGCAGGGAAGAAGCGCCTTTTCCGGCTGCACAAATTTAAGGATTCCGTCTTGTAATCCGAATCCGGTTTCAGGATTTTGTCAGCGGATTTTTCACTATTTTTGCGGGATGAAAAAGTTACTTTTCCTCAGCTTGATTTTTATCTCCGCGCGGGTTTCGGCACAGGAGAAATTCGACAGGCTTTCGGTAGAGAATTTCCAGAAAGAGCTCAACGCCGAATTCGCGAGCAAAGACAAAAGTCCGCTGCCGCCAGAAGCAAGGGCTGATTTCAAAGGACTGAAGTTTTTTGACATCGACTCCAACTATTTCGTGATCGCCGAATTTGTCCGGACCGAAAACGAAAAACCCTTCGGGATGAAAACTTCCACCAAAAGGCTGCCGATGTACGAGAAATACGGCGAACTTCATTTCAATCTCGACGGAAAACCTTGTAAACTCAATGTTTACCGAAGCCTCGATTTATCCAAAAAGCCGGGTTTCGAAGACCATTTATTTCTTCCTTTTTCAGACCTGACCAACGGGAAGATGAGCTATATCGGCGGACGTTACATCGATTTGAGGATTCCGCAGGGCAACACGATCGCGATCGATTTCAACAAAGCGTACAATCCGTACTGCGCATACAATCATATTTATTCCTGTCCCGCCGTCCCGCAAGACAACATTTTGGATGTCGAAATCCGCGCCGGAGTCATGAGCCTGAACGAGGAATGATGCGCTATTTCAACCTGCATACACACAAATTCACCGCAGATCCCGAGGTTTTGGAACTCGTAAACCAATACCCGCTGGAGTTTGATGAAAATGTGCCGTTCTATTCGGTCGGCATCCATCCGTGGCATATCGCGAAAGACCGAATTGAAACGGAACTGCAAATCATCGAAAGCAAATTACCGCTTGAAAATTGTCTTGCCATCGGCGAATGCGGGCTCGATAAACGAATCGAGACGCCGCTCGATGTGCAATCCGAAGTTTTTGCAAAACAACTGCAGCTAGCAGAAAAATACCGCAAACCGGTCGTGCTGCATTGCGTCGCGGCCTATCAGGAAGCTATCGGAATCAAGAAAAAACTCAATGTTTCCGTCCCGCTGATCATCCACGGGTTTTCTAAAAGCGGACAAGTCGCGAAACAACTGCTCGACAACGGTTTTTACCTGTCGTTCGGAAAATATTTACTGCGCAATCCGGAACTCGAAACGGTTTTCAAGAGTATTCCCGACGACCGCTTTTTCCTTGAGACCGATACGATCGAGGAGAACCTGCGCGATGTGTATACATTGGCTGCGCGATACAGGAAAATCACGATCGGAAAATTGCACGAAATCATCGGGACTAACTTTAAAACGGTTTTTAAAACCGAAATCACAAATCTAAAATCATAAACCCAAATGGCTGAATGGACCGAAAGAGCCGAATTGCTCTTCACAACACAAGGTTTGGAAAAACTTAAAAGTGCCAATGTGCTCATCGTCGGGCTCGGCGGCGTCGGTTCGTTTGCGGCCGAATTCATCGCGCGCGCCGGCGTCGGCAAAATGACGATCGTCGATGGCGATGTGGTTGACATCACGAACATCAACAGGCAGCTGCCGGCTTTGCATTCGACGGTCGGAATGCCGAAAATCGCTGTGGTCGGCGACCGGCTCATGGACATTAATCCAGAATTGCAGCTTACGAGAATCCAGGAATTCCTGTCGCCGGAGCGCGCGTTTGAAATCGTCACGCCCGAATTCGATTACGTCGTGGACTGCATCGACAGCGTCACGCCGAAGCTCAATTTGCTCATCGCCTCGAAACGCAAACGGGTCAAAGTCATCAGCAGCATGGGCGCGGGCGGAAAAATGATCGCGTCGAAAGTCAAAGTTGCCGATATCGGCAAGGTCGAAAACTGCTATTTCGGGAAAATCATCAAGAGAAGGCTGCGCGAGGCCAAGATCGACAAAGGCATCAAGGCCGTTTTTTCGTCCGAAATACAGGACGACAAAAGCCTGCGCAAGACCGACGGCAAGAATTACAAGAAATCGTTTTACGGAACCAACAGCTACATGCCGGGACTTTTCGGGCTATATGCGGCGGAAACGGTAATCCGGTACCTTTTGAAAAAATAAATCAAGTACATTCCAAATTCCAGATGAAGAATACAGTCATTTTCGATATGGACGGCGTCATCGTCGATACCGAACCGGTGCACCATTATGCGTACCGACAGCATTTCAAAGCCTTGGATATCGACGTTTCGGATGAAATGTATGCGGGTTTTACCGGGAATTCAACGAAAAACGTTTTCCAGAAACTCAAGGATCATTTCGGGCTTGAAGACGAAATCGAAAACCTGGTCAATACCAAACGCAACCTGTTCAATGCCGCGTTCGATACGAAAGAAGATTTATACCTGCTCGAAGGCGTCGAGGATTTGATCAAAGACCTGCACCGCAACGGCATCCAGCTGATTCTGGCTTCGTCGTCCGCGAAAGTTACGATCGACCGGATTTTCAGGCGGTTCGATCTGCACCGGTATTTTGCGCACATCGTCAGCGGCGAGGATTTTCCGAAATCGAAACCCGACCCGGCCATTTTCATCGAAGCAGTACGGCTTTCGGGCGAACCTAAGGAAAACTGCATCGTGATCGAAGATTCGACCAACGGAATTTTAGCGGCAAAAGCGGCCGGAATTTATTGTATCGGTTACGACAGCGTGAACTCGAAATTACAGGATTTATCGCAGGCCGATCAGGTTATTCGTCGTTTCGACGAACTCAATTTTGAGAAAATCAGCAGGATATAATTACTTTTTCTTCGGCGCTTTCGAAATCTGGTCCAGGAAATCATAAACCGCTTTGGTCCGGCGCTTGGCCAGGTCTGCGCTGATTTGCATCAGGCTGAATTGGCCATCGCCGCTCATATCGGGAAGCGTCGTAATTTCGTCGCCATTGGCGGTCAGTAGGATTTTCTGCCCGATTTTCTCCTTCGTCACCAGATCGTAAATCTTTATGATAGTCAGCAGCATGCCGCTTTCAAAGGTTTTTTTATCGACGAGCTTGGGCTTAAGGTTATACACATCGGCGATGAGCACGGCATATTTGGCCTTGCCGGCTTTGGCGAGGTAATCCGAATTGTCCTCGAGCATTTCTTTTTTCTCGCCGGCCTGCAGCGAATCCGTCACCATTCGCTTGATGAAGTCAGGATCGTTGTAATAGTGCCAGACTTTTGCCGGGCCGGGCATAAAATAATCGCCTTTTTTGAAAAGTGCCAGGTCGAACGGCTGCTTGTTTTTCTGAACGCTGTCGTTCGGCCTGCCGTTGTATTCGCTGAGGTTGGAATATTTCGTGACCAAAATCGTATTATCGTGGTTGATCTTCCCTTTAAAGCCGAGAGAATCCGTAGGTTCGAGGTATTTCACGACAATCCTGAAACCTTCTTCTTCCACATTGGCGACACTGTCCTTAACGGTGAGTTTTTCGTTTAGGATTCGACTGATTTCCGGGATCAACAGGATTTGTTGGGCGATGCTGTCCAGTTTCGGGCCGTTTTTTTTGCCGATGCTGTCAAGGATTCTTACCGACGTGTCGACGTATTTTATTTTTTCGTGGCCGCCGCACGATACGAGCGCAACCGCCAGAACCAGGAAGACGATTTTTTTCATGAGCAGGGATTTCGCCAAACATACTGCTTTTATCTCAATGCGTCACCATAAACTTTCAGGCACCGTTCGCGCGCCTGCTTATGGTCGATAATCGGTTTGGGATAATTATCCGTCCCGAATTCCGGCACCCATTTTTTGATGTATTTCAAATTTTTGTCAAATTTCTTTTGTTGTTTCGCCGGGTTAAAAATCCGGAAGTAAGGAGCGGCATCGACCCCGCTGCCCGCCGCCCATTGCCAGTTCCCGATATTGCTCGACTGTTCGTAATCGAGAAGCTTTTCGGCAAAATAGGCTTCGCCCCAGCGCCAGTCCAGAAGCAAATGTTTGCAGAGGAAACTCGCGACGATCATCCTGACGCGGTTGTGCATCGTCCCGGTTTGGTTGAGCTGGCGCATTCCGGCATCGACGATCGGGTAGCCGGTTTGGCCATCGCGCCACTTTTGGAAATCCGTTTCGCTGTAACACCATTGGATGTTGTCGTATTTCGGGCGAAAGCTTTTGGTGACCGTGTGTGGAAAATGCCAGAGAATCTGCATGAAGAATTCGCGCCAAATCAACTCTTTCAGGAATGTCTTGTTGTGCGCCGCATCGGCTTTAGCAATCACTTTCCGGATGCTGACCGTACCGAAACGCAAATGCGGGCTGAGTTTCGAAGTTTGGTCCTGTGCCGGGAAATTCCGGTTTTGTTCGTAATCGTTGACCAGTTTTGCGGAAATGTCGAAGGCTTTGACTTTTATTTTCGATGTCTCGAAGCCAATCGATTTCAGTGTTGGAAAATCGTAATTGTGCTTTTCGAGATTTGCCAGGAGCATTTCCGACCGGTAGCGCGGCAGTTCCGTTTTGCTGAAGGTTTCCAGCCATTTATTCGCGTAAGGCGTAAAGACGATATACGGATTGCCGTCGCTTTTGACGATTTCGTTTTCCTCGAATATTACCTGGTCTTTACTGTTTTTGAAGGCGATGCCGTGTTTTTCAAGCAAATCGCTGACTGCCTTGTCGCGCTTTCGGGCATACGGTTCGTAATCGCGGTTGGCAAAAACGGCTTTTACCCGATGCTTTTTAATGATTTCTGAAAAAACTTTTTCCGGTTCGCCATAAAAGACCGCCAGCGACGACCTGTGCTTTTCGAGTTCGGCATTGATCTTTTCCAGTTGCTGGTAAATAAACGTCACCCGCGCATCATCTTTTGGCAATTCCGAAAGGATATCGGGATCGAAAATGAAAATAGGCAACACTGTTTCACTGCTGTTTAAAGCCTGGAACAAGCCTGCATTGTCATCAAGCCTGAGATCGCGCCGAAACCAGAATACGTTCATTTAACTGTTTTTGAATTCACCGAAAAGCGCCGCGAGCATCTGTCGGCGGAATTCGAATATTTTTTCCAGTTGCGGCCGGACCAAAAGCGGATGGAACAACCGGCCTAGAAATCCGAACGGAAGTTTGTAATGTACGACGTCTTCCATTTCGACACCGCCGGGAACGGTCGTTAGAAAGTGTTTGTGGTGCCAAAAATCGTATGGACCGATACGCTGCTCGTCGACAAAGAAATTCCCGTTGTCTACATGGGTGATTTCGGTAACCCATTGCATTTTGATCCCTAAAAACGGCGTGATCGTATAATGAATAAGTTGTCCCGGATGCATTGTTCGCTCGTCTCCCGAAAGTGTCGTAAAGCCCATTTGAGGCGGCGTGATTGCGGCGAGGTTTTTCGGATCGGAAATGAAATCCCACAATTCCTGTTGTGGAACAGGAAATTTCTGGATGCGTTTCAAAGTATACAATTTCATTTGGGATTTTCCGTAAAGATATAAAATTGTTTAAAAAAATATCTTAAAGATTAAACAAAATTAAGACCGATTTCTTAACGGAAAGCCGACAGATTTTATTTCCGAATTCGTAAATTTGAAGCTTAACAAACCCGAGGCGTAGCCGAATTGTATGGAGCGTAGCGGATAAAACTTAATTGATATGAAAAAACTAATGCTTGTTTTTGCAGTTTTTGCTGCTTCCTGTTCGCTCAATGCACAGGTAAAAACCCCGCAGCCGAGCCCGAAAGCCACGGTTGACCAGGTTGTCGGGCTTACCGATGTCGAAATCGTTTATTCGCGCCCCGGCATGAAAGGCCGTACGATTTTCGGCGACCTAGTGCCGTTCGGCAAAGTATGGCGCACCGGAGCCAATGCCAACACAACGATTTCTTTCAGCGAAGACGTAATGATCGACGGAAAGCCGCTGAAAAAAGGAAAATATGCGCTGTATACGATCCCGAAAGCCGAAAACTGGGACGTGATTTTCTATTCGACATCCGACAACTGGGGAACGCCCGAAACCTGGGACGAATCCAAAATAGCGCTGAAAGCCAACGCGAAAACCGAAATGCTGAACCGTCCGGTCGAAACCTTTACGATTGGACTGAACAACATCGACAACAATTCGGCTAACCTTGAATTATCCTGGGAGAAAACGCTCGCCAAAGTAAAGATCGACGTCCCGACGCAGAAAGTCGCGATGGAAAGCATCGCATCTACATTGGCCGGAACACCTACCGCAACGGATTACTTCTCGGCGGCGCAATACTACTACCAATCGAACGCCGACATGAACCAGGCGCTTGCCTACGTCAACAAAGCCAATGAAATGACGAAGGACAAACCGTTGTTTTACATGCTTCGGCAGAAATCGTTGATCCAGGCGAAACTCGGCGACCGAAAAGGTGCGATCGAAACCGCAAAAGCATCGCTCGCTTTGGCGCAGACCGCCAAGAATATGGATTATGTAAAGATGAACCAGGACAGCATCAACGAGTGGAGTAAAAAATAACCGCTACTTATAAAATAGGAAACGCCTCTGACCGGGGCGTTTTTTATTGCGCCACCAGCAATTTGTCTTTCCTGAAAATGGTCGCCTGAAGCAGCAGCGAAACAAAGACGGCCAGCATCGCGCCGATGAAATTCAGCCACAAATACCCGAGCTTTTCCTCGCCAGGCGGTTGGATGTGGATCGCAAAATAGTAAATGACGAAAATCGCAGTCTGGCTGATCGCGGCGGCCCAAAACATTGCTGACGCGCGGACGTACTTGAGATAAAAGCCGACCAGGAAAATGCCAAGCACGGTTCCGTAAAATATCGAACCGACGATGTTGACCAACTGGATCAGGTTTTCGAACAGCGTTCCGACACAGGCGAAAAGGATTGCGACAATTCCCCAAAGCAGCGTAAAAAAGCGCGTTGCGTTCACGAAATGCTTTTCGGATTTTTCACCCTTGACGTTTCGTTTGTAGATGTCGATTGCCGTTGTCGATGCGAGTGCGTTCAATCCTGAAGCCGATGACGACATCGCCGCCGAGAGGATTACTGCGAGCAACAATCCGATCAATCCCTGCGGCAGATAATGCAGGATGAAATGAATGAAAACGTAATCTTTGTCGTTGGTTTCGGCCTTCGGGTCGACCCTCGAGATGATTTCGCGCGCCTGTTCCCGCAAGTCATTTTCCTTGCTGTTGATCGCGACAAGCTTTTTGCGCAGGATCGGGTTGTCGTAATTCTGGTTGAGGTGATCGATGTACAGCAGGTTGAACTCCTTTTTCTCTTCCGAAAGATTGGCAAGCTGCTTTTCGAGTTGGTGGTATTCGTCTTTGTACCGGGATTTTTCGACCAGTACTTTATTGTTTGGATTGAAATTCAGCGGCACCGAATTGAACTGGAAAAACACGAAAACCATGACGCCGGTCAGCAAAATGAAGAACTGCATCGGCACTTTCAGGAAACCGTTCATGATCAATCCCATCTGGCTTTCGCGGATCGATTTTCCGGAAAGGTAACGCCCGACCTGCGACTGATCGGTTCCGAAATAGGAAAGCATCAGGAAAAATCCGCCCGTAATTCCGCTCCAGAACGTATAGCGCTCTTCGGGATTGAACGAGAAATCGACGATGTTCATCTTGCCGTTCGCCCCTGCAATGTGCATCGCGTTGGAAAAGGTCATGTCGTTCGGCAAAAAGTGCAAAATCAGGAAAAACGTGATGAACATGCCGGCCATGATCACGAACATCTGCTGTTTCTGCGTCACGTTGACGGCTTTGGTCCCGCCCGAAAAAGTATAGATGATAACCAGAATCCCGACCACAATGTTCAAAACGGTCAAATTCCAGCCGAGCAGTGAGGAAATGATGATCGCGGGGGCATAAATCGTCAATCCGGTGCCGAGCCCGCGCTGCACCAGAAACAGGATCGCGGCAAGGGAACGCGTTTTCAGATCGAAGCGCTGTTCGAGGTATTCGTAAGCGGTAAAGACTTTCAGCCGGTGATAAATCGGGATGAAGGTAATGCTGATGACGACCATCGCAATCGGCAGCCCGAAGTAAAACTGCACGAATCCCATACCGTCATGGTAGGCCTGGCCGGGTGTTGATAAAAACGTGATTGCGCTCGCCTGCGTCGCCATAACCGAAAGGCCTACTACATACCACGGCGTTTCGTTGTTCGCCAGGATGTAATCTTCGACATTCTGGCTGCCGCGCGTTTTCCATACGCCATAAAAAACGATGAACAAAAGAGTAACGGAAAGGACAATCCAGTCGATTTGCTGCATCTTAGGAGAATATTTGCATGAGGAAACAGAAAATCATGATGTACACTACGTTGATAACCAACATAAAAGTGTAGCTTTTTTTCCAATGAGTCATTTTCCTTTCGTCCATGTTACGGGGTTTTAATTTCCGATTGAAATCAGGTTTGCCATTAGCCGGAACGCGCCGGGAACGCCTTCGGGCAGTTCCCTGAAAAAGCTGAGCCCGGTATAAATGTAGTGACCTTTTCCGTAGCCTGCAATGAGCAGCGCACCATCTTTTGGTTTTTCGCCTTTGTCGTTGGCCGAAATCACCGGCGTAAACGCCTTGTCCCATTCGCTTGGATAATACAGCCCTTGTTCCTGTGTCCAGCCTTCGAAATCTTTTTCGGTGATTTTGTTCGGACGATTTAAAATCGGATTTTGCGGCGACAGGAAGCGGACCTGGGCATTTTCCTCGGTCACGCGGTCGCGCGAAATCTTGAGCGGATAAGGCGCGATATCATTGGTAACGAAATCGCCCGCGGTATTGTATTGCACGATCATCGTTTTGCCTTCGCGGACGAAATCGAAAAGGATTTGTTGCTTCGATGCCAGTGCATCAACCGTATTGTAGGCGCGGATTCCCGTAATGGCGACATCAAATCCGGCCATTCTTTCCCTGGTGATTTCTTCGGGTTTCAACACGGTAACGTCATAACCCATTTGTGCCAGGCTTTTATCGACCTGATCGCCGGCACCCATGATGTAGGCGATTTTCTCGTCGCCGGTCTTGATGTCGAGCTTGATGAATTTCGCTTCCGAAGGCTTCAATACCATTTGTTTCGAAATATGGCTGTAATTGATGTCGATGCGTTCCTTATCGAAACGTTTCCCGTCAACGATTGCAACGGCTTTGGCTGTGATCTCTGAAGCGGCTTTGGGTGCGGTAACTTCGAAAGTAAAAGTTTGTTCTTCCCCTTTTTGCGTTATTGAAAAAGGAATTTCCGCAGGCGAAACAAGCCATCCAGCTGGTAATTCGAGCGTTAGTTTCCCCGAAACAGTATCTTTTCCGGCTTTGACTTTAACAGCGATCAGCTTGCTTTTTTTGCGGTTGAAAATGCTGACTTTGTCAGTAATAGCAGTGGTAACATCCGGCACAATGTCAAACGGTTCGTAAACTTCGCCTTTGACGTTGTCGTTGTATTTGTAAACGATGTCGCGCTCGTAGGGAATTTCAACCTCCCCGATTTTGACTGCAAAAACGACTTTGTTGGGGCGGATGACATCGGGCAAACCGATATTTTTCTGGCTCGGCACGTCATACATCCCGACCGTGCCTTTGTTTTCGAGCCAATAAGGTTGTGTGTAAGCTGCGTCTTTAGCGATTTCCAGCGTCAGGTCGAAAGATCTTGAAACGTTAGGGTCGAGCGCGACGCCATTGTGCCTGAAATCGTCGTTAACGAAGGTGCAATCGGCAGTCATTGGAACCGTACTTCGATTGATGGCCTCACATTTCACCTTGATTTCGCTTCCGCGCGTAGCGTCTGGTCTTTCCGCAACCGCTTCGAGATATAATCCGGTACTGGCGGCAATGATGTTTTTAATTTCTTCCGATTTAAGCGCTTTCCAATAATTGTCTTTGAGTTCCTCGATTAATGAATAAGCTTTTACTAATTCGGGTACGCTGGCCGCCGGATTTTTGAAATCGAAATTCTTTTCGACTTTGGTCAGGATTTCGCCGATTTCTTTTCCGCCTTTGACGCGGTTCCACGAAGTATCGATACCTTCAAACAAATTGTTTTTGTCTTTTTCCGCCTGACCCTTGATGAATTCAAGGTATTCGGTTTCATCGCCCCGCGTTCCGGTACTGCCGAAGCCCTGAGATTGGTGCCGGCTGCGACTCAACGCCGCGATTTCCTGATTGGATTTGCCCAGTGTTGGGTAATATGTGCCGATGTGCAATTCCGTCAGGTTCGATTTGTCGGCCTTTTCGAATTTTTCCTTACTGCCGTAAAAAAAGTAAGACGTGTTAAAAAAGGCGCGTTTCGGTTGCCAGGTTTTCACGAGCGACAATTGTTCGGGAAAGGCATTCGCATCGGCGGCCTTGTCGAAACCTTCGAGGCTGAGCATCGCCGAAGCTGTATGATGGCCGTGCGTCGTGCCCGGAGTACGCGCATCAAAGCGGTTGATTATCACATCGGGGCGGAATTTCCGGATGGCCCAGACCACGTCGGCCAGGACTTTGTCTTTTTCCCAGATCGAAAGCGTTTCATCGGGTGTTTTGGAGTAACCGAAATCGTTGGCCCGTGAAAAGAATTGTTCGCCGCCGTCGATCTTGCGGGCTTCGAGCAGTTCCTGGGTACGGATTACGCCAAGCAGCTCTCGGAGTTCAGGTCCGATGAGATTTTGCCCTCCGTCGCCGCGCGTCAGTGACAAATATCCGGTACGGGCATGGACATCGTTTGACAGATAGGAAATGAGCCGGGTATTTTCGTCGTCGGGATGCGCTGCAATGTAAAGCACCGACCCGAGAAAATTGAGTTTTTGGATTTGGCTGTAGATTTCGGCTGCATTGGGTTTTGACGGCTGTTGCGCATCGGCTGTCTGGAATTGCAAACATCCCAAAGCGATGAAAAAAAGAAGAAGCTTTTGCATTTTTCGTGATTTTGCAGAAGCTTCAAATATAATAATAAGTCAGGCCATTCAAAATGCCTTCATGCGATATTTAGGAAGAAATTATCAGTCTATTCCGTAGAGGAAACTTGTTTCAACTTCTGGTGGAAATTGTACGGATACTTCTTTTTATGGGTTTTAATGAATTGGGTCACATCGTCGTCGTCGTAATCGGTAATGATTACATTGACTTTATTGTTCAGTGAATAACCCATATATCCGCTGGGGATTTCCTTAGCTTTGGTCCATTCCCCTTTTTCCTTGTAGATGTATTCGTTGTTTTTCGCATCGTAATACGCCTGCAGATTCGGATAATAATGAAAACGGTAAGCACAATTGGTCACCGGATCTTTCATCAGGATTGGTTCCGGATCCGGATTGGCCGATTTCTGGGCCTGAAGGGTTTGCAGCGCAAATAATAAAATTCCGATCAATAGGTAGTTAGCTCTTTTCATGACTTTACATTTTTAGTTTAAAGACACAGACATTCGTAACTCTCTGATACTTTTCAGTTTGCGATGTAAAACTACTTTGTTTCATTTTAAATAGCCGATAAAGTGCAAAAATAATCGATGAAATACATGTTTTGTATATTTATTGTAAGAAAATAAATATAAAATACATATTTATGATGCAAAGTTAATACGAAATATTGGCCATAAAAAAAACCATCGATGAAATGGTTTTTTTTAAGATTAAATGCACAATAAACTAGTTGCTTGCAAGATTGTTATCGGTTTTGATGACTTTGGGGGGCTGTCTTCTCGAAGAGTACTTTTTTGGAAATTGTTTCCGGTGCTCGCTGATTTTGCTGAACGGATCGTCGCCGTCATAATCAGTGATCGCAACGCGGATGCCGTTGTAAAGCGAATAACCGCGATAGCCTGACGGAATTTCTTTCGCTTTCACGATTTGCCCTTTAGACTGGTTTGATTCAAAAATGTACAAATTGTCTTTGGAATCGTAATAAGCGTCGAGGTTCGGATAGTAGTAATATCTTGCGCCTATGGCCAGAACTGAATTGTTATCTGCAAATTGGGACTGGATATCAGTAGTTTCAGATGTCTGTGCAGAAGCGGTAATTACTGACAATAATAAAATGGTGGAGTAGAGTATCGTTTTCATGATAATTTCTTTTAATTAGCTTAGACAAAGTAACGACCTTAACCCTGGAAACACCTTATATGTTTTGTGACATAAATTATATAATTTTCACGGAATCCGTTAAATTGTATAAACTGAGAAGAATATTCTGTAAACTCTGGCCGATTCATTGAATATTCAATAATTTTATATAAAAAAAGAGGCCTTCAAGCCTCTTGTTGTTTTCTATTGTTTTGGTCAGGATTCATCCCGTGTCTTTTTAACGAGTCCGATTCCTGAAATGAAAAAAATCAATCCCAATACGCCATAAACGGTCAGCGTTTTGACGTCGCGGGTTTGGCCGCCAGTGTTCACAAAGGTAAATGCGGCATAAATCAGCCCGATAATCCCGAGAACGGTCAGGATCGATCCGAATACTCGCTTGATATTCATTATAATAAAAGTATTAGAAGCAATATAATGATGATGATCGCACCGATTGACAGGTAAATTCCGTTTCCGGTGGCCGCCAGTTCCGAACGGATTGCCCTGACTTCTTTGCGCAGCGCCCTTTTTTCAGTACGTGTGAGCGACGATTTGTCCATTTCCTTGATTTCTTTGAGCCTGTTCATCAAAACCTCTGCTCGTGCGGCATCTTTCGTGCCGTTATTTGAGGCGGTCGTCACCGGATCTGTTGTCGATGCGGTGGCCACATTTGGCACTAATGTCAAAGACATTATAGCCATAATCATAAGGAAAACTGATTTTTTCATGTTAATGTTATTTGGTTAATAAGTATAAAATTGCTTAAATCCTGCGGGAATCGCATTACACAATTAGACCAAAAAATTGTAATATTAACATATAACTATTGATAATCGACCGTACGCGGTTTTGCGATATCGAAATCCATCAGCCCGAAATCGTTGCTGCTGAAGGCGTTGGTCTTGAAAATATCTGACCCAGTTCCCGGAATATTCGGGTAATAAGCCAACGAAAGCTGGAACGAGCTGAACACAAGATAGTCGTTGGTAATAATCAATCCGGCGCCGAGCTGTGCATACGCGCGGCTTTTCTGAAAACCGGTTTCGGAATTCCCAAGGAAAGCCATCGTACAGCTCAGATAAGGATTGAGGCGGAAGCCGTATAAATTCCAAGGCGAATAGCCCTGCGTCTGAAAGGTCAGCACAAACTTTTTCGTCCCGTACAATTCCGGCGGGTTGAAGCCCGGAATCCCGTTCCTGTCGTTGATCGTTAGCTCGTCGCCGCGCGAAGGCTGCCGGTTATTTCCCAATACAAGTTTGGCTTTAATGAACTGCCGCAACTTCCATCTCCCGAATTCCTGCAGATTCGTGAAATAGCTCGACCCGATCGAAATCGCGCTTTGCTCGCCGGTGGAATGCCTGAAAAACGTTCCGTATTCGAAATTCGAGCTCAGATAACCCCAACGGTAAAATTTCCCCAAAGAAACGCGGCCTCCGATGTATGGCCGGACGATATCGTTCTTATCCTGCCGGCCCAAAGTCAGCGTAAAGGCGCGGCCAACCGGAACGTCCTCGATGATGCCGTAATTGAAAAGGTATTTTTCCTCGACGAACTGGCGCGACGAAATCCCGACGCTGGTCATGTAGAATTTCTCGTCCGAATAAAAATCGATGCTGTCGTACACCGCCGTCGGGCTTTCGATATAATTCACGTTGAGATAGCGGACCGTATTGATCAGGTTGGTCGTGCGGTCGTCTTCGGAACGGCCTTTGAAAATCCGGAACGAATGCCCCGCCCAATAATCCTGCGAATAATATTTGAAATTCTGCCTGCCGTAAACGTTCTGCGCATCGGGAAGCGTGTCCGACCGGAACCGCTCGTCGAAATAGGCGCCCGCCGCCCAACGCGTAAAAGGCGAGAAGAACGGACGTTCGATATTGACGCTCTTGAGATAATTGCGGTTTACGTCGATGTCGTAAGCGACCGAAGTCTTGATATACGTATTCATAATGTTCGGCACGGTATAACGGCCGCCGTAAGCATGATGGCCCGCTTCGTTGAAATTCTGCTCGAAGCGGTTTTCTACCTGGTGGCCGAGTCCGAGGAAATTGCGCTCGGTAAGTTCGAATACGGCGCGACTGGCCGAACCCGATGCTTCTGGAATCAGGCTCCAGGAATCGAGCTCCCGGATTTCGACATCGACCGAGTCCGAATCCTTAGAGATGAGTTTTGGCGTAATCACGACGCCGCGGACGAAGCGCTGGGTCCGGATAAGACGTTCCGATTCTTTGATCCGGAGCGAATCGAGCGGCTTGTTTTTCCGGAAGACAATCAGGTTTTTGATGGTCAGCGCTTTTGACTTCAGGTGGATGCGGTTACCTAAACGAGAAAGATATTTTTTGGGTCTGGCCGTCGAATCTTTTTCGGAATAGCCGAAAGGGTCAAGTGTCACGACGTTGATGTGGCGGACGATTTTGCCTTCAAACGGCGCGAAATCGCGTTTTACAAGTTTCTTTCTTGATTTGGCAATTTTTTTCTTGACCTGGACCGGTTCGAAAATCAGCTTGTGGAGGAATTTGGTAAAACCTCTTTTCTGGGAATAGGCTTCGATTTTTTTGTACATTCTGGCCGTATCCTTAACTGCCGGATTTTTGTCTTTAGGTTTCACCTGCGCATAAGAAAGCTGCAGGGAACCGATCAGCAGTAAAGGGAAAAAGATTTTTCTAAACATTGGCGGCCGTATTCCCAAAAGTAAGATTTTAATGGCATAAAACCATTTTCCTGAAACGGAAATCACGACGATTTAGTTTAACTGGCGTGGTCGAAATATCCGTTGATGAAATCAATCCGCTGGTTTTCAGTGATTTTTTCTTCGACCGGATTATTTTTTATCTTGATGTGGCTGAGCTTGTTGGCCCGGATCCGCTGCAGGATTTCGTTCTTGGCCGAAGCCGGGCCAAATAATGAAATTTTGTCGTAATCCCTTACGGTATCGAAGATTTTTTTAAAGAAGGCATGATCTTTCCGCATCGGTTTTTCTCCTGCTGCGGCGATGTCTATATCGTCGGCTTTGATGATCGTGATCAGGTTTTCGTCGTTTTTTTCCTCAAGCAAATAGGCGACGCCATAATCCACACAAACTCCAATTTCATTTTTATACGGCATATCTTTGTGTTTTTCGGATTTTAAATTTAAGCTTTAAAAGCATAATTTTCTAATTTGAGCCGGAAAATTTTCGATTCGCGCATTTTCTTTTGCCTGAGGTTTTTCTCCATACACAGCCTGGCCAGAAGATAGCTCACCGTCGATTCGGCGCCTTGATTCAGGTTGATGTTCGTTTCCTCGAGCCCGTCATAGCAGCCGCCCGTGCACGGATTGTAAATAATCTGGTTCAGGTGGTTCCTACCCAAAAACCAGTCAAAAGCCATTTCCATTTTCAGCTGGTAATTTTCAGCCCTGAAATGCGAATGGAAAACCTGAAGCGCCATGATCGTATAGGCAACATCGATCGGTTGTTCGCCGAAATGATTTTTCTCAGTGCCTTTGACGTGCCAGTTCCGGTTTGAGATTACCTTGATTTCCTCCAGTTCGGTAAAAGTCTGCGACAACAGAAAATCAAATGTTTTTTTTGCGACTTCTTTATATATTTCTTCTTTCGTGTCCAGATAGGCATAAAGCAGCGCTTCCGGCAGCACACTGTTGGCATACGTCAGATAACTTTCAAACCATTGCCAATCCGGCGATGCCTCATGCAGGTACATTTGCGTAAGCCGGTCGGCGAGTTTTGTGATCAGCAGCCGGACCGCTTTCGAATCGTTGTGGATGTTGTAGTAGTACAAGCCCTTGATCATGAAAGCCATTGCCCTTGGCGAATAGACGTGCTCGATTCCGGTCATGGTTTTCTCAAGGATCGTTTCGGCTTTCAGGTGCAGTTCCGCAGGCAGGATTTCCGAAATCGAAATCAGATAACCCAGTGCCCAGACCGCACGACCGTTAGAATCCTCGAGATTGCATTCGAAATTTTGGTCGGTAAACACTTTCTTATAATCCACATAATTGAGGAATTTGCCGTCGCCTTGCTGGCAAAACTCAATAAAATCAAGGTAAAGCGTGATGTATTGGATGTCTTTCGGATCGCGCGTCATTTCATAGTGCTGGCACATCGCAAGCAGTGCGCGGGCATTGTCGTCGAGCGTATAGCCGGTTTCCCGGTCGGGCTTGTTGATTTTCGAGAATTGGATCATCCCGAAACCGGTCGTGAGTTTCTTGATGTGTTTGAGGCTGAAATCGGGTTTGCGGTAAGTCAGCCTGATCTTGTCGCTGTATTTTTCGAAAAGCAGTGCATGTGCCAATGCCGCGTTTTCCCAGGATGTCGGGACGATTTTATGCAGCGCGTTGAGCCGCATCGTATTGCGGAGCGTAACGTCGAACAGCAACTTGCTGATTGCATCGCCGAGCTGTTTCGGGTCTTCAAAGCCAACCACCATGCCCGAATCGCCGCTGAGAAATTCGACCGCATGCGGGATCGGAGTCGAAATGATCGCGCAGCCGCAGCTGGCCGCATACGAAAACGTACCGCTGACGGCCTGGTTCGGGTCTTTCGAGGTAAAAAGATAAATGTCGGTCAGTTGCAGATAATCAAGCAATTCGTCGAGCCCCAGGTATTTATTGATGAACTTCACGTTGTTTTCAAGCCCGAGTTCACGGACTTTTACCTCAAGCATTTCGCGATATTCCTCGCCATGCTGCTTGACGATTCCCGGATGCGTTTTCCCGATCACCAAAAACAGGATGTCAGGTTTGGTCTTGATGACCGAAGTGAGCGCATCGAGTGTCGTCTCAATCGATTTTCCAGGGCCGAGCAATCCGAAAGTCGCGAGTACTTTCCGGTTCCCAATTCCGTATTTTTCCTTTAATTCGTCTTTGTCTTTGTGCGCGACAAGATGCGTTCCGTGCGGGATTACGGTAACTTTGGTTTCCGGCACGTCGTATTCCTGCCTCAGAATGTCGGCCGATTTGCGTGTCATTACGATGATAGCATCGCTGTTGTCGGCAATGGCTTTGGCGTGCGCCTTGAAATCCTCGTTGGCATTGGGCAGCACGGTATGGAAAACCGTGATTTTGGTTTTTTCGATGCTTTTCAGGAAATCGATGAATGCGTCGCGGCACTCGGCATAAAATCCGAATTCGTGCTGGAACACGACCATTTCGATCCGGTTGTCCAGGTTAATGATATTGGCCAGCGAATGGAACGCTTCCGGATATTGCGTATTCAAAACGTATTTGACCTGGTTTTTCGGGTATTTGTGTTTTTCGGTGTCGTTCTCGAGCGCGCAAATCTTGATCTGGAACGAATTTTCGAACTTGTCGTTGAGCGCCCGGATCAGGTCTTCCGAATAGGTCGCGATGCCGCATTCGCGCGGCGGATACGAAGTGATGAACAGGATTTGCGGCAGGTTCCGGCGCGATTTTCCTTTCGGGCCGCTATTGCCGGTTCCCGGTAGCAACGGATTGTCGAAGAATATCTTTTTTGTCGTTGGCGGTGTTACACTGTTTCTCATCGTGTTTTGTAATTAAGCAATTCGGTTATCAGTTCATTCAGGCTCAGCGATGCGCAGGCAATGCATTCGTCGGCGGCGCCGTAGTAAATGTATAATTTGTCTCCTTTAAGCACGGTTCCGGTCGGGAAGCAGACGTTGTTGACTTCGCCTTCTTGTTCCCAGTCCGTTTCCGGTTCGAAAAGCGGGTAGGGCAACCGGGCGATTTCCTTTTTCGGGTCTTCGATATCGAGTAAAGCTGCACACGCTGAATAAACATAGCCTTCAATGGTGTCGCGCACCGAATGGTAAATCAAAAGCCAGCCTTGATCGGTTTCGATAGGCGGGCAACCGCCGCCGATATAGCTTGTTTCATGGTCGGCTTTGGGGTCGAGCAGGATATTTCTTGCGAAATTCAGGAAATAATCTTTCCAGAAATCCTGCGTCAGATCTTCGAGGCTGTCAATGAAAACAATTTGGATCCCGGGCCGGATGCGGTGAATGAAAGCGATTTTTCCGCCTATTTTCCTTGGGAAAAAAATCACGTTCTTGTCCCATAAAATCATGCTACACTGATCAAAGCGGAAATATTTCGCATTCACTTTTCCCGATGCGTTTACCCATTGGCGGAAATCCTTGTAATTCACTTCGGGAACGATCAGGCCTTTCTTATCAAAATGCTTTAGGTCTTTGGACAATGCCAGCGAACCCATGGCCTGGTAGCCGTCATACGAAGTGTAACTCAAATAATATGTATCTTCAATTTTAACGATTCTCGGATCTTCGACACCGTGGCTGTCGTATACGTTTTCAGGATACAATACCGGATGATCGAACCTTTCCGCAACTGTCAGCGGATCGCTAAGCCTGCAATACCCGAGTGTCGAATTGTTGCCGATCCGCACCGCGCGGTAAAACATGTGAATCGTGTCGCCTTCAGCGATAACGGCCGGGTTCAATACGCCTTCGTTCTCAAATTCACGATCCGTTTTCTCGAGTATGACGCCTTCTTTTGTAACCCTTACCATAAAACAATTTTTCCGTTTTAGTAAATTTGCTGAATTTCAGGCCGTAGACGTTACAGAACTTATTTGAAAATTTACAACATTCGTATAGTGCGCTTTTTCTATTTAAAAACAGAAAACCCGGACGTATAAAATCCGGGTTTTCACAAGTCAGAGCAGTTAAAAGTTATTTCTTCTTTGCGTCGGCTTTTTGGTCGGCTTCTTCTTTCGCCTTTTCGGCTGCTTCCTCTTTTTTCTTCTTGGCTTCTTTTTCTTTTTTCTTGAAATAACCCCTCAACAGAAAGTTGTGTTTGGCCGCTTCCATATTTTCGTCAAGTTTTTTGGAGCTGGTCTTGAGGTTGCCGATCGTGGCGTCGAGGTTTTTGGCGATTTTTTTATCGTTGATGAGTTTTCCTAACGTGCCTTGTCCGCTGTTGATCTTGTTCATGATTTCCGACAAATCCTCGGTAATCAAAGCGGCGTTTCCGGCGGTAATCTGGATACTCTGCATGATGGCGTCGGTTTCTACCGGTTCGTTGGATGCCAGAACCTGGCCGTTGACCACCGATTTGGATTCGGGTTTCCCGTTCGAAATAGTCAATATCCGGTCGCCGATGATTCCGGTCGAGCCGATTCCCACTTCCGAATCCGTCTTGATAAACCGCTGCACGTCTTTCTTGAGCAGCATGTTGACGCGGACGGTCGTGTCGTTGACGATATTGATTTCATCAACCGTACCGACGTTTATCCCCGAAAACCGGACCACGTTCCCAACCTGCAATCCGCTGACGTTGTTGAATTTGGCATACACGGTAAACACCGGATCGAAAAGGTTTTTCTGTTTGCCGATGATGAATATCGCCAGCACGAACAGCAGGATTCCGACGGTTACGAACAGCCCGAGACGGATTTTGAATTTTGGTGAATGTGTATTCATGTCATTTATTTTTTTGGTTCGTATTGAAAAAAGAACTGATGAACGGATCTTTGTCGCTTTCGAATTGCTCGAGCGTGCCGTCTTTGTAAAGTTTGCCGTCCCGCAGCATCACGAAACGGTTGGCGACCGTCCGGGCACATTCGATGTCGTGCGTGATGATGATCGACGAGGTCTTGAATTTCTGCTGGATGTCGTTGATCAGATTGCTGATCTCATCCGACGTGATCGGGTCGAGTCCTGTCGTCGGCTCGTCATACAGCATGATTTCCGGCTCAACGATAATGGTGCGGGCCAGTCCGATGCGTTTGCGCTGTCCGCCCGAAAGTTCCGACGGCATTTTGTCGATCGCATCCGGAAGGCCGACATTTTCGAGCGCTGCCTTGACTTTGGCATCGATATCCTTTTCGCTGAGTTCCTTGCGGATGCGTTTTAGCGGGAACTCCAGATTCTCACGAACGGTCATCGAATCGTACAATGCCGCGCTTTGGAACAGAAACCCGATTTTTTTCCTGATTTCGGCCAAATCCTTTGTCGGGGCTTTGGTGATGTCTTCGCCAAAGATTTCGATTTCGCCCTGGTCCGGATGCAATAACCTGACGATGCATTTGATCAGCACCGATTTTCCGGTTCCGGATTTCCCGAGCACGACCAGGTTTTCCTCCTTGTGCAATTGAAGCGACAGGTCTTTCAACACCTGATTTTCCCCAAAGCCGATGCTCAGGTTCCGGATATCGATGACGGTATTATTTTTTGCAGCCGTTTTCATAGCTTAATTGATCAGGTCGGTGATTTGTACTGCGATCAAATCGACGATAATTACCAGAAGTGAAGCCGTAACTACCGCCGAATTCGCTGCAATCCCGACGCTTTCCGTTCCGCGTCCGGCGTGGAATCCTTTATAACATCCGACCAGTCCGATGACTGTGCCGAAGAAAAATGTCTTAATAACTGAAGGAAACAAATCCATATAATCAAGGCTTTTGAACGCCTGGTTGATGAACAGGATCAGGTTGACCTGGCCCTTGATGTTCGCGCCGGCCCAGCTTCCCAACAGCCCGAGCCCGTCGGCATATAATGCCAATAGCGGCAACATAAAAGTTGCGGCAAGCACGCGCGGAACGATCAGGAATTTGAACGGATTGGTCGAGGAAACTTCCATCGCGTCGATCTGTTCGGTGACGCGCATCGAGCCGAGTTCGGCACCCATGCTCGATCCGATTTTTCCTGCACAGATCAGCGCCGTGATTACCGGGCCCATTTCCCGGATGATCGAAACGGCAACCATGCCCGGAAGCATCGCTTCGGCGCCGAAATTTATCAATACGGGCCGCGATTGTATCGTCAAAACCAGTCCGATGATGATACCGGTAACCGAAATCAGCCCGAGCGATTTGTTCCCGATCTGGAAACATTGCCTGAAAAATTCCAGGAATTCAAAACCTCGTGAAAAAGTGTTCCGCACGACGCGTATCAAAAACAGGAATACGTCGGCGACGTTGATCAGGAACTTATTGGCGCGCGCATGGCTTTCGAGCGTCTGGTCGCTGAGTTTCATGGTACGTCTTCCCGCGTAATCCTTTATCCGGGTAAAAGTTTTCATGGCTCGGGGTTGTTTTCCAAAGTTGATGTCGGTGTAAAGGTCACGGCTTCGGGCGGTGTATCGGCAGAAATCGTCGTCGAAACCTGATCGTTATTGAACAGCGGCAGCCTCATACTGTGCCAGCGAAACGTTTTCGGGATGTCGTCGCCCATGAGATAACCCCACGGATGCAATCCGTCGACGCGGTCAAAAATCACTTTAAGCACGGCCAATAGCGGAATGGTAAGGAACATGCCGCCCACGCCCGCGATGGTTCCGCCAACGATAATCCCGATAATGGCGACAATAGCATTGATCTCGACTTTGGAGCTGACGATCATCGGGACCAGAAAATTGTTGTCGATGAACTGGACGACGCCATTAACCAGTAAAATGTACAGGATCATCGAAATATCGGTGCTCGTGCCCAGCGTCGCGGCAATGCTTAATGCGATGGCGAACAAAATCCCGATGTACGGAATCAGATTGAGCAGCCCGGAAATCACGCCGAGCAAAATCGCGTATTTTACCCCAATGATCATGTAGCCGCCGCCCGTCAGTATTGATACAATCAGCATCTCGATGAACAGCCCGATAATGTAACTTTGGATCGAAATCTTGACCTGGCCGAGAATTTCCTGCAGCGTCGCATGGTGGTCTTTCGAATACAGTTTGCTGAGGAATTTGATCAGGTGGTTTTTGTAGAGCAGGATCAGGAAAATGTAAATCGGGACCAAAGTCACGTTCAATAACAAATCAGTCACCGAGAAAAGCGTATTGGTCACGAGCTGGGTTCCCGAATCGGAAGTCGCGCTGTCCAGGAATTCGTTCTGCTCGCGCTTGCTGACGTTGAAATTGCTCCGGACGAGTTCCTGTAAATGGTTGATGTGGATGCCGACGTTGTGTTTGATCTTCGCCCAATCGTTGATCATATCGCCGATCTGCCAAGACAGGAACGAAAAAAGTGCGACAAAAAATGCGATGAAAAGCGCAACGCTTACCAGGCAGGCGATGACGTGCGGAAAATGCAGTTTCCGCTTCAAAAACCTACAAATAGGTTCGAGCAGTATGGCAAAAAGAAATGCGAACAAAACCGGAACGATTATCCCTTGCCCGATATACAATATCGAAAAAATCGCGATCAGGCTGATCAATACGAACGCCAGTCGGGCATAAAACGGGAATTTGATGGTCTCATTCATGGGAATTGCCGGTTTTGTTTCCCTTAAATTTACCCTTTTAATAGAAAAGCGCTTTTGTTATTTAAGGAAACTTTGACAAAAATGGGACAATAATTAACCGATTGCCTTACAGGAAAAGCGTAAAATGTTGCAGGATTTTCAGGTTTTAACAGGAAAATTTTCCACAAAAAGGTTACTCCAATTTGATGAAGTAGTCGTAAACTTTATCGACGGGCAATCCCATGACGTTTGCGTACGAACCTTCGACTTTCCTTACCGCAATCAGCCCGATCCATTCCTGGATTCCATAAGCGCCGGCTTTGTCGTAAGGTTTATAATTGTCGAGATAATACCGGATTGCCTGGTCTGACAGCGGATTGAAAGTGACTTTTGTGAGATCGTTGATTACTTCAGATTTCTCAGCAGTCTTGAAACAAACCGAAGTATAAACCTCGTGTGTCTTGCCCGATAGCGACCGCAGTATTTGGAACGCGTCGTCGTAATCTTTCGGCTTTCCGAGGGCTTTGCCTTCGAACCATACAATCGTGTCGCTGGTCACGAGGATTTCGCCGGGTGCGAGCTGGCCGTCAAACGCTTCGGCTTTCAAAA
Source organism: Bacteroidota bacterium (assembly GCA_048498055.1). Lineage (GTDB taxonomy): Bacteria > Bacteroidota > Bacteroidia > Flavobacteriales > Flavobacteriaceae > Flavobacterium. Next base: position 27,529 of record JBEHYS010000015.1, read on the forward strand.
GCGCGAGGAAGTCGGTAATGTCGGAAGCCTTGAGTTCGGGCGGGAAAATCTCTTCGGTTTCCTTGAGCCGGATTTCGAAATCGAGATCGAGATCGGCAAAGAATTTCTGCCTCCGCGGCGAACCCGAAGCCAGGATGATTTTGTGGTTTTTGAACTTTTCCCTAAGCATTGGCGCCGGCTTCAAAGGTGATGACTGCAATGGATATGATTCCCGTAAGAAGCACCAGTTTCAAAACGGCCGCCAAGTGCCGGTAATCCTTTTGAGTTTGTGCGTTCCACATTTTTGCATTGAAGTAAATCAGCGGCGCGATGACGCATCCCAGGAAATAAATCGTGGAATACAACAAATTGGCGTTGAAAAAATGGGTATAGACATAATACATCAGATAGCCCGTCGGAAGCAGTCCGATCCAGAACATGATTTTCGTCGTACGGGCGACGCCCAAAACGATCGGCAGGGTATGCATGCCCTGATTGTAATCGCCGTTGACATCCTCAAGGTCTTTGATGATTTCGCGGATGAGGTTGATGACCAGCGCAAAAATCGCATAATACGAAATCGCCAGGAACGCATTTTTTGAATCGTACGGATTGGCAGCAAAAGGAAGCATCGGGTAAACATCGTAAATGCCGATGATCAGGATGCTGACCGAAAGCAAAACGGCCACAAGCACATTCCCGACAAGAAGGCTTTGCTTGAAAGTCGTGGCATACATATAAAGCGTCGCCGAAATCAGGATGAACAGCAGCGAAAAAGACGGCCTGCCGATGTAATTAGACAAATAGAAACCGATCGCCACGCCAATGATATTCAGCGCGACATAGTAATTATAAGCCCGGGTTTCGGTAATCGCTTTCCCGACGATGACTTTTCCGGGCCGGTTGTCGCCGTCGGTTTCCTGATCGTAAATGTCGTTGATGATGTAACCGCCGGCCGCAATACATACCGTTGCTAAAATTAAAAGGACGTATTGCCAGTCGTATAGAGCCAGCAGCACGTTTTGCTTGTTCAAAAAGCCGTACCGGAAAACAAGCTGCATCAGGGCCAGCATCAACAGGTTTTGGTAACGTATGAGTTTCAGGAAATTCATCGGATCAATCGTATTTTGCGTTAAAGTATTTCAGCCATTTTCCCTGTACTTTCATCACTTGTTCGATGACGTCGCGCACCGCGCCGCTGCCACCGTTCTTATGCGAGATGTATTGCGAAATGCCTTTGATCTCGGGCGCCGAATCCTGCGGGCAAGCCGGAAGCCCGACCAATTGCATCACATGGTAATCCGGAATGTCGTCGCCCATATACAAAACCTGTTCGGCCTTGATGCCATAACGGTTGATGTATTCATTGAAGGTAGCCACTTTGTCCGGCGCGGCGAGAAAAATTTCGGTAATGCCCAGGTTTTGCAGCCGGATCCGAACGCCTTCGTTACTGCCGCCCGAAATGACGCAGACGTGATAGCCGCTTTCGACGGCCGCTTTCATCGCATAGCCGTCGCGGATGTTCATCGTGCGGAGCATTTCGCCGGTCGAAGTCACGTGCACGGTACTGTCGGTCAGCACGCCGTCAACGTCTAGGATGAAGGTCGTAATGCCGTTCATCAATTCTTTATAACTTTTTGCCATATTCAGTAATGGATTGTGTCAGGATTTTGTAGATGTGCCGCTGGTTTTCATCTTTCAGGAAATCCAGGTGTGCCGCAATGGTTTTTTCGTCATTCCTTTTGGCCGGGCCGGTTTGGGCTTCCGCCGGCGTGAGCAGCCGGACCTTATTTGCGGTTTCTGCGATCAGCGGTTTGAGGATATCGAACGGAATGTAATTTTCCCCGCAGATCGTATGGGCGATATCATACATGTGGTTCGTAAAATTATTGGCAAAAACAGCAGCGACATGCAAAGCTTTCCGTTGCTCGGCTCCGATGTGATACGCTTGGTCGGAAACCGCATTTGCGATACGGCTGAGTATTTCTGTATCGGATTCGTTTTCGGCTTCAATACAGACTGGTATTTCCCTGAAATTCAAAGGCTTGTTTTTGGTGAACGTCTGTAAAGGATAAAATACGCCGCGCCGGTTTTTGCCATCGATTGCCTCAAGCGGCATGCTTCCCGATGTGTGTGCGATGAGCCTGCCGGTAAACGGGAGTTTTCCTGAGACTTCCGCAATCGCCGAATCGGTCACCGAAATGAGGTAGAGATCGGCAGGCGCCAATGCATTGTAATCGTCCGTGATATTTTCAGGGGAAATCAGGTGGACAATTTTCGACGCATCGCGGGAAAAAACCTGTACGAGTTCGGTGGAATCATTGTTGGCGAAAGCCGTCATCAGGTGCTGTGCGACATTTCCGTAACCAATGATGCTCACTTTAATCATGCCGCTAAATTAGCAAAAAAAGTGGAGCCGTAAAGCTTATCGTTTACCTTTTCAAGGCAAAATGTCCACGGATTTCCGGGATGTTGTGCCCGCTGGCGACATACCAGTAATCGTCTGAAGGCAGATCCTGTCCGCCAACCGTGCCGTCCCACTGCGAATCGTTGTGGGTAATCGTCTTGAGCAGCCTGCCGAAACGATCGAAGATGTTGATTGTCATATCCGAAGTGCCTTCGGTCGCCTTGGTCTTCCAGGTATCGTTGTAGCCGTCGCCGTTCGGGGTGAAGAATTTCGGGAAAACATCGGCATCGTCAGGATCGTTGCAGCGATCTACGACCAATCGGAACGAAACCACTTTATAACAACCGCCTGCATTGGTGATGCGGGCGTAAATGATTTGTGAATTTTCCGTATTGTAAAAATCGCCTGCAATCGGGGAAACCCCATTTTCGGCATCGTCGGTATCGGTATAATATTTTACGCTGTATCCACTTTCCGGCTGTCCGTGCAGGATTTCATCGGTTTTGGTGTCGAGGTCGAACGCCGCAATCCCGTCGCGGACCAAACCGTCGCAGGCATGGAAATCGGAAGGCTGTGAATCAACCGGTTGCGTATAAGCTGTCAATACGAAATGCGCGATGGCGCTGCATCCATCCGGCGCAAGGCTTTTGATCACGGCATAAATCGTTGTAGAACCTGCGGTAAGCGTATAGTTGTCAGGCAAAGCGCCGGTTTGGTTTTGTGCATCGGAAAGCGTCGCATAATAAGTGACCGCGAATTCGGAAGCTGGCTGGCCGTGGAGCACTGCGACGTCGTTTGACGACAAGAAATAATTTTCATTTCCGCTGAGGCAGAAAACCTGCGGGACGATGTTGGCAACCGTCGGCGCTGGCGAAATCCTGATTTCCTTTGTCCGGACGATTACGCCACCTGCATAGGTCACGGTTACGGTCACGGTGTAATTCCCGGCTGCGGCATAATGGTGCGACGGCGCGGTTTGACTGGTCATCAGGTTGTCACCGAAATTCCAGGAAATCGATTGGGGCGTAAAGCCCGCTTCAAAAGAAAAACTCGTATTGTTTCCGGCGCAAAGCGATGCCGCATTGATTTTCGTGTAAAAAACCGATTGGTTGTAAGAAGGCAACCCGAGCATGCACATCCGGCCGCCAAGATCGATCGCGTTGGTCGAAAGGCTACAGCCCGCTCCCAAATGGTTCGGGTTGTTGATTACGCTGAGTTTGTCGATTTCGGCCATCGCGACGTAAATCTTTCCGTTCGGGGCCAATTGCAGCGCGCCAAGGCTTTGCGGCAGCGTCGATACCAAAATTTTCGAATCGGCGATGTTTGCCGCTGTCAGGTCAAACTGGTAGAGTTTCCGTTCGTCGACCGTACCGATATAAAGCACGTTGTTGTCCGGGGAAAATTCCGCGCCGTAAACATGTTCAGTATTGCAAAGCCCAGTCGCGTTCGAAACCTGTCCGGTTGCCGCATCGAAATCGTAAAGTTCTGCTTTGCCTAAATAGGTGTGGCAGGCGACAATTTTTTTGCCGTCGGCCGATATTTTCAAATATCCGATCGCATTGGCGCGGTCGTCGTCGGCCGGAACCATGCAACCCGCGTGGCTGATTACCTGTGCCGGCCCGATTCCCGATGCGGTAATCAGTTGTGCACTGAATGCGTCGTTGTCCCACAAATGGGTGATTACCCAAACGTCCTGCCCGTTGGTGTGCCTGATGACGGCAACTTTCTCACAGGTCGAATTGGACAGCAATGTATTTTTGGAAATTACGGAGCCGTTTCCGCCGTTGGCAGTCATATCTACAACCGAATAGCGGAATCCGCCGTTGTTGTCGAACGCATTGGTCGTAAAAATGTAGAAAATGCTGTTCGATCCCGGTTTCTGGACGATGACCGCCGATTGCGAGCTGGACGGATCGCCGAAAAGTCCGGTGCCGTTGTCCATAATCACGTGGTACTTGTTCCAGACCGAAATGCCGTTGGTGTAAAATTGCAGATGGCCCGAGGCGTCGCACAAAGTCGTACAGCCTTCAATATTGTTGAGTTGTCCGTCGTATAAAGTTACGGGATTGCCGCCGGAGAAGTCCAGGCCGGCCTTGTTTCCGAAATACCAGATGTTGGCTTCTCCCTGCGCGTAAGCGGCGCAGGATGCCATAAGTAGGGTCAGCAGTCTGAGAATGGAGTATTTTTGCTTCAAATTGGGGGCGTTTTTGAATACGTTATTAATCCGATTCAAAAGTAGAAAAACCCCAAAAAGGCGCATCATTTTATCGATAACCGACCCAATTACCGGATAAAACGCTTATTTGACGGAATCAACCGGCTTAAATTAAGGCGAATACGACTTCAAAAAGAAGGAATTTGTAAATGATTTGCGTCGCGATAGAGTACAAATACACGAACGCGAGGGCTTTCAGCAAAGCGATGAGCCAAGGCTCTGAGAAAAATTTTCGCAAGGCCACCGTAATCCAGCCCGTAAACAAAATGGCGAAAATCTCGAGCGAAACGTCTTCGTCGGTGAATCTGATGTGGCCGATGAGATAAATGGCCAAAAGCAAAACCGGCAAAATGAAGAATAGCAGCATGGTGACGATGTTGATTTCCGTCGCCAGGATAAAAAGGTCGAACGTCATCCGACGCTTGTAGAAATACAGCAGCCAAAGCAATAAGGTCGTCAGCGGAATTAAAAGCAAAAGCATGATTTTCGAGACTTTTTCGGAAGTGTGATGAAAATGCTCGGTCAGCGTTTCCCGGTCTATATGCTGCGTTTGGAGCTTTGTTTCAATTTGCCGTGTAATCAGCGGGCCGGTCAATTTCAGGTCCTGATAATAATCCATTTTCATGTTCAATCCCTGAAGTAAGGGAAAAATCAGGTAAATCACGATCAGCACCAGGAAAAACGAAATCGGTTTGTAGTATTTTTTGCGGATGCCGTTGCAATAATCCAACGAGAGTTTTCCCGGTTTGAACAATACAGTCCGGAGCGTCGTGAGCCAAGTACCTTCGAAATGCGTGAGGAAATGCAGCGCTTCCTCAACGATCGATTTAACGTCCTTGTCCTTGTCGGTGTATTCCTTTTGGCCGCAGGCCGAACAGTATTTTCCGTGGAGCGGCTCCTGACAGTTTTTGCAGAGTAATATCATTTGTTGCTGATGTGCTCCAAAAATACGAACAAATTTGTTTTCTGCCACAGAAATTTCCGACACATTTTTCTTTTAAAATCTACGGCGCGTCAAAATCATTAACCAACATTTTTACCTATTTTTGCATGACTTTTTATGAAATATAATTCCGTTCCCATGGTCCAAAAAATAGCCTCGTTTTTCTTTTCCACCCGATTAATGGCCTTTCTTTTCATCGTTTTCGCGGCCGCCATGGGCACCGGCACTTTCATCGAAGACGGATACAATACCAACACCGCCCGCATCCTGATCTACAATTCCTGGTGGTTCGAGGCGATCATGTTCCTGTTTCTGGTCAATTTCCTCGGAAATATCCCGCGTTACAAATTGCTCAAAAAAGAAAAATGGGCGACGCTGATCCTGCACCTGGCGTTCATTTTCATATTGATCGGCGCCGGAATCACGCGCTACATCAGTTACGAAGGCATGATGCCGATCCGCGAAGGCGAGTCGCAAAACCAGGTTTTCTCTGACAAGACGTACCTGAATGTTTTTGTGGACGGGGAATATAAAGGCGAAACGCGCCGCCGGGTATATGAGAAAGCGCTGCTTTTTTCACCGGTGACCGACAACGATTTCTCGATTTCGAGCAACTTCGACGATATTCCTTTCGAGATCCGGTACAAGAACTACATCATGGGCGCGACCGAAAAAGTCAAGCCGGACCCGCACGGGCAAACTTTCCTGAAAATGGTCGAATCCGGCGGCGGGACAAGGCACGAGCATTATCTTAAGGAAGGCGAGGTCGTGAACATCCATAACATCCTTTTTGCGCTGAACAAATTCACCAAAGGCGCGGTCAACATCAATACGGCCGGCGAAAGCTATACGATCCAGACGCCGTTCGAGGGAATGTTTATGCGTATGGCCGACAAATTCCAGGGCCGCGTCCAGAAAGATGCGACACAGCCGCTGATGATGCGTTCGCTATACAGCGTCGGCGGCGCGCAATTCGTTTTTCCGGAACTCGCAATTAAAGGGAAAAAAGTGCTCGAATCCAATAACGATTACAAAGCCAAAAACAGCGACGACGCGCTTGTGGTTACGGTTACGTCTGAAGGGAAATCCCGGGATGTCGTGCTCAAAGGCTCGAAAGGAAAAGTAGGCGAGCCGCAGGTCGTCCAGATCGGCAAACTCGAATACACGCTTGCCTTCGGGAGCAAAGTTTACACCTTGCCATTCAGTCTGCACCTGAACGATTTCATCGCGACGAAATATCCGGGCACCGAAAAAAGTTATTCGGCGTTTGAAAGTCAGGTCACGGTTCGCGACGGTTCGGAAAAATTCGACGCCCGGATTTACATGAACCACGTGCTCGACCACAAAGGATTCCGCTTTTTCCAGGCGTCGTTCGACCCGGACGAGAAAGGGACGATTTTGTCCGTGAACCATGATTTTTGGGGAACTTCGATCACTTACGTCGGATATTTCATGCTGTTTTTCGGGCTGATGGCAATCATGTTCACAAAACATTCGCGGTTTGCCGACCTGAAACGCAAGTTGGAAAAAGTCAAGGCGAAAAAAGCAAGACTGATCACGATTGTGATTTTGCTGATCGGGTTCAGCGGATTCGGGCAAGTCCATGTGGAACGCCACAAAGTCACCGATCAGGAAATCGAGACGTTCATCGCCAAAACCAAAGTCAGCGAAGAGCACGCAGCGAAATTCGGGCGGATGGTCGTACAGGACGAAGGCGGAAGGATGAAACCGATCAACACGTTTTCGTCGGAACTGCTTCGGAAAGTCAGCAAAAGCGATACGTATCGCGGCCTGAACTCGGATCAGGTTTTCTTGTCGATGCTGCAATTCCGCGAGGCGTGGCTGCAGATTCCACTCGTAAATCTGAAAACCGGCAACGACAGCCTGAGAAAAATCATCGGAATCGACACTAAAGCAAAGTATGCGACGCTGCTCGATTTCTTCGACGACAAGCTCAGTTACAAGCTTACGCCGTATCTTGACGAAGCCTATAAGGCGCAGATTCCGAGCCAACACCAGAAAGACCTGATCGACGCCGACCGCAAGGTCAACATCCTCAACTCGGCGCTCAGCGGCGCGATCCTGAAGATTTTCCCTATTCCGGGCGATCCGAACAACAAATGGGTTTCGGAAGCCGAACTGCCGCATGCCGGGCTCAAAGGACGCGATTCGATCATCATGAAGATTTTCCCGGTTTATATGATGGCGCTCGAAAGGGCAGAGCAGGGCGGCGATTACAAGGAAGCTGATTTTTATCTCAAGGGAATCAAGAAATACCAGGCAAAATACGGCGGGAAGGTCATGCCGTCTGAGGAGAAAATTTCATCCGAAATCACTTATAACAAATACGACATTTTCAAGAATCTGTATTATTTGTATATGATTTCGGGCGTATTGATGCTGTTGATAACAATCGTAAATATTTTCTTCGAGAAAAAGGCGATCCGTTTTGTGATTAACGGTTTCCACGTCTTAATCGGACTGTTGTTCGCTTTGCATACTCTTGGATTGATTGCCCGCTGGTATATTTCGGGGCACGCGCCGTGGAGCGATGCTTACGAATCGATGATTTATGTGGCGTGGGCGACGATGTTCTTTACGCTGGCCTTCGATCGGAAATCGAAACTGACTGTCGCTTCAGGTACGTTCGTAGCCTCGATGATCCTGATGATCGCGCACTGGAACTGGATGGATCCGGCGATCGCAAACCTGCAGCCGGTGCTCAATTCGTATTGGCTGATGATCCACGTCGCGGTGATCGTAGCGAGTTACGGGCCGTTTACCCTGGGAATGGTTTTGGGCGTCGTATCGCTGATCCTGATGCTTTGCACAACCGAAAAGAACCGCGCCCGGATGGAACTCAACATCAAGGAAATTACATACATCAACGAAATGGCGCTGACCATCGGGCTGATCATGCTTACGATCGGGAACTTTCTCGGCGGGCAATGGGCCAACGAAAGCTGGGGCCGCTACTGGGGCTGGGATCCGAAGGAAACCTGGGCGCTGGTCAGCATCATGGTGTATGCGTTTGTAATCCATGCGCGGTTCGTGCCGTGGTTCCGCGGGAAATGGACGTTCAATTTCATGTCGGTGCTCGCGTATTATTCGATCATGATGACCTATTTCGGGGTGAATTTCTACCTGACCGGACTGCATTCCTACGCAAGCGGCGATCGCGTCGTGACCCCGACATTCGTATATATTTCAGTAGCCTGTGTATTGGCGCTTGGGCTGTTTTCGTACCTGGCGAACCGCAGATTCAAAGGGAAATCGAAGAAATGATTTGAACGATGACCGCGTTAGGGATGGAAATGGAAATCCTTTTGCCAAACCTTGGCAAAAGATTGCAATGGACAGCCCGGGCCTGAAAGGCAACGCCCAAACCTGAAAAATAAAAAAGCCCGACACGGATGCCGGACCTTTTTCCTTTTATAAAAAGCGGGTCAAATACTTTTTTTAGACTTTACCCAAAGTGTAAAGCTGGTCCATCGTTGGTGAGGCGCTTCCGCCGGCCGGTTCGAGCGTAATCCCGAAAGCTTCGGCATCGCCGGTGCTGCTGACGCTGAAAATGCGATGCTCGTCGGCCGTGAAGTTCTCGAGAAGCCCGATACTTGTCGGGGTAAGCTGCGGCTTGAGCTTGAGCGACCAAACCTGATAAACTTTGCCTTCGGGCGGTTCAGGAAGTCCGGAAGCGTCTACATAAACCGTTTGCGTGTCCTTGTTCCAATAGACTTTCGCGAAAGCTTCGGGAGCGGCAGCCTGCCCAGCCAACGGAACGACGGTACTGGCATTGTCGCGGACAATGGCAAGTGCGCTTTCGGCATTGCGGTTTCTCTCATCGAGCGTCCTGATCGAATCGCGGAGCTTCGTGCCTTCGACCTGAATTTCGACCACTTCCGATTTGGACTGGTCCAGCTGTACGAACAGCCATCCGGCGCCGGCCATGAGCAGGATCGCTGCGGCCCAGCCGGTATAAGCAGCCCAGTTGCGGCGCGGTTTCATCTCGACGACCGGGGTGTTGTCGCGGTACTTGAGCTCGAGTCTTTCCTTGATTTTTTCGAAGTTTTCCGCAGAAAGGTAAGGCGAGAAGCTTGTCGAGAGGTTGACGATGGCTGTTTCTATCGAGACGATCTCATCGTCGATTTCCTTATGGTTTTTGGCCATTCGGGCGACTTCCTCATTTTCGTTTTCGTCCAGCAGTCCGTAAACATAGAGTTCCAGGATTCCGGATTCTATATATTCTCTTGTCTCCATTTATTGTAACTGTAAATAGTTTCGCAAATCGTTGATGCAGTTCCGGTTTTGGGTCTTGACCGTTCCCAGCGGAATTTCCAGTTCTTCGGACGCTTCCTGTTGGGTGTAGCCCTTAAAGAAAAGCAGTTCGATGATCTGGATGCATTTGGGTTTGAGTTTCTTGACGAAATCCCGGATGCCGATCACGTCGATCATGTTGGTCGTCCGGCTGTTGTCGTCAAGCAGATGTACGAAATTATCGGAGGGCAGGTTTTTCCTGCTGTTGTTAAAACCTTTGGAGCGGAGTTTATCGATGGCCGTGTTTCGTGCGATATTGACTATCCAGGTGTAGAAACGGCCTTTGCCTTCGTTATAAGTGTCGATATTTTTCCATATTTTGACGAACACTTCCTGAAGCACGTCTTCGGCTTCTTCTCGTTCTTTAACGAGGTTCGAAATTACCGAGAAAAGGCTTTTGGAATACATATTATAAATGTGCGAAAAAGCTTTTTCGTCTTTATCGGCAATCAGCACCAGCAAATCGTCTTGGGTCATAAACGTAGGTTTTCCACAAACTTATAAAAAGATTTTTAATAACTTCTTATAAACTTCATATTATGGAAATATATAATTTTTACATTGCCCGAAGTTAAAAACGCTGTTTTTCAGTGTAATAGAAATATTGTTAATAAAATAAAACGATATCAATATTGTAAGATTAAGCTTATATTAACAGTTAAATAATGTATTTCATCGATAAAAAATGCGTTTTATCGATAAATAATTTTTCTGTTTCATTTCAAATAAATAGTTTTGGGACGTAGAAAGCTATCGTCGTATTTACCTGATAGCGAACTGAAAAGAACAATGTAAATGAATTTACGACCATGGAAAGAAAATTACTTCTTAAACTTTGTGTGCTGTTTCTTGCTTTTTCGGTTTCGGTACAAGCCGGCGACCGAAAAAACAATGCGACGCTTCCCGTAACGACCACGCAAATCCAGTCGGCCTACTGCGGACAGGTTCTGGCGGCCATCAACACGACGATCATAGCCAACATCGTTACCGGCGCATCTTCTTACCGGTTCAAAATTTCCAATACATTGCCCAACGGTTCCGTACAGGAACAATACGTAACCAATTCGACCCGTGTTTTCACACTGACGCAAATGGCAAGCTACGGTTTCGCGAAAACCTATTCCATTCAGGTTGCGACCTGCATTTCCGGCGTCTGGCAACCTTACGGCGCATCGTGCACGCTTTACAGTCCGTCTGCTATAACAGCAATCCAAACCAGTCAGTGCGGAATTACCGTTTCGTCAATCAGCGATATCGTTTATGCGAATAACATTGTCATGGCGCCGGGTTACCGGTTTCGTGTGACCAATTTCCAGAATCCGTCCGAAGTATATGTCATCGACAGGGCTTTGCGCGAATTCCGGATGAACCTTTTCCCGTGCGCTTCGGGCCAGACTTATACCGTGGAAGTCGCCGTCAGGAATTTTGACGGCACATATCTGCCATACGGTCCGGTTTGCAGCGTGACCGCGCCGATCCTTTTTACGAAAATCCAGGCTTCCTACTGCGGCAGGTTTTTGGGCGCGTTCTCCGATTACATTTACGCCGACAACGTGCCGGATGCTACCGGTTACCGCTTTAAAGTCACCAATATGTCCTATACGGCCGACGTGCAATATCTCGACAGGGCGCTCAGGAGTTTTACGATGAGCATGCTTTCGAACATTCAGTACAATACGTCCTATAAGATTGAAGTTGCGATTAAGGATACGCACGGCGATTATCTGCCTTACGGACCGTTCTGTGTGGTTTATACGCCGCTGCTGCCTGTGCCGAAAATCCAATTGTCGCAGTGTGAGATGATTTGCACCAGCATGTCGGAAATGATGTTTGCCGACGAATACCCGAATGCGACCGTTTACCGTTTTCGTCTCGAAAACCCGTTAATCGGCTACAGCCATTACATCGACCGCGTATCGCGCTGCTACAACCTGAACATGTTTTCGGGATTGCAGGCCAACACTGCATATACCGTGAAAGTAGCGGTAAAAGTCAACGGCACGTTTACCGGTTTCGGGAAAGCCTGCGACGTGACCACGCCGTTGGTGTTGCCCGCCACACGAATCGCTTCCGGAAGTGAAAAAACTGAAGATATCAATGATGCGCCCTTTATGCCCAGGCTGTATCCCAATCCTTTTTCCGAATACTTCAGCATCGATGCTGCCCTACAGGCTGCTGCTGAAGTATCGGTCAAGGTGTACGACATGACCGGAAGATTGCTCGACGTGCAGCATCTCAAGGCCGCAGATTTAGCGGCGCTTCGAATCGGGCAGGAATATCCGCCCGGTGTATATAACGTAATCGTCGGCGCCGGCGACGAAACGAAAACGCTTCGCGTCGTGAAAAGATAAATGTTTTTTGGTTTTAGTTAGTTATAAAGAAGGAAAAGCCTTTTCGTCGCGGAAAAGGCTTTTTTACATTTATGGATTCCTTATACTTTGATATGTCCCCAGTTTTCTTCGGTACGGATGCGATGGATCTGCATTTCACTCACCCCGAATTGCTTGGCCAGCATTTTCATCCGGGTTTTGCGGTTCGGGTCGAGCAGCCGTTTTTTGATGTGGATGACCTGCGTACTGGTCAGTTTTCCGGTTACGCCGACGCGCTTGATTTTTTGGGCTGCAATCACGTTCGGGCTTTTTTGTGCGTGTGCCAGCATTTCCGCCCGCGTGGCCCATTTCAGGTTTGAGATGTGGTCGTTGTCGCGCGCATAATCGAGATGCAATACATAAACCTGGTCCTCGGAGGTCTTCGGCAGGAATTGTTCGGCAACCAGTTTTCCGATGAACAAGTGATAATTCTTGATTTTCCCTTTGTTATAAGTCTTGTACGGAAAAACGCGGTAACTCTCGACCGTACTGCCTTTCAGGATGCGGCCCTCAAGAATTTTGTCTTTGAAACTGACCAGACGGCCGTAATTGGAAACCGCGTAGCGCAGTCTCAAAGGAGCGTCGACGGGAAATTCCCGGAACTCCTCGGAAGGGTATAATCTTATCATTGGGGTCTAAATTTGGGTTAGACAAACACAAAAATAATAAAATAACGACGCGACTGCCAAATATTCGGATAACCTTATGATTTGTTTATAATTGTTCGGCGACGGCGGCCGGGATTCCCTCGGCTTTATGGACAACCATTCGGTAGACGCGGTAGATCAGAAAAATCGATGCGAGCGTCACGACCGAAATCACGACACCCAATATGTCGTAATTCTCGAGCGGGCTCGTTTTGGTAGGCTGGTGTACGATGAAACCGGCACAAACCGCCGCAATCCCGCCGGCAATTTGCTGCATCGACGAGGTGATGGCCATATAAGCGCCGCGATCTTTCATCTCGGGAACGCTGGTGTTGAGCGTCGTTGACGGAATCATCCGGCTCATGATACCCATAAACAGGACCATATTTATGACGATGATTTCCCAAAGCGGTATGGGCGACAGGTTGGTATAAATCAGGATCATGACAATCGACAATGCCGAACCCGCAGTATAAAGTTTGAATTTGTTGACCTTATCGCTGAGTTTCCCAACCAACGGCATAATGAACAAAACCGAAACGCCCGTAAAGAAGAACACGATCGGCAGGTTTTCCTGGCTGATGTGGATGTTGTTGACCAAAAACGCGCTTCCGAACGGCTGGAGCATAAACCCACCGACCGAAAGAAAAGCGATTGCGGTAAACCCGACCTGATAATTTTTGTTTCCGAGCGTATGCCACAAATGCAACAGGGGATGTTTGTCGGATTGTAGAGCGAGGTGCTGATCGACTGGTTTCATCTTTAGTAAAACTGCGGCCAGAATCAATATTCCAAACCCGGCGATAACAAAAAACGCCGAATGCCAGCCCCATAAATTTGCAAAATACAAACCCGCCGGAATTCCCAAGATCTGGCTTGCGGCAAATGCCATCTGGATAAAGCCCATGACGCGGCCGCGCTGGTGTACCAAAAAAAGATCGGTGACGATGGCCAGACTGACCGAGCCGATCACGCCGCCGAAAAACCCCGTGATGATCCGGGCTGAGAGCAGCATCATGTAACTGGTGGACAGCGCACAGAAAATCGTTCCGGCAATAAAACCTGCGTAAAAGAAAAGAAGCAATTTTTTCCGGTCAAACTTATCGGCAAAACCGGCTGCAAGCAAACCCGACGCCCCGGCGCTGAACGCGTAGCCCGAAACGGCGAATCCGAATTTCGCGGTGCTGATGTCCATCGATTTCATCAGAATGTCACCGAGCGGCGAAATGACCATGAAATCAAGTATTACCGTGAATTGCAGCAAGGCCAATACGGCAATGACGAATTTCTGATAAGGAGTAAAAGCGGATATCGGCTGGGAATCTTGATCCGGAGGTATTTTCATCAGGGTTTGTTTTAGTTAAGTTCCTCGCATTTGAATCCGCTTGCCCGCACTATATTGATGACCGAAGCGGCGGAAAGCGTCGCCGAAACCACGCGCAGTACTTTATCGAAATCTTCAAGATCGATGGTCCAGTGGCTGATTTCGCTATGTTGGTCCAGCGCTTTATATAGCGGACAATTTCCGCAAAGCGCGTCGATATTGGTTTTTAGGATGTATATCTGGTCAGGATTTGTCATCATTTGTTTGTCGGTTTTAAGGCTTTAATGACCAATTCGAAAGTCTCCGCCATGATTTCCGTGGTGAATGCAAACGGTTTGCCACCCATGCTTTTTCCTTCGCGCTCGAAACGCAGCAGGGCGTAAAGCGGTCCGTAAGCCATACTCCAGAAAACGTCTACGGGAAGCGGGATCAATTCGCCGCTGTTTACCGAATTCACATAAAAAGCTTCCATGCTTTCCTTAAATCCGGAAAGGGTAGTGGTGAGCAACAGTTCGCCGTGCGGAGAATGCCGGATCACTTCAAAACAGGAAACTTCCATCGGATGTTTGATCGCGAACGCAGCCCGGTTTTCCCATTGCTTCCACAGACCTTCGGCAAAAGGCATGTCGGGCAAAAAACCGTTGAGCGTGGTGTTCATGAATGTGCGTCCGATTTCAGTGCCGATTTTCTGGATCAAATCGTCTTTATCGCGATAATAGATGTAAAGCGTCGCGACCGAAATGTTGCATGCTTTGGCAAGCTTGTTCATGCTGAAACCCTGAAATCCATCTTGTACAATCAGTTCAATTGCCTTCTCAATCACTAATTTTTCCTTGCCGTTGTCGCGGGTACGCATAATTTTTTTTGGCAAAGATAATATAATAAATGAATGTTCGCTTATTTATAGATGAACTTTTTTAAAATAAAATAAAATCTACATTGCCATCAATTGTCAAATCGTAATTGTTTTTTCTTTATTTTAGCAATAAAAATATCATGAAAAAACTTGCGGCCGCGTTTATCGCCTTTGCCTTTTTCGTAAACCATTCACACGCCCAGGCCATCGCACCGGCCAAAGGGTTAAAAAAAGCGCCCATGAGCAATCTTTATCAATACAAAGTCAAGAGCATCGACGGAAGCGAATTCGATATGGCGTCGCTCAAAGGAAAAAAAGTACTCATCGTGAATACGGCTTCGGAATGTGGCTTTACGCCCCAATATGAAGGTTTGGAAAAGCTATACGAAAAATACAAAAGCAAGAATTTTGTGATTGTCGGTTTCCCGTCAAATGACTTTGGCGCCCAGGAACCGGGCAGCAATACGGAAATCGCCGCATTTTGCAAGAAAAATTACGGAGTGACATTTCCGATGATGTCCAAAATCGACGTTAAAGGCAAAAACATGGCGCCGATTTACCAATTCCTTACGCAAAAAGCGAAAAACGGCCTGAAGGATTCGGAAGTCGAGTGGAATTTCCAGAAATACCTGATCGATGAAAACGGCAACCTTGTAAAAGTCCTGATGTCTAAAACGACGCCCGATGACGCCGAAATCACCAATTGGATCCAAGGCAGTTAATGGGCGAAAACCGCAACAATTTTCCACACATTCTTACCGCCTCATCGACATTGCTCGGGCTGTGTTTCGTAGTGTTGACTTCATTAAAAGCGAATAATTTCAGGGAATCGTCATTCATCGACGAATTTACGGCCATCGCCATCCTGATGTTCATGACCAGCAGCCTGCTGTCTTATCTTTCGATGCGGAAAATGAAGCAACCCAAGGCGTATTATGAAAAAATTGCCGACGGCGTCTTTCTTGCCGGGCTGATTTTTCTGTTCCTGACCACAATGCTTATTACTTTCGACGTGATCAAATAATCCGGTTATTCCAGGATCAATTGCATCATCGTGACGTCGAGCCATTTGCCAAACTTGAATCCGGCCTGCCGGATCGTACCGTTTTCGACAAACCCGAATTGCTTATGAAATGCGATGCTTCCGGTATTGGAGGTGTCGATCACACCGATCAGGGTATGAAGCTTCTGTTCCTTCGCCAGTTCGATCAGCCTTGCGAGCAACAATTTTCCGATGCCTTTCCCCGTCAGGTCACTGCGAACATAAACTGAATGCTCGGCCGTAAACCGATAACCGGTTTTGGGCTTGAAAGTGCCGTAAGTGCCGAAACCCGCGATTTTTTCTTCAAGCTCAGCTACGATCAGCGGAAACCCCGATCGTGCTTTTTCTTCGAATATCTGGCGCTGCATTTCCAGCGTCCGCGGCTCATAGTCGTAAATCGCGGTCGTGTTTGCGATGGCGTGGTTTACGATTGAAAGGATTTCGGGTAAATCAGCTGTAGCGGCCGGCCTAAGGGTTATTTTCATCGTGCTTTTATATACTTTCATCAAAAATAGAAAAAGTTTACCGCGTTTTGGCCGGAAATTGATTGTGGAATATTAAATTTGTTTGCCTCATTTCACAATCTGAAAGGCCTGCATAACCAAAAACAAATTGATGATCTATCCTAAAATCCCGCTGGCGCAAAGCATTATTCAAATCTGCCTTGCCAAAGGATTGAACCACATAATCATTTCGCCGGGTTCGAGGAATGCCCCGCTGACCATCGGTTTTGCGAGTAATCCGGCCTTTACCTGCTACAGTATTGCCGACGAACGCTGCGCCGCCTTTTTTGCGCTCGGGATCGCGCAGCAAACCGGTAAACCTGCAGTTGTGGTCTGTACTTCAGGTTCGGCGCTGCTCAATTTCTATCCCGCATTTGCAGAAGCATTCTACAGCCAGATTCCGCTTGTGGTGATTTCCGCCGACCGGCCGCCGCAAATGATCGATATCGGCGACGGGCAAACGATCCGTCAGGAAAACGTGCTCGGAAACCATTCGCTCTACAACGCCAACCTTACGCCCGACGCTTCGCCTGAAAACGACGTCGAAATCAACGAGGCGATCAACAAATCCTATACGAAAAAAGGTCCGGTCCACATCAATGCACCGTTTGAAGAACCTTTGTACGAAACCAGCCGGAAGCCATCGGTAGACGCCACGATCTCGGCCATTGCCCGTTTTTACAAGACTATTGCAGTGGAAGACATGATTATCCATACAAACCTCTGGAATTCGGCGTCGCGCAAATTGGTTATCGTCGGGGTGAACGGCCCGGACGAGATCGATTCGGAAATCCTTGAGAAATTCGCGGCCGATCCGTCGGTTGCGGTTATGACCGAAACGACTTCGAACCTGCATCATCCGGCTTTCATCAGCCACATCGACCGCATCATTACGCCTTTCACAAATAAGGAATTCCTGGCTTTTCAGCCCGAAATCGTCGTGACCTTCGGCGGTATGGTCGTGTCCAAACGGATCAAGTCGTTTCTCAGGCGCTACAAGCCGGAACATCACTGGCACATTGATCCGCTCCGGGCTTACGATACCTACGGCAGCCTAAGCAAGCATTTCGAGGTCACACCGAATGAATTTTTCCAGCAATTTCTGCCATTTACCAACATCGTATCGAGCGAATACCACAGCTCGTTTGAAAAAATAAAAGCATATCGATCCCGAAAACACAATCAGTTTCTTGTATCTGCGCCGTTCTCGGATTTTAAGGTGTTCGGGGAAATCATTCCTGCAATCCCGAAAAATAGCCAATTGCAAGTAAGCAACAGCGCGGCGATACGATATGCGCAGCTGTTCGATAATGATCCGTCGGTCGAAGTGTTCTGCAATCGCGGCACGAGCGGGATCGACGGAAGCACATCGACTGCGATCGGCGCGGCCGTGGTCAACGAAAAACCGACCGTACTGATTACCGGCGATGTCGGATTTTTGTACGACAGCAATGCGCTTTGGAACAATTATATACCGAAAAATTTCAAGATTATTATCGTCAACAACGGCGGCGGCGGAATTTTCAGGATTTTGCCGGGGCACAAGGAAAATGAGGTTTTCAATACGTTTTTCGAGACGTCGCACTGTTTGACGGCTGAACACCTGGCAAAAATGTATCGTTTTGATTATTTTACGGCCAGCGACGAACAATCGCTCGCTACGGCGCAAGAATCATTTTACGCAAATGAGCGGCCCAGCATTCTGGAGATATTCACGCCCACAAAGGAAAACGACAAAGTGCTCGCGGACTATTTCAAATTCCTGGACTAACTTTTTTTCTTCGGAACGCAATTCGGGACTTGTTTGCCGTTCTTTTCTTTGCTTCCGACGCGCTCGTAATCTTTCCAGCACGGGTCATTTTTAGCGGGTGTTTTTCTTTTCATTGCCATGGCTTTTTTAATAAAGGTCGTCTTTTGATCGTAAAAAAGCCTTTCACGATTATTTAATTCCGTTACATCATTTCACTTCGTACCTTTGCGGCTTTACTTTGCTTATGATCAACATCGGAACCGACAATACGCTTAAAATCCTTCGCGACACCAAGGTCGGCCTGTTTTTAGGCAGCGATGTCGAGGGCGAGGAAATCCTGCTTCCCAACAAATACGTCCCGAAAAAATTCGAGATCGGACAGGAAATCACGGTTTTCGTTTATCTCGACCACGAGGAACGCCCGGTGGCGACAACGCTCGAACCGCTGATTTACATCGACGAGTTTGCGCTGCTCCGCGTGAATTACATCAACCAGTTCGGGGCATTTCTCGATATGGGATTGGAAAAAGACTTGTTCGTCCCGTTCCAGGAACAGGCGCGTCCGATGGAAAAAGGCAAGCGCTATCTCGTGCACATGTTCCTCGATAAGAAATCCAACCGGCTCGTGGGTTCCAGCAAGACCAACCAGTTTTTGAGCAACGACGACCTGAAAGTGCAACAGTTAGACGAAGTGGATTTGATCATTTCGCACATCACCGAAGCCGGAATCAATGTCATCGTCAACGAACGCTACAAAGGGCTTTTGTACAAGGACGAAGTTTATACCGACGTAAAACCGGGCGACCGGATGATCGGTTATGTCAAAAACATCCGTCCCGACAAAAAGCTCGATATCATCCTGCAAAAACCGGGTTATGAAAACGTCGAGCCCAATGCCGAAATCATTCTTGAGGAACTGCGCCTCAATCGCGGTTTTCTCCGCCTCAACGACGATTCGCATCCCGAAGACATCAAAACCGTGCTGAAAATGAGCAAGAAGACGTTCAAAAAAGCGATCGGCGCGTTGTATAAGCAAAAATTAATCGAGATCAGGGACGACGGAATTTATTTAATGAGTAATTAATAGTTAATAATTAATAATGAGATCCATGCTTCAAAAAGAAAAAAGGCCCGAATCTGGTTTAATTATTCATATTAACTATTCATTATCAATTGATTGAAAGTTTCGATTTCATTCCCGGATCCAATGCCGCCTTGTTGACCATCACCGAAATCGCCTTGAGCCTCAGGTACGGCACGCTCATATAAATATAGCCGCCGTTTGCCATGTTGCTGCCCCAGGAATTCTTTACCTTATAGTAAATATTGCCTTTCTGGTCTTTCATTTTCCCGACGATGTGCATCAGGTGATCGTCGGTCGTGTCGAAATTCTCGAATTCGGCCTGGCGGTATTCCTGCGTGATTTTTTTCTCGGGCTTGATTTCGGTCAGGATCGACGAGTTGTCGGCATCACTCTCAGGAACGACGGCAATCCCGTATTTCCCTGAAAACGTCTTTTCGCTGACATCGGCGTCGAGTGCGATCGTAAATCCTTTGTCGAGCGCATGGTCAACTACCGCAACCATTTCGTCGAGCGGAACGTTATAAAAACTGCCGTATGCGAAATTGTCCGGAATGTCGAGAACGAAAGTCGAATAAAACGGGGCATTGGTAAATGACGTAACCGTGACGTAATCTTTCAATTTCAGCCCCGTCATTTCAAGAAAGCTTTTCGGGGTATAGGTTTTTCCTTCGTAAGTGAATTCGGTGACATTTTTACCGATGTATTTATCGAGAATGTCATTTACTTTCTGCTGCCACGCCGGATCCGGTTTTTTGGACGGATCGATGTTGGCCTTAAGCAGCGACTCAAGTTCCGAAACCATCGCCGCATGGTTGTAGGTTGTCTGGCCGCCGGTCAGTCCCGAATAAACGGTTTCCGGAACGATTCCGTAATTCATCGCGCTGTTGATCACGTCGTGCGCAAGCCCGCCTTCGCCGAATTGCGCATGGCCTTGACGCATTACGTAATTCCAGGCTTTTTTCGGGTATGTGTTCCGGACGTTATACATTTCCGAAAGGTCGATGTGCTTGCCGGTTGTGCGGATGATTTCCGCTTCGAGGAACGATGTTGTGGAAAAGCTCCAGCACGTTCCGGATTGTCCCTGGGAAACCACCGGGCAAGTGCTGATGTCCTTAACGTTTTGGAATTCATACTTTTGCGAATAGCCCGAAAATGCAGTGATGATAAGGGCTGCGCCGAGAAAAATCCTTTTCATTTTATTTTATTTAGATTAAACCGTAAATGTATTATTTTTACGGTAAAATATGATACACATGCCCGAAATTAACTGGAAAACCGCCAAGGAATTCGAAGACATCACCTATAAAAAATGCAATGGCGTGGCGCGGATCGCCTTTAACCGCCCCGATGTGCGCAACGCGTTTCGCCCGAAAACCACCAGTGAACTTTACCAGGCTTTTTACGATGCGCAGGAAGATACGTCCATCGGTGTCGTATTGCTTTCGGCGGAAGGCCCGTCATCCAAAGACGGCGTATATTCGTTTTGCAGCGGCGGCGACCAGAAAGCGCGCGGGCACCAAGGTTATGTTGGCGATGACGGAATGCACCGGTTGAACATTCTCGAAGTCCAGCGGCTGATCCGGTTTATGCCGAAAGCCGTCATTGCGGTCGTTCCGGGCTGGGCGGTCGGCGGCGGGCACAGTCTTCACGTGGTTTGCGATTTGACGCTGGCCAGCAAGGAACACGCGATATTCAAACAAACCGACGCCGACGTGACGAGTTTCGACGGCGGTTACGGATCGGCATATCTTGCGAAAATGGTCGGGCAGAAGAAAGCCCGGGAAATTTTTTTTCTCGGACGTAATTATTCGGCGCAGGAAGCTTTCGATATGGGAATGGTCAACGCCGTAATCCCGCATGACGAGCTTGAAAATACCGCTTATGAATGGGCGCAGGAAATATTGGCCAAATCGCCGACTTCGATCAAAATGCTCAAATTTGCCATGAACCTGACCGACGACGGCATGGTTGGCCAGCAGGTATTTGCCGGCGAAGCGACTCGATTGGCATACATGACCGAGGAAGCGGTCGAAGGCCGGAATGCCTTCCTCGAAAAAAGAAAGCCGAATTTCGAGAAAAAATGGATTCCGTAGCGAATGATAATTAACGATGAATAATTAATAATTCGAAACAAATTGACTTTCAGCAAGCCCTCATTATTCATTATCAACTATTAATTATTAATTGAATTGGACAATTTTACCAACGAAACCATCGATACCGCAAACCTTCCGCGCTTTGAAGAAGTCCGGATGACGCCGCTGCACAGTTCATATTGGAAAGTCGTGCTGATCAATTATGCGATTTTTTTCCTTACAGTCGGGATTGCGTTGGCCTGCGGGGTTGTTTTTTCGGGCGAGATCGCTGAATATAAAGCAGCGTTGACCATATTGTATATCGCACTGATCGTGCTCTGCCTGTTCTTTTCAAGGCTTGGGTTTCGGAAAAAAGGTTTTGCCTTCCGCCAGCACGATGTTTTGTTCCGCCATGGAATCATCGCCACGAGCACCATCGTCATCCCGTACAACCGCGTCCAGCATGTCGCCATGCACGAAGGATTGATTTCACGCGCTTTCGGGTTGGCGCGAATCGATGTATTTACCGCGGGCGGAAAGGAAAGCGACATTGAAATTCCCGGCATCGCCAAATCGCAGGCCGAAGACATCAAGCAGCTGCTGATGGGCAAAATCCAAAAACAATTGTAATGCACGCCGATTTCAGCCAGCCGCAACGACAGTCGCCCATCGGGATTCTGGTGTTGTTTTTTGACACGATACGCCATTTCGCGCGGGCTTTGCTGCCTTTGCTTGCCGTTTGGTTCTTCAATCGAGGCGACATGAAAAGCGTTTACGTCACATTGATTCTTGCCTTGATTTTCGTTTTGGTTTCGGTAGCGGCCTATTTGAGATACCTGAACTTCTTGTTCTTCCTCGACGATCGGCAGGAGGAATTCATCATCACCGAAGGCGTCTTCAACAAGACCAAAACCGTCGTCCGCCTCGATAAGATCCAGCAGGTCAACATCACGCAAACCTTGCTGCAGCGCATCATCGGGGTTTATGCACTCGATATCGATACAGCCGGCAGCAACAAGGAAGAAGGAAAAATAAAAGCGGTTTCGCACGGATTGGCGCTGGCCCTCAAGGCGCGGCTGCTCCAGAACGAAAGAAAAATTGTTGTAACGGATGATTCGGGCAGCATTCCAGAGGAAAAGCCGTTCATGGAAATCGGGCTTCCGACGCTTCTGAAAGTCGGCGTCACTTCAAATTACATGAAAAGTTTCTGGCTTTTGTTTGTCTTTGTCGTCACGGCCTATGACAACATCAGGCATTTTGTCGATTACGACGCGCTCGACAGTCGGAAATTCCACGAATATGTGGGCAGGCAAACGGCCGTAACTTCGGTTGCGATGATTTTTATCTTTTTGATTCTTTTGATTTTGGTCATCAACCTTTTGCGTATCGTCGTACGGTATTTCGGTTATAAGATTACGCGTCAAAGCGGATCGTTGCTGCTTTCGTTTGGGCTGATCAACACCAAAAGCACGATCATCAAGCCCGAAAAAGTCCAGATCGTTTCGATCACCCAGAATTATTTTCAGAAAAAGATGAACCTGCTCGGGCTCAGGATCCGGCAGGCGATGGGCGGCGAAAGCCACGAAAAGCACCGCGATCACGCCATCGAAATTCCCGGATGCGATGCCGGCGAACGCGACGCGATCCTGAAATTGCTCTTCAATGTCGTGCCCGAAAAAGGCGCGATGCTCACCCCGAACTGGCGCAAATTCGGCTTTTCGGTATTCCTGATAATTGTCTTACCTTTAAGTGGGTTTTTCGCATTGGCGCATTGGGCCGAGGCGCGGTTTTATGAATTCAGTTACCTCGCGTTTGTTTATGCCGCGCTGGTTTTGGTTTTTTTAGTGTTCGGGTTCCGGAATTACCGGATTTTCATCGGCGAGCGGTTCATCATCAAGCAAAGCGGCGCGTGGGACATCACCAACGATATCGTCGAGCCGGCAAAAATACAGGCGATCACGACCTCGCAATTGTTCTGGCACAAGACTGCCGATATCGGTTACCTGACGCTGCATACGGCAGGCGGAAATATTTCGTTCCAGCTTGGCGATTTTGCCCGGATCAAGCGTTACGTCAATTTGTGGCTTTACGAAATGGAATCCTCGGACGTGAACTGGATGTAATTGTTAATTTTAATTAGTATTGAATTATATGAAGCACTGGATAGAAGCCGCGAGGCTGCGCACATTGCCGTTATCGGTTTCGGGAATCATTCTCGGAAGTTTTTATGCGATGTCCGAGTCGATCTTTAACTGGAAAATCGTATTGTCAGCACTGGCCACGACATTGCTGCTGCAGATACTTTCGAATTTTGCCAACGATTACGGCGACGGCGTAAAAGGCACCGACAATGCCGACCGGATCGGGCCGGTGCGCGCGATACAAAGCGGCGCGATCAGCCCGCAGGACATGAAACGCGCGCTGTACATTACCTCTGCGCTGACGTTGTTGTCTGCGCTGACGCTGATTTATTTTTCTTTCAAGGACACGAATTTCCTGTACTCGCTGATTTTCTTTGTACTCGGGCTTTTGGCCGTGGCTTCGGCGATTCGCTATACGGTCGGCAACACGGCTTACGGGTATCGCGGTTACGGGGATTTTTTCGTATTCGTATTCTTTGGTCTGGTCAGTACGCTCGGGGTCAGTTTTATGATCTTGAAGCAGATTGATCCGCTACTGATTTTGCCGGCGGTTGCGATCGGTTTTCTCAGCGTCGGGGTTTTGAACCTGAACAACATGCGCGACGAGGAATCGGACCGGAAGGCCGGAAAAAATACCATTGTCGTTAAGATTGGCGGCGCAAAAGCAAAAAAGTACCATTATTTCCTGGTCGTTTCGGCGATGATATTGTTCCTGGTTTTCGCGGTGCTTTTCGATTATTACAAAGACAATGATCCGGGCGAGTTCAACATCGACGTTTATTTTTTCCTGATTATCTACATTCCGCTGATCAAGCACCTGATCCGCGTGCGCAAAAATACGGAACCGCGCAAGCTCGACCCCGAACTCAAGAAGCTCGCGATCAGTACATTCCTGATTTCGGTTATCCTTGCATCGTCGCTGATTTATTTATTTTCCGACATTGTCGTACAGATCGTAAACGCAACCTTAAACCATTTCAAGTCATGAAAATTACATTTTACGGACACGCCTCGTTGGGCATCGAAACCAACGGTAAAAATATTATAGTCGACCCGTATATTTCGGCTAACCCCAAGGCGTCGCACATCGATATCAATTCGCTGAAAGCCGATTACATCCTGGTTACGCACGGCCATGGCGACCACGTGCTCGATGTGGAAGCCATCGCCAAAAATACCGGTGCCACAATCGTTTCCAATGCCGAAATCACGAGCTATTATGCCGGTAAAGGATTTAAGACACATCCGCTGAACCAGGGCGGGAGCAAAGTATTCGATTTTGGGAAAGTCAAATATGTCAACGGCATCCATTCGAGTTCGTTTCCCGACGGTACTTATGCCGGAAATCCGGGCGGTTTTGTGATCGAAGGCGAGCGGAACATTTATATTGCCGGCGATACGGCGCTTACGATGGATATGAAGCTGATTCCGATGCGAACCAAACTCGATCTGGCGATACTGCCGATCGGAGACAATTACACGATGGACGTGGACGATGCTGTCATCGCTTCCGATTTCGTCGAATGCGACAAAGTACTGGGCTATCATTACGACACGTTCGGTTATATTATCATCGACAAGGCCGAGGCGATCCGGAAATTCCAGGCAAAAGGCAAAAACCTCTTGCTTTTGGAAATCGGCGAATCGATTGACTTGTAGTTTCCGGAGACTGCGTTAAGGATGGCGGCACTGTTGGAGCTCTTGCAAGACCTTGCAGGTTTTTAAAACCTGCAAGGTCTGCAAAGCGACTGCCGGCAGCCTGGCCGAAGGCAACGCCCAAATCGATATGAAAGCGACTTACAAAAAATACATTCTCGATTTCAAACAACCGTCCGGAACCTCGCGCGGCGTCATGACCGAAAAGGAAACCTGGTTCCTGATCCTTGAAAAGGATGGAAAAAAAGGAATAGGCGAGTGCGGGCTTTTGCGCTCGCTCAGTATTGACGACCGGCCCGATTATGAGGCGAAGCTACAATGGGTTTGCGATAACATTCAACTCGGACAGGATACGCTGTGGGAAGCATTGCGGGAATTCCCGTCGATACAGTTCGGGGTTGAAACGGCCTTCCGGTCGCTGGAAAGCCAATCGCCGTTTTTACTGTTTCCGTCGGCGTTTACGGAAGGTCAAAAAAACATCCCGATCAACGGATTGGTCTGGATGGGAAATCCCGATTTCATGAAGCGGCAAATAGAGGAGAAACTGGCCGCCGGATTCAGGTGCATCAAATTGAAGATCGGGGCACTCGAATTTGAAAAAGAACTGGAATTATTGCGCTTCATACGCAAAAATTACGATTCGGAAACAATCGAAATCCGGGTCGATGCGAACGGCGGATTTTCTTCCGATAATGCTTTATATAAATTAAATCAATTATTTGGATTTGAAATACATAGCATTGAACAACCTATAGCTGTAAACCAACATGACAGCCTGTCAGCCCTTTGTAAGAATACCCCGATTCCGATTGCGTTGGACGAAGAACTGATCGGTGTATTCGATTTGAATGAAAAAGAAAGTTTACTGCGAAAAATACGACCGCAATACATCATTTTAAAACCGAGCCTGGTCGGTGGTTTCCGCGGTTGCGACGAGTGGATTTCGCTGGCTGAAAAATACTATATCGGCTGGTGGATTACTTCGGCGCTCGAAAGCAATATCGGCCTGAATGCAATTGCACAATGGACGTTTCTCAAACAAAATTCGATGCCGCAGGGTTTGGGAACCGGTGCGCTTTATACAAACAATTTCGATTGCCCGCTTGAAGTCTCGCAAGGGCGCCTGTTTTACCGCAAAGGCAAAAGTTGGAAAGTCGATTTTTAGCGTTTATTTCTTGTACTCATCCTGCCAGTCGAGCGATTTAATGCCCGAAACGAGATTGTCCGCATTCATCGTGACGCGCAATTCCTTATTGGCGATTTTCTTCTCGTATTCAGCCTTGAAGCGATAAACATTGGTTTTTTCCTTCTTGTTGCGAATGACTTCGATAAAAGTCACGCCCTTGAAATCGCCGTATTTAAGCTGGATGTTGTGGCAGGTTTTGGTAAGCCGGTCCGGTGTTGCGTTTTTGATTACTTCGGGCGTCGCTTCGGTAGGCGAGAACGGCTTGAATTTCGAAGTATTGCAAGCCATGAGTACGCGGCGGCCTAACTCGTAAGCTTTGTCTTTTTGTTCGAGATCGATTTTTTCGGCTGCAATTTTGGTCGTTTTCGGCTCTTTCGGTTTTGTCGTAGAGGCTGTTTTTTTGGACTTACAGCCGGCCAGCGCCAAAAAGCAGCACAATAGGATCGCTAATTTTCTCATGTCGTTTGTTTTATTTTGAGTAAAAGATTCGGGTCAGGACAATTGGCAAGATAATACGGCAAGTCACTTTTGCTGCAAACGCCGGGATAATCGCCAAAATAACCGCCAATATCCACAATCACCTGAAAATGCAGGTGCGGCGCATAATCGCCATTCACCGAGGAATCGCCAAGAGTTGCCAGTTTCTGTCCTTGCCTGTATAAATCGCCGATTTCAATATTTTCGATGCTTTCCACTGAAAGATGTCCATAGAGCGTATAAAATGGAATATTCTGTATTTCGTGCTCCAGAATAATCGTCGGCCCGTAGTTTCCGATTCCGGCGTTGTAATCAAAGCCGTGCACTTTCCCGTCAAGCGCCGCAAGCACCGATGTTCCCGCCTTAGTCCAAAGGTCAAGCCCAATATGGATGTTTCGTTCCTCGGTTTCCGGATCGTTAAAAATAGCGCTGCGCTTGTAGAGATTTCGCGTTTCGTTGTATCCGCCGTAAGCGACTTTCGCGGCTTCGGCTTTCAAATACCGTTCGATATAACTTTCAAATCCGGTGCTGTTTTCAAGTGCTGCCAAGGCCGGATTTTTGTCCGAAAGATCGATCGGAATAAACGTTCCGGAAACTTCCAGTACTTTTACCTGCGGTAATGATTGAAGAAATTTCCCGATCATTTATTGAAATTTATCAACCGAAAGTTAAATAAAAAACCCAACATGATTTATGTTGGGTTTAACACTTTAAATAGAATTTAACGTTATTTCTTAACTTTTACCGTTGAATTGTCTTTGCCGACTTCAACAGTTGTAGTCTTATCACCGTTTTCACTCTTGACGGTAACGCCTTCTTTACCGGCGCTCACCGTGGTTTCGTCACTTTTACCGGTTTTGACGACGGAAACAGTATCTTTTTTAGGATCCATTGCCATCGTATCTGCCGGAGCGGCTGGCGTTTCCGTTTGTACGGCCGTCGTATCCTTCATAGTGTCCGAATCGGTCGTGCCTTCTTTTTTGTTGCATGCGGCCAGAGTCATGATCGACAAGGCTGCGAATACCATTTTTTTCATTGTTTTATAAATTTTAAAGGTTACTTAAAAAATGCGCCAACTAAAAGTATGCCTTTTTTTGGTCGAAAAAAAATTATCGCAAAAAAAATCCCGATTATGAAATTCGGGATAGTATTTTTTAAAATAACGCCGGATATTTTTCGGGGTCGGATTCGTGCATCATCGAATAAACCTTTTCGTAAATATCTTCCGCCGAAGGTTTCGAGAAGTAATCGCCGTCGGTTCCGTATGCCGGACGATGCGCTTTGGATGCCAACGTTTCCGGTTTGCTGTCCAGATATTGATAAGCGCCCTGCTCATCGACGATCTGTTGCAGGATAAAAGCCGATGCGCCGCCCGGAACGTCTTCATCGACGACTAAAAGGCGATTGGTTTTCGCAACGCTTTTTGCAATGTCGCGGTTTACATCGAACGGCAGCAGCGACTGGATGTCGATGATTTCACAATCGATTCCGGTTTCGAGCAGTTCTTTTGCGGCCTGCTCAACCAGTCGCAGCGTCGATCCGTAGGAAACCAGCGTAATGTCTTTACCTTCTTTCAGTGTCTCGACCACTCCGATCGGCGTTTTGAATTCGCCCATATTCGAAGGCATTTTCTCTTTCAGCCGATAACCGTTCAGGCATTCGATTACCAAAGCCGGCTCGTCGGCCTCGAGCAATGTATTATAAAATCCTGCCGCTTTGGTCATGTTTCTCGGTACCAAGACATGGATGCCGCGGACCGCATTGATGATCATGCCCATCGGCGAGCCCGAATGCCAGATGCCTTCGAGCCTGTGCCCGCGCGTCCGGATGATCAGCGGGGCTTTTTGCCGGCCGCGTGTGCGGTATTGTAAAGTCGCCAGATCGTCGCTCATGATCTGGATCGCATACAGCAGATAATCGAGATACTGGATTTCGGCAATAGGCCGTAAGCCGCGCATTGCCATTCCGATTCCCTGGCCTAAAATTGTCGCTTCGCGGATTCCGGCGTCGGCAACGCGGAGCTCGCCGTATTTTTCCTGCATTCCTTCCAATCCTTGATTTACGTCGCCGATATTTCCGGCATCTTCGCCAAAAACGAGCGCTTCGGGATATTTCGTGAAAATCGCGTCGAAATTGTCGCGGATAATTATCCGCCCGTCGGTATCTTCGGCATTGTCCGCATACACAGGCAAAACTTCCTTGACCGAGAACACATTTTTATCGGACTGCGAAAACAGATGTGAACTGAACTTCGGCTGGATTTTTTCGGTATAGGATTTAATCCAGCCGGCCAGTTGTTTTTGACCGCTTTCGCCGACGATCATCCGCAATACTTTACGGGCGGTTACCAAAATATCTTTGCGTCCGGGTTCCTTGATTTCTTTTAAATCGGAAGCGTATTTGTCGATAAAAACCTTATTGGCGCTTTGAGTTGCGATGGTTTCCAGTAACGAAACCAGTTCGTTTTGTTCGTTTTTGATGCTTTCGAGAAAAGCGTTCCACGCGGCTTTTTTGCCTTCCATAACGTCTTTTTTGGCATCGCCTTCGAGTGCGTCAAGGATTTCAGCCGTCGATAAGTTGAAGCTGATCATCCACTCGCGCATCTGTTTGATGCAGTCGAAATCGCTCTCCCACTGCAAACGGGCCGCATTTTTATAGCGTTCGTGCGAACCGGATGTGGAATGCCCTTGCGGCTGGGTCAGCTCGGTGACGTGGATCAAAACCGGAACGTGCTCTTCGCGGGCGATTTGCGCGGCTTTTTCATAGGTTGCAACCGATTCGGCGTAATCCCAGCCTTTGACGCGGAAAATTTCATAGCCTTTGTTGTGCTCGTCACGTTGGAAACCCTTGAGGATTTCCGAGATGTTTTCTTTTGTCGTCTGATATTTAGCATGGACCGAAATTCCGTACTCATCATCCCAGACGCTCATGACCATCGGCACCTGCAAAACGCCGGCAGCATTGATGGTCTCAAAAAACAACCCTTCGGAAGTACTGGCATTGCCGATCGTTCCCCACGCAATTTCATTGCCCAAAAGCGAAAAATTCGTAGCGCCCGAGATTCCGGAAACTTTCCGGTAGATTTTAGAAGCCTGCGCCAATCCGAGCAATCGCGGCATCTGGCCGGCTGTAGGCGAAATATCGGCGCTCGAATTTTTCTGCAACGTCAGGTTTTTCCACGAACCGTCTTCCTTGAGGCTGTGCGTCATGAAATGCCCACCCATCTGGCGCCCGGCCGACATCGGGTCGTGATCCAGGTCGGTATGGCCGTACAATCCCGCAAAAAACTGCTGGATGTTCAAATGTCCGATCGCCATCATAAAGGTTTGGTCGCGGTAATAACCGGAGCGGAAATCGCCGTTGCGGAAGGCTTTAGCCATGGCGAGCTGCGGAACTTCCTTGCCGTCGCCGAAAATCCCGAACTTGGCTTTGCCCGTCAGTACTTCACGTCTTCCCAAAAGGCTGCATTCACGGCTGACGACGGCAATTTTGTAATCGTTCAGGACTTCGGTCTTAAAGTCTTCAAAGGTTAAAGCTGCATTGGTTTCTGCCTCTGTCATAACGGAAAAATTAGGTTCGCGAACAAATTTAAAGAAAAACGCGGAAATTCGCGGCGTTGGGAAGAAAAGATGCTCAGAACCTGAGAGCCTGAGAGTCGTACTTGTTGATTATCACTGGGTAAACTTTCAAACGGCATCACGGATTTCAATGTCAAAACCACTTTCTCGTAAAAAGATTGACGAGGATTTTCGGGTCCAGCGTAACGATAAACCGGATGCGCTCGCTGTAATCCTGCTGAAATTCCCAGCCATTGCTCGAATAAACGGGGAAATACAGCTCAAAGTAATCGGTGACGAGATTAAGCCGTACGCCGCTGTCGAAAACGAACTTCGGGTCATACCCGCGATTTTTCACCAAGCCCGCATCGCCGTAAACTTCGATCCAGTTCCAAATATTGATTCCGGAATTCAGCGCCGTCATCCATTGGTTGGCAAACGGAAAATCGAGCTTCGACTTGAAACCGCCTTCGGCCAGGATCAGCTGCTGGCTGAAAAGCCCTGTCGATTCGGAACGGCCGTAGTAATTGTAATCGAAAAGATAATCGGTCGGGCGGTCGAGCGCAAAGTTGAAAAAATCGTTATGCGTGTTGTTGTACAGGAACGTTCCGCCGTAAAAGCGAAGATCGATCTGCCGGTTGTCGTTGAAAAGCTTCCGGTATTCGAGCTCCACCGAAGCTTTGCCGAACTCCGACGCAGCCTGGAAATCCGAAATGAAGTTGAAATGGTTCCGCGCCTCGGTTTTCGTGTTCGAATAGCGGGCGTTGAAAACGCTGTAATTCTGCGTATTGCCGGTGACGATGTAGTTCGTTTTTTCGCGGTCGACGATCACTTCGCGAAACGTGATGAACTGCTTCCGGTTGTCGCGCATGTCGTCCTGCCGGATTTTGAACTGTACCGACGGCGTCATTTTAAAATAGGTCGCATCGGGCGCGTAATGAAAATAGGAACTCGTCAGGTAATATTTGATGTGGTACAGCCTGCTGTATCTCAGGTACTGGTTGAAAACCAATGCCGCAGATCCCGAAAACGTCCGGGTTTTTGTCGAAAACGCGGGATTAATGTCGTAAACGAACGGTTTGTCGAGCACGGTTTTGTTGTAAAGCCTGATTCCCGGAGTAAGCCCGTCGTAGAGGTTGTAGGTCATCGTCGGGACGTAAAGGATCTGGTTGTAGTACGGATTTTCAAGGTCTTTGAAAAACACGAACTTGAGCGGGCGGTTGCCGATCCGGAAATCCTTCAGCGATTTCCAGTTGTTGCGAAGATTGTATTCGGGAACTTCGTTTTTGTAGTTCAGGACGATTTTCTCGGCGCCGCTTCGTTTGAAGGTATAAATGCTGTCGGTTTGCTCGCCGTCGAGCCATTTTTTGAACACGACCGTCTCGTCTTTTACCCCATAAACGGGTACCGGAACCGTAACGCCGGTTTTGTTTTTTACCGTGAATGTCACCGAATCGGCAGTTTTTTCGACTTTATCAAATTTGTAATCGATGATGTCGCGCGAGTTGATGATCGTCTTAAAAAACCAATCGATGTTCTTTGGTGAATTGCTTTTTAACAGAGTTTCAAAATCACCTGAACCAGACTGTTTCCGGCTATTGGCAGAGAGGAATTCGCGCAGGGTTTTATCGACGATCCCGTTTTCAAGATAGCTGTCGAGGTATTTCAGGCTCAGTCCCGAACGGTATTTTCCGGCAATCTGCTCGTTGAACTTGATCAGTGTATTTTTCGGCGCGCCAACGCTCTGGTCGATGTTCTTGCGCGCCATCAGCATGTAAAAATAACTGTATTGTCCGTTGAACGGCAGGTTGACCAAATTGTAGCTTTTGAGTATTTTCAGGTTCGCAAGACCGCCCGTCATTTTTACGTCGGGATGATAATAGTCGATGTATTTCATCATCAGGTAAACCTGCATCGCGTCGTAAATCCAGTTGTCCTTTCGCGGATCGAGCTTCAGGCTCGCTTTCAGATAATTGTTCGTATAGGTTTTCAGGAATTTCAGTTCATAGAGAAAATCGTCGGGGAAAACATTTAAAAACGACGGCAGCTGGTTCAGTCCGTAAAAAGGATTGCGCTCGTAATCGGCCTGGGAAACGGTGATTTTGTCGTACGGAAGATCACCGAAATTATCGTGTACGAACAAAACGATCCGGTCTACGATGACCGCTTTCATGAAATCCTCGGTGCGCTTGCCCTCGATGCTGTTCTCGACATCGAGGAAATCATTTTTGAAGCTGGAAAACCGTTTTTCGGGTTCAAGAAAAATATTGAATGCGGTCCGGTTTTTTCCGGCCAGGGAATAATTTGTTCCTTCAGTTTTTTCGACTGATTTAAGAATGTCGAGATCGGAAGTCAGCTTGAGTGTTGCGGGAACGGTAATCGAAACATCAAAATCGCAAACCGCATTGGCGATGTCGTCGAGGTTGTTGTTGCTGTACTCGGCAAACCGGTGATTTTCGAAACGCGCCGGCGCCAGGAAACAATCCTTGAGGTAAAAATTGCCCTTGTCGTCCCAGCCGTAGCCGGTAAAACGGGCGTTGGGGATTTTCAAATCGTAAACAATGTTGATCGAAACCTTTTCGCCGGGCAGAATTTTGATGCTTTTTATCTCGATCAAATCCGGATGGTTTTTCGGTCGCTGCCAATTTAACGCAGATTCGGCATTTGTGATTGAAAGAATATTCGTGCTGCCGCGATCTTCAGCTTTCGCAAGATGGAAACTGTGCACGAATTCGTCCGAAAAGCGTTTGGCCAGCGGCGTGTCCTTCCCCGAATACGAATTATTCCAGTCGTTCAGTACGATGGAAGTCAGCGTGTCCGCAGTATCGTTGTAAAAATCAATGTTTTGATTTACATGAAGCGTTTTCGCCTCGCGATTCACGACCACATCGAGCGTCGCATTATGCTGCGCAAAAACGGGCGCAAATGCCAGCAGGAAAAAAACGGAAAATTTAAGACAGGATTTCAAATCTTGTGAATTTAACCTTGCGGCAAAGCATAGATACGGATTTTCGCGGAGGTTGCTTCCAAAAAAGAAATTAATTCTCGCTTAAAAGTTCGGGCTCAGATTGTACTTCTTATAGAAATTATCGAGCGCCTCGACGACTTCGTCCTCGGTATCGACGATCTTGATCAGGTTCAAATCGTCAGGCGAAACCGTTGCATATTTCTCTACGAGTACGGCTTTGACCCATTCCATCAGTCCGGCCCAGAATTCGCGGCCTACAAGAATAATCGGGAATTTGGCGATCTTCTTGGTCTGGATCAGCGTGATGGCCTCGAACATTTCGTCCAAAGTCCCGAATCCGCCGGGCATGATGACAAACCCTTGCGAATATTTCACGAACATGACCTTGCGCACGAAAAAGTAGTCGAAATTCAGGTTCTTGTCTTTGTCGATATACGGATTGAAATGCTGCTCAAACGGCAATTCGATGTTTAATCCCACCGACGTTCCGCCGCCCAGATGCGCGCCTTTGTTGCCGGCTTCCATGATTCCCGGGCCGCCGCCGGTGATCACGCCGTATCCGGCTTTCGAAATCTTGAAGGCGATTTTTTCGGCCAGTTGGTAAAAATGCTGGTCGGGTTTGGTGCGTGCCGACCCGAAAATCGAGACGCACGGCCCGATCCGGCCCATGGTTTCATAGCCGTTTACGAATTCGGCCATAATCTTGAAAATCGCCCAGGAATCGTTGGTCCTGATTTCGTTCCAGGTCTTTTGCTTGAGCCGGTCCTGGATTATTTTATCCTCGTCATTGTCAAAGTCTTCTAAACGCATAGTCAATTAATAATGAATAAT
Organism: Bacteroidota bacterium; assembly: GCA_048498055.1. Taxonomy (GTDB): domain Bacteria; phylum Bacteroidota; class Bacteroidia; order Flavobacteriales; family Flavobacteriaceae; genus Flavobacterium. Next base: position 61,853 of record JBEHYS010000015.1, read on the forward strand.
TAATAGTTAATAATTATTCGGATTGGGTTAAATTTTAGGAGCTTTTTCCCGCTTTCCATTGCAATCTTTTGTAAACCTTTGAGGTTTTACAAAAGGATTTCCATTTCAATCGGGGCTAGGGCTCGATTTTATCCGTTAGTTCTTCCAATTATTAATTATTCACTATTAATTATTAATTGAAAAAGCGCGCTAAAGTACTCCCTTTCCCCGAATTACCAAAGCCGTAATTAAGAAAGTTCTTTTTTAAGAAACTTGGCCGTGTAGCTTTTCGTGTTTTTCACGATTTCCTCCGGCGTACCTTTCGCCACGACTTCTCCGCCGCCTTTTCCGCCTTCGTAACCCATATCGATGATGTAGTCGGCCAACTTGATCACGTCCATGTTGTGCTCGATGATCAAAACCGAATTACCTTTGTCAACCAGTTTGTTGATCACTTCCATAAGTACGCGGATGTCCTCGAAATGCAAGCCTGTTGTGGGTTCGTCGAGAATATAGAAAGTGTTTCCCGTATCTTTCTTTGACAATTCCGTAGCGAGCTTGATCCGCTGCGCCTCGCCGCCCGAAAGCGTCGTCGATTGCTGCCCGAGCGTGATATAACCCAGTCCGACGTCCTGGATTGTCTTGACTTTGCGATAGATTTTCGGGATGTTCTCGAAAAACGGCACGGCTTCGTCGACGGTCATGTTCAGAATGTCCGAAATGTTTTTGCCCTTGTAACGGATTTCCAAAGTTTCCCGGTTGAAGCGCTTGCCCTGACAGGTTTCACATTCCACGTAAACGTCCGGCAAAAAATTCATTTCGATTGTCCTGACGCCTGAACCTTCGCAGGTTTCACATCGTCCGCCTTTGACATTGAAGCTGAAACGCCCGGATTTGTAACCGCGGATCATCGCCTCTGAGGTCATCGCATACAAATTCCGGATTTCGCTCCACACTTCGGTATAGGTCGCCGGGTTCGAGCGCGGCGTGCGGCCGATCGGGCTTTGGTCGATATCGATGACCTTGTCGATGTGCTCCAACCCTTCGATTTTTTTATACGGCGCCGGTTTTTTGACGCCGTTGAAATAATGCGCGTTCAAAATAGGGTAGAGCGTTTCGTTGATCAGCGTCGATTTACCGCTGCCGGAAACCCCTGTGATGCAAACCATTTCGCCGAGCGGAATTTCGATCGAGACGTTCTTTAGGTTATTGCCTGTAGCTCCGGTCAGTTTCAGTGACTTGCCATTTCCATTTCTTCGCTTTTTCGGGACTGCGATTTCCTTTTCGCCATTGAGGTACTGCGCGGTCAGCGTATGGTGTTTCAGGATTTCCTCCGGCGTGCCTTCACTGACGATTCTTCCGCCGTGCTTGCCCGCCGCCGGACCGATGTCGACCACGTAATCGGCGCGTTCGATCATGTCCTTGTCGTGCTCGACGACGATGACCGAGTTTCCTATGTCGCGCAGTTGTTCCAAGGAATGAATCAGCTTTTCATTGTCGCGCTGATGCAGTCCGATGCTCGGTTCGTCCAGGATGTAAAGCACACCGACGAGTTGCGACCCGATTTGCGTCGCGAGCCGTATCCGTTGCGCTTCGCCGCCCGAAAGCGATCTTGAGCTTCTCGAAAGCGCGAGGTAATCGAGCCCGACGTTCATCAAAAAGTCGAGCCGGTCGCGGATTTCCTTGACGATTTCGGTTGCAATGGTTTTCTGCTTTTCGCTGAGGTGCTGCGGCAAATCGTGAAACCAGGCAGTCAGGTCGGAAATGTCCATTGAGGAGAGTTCGTAAATGTTTTTTCCGTTGATCCGGAAATACAGCGCTTCCTTTTTGAGCCGCGAACCGTGGCATTCCGGGCACGGCACTTCGTCCATGAAATCCTTCGCCCAGCGCTTGATCGAGACCGAATCGCTTTCCTCGAACTGGTTCTTGATGAAATTCGAGATGCCTTCAAATTCGATTTTGTATTCTTTGGTCACGCCCGCAATCTTCGATTCGATGTCGAATTTATCGCGCCCGCCAAACAAAATAATATCCATCGCGTCGGCCGGGATTTTCTCGATCGGGTCGGTGATTTTAAATCCGAACTTTTCCCCGATGGTTTCCAGTTGCTTGAAAATCCAGGAATTCTTGTATTCGCCAAGCGGTTCGAAACCGCCGGCTTTGATCGAGAGTTTCGGGTTAGGAATGATTTTCTTGAGATTGATCTCGTTCACGGTTCCCAATCCGTTGCAAACCGGGCAGGCGCCTTTGGGCGAGTTGAACGAAAAGTTATTCGGTTCGGGATTCTGGTACGAAATCCCCGAGGTCGGGCACATCAGGTTCCGGCTGAAAAAGCGTACGGCATCGGTATCCTGATCCAAAATCATCAAAACGTCCTCGCCGTGGTACATTGCGGTGTTGATACTTTCCTCGAGGCGCTTTTCATTCTCGGGCGTATCGTCAATCACCATGCGGTCGATGACGATCTCGATGTCGTGCGTCTTGTAACGGTCGAGCTTCATTCCGGGCGTAATATCCTTGATCTCGCCGTTGACGCGGACTTTCACGAAACCCTGCTTGGCAATTTGCTGAAAAAGCTCGCCATAGTGGCCTTTCCGGGCGCGAATTACAGGCGCGAGGATGTTGATGCGCTTGCCTTTGAAGTTGTCGATAATCAAATCTTTGATCTGCCCGTCGCTGTAACTGACCATTTTTTCGCCGGTAACGTAGCTGTGCGCGTCGGCGGCGCGGGCGAAGATCAAACGGAGGAAATCGTAAATCTCGGTAATCGTCCCCACGGTGGAGCGCGGGCTTTTGCTTGTGGTTTTCTGTTCGATCGCGATTACGGGCGACAATCCGTCGATCTTGTCTACGTCAGGCCGTTCCAATCCGCCGAGGAATTGCCGCGCATACGCCGAAAAAGTCTCAATGTATCGGCGCTGGCCTTCGGCATAGATCGTATCGAAAGCCAACGACGATTTGCCCGAGCCCGAAAGCCCGGTGATGACAACTAATTTTTCGCGGGGAATGGTAACGTCTATATTTTTGAGATTGTGCACGCGTGCGCCCAATACTTCAATCGTTTCGTCAGATTTCAGCATAAATTTCTACCTCCTTAAAGGACAGCAAAGTTACGGTTTTGGTTTCGGTTTTTTACGCCCGTTTCCGCGAAGATTTTGTTAAAACGTTTTAATTCGGGTTGATGTTGTTGCTCTTCAGGATTTCGTTGAAACGTCCTTCTTTTCCTTGCTTTTTCATTTCACCATACACGATATTGATGATTTTCTCGGCGTCGGCACGATAAGGCGAACTGTGCTCGACATAGATGTTGTAAGCCTTGCAAAGATAATCGAGACCTTTTTCGTACTCGTTGAGATATAGGGCATAAATCTGTCCGATCCCGTAAAAGATTTCCGGGTCGCTGGAATCAAGTTCCGACAGCCGCATATAGGCATCGATCGCATTCTGATATTCCTTTTTGTATTGATACGCGATGGCTATGTTCTGCAACGGCATCGTTCCGTTCGGGTCGATTTTCAGCGATTGTCGGTAAGCGTCGATCGCTTTGTCGTACTCATTCAGCCTTCGGTAGCAAATGCCCATATTGTCATAGGCGTAGGCAAATTCGGGATCGATTTTCACCGCTTGTTTGTAACATTCGATCGCGCCTTTAAAATCATCTTTTTTGGTTTTGTCCAGCCCTTCGTTGTACTTGTCGAGCGCTTTCGGATTGGCCGAGATCGATTTGTCGTTAACCTGGTTGTTCTGAGCCATTTTCGCTTTCATCGCGGGGCAGTTGTCCATCAGGTAGCGTTCCATGTCGTAATAATACTTCTTGTATTCTTTCGAATCCTTGTCGACGTCGATCGAAATCGTCACGTCCTGCTTGTTGTTTTTATCGATGGACATCAGTTTGGCGCCCATCTGGTAAGCGCTGGCTTTGTCGTCGATGCAGGAGCGGATGTCGTTGGCTATGGCTTTTTTCCTGCGGTCGTAAGTCGGGATCGAATCGATGCAATGGCAAACGCCTTCCGACATTTCCTTGAGCAAAGTGGCCTGATCGTTATTTTCGTCGGTTTTTCCGGCTTGGGAAAAGCCAGAGTTGCCTGCCAGGATGACGGCAAAAGCGAATAGGGATTTTTTCATAATCAGTTGGGTTAGTGTCCCAAAGCTAATTATTTTTTTGGATTGCAGCGATTTACAGGGTTATTCGATGACCATTTCCTTGAGTTTTTCCCGATAACTTTCCAAAACGTCGAGTTTAGACAGGAAACCTACGTATTTCCGGTTGTTGATCACCGGCAGGATTTCGGCGCCGGTCAGCTCGAATTTCCTCATGATTTTCTCGCTGCCGTCTTCGTCGAGCGCGATGACGCCCAAAGGCTGGGCAATGATTTCCTCGAGCGGCGTGAACTTGACGCGGAACTGGTTGAAAATGATCGGACGGATCTGGTCGTAATCAATAATACCGGCCAGCTGGTTGCGGTTGTCGGTCACTGCAAAGATTTTCTGCGGCGTGCTCGACAGCAGATCGACGACATATTCCATCGTGTCCTCGCGCTTGATGACCTGTAAATCAGTCCGGACCAGGCTAAGGATGTCAATATTCGAAAGGATGTTCTTGTCTTTATCGCTGGTAAATACGTCTCCTTTGTCGGCGAGATGCTTGACGTCGAGCGAATATTTCTCGAATTGCTTGGATACGGCAAAACTGATCGAGGAAACGATCATCAGCGGAACCATCAGCCCGTAACCGCCGGTAATTTCACCGATCAGGAAAATCGCGGTCAGCGGCGCGTGGAACAGACCGCTCAGGATTCCGGCCATGCCCACGATCGTGAAATTCGCCACCGGAAGCGTATGGGTCAGCCCGGTCAGGTTGATGATTTTGGCGACGAAAAAGCCCAGATACGAACCCACGAAAAGCGAAGGTGCGAAGTTTCCGCCGTTTCCTCCGGCGCCCAGCGTAAGCCCGGTCGCAAAAGCCTTGAGTAGTACCGTAACGCCGATGAACGCCAGGAAAACCCAAGGATTGTCCTTAAGGCTTTCGAGCCAGGTATTGTTCATCAGCACTTCGGGATGCGGGCTCGACAACGTCTTGATGCTTTCGTATCCTTCGCCGAAAAGCGTCGGGAAAAAGAAAATCATGAAAGCCAGGATCGAAGCACCGAATAAAGCGCGTTTGTAGGATTTGTTCCGGATCCGGCCGAAAAAAGTCTCGACCCGTCGGAAATTCCGGGCGTGGTATACCGACAGGAATCCGGCCAAAAGCCCGATCAGGACATAGTACGGAATGTTGCGGTAATCGAAAACCAGCTGCTGCTTGAACGACAAAAGGACGTCCTCGTCGAGCAAAACAGTCGAAACCAGCGCGCCGGTCGCCGCCGAAATGATGATCGGGATGAATGCCGAAATGGTAATGTCAGTCAATATGACTTCGATCGAAAACAGAACCCCGGCAATGGGCGCGTTGAAAGCCGCACCAATTCCCGCCGCAACGCCGCAAGCCAGGAGCAACAGCCGGTCTTTTTGTGAAAGCCGGTAACGCAGCGAATAATTGGAACCGAAAGCCGCGCCGGTCACAACTATCGGCGATTCCAGTCCGGCCGAACCGCCCAATCCCACGGTAAGAAAGCTTGTGATGATTTGCGCATACATCTGCTTTTTCGGGATGATTCCTCCTTTTTTGGCAACCGAGTACAAAACCCGAGACGTCCCTTTTTCGAGTTTTCCGCCCAGGAAATGGCGCACGACGAAAACCGTCAGCAATATTCCCGCAATCGGGAGCAGACTGTTGATGAACGGTAATTTTAGGTAGGCGTTGATGTAATTGGCGAATAAAAAGACGTTGTGTGCAAACGCTTTCAGGACAATGGCCGCCATCGCACACGAAATCGCTACGATCACACACGAAAGGTAAATGAAATGGCGTTCGCTGAGAAGGTCTTTGAGCAGGAAGAAAACATTCTCGACCTGCCGGAAGGCGTTTCGGTATGCGATTTTATGGAATGAAGCTTTTTTGTTCGGCATTATTGAAATAAACGAAAGGCAAAAATAAGCCTTATGCGACAACTTCAGGTTAAGTTTTACAAAAAATCAGAAACCGCTCGCTTTATCGTCGCCGCGATGGTCGGCTCCGCCCTGCAATCTTCCGTCAGGCAGGACCAAAATCGCATCGACTTTTCCGATGATCGGCATCCGCTTGTCATTGAAATGATAACCTTTCTTTTTAAGCGTTTCGAGCGTATTCGGGCCGATCGCACCGGGTTCGTAATTGATTTCGTCCGGCAGCCACTGATGATGAAACCGTGGCGCATCGACGGCAACCTGCATCGGCATCCCGAATTCATAGACGTTCAGGATCGTTTGTAAAACGGAAGTGATGATCGTCGAACCGCCCGGCGTTCCCACGACCATAAACAATTTGCCGTTCCGCTCGACAATGGTCGGCGTCATCGAGCTGAGCATCCGCTTGCCCGGCGCGATGCTGTTGGCCGAACCGCCGGTAAGTCCGTAAGAATTGGCCTGGCCGGGCTTGGCGCTGAAATCGTCCATCTCGTTGTTGAGAAAAAATCCGAGTTCGTCGCAATACAGTTTCGAACCGTACGCGCCGTTGAGCGTAGTCGTGACCGAAACCGCATTCCCGAACTGGTCTACAATCGAATAATGGGTAGTTTCGTTGCTTTCGGGCAGGTTGATGTAACCGCGCTGGATGTTTTCGGATTTGGTGGCCTTGGCGAAAGTGAAATCGCCCATCCGGCCTTTGAGGTAATCGGTGCTGAGCAATTGATCGACGGGATTCTTGACGAAATCCGGATCGCCGAGATAAAAACTACGGTCTGCGTAAGAGCGCCGTTCGGCTTCGGTCAGCACCTGGATGTAACCGTCGCCGTTGAAACCATAATCGGCCACGTTATAGGGTTCGATCATCTTCATGATCTGGCCCAGGCAAATTCCGCCGCTGCTCGGCGGAGACATCGAAATCACTTTGAGTTCCTTGTATTTGAATGCGACCGGATTGCGCCAGGTCGCTTCGTAATGTTTGAGGTCTTCCATTGTCATGATGCCGCCTTTGGCCTGAACGTAGGCGACGAGCAGTTTTCCCGTTTCGCCGTTGTAAAACTCGTCGCGCCCGTTTTCGGCAATGAGCCGAAGCGTTTCGGCCAGCCGCGGATACCGGATCGTATCGCCGGCGACATAATTTTTCGCATAAAGGCAATTTTCCCCGTTGTTGCGGACGATTGCGGTTTTGGCGGAATTGATGTGGCTTTCGTCTTTCGCCGTGACCACGACGCCTTTTTCGGCCAGTTCGATGACCGGTTCCAGGATTACCGACATCGGCAGCGTGCCGAATTTCTTCTGGACTTCGAACATGCCTGCGATTGTTCCGGGAACGGCTACGGCCAGCGCGCCTTCGGTACTTTTATCGGGAAGGATGTTTCCGCTGCTGTCGAGGTACATATTTTCTTTGGCTCCCAGCGGCGCTTTTTCGCGATAATCGAGTGCGCCCGTTTCGCCGTTGGCCTTGCGGTAAACCATAAAACCGCCGCCGCCGAGGTTCCCGGCATACGGATAGGAAACGGCCAGCGCCAGCTCGGTGCCGATCATCGCGTCGAACGCATTGCCGCCTTTTTTCATAATGTCGAGCCCGATCTGCGAAGCTTCCCCGCGCGCTGATACGACCATGGCTTTGTGGGCGATGAGCCCGGTTTCGTATGCCGGTTTCGGTGATGAACAGGCGATAAGCAACAAAAACGGAACGAATGCGATTTTTTTCATAAGGCTTGTAATTTTTCTTTGGACATGGCGCAAATTTCTTTAAAAAAGTATGTAAACTCGAGTTCGTATTCGTGATAATGCTGCAGCAAATCTTCGGTCGCCGCCGCCATTTTCGATTCGTTTCCGGTGCGCCGGTCCATATTGGACAAGATCCGCGCGAGCCCGTCGATTGTAGCATAGCTTACCAGCCAATTGTGGGCTTTCATGATGGGTAAAAGCGCTTTTGTTTTTTCTGAAAGGATATCGGAATTGTTTTCAAGCGATCTGTAAAATGATTCGGCGTAATCTTCCAGTTTATCAGCGGAATAGCTTTTCCAGTTCTTGGCCAGAAAATGATCGTAGAACATATCCATGACCACGCCCGCATAATGATGGTATTTCGGATGGAGCCGTTTGGTCCCGAGCCGGAAAATCTGGTGCGAATCGGTAAAGGTGTCGATCGCCCGGTGCAGCAGAATGCCTTTTTGGACCTCGGGAGGAAAACTTTCATATTCCTTTCCGCGGATGCCGTCGGCCATGAAGTTTCCGATTCGGACCAGCTCGTTGTCGCCGGAAAGATAAATATGCGCGAGGAAGTTCAAGGAATTACGGATTTGGATTAGCAATTAAGGCGAACGATTGCACTAAGATAATAAAATTTCCGTCGGGAAAAACGGACGTGTCGTCGAAAAGTAAAAGGTTTTCAGAATTTTTATGCCTGACTTTCTATATTTGCAGACAGTAACCGAGCGGCGAGTACCCGCGTTAGGGATAGAGGCGATATCCTTTTTTGTGCAGCAAAAAAGATAAAGCCGAAAGCCCGGCCGAAGGCAACGCCAAAATCAAAAATCCAACACCGAAACTCATGACATTAATCAAATCAATATCCGGAATCCGCGGAACGATTGGCGGGAAAACCGGCGACAACCTGACACCGATCGACGCGGTTAAATTCGCGGCGGCCTACGGAACCTGGCTTAAAAATTATTCAAAAAAGGAAAAGCTGACGGTAGTCATCGGGCGCGATGCGAGGATTTCAGGCCCGATGATCCACAATCTGGTCATGAATACGCTGATCGGGTTGGGCATCGACGTGACCGATTTAGGCTTGTCGACCACGCCGACCGTTGAAGTCGCCGTGCCACTCGAAAAAGCCGACGGCGGCATCATACTGACCGCATCGCATAACCCGAAACAATGGAACGCGCTGAAACTTTTGAACGAAAAGGGCGAATTTTTGAGCGGCGCCGAAGGCGAAAAGATTTTACAGATCGCCGAAAACGAAGCGTTCGATTTCTCGGATGTCGACAGCTTAGGCGAAATCACCGAAAACCATGCATACATGGACATCCATATCGACGAAGTGCTCGACATACACCTGGTAGACGTCGAAAGCGTACAGGCCGCAAAACTTAAGGTTGTCGTGGACGGCGTGAATTCGTCGGGCGGAATCATCATCCCGAATCTGCTCGAACAAATGGGCGTCGAAGTCGTAAAATTGTATTGCGAGCCTAACGGTCATTTTCCGCACAACCCGGAACCGTTAAAGGAACATCTTTCAGCTATTTGCGAACTTGTCGTCAATGAAAAGGCGGATTTGGGCATCGTCGTCGATCCGGACGTCGATCGTCTGGCGTTCATCAGCGAAGACGGCGAGATGTTCGGCGAGGAATATACCTTGGTTGCCGTCGCCGATTATGTTTTGAGCCGTACACCGGGCAATACCGTATCGAACATGTCGTCGTCAAGAGCATTGCGCGACGTGACGCAAAAACACGGCGGAACCTACGAGGCGAGCGCGGTGGGCGAGGTCAACGTCGTTGAGCTGATGAAGAAAAACAATGCGATCATCGGCGGCGAAGGAAACGGCGGAATCATTTACCCGGAATTGCATTACGGCCGCGACAGTTTGGTGGGCGTGGCGCTGTTCCTGACCTATTTGGCCGAGAAAAGAATGAAAGTTTCCGAGCTTCGCAAAACGTATCCGGAATATTTCATGAGCAAGAATAAGATCGAATTGACGCCGCAAATTGACGTCGATAAAATCCTCGGCAATATGGCCGATAAATACAAATCGGAAGATATTTCAACAATCGACGGCGTCAAGATCGACTTTGCCGAAAACTGGGTGCATCTGCGTAAATCGAACACCGAGCCGATCATCCGCATCTATACCGAAGCGGCGACGCAGCAGAAAGCCGACGAGCTCGCGCTACAGATCATCGAAGAAATTAAGGAAATAGCAGGAATTTAACCTGAAGAAGCCCGGTTTAGCGACCGGGTTTTTTATTTTCGGAAATCCAGACGATTGCAATCCCGATTATGTAAGTCAGGATATCGATCCACGAAAAAGAAGTCCCGATGACCGTTCGCGCGATTTTGTTGTGCTGCAATCCGAGTCTTTCGACGGTATTGCAATATTGCAGGAATTCGACTAAAAAAGCGAAAGCCAAAACTAATACGCAGGCGGTTCTGACCGACAGGTCGACAAACGATTTCAAAAAGCAGTAAATCAGGATTACGACCAACACGTCGCCGAGATAAGGCCGGATGAAATCGTCATGGATGAACAGCGCGATGCAGACTTCGGTAACGAAAATCAAAAGGAACAAAAGGAAATAATGAAGCTTGAATTTCATAACGTTGGTATCCGCTTATCGGAACTCGAATTTAATTCACCGATTCGGTGTTTTTCCGATTTTCAGGATCAATTTCCAGGTGACGGTTTTCGCATCTTCGCCGTCCCAGGTTTTGGAAAGTTCCCGCAAGACCTTTTCGGTAGGATTGTATCCGTTTTGGTCGATAAACCGCTGCGTGGCCGACCACGTGTCCAGATAACCGCCGATTTCGTCCAACCGCATCGGTTTTTCGTATTCAAATTCGGGCGCATCGATCGTCGCGAACGGGAACGGTATCGTTTGGTACCGGTTTTCGACGAGCCTGTTCTCGGGAAGCCAATAATTACCCAGCGTTTGGTCGTGATAATTCCGGATCACAGTATCGATTTCTTTGGAAATAAACGGCAATCCGTAAGCCCATGCCGCTATAATGCCGCCGGGTTTTAAAATCCGGGCGGCTTCTTTATAAAACACATCGAAATCGAACCAATGAAGCGCGTTGGCAATTGTCAAAAGATCGACGCTGTGATTTTCAGACGATGCGCTTTCGGCTTTTTCGACACGGTAAAGGACTTTTGGATGCTTGAGGCAATTCGCGATTTGCGCCGCACTCGGATCGGTGGCGATGACCTGCCGGAAAAAACCGGCAAGCCCTACGGCAGCCTGCCCGTTGCCTGTTCCGCAATCCCACGCCAATCCGCAATCCGGCGTTTGTGAAGCCAGCCATGCGTAAAGCCCGGTAGGGTAAAGCGGCCTGAATTTGACGTAAAGGTCTGACTGTTTTGAGAAATTGTCCTTGAAGGGTTTCATGGTCTTTCTTATAAGCTCTTTCTGATTATGCCTTGAAATGCTTGCCAACGAATAGCAAACCATCAGTATTTATTGTGGTTTTTTTGGATTTTCATAACGGTTTTTCGGAATAACAATCGCCAGGACGAGAATAACCCAGGAAACGATGCTTAATGCAACTGCAGCGAATAAAGTTGTCGAAGTATCGACCGGCGCGAAGTCGATGACTTTTTGCACTGCGAACACCGGTATGAACGACAAGGCCATAAGCGAAGCCAGATATTTTGGGCTGGCGTTTTTGGTGATGACGGAAAAGACGGTTGGCGCCAGCATGATTTCAGCGATGCCAAGCAACAGTCCGGATAAAAGGAAGAGTTGTGTGGCAATTCCCGAATGGGCAGGTATCAGCAGCAGTACACCAAACCCTGCGGCGCCCATGAGGAATCCGACCAGGGCTTTAACCAGGTGCGGAAACCAATAAAAAGTACTGACCACGGCCACTGCCGTACCAATAATAATCACAGATAAAGCATCGAAGGCATTGAACATCGCGCCTGAACTTGCTATTGTTGCATATTGCTGTTTGAGGAATTCCGTTCCCGATGCCGCATTCTCATACATAGCCCAGAAAGTGCCCGCCAGAAGTATGGCCACAAAGATTGCAACGACCCTTTTTTCTATCGGTATTCCTGCTGCCGGCGCAATTTCACCGGTCGGGGTTTTAGCAAAAAAAGCAATGGCTACAGAAACGAGCATGAGTACGCCGGCAACAAGGAATCCTGTTTGCATGTAATTGGTTGAAAAAAGCGCCAATACGGAATAGCCGATGTAAGCCCCGATATTTATCGCGGTGTAAAACAATGTAAACCCTGCGTCGGTCAGTTCATTTTTTTTCAGATACGATTTTCCGAAAAGCGACAGGATATTTGGCGAATAAAGCCCGGTGCCCAAAACGATCAATCCCATACCAAGCCATACGCCGGCCGTATTCGGGATGCAAAAAGCGAAAGCGCCGAGCGCCTGGAGCAATCCGCCGGCAAGCATTGCATTGCGGTTGCCGAAAGCCAAATCTCCCAAAATGCCGCCGATAACCTGGAAAATATAAATGCAGGAAAGGAAAATGCCGTAATACGAAGAGATTTCAACAGTTCCTGATCCTTTGAGCTCATGCATCATATAAACCACCAAAAAGCTGCGCAGGCCGTAAAAAGAGGCGCGTTCGAGCGCCCGGGAACCCGAATACATGAACGTCTGGGCATCGTGCTTCTGGCCGGAAGGAATTTTTCTCATCGTCGGGGAATTTTATCAAATATAGCAATTATGGGCAATCGGACAATTTTCAGCTGCAATGACCCAATTAAAAGGAATGCATAAAAAATCCGCCCATTTGAGCGGATTTCGTAGGAATTCATTTCGGAATTACCTGCCTTTTTTAGCAGTATCCTTTTCTTTGTTGGCATCCATCATTTCCATTAGCTTCAGGCCGAGCAGCCCGCTGATCGAACTTTCGGAGCCGTTGCTGCCCGAAATCAGCACGTCCGGTATGACTTTGATGTTGCCTTTTCCGATTTCCTCGGTGATCTTGTATTTCGTAAAGTTATCGCCGCCCATCGCAGAAACCTGCTGCTGGTAGGCTTCCGCGGTCGATTTACCGATAGCCTGGATTTTTTCGGCTTCGGCCAGACCGGTTTTCGAGATTTTTTCGGCTTCCGCGCTGGCATTGAGTTTCGTCGCTTCGGCCTGTGCACCGGCGCGGGCTTTCGTTGCTTCGGCCTCGGCGTTCGCACGCATTTTGGTCGCTTCGGCCTCGGCGTTTACGTTGAGCTTCAGACTGGTCGCATCGCCTTCGGCTTTCTTGACCGTAGCATCGGCGGTGCGCTGGGCGATCTCGACGCTTTGCGACGCGCGGACGATTTCCTTCTGCATATCTGCGATCGCGGTTTCCTTTTCGACGCCTTGGCGCTGTTCCTGCGCGAGCTTCTGTGTCTGGTAGGTTTTCTGTTCCTCTTCGGCGATTTTCCGGTCGGTCAGGGTTTTCATCAATGATTCCGGCGGCACGATGTCGCCGATCAATGTATCGACGGCATTGACGTTATATTCGTCCAAAACGGCCTTGATGTGGTTTTTGGCCGATTCCTGGCGTTCTTTCCTCGTGCTGAGGAACGAAATCACGTCGCTGTCCTGCGCCGAGTTCCGGAAATAGTTCCCGATGGTCGGCTCCAGCACCTGCGAAACCAGGTTGGTCATGCTTCCGAAACGCGCGATGACTTTCGGGGCTTCATTGGCCGGCACGTGGATGATCTGCGCGACGTCGAGGTTGAACGGGAAACCGTCTTTCGAGCGCACCGTAATGGTCGAGAGGTTTTTGTCCAGATCGTGTGATTCGCTCCGCGCGTTAGCCCAGTTCAATACAAGATTCGTGGTTGGTACCGGTTCGAGTTTCGTCGTGTATTTGTTCAGCGCGTATTTTCCGGGCCCGAACGGTTCGAGCCAAACGCCGCGCTGTCCTTTGGATACGATATTCCCGTGCTTGAAGGTTTCACCGGTTACGTCCTGTCCGTCTTCGCCGATATAGGAAATCACGACGCCAACGTAACCGATCGGCACGTCGGTCATCGGAGTCTGCTCGATCTGAACGCCCCAGATGTTGATGTAATAGGAGCCGGCGAGCATGACCTGCGGCTGCAATCCGCGGTTTCCGCCTTTTTCAAGGAATACGTCGAAATCCTGAAAGTTGTTGTGGTTGTCGACAAATTTACCGGCAATCTGTCCTTGCGGAATCGGTTCGCCGTCGAGCGCGGTGACGATGCCGACCATGTTTTCGAAAATTTTAATCTGGTCGGTCACGACGATTTCAAAAAGAAACGTGTTGATCCGGTATGAACCTGTAGTGATGAACGCACTCTGGCGGCCTTTCTGCCCGCCGTTCTCTAGGAATGCCGTTGCATCCTGGAAGTTGTCCGATTCGACTTTACGGGCGAGAATGCGGCCGGTTGGAGTTTCCTTTCCGTCTTTGCTCAGGACGAGCCCGATTTTTCCTTCGGGAATAATTGTGAACGGCGTCATGTCGACGCTGTACTGCCAAATCCACATGCCCCAGTATAAACCGGGAGCAAGAGTTTTAGCCTGGAATCCGGCTTCGCCTTTGGTGGCGATGATCCGGCCGTCGGGGAGTGATTTGTCGGTGCCGAAAAGGACGAATTTTTTCGTTACCAATCCAATCCTGTTTTCAGGGACGATGACCATTCCGAAGAAAACGCGTAAAACAAATTTGTACAAAAGAACGCATAAAATGATGGGCAATACCCACCAGAAAGAACTAATTGTTGTCATGTTAGGGAGTTTTAATGGCCCAAAATTAGTCCGAAAAATTAACATTTGATTCAAATTTCAAATATTTAACTATACTCCGGATTGCAGCTTTTGAATAAGAAAAATCCCGTTGTTTAAGGCCATAAAATAAATCGCAGCGTTACGATTTTCTGTAAAACAATCCGCAGTTTGCATTTTTGGATTTAACAATTTCGAAAACGATGTAGTTTATTTGTTGGTTTTTTGAGTGAATGCGGTTAGCGTGCGCGATATTCAAGACGACGATAAATCCGTTAACAACCATTTCCAAAAATCCCTATCTTTGGATTCCAAATTTGAGCCATGATAACGACAGAGACCATCCAGTCGCTCGAGCACTATTTCCGCCAGTTCCGACAAAACATCATCGGGATCGACCAGGAATTCACGACGCCTTTCGGGACAAAGAAAATCGTTTATACCGACTGGACGGCTTCGGGCCGTTTGTATCGCCCGATCGAGGAGAAGATGATGAACGATTTCGGGCCTTTCGTAGCCAATACGCACACCGAGACCACGGTTTCGGGCACGGCTATGACCATGGCTTATCACCAGGCGCGGCACATCATCAAGCACCATGTGAACGCCGGCGATGACGACATCCTGATCAACGACGGTACGGGCATGACCGGCGTCATCAATAAATTCCAGCGGATACTGGGATTGCGGATTCCCGAAAACCTCAAGCAATTCGCAAATATTCCCCAGGAAAAACGCCCGGTAGTCTTCGTCTCGCACATGGAACACCACTCAAATCAGACTTCGTGGCTGGAAACCATCGCCGAGGTGGAAGTCATTCCGGCCTGCGAAAAAGGTTTGCTGTGTATGGACAGTTTTGCGGCGCTGCTCGAAAAATATAAGAATCGGACTTTAAAGATCGCTTCGATCACTTCCTGTTCGAACGTTACCGGAATCCGGATTCCGTATCACGAAGTAGCCAAGCTGATGCACCGTGCCGGCGGCGTTTGTTTCGTCGATTTTGCGTGTTCGGCGCCTTATGTAGCGATTGACATGCATCCGGAAGACAGAGAAGCGTACCTCGACGCGATTTTCTTTTCGCCCCATAAATTCCTCGGCGGTCCGGGCACTTCGGGCGTATTGATTTTCAACAAAAAGTTGTATCGGAACATGGTTCCCGACAATCCGGGCGGCGGCACCGTCAGCTGGACCAATCCGTGGGGCGAACACAAATACATCGACAACATCGAAGACCGCGAAGATGGCGGAACACCGGGCTTTTTGCAAGTGATCAAAACTGCATTGGCAATTAAGTTGAAGGAACAAATGGGCGTCGGCAACATTTTGAAGCGCGAGCATGAAATCGTCGATTATGTTTTTTCCGAGCTTGGAAAAGTTCCGAACATCACGATACTGGCCGGCCAGCACAAAGACCGTTTGGGCGTGATTTCGTTTTATATCGATCAGCTGCATTTCAACCTCGGCGTAAAATTGCTCAACGACCGTTTCGGAATCCAAACCCGCGGCGGCTGCAGTTGCGCCGGGACTTACGGACATTTCCTGTTGCATGTTGACAAAGAAACCTCGCATCGTTTGACTGATAAGATAACAGCGGGCGACCTGATAGACAAGCCCGGCTGGATCCGGATGTCGATCCATCCGACGACGACCGATGCCGAAATCCGGTACGTTTGCGAAAGCATCAAATCGCTTGCGGAAAACTTCACGGAATGGGCCGGCGATTACAACTACGACAAGTGCAGTAACGAATTCCTCCACAAAAACGCGAAGCCTTCCGAACAGGAAATGGTTATGAAGTGGTTTGCGCTTTAGGATTTCTCCCTTCGGTTTTCCAGCGCTTATGAGTCCAGAGGTAATAATCGGGCATTTCGCGTATCTGCAGTTCGACACGTTTCATGAATTCTTCCGAAATCTCGAAATCGGGGATTGCTTTTACGTTTTCGGCGAGTCTTTCAAATGACGCTTCATAAAACCCGCGTTTCACTTTCCGGACTTTTAAAAACACTACGTTCATGTCAAATCGCTTGGCGAGCGTTTCGGCCCCGGTATGGATTGGGCTGTAAACGCCGAGAAACGTTGTCCAGTGCTGGGCTTTCGACAATTTTGGCGATTGGTCGCTCGCGAATCCGTAAACGCCCAATATGCCGTTTTCGATGTTGTGCTGGATAACCGTCCGGGTTTCCTTGGTCGTGATGAGCTCGGCTTTGAATTTCGAGCGGATGTCGCGCACGAGCTTGTCGAAATATTTGTTGGCAATCTGCTTGTAAATCGCAAAACCGCGGAACGTAATCTTGCTGTTCATCGAAATCACCCATTCGTAACTTGCATAATGCGCACACATCAGGGCAATGCTTTTTCCCTGTTTTTCCATATCGAGGTACAATCCGAGGTTCGAAAATGCAAAACGGCGGTTCATTTCGGTTTCCGAAATCGTCAGGGTCTTGATCATCTCCAGGAACATGTCACACAAATGACGATAGGAGTTTTTTTCGATCGCAAGCCGTTCTTTTGCGGATTTTTCGGGAAACGCCAGTTCGAGGTTTTTGCGGACGATTTTTTTCCGATAGCCAACCACATAATACATGATCCGGTAAATGAAATCCGAAAACGCATACAGCAACCGGAACGGAAGTATCGAAACCAGCCAGAGTATCGGATAGATAAGCAGGAAAAAGAAGAATTGCATCCGCAGAATTTTGTACAAATATACATTTAAAAGGATATTTTGGCGTTTTGCTTTAACAAAAGCTACGGAAAGATTCCTATTTTTACGACTCAAATCATCCTTATGAACCTCGCGCTTTTAGCCATCATTATTGCCAACGTCCTGTTTAGTTTCAAAGGTTTCCAGGATCTGGCGTTTTTTAGGAAATACGAATTTCATATCGGAAGCATCCGCGCCGGTGACCAGATCCGGATGTTTTCCTCCGCCTTTCTCCATGCCGACATCGTACACCTGTTCTTCAACATGCTGACACTGTTCTTTTTTGCGCCCGTGGTAATCGGTTATATGGGCACGTTCACTTTCCTGACCATATACATCGGCAGCCTGATCTTCGGTAACCTGCTTACGCTTTACATGCACAAGAATGATTACAGTTACCGGGCAATCGGAGCTTCTGGTGCGGTGACCGGCGTTTTGTATGCGGCAATTTTGCTCCAGCCGGACAGCAATATTTATATGATGTTCATCCCGATCGGAATTCCCGCCTATATTTTCGGGATCATTTATTTGCTGTATTCGATTTACGGGATGAAGGCGAAAAACGACAACATCGGCCATACCGCGCATTTCGGCGGCGCCATCGGCGGTTATCTTATCACGTTGTGCAAGCAGCCGCATATGTTTACCGATAATACATTCACAGTCATTATATTGGCTATCCCGATTGCGATTTTGTTCTTTATGGACCGCGCGGGAAAACTCTAATGGCATGACATTTGTCGGCCGCGCCCAAATTTTAAACCTAAAAACAACACTATGAAAAAAACAATCAGAACCACCGTTTTATCCCTGGCTTTGTTGGCAATGTCTGCTGGCTTTGCGCAGGAAATCAAGCCGACGCCGCAAATCAGCGTCGCAGGCGAAGGCAAAGTAAACGTCGTTCCGGACCAGGCGATGATTTCGGTATCGGTAGATACCAAAGGCAATAAAGCCGCCGATGTCAAAAAGCAGAACGACGAAGCGGTCGCGAAAGTCATCCAGGCCATCAAAAAGAACAAACTCCCGAAAGAAGACGTGCAAACCCAACGGATTTCCCTGAATCCGATCTACGATTACGAAAAGAAAAAATACAGTTACAATGCAACGCAAACCATCCAGATTTTGCTGAAAGACCTGAACCAGTATGACGGCTTGATGGAAGATCTGGTCGATGCCGGGATCAACCGAATCGGCAATGTCGAATTCCGCTCTTCCAAAATTGAGCAATATAAATCGGAAGCCCGGAAAATGGCTATGAATGAAGCGAAGCAAAAAGCTTCCGATTACGTATCGCCGCTAGGGCAGAAAGTAGGGAAGGCGCTCAATATCACCGACAATACCCAGGTATTTTACCCGCAGCCGATGTACATGAAAGCCATGGCCGGCGCCGCGGATTCGGTACAGGAAAAGGAAACCCTGGCCATTGGAGAAATCACTGTTACGGCAAACGTCAATGTGAGTTTTTATCTTGAATAATATATCGCAGCAATGAAAGCGAAGCCCTTGAGAAATCAGGGGCTTTTTTGTTTGTGATCGTATAAGAGAATAAAGTTTATGTGTAAGGCGTTTTTCAAGGTGTCGCAGTATTTTTGGTAAAAAGAAAGGATATGAAAAGGAACCAATTGCTTTATTATCTCGACGACGACGGCGACGATCTGATATTCTTCAAGAATGTGGCTGAAAGCCTCGACCAAAACGTATCGCTGTTCTCGAATGGTCAGGAGCTGCTGCAAACGTTGCGATTTGTCGCCGAAAAACCGGACATCATTTTTCTCGATCTTCACATGCCGATTCTCAACGGACAGGAAATACTGCATATCATCAAGAATTCGCTCGATTACAAGAAAATCCCGGTCGTGATGATTTCAAGCACCTATCCCAAAAAGCTGGTTCATTACCTGCAGGACAGCGGCGCCGACTACCTGATGCGGAAATCGGCTACCAACAAAGACTTAAAATCGGCGTTGGCGGAAGTATTGGAAATTGATTGGAAGAACGATCAGGCTTCGGCTTGAGAATAAAAACAGGCGATCAAACGAGTTCGCAAATTCCCTTTCGGATTACTTCGCTGCGCTTCGTGATCCTGAAGGGGAATTTACACAAAACAAAAGCGCAATTTCATTAAAGCGAGCTTTGCAAGTTTCAAACAAAAAAAATCATTAACTATACAAATTCCCTTTCAGGATTACTTCGCTGCGCTTCGTGATCCTGAAGGGAATTTACACAAAAAACAAAAACCAAAATAATCAAGCGAGCTTTGCAAGTTTTAAACAAAAAAAATCATTAACTATACAAATTCCCTTTCAGGATTACTTCGCTGCGCTTCGTGATCCTGAAGGGAATTTACACAAAAAACAAAAACCAAAA
>JBEHYS010000016.1:0-75626 GCA_048498055.1 Bacteroidota bacterium
GGTCGGCTTCTACCTGACCCAGGCGGATGCCCAGGTCCCGACGGGCCAGATCACCAACGTGCTCGGTTTCCACAACACCACGCCGAACCTGCAGACCATTTGGGTAAGGCTGGAGGACAACACAACCCATTGCTTCGATGTGATATCGATCGACCTTATAGTGAACCCTAAACCGGCGCTTCCGCCGACCCCGACCGGTGCCGCGGTGCCGATGACCCAATGCGACTACAACAACCCGGGCGACGAGCATGAGGTCTTTGACCTGACCTCGGCCATCCCGGGCATCCTCAACGGGCAGACCGGAGTAAGCGTGACCTTCTACGAGACCCAGGCCGACGCCCTTGCGGGCACGCCCGAGGTAACCGGTCCGACCAATTATATCAACGGCCCGAACGCCCAGACCCTTTGGGTGAGGATGCAGAACGATGCCACGGGCTGCTTCGTGCTGACCACGATGGACCTCCGCGTGGAGCCGCTGCCGGTACTGATCCCTCCGACGGGCCCGGTCACCGAGTGCGATCCTGACGGGGACGGCTTTGCCATCTTCAACCTTGACGATCTGGTGAGCGATATGCTCCAGGGCGCACCGGGCATCACGGTGAGCTTCCATGAGACGGCGACCGATGCCCAGAACGGGATCAACGCGGTCGCGCCATCGGGTGCCTACCAGAACATCACGCCTTTCATCCAGCCGCTGTATGTCAGGGCGGTCAACGACGCCACGGGCTGTGTGAGTGTGATGATGATCACCCTGAACGTGATCGCCTCCCCTGTGGTTCCCCCGCTGGATGACCTGACCAAATGCGACGAGGATGCCAGCAACCAGGACGGGCACACCAATTTCAACCTTACGGTCCAGGATGCGGTGATCCTTGCGGCACAGGGCGGCCCCGCATCGAGCTATGTGATCCGGTACTTCCTGTCCCAGGCTGACGCCCAGGCGGGGACCTCGCCGATTATCCAGGTGACGAATTTCATCAATACCGTAGCCTTTACCCAGACCATCTGGGTGCGTGTGAGCGGCACGGGCGACGCCCAGGGGTGCTACAATATCGGCTCGTTCGATGTGAATGTCAATGCGCCTTTGGCACTTACCACCCCGACCCAGCTGAGCATCTGCGACGACGGGCCGACCTCGGCGACCCCTACGGCGGAGTTCGACCTTACGGTCAAGGACAACGAGATCACCGGCGGGGCCTCGGGCTATGACGTGGCCTACTATGAGACCCTGGCCGATGCCCAGGCCGGCACAAACGCCATTGCCGATCCGGCGCATTATACCAATACCGACAATGCCCAGACGCTCTTTGTGGCGGTGACGGCCCAGGCGGCGCCTCATTGCCGGAGCTTCACGACCCTGACCATCCGGGTGCTGCCGCTTCCGGTGCCGAACACCGATCCGGACCCGATACAGGCGTGTGACGACGATACCGACGGCATCGCGACCTTCGACCTGACCCAGAACGAGGATTACATCCGCGACAACGACCCGCAGCTGGCCTTCACCTATTTCGCGACCCTTGCCGATGCCCAGGCCGGCACGCCTTCGATTGCAACCCCGACGGCCTATCCGGGCGCCACGGGCACGGTCTACATCCGTGTGGAGCGCAGCACCGAGGCCAACTACCTTGGGGAGTTCTGCTATGTGATCGTGGAGCAGGACCTGATCGTCAACCCGCTTCCTGTGGTACAGGATGTGGAGCTCAGGGCGTGCGACCCTGCTGCGGCCTCTGTCTATACCTTCGACCTTCATGATGCCGACGGGGATGTGATCGCCGCCGATGCCACCCAGGTGGTGACGGATTACACCTTCGGGTATTTCCATACCCTGGCCGATGCGCAAGGGGGAACGGGCCAGATCACGGGCGATACGGCCTACCAGAATACGACCAATCCCGAGGATGTCTTTGTCGGGGTGACCAACAACGTCACGGGCTGCGTGAGCTACGCCAGGGTGACCCTTCGGGTGCTTGCCGGGGCCACGGCGGCCAATGCGGTTGCCGCCCCTGTATGCGATACCGATACCGACGGAATCATGAGTGTGACCCTGACGGATTTCGATACCCAGGTGCTCGGTACGCAGACCCAGCCTGACTTCACGGTGGCCTACTTCGCCAGCCAGGCCGATGCCCTGAGCGGGGCGGGTCCGCTCGCGAGCCCTTACGATACGGCCACAGCCACCCTGTATGCCGTGGTGACCAATACCCTGACGGGCTGCCGGTCCACGCCGGCCACGGTGGACATCACCATCGAGCCGCTTGTAGATATCACGATCCATTCGGATACCCCGGACGGGATTAGCAACAGCATCTGCGTGGATTACACCACCGGTGCGCTTTTGAGCGGGCTGACCCTTCTGAGCGGGCTTCCGGACGACGGCACCTATACCTTCCAGTGGAAGCTGAACGGGGCGGACATCCCCGGGGCCACCGCATC
Source organism: Bacteroidota bacterium (assembly GCA_048498055.1). Taxonomy (GTDB): domain Bacteria; phylum Bacteroidota; class Bacteroidia; order Flavobacteriales; family Flavobacteriaceae; genus Flavobacterium. The sequence goes on from JBEHYS010000016.1 coordinate 2,437, forward strand.
GGGCTATACGATATCCGACCCGGCGGGCTTCGGCACCTACAGCGTGGTTGCCACAAGCGTGTTGGGCTGCGTGTCCACCTCGCATGACTTCGTCGTGGTCCAGTCGGGCCCTGCCGAGGCCCTTGCCGGGACCACGGGCTTTGTGGTGAGCCATTATTTCGAGGACGACCAGACCATCACGGTGAATGTCCAGGGCTACGGCCAGTACCAGTACCAGCTCGACGACGGGCCGCTCCAGGACAGCAATGTCTTCGAGAACGTGCCGAACATCCCTCCGGGTGTGCCCCACACGGTCCACGTGTACGACGTCGAGGGCGACGGCAGCGTGCATTGCGACGCCTTTACCATCAGCGGCATCATGATCGTCAACTATCCGCACTTCTTCACACCCAACGGCGATGGAATACATGATACTTGGAACATCGTCGGGCTTGATCCGAGCGCGAAAATTTATATTTATGACCGCTACGGCAAGTTCCTGAAACAAATCAGTCCGGTAGGTACCGGCTGGAACGGAACCTATAACGGACAGCCATTGCCATCTAGTGACTACTGGTTTACGGTAGACTATCCGGAAGGCGATGCGGCCACAGGACTTCCGGTCATGAAAGAGTTCAAGGCGCACTTCTCGTTGAAACGATAATTACCAATAAAAAAGGCTTCCGATTTGGAAGCCTTTTTTTTATTCCGAAGCCTAGCCCGGATGGAAGTGAAAATCCTTTTGCAAAAACCTCAAAGTTTTTTTAAACCTTTGAGGTTTCAAAAGATTGGAACGTACAGCCGGATAATGCTCCTAAAATTATTTTGAGTTATAAATCTTTAATGCTTCTTTCAGGATTTGGACCGAACGGATCAAATCTTCTTTTTTCAGCACGTAAGCAATCCGGACCTGGTTCAGCCCAACGCCCGGAGTAGAGTAGAACCCGGCTGCCGGTGCCACCATGACGGTTTCGCCGTTCAGGTCATAGGATTCGAGCAGCCATTGCGCAAAATCGTCGGCGTTGTCGATCGGCAATTCGGCGATGCAATAGAATGCGCCTTTCGGTTTGGGCGCTTTCACGCCTTCGATCTTGTTGAGTTCGGCGATCAGGGTGTCACGGCGTTCACGGTATTCGGTAATGACCTCGTCAAAATAGCTTTGCGGGGTATCGAGCGCAGCTTCACTGGCATACTGCTCGAACGTTGGCGGACTTAATCTCGCTTGCGCAAATTTCAGGGCCGTGGCCATGACTTCTTTGTTTTTGGACACGATGCAGCCGATCCGGGCGCCGCACATACTGTAGCGTTTCGAAACCGAATCGATCATGATAGCGTGCTGTTCAAGCCCCGGCACATTCATAACCGAGTAATGCATGTCGCCATCGTAGGTGAATTCTCGATAGACTTCATCGGCGATGAGAAAAAGGTCGTGTTTTTTGACGATTTCGGCCAGTTGCATGATTTCGTCTTTCGAATAAAGATAGCCGGTCGGATTTCCGGGATTGCAGATCAGGATTGCTTTCGTTTTTGGCGTGATCAGTTTTTCGAAGGCTGATATCGGCGGCAATGCAAAATTTTCGTCGATCGTAGAAATTACCGGGACGACTTTTACGCCCGATGCGGTCGAAAAGCCGTTGTAATTGGCATAGAACGGTTCGGGAATGATGATTTCGTCGCCGGCGTCCATCGTCGTGCCCATCGCAAAAAGCAAAGCTTCGGAGCCGCCGGTGGTAATGATTATATCAGACGGGTCAACAGGCAATCCGTGGTTTTTGTAAGAGGCGGAAAGTTTGTTGCGGTAGCTTTCAAATCCGGCCGAATGGCTGTATTCAAGTATCTTGATATCGAGATTTTTGACGGCGTTCATCGCGACTTCCGGCGTCTTGATGTCGGGCTGCCCGATGTTAAGATGGTAAACTTTATGGCCTTTTTTCTTGGCGATTTCGGAGTAAGGAACCAATTTCCGGATTGGTGATTCGGGCATCTGTTTTCCTTTGTGGGATACTGTTGGCATAATTACTAATTTGAAATGCAAATTTGCGATTTTTTTCAGAATTAAATTGTGGTTTTGGGAACGGAATTTTTAGTATTTTTATCAAAATTGACGCTATGAAAAAGATTGCGATACTGTTTTTTTCGCTTGTTTTTTCATCTGTTGTAGTGGCGCAACAGGGTTTCCGGTTTGAATCGGCGCGGAAGAAAAAGATCGTAATTTCGTTCCAGCTCATCAACAACCTGATAGTCGTTCCGGTCGACGTCAACGGCGCAAAATTGAATTTTCTCTTGGATACCGGCGTAGATCAGACCATTCTTTTCAGTCTTGACGATCAGCAGGTCAATCTCAACAATATAGAGAAAATAAAACTCAAAGGGCTTGGCGGAAATGACGCGGTCGAAGGCTTGAAATCGTCCCATAATAAAGTTTCCTTTCCCGGATTTTCCGATCCGGATCACGACATTTACATCGTCCTCGACCAGAATTTCAATTTTTCCTCCAGCATCGGGATTCCCGTAAACGGCATCATCGGTTATCATTTTTTTAAGAACAGCCTGGTCGAAATCAATTATGACAAACGCCGGATCATCGTTTATCAGGACAATGAAAAAATCCGGAAGAAAATCGCTAATCAGTTTTCCGGAAGCGACCTTACGCTTGAGGAAAATAAGCCTTATACGATGGCTGAAGTTTCAATCTCAGGGATTTCCGTTCCCGTAAAACTTCTTGTAGACAGCGGAAGTACTGATGCCGTCTGGCTTTTTCAGGGCAGGTCTGCAAAAATTCATCTTCCCGAAAATCATTTCAAGGATTTTCTCGGGCGCGGCCTGAGCGGCGAAATTTACGGACAGCGGGGCAGGGTGTCGAAGTTTGTGTTTCATGAAAATGAGTTTCCCGATGCACTGGTCGCGTTTCCCGATTCTACCATCACCAGTAATGTTGCCCTGAACATCAACAGGCTCGGCTCGGTTGGCAGCGAGATACTGAAGCGGTTTACCATCATTTTCGATTACCTCAATAAAAAAATGTATCTGCGTAAAGGCGATAATTTCGGGATGCCGTTCAATTACAATATGAGCGGGCTTGAAATCCATCACGAGGGAATGAGTTGGGTCAAGGAAAAAGTGGTGCTTGAGCCGGTGAAAAAATATGCGGTTTATCAGGCCGATATGGAAAACCCGACCGGTTTTAGTTATAAATTTGACCTGAAGCCGATTTTTTCGGTTTCGAATGTCAGGAAAGATTCTCCCGCCGACCTGTGCGGGATAAAAAAGGGCGACATTCTGGTTTCGATCAACGGAACGCCATGTCATCGCTATTCTTTGCAGGAAATCAATTCAATCCTTAAATCGGAAGAAGGAAAATCGGTTGAAATCGAAGTCGAGCGCAACCACAAAACCATCAAATTTAGATTCCGCCTCAAAAGCATCATATAAAAAAACCTCCAAATTGGAGGTTTTATAGCTAATTGTTGATGATGCTTTTTTTCTTTTCGAGCAGGTTGACTTCCGGCTTGATGATCACTTCGCCTTTTATCTTCAGCGGAACCATGCCTTCGGGATAATTTACCGCATTGGATTCGACCGTGATGGTTTTTCGGATCGGCCCCGGGTTCATGTTGTATTTCACTTCGATGAAATCGGATTTACCGGGCAGGATCGGCTCTTTCGGCTTTGTCGGCACCGTACAGCCGCAGGTAGATTTTACGTTGGTAATGATCAGCGGCGCATCGCCTGTATTTTTGATTTCGATTTTCCGGATGCCGTTGTCGTCTTCCTTACTGACGGTACCGTAATCGAGTGTTGTGCCGTTGACGAAGTCGATGACCGGGCCGGTCTGGGCGAAAGCTGCCGCAGTTGTTATGAACGTTACTAAAAAGAATAGTACTTTTTTCATTTCGTTTGAAATTTGGTTGTGTAAATTTAATTTCTTTTGCAAAACGCGCAAATAATAAAATCTTAATTTTTTATACGACACTTATTATTTAATTTTGCGGTCGGCCGGTTTACAAGAACCGGACCAGAATTTCCAAAGACAAGAATATGACAATCCCCGCGCAGTTCGATGCAAAAACGATAGAAGACCGATGGTACGCCTACTGGATGCAGCACAACTATTTTCATTCCGAACCCGACCATCGAACGCCGTATACGATCGTAATCCCGCCGCCGAACGTGACCGGCGTGCTGCACATGGGACACATGCTCAACAATACGATCCAGGACGTTTTGATCCGCCGCGCGCGTCTCAAAGGGTTCAATGCCTGCTGGGTTCCGGGCACCGATCATGCCTCGATCGCGACCGAAGCGAAAGTCGTGGCAAAACTCAAGGCCGACGGCATCAACAAAAACGACCTGTCTCGTGAGGAATTTTTAAAACACGCCTGGGATTGGACCGACAAATACGGCGGCGTTATTCTCGAACAACTCAAGAAACTCGGCGCTTCCTGCGATTGGCAGCGGACGAAATTCACGATGGACCCGGATATGTCGGCTTCCGTGATCCGCTCATTCGTCGATTTGTACAACAAAGGCTTGATTTACCGAGGCTACCGTATGGTCAATTGGGATCCGGAAGCGAAAACCACACTTTCTGACGAAGAAGTCATTTATGAAGAACAACAGGGAAAATTATATTTCATCAAATACCGGATCGAAGGCAGCGAAGATTTCCTGACGGTTGCCACGACGCGCCCCGAAACGATTCTCGGCGATACTGCAATCTGCGTCAACCCGAACGATGCGCGTTATAAACATCTGAAAGGGAAAAAGGCGATTGTCCCGATTGCCGGGCGCAGCATTCCCGTCATCGAAGACGAATATGTCGATATGGAATTCGGGACCGGCTGTCTCAAAGTCACGCCCGCGCACGACATGAACGACAAGGCGCTGGGCGAAAAACACAATCTGGAAATTATCGATATTTTTAACGACGATGCAACACTCAACAGCTTCGGCCTGCATTATCGGGGCAAAGACCGTTTCGTAGTCCGCGAGGAAATCGCGAAAGAGCTCGAAGCTTCCGGAAATCTTCTGAAAACCGAAATCCACCAAAACAAAGTGGGCACTTCCGAACGGACCAAAGCCGTCATCGAGCCGCGCCTGTCCGACCAATGGTTCCTGAAAATGGAAGATTTGGTCAAGCCGGCCATCCAAGCGGTTTTGGAATCGGATGAGATTAAACTCTATCCGAAACGCTTCGATAACACCTATCGCCACTGGCTCGAAAACATCCGCGATTGGAACATATCGCGCCAGCTTTGGTGGGGACAGCAAATCCCTGCATATTATTACGGTGAAGGGAAAGAGGATTTTGTCGTGGCAGAGACCAAAGAAGAAGCGTTGGCATTGGCCAGAACCAAAAACCCGGCGATCACAGCCGATACTTTGCGACAGGATTCGGATGCGCTCGACACTTGGTTTTCGTCGTGGCTGTGGCCGATGGCAGTTTTTGGAGGAATTATGGAACCCGACAATAAGGATTTCAAATATTATTACCCGACGAACGACTTGGTCACCGGCCCGGATATCCTGTTTTTCTGGGTTGCGCGGATGATCATCGCTGGCTACGAATACACCGGCGAAAAACCGTTTTCGAATGTTTACCTGACCGGATTGGTCCGCGACAAGCAGCGCAGGAAAATGTCAAAATCATTGGGAAATTCGCCCGATCCGCTCGATTTGATCGACAAATTCGGGGCCGACGGAGTCCGCGTGGGATTATTGCTCAGCGCTTCGGCAGGAAACGATATTTTATTCGACGAGGATTTGTGCGCGCAGGGCAAAGGGTTTACCAATAAAATCTGGAACGCGTTCCGTCTGATCAAAGGCTGGGAAACCAGCGATATCCCGCAACCCGAATCGTCAAAGGTCGCCGTCGAATGGTTTGAGGCGAAACTACAGCAAACGCTTGTGGAGATTGAGGATCATTTCTCGAAATACCGGATCTCGGATGCGCTGATGGCGATCTACAAACTCGTCTGGGACGATTTCTGCTCCTGGTTCCTGGAAATGATCAAACCGGCCTACCAACAGCCGATCGACAGCAAGACTTTCGCAAAAGCGATCGAAATGCTCGAAAACGTCATGAAGCTGCTGCATCCGTTCATGCCATTCCTTACCGAAGAAATCTGGCACCGGATCACAGACCGTAAACCCGAAGAAGCACTGATCGTTTCAACCTGGCCGGAGTCGAGGCCGTCCAATTCCAAATTGGTTTCTGATTTTGAAACTGCGATGGAAATCATTTCCGGCGTCCGCTCGATCCGCAAGGGAAAGAACATTGCGTTTAAGGATTCGATTGAGCTCAAAGCGATCAACAACGAAAAATTGCCCTTGTATTTTGACCCCGTCATCACCAAATTGGGGAATATTTCCAATTTGGAATACATTGCCGAGAAAATCAACGGAGCATTGTCTTTCCGCGTCAAATCCAACGAATATTTCATTCCCGTTGCCGGAGCAGTCAATATCGATGAGGAAATTGCCAAGCTGACCGATGAGCTCAATTACACCAAAGGTTTCCTGAAATCGGTACAGGCGAAACTCTCGAACGAAAAATTCGTCACTGGCGCGCCTGAAAAAGTTCTCGAGATCGAACGTAAAAAAGAATCCGACGCACTTTCGAAGATTGCGACGATCGAACAGAGCATCGCAGGCCTTAAATAAAAAGAATCCCGGCAGGTTCCGGGATTCTTTATTTTATGACTTGATTATTTTCTTGGTGATTTCACTGGCTCCGGACCGTATTTTCAGCAAATACATTCCGGACGGTAAATCTTCGAGGTCAATTTCCTGAACGACATCGAGCGCATCGAGTTGGCGCACCGTCATGCCAAGCGTATTGAAGATTTCGATATGAGCATTCTCGAGGCCGGTATCCGCAAAATCGATGGTTATGGAAGCAGTTGCCGGATTCGGGTAAATTTTCACGCTCGTTTCGGGAAGTGCCGGATTCCGGACGCCGAGTGCCGAAATGTTGTACAAAATGACCAGTCCTTGATTATAATCGGCAATGGCGACGTCTTTTCCGCCGTCGTTGTTGAAATCACCGACAGCCAATCCCTGATGGTCGTAGTGGGAAGCATAAGGCAACGGGAACGAGGAATAGGTACCGTAAGTTCCCGACGCATTTTGTTCGTAACAGCTTAGGTTGTTCCAGCCGCCGTGAACGACCACGATTTCGTTTTTACCGTCGTTGTTCAGGTCGGCAATTTCAATCGGTTCCGGAATGTCGTACGCCGAAATTTCGGTTGGTGCGTTCATCAGGGTCGTTGCAGGATTCTGCATCCAAAGAACGATTTTCGAACTGGGTGTGTTGCCGCCTTTCGTGGCCGCCATATCGGGTTTGCCGTCGTTATTTAAATCGCCAACCGCCAACCCGTAAGCATCGCTCGTCGCGTTGGGGACAAATCCGTTGAAAACGCCCGAAGCTTGCTGAAAAAAGATGTTGGCGGTATTGCCTCCGGTCATGCACACCATGTCGTTCCGTCCGTCATCGTTCATGTCGGCAATGCAGATTTCGGTGTTGGAATCGCCCGGATTCGGATACGTAGCCAACGCGAAACTGCCATTGGCTTGTTGCGTAAATACGCGAAGCGCGCTGCCGCCAACGCAGGATACGACGAAATCATTGAGTCCGTCGTTGTTCAGATCGCCTGCCTTCAATCCATAAACGCTATATCCGACGGCAATCGGAACATTGGTATTCAGTGTTCCCGAAGCGTTTTGGTAAAATATGCCTGCGTTTGTGCCGTAGCCCACTATCACATCGTTGAGGCCGTCGTTGTTCAAATCGGCAATGTCGATCGAAGTCAGCCCGGGATAGGAAACGCCATAGGAATATTTCACGGGCGTACTAAGATAGCCCAAAGAATTCTGCAGGAAAACGAATACTTTGTAATCGTTGGCGTCGTCGAAATAAAAGCCTGTGCCGACCACGACGTCTTTGAGCCCGTCGTTATTGACGTCTCCGATCGCGACTACATCGGCGGACGAGCCTGTCGGAATGGCATAATACGGCGCAAACTGGATTTGGGCGCACGATATCAATGGAAATAATAACAGGGAAAGTAATTTTTTATTCATAGGGATTTAATTGTATTTCTTTGCGATGGCATCTTCGTATTTCTCGTTCACTTTTTTCCAGTTGATGACATTGAAGAACGCATCGATGTATTTTTTTCGTTTGTACTGATAGTTCAGGTAATAGGCATGTTCCCAGAGATCGAGCGCCAGAATCGGAGTTCCGGGAACCGCGGCCTGCGGCATGAGCGGATTGTCCTGGTTGGGCGTACTGGTAATTTGGAGTTTCTTGGATTTGTCGACCACTAGCCAGGCCCAGCCCGAACCGAATTGTTTCTCGGCAGCATCGGTAAACGCAATCTTGAAATTATCGAACGACCCGAAGTCGCGGTTGATGGCCTGCGCCAAAGTATCCTGCGGCTGACCGCCTGCTTTCGGCGCCATGCTTTCCCAAAAAACGTTGTGGTTGTAGAAACCGCCGGCATTGTTGCGCAGCGGCGCGTTGCTCATGTCGAGCTTTTTCAGGATTTCCTCAATACTTAACGACTCGAGTTCTGTCCCCGCGACCAGCTTGTTGAGATTGTTGGTGTAGGTGAGATAATGCTTGGAGAAATGCAGTTCCATCGTACGCGCATCGATGTTTGGCGCCAAGGCGTCGTATTCGTAGGGAAGTTCGATCAGCTGGAACGCACCCGGATCGGCCTTGGCTTCGTCCGGATGACTCAGTGCGGCTTTTTGTTCCGCGGTAGGCAACGGAACTTCAACTACTTCGGTCAGTTTTTTACGGTTGCAGGAAAAAATTGAAAAAAGAAGGGAAAAACACAATATTGTAAGGCTTGTCTTTTTCATGAATTATTTTTTTACCAGTGAGTTGATCAATTCGATGTATTGTTCTTTGGCGTCGTCGGGAGAAAGATGGCTGATTTGCATCCAGGCATTGGTCTTGAAGGCGTTCCTGAGATCAAAATCGGAATTGAAATTTGCAGCCGGCGTACCAAAAGTGGCCTGCTTGTAGAAAGCGTAAAGCCGCAACTGAACATCCTGCGGCAATTCGGCTTGCGTCATACTGTCGGCGATTTCAACAGCTTTTTCAAAACGGCTATCTAAATCCGGCTGACTCATGGCTTATTTGATGGCGATGATGGTTTGTCCGCCAACGGCTTTCTGGTTGAGTTTGATATTGACCGCGGTTCCCAGTGGAAGGAATAAATCGACCCTTGAACCGAATTTGATGAAGCCTGCATCCTCGCCCTGAATCACACGGTCGCCTTCTTTGGCGTAATTCACGATGCGTTTGGCCAAAGCGCCGGCAATCTGGCGGTAAAGGATTTCGCCGAAAACCTTATTTTCGACCACGATGGTCGTACGCTCATTCTCGGTGCTCGATTTCGGGTCCCAGGCCACGAGGTATTTCCCCGGATGGTATTTGCTGAATTTTACGATGCCGTTCACCGGATATCGTGTAACATGTACATTGATCGGCGACATGAAGATCGAAACCTGAAGGCGTTTGTCCTTGAAATATTCGGCTTCGAAAACTTCCTCGATAACGACGACTTTGCCGTCAACCGGCGCAACGATCTGGTTGTCCCGGACATCGACGGCTCTTTTCGGGTTGCGGAAAAATTGCAATACCATGATCAGCAGGAACAGCGTCAGGAGCTGTACGATCTTGACCGGCCAGTAAAAGTTGTCGATGAGCTCATTGGAAAGCAACAGTATCGCCACGGTAATTGTGGTCGAGATTAAGATGATTTTGGCTCCTTCTTTATGAAACATGATAAATGATTTGATAAAACAAAAATACGAAAGGTGCGGCAAATATTACACTATCGAGCCGGTCAAGAATTCCGCCGTGCCCGGGCATGATTCTTCCGCTGTCTTTTACCCCGGCCGACCGCTTGAACCGGGACTCGACCAGATCGCCCAAAGTACCTACAACACCGACGATTACAGCGATCGTCACCCAAACATACAAATCCTGATGGATGTAATAACGCGAAATGAAAAGTGCCGCCAAAATCGCAAAGCCGAGCCCGCCGATGAATCCTTCTATGGTTTTTTTAGGGGAAATCCTTTCGAAAAGCTTATTTTTTCCCATGGTTTTTCCGACGACGAAAGCAAAAGTGTCGTTGGTCCAGATCAACAGAAAAATGCTGAAAATTACTTTTTCCTCATAAAAGCCTTGCTGGAACGGGATTTTGGACAGCAGGATAAAGGGCAATATGATGTAACCGGTCAGGAAAACGTATTTGGAAGTCGAATCGGGCAGTTCGCGCGAACCGTCGAACAGGAAAACGATACACTGGATCGAAACGAAAAGCGTCGCGGCCAAGAGCATCAATTCGGTCAACAGGGTAGAGGGAAACCACGCCAGCAGAAAATAACCGGCAAGGGCAAGGGCAACCGGAACCGGCCATTTGAGCCCGACCAGGCTGCAGAATTCGATAACGGCAATAATCAGGAAAATACCGAACAGCAGCAGGAAAGTCTCGGGTGAATAAAAGATAGCGGCTGCCAGCAACAGAATATAAACGATTCCTGACAGTAATCTCGTAAGGGTTTCACGCATGCTAGAGGTCTTCTAAAAGCAACAGGTAAAGGTTTTTCGGCGCACTTCCGTACTGCAGGAAATCTTCTTCCTTGGCTTTTTCGAAATATTTAATGGTAGTGATGTTCGTCGGGTAATCCTTCTCGTATTTCTTCTTGATTACGCGAAGGCCGTCGCTTTTGCTTTCCAGGATCTGGCTGGTGGTCGCAAGGATAACGATGTTTGTAGGAAGTTCGTTGGGTTTATTTTGCTTGATCTGGTTTGATGAAAACAGGACCGAACCTTCGTCGGCAATCAGATTTTCGCAGGAAGCAAGCAGGAATTTCGGATTGGTCGGCTTGTCGTAGCTCAGTTTGTTCTCGTCTAGCATGCTGTAAAGTTTTGGCTCAAAACAAACAGCTTCACTTTCAAACCAATCGTTTTCCTCAAGGATGTTTTCAAATTGTTCCCGGACTTCGTCGAGGTTTTCACAATACAGGAATTTTCCGCCGTTCTTTTTGAAATTGAACGTGAACTTCTCATCGGGCGGCGCCGAAAGATTGGATGGTGTATTGTTATATTCGTTTTGGTTCTCCTCGCCCGAGGCATCGCTGCCCGAACCAAAAAATTTTCTGAAAAGACTCATACGCTGTCGAATGCTGGTTGGACTGAAATCATTCAAAGATAAAAAAATCTTAATTCAAAAATAATTTAGAATTAAGATTTTTATCAATGTTATTAACCGTTTGTTGTTAAAGCGATGTTTCTTCCTGCAGGTTTTTGTCGAATGGGCGCTCGCCGAAAATCGCCTCAAGGTCATCCTTGAAAATAACCTCTTTATCTATCAATATATCAGCAAGTTGGTTTAGCTTGTCTTTGTTTTCTTCCAGAATTTTGATTGCCCTTTGGTATTGGCTTTCGATCAGGTCCGAAATTTCCTTGTCAATAACTTTCGCGGTTTCTTCGGAGTAAGGCTTTGAAAAATTGTATTCGTTCTGTCCCGACGAGTCGTAATAGGTTACGTTCCCGATCTTATCGTTCAATCCGTAGATCGTAATCATTGCGCGCGCCTGTTTTGAGACTTTTTCCAAATCGCTCAAAGCGCCGGTCGAAATCCTGTTGAAAGTAACCTTTTCGGCAGCCCTTCCGCCCATGGTCGCGCACATTTCGTCGAGCATCTGGTCCGGGCGTACGATCAATCGTTCTTCAGGTAAATACCAGGCAGCGCCCAGGCTTTGTCCGCGCGGAACGATGGTTACCTTAACCAATGGCGCGGCGTGCTCGAGCATCCAGCTTACGGTAGCGTGGCCGGCTTCGTGAATCGCGATGGCTTTTTTCTCTTCCGGCGTAACGATTTTGTTTTTCTTTTCCAAACCGCCGACAATGCGGTCAACCGCATCGAGAAAATCCTGCTTATCAACGGCCGGTTTGTCTTTGCGGGCGGCAATCAGCGCGGCTTCGTTACAGACGTTTGCGATGTCGGCTCCCGAAAACCCCGGGGTTTGCTTGGCCATGAAATCGGTATCGAGGTTGTCGACTTTCTTGAGCGGCGCCAAATGCACTTCAAAAATCTCTTTTCGTTCCCGAATATCCGGAAGGTCCACAAAAATCTGGCGGTCGAAACGTCCGGCGCGCATCAAAGCCTTGTCGAGCACATCTGCACGGTTGGTTGCGGCCAAAACGATGACGTTTGAGTTCGTTCCGAAGCCGTCCATTTCGGTAAGCAACTGGTTCAGTGTGTTTTCGCGTTCGTCATTTGAACCTGAAAAGTTGTTTTTTCCGCGCGCCCTTCCGACCGCATCGATTTCGTCGATGAAAATAATTGCGGGGGATTTTTCCTTGGCCTGCTTGAACAAATCGCGAACGCGCGATGCACCGACGCCGACGAACATTTCGACGAAATCGGAACCCGACAGCGAAAAGAACGGTACGCGCGCCTCGCCTGCAACGGCTTTGGCCAAAAGCGTCTTTCCGGTCCCCGGAGGTCCGACGAGCAAAGCGCCTTTCGGGATTTTGCCACCGAGATTGGTATATTTTTCGGGGTTTTTCAGGAATTCGACGATTTCCTGTATTTCTTCTTTTGCGCCTTCAAGACCGGCAACGTCTTTAAAAGTCGTCTTGATGTCGGTTTTCTCGTCGAAGAGTTTGGCTTTCGATTTTCCGATGTTGAAAATCTGGCCGCCGCCTCCGGCCGAACCACCGGACATCCTGCGCATGATGAAAATCCAGATGGCGATGATCGCGATAATCGGCAGCAGCCCGACCAGAATATCGGTCCAGTTGCTTTTCGGCAGGAAGTTGTATTCTTTGAGTTTCTTGTCCTGTACGGCTTTTTCGAGCTTGTTCTGGAATATTTCGTCATTCCCGATCTCGAAGGTATAATGCGGCCCTTTGTTCGGGTTGTTGAGCAAATCCTTGGCTACGGCAGCATGCGCTTTGTCTTTGAGCGCGGCAGGTGTCAGGTAAACGTCGGCTTCCGATTTGTTGTAGACGGTTACTTTCTGCACATCGCCTTTTTCAAGGAAATAATTGAATTTCGACGAGGAAATTTTGCTCGGCTCCTGGAAGGCCGAACCGCCTGTCATGAAACTGATGAAGATGAAAATCAATATGATGATCCCGTAAACCAGCCACGGGCTGATTTTCATTTTATTCGGGTTGGGAGTGTTCTCTTTGTTGGACATTAGAATCTGGGTCTTTTAGTATTTGTTCTGGATGGTCGTGATCTTGGCGTCGCCCCAAAGACTTTCGATGTTGTAGTATTCACGGATGTGTTTCTGGAAAACGTGCACGACGATATTGACGTAGTCCATCAGCACCCATTCGGCATTATCAGTGCCTTCGACGTGCCAGGGCTTGTCTTTCAATTCTTTGGATACCGTTTTTTGGACTGAGTTTACAATGGCGTTGACCTGGGTGTTCGAGCTTCCGTTGCAGATGATGAAATAATCGCAGACCGCTGTGTCGATTTCGCGTAAATCCAGGATGTCTATATCGTTTCCTTTTACCTCTTCAATTCCTTTGATGATGTTTGCTAAAAGTACATCATTGTTTATCGCTTTTTTCGCCATTTAAAAATTTTGTGTATTGGGCAAAGTTACCATTTTTTGTGATTATTTTTGAACCTTAACATAAGATTAAATTAAGTTTCAATAAATAGTTTCCGATGCCGCTTGTCAAACTTGATGCCGTTACATCAACCAACGATTTCCTCAAAAAAATGGCTGACAGTCAGCCTACTGAAAACTTTACCGTCGTCACAGCCGAAAGCCAGACGCACGGCCGAGGGCAAATGGGTGCGCAATGGATTTCAGAAAAAGGCAAAAATCTGATTATGAGCATCCTGATTAAGGATTTTGTCCGGATTGAGGACATTTTCAATCTTAACGTTGCGGTTGCGTTAGCAGTAATTTCCGTACTCGAAAAGTATGACATCCCCCAAATCGCGATCAAATGGCCGAACGACATTATGGCAGGCAGTAAAAAAGTCGGCGGAATCCTGATCGAAAATACCGTCAAAAGCGACGGTACGATCGTATCGATAGCCGGTATCGGGCTAAACGTTAACCAAACCGATTTTGCCGGATTGCCCAAAGCATCTTCGTTACGTCTTGCCGCAGACAGGGTTTTCGACCGAGACGAACTTGTCGCTAAAATTACCGGCAATATTGAGTCGAACGTACATTTTTTAGTCGAACACGCCGATATGCTTTGGGAAGTTTACCTGTCGAAGCTTTTCAAAAAAGATGTCCCGATGCCTTTTGAGGACAACGACGGCAATCGTTTTATGGGTATTATCCAAAATGTCGATAAAAGCGGGAAACTCGAATTGCGGCTCGAAGACGATCGTGTTAAAAAATTCAGAATCAAGGAAATACAGATGCTGTATTAATTTTTGGACGGAACGACCCGGATTCCGAGCCCGATGACGTTCGGGAAATACTCAAAGTCGAAACCGTTCGCGAGTGTTACGATATAATTTCCGGCTTCGAGTTTCCGGTTCTCGAAAACCGCCTGACGCAGATCGCAATAGTCGCCCGAACAATCGCCGAGATCTTTACCGTCTTTGTCGCGGAGTTCCAAAGCGAATTTCTCGGTTGTCGCGGTCTTGTCGGGGTTGGTCAGGGTAACATTTATCGGAAGCTGGGCGAACTGCATCCCGTAAACATGGCTGAAATCAATCAATAAATCGTAATTCCCAGCTTGTTCAATTTTGAAATCGTACGTTTTGACATCCGATTTTTCCCATCGGTTTTCCGGGAAATCGTCGACGAATTTTTTGTAGGTTACATTGCCGTCGCAGCTCCAAAGCAATAAAGCTAGGAAAAGGGCGCAGGTAGGGATTGTTTTTTTCATATCAGGATTTGTGTTCAAGCAGTTCTTTCAGGCCGTTGAGGATTTTATCCCAGCCTTTTTGCGATTTTTCATAGCGTTTTTCCGCGCCTTCGCTTAATCCGACATCATCGGTTATCGTAAGCCTTGTCTTTCCGTTTTCGGGTGTAAGTTTGTCTGTTACTACTGAAAATCCAGATCGGTCGCTTTTATTGTACAGTTTGTAACTGAGCATTTTTGCCGGCTCGATTTTCTCGATCGTACCTTTGAGCTCAAACGGGAACAGCAACAAAACCCGTCTTTTGAATACGATCGGGCTGCCTTGTTTCCAATCCGAAACCACTTTGCACCCGAAGAAATATTTCCGGGTCATTTCCGGATCGGTCAACGCCTGCCATACTTTTTCAGGCGAAGCGTCGAGCAGGATTTCCTTTTTGACGATAAACTTTTCCATGATGATTTTTGTTCAAGTTACGAAAAACCGGAACAGGAAATATTTAAGAAAAGCTTAAAGTGTGAATTCGCCGCCCGAATAAAATTTGATCAGCGCGTTGTTGAACAGCAGTTCGTATTTGGACTGGATCAGCTCGGCCTGCGCCGAATTGTAATTGATCTTGGTCGTGTTCAGTTCGTTGATGTTGATTTTTCCGACCTGATATTTCAACAAATCGGCATCGTAGCTCTTCTGCGAAAAATCGAACGAAATACCCGAAGCCTCGCTCTTTTTCAACGATGTTTTCGCATCGTAAATCGCTTTGAGCACATCTTTCGACAGGCGGTTTTCCTCGATCTGCGTCTCGATTTTCGCCTGACGGTAACGCAATTTCCCCGAGCGCGCTTTGGCCTGCGCCTGGAAGCCGTTGAAAATCGGGACGTTCACATAAATCCGGATCTGCTTCGAAGTCGTCTCGTCAAACTGCGTATGGAACGGATAAAGCTCTTCGAGGCTCGGGTCGTAATACGTGCGGTACATCAGCCTCAGGGTAACGGTCGGCAGCAGCGGCGCACGCGAAAGCATCCATTCGGTCTTCGCTTTTTCCTGCTCGAGCAGGCTCATTTTATAGGCCGGCTGTCTTTGGACGGCCTGTTTGGTCAGGTCGTATTCGTTGTCGGTCGGGGCGAGGCCGAGGTTTTCGTTGAGGTTGAGTTCCGGCTTGAGCAATACGATTTCGCTGTCGAGCGGCATATTCATAAGCTGCTTGAGGCTTACCATATTGTCCGACAGCCGGTTGCGGTTGTTGAGTAAAGTCAGTTCTTCCGAAGCTTTTTGCGCCTTGATCTTGAACAATTCGCTTTCGGGAATGATGCCCGAATCGAACTTGAGCTGTGCGATCTCGAGCTGTTTGGCGCTCGCCTGGATTTGTTCTTCGTTTGCAGTGATAATTTCCTGCAAATACAAAATCGATATGAAACGCTGCGCCAGATCGATCGTGATATTGTTTTTCTTGCGTTCGATATCGGCCTGCACGATTTCCTTTTCCTGCCGCGCGGCCTTGATCGAATTGTGGACGCTGAATCCCGAAAAGAGGTTGAAATCCGCCGAAACGGTACTCCGTAATTCCTTGTAATCGTCGCTCAGGTACAAATGCGCCGGATGATCGTCGATCTCGAAACCTTGTACGTCTTCGGAACGCGCTTCCCCGTAAATGTTCGGCAGGAATTTCCCGTAAGCGGCCAGATGTTTGGTCCTGGCGATTTTCTGGTCGTAGTCCGCGCTTTTCAGGTCGAGATTGTTTTCGAGCGTTTTCTGGAGGCAGTCCGCAAAAGTCAGCGCCTGCTGCGCAAACAATCCGTTGGAAAAAACCAAGGCAGCCATAAGGATCAGTTTTCTCATGACTAAATGGTGCCGTCGATTTTATTGAACAGCTTTTTCATGATGTACTGGTACATCGCCATTTGCTCGATAATGACTTCGCCTTTGAGCTTATAGCCGGCCTTGAGGTTGATGTTCGGGTTGTATTTCTGGATCGTCGCCAGGCAATAGAACGTCTTGTCCACGTCCGACGGCGACACGTAGGTAATCCGGCCTTTGATCGCTCCGTAACGGTAATAATTGTAGGCGTCGAGCTTGAGGTTGATGTCCTGGCCGTTCTGCACATAGGCCAGGTCTTTCTCGTCGAGGATGACTTTCGCATAAAACGCTTCTTTTCGCGGCGCGACGATCGCCAAAAGATCGCCCTTACCGATAACGATCTGGTTTTGCTTTACGTTGAAAAGGTTCGAAATCGTTCCGTTGAACGGCGAAACCACGACCATTTTGTTGAGTTCGTCGGTCATGTAGCCGAGGTTCGATTTTCCATCCTTGATGTTGGTTTCGAGCTCCAGGATTTCCTGTTTGTAATTCTCGATCGTATTGTCTACGTCGATGATGTTGCGCCTCAAATCGTTGCGCGTTTTCTTGTTGTTGTTGTACAGGTTCTGGTAATCGTAATTCTTGACATTGTAGGTCGATTTCACATCGACGACCGTTTTTTTGTCATTCAGGTTGACGCTTTTGGCCTCGGTCATCTCGTATTTCGAGATCGCGCCTTTCGCATACAAAAGCGAGTCGGTTTTGAACTTATCGGTCAATATGGAAGTCTGTTGCGACGACAGGTTCAGTTTGTTGTTCAAAGCCTCAATCTCATAAGCGGCTCTTTTGCGGTCGGTTTTGTAAATCCGGGACTGGATGCCGAGCAGTTGCTGCAGCGCCGCCTTGCGTTCCTGCGTGTTTTCGATCAGCTTATTTATGATGCTGATCTTGTTTTCCATCGCCGCGATATCGGCCACAAGCACATCATGGCCTGATTTGGTCTTTTTGTTTTCGAGCACGAACAGCGTGTCGCCTTTCTTTACGGCCTGTCCTTCCTTAACCCGGACTTTCATCACGCGGACCTCGTCGGGTGCGGTGATCTTGAACTGCGGCGTATCCGAAAAAATCTGGCCTTCCTTGAAATCGACCGTATCGTTGATGTTCAGGGCGAAGATCATGATGGCCACGATTGCCACGAAAATCAGCAAAATCCGGTTCAGGATCATGATGAAATTGATTGCTTTCGTATTATAGTAGATTGAGTTCTCCATCGCTTATCTTGTATTTTTTGGTAAAATTGATGTTGTTGATCGGCTCGTGCGAAATGATGATGTAGGTTTTCGAACCGTCCTGGTCGATCAGCGACTCGACCTTGTTCCGCGATTCGTTGTCCATGCCCGAGAGCACTTCGTCCAAAATTACCAGTTCGGCGTCGGCGAAGAGCGCTCGGAGCAGCAAAATTTTCTTGCGCTGGCCGGTCGAAAGGTTTTTGCCGTTCTCGTTGATGATGAAATCCAATCCGTCGTCTTTCGAGGCGATGAAATCGTAAAAATTGATTTCCTTGGCTTTGTCGAGAATTTCCGCAATCGATAAATCCTTGCCCAATGCGATGTTATTCTGGATGGTATCGTTGAACAGAATATCCTCGTTGGTGACTAAAATAATCTTGTTGCGCACCGCTTCGCCGTTGTAGAATTTCTTGTCGCGGTCGTTGATCAGCACCGATCCCGCGCCCGGTTTGTACAAAGTCGTCAGGATTTTGCTGAACGTCGATTTTCCAGAGCCGTTCTGGCCTTCGATCTTGATCTTTTCGCCTTTGCGGATGGTCATGTTGATGTCTTTGAGCACGAACTCGTTCGGCAGGTAACCGTAGTAAAGGTTCTGGAATTCAATCTTTTCGATCTCGAAATCGCGGATGCCTTTTTTCGACGGCGCTTTGGTGTGCTCGTCGAAATCGAGGTAACGGCGCAAAATCACCTCGTTTTCCTGAAGCGTCATGTTGTCGTCCAGAATGCCTTTTAAAGACGAGAAAATCTTCGACGAAAGCGCGATGAACGTCACGATCTGGCCGAGCGTAATGAGCTGCGTCGTAATCGCTGATTCGGTCAGGAAAACCATGATCAATATCGACGAAATAACCACAATCGTAGCCACGACGATCTTGTTGATAAGGTCGACATAACCGTTGCGCATCTGGATTTTCAGGTATTCGTTGGTGCTCGAAAAAATCTTGTTCGAGTGGAAATTCTCGATCTTGAAGCTTTTGATCACCTGGATTCCTTCGACTTTTTCCATCATTTTCGAGATGAAATCGGCCTTGCGGATGTAGCGCAATCTTTCGTTCTGCTTCAGGTACGGCGTGATGAACTTGAACCAGAGCGCGAACAAAATCATGACTGCGAGCACAACCATCGTCAGGCTTTTGTCAATGAAAAACAAAATCACGAGCGAGTAAAGCGAAACGATCACGTCGACCAACGTTCCGGTGAAGAACTTCATGAAAAACGTCTTGAGTTTCAGCGAGTCGGACACGCGTTCCATCAGATCGCCTTTTTTATAGGAATGGATGTAGGCCAGCGACGAGCGGTTGATCTTTTCGTCGAACGAGAACAGGAAATACCGGTCGAGCACGTTGCTGAGATGGATCGAGACGAAGTTTTTGTACACCGTCGTAAACGTGTCGAACATCTTGTAAATCCCAAGCCCGATAGCAAACAAAATCAACGTATGCAGGTTGTAAGTCGGCAGGATGTTGTCGATCAGGATCTGGTTGGTGAAGACCGCGATCTGTGCCGTCGTGGCCGAAAACAATGCCGCGAAAATATAGATGTACCAAAGTTTTTTGTAAGCGCCGAGTTGCTTGAAAAGCTGCCAGTACAGACTGCGCTTCTTTTCTTCCGGGTAGGCCGTCGCCTCGGCATTGGCTTCATCCTGCGCATTTTGCTTCACCGAAAGGATCAGCGGCGAAGTGTTCCGGATTTTTCCCTTGTCGAGCTCCAGGCTTTTGAAGTTTTGCGGAACGTTCGAAATGTCCTGGTTTTTGAGCAGATCGCCAAGGAAACTTTTTTCCGCTTCTTTGTCCTTGAATCCGAAATTCCCTTTGATGTATTTGAAATACGTCAGCTTATTGAACAGCGATGCATGCCCGTTGTCGGTCAGCGCCGCTTCGTAATTGATGTTGTAATCGGCCAGATCCTGCGAACAGAGCGCCTTGATTTTGTCTTCGGTCTCGGCAATGTCCCAGTGATTTTTGTTGAAATGCGCCTTTTTCTTGATTTCCTGTACCGATAAATAGTACTGACTGCCTTTGGTCGGGTCGTAAATCTTGAGGCGTTTGCCTTTAAGCTCGTTGGCCACGACATAATGCAGGCCGTTGTGTTTGTTTTTGATCGGAAGGATGAACGGCAGCAGGTCTTCGATTTCGGCCACGTTTCCATTGACGTAGTTCGCGTCGAGCAGCCTGTAGCTGGTGTTGAAGCCGTGCGAGTTCAGGAAATCGCCCAAATCGGATATTCGGGTTCCTTTTTCTTCAAGCGGAATATTCTGCTCGATATACTTTCGGGAAATATTCTTCCCGTGTATATTGAATACGGTCTTTACCGCGCTGACTCCGCAGTCATTGCTTTTGAGTTGTGGATCGGTCTTTGGCATTCCAGGGGCGTTTATTCGACTGGTTAATAAATAGTTATCAAACAGTTGTCGTGTAATTATGCCGCAATACTATTAATAATTTCTTAACAAAAAATAAAAAATAGGTGAGCGGTGGAAAAAGTCGGTAAACGACATTTTTTTGATTTTTAAAAGCTTTTTGCTTCGCCAGTTCGCTTCTTTGAAGCTCGGGTCCGGCTTTCCACTCCAATCTTTTGCTGCATTGCATTGCGCAAAAGGATTTCCGTTTCTATCCGAAACAAAACCAGTTCTTTTGTCTTGAAACAAAAGAACCAAAAATTCAAGGCTGCAAATCAAACCTCGAAAACTACCTCATCAAACGCTCCGCGTACCAAGCCGCTCGCCTTATGGGCTCGACTCCAGGTACGCTGCCGCTTTTTGATCTCGTTGTTTTCTACGTTGTTGATTTAATGCCGAGAAAGTTAAACCCTAGTGAATTAGTTTCTTAGGATGATTTTGCTGAGCGCAGCGGTGCAAAATGAAAATAAACACTTCCGATTAGTACGGCTTTTTTTCATTTTTGTGAAATTTCAAAAATAACGCTGTTTGAAACATGTTCAGCGCTTGGCGCATGTAATAGAAGTAGGAGCGAGCCCGGAGTTGAGCCTATAAGGCGAGCGGCTTGGCTCGCGAAAACAGCAGTTTTTAGAAATTTCAGGAAATGAAAAAAGCCGTTCAGGCATTTTTGCTTCTTTTGTTGCCAGACAAAAGAAGAAAGAAACTTAAATTTTGGCAACTGCCAAAAATCAAACTAAAGTTGCGGCTACGACAAACCCTAGCCCGGATAGCAGCGGAAATCCTTTTGCGCAGCGCAGCGCAGCAAAAGATTGGAGTGGAAAGCCGGAAAAGCTCCTAAAGCTTTCCCATATTCGAAACCAAAGTTTCCAAAAACTTACTAATCGGGCCTTTCACCATCATGGCCATCATGGCATTGAACTCGCCTTCGAAGAACAATTGCACGTCCGATTTGTTTTCAGTCAACGAATCGATTTTCGCTTCAAGCGTAAAAGGCAACTTGTCGCTTGCCGCGCCCAAAACGACCTTGTTCGGGGCAACTTTTTCCTTCATTTTCAATTTGATCTCCGGCATGCCTTTGAGTTGGAATAAAAACGAATCGTCGCCAATGAGCTCAAATTTGGCAATGCTGTCGGGCATGAGTTTTTCGAAATGCTGCACGTCGGTGAGTTTGTCGAAAATGTATTGTGCGGATTGGTCTACGGTGACTTTCGGGCTTTCTAAATTCATAGTTGCTGGTTGTTGGTAGCTGGTGGATTCAGCGTTGGGATTTGAATTCTTATGTGGAATTTGTTATTAAACCTCGATTCCCCATTCGGCCGGGTTGCGGTTCCATTCCAAAAGTGTGGCTTGTTCTTCTTCGGTGATGTATTTTTTTTCGACGGCGCGGTTCAGCAGGTTTTCGTAGTTGCTCAACGTGTACAATTCCACATTGGCGTGTTTGAAATTATTTTCCGAAACGGAAAATCCGTAGGTAAAGATCGCAACCATTCCTTTGACGTTCGCACCGGCCGCGCGCAGCGCTTCGACTGCCTGGATGCTGCTTCCGCCGGTCGAGATCAGGTCTTCGACGACCACGACGTTCTGGCCTTTCTGTAAAAAGCCTTCCACCTGATTCTGGCGGCCGTGCTTTTTAGGCTCGGGCCTGACGTAAACGAAAGGCAATCCCATGATTTCGGCCACGAGAATTCCAATCCCGATCGCGCCGGTAGCCACGCCCGCGATTACGTCGGGTTTGCCGAATTGCTTGTCGATGACTTTTTCGAATTCCTCGCGGATATAGTTGCGGATCGGCGGAAAGGAAAGGGTCAGCCTGTTGTCGCAATAAATCGGCGATTTCCAACCCGAAGCCCATGTAAAAGGATTTTTCGGATTCAATTTAATTGCATTTATTTGCAAAAGCAACTCGGCTGTCTTTTCGGCTGTGTCTTTATTGAAAATCATACTGCAAATGTATAAAGTTTTTGTAAACGATAAGCCACTTTTCCTCACAAATGAAATCCAGAAGGAAACCGATTTCCAGCTGTTTCTCCTGGACAGCATCGACATCCGGCAGCTGGTCATCAAAATCTTCCAGAACAAAATCAGCAAGGCTTATCTTTATCATCCGGACGAAAAGGAAATCCTGCGCAAGCTCAAGGCGAAAATGCCCGTGAACCGCGCCGGCGGCGGACTGGTTTACAATACCAAGGGCGAAGTTCTGTTTATTTTCCGCAACGGGAAATGGGATTTGCCCAAAGGCGGCGTCGAAAAAGGTGAGAAGAACAAGGCTGCGGCTGTGCGCGAAGTCGAGGAGGAAACCGGCGTGGCCAACTTACAGGTTACGGGCAAACTCCAGAAAACCTATCACATCTTCAAACGCAACGGCAGATTCAAGCTCAAGGTAACGCACTGGTACGAGATGAAAACCGATTTCGACGGCCCGATGCAGCCGCAACTCGACGAAGGCATCGAAAAGGCCGCATGGCTCGGCCCGAAACAAATCAGGGAAGCGCTGAAGAACTCTTACGAAAACATCAAATTGCTGTTCGAGGAGGAAAAAGTCAGGTAGTTATTTTACGATTCGGTAAACCGGGTATTGCATGTATTCCTTTTCGCGGTATTTCGAGTGTTGGTAAACCCAATCGAGTTGCGCTCCGGGATTTTCGGCAAATGTCTTGTCGGATTTTACTTTTTCTTCCAGTTCCTTTTTCAGTTTCGGATTTTCGGCCAGGATTTCTGCGGCCAGATCTTCGAAAACATAATCCGAATAACCTTCCTTTTGCTGTAGGACCGTATCGAAGAAATTCCAGTTGAAGAACGAATCGACGCCTTCCGGCTCCAGCGTTTCAAGCAAATATTTTACGCCGCGCTGATCGGTCGTGAAAATATAGTCGCCTTTGACGAAAGCAATCTTCAATTTTGACACTTCCACTTTGGTATCGTAATGCAGGTAATGGCCTTCGTAAGCGCTTTTCCGGGTCTGATAACCTGCGATTTTATAGCTTTCGGTTTCGATGATCGTATCGTTTTGGATTTCGCGCCAGGCGATGCCGTTGCTTTTGAGTAATCCGATTACATTCCAGAAGGCTTTCGGTACGACGTACGCTTTCGGGATCGTGATTTCCTTCACCGGCTTGAATTCTTTGTTATACGGGATTGTTTTATCGTACGGTTTGCTTCGGTCGTAAAAAAGTCTTTGCCCGGTCGTGACCTCGCTTTTTTTATAACTGCCTTCATAGCCGAGAAAGCGGATGGTTTCGACTTTCGCCGAATCGGTTTCCCACGCGATCGGATATTTCATTCCGGCTTTGTAGCTGGCAAGGTTTTCGGCTCTTTTTTCCTTGATCTTTTTGAAATTCCTATCGGTGAATTCCAGCGTCGAAACCATAAATTCATAAGTCGCTTTCACGCGCGCCGGATATTTTTTCAGCATGTGCGTTTCCACGACAAAGCCAAGGGTATTGAACAGCGACGTGTAGCCGGTCGTATACCTCGGACTGTCGGTGAACTGCGGGAAACCTTTTTCGGGCGTTCCGTCCCAGACGTTGACGTAGGGCGTAGGCTCTATTTTTTTCTTTTTCAAATCCGAAACGATCTGCGGCACCATTTCCTTGTTGAAATAATCGCCAAGCTCGGGTCCGAGCCGGTTGTGCTCGGTCATGATATAAGTTAGCACGTACTGGTAATCCGCGCCGTCGCTGACATGGTTGTCGATAAAAACGTCCGGATCGATCGTGTGGAAAATCTCCGCGAAAGCTTTCGTGTTTTTCGTATCCGATTTGATCAGGTCGCGGTTCAGGTCGTAATTCCGGGCGTTTCCGCGGAAACCGTATTGCTCCGGTCCGTCCTGATTGACGCGCGTGGTCGAATTCCGGTTCAGCGCGCCGCCGATGTTGTATACCGGGATCGCGACGATAACCGTGTTTCGGGGCGCTTTTATTTTTCCGGTCACCAGATCGCGAAACAGCAGCATCGTCGCATCGATGCCGTCGGGTTCGCCCGGATGGATTCCGTTGTTGATCAATAATACGGCCTTGGTTTTATTGATTTCACTGAAATCGAATCGTTTGTCCGGATTGAAAACGACCATCCGAAGCGGCTCGCCCGAATCGTCAAAACCGATTTCCTGCATCCGGATGGTTTCAAAATCCTTGTCGAGCTGTCGGTAATAACCGATTGTTTGCGCGTAAGTCGCACTTTGGTTGCCGTTCCCTTTTTCAAAAGCGGTCGGGTATTGGTTTTTTTGCGCCGACGCGGTCAGAAAACCCAACAGCAGTATAAACTGAAAAAATTTCATCATTTCACTTTTACCGCATTGGGAACCAAAAGCGAATAATCGCCGCCGTTGCGGATGACGTCGCGGACGATGCTCGAGCTGATGTAGGAAGTATTGGCTGCCGTCAGTAAAAAAACGGTCTCGATTTTCGACAATTTCCGATTGGTGTGCGCGATGGCTTTCTCGAACTCGAAATCGGCCGGATTGCGCAACCCGCGGACGATGAACTGTGCCTTGATCTCTTTGCAAAGATCGATCGTCAGTCCTTCGTAGGTCACGACCGAAACCGAAGGCATGTCCTTAAAGCTTTCCTCGATGAACCTTTTTCGCTGTTCCAACGGGAACATGTAATTTTTCTGGGCATTGACGCCGATGGCCACGACGACTTCATCGAAAAGCGAGACGCTGCGTTTGATGATGTCGAAATGCCCTAATGTGATCGGGTCGAAAGAACCCGGAAATACTGCTTTTTTCATTCTTTTCGTTTGATTGTGAAAATCGTGTCGGCTTCGTGCAGGCGAACCAGTTCGCTTCGGGTAAAGGCGAATTTGCCTACGGTGTAATTTTTCGGGACATCGATTCCGTCAAGCCCGCTTTTTTGGTCCACCAAATAATCGTTAGAGGTGAAGCGGATGCTGTCTTCGGTCACTTCGTCCACGCGCAATGCACTGTACAGACTGGGAACGGTATCGCATTTATAGTAATAGACGTCGCCCGCTTTCGGGTCGTTTACAAGATCGTTTTGCGCTGACATCCATAAAATACAGATAAAAACGCTATGAAAACCCCGAATCCAATCCGCTTTTTTGATTTTCCGGTTAAGCCCATTATTTTTTCCGGTTCAGCGCCAGTTCGATGGCATTGTCAAAGAGTTCGGTCAATGAAATCCCGGCTTCGCGCGCCTGTTGCGGCAAAAGGCTTTCGGTGGTCAGCCCCGGAATCGTATTTACTTCGAGCAGGTGCGGCTCGCCGTTGACGATGATGTATTCGCTCCGGGAAAATCCGGCCATTTTCAGGATTTCGTAAACGCGCTTCGCAACGGCATTGACTTTTTCGGTGAGTTCGGCCGAAATCCGGGCCGGCGTGATTTCCTGCGATTTCCCTAAATATTTCGCCTCGTAGTCGAAAAAGTCGTTTTCCGAAACGATTTCGGTCGGCGGCAAAACCGTGACTTTTCCTTTGTAATTGATCACGCCTACCGAAACTTCGGTTCCGTCGAGGAAACTCTCGATGATGATTTCGTCGTCTTCGCGGTATGCCATTTCGATCGCGATAAGCATCTCGGCTTCGGCCTTGACTTTCGAAATCCCGAAGCTCGATCCCGATTTGTTCGGCTTTACAAAGCACGGCAGCCCGACTTTTTTAACGATGTCGGACACATCTATTTTGTCGCCCTTATTGAGATAATAGGAGATCGCGGTCCTGATTCCGTAAGGCTTCAGTACCGAAAGCAGGTCGCGCTTGTTGAACGTGAGCGCCGCCTGATAATAATCGCAGGACGATTGCGGGATACCGAGCAGCTCAAAATAAGCCTGCATCAAACCGTCTTCGCCGGGCGTTCCGTGAATCGCGTTGAACACGGCATCGAACGTGATTTTGGTTCCGTTTACGGTCGTCGAGAAGTCGTTTTTGTCTATCGGGAATTTGTTGTCATTTTCATCTACATAAAACCAGCCTTCCCTGAAAATATGCACTTTGTAGCCGTTGTATTTCGTTTTGTCGAGGTATTGGTAAACGACGCCTCCGCTGATCAGCGAAATCTTGTATTCGCTCGAATAGCCGCCCATGATGATGGCAATGTTCTTCATTCGTCCGGTATGATTGAGTTTTGTTCCCGAGGGAAAACAAATTTAATCCTTTTTTTTGAAAAGGGTTGCCTTTACTATTTTTATATCTTTGTGCACGAAGGCCGCCGGCCCGAACCGAAATGCTAAATAAAAACGTATGACTTTCCGTGAATATATAAAAACCAAAAGCTTTTTTACCCAACTGCTCCTTGCCGTCTGCATCATGTTCGGGATTATGCTGATCTTTATGTACTGGCTCGATTTCACGACCAATCACGGGCAGGAAATCACCGTCCCGAACCTTGCTAGGCTTTCCGAGGAGCAGGCCGAAGATAAACTCGACGAGCTTGACCTCGATTATCAGGTTCTGGACAGCGTCGATTTCCACAAGGATTTTCCGAAGTTCAGCGTCGTCGAACAGGATCCGGCACCGGGCGCGAAAGTCAAGAAAAACCGGAAAATCTATCTGAAACTCAATTCTTCGGGTTTCGCATCGATAAAAATGCCCGACCTGATCGAAAAAACGCTGCGGCAGGCCGAACCGACGCTTACCGCGCTCGGGCTTGAGATCGGTTCCAAGGAATATGTGCCGTATCTCGGAAAAGATATGGTTCTTCAAATGAAGCTCAACGGCAAAAAGCTCAAACCGGGCGACAAGGTCATGAAATCGTCCAAGATCGACCTGGTATTGGGCGACGGCAAAGTCGGGTTCGACGATTCCCAGATCGATTCGCTCGCCAACCCAAAACCAGAGCCACCAACCGACGACCAATAGTATGGAAATCCGTGAGATCGACGAGGATTTATTCGAGCATTTCAGGTTTACAGTCCCGAAAGGCCAGCAATTGCTGCGCATCGACAAATTCCTGATGCAGCTCATGGCCAACGTCACGCGCAACAAAATCCAGAATGCGGCCGACAACGGCGACATTTACGTCAACGATTTTCCCGTCAAATCGAATTACCGCGTCAAACCCGGCGACGTGATCCGGATTCTGCTCGCGCATCCGCCGTTCGAGAACCGGGTCGATCCCGAAGATATTCCGCTCGATATCGTTTACGAAGATGATGCGCTTTTGATCATCAACAAACCGCCGGGGCTTGTCGTGCATCCCGGCCACGGAAACTATACAGGTACGCTGGTCAATGCGCTGGCGTTCCATTTCGAGAATTTGCCCATGAACAGCAGCGATCGTCCGGGATTGGTGCATCGCATCGATAAAGATACTTCGGGGCTGATGGTGATCGCAAAGACCGAAGAAGCCTTGTCAAATCTGGCGAAACAATTCGAATTCAAAACCTCTGAACGGGAATATATCGCGCTGGTTTGGGGCAATGTCAAGGAAGATGAAGGCACAATCGAGGGCAACATCGCGCGGCACGTCAAAGACCGGATGCAGATGGCCGTTTTCACCGATCCCGAAATCGGAAAGCCGGCAGTCACGCATTATAAGGTTTTGGAGCGTTTCGGCTATGTCACGCTGGTTTCGTGCAGGCTGGAAACGGGCCGAACGCACCAGATCCGCGTCCACATGAAATACATCGGGCATACGCTTTTCAACGACGAGCGCTACGGCGGCGATCAAATCCTGAAAGGCACGACCTTTACAAAATACAAGCAGTTCGTCGAGAATTGTTTCAAGATTTTGCCGCGCCAGGCTTTGCACGCCAAAACCCTCGGCTTCACACATCCGGTTACGGGCGAAATGATGCGCTTTGACAGTGAAATTCCGCAAGACATGGCGCAATGCATCGAAAAATGGCGCAATTATTCGCAGGCAAAAGAATTTTCGGAAGAAGAATAACGACTGCCGATAAATCTCATCATAATGAAAATAATCATCTCACCGGCCAAAACGCTCGATTTTGAAAGCGGATTGCCCGTTTCGCAGCATACCGTGCCCGTTTTCCTGACCGCAGCGAAGAAAATCCATCGCGTGCTGAAAAAAAAGAAGCCGAAAGAGTTGATGGAACTCATGGATATTTCCGACAATCTCGCCGATCTCAACTGGCGCCGCAACCAAGCGAAAGCCTTCGGCTGTAAGATTCCGGGCGAAAATTCGCGGCAGGCCGTTTACGCTTTCAAGGGCGACGTTTACATCGGGCTCGACGCCTATACGATTCCGGAAGATAAAATCGATGTGTTGCAGCAAAAGCTCCGCATCCTTTCCGGGCTTTACGGATTGCTGAAGCCGCTCGACCTGATCCAGCCGTACCGTTTGGAAATGGGAACAAACCTTCCGGTCGGAGAAAGCAAAAACCTCTACGAATTCTGGAAGCCGGCTGTAACAAAAGCGCTGAACAAGGAACTAAAGAAAGGCGAGTTGTTCGTCAATCTGGCAAGCAATGAATATTTTTCGGCAGTCGATGTGAAAGCATTGAAAGTTCCCGTAATCACTCCGGAATTCAGGGATTATAAAGACGGTGAGCTCAAGATGATCAGTTTTTTCGCCAAGAAGGCGCGGGGAATGATGGTGCGCTACATCATCGATTCGGGCGCCGAAACATTCGACGACCTGAAAATGTTCAACTATGAAGGCTATGCTTTCGATGCGAACCTGTCGAAAGGCAACAAGTTGGTTTTCACGAGATAAACTTGAATAGAATGTTAAATCCCGCGGACATTTGCTGCAATTGCTTATTTTTATGCACTTTTTAAAAAACGATATTATGATTAGAAAAAGCCTGTTACTTGTCGTCGCTTTGTGCTCACTGACCGGTTTTGCGCAAGATGAACTGATAAAGAAAGTCAGCGGCAACCTGTCGTCGAATGCGAAATTCGTCTTTACCGACAAAATCGACGTCGAAAACACTTCCATCAAAAATCAGGGTTCGGCCGGAACCTGCTGGAGTTATTCGGGAAACTCGTTCATCGAGTCCGAAATGATGCGCATGGGCAAACAACCCGTCGAACTCGCACCAGTTTACACCGCCCGGATGGTGTATCTTTCCAAAGCCCGGAATTACATCCTGATGAACGGCAATGTCGGAACGGGCGACGGCGGTGAAACACATGACGTGATCAACATTTTCAAGAAGTTTGGCGCAATGCCAAAATCGGCGTATACCTATGAGGATTACGGCAAAGGCACGCTGAAATCGAACGAATTCCAAAGCGGTTTCAAGACGATACTCGATACGTACATCAAAAACGAAGATCCGAACAAAGGCGTTTCCTGGGTGAACGACATCAACAATTACCTCGATGAAAAACTGGGCAAATTGCCGGAAACGTTCGTCTATGCGGGCAAAACCTATACGCCGAAAACCTTTTCAAAAGAAGTCGTCGGGATCAATCCCGATGACTATGTCGAGTTTTCGTCTTTCAAGGACAGCCCGTATTACGAAAAAGTGCTGCTGCCGTTTTCGGACAACTGGAGCTACGAAAAAGTCTACAACGTACCGATGACCGAACTGACCGATATTATTGACAACGCTTTGCAAAAAGGCTATACGATTGCCTGGTCGTCAGACGTTTCCGAGCCGTATTTCAGCTGGCGCAACGGCGTGGCCGAAGTTCCGGATGTCGATTTGAACAACATCACCGCAGATCAGAAAAAAACCATGTTTGACGGGCCGATCAAGGAAAAAGCGGTCACCGAAGACTTAAGGCTCGAAGGTTTGTACAACCAGACCACGACCGACGATCACGCGATGCAAATCGTAGGAATGGCGAAAGACCAGAACGGCAAGGAATATTACAAAGTGAAGAATTCCTGGGGCGAGACCAACGATTACAAAGGATATCTGTATGTGACCAAAGCGTTCGTGCAGCTCAAGTCGACCGGGATTTTACTGCATAAGGACGGACTGCCGAAAGGACTGGCCAAAAAACTTAAGGCATAAAACGAAAAAATCCCGCATCTGGCGGGATTTTTTTATTCTAAATTTAGAGTTATTCGAATTCGTCGTATTCCATCAGGCTTTCCGACTTGAGCTTGCGTTGGCTGTGGGCGAGCTGCCACATGGCCATGACGCCTTTTTTGGCGCTCCGGCTCACTTTTGCGAACCGTGAGGAAAACTCTTCAAGCTTTTGGGCATCGTGGCTTCCGAGCTTGGTCTTGATGCTTTCCACGAAATCCTGGAATTCAGGGACCAATTCGCTGTTCTCTTCGTAGTCGGACTTCAGTTCATCGAGCTGTTCGTCGATTTCCCTGCTCAGGTCGTTGGAATATTCTTCGCTGCTTTTCCTTAATTTCTGGACAAGCTGTTTGGTTTTGCTTCCGAAAAGTCCCATGATTGCAATGTTTAACGTTAATCAATATTTTTTTGCAGGGAATCAAATATAACAAAAAAATAATCCTGTCGATGATTTTCAGTGTTATTTTAAGATTATATTTTAGGTGGTCAATTTGTTGCTTATCAATGCATTGCATCTTCCATACTCACTTTGGTCTTTCCTCTTTTGACCAGCAGGATAATCGGGATACAGCACAGGAACATGATTCCGAGATACAGGAAAATGTCCATATACGACATGACCGTGGCCTGTTTCATGACAGTATAATCAAGCGCCTGATACGCTTTTCCCAACGCTTCATTGGCCGTAAAACCTTTGGACATGAAAGCGTGCTGCATCTGGCTGACGCGCTGCTGTACTTCGAGTTTCGACGTATCGAGATTTCCCACGAGATTCACGCGATGTTCCTGGCTGAACCGGGTAATGAATGTCGTGATGATGGCGATACCGAACGAACCGCCGAGCTGGCGCATCATTCCCGTAAAGGCCGCGCCCTCGCCGATGCTTTTCCCTTTCAAGGTCGAAAGCGCCATGGTTGTGATCGGCACGAAAAGCAGCCCGAGCCCGATACCGCGCAGGATCAGCGCCCAATAAAGATGCTCCGTTCCCGTATCGGGCGTCATCACGCGATACATCCAGAACGTGAAAAAGAAGAAAACCAGAAAACCCACGGCAACCATGTAAGTCTGCGGAACGCCTTTCTGGATCAGGTTTCCGATAATCGGCATCATGAAAGCCGTTGTAATCGATCCGGGAATAAGCAGTAAGCCCGCATCGGTCGCCGTCCAGCCTAATATCTGCTGGGTGTAGATCGGGATGATCAGCGTCGAGCCGTACAATCCGAACCCGAGAATGAAACACATAAAGGTTCCGACCCTGAGATTCCCGTCCTTGAGTACGCTGAGATTTACGATCGGATGTTTATAAGTCATTTCACGCCAGATAAATGCCAGTAAGCCTACTATTGTTACAATGCTCAGAAATACGATCGTACTGTCGTTGAACCAATCGTCCTGCTGGCCGTGTTCAAGGACAAACTGGAGCGAGCCGATGAACATCGCCAAAAAGACGATTCCCCACCAATCGACTTGGTGCGCCTTGAGTTTTTCGGCGTATTTCGGGCTTTTGACATAGGTTAGGGTCAAAAAGGTCGCGATGATGCCGAGTGGAATGTTGATGTAAAAAATGTACGGCCACGAAAAATGGTCGACAAGATAACCGCCGAGCGGCGGCCCGAGCGTTGGCCCGACGATTACACCCATACCGTAAATCGCCTGTGCCATACCGCGTTTGGCAATCGGATAGCTTTCGGTGATGATGGTTTGAGCCGTTACGAGCAATGCGCCGCCGCCCAATCCCTGGACGAAACGAAAGGCGACCAGTTCCCAAATGTTCGATGCATTTCCGCAAAGGAAGGATGCGACGGTAAATATGATGATCGACACGGCAAAATAATTCCGCCGGCCGAACTGTTGCGAAAGCCAGCTCGTCATCGGTATGACGATTACGTTCGCGATTGCATAAGCGGTAATGACCCAAGCCACGTCGGTTAATGTGGCGCCGAGGCTTCCGCGCATATCGGTCAGCGCGACGTTGACGATGGTCGTATCGACAATCTCGAGCAGAGCGCACATGACAGCGGTAATGGTAATGATGACGCGCGTAAAGCCGTATACTACCAGATCGTCGTCGCCTGCTGTAGCTGTTGCTGCCATAATTTTGAATGATTAGTTATTTGGGCGTAATGTTTAGTTGTGTCAGCTTTTTATGAGCTGACGATAATCAGTGTTTTCCCATTTTACGGAAAAGCCATTGGAGCAGGACCAAGGTCACGCTGAACAGGCAGCCGCCTAAAAAGAGCATTAAATTTTGCATGGTTTGGTTGGTTGTGTTGGTTGGTCAATAGAATTATTTCAGGTGAACGTCGACATCAGCGTTCATTCCCGGCCGCAGCAATTTCATCTTTTCGGTATCGTTGCTTTTCGAAAGCATGATCTTTACCGGAAGCCGTTGCACTGTTTTTACGAAATTCCCCGTCGCGTTATCCGGCGGAAGAAGTGAAAATCTTGAACCCGTGGCCGGCGAGAAAGACGAGACTTCGCCTTCGAATTCGGTGTCTGGATAGGCATCGATTTTTATCGAAACCTTTTGCCCGACGACCATTTTGTTGAGCTGGGTTTCTTTGAAATTCGCGATGACCCAGACATCGGTGCTGTTGATGATGTAAAACAGCGACTGGCCCGGCTGGACGAATTGCCCCGGCTGGATGTTGATTTTCGAAACCTGGCCGTCGGTCGATGCGGTCACGACAGTGTAGGCGAGGTTCAGTTTGGCGGCATCGAGTACGGCCTGCGATTTCTTGATATTCGCGGCGGCTACGTCAGATTGTTTTCCGGAAACACCAGTACGCGCTGCAGCCACATTTTTCTGGTAAGCGGTTGCGCGCTCCTGTTGCTGGAGGATTCGCAATTGCGTCTGTGCTTCGAGCTTCGCGGCTTCGGCCTGCTCATATTGCTGCGCCGTGATCGAATGGTTTTTGTAGAGGTTGCTGTAACGCTCGAAATCGTCCGAGGCGCGTTTGAGGCGTATTTTCGCGGTCTCGATATTTCCGGCTGCCGACTGAACGTTAGCTTCCGATACCGAAACGCCGGCCTGTGCCGTTCCTACATCTTCTTTTGCGGCGGCATAACTTCCCTGCGATGCTGCAAGGGCGGCTTGGGCTTCTTCGACTTTTACGAGGTAATCGCGGTTATCGATCGTGAAAAGCGTGTCGCCTTTTTTGACGAAATCGTTGTCTTTCACATAGACTTTCGTGATGTAGCCCGAAACCCTCGGGATGATCGGATTGACGTTTTTCTCGATCTGCGCGTCGTCGGTTTCTTCGTGGGCGAGGGAATGGATGTACTTGTAAATGCCATAGCTTCCCCCAAGAATGATCAGTACGGCGAAAATCGTGATGAATTTCTTATTTGTTTTCTTTTTTTCAGCTGCTTTTTCCATGGGATGTGAATTAGTTTTTTGTCAGGTTAAAAGATTCGGCGAGCTGGCCCGATGCCTGCAGCCATTCGTAATATTTCAGGATGACGTTTGCCTTGACGTAAGTCTGGTTGATTTTTGCGGTCAGGTCTTCGACGTCGGCTTCGAGCAAATCGTTCGTATCCGATAAGCCATTGTCGTATTTATCCTTGACGATCCGGTAATTTTCGGCCGCCTGGACCACAGCATCGCTGTAAACCTTGTCCTGCTTGAGCGAAAGCTCGTAGTTCTCTTTGGCCTGTGTGATCTGCGTCTTGATGTAATCGGTCAGGATCGCTTCCTGTTGTTCGA
This sequence comes from Bacteroidota bacterium, assembly GCA_048498055.1. Lineage (GTDB taxonomy): Bacteria > Bacteroidota > Bacteroidia > Flavobacteriales > Flavobacteriaceae > Flavobacterium. Next base: position 36,385 of record JBEHYS010000016.1, read on the forward strand.
GTTCTTTCGCCCTGCTTTTCGCGGCCTTGACTTCCTTGCCGTTCTTGAAGATCGAGCTCAGGTTATACGAAAGCCCGACGCCGACATTCATCGCGTTGGTCACGTTTACGACATTCTGTAAATCGAGCGCGACATAACCGCCGGTAAGGGTCAGCGACGGATAATAGCCGCTTTTCGCAACTTTGATGTTCGATTCGGAAGCTTTTTTGGCGAACTGCAGCGCTTCCAGGTCTTTGCGGCTCTGGAGCGCATCGGCTTCGGTCTTGACGGTGCGGGAAAACAGGTCTTTGTCGATGTTGTCCGGGCTGACTTCGATGAATGTGCCTTCGGGAAGCTTGAGCAATGTGATGAGTTCATAGTTCAGCATCCGCACGTTTTTCTCAGCTTCATCAAGCGAAAGCTGCACTTTGGAAGTCTGCAATTGCGCTTTCAGCAAATCGTTCCGGGCAATCAGCCCGTTCTTTTCGCGGTCTTCGAATTCCTTGACACGCTCATTGCCGCTTTTGAGGCTTTCCTTCAACAAATCGACCGAACGCTCCGCTTTATACAGATCGCCGTAATATTCGACGACTTTCAGGATGGTTTCTTCCGTAGTAAAGGCAGCGTTGGCTTTTTCCGATCGATAGAGGTTTTCGGAAGCGGTAATAGTGTTTTTAAGCTTGAAACCAGAAAAGAGCGGCATCGATACCGAAGCTTGTCCTAGCGCGAGCTGATTTACTTTGGGGGAAGATTCAGGTTCGGCATTCGGGTCATTCGACGATTCGTTCGAGGAACGCAATTTGACGTTGGCGTTAGTCAGTTTTAAGTATTGGCCGGAAATTTTAACGTCTGGATATCGGTAGTTCTTGACCGTTTCCAATTCGTAGCTTTTGGTGAGGACTTTCGTATTGGCCAAGTTGGTCTCGTTGCTTTTGGAAACCGCCATGTTCACGGCGTCGTTGAGCGAGAGGTTGGTTTTTTGCTGTGCGTTGGCTGCAAAAATCCCGAGAAACAGGAACAGCAGAAGGAGATTATTTTTCATGCAGGAGTAAGGCTTTGATGGTTTTCTGGATGTGTTTGGTGAGTTCGGTCCTGATATAGGCGTCGAGTTCTTTTTCGGTTTTGAGCCCCAGCATTTCCATGTAAAAATGGCTGTTGAGGTTGAAGTGGAAAAACGTGCCCACGATCATCGTCGGGATCAGGAACGTGTTGACGTCTTTCGTGAAAACGCCTTTTTCCTGTCCTTCCTCGATCATTTTCCGGACGATTTCGAGGTTGATTTTCTTTATTTCGGTAAACGTCGAAAGGCTTGCGGTGCGTTGCTGCGAATTCATCTCGAAATACATGATCTTGTGGATTTCCCGGTTTTTGCAGATGCGCTTGACGTAAATCTCGATCAGTTTTTCGATTTTTTCGACCGGCTCGAGCTTTTCGTCGAGCAGGTTCTGGAGCTGTATTTTCAAATCGGCCATTCTGGTGATGATCAGCGATTCGAGCATTTTTTCCTTCGATCCGAAATAGTACGAGATCATCGCGACGTTCACGCTGGCTTCCTTGGCGATATCGCGGATACTCGTGCCGTCGAAACCCTTATCGGCGAACATTTTTTCCGCAACCTGTAAAATCTTTTGTTGTTTGTCGTTGAATTCCATGGTCATATTCATTCTTTCAATTCGCGGACAAAATTAAACAATCGTTTAATTTAAACAATCGTTTAATTAATTTTTAACATAAAGTTAACGGTGGGTTAATTTATATAGCCAGCCAGTTTTCCAGCATTTTCAAGCCATCGGGAGTCAAAACGCTTTCGGGATGGAATTGTACGCCACGCACATCATTTTGTTTGTGGCGCAGCGACATGATTTCGCCGGCAGAATCCGTTGAAGTTATTTCAAGCGCGTCGGGAAGCAATCGGGAAACCGTCCAGGAATGATAACGCCCGACATCGATTTGCCGGGGAATGCCCTCAAAAATCGGATCGTCGGCAATGATGGTAATGGGCGCCGCGACGCCATGCCAGACTTTGTCGAGGTTGACCAGGCTGCCGCCGAAAACTTCCGCAATGGCCTGTTGGCCCAGGCAAATCCCGAGAATGCTTTTTGAAGGAGCGTATTTCCGGATTACCGCTTTAAGCAAGCCGGCTTCGTCCGGGATTCCGGGTCCGGGCGAAAGCAGGATTTTCTGGAAAGCCTCGACTTCGTCGAGTTCAAATTCGTCGTTTCGTAAAACCGTCACGTCGCAATCGAGCGCTTCCAGATAGTGGACGAGATTATACGTAAAGCTGTCGTAGTTGTCGATGACCAGGACTTTCATTTGCGGCTGTTTGCGAAAGCGAAATTAATCAAAAAACAAAAACCCGGGGATTTCTCGCCGGGCTGATCCTGATTTTTGTCTTGATTAGAAAACCAAGGTTACGTTGACCTCGAATTCGTCGCTGATGGCTTTGTCGCCAAGATTGTCGAAGAAACTTCCCGATCCGTATTTGATGTCGTATTTCGTCCGGTCAACCTTAAACGACGTTGTTGCCGAATTTGCATTGACGGTCAAATCGAAAGTCACCGGATTGGTTTTGCCCTTGATGGTCAGGTCGGCCGTCACGGTATAAACGTTTTTAGGTTTGGCGGCTATCGTTTTGAAAACCAGTGTCGAAGAGCTGTATTTTTCAGTACCGAAAAAATCTTCCGATTTCAGATGGCCTTCCAGTTTTTCTTTTCCCTGGCCGGCGGCAAGATCGGTCACTGCGATCGAGTTCATGTCGACGGTAAAGCTTCCGCCCGAGAGTTTATTTGCTTTGAAAACCAGGTTCCCGTCCTGCAGGTTTACCGTTCCGCTATGTTGCCCGGTCACTTTTTTTCCCGTCCAGGTTATTTTGCTCTTGGTTACGTTCACTTTTTTGGCCTGCGCCGATGCGGCAATAGCGCTGAAAGTCAATAATGCGATGGCGATAGTCTTTAGATTCTTCATAGTTTTTACTTTGTTTAAAATGGTTATAAATTTATAAATAATTCTTCGTTGGATTTCCGAACTTTCTTAAAAAGTTGCATCGCATCTTCCGGATGGCGATAACCGATTGCCGCGATGACCGACGCGTTCAGTCCTTTTTGATCCAATCCAAGGATTTCGTTGAACTTTTTTGGATCGAAGCCCTCCATCGGCGAAGCGTCGATGCGAAGGGCGGCGGCGGCGGCGAGTAAATTGCCCAGTGCGATGTAGGTCTGTTTCGAAGTCCAGTTGTTTTTAGCTTCATCCGTTTGCGGCGTGATCGTCGATTTCATGAATTCGCCATAACCCGAAATGCTTTCCACCGGAATGCCGCGGATCGCGCTGACGTTTCGGATGTGGCTGTCAATGTCGCTGTCGCCGAAACCGGTCTTATTGGCAAACACCACAAGATGCGATGCTTCGTTGACCTGTGGCTGACCGAACGCGGCGACCGAAAGTTTTTCCCGCAACACGACGTCTTCGATAAAAAGGACTTTGTACGGCTGCAAACCATAACCTGAAGGGCTAAGCCGGATCGCTTCCTTAAGGGTTTCGATATCTTCGGGCGATACTTTTTTGGTCGTGTCGTATTTTTTGACGGCATAGCGCCAGTTCAGGGTTTCAATAAATGTGTTCATATAATTAATTAGAGGGTTCTGAATTTTTCAAGCAATTGGTTGAGCTGATCGAGTTCGGCTTGCGTAAGGTTTGCGGCGAAACGCTCTTCGTACCGGTTTACTTCAGGATCGAGTTGTTCGAGTATTTCAAGGCCTTTGGCGGTGATGAGCACTTCCATTTTGCGACGGTTGTCGGGGCAGACGTTGCGTTCGACAAGTTTTTTCGCGAGTAATTTGTCGACCAGGCGCGTGGTATTGCTCGATTTGGCCAGCATGCGTTCCTGGATCGCGCCCATATTGACGGGCTTTCCTTTTTGTCCGCGAAGAATGCGGAGCACATTATACTGTTCCGACGAAAGGCCGTGTGCTTTCAAAATACCGCTGAAATACTCGAACAACACGTTTTGCGTATAGACAAGGTTCAATACCGTTTTTCGCGATAACGGCAGCGGAATGGTTGATTTGATAACTTCTTCGATTGTCATAATTGTCAATACAAAATTTGTAGGTACAAATGTATAATTATTTTATTTGTATATACAAGTGTATTTGTTATTTTTTTGTTAAATGGAAAAAGGCTGGTTACGATTGGCTAATTTTAGCTTCCAATCCGCAACTATGAAAAAAATTTATTTCCTATTGATTTTCAGTATGTTTTCGTGTCACGGACAGGGAAACGGATCGGCAGTGACCAACGAGGTTCATTCATTTGAAGGCTTTTCCGGTTTTGAGCCGAATCTGCATCTAAACGACAATAAAATCCATGTCGTTAATTTTTGGGCAACCTGGTGTGCACCGTGTGTCAAGGAATTGCCCAACTTTGAAAAACTGAATGCCCAATACAAGGAAAAAAATGTCGAAGTATTGCTTGTGAGCCTCGACATGGCCAAAGACGTCGAAACCAAACTGGTGCCTTTCGTCAAAAAACGCAAGCTGCAGTCGCAGGTCGTGCACCTGCACGATACAGATGCCGACGCCTGGATATCGAAAGTCGATCCGGCCTGGACCGGCGCGCTTCCGGCCACGGTGATTTACGGTAATGGGAAACGGAAATTCTATGAACGGAGTTTCACCTACGAAGAGCTCGAAAATGAAGTCAAACAATTTATAAATTAACGTATGAAAAAGTTATTAGCCGCAGCAATATTTATTGTGATGGCCAGCGCATTTACGACACCGTCCGCCGGCGGATACAAAGTTGGCGACATCGCCACTGATTTCAGCCTGAAGAACATCGACGGCAAAATGGTTTCCCTTAAGGATTTCAAGGATGCGAAAGGATTCATTGTAATCTTTACCTGCAACCATTGCCCGTTTGCCAAAGCTTACGAAGACCGGATTATCGCCATTGATAAAAAATATGCGAAAGCCGGTTATCCGGTCATTGCGATCAATCCGAACAATCCCGACAAACAAAAAGAAGACAGCTTCGAGCTGATGAAGGAAAGGGCAAAAGAAAAAGGATTCACATTTCCGTATCTATTTGATGACGGGCAGAAGATTTTCCCGCAATACGGCGCCACCAAAACGCCGCATGTCTACCTTTTGCAGAAAACCGATAAAGGCAATGTCGTAAAATACATCGGCGCCATCGACGATAATTACGAAGACGCGTCGGCCGTAAAGCAACACTATCTGCAGGATGCCGTAAACGCGTTATTGAACGGAAAAGAAATCATGGTCAAGGAAACCAAGGCGATCGGGTGTTCGATCAAAGCATAATCCCTTAAAATAAATATATGAACTTTTCACAAGAGGAATGGGCTGCAAAGCTACTGCACGATGACAATGCGGTAATTCTCGACGTCCGAACGCCGGAAGAATGGGCGGAAGGCATCATTCCCGATGCCGTGATGATCGACATCTATACGGGCCAGGAATTTTTACGAACCATCGAATCGCTCGACAAATCGAAAAACTACTATGTGTACTGCAAAGCCGGCGGACGAAGCCAGCAGGCCTGCCAGATTATGAACCAGATCGGTTTCAAAAACACCTTTAACCTGCTCGGAGGTTTTATGCAATGGCAGGGCGAAACGGTGATGCCATAGTTTTTTCACTTACTTAAAATCGAGCCGTATCGCAGGATGCGGCTTTTTTATTGTTAAAATGGTAATGTTGTAATTCATTTGCGAAATGATATAAATTATCCGGCGGATTAAATATTGAAATTTGTGTAAAGCAAGGTAAACACTTAAAATCCAATATCATGAACGCTCCCGCCGGTCCATACATCCAAGAAAACCATTCAATCCTGGCTGATGAAAACGGGATCCAAGGCTATCTTCCACAAGAAGATTCGTATCGCACTTATCCGTTACCTGAATACGTCGGTGATTTCGCTTTCGAGGATTTCGACAAGGTTAGCGAATGGTCTTATTTGAATTATCTCCGCTCGCACGACGACATGACCTAAAACCAAACGCCATGAAAAAAGTATTTTTGACCCTATCAGCCTTATTCATTTTCGGAGCCGTTTCGGCCCAGACCGATCCTAAATCGACAATGCCCGCGCATCCGGTCCAAACCCAGCCGCAGAAAGACACCATGACTTCCAACAAGCAGCTGAAAAAGGATTCAGACATGAAAACCATGGACGCGGTCAAAACGCAGGACCACAAAAAAACCACTCATAAAAAGACAGCAAAAGACAGCGTATCTAAAAAAGCTACGCGCAGCCGATACTAACCTCTCGCTGCCGTAATTTGAATTTTTGTTCTCACTTCGTGATTTTTTGAGTAGAGGCTTCTTTCGGGAAGCCTCTTTTCATTTTATAATTTTTTCAATTAATTGTGTAACGATGCTGTGAGGCCAATGATTGAACTTTATCAAAAAGCACAGATTATGGAAACGCATGAAGAAAACCGAAAAAACCAACTCAAGAATGCGATGGAAACTGCGCGTGATCACGACCAGAGCGGCGTTCGCGAACTCATAGACAAATACAACATCAACGATCAGGCGTATTCGGACAGCAGCCCGGACGATTTCGTAAAGACCGTATCGGGTTACAACCATGCCAATGACATAGCTCCCGAAACCGATGGCGATGAAATCCCCGGCGGCACAAGTTCCAATTGATTAATCGGAATAAACCGGATCGACCAAAAAAACTTTTCCCGGATTTTTTTCCGCAAAAGAATGGATCAACTGCATCATATACCGATTGCTCCGGTAAGGCGTGATGTAATCTTTCATTGCCGATAGTTCGGTAAATCCGATAGCTGAAGGAATATATCCCATTCCGTAAAATTCCCCATTTTCCACCCAGATGCAACTGCGTTCGTCGGCAGACTTTCCTTTGTCCAGGATTGCAAAAGTCCGCTTTGTTCCCCGTAAGGAATAGATTGCAGTTTCAACCTGCCGGTTGTGATATTCTGCATCCGGTAAATTAGCAGGATTAATCCTCACCGGCATAGATTCTTCAGACAAAGTCCCATATTTGCAAAACCTGTAGTCAATCCCAAAACGTTTGGCAAGATCGTGAAGCAATTTTACGCCCTCGCCTATGCTGTGGAACGATTCGATGCATGCTTGGTGTCTGCCCAATTTTCCAACGGCAAGGTATCGGAACCCGTTGCGCGCCTCGTATTGGTAAAGGCCGTACTTCTGCTCGAAACGCTTTAACGCCCGATTATATGCGGGCCACAATTTTTTGATTTCGGAGCATTCCAGCAACAGCGCCATCAGTTCGGTCGCGCAAACCTCAAACGAAATCCCGTGCGTTTCCCGCAGGAAATTTTGCCGCTGCGATGTAATTTTATGCCCCGAAAAATGCGAAGCCACGCGCTTTTTAAGATTGACCGCCTTGCCGACATAAATTACTTTTTTTACCTGGTCGTGAAAATAATATACGCCCGGCTTTTCGGGAAGCCGTTCAAAATCTTCGGGCGGCAGGTTGGGCGGCAGCCGTTGGTCCTGCGAAGTCTTTTTTATCATTTGCCCGATTATACCTTCCGTATCGCATTCAAGCAATAGCGAAAACAGTATTGCAGTCGCATCGGCATCGCCGCCGGCACGATGCTGGTTAACCAGAGGAATATCCAACGAACGGCAGAGTTTTCCCAACCCATAGGATGCGAATCCGGGTTTTAGTTTTCTTGCGGCGCGAACGGTACACAGCTTTTTTGCCGTCCAATTGAACCCCGCTTTTTCCAGTTCGTGACGGACAAACGAGTAATCGAAGTTGACGCTGTGCGCGACGAAAATGCGGCCGGTGAGCAGGCCAAATACTTTTTCGGCAATTTGATCGAAGACCGGCGCATCGCGAACCATTTCGTTGGTGATTCCGGTCAGCGCAAAAATCGGTGGCGGGATGTCTTTTTCAGGATTGACAAGTGTTTCGAAACGGTCGATGATGTTCACGCCATCATGGATGATGATCGCAATTTCGGTTATCCGGCTGCCGCCGGCGTTTCCACCGGTGGTTTCGATATCGACTATGGCATATTCCACTTTCATCTTTTGTATAACGCGGCCAAATGGTTCTTATTTTTTTCGTTGCAAAATTAACGATGCCTGATCACTTGGCGAAACGTCAGATTGATCCGGGGTAAAATATTTCTTGCCGTTTTCGGGATTTGATGTTCCCAAAAGCTGTTCGTTGTTCCGGCCATCAGCAAAAATGAGCCGTGATGCAGCGGAATTTCCACCTGCGGAATATCTTTCCGGATTTTATGCCGCAGCCTGAACATCCGTGTTTCGCCAAAAGTCACCGATGCGATCACGGGATTTTCTCCCGTTTGGCCGGTTTTATCGCTGTGCCAGGCAACCCCGTCATTGCCGTTGCGATAGAGGTTGAGCAGTACGGCATTGAATTTCAAACCGGTTTCGGACTCGATGCGCCTGCGTATCGCTTTCAGGCTGTCGGTCAGTTCAGGCGTATCGGGATCGGCGCCGGGATTTTCCTTATTCTCGAACCAGGAAATCATTCGCGGCGCGGTCACGATCTTGTCATACATCGGCATTTCGTATTTGCGCCAATCCGTTTGTTCGAGGAGTTCCCGATAGTAACGGTCGGATTCTTCCTTGCTGAAAAACCGGTCGATCAATAATACTTCGGCATCGGGCAAATCGAATATTTTTTTGCCGCCGTTTCCGCTTGCGAAAATTTCGGTATCGCCGAACAATGTCATGTCGTATGAGAATTTGGCATTATTTCGATTTCAATTCAATCCAAACGGGCGCATGATCGCTGGTTTTTTCCCAGCCGCGCACGTGTTTGTCGACACCGCCAGAAACCAGTTTTCCTTTCAATTGCGGGCTCAGTAAAAAGTGGTCGATCCGCAATCCGGCGTCGCGGCCGTAAGCGTTGCGGAAATAATCCCAGAACGTATAGATTTTCTCGTTCGGATATAGCGTACGGATCGCATCGGTCCAGCCTTGCGCCATCAAAGTCCCGAAAGCTGCGCGCGATTCCGGACGGAACAATGCATCGTCTGTCCAGCGCTCGGGTTTGTAAACGTCGAGTTCGGTCGGCATGACGTTAAAATCGCCGGCAAGCACGACCGGCGCATTGAACCCGAGCAGCGATTTTGCGCGGGTATGAAGCCTTTCGAACCAGCGCAATTTGTAGTCGAACTTCGGGCCGGGCGCCGGATTGCCGTTGGGCAGATAGAGACAGACCACGACAATTCCGTTGATCATCGCCTCGATGTAGCGGCTTTGCAGGTCTTCGGGATCGCCGGGCAATCCTTTCCCAATTTCGTCGATGTCGTATTTTGAAAGTATGGCCACGCCGTTCCATTGCTTCTGGCCGTGCCAGATTGCGTTATAGCCTGCGGCGGAGATTGCATCGGCAGGGAATTTCTCCTGCGGCGCCTTGAGTTCCTGAAGGCAGACCACATCGGGTTTTGCCTCTTCGAGCCAGCGGAGTAAAACGGCCAGCCTTCCGTTGACGCCATTTACGTTATAAGTTGCTATTTTCATGGTGCGGTTTCTTCCTAATTTACGATTTATTTTGATTCGAAAAGAACGGCGGCGAAGATAATTTCGACTTTAAATCAATACATCCGGCGGCTGCGTGAGCGATGGAAGCGGCATCCTGCCTGAAAGGCAGATACAGCGGACAGCGCGGCCCGCAGGGACACGCCATAAAAAAACCGGCGTAAAGCCGGTTTCTTCATTTAAACGAATCAGTTTTTTTCGAATGTCAGCAAATCGGTGCCGCCGTCGCCGCCGCTGATGTGCTGCAGGCGTACTTTCGTCGAAGTTCTTTCGAGAATGTGCCAGTCTTCGGTAAGCTCGGCGAAACTGTCGGGCGAGCCGAAAGCGATATTGAAATCGATGTCGCCGCTCGGATTGTCGTCGCCGCTGTCGTCTGAAGTCACTGACCATACGCCGGTGTAAGTATTGGTACCGTTGGTCGCGGTCAGTATGTTTGAGGAACCAAACGTGAAGCCGTAATTGGTAAAGTCGCTTGTGTGATCAGTGCCGTCTTCGCTGAAAAGCGTAACGCGCCAGGTACCGGATGTTACGGTATTGATGACCGCGGATGTGTCTGAAGAAGATGGAGAATCGTCGTCGGAGCTGCACATCGATGCCGTGTTGAGGAAAAACAAACAGGCGATTACTGGATAATAAATGAATTTTTTCATGGCTTTTTAAATTTAAAATTAGTTAATGTATAAAGTTCCAACGGGAAAAATCGGCTGTTATTGCTGAAAATTCAGGAAAAGGGATATCATCGGATAAAAAATGCAATGGTTGTCGATTCATTATTTTCGGACGCCTCCGAAAGTGATTCAGTCAATCGTTTTTTGTTGCTTGAGAAACAGTATCAGGCTTCCGGCAAAACTCACAATACAGCTGCTGAGCCAAAGCCAATAACCTGCATTGTAAGTTACTATTTTACTGAAATTGCCGCCTTCATCAGACATGATCTTCCTGAAGCACAAAAACGACAATGCGAACAATACCGAAAAAAATGCAGCCAACAGTGCAAATTTCGATTTCCGGCACAGCAGGAAAATCCAGGAAAGCACCACCAGCGGATTGGCCAGCCATGAAATTCCGGCGCCGAAAAGATCCATCCAACCGGTCAAAAAAGCCAGGATCGCAAGCCAGGCGCCATCGGCTTTGTCGATCGTAAACGCAGTTTGGGTAAGCGATGCGGCAAGCAGGATTGCACTGATTGCGGCAGTCCATCGTTGCTGCCGGATCAGTTCGGACCGGTCGGGGCGGATGTTGAGCATATACGAGTTTAGAGGATTAAATTTCGGCTAATGTACGGTATAAAATCAATCATAGAAAACGCATGGGTATTGCTGTAACATTTGAGGTAAATCATATAATCTTTCCGCTTTGGTAAACCGTTACTTAGCTTTCATAAAAAAACAAATTATTATGAAAGCAGCCGTAATCCATGGTCCGGGTTCAGTCCAATACGATACCGTTGACGACCCGGGGCTCAAAGAAAAAGACGACATCATTTTGAAAGTAACGGCGACGGCCATCTGCGGTTCCGACCTGCATATTTATTCAGGCGGTTTTCCGCAGCCCCGGCCGATGGTGCTCGGCCACGAGTTTATGGGCATTGTTGAAGAAGTTGGTTCGGGAGTTACGAAACTGCGCCGCGGCGATCGCGTTGTCGTCCCGTTCCCAATTGCCTGCGGACATTGTTTTTTCTGCAGCCACGAACTTCCCGGGCATTGCGAACACAGCAACCCGGAGCATTACGGCCCTGAAGGCGGCATTCTGACCGAAAAAGGCGGTGCGCTTTTCGGTTACACCGATCTCTACGGCGGTTACGATGGCGGACAATCCCAATTCGTCCGTGTGCCTTACGCCAATTTCGGCCCGCGCATCGTTCCCGAAAACCTTACCGACGAGCAGGTGTTGTTCCTGACCGATATTTTTCCGACGGGTTATACCGGTGTAGACTGGGGCGAAGTGAAGGGCGGCGAAACCGTTGCCATTTTCGGTTCGGGACCGGTCGGACTGATGGCGGCCAAAAGCGCCGTTTTGCGTGGCGCTGGGCAGGTTATCGTTATCGATACCTTGGCATACAGGCTAGAAAAAGCAAAAGCTTCAACCGGTTGTACCACAATTTTATGGGAAACCGATGCGAAAGACGTTGTCGAGCAGATCCGTGCCTTGACACAAGGACGCGGCGCCGATGTTTGTATCGATGCCGTTGGCTTTGAACCAGACCGGAACCTGGTGGACCGGCTCAAAGCCACGATCAACTTTGAGAAAGGCTCGACCAAAGTGCTCGAAGCCTGTATGAGCGCGGTCAGGCGCGGCGGTATCGTTTCGGTGCTGGGCGTTTATGGCGTCAATTACGACAACTTCCCGCTCGGTCAGTTTTTCGACAAAGGCATTATCCTCAAAGGCGGACAGGCACCGGCGCACAAATACATTGATAAGTTGCTCGATTATGCGTACAGGGGAAAGTCCAGCTCGACGATATTATTTCGCACCGGCTGCCGCTTTCCGAAATCGCACATGCCTACGATATTTTCAAGAAACGCGAAGACGGTTGCGTCAAAGTAGTACTCGATCCATGGAAATAGGAAATTATGGAAAATAACAATCAAATCACATCAGGACAAAATCCGTCATTCTGGATTGCCTCAGCCGAAACACCGCGGTTTACAAAGCTCGACCGCGATACTCAAACTGAAGTGTTGGTCATCGGCGGCGGCATCGCCGGATTGACTTCGGCCTATTTCCTGCTGAAATCCGGAAAAAAGGTTACATTGATTGAAGACGGATTTCTCGGCAGCGGCGAATCGGGCAGGACTACGGCGCATCTGACGGCCGCGCTCGACGATCGATATTATTACCTCGAAAACATTTTCGGGGAAAAAGCTGCGGCACTTGCGGCCGAAAGCCATACCGTAGCGATAAGCGCGATCGAGAACATTGTGCAAACTGAACATATCGACTGCGATTTTACAAGGCTCAACGGCTATCTTTTCCTTCATCCTTCCGACAAGCCTTCGCATTTGGAAAAGGAATTCGAGGCCGTACAAAAAGCCGGTCTAGACGTCAGCATGTGCAATACAATGCCCGGAATTGGCACTGTTCGCTGCATTGAATTCCGGAACCAGGCGCAGTTCCATATCGTGAAATATCTTTCGGGGCTGGCCAAAGCGATTTCGGCTCTCGGCGGTGTAATCTATACGGAAACGCACGCAGAAAAAATCGATAACAAAGGCGCGACGACCAACGGGTTTAGAATCAGTGCCGAACACATCGTCGTGGCGACGAATTCCCCGGTCAACGATATTGTGACGATGCATACCAAGCAGCACGCTTACCGGACATACGTCATCGCCGGGAAAGTAAAAAAAGGGGTATTGCCGTATGCTTTGTGGTGGGATACCGGAAATGCCGATTCAAAATGGATTTCCGAACCGTATCATTACGTGCGGCTGGAGCAATATGACGAAGATTACGACTTATTGATCGTTGGCGGCGAAGACCACAAGACCGGTCAGGCCGATGCCGAGCACAGCCCGGAAGAACACCGTTATGCAAAACTCGAAGATTGGGCCAGAAAGCTTTTTCCTGCACTGGAAGAAATCCGTTACCGATGGTCGGGGCAAGTGCTCGAACCTGTCGATTCACTCGGTTTTATGGGAAAAAATCCGGGCGACGACAACATTTACATCATCACCGGTGATTCGGGTAATGGGATGACGCATACGACGATCGGCGCGATGATTGTCCGCGATCTGATTACGGGCGTGAAAAATCGCTGGACTTCCTTATACGATCCTGCCAGAATTACATTCAGGACTGCCGGCGATTACATCAGCGAAACCGGCAATATGGCTTCACAATATCTCGACTGGGTTTTACCAGCCGATCTGCACAACGCGGAAACACTACAGCCCGGACAAGGCGCAATCATCAGTCATGGCCTCAGGAAACTGGCGGCGTATCGGGACGACGACGGAACATTGCGGACTTTCAGCGCAGTCTGTCCGCATCTGGGTTGTATTGTCCGCTGGAACGGCGACGAGAAATCGTTTGACTGCCCGTGCCACGGTTCGCGGTTTTCGTGCGACGGAACGGTCGTCAACGGACCGGCTACCGATAACCTCACGAAAATCGGCAATTAGAATTTGGAAGATATGGCTTTGGATTGGTTTTTTTCCCCGGATGCGCTTCCATGCGTATCGCCGGTTTTCAGATAAGCCTCGATCAAATACGACATCAGCAATACGCTGACGATCAGTATGGCTGAAGCGGTCAGCGTCAATAGAAACGAAGAATAAGCATAATGTCCGTCGCGCAATTGCTTTAAGGTTGTACGATATCGGAAATAAGAAAATCCGATCATCAGTGCGCCGCAACCCACAAGTATAATTCCCATGACCTGGCTGGCGAAGAGTGAGAATTTGACCGCCACAAAGCCGAAAGCCATGACTTCCACGCCCGTACGCAGCCAGGCAAGGAATGTTTGTTCGTTGGCGAGAAGTTCGGTCACTTTGTCTTTATCGTTTTGCATAAGATGAAGTTTTAGGCAAAGTTAAAATATCGACTTAACGCACATTTACAACCTGACGCCAAATCGTTATATAAAATACACGCGAAACTTCAACATAAAACCAAATAAAAACTATGAAAGAACTCGAACCTTATTCCCGGAAAAACATTGTCGGAAAAATCATATTGGTTACAGGCGGAACAACAGGAATAGGCAGGGCAACGGCCAGAATCCTTGCCGGGCTCGGCGCAAAAGTGTTCATTACCGGCCGCCATTTTGATTCGCTGGCGCAAACACTGACCGATACGCGGGAAATGTATCCGTATGCCGATATCGACGGCGTCACTTCGGATCTTGCCGACAAAGATCAAATCGGCCATTTATTTGAAGCGTTAGACGAAAAATACGGCGCGCCGGATATTCTGATCAACAACGCCGGGCTTTCGGCCGAAGGCATCACCAAAGGAACCTACGAAGAATGGCAATACGTGCTCGACACCAATCTGCTCAATTATATGGCCTGCGCCAATGCCGCCGTCGCTAAAATGATGGAAAAGAAATCGGGACATATCGTCAACGTCGGTTCCATGAGCGCCGAATCGAAAGACGGCGACGGGACGGTTTATGTGGCGACGAAATCCGGCATCCGCGGATTTACGACATCGCTGCGCAAAGAGCTCAACCCGAAAGGAATTAAAGTAACGCTGGTCGAACCGGGTTCGGTAAGTTCGGACATGCAGACCATCAGCGTTGCCGAGCAGAAGAAAAAAATCGAATCCATGGAAATGCTTGAGGCCGAAGATATCGCCGCGACAATCGTTTTCTGCCTTTCGCAACCCGAGCGGTGCGATATCGTGAGCCTGCAGGTTCGTCCGATAAAACAATTGATTTAATAACATATAAAATCTGCAATCATGGAAAACAATGAAAAAACCTCGTCGAACGAGGCCACAACCAATCAAGGCGCCAAAAGTGCGCAAAAGCAAAGCGCTAATCCTGAAGCGGCAAACGCCGCCGATCGCGACGCCAACAACGACAAGCAAGCCGACAAAATTGATTCGGGAAGCGGAACGACTGCAAGAGCCGATACGAAGCCGTCGGACGAAAAAGAAGAGTAATCCGAAATAGAAATTATCGCCAGCTGATTCGTATCGATGAGCCGCCGCAAACGGTAAATGCGCCATGTTTTGCCGTGACTTTTTGATAGGCGCTTTTGGTTTTTTGTTCCATCGTGCAATGGGAAACCGCTTTGCCTATAATCCGGATTGCGCACGACATCGTTGCTCTACCGGCCAAATGAAACGTGAGCGTTTTTTTCGATTTCCGGAAACCCGATGCAGGATATTCGGTGAATATGAGAATGTCGCTGTCGGGAACTTTATAATACTGCCGTGCCACAATCCCGAACGGCAGCCCGGCGCCGTATACTTCCTGGCCGACAGTGCCGCTCGGCTGCCATCCGTCCTGGATGTCTTCGAGCGGAATCCACAAATCGTTTTGGACTTCGCCGGTTTTGACTTCCTCGGAAATCATTTCGGCAGGCAGCATCGGCGGATAATAATAAGCCAGCCGGCCCAGGGCGTAACGAATAAATTCCGGAAGCAGGATTTGTAATGACGGCAAAATGTCGATTCCCTCGGTCACTTTCAGATAATGCGTCAATGCCGCGTACACTTCGAGTTCTTCATACGCGGCCGTATACGGCGCATCACTGAGCGGAAATACTGCAAAGAAATTCGGGAAATGCTTGCCGTAACCGTAATTGCAATCCCACAATTGCGCATTTCTAAGAATGCCTGCCAGACAGCAGTAACTGATCTGCAGATATTCGTCGTCGCCGGTTTCTTTATACAATTCAACCAGCGCAGCCGCTGTAAATGCGGTATTGTTGGCTTGGTAAAATATGTCGAAGGCCAGCCCGCACAATTTTTTGACCGCTTTCGCCGCTTCGCCGAGATAACGCTTTTCGCCCGTGAGTTGCCACGCCATAAGCATGATGTGCGCGTAAGAGCCGGGAACGTCCATTTCGCCGCCTTTGCCCGGCTGTGTTTCGGCCTTGAGGACTTCGAGTGTCGTCATCCGGTAAAATACCGGCCATTCGTAGTCGAAATGATGCGCGACCTTTATCGCGAAATCGATCGAATCGAGAAAGAGTTTTTCGGCAGCCTTATCGCCTTTGAGCGCCAACCGCGACAAGTTCAGCAAAGGATGATGCAGATACCAGGAATCCATGACCATTTCCTGTTTTTGCTCTTCCGATTTGTCGAGGTCGTCCTTTCGCGCCGGATGCCAGCGCACGATCGACTTTACGGTATCGTCATAAAAAGTATCGAGCCCGGAATTCAAATCGTCCCACAGCGGCGGTTTTTCGCCGCGCCATTCAACATATTCCTGCAACGGCAGCAGTACGGCAAGTTGTACCATGATCTCAGCAGGCGTTTTGTAATCGCCGAGATAGGCGTTGAGGTACGGTTTCCCTTCGATTTGAGACCAACAGCCTTTATTGTCGGAAAGATTGGTTAATGCTTTTTCGGCGATGTCCGGCCAATTGTGGTATTCGGTTTCCGGCCTTGGCAGCAACAGGTAAACCGACGTCAAGTAATCGAGGAACATCCGGGTGATATCGAAATCTTTTTCGGGAACTTCGTCGGTAAGCTGTACGAAAGCATCCGAAATGACATATTCAATTCCTGCAGGAAGCGGCTTGTCCTTATTGACCGGGAACTCGAACCCGATTTCGGGCCATTGGCCGCCGACCCTATTGGTGAGTATCGTTTCGGAAGCCTGGCAATATTCTGACATGGCGGTCAGGTTCTGGAAATAAAAAACGCTTCCGGTTTTGGGCCGCGTGTAACTGAAATACAATAGTCCGGAGCGGCCGCCTTCCTGGTGCGCGTGGATTTTTCCGGCAGTATTTTCAATCCGGCCATCGCTTGTCAACGGAACGATGTCGCGCGGCCAGAACGGAATCAACATCGAAAAAGCCGCACGGAACGTGGTCGTATAACGAAAAAATGCAGGTTGGTTTTTATAAAAAGTCACGGTAATCCGGTAATTGCCGAGCCGTGTAGTGGCCGTGATCAAAAAGCCGCCGTCGATCTCGTTTACGGTGACTTTGTCGAACTCGCTGTTCATCCCAAAAGCCAGCCGGAATGCCATTTGCCCGATCTCGGGCCACTGCGAAACCAGCCAGATCGAATCGCCCGCATTGTAAAACCGGTAGCGGTATCCGGCCCAATCAAAACCGGCCAGCGGCAGGCTGTTTTCGATATCGGATTGTACCGTTGCCGACCACGGCGTGACTGGATTAATCATGAAATTTGGATTGGTGGGTAAATTTTTCCATCATTCTTTTTTGATGTTGAAATTATTTTCATGCAGCTTTTCAAGGATTTTGATGAGTACTTCCGACCGGATGCGGCCGTCGGCAATCAGGCTGTCGGTCTTTACCCAATAGCGTACGTTGAGCTGTGGCGCCGTACCGTTGATTCCCGAAATCACGACGATGTTCTCATAGCCATTGATATCGATTTCCTTTTGCGCATTGATGATTTCTTTCGCGATCTCGATCGCACGCCGGTAATCGGAACCGTATTCGAGTCCGACCGTAAAATCCTGGAGCAGATAGCCGCCTCGGTTGTAATTGATCAGCGTGTTTTTGATCAGCAGCGCATTCGGGATGAAAATATCCTTGCCGTCGCTTTTGACCTGCGTGTCCCGAAGGTTGAGCGCCATGACTTTCCCTTTCACGCCGTTGCTTTCGATAATGTCGCCGACGGTAAACGGCCGCTTGAAAGCCAGCAGGATTCCTGCAAGGAAATTTTCGCCGATGTCCTTGAGCGCGAACCCTATGACGAACGCCGAAATCCCGGCGCCGGCAAGTATCGTGCTTGCCATCGAGGTCAATCCGACAATGCGGAACATCAGGAAAATCCCCGCAATGATCAGCAGCGCTTTCAAAAGATTTGCGATAAAAGTCGCGAGCAGCGGATCGTGCATCCGTTTTCGGAGCCTTTTGTCGGCAAACTGGCGGATACGGACGGCAATGAACCAAACCAATACGATGACGATCAGCGCCAGCAGGATTTTTGGCGTTACGTCAACAAGCTCGTTGTAATAGCCTTCGAGGTTTTTAAGCAAATCGTCAAGAAATTCTTTCATAATCGATATTTACCTAAATTTAAACATTCGAGGCGAAAACGATATTACGGGATTACGGTCATTGCTTATATAATTGGACGAGTTCATCGTCAACTCGCAATCGGCGGCGTATTGCCTATCATCGTCATTATTCTTTCCTGTTCAAACCGCTTTCGGACAATTTTCACGACTTCCGGATAATTGTCGCTCAGAGCAACAATCAGATCGCCGCTTTTGGCAATTGCCAATGCATTTTGAATCGCTTGTGCTTCGTCCGGGATGACGCTGAACTGCGGCCTGTTGCCCGACGATTCGATGCCTTCGGTTACGAGCCGGATTATTTCTTCGCCCGTTCTTCCGCGCAGGTCGTGCTCCTGCCTGATGATGATCGGATCGAACAACGTGGCGCCAATCCGGGCAAAATCCATGATATCCTGATCGCGCCGGTCGCCGATTCCGGAAATGATCCCGATTTTCCGGGTCGCATTCGGGAAAGCATTTGTGATGTATTCCTTCAGCGCCTCAAGCCCGTGCGTATTATGCGCATAATCGACCAATACCTTGAAATCGTTGAACTCGAACAGGTTCAGCCTGCCGGGCGTAAGTTCATAACCCGGATTGAATGCTTTGAGCGCCGCGCGGATCGTAGCGGTATTGAATCCCCAGCCATAAGCGGCCACGGTTGCGGCCAGCACGTTTTCGGTCATGAAACTGCAATTTCCGTCGTGCGTCAGCGGAATATCTTTTACGGGACTGATTTTTATACGTTGTCCGCGATCGGCTAAGACAATATGGCCGTCTTCGCAAAATGCGGCCAATCCGCCACCGGCCGTATGTTCGGTAATCACGTCGTTTTCTTTTAGAGCGAAATACGCGACGCGGCAGGACAGGGTAGCGGCAATCCGGACACAATATGGATCCGACGCATTGAGTACGGCGACGCCTTTTTCCCTGACGCTGCGTGCGATGACGCCTTTCACGTTCGCAAGATCTTTTAAGGTGTGAATATCATTTAGTCCTAAATGATCTTCGCGGATGTTGGTAATCACACCCACATCGCACTGGTCAAAGCACAATCCCGAGCGCAACAATCCGCCGCGCGCCGATTCGAGGACCGCGAAATCGACCATCGGGTCGCAAAGCACCGTTTGCCCGCTGACCGGTCCGGTCATATCGCCGTCGGCAATTTTGTAGTCGCCGATATAAATGCCGTCGGTGGTTGTGAAACCCGGCGTATAACCAGCCTGTTTGGCAATGAAAGCGAGCAGGCGCGTGGTCGTGGTTTTTCCGTTCGTCCCGGTAACTGCCATCAGCGGAATGCGGCTTTCGCTATCTTCGGGAAAAAGCATGTCAACGACGGCTTTACCCACATTTCTAGGTTTGCCTAATGAAGGCGAAAGGTGCATCCGGAAACCCGGAGCGGCATTCACTTCCAATACAGCGCCGCCATTGGTACGGAGCGGAGTCGAGATATCCGGCGCCATGACATCAATCCCACAGATGTCCAAGCCGATGATTTTGGCGATGCGTTCGGCCATAAAACGGTTTTCGGGATGGAGTTCGTCGGTAACGTCTTCGGCGGTTCCGCCCGTGCTGAGGTTTGCCGTTGATTTGAGGACGACCGTTTCGCCTCTCCGTGGAATGCTTTCCAAATGATATCCCTGTTTTTCAAGCTGCATGAACGTGTCGTGGTCGAACAGGATTTTTGTCAGCACCGACTCGTGCCCGTTACCGCGCCGGATGTCGCTGTTTACTACCGCAACGAGTTCGCGCACCGAAGACTTACCGTCGCCAATGATTTGCGCAGGCAATCGCCGCGAAGCAGCTGCAAGTTTTCCGTTGACGACCAGCAGACGGAAATCGCAGCCGGGAATGAATTTTTCAACGATCACCTCGTCGCAATATTCCTTTGCGTGCAGAAAGGCGTAGTGTGCTTCGGCTTCGTTTTTCACATTGATCGTGGCGCCCTTGCCCTGATTGCCTTTGACCGGTTTGATGGCCAATGGAAATCCGATTTCTTTGATAAGGTCTTCAAGCTCTTCTTCGCTTGTGCACGAACCGCCTTCGGGAACCGGAATATGGGCTTTGGCGAGAATGCGTTTCGTCTGGTCTTTGTCGTCGGTGATCGAGACTGCTTCGTTAGAAGTATTTCCGGTCATCGTTGCCAGGATACGCTTCTGATTTTTCCCGTAGCCCAACTGGATTTTCGAACGGTTGTTGAGCCTGATCCAAGGAATTCCGCGTTTTTCGGCTTCGGTGACAATGCTTTGCGTACTCGGGCCGAGGCCATAACGCCCGCGGAGTCTGCGCAGCTGGTCAAGATCTTCGGTGATGTCGTAATCAAGTTGTCTGCTCAGCGCGTCGACCAGGTTGAAAGCCGCATCGGCAGCATATAAGCCGGCTTCCTCGACAACGTAACTGAATACGAGATTGTATACGCCTTTTTCGATGGTTTCGCGCGTACGGCCGTAACCGGTTTCCATTCCGGCCATGGTTTGGAGTTCCAATGCGACGTGCTCGATGACGTGTCCGAGCCATGTGCCGCGTTCGAGGCGATGTATAAATCCGCCGGGTACGCCTTCGGAACATTCATGCGTTTCCAGACCGGGCAGTAAGGCCACCAATTTTGTAGTAAATCCTTCGAGTTTATCGGTTGGGTAATTTTCCATTTCTTCCAGATCGAGCCTAACCTGGATCAGCCTGTTGCGGTAATTGCTCCAGGCATTGGGTCCGCGAAGAACCTGTTTTTTTATGAGTTTCATAGGGTGAGGTTTATTATGATACCAAATTCGCACAGGAATGTGCTCTAAAATTTATACGATTTTGATTTAATCTTACAATTAACACACTATGGCATTTGTGTAATTTTTTTTGACGACCTTATAAAATCCAAATTTTGGCGGCACTTTAATTTTATTACAAAAACTTATGGGACTAAAAGGCAAACTCATTATTGTTGGCGGAGGCGAAGATAAAGGCACGCCTGAAGATTCCAACGGGAAAGATTTTGAATCGAACGGTATTTTGAATCGATTGGTTTACGAATCGGCCAAAAAGAAACAATCCCGGATCGAAATCATAACAACAGCTTCCCAAACTGAAGATATCGGGAACGAATATGTCAAGGCCTTTTCGAGACTCGGCACCAAAAACACAGGCGTTCTTGATATCAAAGACCGGGTTATGGCATCTGACGATCAGGTTTTGAAACGGCTCGATGCGGCCGACGTCGCTTTTTTTACCGGCGGCGACCAGATCCGGCTCACCTCGATTTTAGGCGGTACGCCGTTTTTCGACCTGCTCAGCAAAAAGCTTCACACAGACAATAAGTTTATTTATGCGGGAACTTCGGCCGGAGCGGCAGCGGCGTCCGAAAGCATGATTCTCGGTGGCAGCAGTGAAGACGCGATCCTCAAAGGCGCGGTCAAGACGGCGACCGGGTTCGGGTTTGTTGAGAATATGATTTTCGATACGCATTTCATCAAAAGAGGCAGGATCGGCAGGCTGTTCGAAATCGTATTGACCAATCCGAAAACGCTCGGCGTTGGGATAGAGGAAAATACCGGGTTGCTGATCCACAATGGAAAGATGGAAGCCATCGGGCCGGGGATGACGATCCTTATCGACGGGCGCGACGTCAAAAACACGAACCTGCTCGAAATCAGGGATGGCGCGCCGCTTTCAATCGACAGCCTTTGCTTAAAAGTGATGAGCAAGACCGACGTGTTCGATATTAAAACGCGGCAACTCGATATCCTTACGCCGGAGGAATGCAGGATTTAAGTGCTTTTATCGGTTCCGGTTTTTGGTTTCGGTGCTGGTTTTTTCGATTTTTCAGGCGCGGGCCGTTGCGGTTCGCGCATGATTTTTTTGTCGGATTCTTTCATTCCATGCAATTTAGTAAAACAAGGATTTTGCTTTTTCCAGTGCTTTCATCATATCGATGCCCTTGCCCAGGGTTTCTTTAAAAATATCGCCTTCGGAACGCGTGCGCTCAACGGCGTTTTTGATCGTAAAATTCTTCATCGCCAAGCCTTTTTTGACTTCGTCCCAATGGAGCGGCATCGAAACGGTGGCGCCGGGTTTGGGCCTGAGCGAATACGGGCAGGCAATCGTTGCGCCGGGACGGTTCTGCAAAAAATCGAGATACATTTTACCGCCGCGGTTTTTGATCTGGCGCTCCAGACTGGTAAATTCCGGCAGTTTTGCGTGTATGATCGATACGATCATTTTGCCGAAAAGTTGCGACTGGTCATACGAATATTTCGCATTCAGCGGAATGTAGATGTGAATGCCCGTCGATCCTGAGGTTTTCACAAAACCCGGCGCATCGATCGCATCGAGTATTTTTTTGACTTCCTGCGCCACCTGAATGACCTGATCGAACGTGTTTTTGTCCGGGTCGAGATCGATCACACAATAATCCGGATTGTCGGGATGCTGGATGCGGCTGAACCATGGGTTCATTTCGATACAGCCCAGCGAAGCCATCCAGAGCAAAGTCGCTTCGTCGTCGCCGACCAGGAATTCCTTGTCTTCGCCGTCGCTGGTTGTGTACGGAAAGGTCTTGACCCAATCGGGCGATTTCCCTTTCACGTCTTTCTGGTAAAAGCTTTTGCCGTGGATTCCGTTGGGGAAACGGTTGAGCGACACCGGCCGGTCTTTTAAATAGGGCAGGATGAATTCCGCGATCTGGTAATAGTAATTGAACATATCGCGTTTGGTATAGCCTTCTTCAGGCCAATAGATTTTGCTGAGGTTCGTAAACTTGAGCTCGTGGCCGTTTATTTTTTTTACCTGCGTTTCCTCTTTCGGGTTCAGCAGCGTTTTCCGGTTTTGATCCTGCGGCGCCGAGACAAGCTTGCTTTTTTTGTCGCGCTTTACCACCGTTTTAGTTTCAGATGCTGTTTCCCGGACTACGTCCGATGCTTTTTTATCGTCGCGCATTCCCTCAAACGACGGATGCCGGAACACGCCGTCGGAAGTGATTTCGGTAAAACTGACTTCGCAGACCAGTTTGGGCTTGAGCCAGGTTGCCGTGGCTTTCGGCGGATTGGGCCGGAACCGCGACGGCTTGTTGACATCGGGCTCGGATGTGAACGGAATTTTTTTGGTGATCAGCGGCTTGAATTTTTCCATCATTTCCTTTTGCGTTTTTTCGGTAAAACCCGTCCCGACTTTGCCGACATATTCGAATTTCCCGTGGTCGAATACGCCAAGAAGCAACGAGCTGAAAGTCTTTGCGCTGCCCTGGTTCTTCGTAAATCCGCCGATAACCACTTCCTGCCGCCGATTGACTTTGATTTTCAACCAGTCTTTCGAACGATTGTCGGGAATGTAAACGCTGTCCGATTTTTTTGCCATGATGCCTTCGAGTCCCATTTTCCTGGCTGCTTCGAAAAAATCCAGCCCGTTAGATGTAAACACCTGGCTCACCCGGATACTGTCGTCTCCGGCAGGCAATATTTCCCTAAGGGTTTCCTGCCTTTCGGAAAGGGGCAGCTTCATCAGGTCTTTCCCTTCATACCAAAGCAGGTCGAACACATAATAAACCAAATGCCCGTCGGCCTCGCTGCGCCAGTTTTGTAAGGCTCCGAAATCAGCTTTTCCATCTTCATTTATGACGAGGATTTCCCCGTCCAGAATGGCATTGATCGGCCATTTTTTCATGGCGTCGGCAATCGGATAATATTTTTCGGTGAACGACTTGTTGTTGCGGGATGATAGTTCCGCCTTGCCTTTATCGACATAAGCCAGCGCGCGGTAACCGTCCCATTTGACTTCGTAAGACCAGCCTGGATCGTCGAACGGCGCATTGACGAGCGTTGCCAGCATCGGCTTGATGCCCGAAGGCATCTTTGTGCGTTTTCCTTTGGCCGGCAATGCATCAGGGTTCGTTTTCAAAGCTTTTGGCATTTTTTCTTTATCATCATTTTTTGGATGTCAGATGTCGGAAAGTTTTGACGGATCGGTTGCCTGCGCGATTGTCTTTCCTTCAGGATGGTTTTGGAATTCCTCGCTTTCGAGGTTACCTTCGGGATAATCGCTAAGCTTCCCGGATTTACCGACGGAATCTTCAGGGTGATTATTTTTTTTCGTTGCGGTTCCCTTTTTGTCTTCGTTTTTGAAAAATTCCCGGGCGCGTTTAAGCCCGGTTGCGATCGCGATGCCTTCTTCGGCGCCGTCAAGCAGGACTTCGTTGGCAATTTCGACGGCCTTTTCCCTGATTTCTTTTGGCTGGTTTTTATAGGACGGAGGATAATCCCCGTTATACCAAGGCATGACTACCGGTGGGATTTTAAATATTTTTCCACTTCTGCAACGCTAGTTCCGGCCGCCTTAACGGCATTTTTCAGAGCTTCCTTGGTCACGCCCATTTTTTGGGACCAATATTGCAATTCGTACGTTTCGTTCACGTTGATCCGCGAATCGTCCCTTTTTCCTGTTTTTGATTTATCGTCCATGATATTTAGTATTTAAATTCAAGGCAAATTACATCGGTGACTCAAAAAAAAGTTATGCGATAAGGCCGAAAGATTGCATAATTATAAACTTTGCGCAAAAAAAAACACCCCGAAACCGGAGTGCTTTAGCTATTATTTTAGTTTGCCTATTGTTTTATGAGTTTGTGTGTAATCAAGCCGGTTGCCGTCCGGATTTTCAGCAAATATACACCGGCATTCAGGGCGGCCAAATCAATTGTTTCGGAAGTTGCCGCGCTCGTTTTTTTCAAGATTCTTTTTCCGACCATATCATAGACGGACAATTCGGTCATCGGCTCGCTGGTAATCACCTGGATATTGCTTGTAAACGGATTCGGGAATACCTGATAAACCGTTTGCTGATGTACGGGTACAGACAGATCGTTCGGCACGCCCTTGAGCGTAATATTGTCGAAGCGGTTGTTTCCGCTGTCGCCCAGCGTATTGCCTTTAAACGTGACTTTAATCTTGAAGTTCGGGTTGTTGTTGACCGCCGGGATTCCGCTGAAATCGACCTGCACCAGATTGAAGTCGGTCGTTACATTGAATTCATGCGGGCTGATGCCGGACAGGATAAAGTTGAAACCGTCAAGGCTGTAAGACACGCTGTTGATCAATTGGCCCTGATCGGTGCGCTGGACGGCATATGCAAATTTGATGTCTTTATAACCGGTTGTCGGCAGATCGAACAGCAGCGGCCTGCCTTCCGACGGATTCCTGACCCGGGCGCATTTTCCTGCAGGTTGGTCAAAATGCGCGTTGATCGGCGAACCGTTGTTGTTGTCGTCGATGTCGCTCGGGCCGAAACCGGTGTAGGTCATCATCGGATCGGCATCGGGGATAAGGCTGTAATCGGCCGGAATTGCCGTTACGTTCGGCGTTGGCGCGTTGAGCGTATTGAAGTGCCAGTAGTAGAGCGCATTCTCGCTGCTCGTGACTTCGGTAAAATAAGCCGTAACCGAAGTGGCCTGCGAAACCATCACGCTGATGTCCGGGTTGCTCGGATCCGGCGTAATTACTGCGCCGTCAACGACCCAATGGTCGAATTGATAACCCATATTGGCCTGCGCTTTCAACAGCGTTTCAAGGTTTCCGAAAATCTGCGCGGTAAATGGGTAAGTGGCCAGCAATTCGGAGTTCATCTTTATTTTTCCCGTACCGGCCGGCTCAACCTGGAACGTCGTGACATACGGTCCGGTCACGTCGTAACAGTCGATCAGGCCCGAGGTTATGGTCTGCGAACACCGGGTAATCAAAAAGTTCCGGGCCGCCAGGACATTGGCCTGCCAGGTCGCCATACTGCCGCCCCAGCGTTGGATGTGGCGCGGCATTTCGGGTGTGATGACCGCGACGATGCTGTCGAAAATCGGGAGGATTTTTTCGCACGAAAATTTGGTGTTCAGCAAATCGGCATACCGTGCGACATATTTTTGATGTACGATCGGGCTTTCATCGATCAGTTTTTTGATGGTTTCCACATGTCCCGTGCCTACGCCCTGCAGGTTTTCGACATTGCACGGCGAAGCGTTGGCTGAGATGTCCGGAATTCCGGTATAGTTGATATAATGTCCAAGTACGCCATCGGTATCCCAAAGCGCATAACGCCATTTGTGTGCGCCGCCGGACGGATCCAGGCCGCGCCACCACGACGTATTCCAGTTCAGCCAGTCTTTATTGACCATATAGGAATTGAGTACGAAATAATCGACGAGACTGTCAATGTTGAGCTGGCTTTCAACGTAATCGTAACTGGCCTGGAGCGACATGTCGTTGTTCTGGACATAATCAGTCAGGTTTTGCCAGGCGTCGATCGCGGGCTGGTTTCCGAATTCCGGTTCGGTATCGCCCCAGGTCTTGATGTACTGGATGTAATTGTCGCTGTCGCGGTAAATGTAATCCTGTCCGTAGTAATAATCGGTATATTGATTGTCGTCGACTTTTTCCCTCAAATCGTAAACGCCCCAGTATTGCCCGTTGACAAAAAGCGAAACGAAGGTAGAACGTCTTTCGTCCAATTCCAGATTCGACAATTCGGAAACTTTTTGCACGAAAACGTCGCGTAGCTGTGCGCCGCCGGTCTGGCCGGGATAATTGTCGCTCGCGCCGGCTTTGAGAATCAATCTTCTGAATTTGCTGCGGTCGGTCGTATTGAAAAACTGGTGCTCGAGATTCTTTTTATAGCCGTGGTCGTCGCGTGCGATAAAGTCGATTCCGCGCTGGTTGTAAGCCCAGGAATCGTTGCCGTGCTTGTCAAAATCACCCATCGTTTCGTCGATAAACGAGCCATCGGTTTCAAAATATTCGAAATACCCGGTCGGTTCGATGATGCTGCCGTTGAGCAGCTGCAATAAATTGGCATCGCCGGAAAGCGAAACGGTCGGCAATGTCGAACTTTCATTGATAAGATACGTATTGGTCTCAATAAATCCGGGCAGTATGCCGGGAACCGTACTGAACGACCGCGCCCTGACTACGGTCGATTGCGTGATCGGAATCGGGCCGGTATAAAGCGTTGAGGTTATTGTTGGCGTCGCGCCGTTTAGCGTATACCGGATCTGTTCGTTCGAACCGCTTGAGGAAAGCGCCACGCTGATCGGCCCCGGATATTTTCCCGGAGCCACGCTCAGAGTCGGTTTGGTCGTGTAGCCCGATGAACCGTTGCTATTTGCCAATCCCGGAGTTGGCGTGGCAAAAACGTTCCACGTATCCGAGCCGTCGGTCATCCTGCCGTAAGAGTGGTTGGTCTGGGTAATGAACATTTGATGCGATTCGAGAACTGTGCCGCTCGGATCGGCAAGAATGACATAGTCGGCGTCGGTTTGCGTAAGATCGAAACCCGCGTGCAAAACCGTTCCCGACGAAATATCCCGGTTGGAACAGAATACCAAAACGCGGCTGTGCGGCGGCACGATACCGCCCTGAATCTGCCATTTGGCCGGATTGTCGATATTGTTGCTCAAATAATAACCGGCCAAATTAAAGTATGTGTCCGCGCTCGAATTGTAAAGTTCGATCCAGTCTTCATTCCGGCCGAAGCCGTCGTTGAAATATCGGTTCGAGGCCGAATATTCGTTGATTACCAGCGGTCCGTCGCCGAATACGATTGTTCCGTAGGTAACCGCGACTTCCCGTCGGTTCACGAAATTATAGACGGGGTCGCAGCCGCTTCCGCCAAAAGTCCTGGAAAAATTGAACGTGTACTGGATCTGGCCGGTCGACACGATATTCCCGATCGGGCTGCTTGCAATGTTGTATGTATACATTCCGTCGGTGTTTCCGACACCGCTGCTGACCGGCGTTTGCCCGTTCGGTCCGGAAACGAAACTCCTCTGGTCAGACATCCAGGCATCGGAACCTGCCGTAGCAACGAAATCGTAGCTGATGTCTGAAGATAATACGGTCTCGCCAGCCGGAACCGCAACCTGCAACGTCGCTTGCTGATAACTCGGGAAATAACAAGAATTGATTACGTTATTGCTGTTAACGGTGACGACCGGATCGATTTTGACGGGAAAAACCCTATCGGGCGATTTCAGCCACGAGCCGTCAATCCGGATTTGGATTTTATAGCGAGAGTTGGTCAGCTTCACCAATCCATAACCTGCTTCGTAAGGGCGCTGCCTGAGATTTCGCCCTGCGGCCTTGCTGTCAGTAACTACCGGCTGCTGGAACGCAAGCGCTTCTTCGCCGTTTTTGTTGACGATGACAAGGCGATTGGTCGCATTGCTCGTTTTTTCCTCACGGATCGAAAAACCGTCGGGCAATTCGATTACTTCCTCGACGAGCATCGTATCGAACTGCGCCGGTAAAAAATCCGGGGCATTGATCGAATAACTGTATTTAAACGCCTGGTCATACAAGGTGATGTTTTTGTCAAGATTCGGCGTAATGTTTTTGAAAACAACTTCATTTTCGCTTTGGATAGCGGCTTCGCGGCTGGCGCCTTTTATCGTTTTGACCGTATTGCTGCCCGATGTAAAAACGAAACTGCTTTGCCCGTCGATCTTTATCCGGTTGCTGCCGATGTTCAGGAATGTATTTCCCTGACCGGTTTCAAAAAAAGGATTTTGGGCCGGATATACGATTTTACCGCCCGTTTTGTGCAGCTTGTAATCGATGGCGTACCAAAGACCGTCATCGCCCAGGTAATGCAAAGGCGACGAAGACTGGAGTGTTGTTTTCGTTTGGTTTTTGTTGAGGAACGTCCGCGAGAACTGCGTCCGGTCCTGTATCAGTTCATGATCCACTTCCTGCAGTGCAACGTCGTGGACGGAATTGATTCCGGCTTGCGGAGTTACGGATGAAACCGGGCCGGATAATTTATGGATACCGGAGTTTTGCGAGTAGCCCCAAAAAGATAAAAGTATGAGGCAGGCCTTAAGATGAAACTTCATTTTGTAGTGTTTTGGTTGTTAATTGACGTGGAATGGGAATCCCGGTGCCTAATATAATACTTATTTGGTTCACCTTAAATGTTTTACGGGCCGATTTGCACATTTTTTTAATCGCCGGAGTTGCGACCTGCAACTCGCCCGGATGCAGCAATGTTTAGTCTTGCGCTTTATCGGAAATTCCAGCCTGCGGTTTTGTATTCGGCAAACGCCTGATGCAGGCTCAGCCGGTTTTCATCGATTTCGGGTACGATTGGATTTTTGTTCAAAAAGCGAAGCGTATTGCCAAGCTGGAAAAAAAGTCTCCAATGACTGCCCAATTCGATATTGGAATGAACCATAAGGCGGTGCCAGAGCTGGATCGCCTCTGCGCTTGAAAAGACGGCTGGCACATCTCCGAAATTGATATTGTGGTACGATTGCAGCTGTTCGCGCAGTTCGCCGCCGAAAGAGATGAAATCATTCCGGCCGATGGAAATGTATTTCAGTTTGTTAAGCCCTTTCTTCAGCGTGTCGTATTTAAGGCTGGTAAAGTCGTCGTCATAACGCACCAGCGCAATTTTGTTTTGGGACAAAGCCGCCGATATCGCAAAAAATACCAGCATAAAACTGTAAAGTATTTGATTTGTTTCATGAAGTTCATCGGGATTTCCCGTTGCGTTTGATTTATTGATTGTGATGATTGAAACCCGGAAACAACTGCAGGCCATCGCAATGACCTGCGTTGCATAGCCGCAAAAACTACGGCCGGATGACCTGTCCGGTTACAGCACCGAAAAGGCTTTTGTTGAAAGCGAATTCCAACTGCCGCATCGTGGTCGGGATTTCGCCGGGAAAATAAGGGAAATACTGCGGCGAATTTTCGATGACCGTCGGGCTGACCGCGTTGATCCGGATGCCGTTTTCGAGTTCGATCGCCGCGCCGCGGACAAAGCCCTCGACCGCTCCGTTTGC
Organism: Bacteroidota bacterium; assembly: GCA_048498055.1. Taxonomy (GTDB): domain Bacteria; phylum Bacteroidota; class Bacteroidia; order Flavobacteriales; family Flavobacteriaceae; genus Flavobacterium. Next base: position 66,368 of record JBEHYS010000016.1, read on the forward strand.
CGCCGAAGCGTTCGCAAACCCGCGTTGCGGCTCGTGTGTCAGCGCGCCGGTTATGAGCGTAAACGAACCTTTCGGGTTGATGTATTTCTGGCCGATCAGCACCAGATTGATCTGTCCCATCATTTTCCCTTCGACGCCCTGCCTGAAAGTCTCGTTATTCAGTTTGCTCCACGGCCCGACGAATGTTGGCCCGGCGGTCGATATCAGCGCATCGAACGGACCGGCCTTTCGGAACATTGCCTCGATTGATTCGGTTGAGGTGATGTCGGCATCGATATCGGCTCCTGCCGATGCCACCTTAATGATTTCGTGCTCTTTTTCAAGCCCGCTTACCAAATGTTTTCCCATGGTGCCCGTGGCACCTACGATAATGATTTTCATTGTCTGTTTATTTAAATTGATGATTGAAATTGTTCCAGAATCAGTTTTTTGCTGGCCGAAATCCCGGCATTGGTTCCCGTTGCCACGGCGTTTGCGACAGTCCTCATTTTCGAGGCATTGTCGCCGCAGGCATAAATTCCGGGAACGGTGGTTTCCTGAAAGGCGTCGGTTTCCAGATAGCTCTCGGCAGTAAGCGCACATCCCAGCGATTCGGGAATTTGGCAATGCTGCTGGAATGGCCGCGGCGAATACAAGGCCGTGAGAAAAGATTTCGTCCCGTCTTTGAAGACGATATTGTGTATTTGTCCCGCCGTATGATCGAGTTTTTTGATTTCCTTTTCAACGACCCGGATTTTGTGTTTTTCGAGTTCAACCAATTGTTGCGAGGTAATCGTCGATTTTCCGTTGGTATAAATCGTAAGGTCGTCCGTCCAGTTCGAAATGAGCCTCGAAAACTCATAGGCGCTTTCGCCGTTGCCCAGGATTCCGGTGCGCGTACTGCGAACTTCGTAACCGTGGCAATACGGGCAATGGATGACCGATATGCCCCAGCATTCCGAAAAACCTTCGATTCGCGGCATAATGTCTTTTATGCCCGTCGCAAAAATCAATTTGGCGGCTTGGAACAGCGTTCCGTCAGCGGTTTTTATCTCAAAGCCATTGTGTGTTTTTTCGCCCGATGCAGCGATGCCCTGAAAAAAACTAACGTTCTTATACTGCCTGACCTGGTCTTTCGCTTTTTGCGCGATTTCGGCCGGAGCGCTTCCGTCCTGGGTCAGGAAATTGTGCGAATGCGGCGTTTGCGCGTTGCACGGTTTGCCGCTGTCGATAACGAGCACTTTTTTGAGCGCACGTCCCAACGCCATTGCTGCGGCTAAGCCTGAATAGCTTCCGCCTACTATAATTGCATCGAATGATTGTGGGCTTTTCATGTCAACAGAATTTATTTTTATCGGAAAATTTCCGCATCAGCAAATCGATAAACGGAATGCCGACAAAGACGATCCACGGCACGAGCGCCAGTGTGAGGATCAGCGTCCGGGCATAAAGCGGAAATCCAGACAGCATCGGCCCGAAAAGGAACAGGAACAAAGTGATCGAAGGATAAATCGCAATCCAGATTTTTAGGGACGCGACCAGTTTCATCTTGGTTTTCATTTCATTGATTTTTAATTACAGGGCAAAGGTATATCGGACTGTAAATCAATGTGTAGGACAAAAATGAGGTTGAGTTGGACTATTTTGAGATATTCCGGAAAGACTCGGGCGAATGCCCCGTATGTTTTTTGAAAAGCCGGATGAAATAGGAAACGTCGTCGTATCCTAACTGATAAGCGATCTGATTGACCTGATTGGATGTGGCCAGCAATTGCCGCTTGGATTCCAGGATAATGTGCTCGCCGATCAATACCGACGGGGTTTTGCCCAGCAGCGTCTTGGTTATCGCACTGAGCTGATAAACGGAAAGGTTCAGCTTGTCCGCATATTGCGAAACCTGTTTGACCTCGGTGATGTCGGTGTCGAGCAGTTCGAAAAACTTCTCCAGTTTTTCCTGCGAATAAAGATTTGCAGGCGGCGGCTGTGGCTCTTTTTGCTGCCGCTGCCGTACCAGTTCTATAAAGAAAATCCCGAGGTTTGCCCTGATGATGTCTTGATAGCCTTCGCGTTTTTCGGAATATTCGCGGTAGATATCGTCCAAAATGCGGGAAATTTTCGCGAAACCGCCGCCGTCAACCGTGCAGATTTTTTTGTGGCTGACTTTTCTCAGCAATTCCTGCGCATTGTTTTCCGAAGAAAAAAAGTCGTTTTTGAACTGGATGATATAACCCGTGCTTTCGGACTTGAGTTCCAGCCTATGGATCTGCCCCGGGCGCATCAGGAATATCGAATGGTCCGCAACCGGATGATGCACAAAATCGATTTCGTGGTTTCCCGAGCCTTGCCTGATTGCCAATATCAAAAAGAATTCGTGCCGGTGCGGGCTTTCGTTCATATCACGCCCTGAAAGCACGTCCCGGAGGTCGCGGATGCTGAAGCTGCCGGATAATCCGGGTTCGATCCGGGTATGCTTGATTTTCCTGACGGGAATCCTTTCGGTCATTGCTGAATTTATTATCTGTCGATATGCGAATTTAAGACATATCGGTCATAAACTGCACGGTTGCCAACCCATAATCCGGATGATTGTCCGAAAAAGATATTTTTAATTATTTACATTTGCCGGCAATCCAAACCTCATTCCCTAAATGGCCAAAATATTCCGGCGGGCGGCGTTGTTTTTAGTGTTCTGTATCCCTGCGGTCGCGCATTCCCAAGCGGCAAGAGTCATCGACAGTTTGTACGCCGTGCTCGAAAGCCATCCGGCGAGAGATACCGAGCGCGTACATACGCTGTTGCGGATAGCCGACAGGATTACTTCCGGAAATCCCGACAAGGCGATCAGGCTGCTCACTGAATCCGGATCGATCGCCGATGAGATCCAATACAAAAAAGGCAAGGCTTACAGCCTTCTTTATTCTTCCAACGCCTTTATTGCAAAAGGGCAATATCAGACCGGGTTGCTTTATTCAAAACAATCGATGGCCGTATTCGAATCGCTGAACAACAAATACGGCATGGGCGATTGCTATCACAATTATGCGCGGTGCTATTTCTATCTCGGCGATTACGACAAGGCGATTTCAAACTATAAAACCGCAATCTCATCAGGCGAACAAACCAACGATTGGGGCCGGCAATCCGGGTCGCTAAACGCGCTCGGCGTAGTCTATACCAAGCAGGGCGAACTCGACAAGGCGATGGAATGCCATAAAAAAGCGTTGGAAATTGACCAGAAGCAGAAAAACAACCCATTCGGGATTGCCAGCGATCTGGCAAACATCGGGACGCTTTTGAAAAACAAGGGCGACTATGCAGCGGCTTTGGAATATTACCTGCAGGCGCGCGACCTGAAACGCCAGGTGGGCGACCAGCGCGGGGTTGGTTCGCTCACGGGAAACATCGGGATGCTTTATTCGGAGCTCGGTAAAAACGCCGAAGCGATGGAATATCACACAAAGGCCGCCGAAATCTGGGAAAAGATCGGCAATCGCTCCGGGCTCGCCACGACCTATAACAACATCGGAGTCGTTTACATGAACAGCCAACAATATGGCCAGGCCCGCAAATATTTTACTGACGGGCTCAACATCAACAATGCGCTCAAAGACCGATACGGCAGTGCGCTCGGGCACACCAATCTCGGGACGCTGGATATTTTCGCCGAAGATTATCCGGCGGCAATGAAACATTTCCAGCAAGCCGTAAACATTCACGAAAAACTCAAAAACCGCAAGGAATTGTCGTACGATTACCTGAAAATGGGCAAGATTTTCCGGCTTACCAAACAATACGACAAAGCTTTGGAATATGCCGATAAAGGATCGGCGATTGCAGTAAATCTCGGGCTGCTCGATTTCCAGAAGGATTTTTCGCTGCTGCGCTCCGAAATCTATTCCGACCAGAAGCAATACAAGTTGGCCTACGAAAATCAGGTGAAGCACAACCTGCTCCAGGACAGTATTCTCAGGAAAAACGTTTATGCCGGTGTGGCCGATGTCAAATACAAAAACGTCTATAAGGAAAAACTCAACTCGTCCAAAACCCGGGAAGATAAGCTCCAAAAAACCGTGCGGTCAAAAGACGGCGAGCTCCAGTTGTCGCAGCAACAAAAAGCGTGGTGGATCGCCGGGTCGCTTTGCCTGCTGATCGTGCTCGGTTTTGTCATTGCATTGTTGAAGATCCGGAAGGTGAAAATGGAAAACAAGCAGCTGCTGACCGAGCAGAAACTCCGCCGCTCGCAGATGAACCCGCATTTCATCTTCAATTCGATCCAGAACATCCGCAGCCTGATCCACGACGGGCAGGAAAAGCAGGCCGTCGATTACCTGAACCAGTTCTCGAAACTGACGCGGCAAATCCTCGAATCGTCCAACGAAAACTATACGTCGCTGGCCGATGAGATCGAGCTCATCGAAAACTACATTTCGATCCAGCGGCTTTTGTATGACAACGCTTTTGAATACAAGGTCAATATCGACGAATCCATCGATGCCGAATCGATATTCCTGCCGCCGATGCTGACCCAGCCGTTTATCGAAAACGCCATCAAGCACGGACTTTCCGATAAAAAAGACAACGGATTGCTCAACATCAATTTCGACCGGAAAGGCGACAAGCTGTTTTTTGAGATTTCCGACAACGGCGCGGGCTTCAACGATGTGAAAGAACCGGGAAGCCACAAGTCGATGGCGATGGACATTACCCGCGAAAGGCTTGTCAATTATACCAAAAACCCGGATTTCGTCGTGCATGCCGATAATATTTTCGACCGCGACCGGAAAATCGTCGGGGCCAAAGTGGCGTTTGAAATTCCTTATATTTATGAAAACTAACCAGCCTATGTTGCGCGCCATTGTCATCGACGATATCGAGAATATCCGCAAAGAATACGTTTCGGTGATCAAGTCCTGTTGCCCGACGGTTTCGGTAGTAGGGCAGGCCGATTCGGTCAGTTCGGGCGTCAGGCTCATCAGGCAGCTGGAGCCGGATTTGGTTTTTCTCGATGTGGAAATGCCCGACGGAACGGGTTTCGACCTGCTCCAAAAACTCAAGCCTATCGATTTCAAGGTAATCTTCATCACCGGCCATGAAGATTTTGCGATCAAGGCGTTCCGGTTTTCGGCAATCGATTACCTGCTCAAGCCGCTCGACCCGGCCGATCTGGTCGAAGCCGTAAAAAAAGCCGAGGATTCGCTGGGCAGGGAAGCGTTCGACATCAAGCTCAACAACCTGTTTACCAATCTCGAAAGGCCGCGCAACCTGCAAAAGCTCATACTCAAAACCGCCGACAGGATTTATTCGGTCAACATCCAGGACATCGTCAATTGCGAATCCGACAAGAACTATACGACGTTCAATTTCATCAACGCGCCGAAACTGGTCGTCTCGAATAACCTCAAGGAATACGAGACGCTGCTGACGCCGCACAATTTCTTCCGGACGCACAAATCGCACCTGATCAACATGGCGTATTTCGATCACTTCATCAAGGCCGACGGCGGCAATAAAGTCGTCATGAAAAACAAAGTGACCATTCCGCTTTCGGTCCGTAAGAAGGACGACTTCCTGGTTTTGCTGGAAAACCTCTGAAAACCCGATGGTGCCAAAACGGTTTTCAGCCGTTCACCAACGTTAATCTGCCGAAACCGGACGTTGGTTCATCGGCCGAAATTTTCATTTTCTTTTGATTTAAGTTTGGCCCAGCTAATCATAAAAAAACAAAAAAATGAAAACACTATCGAGAATTTTTGGCATTTTGATCCTATTGATTGCTTTGGGCGCCTGCGTCATGACGATCTGGCGCGCAGATAAGGACAAGGACGAAGCGGCCCAGGCCCAGACACAGATTACCGCCGCACAAACTCAGTTGAACACGCTTAAAGAAGCGGTAAAAACCCTGAACGGCGAATCGAAAACCGAAATGGATGCGCAAATCGCCGAGGCTGAAAAAAAGATCGACGCCATCCCGACGCCTTCGACTTATCTTATCGTAGAAATTTTTCTTTCGGCGCTGCTTGCCTTGTCGCTGGTTTTTGCCTTTTTCCTGTTCCGCCCGAACCTGAACCTGATCGTTAAACTGATGGGCGCAGCCGTACTTTTGACGTTGGCGGCATATTTAATCACGCCCGATATCGAACGCGGCCCGTATGGAGGCGCGAACGGCAGGACGCTGGCGCTCATATCGGGTATTCCGGTGATTTTGGTAGGACTTTGCGCGCTTTTGGTTGCCAAAAAAAGTTTTTCGAAAAGAATTGAAGCCGTGGCAAATTAATCAGGACAGTTTTATCGAACTGTATTTCAATGTAATGCGCCGATAATAAAACAGCCGGAATTTACTTGTGAAAATAAATATCCGAAAATGTGATTGAAAAGCCAAATACATTGATATGTTTGCATCCGAATTTAAATCCCTACAAAATGAAAAAAGTCATACCTAATGCGTTGCGGTATCTGCCGGAACATCCGACCGGATCGCTGAAAAAGCAATAGCGCGGTTCGGAGAAGAATTCCCGAAATAATCCATTATTATTTTAAAGTCAATCGTAACTGTGCGAAAGCACGGATGGAAGATATATTGCCCGCGCAGTGCATAAAGACTAATCAAATTCCTGAATAACCCTTTTAATTATATCAATGAAGAAAATTATTTTAGCGGCTGCATTGGCCGCATCGGTATGCAGCTACGCCCAGCTTGGCGGATTACTCAAAGGCAAAGGCGGAGGCAAGAACGCCAAGGTCGAGCTTTATGAAGAAGAAAAGATAACGGCTCCGGCCTATGCCAACAACATCGGGAAAGTGGTGTTTTCGAACGACGATATCGAACGCGACCTGCCCGAATCCAAGTACATCACGAAATACAACTTCGGCGACAAGCTGTTCATCCGGGCATGGCTTGCGAATTCGCCGTCCAACAGCATGATGCTGCAATTGGCCGACAGCGGGATCAAGCCCAAGGAAATCAACGAAAACAGAAATTCATTCGACGGCGGGCAGACCAAAGTGCTCTACATACTGTATCTCGACGGGCAGAAAGTCACCAATACCAGCTATGCGCAGAATTTCGACGAAAAATCGATGGCGACCATACCGAGCGTCCGCGCCGATCTGAACGACGGTACCGACGAAATCAACTTCGGCGAATCGCTTTATGTGGACCTCAAAAGGAAACAGGACCTGTTGACGCCGGGAACGCACAAGCTCAAGCTCGAACTCGTGCCGATCAAGACCTTCGGGTTCGGTTCCGATTTCCAGTACAAGCCGATCGCTGTGGGTGAAATCGACATGATTGTCAAAAACGCGCCGATTGACCGCAATGATCCCGACGCGTGCATGCCAAAAGCCGGCATGACCGATAAAGCGCTTGAAGCCAAAATCCTGGCCGCCTACAAAAAGAAGTATCCGGGCGACACGGCCAAGGAAGTCCGGATTACCTCATCGCGCTGGAATATCGTCAAGCATGAATACACCGGCGTACCATTGCGCAGGTTTGTCTCGGCAAGCATCGGCAGGACCAAAAACGGCAAATGCAGCCGCGATGAATACAGCTTTACGCAGGAATATGACGGGACGCAGTACCAGGATGAATTGTACTTATCGGGCGAAGGTATCGGCACCGAGCGCGAAATCAGCTGCAAATGCTTTACTGCGGCGCCGGCAACTCCGGCCAAAAGCCCGGCAAAGAAAAAATAATTGTCGCCAGATAATTCCGCATCGCAAAAGATTTCCGATCAATTAAAGAAATTTACATTTGATTAAACAAAGTCCGGATCTCAATGATCCGGACTTTTTTATTTGAAAGACCGAGTTAGGCGACATGCCTGACATTCTTATCTTAAGAAAATTTTGTTAAAGCCAAGATTATTTCCTATGTTTGGCATCCACTTGACAAAGAGTCGTTTAGGATTGTCCCTGGAATCTAGCGCTTGACCTCCATGTTTAACAAACCAACACCAAACCATGGAGAACAAAACAAAATTTTCATTTGTGAGAAAGCTCGGCTTATTGCTTTTTCTCATCTTTTTTTCAACCCTTTCGACCGCACAGGTCAAGATCGGGACTACCAATTACACCACGCTTTGGGCGGCTTTCAACGCCATCAACGCCGGCACCTATGCCAACCAGAACGTCGTCATCGAGCTTACGGGCAACGTAAACGAGACGAATATTACGCAGCTCAACGCTACTGCATCTTATCTTTCAATTACCATTAAACCGACGGGCGGCGGAAACCGGTCGCTTTTGCTTTCCTACGGCACGGTCAATACGCTTCGGTTTATCGGTGCGCACGACCTTACGATCGATGGCAACCCCGACGGCTCTACCCAGCTGACCATTGCCGCTACCGTAGCGGGAATGGCGACGCTCGATTTTACGGGCTGCAAAAACGTTACGGTCAGGAATTGTTTCCTGTCGGGATCGGGCGGTTTGGGATTTTCCCAGAACGGCATTATCAGGATCGTAAGCGACGTTTTTAATGGCTGGGGTAAAAACTATACCGTCAAGGATTGTGTGTTCGGTCCGTACGATTCGAACCTGCCGACGGCCTGCATTTTGGGTTTCGGAACTACTGATAACGGTTTTTTTCTTACGAACGTATCGGTTGAAGGCAACGAGTTCCACGACTTTGCTTCGCCCACGGCAGGCACTACCGCTTCGGCCATAGATCTCAGTTATGCCCAAGACCTCAAAATCAAGAACAACCGCATTTATCAAACGTTGCAGCATACGTCAAACGACGTCCGCGCCATCAACTTGACCGACATCAATTCGGGCGAGACCAGCGAGGTCACCGGAAACGAGATCGGTTCGGCCAACCGCTTGGGAACCGGTACTACGCTCGAATCGTGCAAGCATTATGCGGGCATTTATTACAGTTCCTACCTCAACAACACATACGCCCAGATGAAGATCGAAGGGAATGCGATCCGAAACATTTCGGTAACGACGTCCGGAGTCAACTATTCGATAGACGGAATATACCTGGACAATGCTTCGGCACTCATCAATAACAATATCATCGGCAGCCAGACGGCGGATAGTTTCAAGGTTACCTGTACGAACACGGAAAGCGGCGAGATGTATGGCATCCAGGTCGCAGACGCCAGCAATTCGACCGTCACCAACAATACCATCGGCGGGATGCGCGCCGTTTCGGACGGTTGGGTAAATATGGGCGGGATCGGCCTGGGTACCCAGGCGACGAACTACGAAATGACTACCTGTACCGGCAATACCGTAGGCGGGACTTCCGCCAATTCGATCGTCAACGAATCGTACG
>JBEHYS010000017.1:0-70894 GCA_048498055.1 Bacteroidota bacterium
ATCTGTTCGTGCAGGTCGGCCAGTTCCTCGCCTTCGCGGATCATTCCGTCAAAATCCACGGCGATCACCTCGGCGCTTACGTCGCCATCCACGATGTTGCAGATGTCGACATAATGTTTCAGGATGTTGTTCTTTCCGGTAATGCCTTCCTTGGCCATCAGCGACGGATTGGTCGTTACGCCGTCGAGTACGCCGAGTGCCTGCGCTGCTTTGATTTCTTTTAAGTTTGCGGTGTCGATAAAAAATTTCATAGTGTAAAGTTGTGTTTTAAAATTGTGGGCGTTGCCTTCGGCCGCACTGTCGGCAGTCGCTTTGCAGACCTCAAAGGTTTTTGAAACCTTTGAGGTCTTGCAAGAGCTCCAACAGTGCCTCCATCGCTAACGCGACTTGGAACGCGCCGCAAAAGTACAATTATTTTTGGGTTTACGGTTGACAGTTTACAGTTTACGGTAACTGTCTACTATCTACTACAGCTTATAATGCTTCATCAACATCTTTTCATAAACCGTATCCGGCAAAACCCGTTTCAGGATAATCGAGAATTTCTGCATGAACGCGCCAACTTTGTAATGGATTTTCGGATTTTTCTCATTGATGATGACAAAGACCGACTGCGCCATTTCGAGCGGATCGCTGCCGTCGTCGACATGCTCGTTCATCGTTGTGAGAATAGTGCCGTAATCCTTTTCATACGCCGAACCCGGAAGCAGCGGCGCATGATACCGCCCGGCCGCGATGTTCGTCGCGAAATCGCCCGGAGCAACATTCGTGATGTTGATGCCGAACGGCTTTACTTCCATCCTGAGCGATTCGGTAATGAGTTCAAGTGCGCCTTTCGAGGCCGAATACACGCTCCGGTACGGCAATCCCATATAGCCGGCAATCGATGTGACGTTTATGATCAGTCCCGATTTCCGCTCGCGCATGTGCGGCAATACGGCTTTCATCATTTCGATCGGGCCGAACAGGTTTGTCTCGAAATTGTTGCGGATTTCGGCCAAAGGAATTTCCTCCAGCGGGCCGGTTATCCCGACACCGGCATTGTTGACCAGCACATCGATGCGTCCTGATTTGGAAATGACTTCGGCTACGGCAGATTTGATGCTTTCACCGTCGCGAACGTCGAGGGCAACCAAGGGAAAAATCGAATTTTTTATTTTTTCTGGATTTCGGCTGGTACCGTAAACTATGAAGCCTTTCTGTTGCAGAAATTCGCCTATTGCTTTACCAATTCCGGAAGAAGCGCCGGTGATGAAGATGATTTTTGACATGGTTTTCGATTGAGAAAGCGAAGGTAAGAACTTTCAGCCAATCAGGGCCGGATCAGGAAAAAATACGTCCACCAAATCAGCAACAGCTGGAACGGCACGCGGAACCACAAGTATTTTAGACCCGGACCGTCATAAGTTCCTTTTTCGTAATTAATGTGTCTGAACGCCGCATTGATATTTGCCGGAAGCAGTAAAACGAAAAATACGATCAAGCACCATCCTGTGGCCTTTCTCACAACCTCGAAGAACATCAGGAATGCGGCTGCGATCTCCATAAACCCGGTAAGATAAATGATTGGCTTTTTAAACGGGATAATTTCAGGAATCATCAGCGTCATGCCGTCGGTGAATTTGAAATGTCCGATTGCCGTAAACAGCAACATGGCCGAAAGTGCAGTGCGGCCGGCCAATCCATAATCCAAATCGCCGATAAAGAAAGTAAAGCCCACGACAATCGCAAAAACAATCAGCAGAACGAAGAAAGGCTTCATCTATTTCTTCCGTTCGTAATAATAGAATTCCTGACGGACGCTGTCGGTGTTTTGGTCGGCCCGGATGATGTAATATTTGTTTCCTACAGCCTTAATGTCGTAGCTCCAGCCCGGATTGCCGACCGGATTTTTACTCGAATCAAATTTTTCAAGGTCGGCGCAAAGACTGTTCGAGTTCATCGGATAGACAGTTTCCTTGAAATTTTCGGCTTTGACTACATAACGCAGCATATAATCGCCGCACGGCGATGGCTTGACCTTGGAATCGGGACTTGATAGATAGGCTTCGAGGGTTTTCTTGAATTCATTGTAGTTGGGATCGGCGGATTGCGCAAAGCCGAAAGCCGTGACAAGTAAAATAGCAAGTGTTTTCATGACGGTTTATTTTAAGTTGATTTTCGAATGGATTCATTAGCCAGCGCGGATTGCTTCGCCAGTTCACTTCGCTCGAGTGTGTCGATATCCTTTTTTGCAAAAAGATAAAAGCAAAAGCCGGAACATGCTCCATATCAAACCCTTAAAAATAAAAAAATCCTCCCTAAGGAAGATTACAATTGTGACACCGTTAAGAAAAAAAAATGGCAAGCGACCTACATCGCACCGCTACAACCGCGTACCCTTGCTATGTTCCCATCCTGGGGGATTCTGCAGGAGCTGGTCGTGTAGGACTTGCCGTTGCAAATATACAATCTTTTTGTATTTTCGCAAGGCCGGAAGCCATAAAATCCGGCGTAATCTCAATTTTTGAAATGAAAATATACAATCTGCTCGCAATCATTTTATTAGGTTCGGCCCTGACGTGCTGCAACGACAAGAACAAAGACAACTCGGGATTGTTCACATTCAACGAAACGGCCCTGAAAGAACAATATGTATCGAAAGACAAAGTCGCGCTCGATATCGTCAATACTCAAAACAAGACTGTCGACAGCATCATTTATTATGTGAACGATATAAAGGTCGGCAAAACCAAAGGCGCCGGAAAAATTGGATTCGGGCTCGACGGGCAAAAACTCGGCTACCAGAACCTCAAGGCCGTCGTTTTTTTTGAAGGCCAGAGCGCCGAGGCGACGGACCGCGTAGAACTTGTTTCGGACATCGATGCGAAATTGTTAAAATATACGATTGTCAATACCTATCCGCACGACCCGAAATCGTTTACCGAAGGTTTCGAGTTTTTCCGCGATACGTTAATGGAAAGCACCGGCCAGAAAGGCCAATCGTACTTCAGGAAATACGATTACAAAACCGGGAAAATCTACAAGCAGGTCGATATCGCGGCTGAATATTTCGGCGAAGGCATAACGGTAATCGGCGGGAAAATTTATCAGTTGACCTGGCAGTCGAACGTCGGATTCATTTATGACGCCAATACTTTGAAAAAGGAAAAAACCTTCAACTTCGACAAGCCGATCGAAGGTTGGGGAATGACCAACGACGGCAAGAACATTTACCAGACCGACGGCACCGAAAAAATATGGAAAATGGATCCGGCGACGCAGAAAATGATCGGCAACGTCAACGTATATTGGGCGGCGAACAAAATCAAGAGCCTGAACGAGATCGAGTACATCAACGGGAAAATCTACGGCAACATCTGGCAGAAGGATGTCATTGCGGTCATTAATCCTGAAACCGGCGCCGTAGAAGCGGTAATCGACATGAGCGCGCTTCGCAAACAAGTGAAAAATCCTGAAGCGGAAGTTTTGAACGGCATCGCCTACAACCCGAAAACCAAGACGATTTTTGTGACCGGAAAGAATTGGGATAAAATGTTTGAAATCAGGGTCAGCGAATAATCAACAGGCATAATCAGAAAAGCAGGCTTTAAACCTGCTTTTTTTATTTTTTCACGGCAACGAATTTCTTCTGCGCCGCGTCGTAGGTCATCTTATCCTGCTGTGTCTTGTTTTTGAGGATGAGATCGCCCTGCGGGGTAATCGTAAGTTCAAATCCGTCGCGCTTGATTTTCTCAACCGTTTTCGAGGCGGTTTTGTTCGGGTCGAGCCAGACGACTTCGGAAATATTGTCAACCGTCTGGACATTGTCGTACAGCATCGTTTTGTTGGAAACATCCCAAATCTGGGTATGGGTTTCGGCGATGTTCTCAAGTTTTGTTTTTGCATCGCCTATCGTATTCTTTTCATTCCAACTCACGCTGTACAATTTAGTGCCTTTCGCGGTGAACGGTATAATTTTTACATCGGTCGGCAGCCCCGTTCCAAGTTTTAATGGCATTGTTTGGAGCTGCATCGAGTCTTTTCCTGACAGCATATATAACTTGAAATAGCTTTTCTTTTCGAGCAATTCTGCCGTAAGATTATCGGCTTGTGCCACGACCGCTTTTTTGGCGGCCACTTTAATCAGTTTGCCCTTTTGGGAATAGGCGCTCATACTGCAAACAGTCAATAGCAGGAAAAAGATTTTTTTAATCATGTTGCGAATTTTTGATAAGGAATCAGAACGCTCAAATATCGGAGTTATTTTGTTGTAAACTTGATGAAAATAGTTTTATATTTGATTAGACCCAAAGTCTCAAAACCTGCTGATTTATCCAACTTAACACATCGTTTATGGACAAAAAAACCTACATCAGCATTGCCCGGCCTTGCCAGGAAGACTGGAACCAAATGACCGCACACGATAAAAGCCGCTTTTGCGCCGGTTGCCAAAAGCAGGTTCATGATTTTACAAAAGCCTCGGACCGCGAAATCCTCGAGAGATTCACCGCCGAGAAAAACCTTTGCGGGCGTTTTCTCGATACGCAGCTCAATCGCGGATTGGTTGTCCGGAAAGAAAAATCACAGATTTGGATTGCCGCCGCTTCGGGTGCGCTCGCATTTCTCGGGATCGGTACACACACCGTTCATGCCCAGGATAAGGATAAAACTGTCCAGACCGATCAAAAACCTTCAATGAAGGCTACAATGCAGGCCAATAGGGAAATGGAATTTTCCGGAACCATTTCAGACCAGACTGACACATTGCCCGGTGTAGAAGTTACGGTCAAAGGAACTGAGACAAAAGCAATGTCTGATTTTGACGGAAATTTTAGAATTAAAGCCCGGGAAAATGATGTATTGGTGTTTTCTTTCATTGGATTGGAAACACTGGAAGTCGTTGCCCATGAAAATACAAAATTAAACATCAAACTGAAGCAGAATGATGAATTTTACAGCAAGGTCATCAGAGTTGGCGGCGCCATGGCAATGAAAAAAAGAACTTATGCCGGCCGCACAATCCATGCGGTCTCAAACCTCTTTAGAAAAAAGGAAAACCGCCGGTCGAACCTATATCGAAATTGGTAATACTTAAAAACAAAAAACCCGCGAATCTCTCCGCGGGTTTTCTCCTTATAATTAACCAATTAATTATTAATTGTCTTTTACTTCCTCATAATCTACGTCCTGCACATTGTCGCCCTGCGATTCGCCTTGCGGCTGCGCGTCTTGCGGCTGGCCTTGCGCCTCGCTTTGCTTATACATTTCCTCGGAAGCATTTTTCCACGCTTCATTGATTTTGTCCAATGCTGGCTGGATCGTCGCGATGTCTTTCGACTCGTAAGCCGCTTTGAGTTCGGTCAGCGCCGATTCGATCGCTTCTTTATTATTTGCAGACAATTTATCGCCGTATTCTTTCAGCTGGCTTTCAGTCTGGAAAATCATCGAGTCGGCCTCGTTGAGCTTTTCGATTTTTTCCTTCGCCTGACGGTCGGAATCCGCATTGGCTTCGGCGTCTTTCTTCATTCTTTCGATTTCTTCCTGGGTCAGTCCCGAAGAAGCCTCGATACGGATGTCGTGCGATTTTCCGGTTCCTTTATCGGTAGCCGAAACCTTGATGATACCGTTGGCATCGATGTCAAACGTCACTTCAATCTGTGGCACGCCTCTCGGTGCCGGCGGAATGCCGTCGAGGTGGAAACGCCCGATCGTCTTGTTGTCAGTCGCCATCGTCCGTTCGCCTTGCAATACGTGGATTTCAACGCTTGGCTGCGAATCTGCGGCAGTCGAGAACACCTGCGATTTCTTGGTCGGGATTGTTGTGTTCGACTCGATCAGTTTCGTCATTACGCCGCCCATTGTTTCGATTCCCAGAGACAACGGCGTAACGTCCAAAAGCAATACGTCTTTTACGTCGCCTGACAAAACCCCGCCCTGGATAGCCGCGCCAATCGCGACAACTTCGTCAGGGTTTACACCTTTCGATGGTTTCTTGCCGAAGAATTTCTCGACTTCTTCCTGGATTTTTGGGATACGTGTCGAACCACCGACGAGGATGATTTCGTCGATATCCGATTTTGAAACGCCTGCGTCTTTCAGCGCTTTTTCAACCGGCGCCATCGAACGTTTTACGAGCGCATCGGTCAATTGCTCGAATTTCGCGCGGGTCAGTGTTTTTACCAAGTGCTTCGGACCTGAAGCCGTTGCAGTTACATATGGCAGGTTGATTTCGGTTTGTGAAGACGACGAGAGTTCGATTTTCGCTTTTTCGGCAGCTTCTTTCAAACGTTGCAGCGACATCGGATCCTGACGCAGGTCGACGCCTTCGTCATTCTTGAACTCGTCGGCTAGCCAGTCGATGATTTCCTGGTCGAAATCGTCACCGCCCAAATGCGTGTCGCCGTTTGTGGACAATACTTCGAAAACGCCGTCGCCCAATTCGAGGATCGAGATATCGAATGTACCGCCGCCCAAATCGTATACGGCGATTTTCTGGTCGTGCCCTTTTTTATCGAGCCCGTAAGCCAGCGCTGCCGCTGTCGGCTCGTTGATGATCCGCATGACTTTCAAGCCTGCAATCTCGCCCGCTTCTTTCGTCGCCTGGCGCTGTGCGTCGTTGAAATAGGCCGGAACGGTAATTACCGCTTCGGAAACGGTTTGCCCAAGATAGTCTTCGGCTGTCTTTTTCATTTTCTGCAAAGTCATCGCCGAAAGTTCCTGTGCGGTATACAAACGTCCGTCGATATCTACGCGCGGCGTATCGTTGTCGCCTTTGACGACTTTGTACGGAACCCTGTCGGCTTCTTTCTTGCTTTCAGAATATTTGTTTCCCATAAAACGTTTGATGGAAGCAATCGTTTTGGTAGGATTGGTCACGGCCTGCCTTTTTGCAGGATCGCCGACCTTGATTTCGCCGCCTTCAACGAAAGCGATGACCGACGGCGTGGTTCTTTTTCCTTCGGCATTAGGCACTACTACCGGCTCGCTTCCTTCCATTACTGCAACGCAGGAGTTTGTCGTACCTAAGTCAATTCCAATTATTTTACCCATTTTTCTATTTGTTAGTTTATATTATTTTAAAGTTTGAGTTTTACGTCGCGCCGCATTTGTCAATCATTGTGCCACCGGGGAAATGGTGATTCGATTGTCATGAAGCAGTGAAAAAATATGACAAGATGACATTTTATAACGAAGCTCGATTGATTATCTAAATCAAATAATCACCTTGGTACTTTTTGTCAACTTTTGCCGTTAAGCTTTTATGAAACAATTTTACCTCTTTATGTTACTGATTTTCATAGGTAAATCGGCGGCGCAGCCAAAGCCTGTAACCGTTAATTTTACTGAAAAGGAAATTTTCGTCAACGATTCGAAGTGTTTCAATTATGCCAAGAAAGGTAACGAATTCTCGATTTCGGATCTGGGCGGCAAGGAAATCATCAAAGGCACGATCCGCAAGAATGTCATGGGCAAATTCGAAAGTACGATCTATTTCCTGCAGGGTGCGAAAACGTTTACCAATAAAAAAATCATCGGGCGCAACGATTTAGTATTCAGTTTGGTCAACAATGGAATCATCGGCAAAGACTGCCTGCTCGATCAGGAAAAGCTCAAAAAATTCATTGCCGAAAACAACGAGCTGCCATGACAAAAAAGACGGCACTTCTCTCCTATTCGGCAATTATCCTGACAATTTTTGCGCTTGCCTATCTCGGGAAAATCCCGACAAAGCTGCACAGCATTCCGTTTTACGATTCGGCTGGACATTTTATTCTTTACGGATTGTGGGGCTACTTTTTGGGCAACTATTTTAACAAACCGTTCATTTCCTTCCGTCAATACAGTATTCCGGCAGGAATTGCCGCCGCTGTCGTTATTGCGGTTGTTGAAGAATTCCTCCAGCGCCTTTCGCCTATCAGAAGCTTTGATTATTCTGATTTGGCCTTCGGATTAACAGGCATCGCGACGGCGTGTGCGATTTTAAATTATATTTCTATAACTAAAGCCCAGAATTGATTGTTTGAAATTTTGGGATTAAAGCCCGAAACCGAAGAGTATCGGGTTGTCGTATTTCGCAGCATTCAGCTGGTGCGTTTTATCGTAAGCGTTCCACGGCGAATTCGCAAAAAAATAAAACCGGTTTTCGCTGATTGCGCCCAAAGCAGGCTCTTCAAATTCCGGGCGGTTGTTGTCGATGACTTCAAAACCGGTAATTTTTTCACCTGTTTCATCAAGTGAATAACGAATAATCCGTATCGGTTTTACGCCGTTGTGGATGGCGATCAGCGAATTCTCATGCCATGCCAGCCCGTCGATTCCTTTTACGACTGTGCCCTCGGGAAATTGCAGCCATTTCTTTTTCCCCGGTTCGGCCATCGGAATTTCCAGAATGCCGCTGAAATAGTCGGCAACATACATTTTGCTTTCGTCTGCGTTGAAAGCAATTCCCTGTAGGTTGTAGAGCTTTTGGGATAGTTCTCCCCAAATCGTCATCTGGTCGTTTTCGATTTTAAAAATGAGCGGTTTGGCGCTGTCGGTGACATATACGGTTCCGTTTTTTGTTACGGCCAGATCGCCGAAAATATGATTGCCCAATGCCGAAAAACGCTGGACAATTTTTCTCGATTTGATGTCAATCTTGAGAATTTCGGCCTTCTCTCTTTTTTGCGGATCATAACTTTCCATTTCCGGAATAGCGTTGGTGGCCGCCCAAAGGTAATGCTCATCGGGATCAGCTTTCAGCGCAAATACCGAATACATCTTTTCGTCCTTGAGCCAGTCGGCGCATTTTCCGTTTTTGATGTTGAACGAAACGATTTTGCCTTTCCGGATGCTCGACGCCAGCCAGGTTTTCGAGTGTTTCAGGTAAACCAGGCCTTCGGGGTGCAAATCCTTTTCGGACAATTTGACGATCTGGGAAGAAGTCGTTTTCACTTTGAGGTTTTCAACTTTGAGCGCCAGAAGTTTTTCAAAATCGGGCAGCGCTTTCAATGCCGCAAGGTCCGGGTCATTCTCAAAATCGAGATCGCCGTTCATTCCGATGGATTTTCGGAGCGGTTCCCACGCCTTTTCCGGATGACCGGTCAAGACGTTGCCGACGGCGAGATTGTAGGTGTATTTCGGATGCGACGGCCTGAGGCTGTCGGCCAGTTTGGTCCAGTCAAGAAACGTTTGATAGTCTTTGTTCCGGTACGCCTTGATGCTTTTGAGGTACATGTCATCGACATCCTTGGTTGTTTGGGCCGAAAGCGAAAAACCAGCGAGCAATATCAGCAGGCAATAAAGTTTCTTTTTGATCGTAATTTCCATGACATCAAAAATATCAAAAAAGCACTATTTTTTTCGATTGTAATTCCATTTTGGCGAAATAACAGCGAACTCCACGACTGCACTTTGTTTACCGGAGATAAATTAACTGATTTTCAACAGGTCGCAGAAATCACCGGATATACGCTTTTACACTGTCAAAAAAGCGGCAAAATAAATTATATTTGCATAAGCTTACATTTTATGCAGGAATCCATTTCAGTTTTTGACATGCTCAAAATCGGCGTCGGGCCGTCGAGTTCTCATACGCTCGGGCCGTGGCGCGCCGCAGAACGCTTTCTGGCAGAGCTCCGCGCCGAGAATCTGTTGCACATTACCCAGCGTGTCAAAGTTGACTTGTATGGTTCGTTGTCGCTCACCGGTAAAGGCCATGCGACCGACCTGGCGGTGATGCTCGGGCTTAGCGGTCAGGATCCGGAATATATACCGGTCGAAAACATCGCGGGAATCATCAAGAACATCGAAGACCGGAACGAAATCCGGCTCGGCGACGAAATCACGATTCCCTTCTCATTCCTGATGGACATCGTTTTCAACAAGAACTTTTTGCCTTTCCATGCCAACGGGCTCAAATTCACTGCATATACCAGCGACGAACAGGAATATGGTTCGACTTTTTATTCCATCGGCGGCGGATTCGTCGTCAAGGAAGAGCGGTCGAACGCCAAACTGAAAGAAGGAGTCAAAAGCACTTTTCCGTTTCCGATCGATAAAGCCGAAGAATTGCTTCAATACTGTACTGCGGAGCACAAGAAGATTTCAGAAATCGTTTACGAAAACGAGAAGTCGTTGCGCCCGGAATCCGAAATCGACAGCGAATTACTCCGCGTTTGGCACACGATGCTCGAATGCATGTTCATCGGTTGCCACTCCGAAGGTATTCTCCCGGGCGGGCTCAACGTGCGCCGCCGCGCTTTCGATATGCATCAGAACCTGATTGGGCTGGCCAATTATACGACGCCGCAAGAGTGGCTCGAAACCATCCGCAAAACCGAGGTCAAATTCCGCCAAATCCTGAAATGGGTCAGCTGTTATGCGTTGGCCGTAAACGAAGTCAATGCAGCCCTCGGACGTGTCGTGACGGCGCCGACCAACGGAAGCGCAGGCGTAATTCCTGCAGTTTTGATGTATTACCTGACGATTGAAAACCACGTTGCAGGCGATAAGGAAATCAGGCAATTCTTATTGGTCGCCGGCGAAATCGGAAGTATTTTCAAGAAAGGTTCGACCATTTCGGCAGCCATGGGCGGATGTCAGGCGGAAATCGGCGTATCGTCGGCGATGGCGGCGGGCGCATTGTGCGAACTCATGGGCGGAACCCCGGAACAAGTGCTGATGGCAGCGGAAATCGCTATGGAACATCATTTGGGAATGACCTGCGACCCGATCGGCGGACTGGTACAGATTCCATGCATCGAACGCAACACGATGGGCGCGATCAAGGCCATCAATGCCGCAGAACTCGCGCTTGAAACCGATCCGAAAAACGCAAAGGTGCCGCTCGACAAAGTTATCGATACAATGTGGCAGACCGCCAAGGACATGAACAACAAATACAAGGAAACTTCGGAAGGCGGATTGGCGATTGCCGTGAATATGGCCGATTGCTAATTAATTGTAATGGTCACATTGAAATAGACTGTTTCGCTTTTGTTTCCGTGCTTCAATTCGGGCAGGACTTGAAGATTTGCTCCTCACGGACGGTTCCGGGTGTCCGCGCAATAAATGATTTTCCAGATTCCGTTGTCCCAGAAAAGCTGGAACGAATCGACACCGGAATGAACCAGATTCCCGTTGATGTAAAACTCATACGGCGTCCAGACGTGCGCCAGCTTGCCATCGATTTTGATATCCCACGACAAAAGCCGCTCTTCGTATTTAATACTTTTGGGTATCGAGGCAACCGATTGCAGCAGTTCGTTTCTCGTCTCGACCGACAGGGTGACGCCGCTGGCTTTTTCGGTAATCGTGTGCAGGACGATTTCATCTGCTAAAATCGATTTGAGTTTCACCGTGTCCTGTTCGTGAAACGCTGCAAAAAAGGTTTCGATTGTTTTTCGGATGGCCATTTCCTGCGAAAACATACACTCGGCGGCAAAAAGAAGTAGCAGCAATACAAGCTTTTTCATCGGTAAGGATTTAAAATCAAAAATTAGTGCAAAAAAGGGTAACCGCGTTACAATCCGAAAAGCATTTAGTACTTTTACATCAATTAAAAACTACCTATGTCAGTCGCAAAAAAAGATTATAAAAGGATCACCACCAAGTCGCTGATCGAAATGAAAAGCAACGGCGAGAAAATCTCGATGCTCACGGCCTACGATTTCACGATGGCAAAAATCGTCGATACCGCCGGCGTCGATGTGATTTTGGTCGGCGATTCGGCGTCCAACGTTATGGCCGGCCACGAAACGACGTTGCCGATTACGCTCGACCAGATGATTTACCACGCTTCATCGGTCGTCCGCGGTGTTTCGCGTGCACTGGTCGTCGTCGATCTGCCGTTCGGAAGTTATCAATCCGACCCGAAGGAAGCGTTGCGCTCGTCAATCCGGATCATGAAGGAAAGCGGCGGGCATGCGGTAAAAATGGAAGGCGGAAGCGAAATCAAGGAATCGATCCGGAGAATTTTGAACGCCGGAATTCCGGTCATGGGCCATTTGGGACTGACGCCGCAATCGATTTATAAATTCGGGACGTATACGGTACGCGCCAAAGAAGAAGCCGAAGCGCAGCAACTCATCGAAGACGCCCAAATGCTGGAAAAAATCGGATGTTTCGCGCTTGTGCTCGAAAAAATACCTGCAAAATTGGCGGAAACCGTCGCGAAAAGCATCTCGATTCCGGTCATCGGAATCGGCGCCGGCGGCGGTGTCGACGGCCAGGTTCTGGTCATTCACGACATGCTCGGCATGAACAACGAGTTCAGTCCGCGTTTTTTAAGGCGTTACATGAACCTTTACGAAGGCATGACTTCGGCGATCGGGCAATACGTTTCGGATGTCAAATCGCAGGATTTCCCGAACGAGAAAGAACAGTATTAATTGACAATTGGGCGTTGCCTTCGGCCCGGGCTGTCGGCAGTCGCTTTTGAGACCTCAGAGGTTTTGAAAACCTCTGAGGTATTCAAAGAGCTCCAACAAAGCCTCCATCCCTAACGCAACCGCACTTTGAAAGTCGTATCCACCAAAGACAACCTCCAAATCCTCCACGAAGACAACCACATCATCGTGGTCAACAAGCGCGTCGGCGATATCGTCCAGGGCGACAAGACCGGAGATAAACCGCTGAGCGATATCGTCAAGGAATACATCAAGGAAAAATACAACAAACCGGGCGAAGTCTTCCTCGGTGTCGTGCATCGATTGGATCGGCCGACAACGGGAATCGTCGTTTTTGCGCGCACATCCAAAGCAC
Source organism: Bacteroidota bacterium (assembly GCA_048498055.1). Classification (GTDB taxonomy): domain Bacteria; phylum Bacteroidota; class Bacteroidia; order Flavobacteriales; family Flavobacteriaceae; genus Flavobacterium. Next base: position 12,727 of record JBEHYS010000017.1, read on the forward strand.
TGGCACGACTGAACGAACTTTTCAAAAACCGCGAAACCGAAAAAACATATTGGGCCATCGTAAAGAACAAACCCGAACCGGAATCGGCAGAACTAATTCATTATTTAGTCCGCAACGAAAAAAACAACACGTCCAAAGCACATCCCAAAGAAGTCGCGAACAGCAAAAAAGCCAGTCTCGATTACAAAATCATCGCGGCGCTCAACAATTATTACGCGCTTGAGATCAATCTGCATACCGGCCGGCATCATCAAATAAGGTCACAGCTTTCGGCTATCGGCTCGCCAATAAAGGGCGACCTCAAATACGGTTTCGACCGGAGCAATCCGGACGGCGGCATTCACCTTCACGCCCGTAAACTCGTTTTTATCCATCCGGTCAGCAAAGAGTCACTTACACTTATTGCTCCAGTTCCCGACGATCCGCTCTGGAAGGCAATCTGAATTGTGTAAAATCGCTTAAAAATGCTGTAATACTTTCAGTGTTAAATTGGCTAATATTGCCTTTATAAATCCCTGGATTATGAAAAATTTCCTCTTACTTTCGACATTGCTGTCGCTGGGAATTGCCAGTGCGCAACAGCATTTTGCGGGAATCAACACGACCTCGCGGACCGGGATTCTCAACGGCGACCTGAATCCTGCCGAATACGCCAACATCAAATCCACTTTCGAGATCAATATCATCGCCCCGAGTATCGTGGCTTCCAACAATAAGATCGGTTTCAGCAACCTGGTTGGCGGCAGCGATCTCGAAGAATTGCTGTTCCGCGGCGACGACAACGTCAACCTCAGGCTCGACGGCGAAATCCTCGGTCCGGGCGTGGCTTTCAAATACGACAAATGGGCGTTTGCCTTTACCACGAAAGCTTATGCGAAACTCGATCTTGTGGACGTCGATCCGCACATCGGGGATGCGGTCAGCAACGGCGGGATCAATTCGCTGGTCAATTTCACGACGCTCAACAACGACAGCAATCAACGGCTCAACGGAACAGCTTGGGGCGAAATCGGGTTGGCTGCTGCCCGTACGCTTTATGAAGACGACGTGCATAAATTTAGCGGCGGTATCACGCTGAAAATCCTGTTTCCCGGTTCGTATGCCAATTTCGGCGCCGACAGTTTTTCAGGTACGATCAATTACAGCCTCGGCGATGTGGAACTGACCGATGCGACGGCCAATCTCAACATCGCCTACTCCGGAAACCTCGGCGAAAATTTCAATGACTTTAGCGATTATATGAGTTCCTTGTTCGGCAGCCCGAACGGTTTGGCAGCCGATATCGGGATCAATTATGAGTGGAAAGACGCCGAGGAAGGAAAATACAAAATCAATTCGGGGATTGCGATCCGCAACATCGGCGGGATGACATTCAAGGCTTCGAACAATGCTTCCACCAATTATGCGTTGTCGATTCAAGGCGCCGAAAGCCTGAACCTGAACCAGTTCCAGGATGTGAACAGTCTTGAACAAGTCGAACAAATCCTGCTCAACAGCGGTTATCTGAACCGTACCGAGAACAACAGCACCGATTTCAAGGTCGTCTTGCCTACGACACTTACCGCTTACGCCGACGTAAAAATCATCCCGAACCTCTATGCGACGATCTTTACCCAGCAAAAACTCAGGAAGAACAGTCAGAACGACCAAATCACCAACGAAAACGTCACCTCACTCACACCAAGATATTTGCTGAACAATCTCGAATTTTACATCCCGCTTTCGGTCAATGAAATTTCGGGGTTTTCAGCCGGGGTTGGTTTCCGGGCCTACGGATTTTTCATCGGCTCGTCGTCGGTCATTACGGCTTTGGCCAATGACAGCAAACAGGCCGACGCGTATATCGGATACAGTTTCAGCCTGAAGTAATCGAATTTATTGCTAAATTTAGGCAATGGATACGCTAGACTTCAGGACCGATATCGGTTACCGCAAACAAACGCTGACCAAGCTGCTGGATGTAATCATTCGCCGCGAAGAAGATATCCTGCAGGCGCTTTACGCCGATTTCAGGAAACCGGCGTTCGAATCGGTGCTGTCCGAAACATCGCTCGTGATTTCCGAGCTCAAGGATACGATCCGGAAAATCCGGCGCCGAAACCGGCGCAGAATCGTTTTCCCGAATTTGCTGAATTTTCCTTCGGTAGACAGCATTTACCGCGAACCTTATGGGAAAGTGCTGATTATTTCGCCGTGGAATTATCCGTTCCTGCTGTCGATGCAACCATTGATTGCTGCGGTTTCGGCCGGGAACAGTGTCGTTTTGAAACCGTCCGAACTGACATCCAATACCGCTTCCATCCTCGAGCTCATCATCGCCGAAACGTTCGATCCGACACACGTCGAAGTATTTCAGGGCGGCGCCGAAGTGTCGCAAAGACTTTTGAGACAGCGCTGGGATTACATTTTTTTTACGGGAAGCGTCGCGGTCGGTAAAATCGTCGTGAAAGCCGCCGCCGAAAACCTGACGCCGGTCACGCTCGAACTCGGTGGGAAAAATCCCTGTATTGTTGATGAATCGGCCAATCTGACATTGGCTGCCAAAAGAATCGTCTGGGGCAAATTCATGAATGCGGGCCAAACCTGCATCGCACCGGATTACATTTTGGCAAAAAATACCATCAAGGCGCGATTGATCGAATGCCTGAAAAGCGAAATCATTTCGGCTTATGGCGAGAATCCGGAATTGTCCGAAGATTTCCCGCGAATCATCAACGAAAAAAATTTCGATCGGCTTGTGAATTTCATCGACCAGACCAAAGTCGCGCACGGCGGACAGTCCAATCGCGAAAGTCTTTACATCGCCCCGACCATAATCGACGACCCGGCTCCGGAAAGCGTAATGATGTCGGAAGAGATTTTCGGCCCGATACTTCCTGTAATTTCCTATTCGGATGAAAGTGACATTGACAAGGAAATCGGCAAGCACGAAAAGCCGCTGGCGTTGTACGTTTTTACCGGCAAAAAAACTTTTGCGAACGAAATCATCCGGAAATATTCGTTCGGCGGCGGATGCATCAACGATTGCGTCATCCACTTTTCCAATAAAAGACTGCCGTTTGGCGGCGTAGGCTACAGCGGAATCGGAAAATACCACGGACGGTTCGGGTTTGATACGTTTTCGCACCAAAAGCCTGTATTAAAAAAAGCCACATGGCTTGATATTTCGCTCCGATATGCGCCATATAAAGGAAAACTGGGATTGATCCGAAAAATATTGAAATGGTTTTGACCTGAAGTTAAACTTAAATCTTAATTATGAAATGGCTCGGCAGAAGACAAAGTGAAAACCTCGAAGACCGGCGCGGGGTTTCGGGCGGGAAAATCGCCGCCGGCGGCGGTATCATCGGCATCATTGTCATATTGGTCAATATGTTTCTAAATGGCGGCGATTCGTCGCAGCTTATCGACGGCATCCAGCAGATGCAGCAACAAGGTACGCAAACCGAAACTCCGCTGACCGAAGAAGACAAAAAAATGGGCGAATTCGTCAATGCCGTGCTTGTCGATACCGAAGACGTCTGGAAAAAAGTCTTCGCCGATAACGGGCTGACCTACGAAAACCCAAAGCTCGTCCTGTTCCGCGATGCGGTGGAAACCGGATGCGGCGGCGCGAGTTCGCAATCCGGGCCGTTTTATTGCCCAGAGGACCGGAAAGTTTATATGGATCTGGCATTTTTTGAAGAACTCCGGACACGCTTCGGGGCAAAAGGCGGCGATTTTGCCATTGCTTACGTCATCGCGCATGAAATCGGGCACCATGTGCAAAACCTGCTCGGAAAATCGGGCGAAGTCAGCGGGCTGCAGCAACAATCCAATGAAAAACAGGCGAACAAACTATCGGTTGCGCTCGAGTTGCAGGCCGATTATTATGCCGGCGTCTGGACGCATTACGATCAGCAACTCAACCACATACTCGAAGAAGGCGATATCGACGAAGCCCTGAGCGCCGCGAATGCCGTCGGCGACGATGCGATACAAAAGAAAATGCAGGGTACGGTCGTGCCCGATTCGTTTACTCACGGTACCTCTGAACAACGGATGTATTGGTTCCGCAAAGGTTTCGAGACCGGCGATTTCAAGAAAGCTTACCTGACGTTTGAAGAATAAATCATTTCATTTGGAACCACATTTTTTCGAAAAACCTACTGCATTCCGGAAATGGCTGGAAAAAAACCACGCTTCGGCCAAAGAACTGGTCGTCGGCTTTTATAAAAAAGGCAGCGGGAAACCGAGCATCACCTGGCCGGAATCAGTCGACGAGGCGTTGTGTTTCGGCTGGATTGACGGCGTGCGAAAATCGATCGATGCCGAGAGTTATACCATCCGGTTTACGCCACGAAAATCGGGCAGCATCTGGAGCGCAGTCAACATCCAAAAAGTTGGTGAACTCACCAAAAAAGGGCTGATGAAACCCGAAGGCCACGCCGCTTTTGCAAAGCGTACCGCGGAAAAATCGGCAATTTACAGTTTCGAGAACGAAGCCAAAATTTTGACTTCGGAATATGAAAAACTATTCAAATTAAACAAAAAAGCCTGGGATTTCTTTACGGCACAGCCGCCGGGATATAAAAAGCAGATGATTTTCCGGGTCATGAGCGCCAAACAGGAGAAAACCCAATTGTCGCGTTTGGAAAAGCTTATTGCGGCGAGCGCATCGGGTAAAAGGATTGATTAACCAAAACTAAAAATCATGATTAAGGAAACCAACCTCACCATCAATGTCAAAGACATGGACAAATCCGTTGCTTTTTACCGATCCATCGGTTTCGAGCTCAAAAGCCGCTGGGGAAACCATTATGCCCAGCTTACGGCAAACGGACTGACGATCGGGCTGCATCCGTCGGAGAATATTTCGGGGAATTCGGGAAATGTATCGATTGGATTTACTGCTGAAGATTTCGATTCGGTAAAGGCAAAACTAGAAAATCTGGATATAAAAGTCGAGGAACGAAGCGAAGCCGGCGGGCAATTCCTTCATTTTACCGATCCTGACGGGACGGCGCTTTACTTCATAAAACCGAAATGGTAGAATCAGAATAAGTTACGGATCAATACCGAAACCGTGTAACCGCCAAGAAGCAAGAGCGGCAAACTTAGCGCAATCCCCGCAATATAGAGATAAAACCTTGATTCAGAATCGGTTTTAGGTTTCATGGATTTAGGCATAGCGCTATTGGTTTTTAGATTCGTGAACTTCAAATATAGGACATTACTTTCAATGAAAGTACATTTTTTGTCGACGAAATGCAATTATTAACGGTAAAATAACATTGCAGGTAAAACTTTATAGGGTTTTACTACACTTTTGGTAATAATTTTTTTCATTTGCGCATGCAACATCCGAGCTTCGACACCTGGACCATCATTTTCCTTTTCGCCGCCGTTCAGGGGTTGTTCGTCTCGGCCGTACTGCTTTTCAAATTCGACCGGCATCCGTCGCGTAAAATCCTTGCGTCCATTACTTTTTTATTTTCAATCATTCTTATTGCCTACGTCGGCTTCTGGACGCGGTACGAATATTATTACCCGTACCTGACGGCTTTTCCGGACAGTATTTACTATTTGTTCGGGCCGCTGTTTTATCTTTATTTTGAATCGATATTCACCAAAAAAAAGTTCGTACAGCGCGACCTGCTCCATTTTATCCCGGCGTTTCTCGTATTGCTCTGGTCGATGCCGTTCATCCTGATGTCAATCCCCGAAAAGCAAGCCGTCATGTCCGGACATTTGCCTGTCCCGAAATTCTCGCTGCCGATTGTCTGGATCGGCATTGCGCAAATGTGCGCCTACCAGTTTTTGATTTACCGGAAATTTTCGTCGCTGAGCCGTACCAATCCCGAAGTCCGCAAATGGTTCGTTTGGTTATCGGGTTTGTTTTCAGGATTTATCTTCAGCTATCTTTCCTATTATATATTGGCAAATTTCAGGTTCTTCAACACGTCCTGGGATTATGCGATATCATTTAGCATGACGTTCTTCATTTTCTTCGTCGCCTGGTTCGGTTATATGCAGCCCAAGGTATTTTGCGGGTTCAGCGTTTTCGAAGAAAAGCCCAAGTACCGGAATTCACCGATTTCCGCGGACGTCTCGGGCGAGATTATCGGACTGCTCGAAAAGAACATGCAGGAAAAGAAATACTTCCTGCAGAGCGATCTCAGCCTCGACAAGCTTTCGGCGCTGACCGATACCAACAAGCATTACCTTTCACAAGCCATTAATGAAAATCTCGGAATGAACTTTTTCGAGTACATCAACTCGCTCCGCATCAACGAAGCGAAAGAACTCTTGGCCTCGCGGGAAAAACTGACCATTATCGAAGTCGCTTACCAGGCCGGATACAACAACAAAGTCTCGTTCAACAAAGCCTTCAAAAGCATCGTCGGAATTACCCCGGGCGAATTCCGAAGCAAAAATAAAGTAAACCCTTAACGGGATTTACCCTTTCTCAAATAACCGGAAATATCTTTGGTCAACTAAAACCAACGATATGAAAACAATTTTCCTCACTTTTGCCTTAATCTTTTCGATGCTGCTTTCCGCTCAGGGCGGATGGACCAAAATCACCGAGGGCGCGATCACGACTTTTACCACGCCCGGCTTTTACAAAGGCGCGGCCTGGGTCGACATCAACAACGACGGCTACATCGATCTGTTCGCGATGTCGCGCAACGTTTTCCTGAACAACGGCGACGGCACTTTTACGCAGCTCACGGGGCTGAATATCAACCCGACGCCGCTACAGGCACCGGGCGGATGCAGCTGGGGCGATCTCGACAACGACGGCGACATCGACTTCATTACAGCACAAAACCCGAGCGAGATTTACCTGAACAACGGCGACAATACCTTCCAGAACATCACGGCAACCGTTCCCGAACTTGCCGGTTATGCGTCCTGGGGCTGCGCTATGGCCGACAGCAACAACGACGGCAAGCTCGATCTGCTTTATGCCCAGGCATTCGGTTTTCATGGCGCGGCTACGCCCTATCCGTGCCGGTTCCTGATACAGAATACAGATTCAGTTGCGTTTACCGCGGTCACGGGTTTTGCTTTTACCGATACCACGCATCCGTATACGGTTCCGTACTTTGACGATTACGATATGGACGGCGACATGGATATTTTCGTGGCTACCGGACCCGGCGGCGCTCCCGGCCCCGATTTCTGCTACAAAAACCTCAAGACCGAAACCGGCAACGACCTGATCGAACCGATGACGGCCGAACCCTGGGCCGCGAACAACGAAGACGGGCAATGCTACAATTTCATCGATTATGACAACGACGGCGATCTGGACGTATGCCTGACCAATTATGCGGGCGTTACGACCCGGTTCTACAAAAACAACGGGAACGGCAATTATGAAGCCCTGACAACGCCTTTTACCTCGATCAATTCCAACCTTTCCAACGACTGGGGCGATTTCGACAACGACGGCGACCTCGATGTCATCATCTCCAACGATACTTTCCCGCTGCGGTATTTTACGAACAATGGCGACGGCACATTCACCGAGGCTTCCGAGACGATAGCGGTTGCGTCCGGAAGCAGCGGTGTCGCCAACGGCGATTACGACAACGACGGAGATCTCGACGTGTTCGTTCACGGGAACGGTCCGGCACGGTCGCTCTGGCGCAACGATGCGGTGGCCGGGAACCGGAAATGGGTAAACTATACTCTGAAAGGAGTCGTTTCGAACAAATCGGCTATTGGGGCGTTTGTAAAAATCAAAGCTACGATCAACGGAAATCCGGTGTGGCAACTGCGTCACATCACGGCTCAGAACAGTTTTCAGGGCCAGAACGACCTGCGCGTGCATTTCGGGCTGAACGACGCGACGGTCATCGACTCGCTTGTCATCAATTGGCCTTCGGGAATCCGGGAATGTTATATCAACAAAAATGTCAATCAGTTCGAGACGCTCATCGAAGGCAACGGCATGCCACTGGCCGTAAACCATCAAATAAAAACGCAGAACATCAAAATATATCCAAATCCTGCCGCAAGCTTCGTCAATGTAACGATCGATGATGAAAAGACCCCGAGGTTAGTCTTGAAAATAGCGGATGCGACCGGCAGGATTGTTTACAAAGACACGCTGACCAACAAAGAAAACCACGTTCCTGTCGGTTCGTTTTCATCGGGAACCTATCTTTTTATCATTGAAACCGACGGCATTTATACTGTAAAGAAAGTGCTCGTCGCAAAATAATCAACCGAGCCAGCCTTCGCGGTCCAGGCTGCGATATTGAATCGCTTCCGCAATATGATCGGCGGTTATACTTTCCGAATCTTCCAGATCGGCAATCGTCCGCGACACTTTCAGTATCCGATCGTAGGCGCGTGCCGAAAAGTTCAGCCGTTCCATCGCGGCTTTCAGGAGTTTCAGCGACGCAGCATCCAACTGACAGAATTCCCGGATGTGCTTCGTGTTCATCTGCGCATTGTAATGCACATTTTCGAAATCCGAAAAACGCTGCGTCTGGTTTTCCCTAGCCCTGATCACGCGGCTTCGGATTTCGGCGCTGGTTTCAGATTTGCGTGTGGATGATAATTTCTCGAATGGCACTGGCGTCACTTCGATATGAATATCGATCCGGTCAAGCAACGGTCCGGAGATTTTTCCCATGTAGCGCTGCATTTCGGCAGGAGAAGTTCCCGAAGCCGGATCGCCGTCGCTGAAAAAGCCGCCCGGGCTCGGGTTCATGCTGGCTACAAGCATAAATGACGATGGATAAGTGACCGTAAATTTCGACCGTGAAATCGTGACTTCGCGGTCTTCAAGCGGCTGACGCATGACTTCGAGCACGTCGCGCCGGAATTCGGGCAGTTCGTCAAGGAACAATACGCCGTTGTGCGCCATCGAGATTTCGCCGGGCTGCGGAAAACTTCCGCCGCCGACAAGCGCGACGTTCGATATTGTATGATGCGGACTTCGGAAAGGCCGCTGGCTCATGAGTCCGGCTTCTTTGAGTTTGCCGGCCACACTGTGGATTTTGGTCGTTTCCAATGCTTCGCGCAAGGTCATCGGCGGCAGAATTCCCGGCAGCCGTTTTGCGAGCATCGTCTTTCCGGCTCCCGGCGGCCCGATTAAAATGATATTATGCCCTCCGGCCGCGGCGATTTCCATACAGCGCTTGATCGACTCCTGTCCTTTTACGTCGCTGAAATCGTGTTCGGGAAATTCGAGGGTTTCATAAAATGCGGCGCGCGTATCGAAAACCGTCGGTATCAATTCGCCTTTCCCTTCAAAGAAATCGATGACCTGACGCAAGGTCGAAATGCCGTAAACGTCAATCCCGTCTACGATTGCCGCCTCATCCACATTTTGTATCGGAAGGAAAAAACCTTTGAAACCTTCTTCCCTCGCCTTGATTGCGATCGGTAACGCGCCGCGGATCGGCTGCAAGCTGCCATCAAGCGAAAGTTCGCCCATGATGATGTATTTTTCTGCTTCGCCGGCCTTGATCTGTCCCGACGCGATCAGGATACCGATGGCAATCGTCAGGTCGTATGCCGAGCCTTCTTTCCTTAAATCAGCCGGCGCCATATTGATCGTGATTTTTTTTCCGGGCATGGCTAGTCCGTTGTTCTTGAGCGCCGCGGCAATTCGGTAACTGCTTTCTTTTATGGCATTGTCGGGCAATCCGACCAGATGGTAGCCAATGCCCTTGTCGGTATTGACTTCGATGGTAATAGTCGTGGCTTCGACGCCAAAAACGGCGCTTCCGAAAATTTTTACTAACATGATGGATATTTTCGGCATGTTAATACAAATAAGCAACAACGCGGTGCGGGAAAACCGCAGTTCTGAAAAATTTAAGGAATTCAAAAAAATAATTGTAAAATAAATTTGTCTATATGTAAAACATATTTTACATTTGGTAAAAATAATTTTACTTATGAAAACCCATTTCCTGTTCCCAAGACAATTCAAAAAAATCGGTTGGCTGATTTTCGTTCCGGCTTTGCTTGCCGGTATCGCTATGACTGTTACGAATTTCGATTCCGGCGGCCATTTCAAAATGAAGGTATTCGCGCTTTTCAATTCGGATATTTTGAGTTCACCTCAATTTGCAGCCGTTATCGAAAATGGTATTTCGGACGAAATTGTTATTTCGATGCTAATCGTCGGCGGACTGCTTATCGGCTTTTCGAAATTGAAGATCGAAGACGAATACACGGCGAAAATCCGTTACGAAAGTCTCGTCTGGGCCGTTTATTTTAATTGTGCAGTAATGCTTTTTGCAACGCTCTTCGTTTATGGGCTGTATTATTTCCAGGTCATGATCGCCAACATGTTTACATTGTTGTTCTTTTTCATCGTCCGTTTTCACGTTATGTTGTACCGTCTGAACAAATCCGCCGAAAATGAAGAATAATCTCAAAGTACTGCGCGCCATCGCAAACATTTCGCAGGCCGAGCTCGCCGAAAAAATCAGCGTCAGCCGCCAGACGATCAACGCTATGGAATTGGGAAAATACGTGCCTTCTACCGTATTGGCGCTCAAACTGGCGAAATTTTTCAAAAAAGAAGTCGGCGAGATTTTCCAGCTCGAGCAAACCGATTAGAAACGCACCCTGAAAAATACGTTCGGGGTAATGCCGAGCGAGTAATAATCGCGGACGGCATAACCCGTCGCTACGATATCGCCCAAATCGTTGTAATGCCTTTCGTATTCCCTGCTGATCAAGGTACGGCTGTCGTAGAGGTTATAAACCGAAAAGCCGATTTTGCCCTTCCAGTTTTTGCCGTTGAATTCGTAAGCAGCAGATATGTCAAGTCGGTGGTAATCGGGCAGCCGCATCGAATTGAACGAAAGGATATCGCCCGAATCGTCAATGGTGCTGAACGGTTTTCCGCTGTGCCAGAACCAGCCTGCAGCCAGCGAAAAACGGCGCCATTTTTTGTGGAACGATATCGAAAACGCGTGTTTCGTATCGGAGTTGATCGGGAAATAATTCCCGCCATTCAGTCCATCGTACCGGTTCTGCGAATCCTGATAGGTATAAGTAATCCAGGCGCGCCAGGTCGGTGCATTTTTCTGCAACAGTACGTCGAGTCCTTTCGTATAGCCTTCGCCCTTGTGCGGGACCGGATCGGAAAGGTTCAGGAAACCGAACGAAAGCGAAGTAACCCCGTCGATGGTTTTGTAATATGCGTCGAGGTCAAACAACAGCGATTTGTTTTTCCAGATGAATCCCATATTATATTGATTGGCTTTCTCTACCGGATATTCTTTTCCGTCAGACAAGGTCCAGACGTAATTTTCGAGACTCAAATCGTTCGCGGCCGTTTCCCGTATCTGGCTCTCGATCTGGCTCCGGCGCTCGTAACCGGCCTGCAGGACAAAGTGTTCATCGAGGTTTTTCTGGACCGATGCCCGCGGCTCGAAACTCTCCGCCTTGATGTTGCTGAAATAATTATACCGGGCGCCACCGCGGAAACTCCACCGCGCGAACTCATAGCTGAGATAGGAATAGCCCGCCTGCGTTATATTGAAAAGATGGTTTTGGTCAAGCTCGATTTCGAGTCCTGGCGTTTTCGAGGTGAAAGCATGCGATACATCGCTGCCGAAAAGCTGGTAGCCGAATTCGATGCTCAACCGATCGTCTGCCCGGTAATCGAAATTCGCTTCCGCACCCGAATTGGTGATCCGGTTCAGCTTTTCGAAAAGATGATATCCGTCCGGCGCATCGTCCAGTTTCCTGTCGTAGCCGAAACGATATTCCGAATAATACAACAATGTTTTTTGCGTCAGTTTCGTACCGTACCGTTGGAACCAATTGGCCGAAAACCCGGAATTCCGGATATCCATTTTTTGGTTTTTATGTTGGGAAACGCTGTCGGCAGTATTGAAATCGAGATGGTTGCCGATATAGATCCCGGTCATTGAAAAACGTGTTTTTTCATTCACGTCAACATTGAGTTTCGCCGAATAATCCTGGAAAGCGAACCGGTTGCTGTCGTCGAAATCCTTGAAATCCGTATTCTGGAATACCTTTTCAGCATACGAATCGAACGTCGGCGATGGCCAGAATTCGGTAAACGATTTTCTTGCGGAAAGCTGTAACCCAATTTTCTTTTTGATCAGCGGCATACGGAAATATACATCGGCGTCAAGTGCATTGATTCCGGCTTCGGCTTTGAGACTGTCCGGAATTTTATCGGTCGTCCGGATGTCAATCACACCCGAAACCCGTTCCCCGAACTTCGGGTCAGTAGCCTTGTTGTAATAATACACCGTTTGCGCCACGTTCGGGTTGAACCCTGAAATCATCCCGAACAGATGCCCTGGATGATACATCCGGATTCCATCCCAAAGGATTAGGTTCTGGTCTGGCGTCCCGCCGCGTATGTGCAATCCGGTAGCGGTTTCGTTCGGGCTTTTTACTCCGGGAAGCTGCTGTAGCGAGAGCATGATATCGGCATCGGTCACACCGGGAAGTTCCTCGACCTGCTTCGGCGAGATCGTGGCTTTCTGGCTGTCTTTGCTGATGCCGCGCGACAGGAATTGCTCGACGAGTATTTCATCAAGCTGTTCAACGGCGAAAACCAGTTCCGGGTTTTGGGAAACCGAATAGTATCGCCCGTTGATTTTGGTTACGGTGAGCGAGGTCTGCCGCTCGATTTCGGAATTGAGTTCGTCGAGCGAATAATCCTGGCGGGGCAATGTTATCGTTTTTGGCGCAACGATGCTGTCGGCATACGAATATTTCACATCGAATTGCAGTTGTATTTCGTCAAGCGCTTTCCCGAGATTGGCTTGCGGAAAGGAAAAAGAATGACGTTCCGCCGGTTGCGCCCAAGAAAACCCGCAAGTCAGGGTAAAGATCAAAAGCGCGAACCGCTTCATTCCGAAAGGATGATTTTTCCGCTGGCGGTTTTAGCGTATTTCAGGTTAAGCGGCAGACAGACCGACTGCAACGCCGTATCGATATCACTATGCGTAAAGCTTCCGGTGAACTTTGCATGGGCAAGCTGTTTCGGGTAGCTGATTTCGCAATGGTATTGATTTTCCAGGGAAATTATCACGTATTCCAATGGCGTTCCCCGGAATCCGGATTCGCCGCCAGTCCAGAACGGACGCGGATTACTTTCTTTCCAGCTTTCGGGAAGTTTCCCGAAAAACCGGACTGCGCTGCCTTGGGTAAGCAACACCGACCGGCTGCCGTTGCTGACCTTCACCTTGCCTTCGAAACACGTGACTTCAAAGAAACCTTTGCGGGCAATAACGTCGAATTTAGTACCGAGCACTTCAACTTTTCCCTGATCGGTCTCAACGGTAAACGTCCGGCCTTTTTCGACTTCAAAGTAAGCTTCTCCATCAAGTTTTAGCGTTCGGTTGTACCGAAAAAGCGACGGATAGGAAATCTTTGAGCGTGCGTTGAGCGTTATCTGCGAACCGTCATCCATCCGGACGGCCATCGTTTTTCCGAAACCGGCAAGCGCCGAATTGGTAAAAATGAAAAGTTGCGACAAACCAAACAGCAAAATCAGTGTGGCGGCCACCGCTACGTAGCCATACATTCGTACGGTGCGTACGGGTTTATGCCTAAGCGCGGCAATTTTCTTCGCCTTGATCGCGGCGTAACTCGCTTCCAGGTCGGGAGTTGAAATCGCGGAATTTTCAAGGGCAAGCCGCAGCTTTACATAAGCTTCAAAATCAGATTCTGAAACCCGTTGCTTTAACTGTTGGTCGGACAACTTTCCTTCGAGCCAGTCGGCCAGGAACGTTTTGTCGTTGTTTTCAAATGGCTTTTCCATAATTTCATTTATACCGTTTTGATCACTTTGCGGAGCGAAACCAGTGCGAGATGCATCCTTTTTTCGACCGTTTTCACCGATAAATCAAGCAATGCGGCTATTTCGCTATACGATTGGTTTTCGAGGCGGTTCATCAGAAAAACCGTGCGCTGCTTTTCCGGCAATTCACCGATGGCTTTCTCGAGCGCTTTCCGCAATTCGTTTTCGAGAAGCAGGAATTCCGGCGATTCCTGATGGGTCGCTTTGTGCTTGGCTTTGAGCTGGAAATCGGCGACCACTTTGTCATGCCTGATCGTGTTGAGCGAAAGCCGGATCGCAGTGGTAAACAAAAAGCTTTTGGCCTGTTCCGGCTTCAATATCGCACAATTTTCCCAAAGGATAACAAAGGCGTTCTGGGCCATATCTTCAGCCCTTTCGATGTTTTTGAACTTAAATACCAAAAAATTCCGCAGCAGTTTGAAGTGCGATTCGAAAACCGATCTGAAAAAAGGTTCCGAGCACAAAAGCGGTTGCGAACTGTTGTCGGTTGCTTCCATCTTATAAAAACCATTACCACACATCCTTTTACGGAATGTGTGGCAATAATTAACTCAATTTAAAATTATGCGGACTAGTTGCAATTGTTTAGGATTCCTACGAAAGTCGTGTAACCGTTCACGGTTGTCGTCACCGGGCCAGTAGGTGCTGACTGCGTTATCATTACCGGATAGACGAAAGCCGGGATCGGCGATGAATTCGGGAACCAGTACTGCAAAACCGTTCCGTTGTCGTTGGCAGTGATGACCTGTCCGCCACTTTGGATCTGAACCGGATAGACCAGGCTGAAACAATTGCCCAGCGCTGTCCCGAAATTGTTCGGCATCACGCCGCAATCAACGAAATCAGCTTGGGTATAACCGGCGCACAAAGCGTAACATTCGTTGGAAAATTGCTGGATGCCGTTGGCCGTCTGTACACAAACCGGATCGAAATTCGTCGGGCATAAGCTTTCGCAGGTTGGATTGCCGCAGTTGGGCACCGACCATTGCTGCGTAGCGACGCATGTCGTGCTTCCGCTGATGTTGACCGTCAGGAAATCGGCTGTATTCTGTCCGGTGAACAAGTAATTCGTAATGGTAAGCGGCAATGATGTCAGCGGGAATGTACCGACCAGGCCGCCGCTGCTGTTGTGGACTTCGAACGTCGTGCTTCCGGCGTTGGCGTAATCGAAATCGAGTGTCAGCACATAGCCCGTCGCGCTGCAGGTTCCGGTAGTTACGGTCAGGTTGTTGATGTTGCACGTATTGTTCGGGTTGCAATCCACGATGTCGTTTTGGCTGTAACCGGCGCATTGCGCATAGCAAAGATTGCCGTATTGGATCACACCGACCGGCGTCTGTATACAAACCGGCGCGTATTCCTGGCTGCAGACACATCCGTCGCAGTTGTCGATCATCTGGTAGAATTCGTAGATGTTGTTGATGACCACGACCTGTCCGTTGTAAAGTACCGAAACCGGGTAATTGATCTGCATCTGCCCGTTGGCCGGGGCGTTGAGGTAAGCATTGAATTCTTCTATCGTATGGATATCGTAAGTGCCGTTGGGCGAAGTCACCGAAACCGGGAAAACGATGTCGAAGCAATAACTCGTTCCCAAATTGTCGTTCCAGGTGCTGAAACCGCAATTGATCAGCAATGCGATGAATTCCTCCTCGGTATCGATCACCTGGACTGCGCCGCCGTGCATCACGCTGAACGGAAACGCGATGCCGTCGACGTAAAGATTCGTCGATTCGCCCGCGAGCAGGCTTACCAAACCCGTAAAGCTCGTGACCGTGACATTGGTACCGTTGCTGAGCGACAGCGAGATCGGATAGACAAAATCGAAGCAGAATGGGTTTGCAGCCGAGCGTCCGGTAATGTCGTTGACTTTCTTGATTTCGTTGATTGCGGTGCGGAGCGCAATGCTTTTGGAAGTCGCCGCATGGTTTTCGATCGGGTCCGAATCGGAACAAGAATAGAAAGTTGCCGCCGAAATCACCAATAACAAGCAGAGAAATTTGATGGTTTTCATATAATTTTGGTTTTAGGTTCCAAGCTAAGACAACCCAGAACCGAAACACCCTACTTTTTTTTATAAAAAATTACAATGTTCTTAAATCCAAAAGCAAGTTGGGCAGTGAAAATGCGGTTTTCCCGTAACTTACGAATCCGTTTTTTCATTAGGGACGGCATTTTCCCCTTCCCTGAAGGTAAGTTACGGCATTAAAAAATGAAAGCGATGCGGAAAATCCGCAAATTTCCCAAATTGTCTACTCAAGATTTACCGGATCGGGACAAGCAATAAATTATAAAATAAGTAAACCCAACATCATTTCCTGAATTTTGACATACCCGCATTAAGCCAGCCCAGATATTCTTTGGCATCGGGCGTGTAGCTGATCGGTTCGTTGAGTTTGTTTTCGTCGAGCCCGGTCAAAACGTAATACGGCTGCGTATTGGTTTCATAGCGAGTGATGATCATATCGGTCCATTTGTTCCCGATCGTTACGATTTTTTTGCCAGTTTCTTTTGAAACGTATTGCTCGTTTTCAGGCAAAGGCCGCTTGTCGTCGACATACAGCGAAATCAGCACGACGTCGTTTTTGAGGACTTTCAGCACCTGTTCGTCAGACCAGACATTGATTTCCATCTTACGGCAATTCACACAGGCAAAGCCTGTAAAGTCGAGCATGACCGGTTTGTTGACTTTCTTCGCATATGCCAGTCCTTTGGCATAATCGTTAAAGGTAATGATGCCGTGTTCGCCGAATTTCGCGCCATCAGGCAATTCCTTCATCGTATCGGAATTCGCTTCGCCGGCAAATCCCATCGGGCTTTCGCTGTAAGTCTGGGGCGGCGGAAATGCGCTGATGAGCTTGAGCGGCGCGCCGAACAGTCCCGGAATCATGTATACGGTAAAGGACAAAACCAACAGCGCAAGCGACAGCCTTCCAACCGAAATGGCCTGGTTCGGGCTGTCGTGCGGCAACGTGATTTTTCCTAGGAGATACAAACCCCAGGCTCCGAAAATCGCAATCCAAAGCGACAGGAAAACTTCCCTTTCCAAAAGATGCATCTGCAAAACCAGATCGGCATTCGACAGGAATTTGAATGCGAGAGCCAATTCCAAAAAGCCGAGCGATACTTTTACTGAATTCATCCAGCCGCCCGATTTCGGCAACGAGTTGAGCCAGGCCGGAAACATCGCGAAAAGCATGAATGGCAATGCAATGGCAAGTGAAAAACCAAACATGCCGATAATCGGTGCGATTCCGCCTTTGGAAGCCGATTCGACCAGCAGCGTCCCGACGATCGGGCCGGTACACGAAAACGACACGATCGCCAAAGCCAGGGCCATGAAGAAAATCGCGATGATTCCCGATTTCCCGGCCTGCCGGTCGACTTTGTTCGCCCAGGAATTCGGCAGCATGATCTCGAACGCGCCCAAGAAAGACGCCGCAAAAAACACCAATATCACAAAGAACGAAATGTTGAAAAGCACACTGGTCGAAAGCTGGTTCAGCGCTTCTGCCCCGAAAATCCCGGTAATCAGCAAGCCCAGCCCGACATAAATGAAAATGATGCAAAACCCGTAGAAAATGGCATTAGCGATGCCTTTTTTCCTCGTACCGCTTTGTTTGGTAAAGAAACTGACGGTCATTGGGATCATCGGGAAAACGCAGGGCGTGAGCAATGCCGCCAATCCGCCGAGGAACGACAGAAAAAATATCGTCCACAATCCTTTGCCTTCTTTCTTTCCGGCAGGTTTTCCGGTATTGGTTTCCGCCTTTTTCACTTGTGCAGTGGCAACGGGCTGTTCGACTTTCGCTGCGCTGGTATCGCTGACTGTCTCGGACACCGTGCTTATTGCGGCCGGAATTGCTTCGGCAACGGCCGGAATATCAAAAGTAAAGTCCTTGTTGGAATTGATGCATTGTTCCTGACAAACCTGATAATCGAGATTTGCCGTGACTTTCCGGACCTTCGGGCTTGTGATTTTTATTTTCTGCTTGAGTGTGAGCGACTTTTCGAAATAGTACTCGTCTACCCCAAAAACATCGTTGAACCTTTTTTTATACGGGCTTTCAGCGGCTTTCCCTAACAATTTTACGTTGCCTTTTTTGGCATCGGGCAAGCTTATCGTTATAGGCAATGGGCCGTTTTCGGGCGTGAATTGCGAATACACGTGCCATCCGGCATCGATGGACGCGTCAAAAACCAGGTTGTATTCAGTGCCCGAAAGCTTTTCGATATGCGTTTTCCAATGTACGGGCTCGACGATTTGGGCAAAAGATTGAGAGACGGCGAAAACAGTAAGAAGTAAAAAAAAGGACTTTTTCATTGTAGTTTGATTTCCAGGATATTTTTAGTCGTGTTGTTAATTTTAAAGCGGTCGTCCATGCGTTTGCCGATGATCCAGATAATTTCGCTTCCCGAACACAGGAGCCAGGTTTCCGCCTTGTCGATCAGTGAGAATTTTTCGTCCTTGAAAAACTTCGAGATTTTCTTTTTGCCGGTCATCCCGAAAGGAAAAAAATAATCGCCTTCCCGCCATTTACGGACCGTGAGCGGGAATTCGAGCCGATCTTCGTCGACAAAGATACGATTATCCGAACTTTGCCCGATGTCGGTTACGCGACAAAACGCAAGATTTACCGGCGCGGCGAGTTGCTGCTGTCCTTTTTGGACGAAGAAATTTTCATCCGGATTTTCATCTTTGATTGGCGTAAGCACGATTACTTCCCTGTCTTTCAATAATTTAAATTCATTTGAAAAAATCTGCTTGCCGGATTGCGCATCGGGCAAATCGTAAATATCTTCCCAGGCCGTAAAGCCGAATCCGTGCAGCCATTCGTATAGATAAGCACTGTAATTCGGCAGCCGCTTGAGCTCGTAGAGTTTAAAAATAACCTTGTCTTCGGATTCGATTGCAACTTGTTTGTAAACGAGATTAGCCGCGTCGCGGACCAGCGATTTGGATTGCTGCAAATGTTCCGAAGTTTGCCGGAATGACTTCAGGAAATCGGGATTCAGGCTTTTGAGCGCCGGGACGACTTCGTGCCTGATTTTGTTGCGCAGGTATTTATCGGAAGCATTGCTGCTGTCCTCGCGCCATCCGATACGGTTTTCGGATGCATATTTTTCGATATCGGCTCGTGAAAATCCTAGTAACGGCCGGAGGATTTTTCCATTGGTTTCCGGAATTCCGGCAAGCCCGTCGAGCCCGGTTCCGCGCGAAAGATTGATGATAAATGTTTCGAGATTGTCGTCGGCATGGTGTGCGGTCAGCAGGAAATCGTAGCCATTTTCTTCCAGCAATTCGTGAAACCAAGCATAGCGCAGTTCGCGCGCCGCCATCTGGATCGAAAGCCGGTTGTCCTGGGCAAAGGTTTCGGTATCGAAACGTTGGGCATAAAATGCAATATTATTTTTTGCAGCATATTCCCTGAGAAAATTCTCGTCGCCATCGCTTTCCGTTCCGCGAAGTGAGAAATTGCAATGCGCAAGGGCGAAGCCGAAACCCGATTTCAGCAGCAAATCGGCCAATACCATGCTGTCTATGCCGCCGCTTGAGGCAAGCAGGAGCTGTTTTCCCTGCAGGAACGGAATGCGATCGGAAAGATGATTGCGGAATGCGTCAAACATCCCCAAAAATAGCAATTTCATTTGAATTGCAGTTCCCCGAATCAGTAACATCGATATCCCGTCGAAAGACGAACCGGAAATTGACCGAAATATGTTAATTTCGTTAAAATTTTATCGCAATGCGAAACCGCACAGTCTTGCTATTTTCTTTTCTGCTTTGCGCCTTCTCGGGTTTTTCGCAAAAAAAGGAAACGTCGATGCTCCTGAAAAAAGCGGAAGAAATGTTGTATGACCAGCCGCGACAGGCCATCCAGATCGGTGCGCATATCTGGGAACATTCCGAAACGCCACAGGAAAAAGCACAGGCTGCGATATTGCTTTCCAAAGGAGATTTTATCATCGGCGATTATATTGGTTCCGTAACCAATGCCCGGAATGCCGTAGCTCAGGCCCAAAAGTCCGGCAACCCGGAAATTTTGTTTACGGCGTCTTTGAATGCCGCCGAAAACTATACTTATCTCGACCTGTACGGGATTTCGAAAAAATATCGGGACGAAGCCGCACGGAACGCCAAAACCGCCACACTCAAAAGGCAGCTTGAAACTTACGATCTTTTCTTTTCCGATGCGCCCGATCCGGTGGCCTGTAAATCGCTGGCGGGCCAGCAAAACGAGGCTTTTTCCTTTTTGTCAAAAGGTTCGCTCTTGCTGTTAACGGCACAAGCATTCGAACGGATCGCGCAACAAGACTCGGCCGCCGCCTATTTCAAAAAAAGCATGGCGGAAAGCCGGGGTTCGTATTGGAAAACCATGACATTGTCGGAATCCGGAAATTACTGGCTGGCGCGAAAAGACTTCGCAATAGCGGTCGGGCTTCTGGATCGTGCATTGGTTGAACAGAAGAAAATCGGCAATCCTTATCTGCTTAAATCAATTGACGAAAATCTTTCCACCGCATGGCTCGCGCTGGGCAATAAAGAAAAATCGAAGGAATTCGGCAAGAAAGCCGCTGCAGCCGAAAGCGATTACGATGGCCGCATTACCGTAGCCACCAATTATGTCTTTGAAAACCTGCAAAAGCAAAAGGCCGTCAAAATTTCCCAGGCTGAGCATTTCACCCAAACCAGTTATTGGGTTCTGGCGGCTTCGATTCTTGCCGTTATGCTGTTATGGCTTATCGCGAAAAGGCATTTTGCGATACGGGCCAGGCATACGCAGGATATCATCAGCTACCTCAAACTGATCCGGAATACGGAGGAAAAGCAGGAAATCCCGGCAAAAACGGTCGCAAAAAACACTTCCATTCCCAAAGAAACCGAAGCGTTGCTGCTCTCAAAACTCGAAAAATTCGAAAGCGGCAAAAAATACCTGAGCAAAGACATCTCGCTGGCGCAAATGGCGGCGATATTTGACACCAATACCAAGTATCTTTCCGAGGTCATCAACAAATACAAAAAGAAGAATTTCAACGCTTACATCAATGAGCTCCGCATCAGCTACATCGTATCGAAACTCAAAAGCGACCCGAAATACCTGAATTATAAAGTGAGTTACCTTGCGGAAGAATGCGGGTTTTCCTCACACAGCATTTTTTCGGCGGCGTTTAAAAGCGCCACGGGCATCACGCCGAACGTCTTTATCCATTTTCTCTCGCAAGACCTCGGGCAGGCCGGCGATACAACCGCATTAACGCCATCGCCATGAAAAAAAGGATTTGCCTGTTAATTGTTTTGGGTACGATCAGCTGCGGCCTGGCCCAGAAACCCATCGACAGCCTGATCGACAAGGGGAATTTCGAATTGTACGAACATCCGGAGCGCACAATCCGCATCGGCGTTGAGATCCTGAATTCGGCGAAAGCAACACAGGAGCAAAAACTCAACGTCTTTCTTATGGTATCCACCGCTTATTCGTCGCGGCGGAACTATGCGAAATCGCTCGAATATGCCGTGAAAGCCGCACAGGAAATCACGAAAATAAAAGACGACGGATTCAAGATCATTGCCTACAGCCGGCTCGGGGTGCAGTACCAACAGCTGAAGGTTTACAATAAGGCGCACGATTATCTCGACAAGGCGATAACGGTGGCGAACAATTCGAAGCAGCATTTTGACCTGCACAAACTTCTCGGATTCAATTACGCGATCCGGGGAATGGTCTACAAAGACCAGATGAGCTGCGACATCGCGTTGAATTATTTCAACAAATCGCTTTATCATTACGGCAAGTGCGCCCAGAAACTGAAAAATTATTCCAACGTCAGCGTGATTGCCTACAACAAAGGAAATTGTTTTCTTTCGTTGAACCAGATCGATTCGGCACAGATCTGCTATACTTCGGCTTATGACAATGCCGATAAAGTCGGCGCCAACAGCCTCAAGGCATTCGCCAATAAAGGGTTGGCAGAAGTAAACACCACCGAAGGACATTACAAGACGGCAATCGGCTTACTGCGCGATGCGTTGGAAATGTCGGAAAACGTTGGCGACCAGGTTTTGAACCAGGGAATTTACAAAGGGCTTTCGGATAATTACCTGCTGACCGGCGAGATCGCGCTCCACGATCAATACCATTTGAAATACGACGGAATCACGCGGCAGATCAAGGAAAACAATGCCCGGACGTTGAACGAGTTCGTCCTGCAGCTCGATCGCGAGGCCGATGCTGAAATTTCGCAAATCAAATCGGGTGCGTTGGTTTACCAGATCGCCTTATCGGCATTATTGATCACGATGCTTATTTTACTGTGGATTGAAATCCAAAAAGGACGCAAAAAATACAATCTTCTCAAATCGGAACGGGAAAAGCTTGAAGGCTGGCGCAACTCAAAATAACTCTTGTACATTTTAGGCCAAAAAGCTTAAAATCAAACATTTAACTCAATTATTTGATTGTCGGATTTCACGAAATCAGGCAACAGTGTGCTCATTTCATATCGGAAAGTGGTTTAATTTCGCCGCCATAACCATTCAAACCAACCATGAAAAAAACTACCTTATTTGCCATCATCGGTTTTGCTTTGGGCGCCAGCAACCTCTCGGCCCAGTTCATAGTAAAGCCTACTTTTTTTGAAACATTGGGCGTTTCGAACCAGGGATTGATTTCCGGGTATGAAGGCCAGGCCGGACCCTATTCGATTTGGGACGCCGACAACAATCTCTTTTATGAAATCGGCGGAGCGGCTCCGGGATTAGGCGTTGGCGGAGCGGCCAAATTTTCGTCCGACGGCCGTTATCTTTCGGGGACGAACTACATCGAGCAGGTCATTTCGACCGATTGGACGCGTCGCGCGCTTACCGGTTTCAATTACATTTTCAAAGACATCGAATTTCCCGAAGGGCAGAACAATACCGGTTATGCGGCCGGCGAATCACTGACATTTAACGGCAACGGTATCGTCCTGAAAACTTTCGATGGCGGCGTACATTGGATCGCCAAATGGGTCGACACCAATCAGAACGGGCTCGAAGCCATGAGTTTCCCGTCCGTTTATACCGGTTACGTCGGCGGCTGGAACGGATATTTCGCCAAGACGACCGATGCGGGCGACGATTGGACGCCGATCGATCCGGCTGGCAATGAAGATGTTTATTACTACAAAACCATCGTTTTCAAGGACGAATATAGCGGTGTCGTGACTGCGGCACTCGAATCCGGAAATTCCGCAGTTTATTATACAGCTGACGGCGGCGAAACCTGGACCGCGGGAACCGGCATGGATGTCGCTCCGGAAAAAATGTGCTATGCCGGCGGCGATACCTACTTTGCCGTAAACATTTCGGGGGAAATCCAGAAATCGACCGACAACGGCGCCACCTGGACATCCGTATACGATGCACCCGAAACATTGTTCGGCATTAGCTTTCACAATGCTGACACCGGAATTGCAACCGGCGAGACCAACTGCTACAAAACAACCGACGGCGGCGCGACCTGGACGCCGATGGCAGTTCCCGCAGCCAATATGTTCCGGGATGTCAAATGGATTGACGACATGAACATCATCCTGGTCAGTTCGTCGGACGCGATTTTTTCATCTTCGGACGGCGGCGCGACCTGGACCTGGGCCAACGAAGCGCTTTTCAACGGCGATCCGTCGCTGTATTCTATAGCGGTTACGGGTCAGGACGTCCACGTTTGCGGATCGCAGGGAACGTTTTATAAAAAATCACTGATTTCCGGCAGGATCGTAGCCGAAATGTCGCGGTACGACACTACAACAGAAGAATGGACGGCTTTGGGCAACCTGGGCCAAACCGTAGACGATACCACGAGTGCAGGTTTTTATATCTCAGGCGATGGCCAGACCGTCGTCGGGAATTCATGGGCCGATCCTGCCAATGGAAACGGTTATACGCCTTATGCGCATGGATTTGCGTGGAACCAGAACGAAGCCGGGATGGATCTCGGCAGCCTTTATGCCAGCGACAACAGAAGTTCACGGGCCAATGCCGTCAGCGGTAACGGGAATGTGATTGTAGGGTATCAGGACCTGAACGGCCCGTGGAAGTCTGCCGTGTGGCGAAAAAATCCGGCCGGCGGCTATTTTCCGAACCAATACCTGCTCATTGACCCGAGCGGCAGTGCGACCGACGAGTTCAACCAGCTCGGTGAATGCAGCTACGTCACGCCCGACGGCAACTGGATCGGCGGCGAAGGCGACTATGCCAACGGCGGCCAGCCCTGGATCTGGAGCCAAAGCACCGGCGTAATCAATTTGGGCGATTTGAGCGGCGGCATGGGAACCGGACGCGTGGGCGGCATTGCGCCTGACGGCAGTTTTGCCATCGGGTGGTTTACGCTTTTCGATTGGGGATCGGTACCGATCCCGTTTATTTGGACGCCGGATTCGGGCATACAGGAATTCAATAGTTTCGTTTCCAATACGCTCAACATCAACACCGGCGATTATCAGGTCTGGATTCCGAACAACATGTCCGAAAACGGAAAATACATCACCGGCTGGGGCGTAAATCCAACGGTCGGCGATTTCGGCGAAACTTTTACCTTCCGTCTGGAAATGCCGGATGCACTCGGAACAAACCACTTTACGGCAAACCAGTCCGAAGTTTACCCGAATCCGGTAAGGTCGATACTCAACATCAGCGGAAGCGACATCGACCGCGTCGAAGTATACAACGTCAGCGGACAATTACTGATGAGCCGCGCCGGAAACCCAATCAGCGAAATCGATATGTCGGCGCTCTCAAACGGCATGTATTTCGTCAAGACTTATGCAAACCAACAAACCAACACACATAAAGTAACCAAACAGTAGTAATTTTTTTTCGTTAAGTTAGCCAGCCCCGGAGCGTTTGTTTCGGGGCTTTTTATTTCCCGAGCACCTCGCGCATTGCCTTTGCCTTAAGCAGGCATTCTTCGTATTCAAGCTCCGGATCGGAAAGCGATGTGATTGCGCTGCCGACCGAAAACGACACGTATTTTTTTTCGGCGTTGTACAAAATACTCCGGATCACGACATTGAAATCGAAATCGCCATCCGGGGTAAAATAGCCGATCGCGCCGCTATACAATCCGCGTTTGGTTTCCTCAAGTTTTTCGATGATGTTCATCGCCGAGATTTTCGGGGCGCCGGTCATGCTGCCCATCGGGAAGGTCGTGCGCAGGATTTCGCCGGGCGATTTTCCGGATTGCGATACAACGGTCGAAATCAAATGATGCACTTGCCGAAACGTATAAACGCCGCATAATTCCTCGACTTTTACCGAAGCTTTTTCGGCAGTTCGCGACAAATCGTTCCGGACCAGGTCGACGATCATGATGTTTTCGGAGCGTTCTTTTTCATTTGCCGACAAAGCGTTTTTGATACTTTCGTCTTCGGTTGGATCGCCGCTTCGTCGGGCAGTGCCTTTAATCGGCTGCGAGATAATTTTATTGTTTTCTTTCCGCAAATATCTTTCGGGCGAAGCGCTGAGTGCAAACTGCTTGTGGTTTTTGAAAAATACCGCAAACGGCGGCTGCGATATCGCATTGAGTTTTTCAAACATCACTGCCGGTTCGATCTGTGCGTTTTCGGCGAAAAATTCCATACAAAAATTCGCCTCGTAAATGTCGCCGCGGCGAATATGCCCGAGCATGGCATTTACTTTTGAAAGATAATCCGGTTTTAGAATCCGCTGTTCAATTTCTATCGGCATTGAGGATTGTGCTTCGGAAATCGTACAATTTAAAATTGCTTCAAAATCACTTTCGAGGTCATCATCACACATCTTCAGGTACAAAATATCGACAGTATTTTCCTTAATGAGAAAAAGTTTTTTGGGCTGGAAGAAAAACAGTTCGGGAAAATCGAGTCCGTCGAAATTTTCCGAACGCAAATCCTCGGTGCCGTTTTTCAGGTCGTAGGAAAGATAACCGAAAATCCAATCAGCAGTTGCTTGGCAATACTGTTGGAGATCGTCGAAGGCATTGCCCGAATCGGTCCGTATCGAAGTCAGCGCATCCAAAGCCAGAACCGCATCATACGAAGAATATCGCTGCGGATAATCGTTGCTGTCAAGAAACACGACCTCGCGGCAGGCCGATGCCCAATGCAGCAATTTCTTCCTGAAATCTTCAGGGTTTTCAAGGTTTTTATGGATGGAAGTTCTCAAAAACATCAAAGGTTAAAGCTCAAAATTACGACAAATAATTCCTTTGCCGCGGCCTGTTGATTTTTTTGGCATCATTTTTAGTGCGCCGAAAAACGTTAACATAAAATTTAAGCTATTGATTGAAAATTACTCCCGCCCCGCCAATCTGTAATCAGTAATTATTAATAATAGTAACCTTTAACAATTGAATTTTATGAAAACACTACCAAAAATCGGCGTGGCGCTATTCGCATTGTGTATCGCTTATTCCTGTAAAAAATCAAATGAAACCGGTGATCGTGCAGCCATGTCTGAAGAATCGGCTTCGACCGAAAAAGTCATTTCGTCCGATGCTGCCGTCGCGAAAAATGAAAACGGGCGGAAATTCGTCCGGACGGCCGATATTAAATTTAAGGTGAAAGACGTCGCGAAATCGACTTATGCGATTGAAAACACCGTTAATAAATTCGGCGGTTTTGTGACGTACACCAACCTCCAGAGCAACGTTTCCGAAAAAAAAGACACGCAGGTCAGCCCGGACAGTACGCTCGAAACTACAAAATATACTGTTGAAAACAACATTACGCTCCGCGTCCCGAACCGGCAGCTCGATACGGTCGTGAAAACCATCGCGAAACAGGTCGATTACCTCGATTTCCGCGTGATCAAGGCCGATGACGTCGCACTGAAAATGCTCGGAAACCGGCTCGCACAGCAACGCTCGGCGGCGCACGAACAACGGCTCGAAAACGACATCGATGGCAAGGGTAAAAAACTTACTCAGGTTGTCGATGCCGAAAACGAGCTGCTGTCAAAAAAAGAAGATAACGACAACGCAAAGCTCGAAAACCTCGCGCTTAACGATCAGGTGAATTTCAGCACAGTGACTTTGGCTCTTTACCAACGCGAAATGGTAAGGCAGGAATTGGTCGCAAACGAGAAAAGCGTCAACGCTTACCGGCCGCATATTGGGCTGCAGGTTTGGGATTCGCTGAAAACCGGCTGGTTCATACTCGAAGGAATCATCGCGTTCGTCGCAAAGCTTTGGAGCTTGATCTTGTTGGCCATCCTTGCGATTTTTCTTTTCAGGAAATACGGCAGGAAGCCGAAAATCACGACATTTTAAAAAGGAAAATCCCGCCGGTTGAGCGGGATTTTTATTTGATGTTTGCGTTAGGGATTGCAGTGAAAATCCTTTTCTTGCAAAGAAAAGATTGCAACAGTATCGAAAGCAAAGTGCAACTTTGTTTGAAGATATCGAGCGAAGCTCAGCCCGGCGTGAAAACGCAACGCCCAAAACCTTTACATGTGGATCGGCCGCTTGTCGGTCGCATCGAGCGCCGCTTCCTTGACGGCTTCGGCATACGTCGGGTGCGCGTGCGACATTCGTGCGATGTCTTCGGCCGAGGCGCGGAATTCCATCGCGGTCACGGCTTCGGCAATCAGGTCGGCAACGCGTGCGCCGATCATGTGGACGCCCAAAACCTCATCGGTTTTCGCATCGGCGAGGATTTTAACGAAACCGTCGGTATCGCCGCTGGCACGCGAACGGCCGAGCGCTTTCATCGGGAAGCTTCCGGCTTTATATTCGGTTCCGGCTTCCTTGAGTTGCTCTTCGGTTTTGCCGACTGCTGCGACTTCGGGCCAGGTGTAAACGACTCCGGGGATTAGATTGTAATTGATGTGCGGCTTCTGCCCTGCCAGGATTTCGGCGACCATTACGCCTTCTTCCTCGGCCTTGTGTGCGAGCATCGCGCCTTTGACGACGTCGCCGATCGCATAGATGTTCGGAACATTGGTCTGCAGATGATCGTTGACTTCGATCTGGCCGCGATCGGTGAGCTTCACGCCTGCTTTCTCGGCCGAAAGTCCGTCAGTGTACGGACGGCGACCGACCGAAACCAATGAATAATCGCCTTCGAGCGTGATGGTTTCGCCTTTGCCGTTGTCGGCCTGAACCGTGACTTTTTTGCCTTTGGCCTCGACCGATTTCACTTTGTGTGACGTATAGAATTTCATGCCTTGTTTCTTCAGCACTTTAGTCAGTTCTTTTGAAAGCGCCGCGTCCATGCCCGGAATGATGCGGTCCATGAATTCGACGACCGAAACCTCGGCGCCCAAACGCAGGTAAACCTGCCCGAGTTCAAGACCGATGACACCGCCGCCGATAACGATCAGATGCTTCGGGATTTCAGTCAGTTTCAGCGCTTCGGTAGACGTGATAATTCTGTCTTTATCGATTTTGATAAAAGGCAACGTCGATGGTTTTGAACCCGTCGCAATAATCGTGTATTTCGCCTCGAGCACTTCGGACTTTTTACCGTTGGTTACTTTGACGTGCGTTGCATCTTCAAACGAGCCGACGCCTTCGAAAACCGTAATCTTGTTTTTGTCCATCAGGTATTTGATCCCGGAAACATTCTGGTCTACGACGTTTCCTTTGCGCGCGATCATCTGCTTGAGGTTGACCTTGACGCTGCCGCTGATGTCGATGCCGTGCTCCTCAAAGTGGGAAACCGCATCGTGATAATAGTGCGACGAATCGAGCAGCGCTTTCGACGGGATGCAGCCTACGTTGAGGCATGTGCCGCCAAGGGTTGGATATTTTTCGATGATGGCGGTTTTGAAACCCAGCTGGGCACAGCGGATGGCCGAAACATATCCGCCCGGGCCTGAACCGATAACGACAACGTCAAATGCACTCATAAATTTATTCTTGTTTAGGTAGTTTAAAAATCAGTCGCACAAAATTACGTTTTTGTTTCGGAATGTAAAAGCTGCGGAAATTAATTTGGTTATATTTACTTCGGTAAAAATCAAGGCTATGAAAAAATCACTATTTTCCATTTTAGCTTTTTTTGCGATTTGCCAGATGCAGGCGCAGTTTTTTGAAGGATTTGAAGGCGCGACGCTGCCCGATCCGGCGACCGGTTTTTGGAATTTGGGTTCGGGAACGTGGCATGTTTCGAACAATGGCGTCGGGACTGGTCAAAGCTGGACGATCAACAACGGCGTAGCGACGCCGCCTTTGCAATATCAAGGTGTCAATGCAGCTTATATCAATCGGGAAAATATCGGGCAAGGCAATACTTCCGAAGATTGGCTCGTAACACCCTTGGCGGCGATTAATCCGAACAGCCCGTTGGTGAAGTTTTTTTCACGCACGACGCTGCTTGGCGACCAGGGCACGATTTACAAGCTTATGGTTTCAACGTCGTCGCAAACCGACCATTCGAGTTTCGTGACTGTCGATACCTGGACGGAAAACGAACTGAACACCGCTTTCAATTTCTATGAGGAAAAGGTTGTCGATCTTTCGGCTTATTCCGGACAGCAGGTATATGTTGCCTTCGTTCGCGAATTTACACAGCCGACGGTCGCTGTCGATGGCGATCGCTGGCTTCTGGACGCCGTGTCTATAGGCGTCGGGTATGTCAACCTGATTACCGGAAATGTAGGCCTCGCAGCCGATGCTTCAGATTGCTCGATTTCTTCACCGCTGAATGCCGGCCTGTTATTTGCCGACGATTACGGAACAATAACTATATGGCCGGTCAATGGCAGTTACGGTATAACGAGCCAGACCCAAAACGTGACTGTAACGCCATTGGCCAATCCCGCGTATTTCGATATCAATCCGCCGTCGTACACCTACAATTTCAGCGGAACGGGAGATACGCAAACAGCCAATTTCTGTATCGCGCCGAAGCCAACGCCGTATCATGACCTTGGCGTAACGATTGTACCTTTCAATAATGTAAGGCCCGGATTTCCTGCCTACTATTATGTGATTTTGCAAAATCAGGGCAACCAGCCCGAATCGGGAACGGCGGCGTTTCAATTCGACGATGCGTTGTTCGACTACTACAGTTCATCGCCCGGTTCAACGGTAACGGGAAACACCATCGAATGGAATTTTACGGGATTGCAACCGCTTGAAAAACATTCTTATTTTGTTCATCTGCAAGCAAACGCCCCGACCGATACGCCGCCGCTCAACGCGGGAGATGTCGTGACTACTTCGGCTACCGCTACGCTGACAGGTGTTGAAGAAACGCCATCGGGCAATACGTTCGAATTTCAGCAAATCGCGAGCAATTCGCTTGACCCCAATGACAAAACCGTTTTAGAAGGCGAAAGCATCACACCCGAGCAAGCCGACGGTTACCTGCATTATGTCGTCCGATTCCAGAATACCGGTTCGGCGCCGGCCGAGTTCGTGAAAATCCGCGACTTCATCGATGACGATCTCGACATCGGCACGATCGAAGTCATTGCCGCGAGCCATCCGGTGACCACATCCGTCCAAAACCGGCTTGTCGAGTTTGGTTTCGACAACATCAACCTGCCGGCCGAATCCGCCGACGAGCCAAACAGCCACGGCTATGTCGCGTTCCGGATCAAGCCTGCCAGCGGCTGGGCGATCGGGACGGATTTCGAAAACACGGCGAACATCTATTTCGATTACAATTTCCCGATCACGACCAACACAGTAACGACGACCGTAACAGTATTGGGCACCAGTCAATTTGATTTGGCCGACAACATCAGACTGTATCCGAATCCTGCCGGCGGGTCGGTTACCATCGATTTAAACGACGGCATTCGCGTGGAAAGCATTTCGGTCTTTAATCTGCTCGGCCAGCTCGTGAAAATGATTCCGCCAGCTTTTGACGGAAATTCCATGACTGCCGATATTTCGGCACTAAACACCGGAACTTATTTAATCAGCATTGTTTCCGATAAAGGAAAAACCAGCAAAAAACTCATCAAATTTTAAATCGCAGGTGATGAAAAAACTTTACTTTTTTATTGTTACCCTTTTAGTCTGTTTTTCCGCAAAAGCGCAAATCGTCAACATTCCGGATGTGAATTTCAAAAATGCGCTGGTCAATACGCCTTGTGTCACCAATGCTAACGGACCCGAAGTCGGCGACGCCGATACCAACGACGACGGCGAAATCCAGCTTTCGGAAGCGGCAGCCGTACAATTGTTGGATATAAGCAATCAAGGCATTGCATCGCTCGAAGGAATTGATGCCTTCACGGGCCTGATGCGTTTAAATTGCTCCCAAAACCAGCTAACCGAACTCACTGTCACCAGCAGTCCGTCATTGGTCAACCTGGATTGCAGCCACAACCTTTTGACTTCGCTCACGACCAATTTCACAACCGACAATTTTGTTGCAATGGAATACGAAACCTCATTGAACTGCAGCTATAATGCGCTGACGTCTTTGACATTGCCGGCTGTTCCGTTTTACGGCACGGTCGATTGTTCGCACAACGAACTCACCCAAATCGCAATTCTTCCCGGCGGATCCATCTATGGTTTGGCGCTTGGCTGGAATGCTTTTACATCGTTCGATGCGCCGGTTTCGGCAGAAATCCTGTCCCTAAATAATTGTCCGATTACAACCTGCAAAGTCATCACAGGGCAAAATGCGGTTATCATCAATAATCCGCTGTTGATTTCCGCCGAGATCGGTTCCTCGGGCACTTATGAAATACACGACAACCCGCAGCTGCAGTCGATCGATCTTAAGGATGGTTTTGTGGGATACGTCAACGGCGATTTGAGCGATCCGCATTTCAACTTTACCGGGAATCCAGCTTTGCAGTTTGTCTGTCTCGACGATCTGGGAAACTGGTATGAAGAAGGCGGCCCGCCTTTTTTGATTTCGGAAACCGATCTGGTACAGGTCGATCCGGGCGTCAGCAAAACGTTTTACTGTACGATGACACCGGGCGGCGGCTACAATACGCTTTCCGGCCAGGTACATTTTGATTGCGGCGGCGCGAACCTCGATGCACAAGGAGTCAAATTGAATATCGCACAAGGAACGTCAGGCGGTGAAGCCTTCACTTCCGCCGACGGCAATTATACCTATTATGCGGCCGCAACCGGAACGGCTACGATTGCACCGCAGCCGGAACATCCGTATTTTACGGTTTCGCCGCCGTCTTACAGCTTTGATTTTACGGGCGCAGGCAACACTCAAACAGCCGATTTCTGCCTGACGGCTAACGGTGTGCATCCCGATCTCGGTATTTCGATGGTTTCCGTCCTGAGGGCTCGCCCGGGCTTTGATGCGATTTATAAAATCGTATGCAGGAATAACGGCACGGAAACGCAATCGGGTACGGTGTCGCTGGCTTTTGACGATTCGCGGCTCGATTTCGTTTCGGCATCGCCAACTCAGAGCCAGCTAAGCACAGGAACGATTTCATGGAATTTTTCCGGGCTCGCGCCATTTGAATCGCGCGAATTCACCTTTACGGTCAATGTCAATTCCGCAATGGAAATCCCGGCGGTAAATATTGGCGACAGCCTCGACTTCACAGCCTCAGCCGATGCCGGAAGCGAGGAAACGCCGGCCGATAATGTTTTTGCACTGCAGCAAACCGTCATTGGTTCGCTCGACCCGAACGACAAAGCGGTTTCAAGGGAAAATATCGGTGTTTCGCAACTGGACGATGATCTGTATTATACGATCCGCTTCCAGAATACCGGGACGGCGGCGGCCGAAAATGTCGTGGTAAGAGACCTGCTATCGGACAAACTCGACCTGGCGACACTCCAGATCGTTTCGGCAAGCCATCCGTACCGGAGTTCGCTCACGCAAGCCAACAAGCTTGAATTCTTTTTTGAAGGCATCGATTTGCCGGCCGCCGGCAGTAATGAACCGGAAAGCCATGGCTACGTGACTTTCAGGATCAAGCCAAAAAACACAATCATTCTGGGCGATGTCGTCGAAAATACGGCCAACATTTATTTCGACTACAATTTCCCGGTAACGACCAATACCGTGACGACAACCGTAACCGCATTGGGCACAAGTCATTTTAGCCCGGAAGACAGCGTCGCGCTGTATCCCAATCCGGCAAACCAAACCGTGACGATCGAAATGCCGGACGATAGGCCTGTCAAGAATATTTCGGTCTTTAACCTGCTCGGCCAACTCGTGAAAGAGATTCCGCCAGCGTTTGACGGAAATTCCATGACCGCCGATATTTCGGCACTAAACACCGGAACTTATTTAATCAGCATCGTTTCCGATAAAGGAAAAACCAGCAAAAAACTCATCAAATTATAATCCCTATGAAAAAACTACTTTACCTCGCCACACTTGTCCTGACGGGGCTTTCGGTAAAGGCGCAAATCGTCAACATTCCCGACGTGGCGCTCAAGGCCAGGCTCGTTGGTACGAATTGCGCCTCATTGGATAGCGCTCAGCCAGAAAATTTCAATCATAACGTAGACGCAAATGGCGACGGCGAAGTCCAGCTTACTGAAGTCGCCAACGTATACGGTCTTTCATTATCCACGGCTACCAATACCACAACGGGCGATATAACCTCGATCGAAGGATTGCAATATTTTACGAACCTCAAGGTATTGTTTTGTGACGGGAACAATATCCCGACCGCCGATTTTACGCCGCTGATCCATCTTGAAAAACTAGGATTTGACTACAACCATACTTCTTCATTGAATATAAACGGAATAAGCAGCCTGCAGCTCTTGTACTGCTATTACAATTCGCTAGACGCATTGGACCTTAGCGGGCTTGGGCAACTTGCAACCTTAGCCTGTTTCAACAATAATCTCACAACTCTTGACCTTACGGGATTGAATAGCCTCACGCATGTGGAATGCAACAACAACCAGATTGCCTCGATGACCATTCCGGTCCTGCCGCAAATGAGCAGCTTTTCTTTCCCCGGCAACCAGATGACGACGTTTGACCTGCATGTTTTTCCAAACGCGATCAGCGTCGACGGCAGCAATAACCCGATCGCAACGGTAAACCTTGCCGGATTGCCGAACCTGCAGGAACTGAATGTCAGCAATACGCTCGTTCCCCAGATAGACGCAAGCCAGAGCGGAATCTCACGGCTGTTCTGTAACGACAATCCGAACCTTACATACATCAATGTGCAAAACGGGGTTTTTTCGGGCGGCGATCCGGACTTGCTCGATTATCCGTTCCATTTTTACAATTTGCCGCAGCTCACCGGCGTTTGTGTCGACTTGAGCGAAGAGCAATGGATGTCATCTGCCGGCGTGGACCTGAATGCCGTCCCGATTTATTACGGCCCGAATTGTTCCGGAAATCCGTTCAATGCTTACAATACCGTGAGCGGAACCTTTACTTTCGATGCGGCAGGCGATGGTTGCGGCGCAGGCGATTCGGCCATGATGGGCGTTACGACCCAGATGAACATCGGCGGCACGTCCAATTACTGGAATTTTTCGAATACTTCCGGGCAATATTCCGTCACCACGGCACAAAATCAGCTGACCATCACGCCGCTGGCCCTGAACCCGGATTATTTTACGTTTTCACCGCCAAGTTACACCTACGATTTTACCGATACCGGCAACAGCTATACCGCCGATTTCTGCGTGACGCCAAACGGCGTACATCCGGACCTGATGGTTTATCTGACGCCGACCAGTGCAGCCCGGCCGGGATTCGACGCATCATATTCTGTCATGCTCCGCAATCGCGGGAACCAGATACAATCCGGAACCGTTGCGCTGAATTTCGACGATACAGTATTGGATTACGTATCTTCGACGCAAACGCCGCAGAGCCAATCGGCCAATATGCTGACCTGGGATTTTACCGGCTTGCAGCCTTATGAAACCCGTCAGATCGGCCTTTGGATGAACCTCAATTCGCCGATGGAAACCCCGCCGCTGAACTTAGGCGATCATTTGCCGTATACGGTGACCGTCGATTCGGCGCAGGCCGATGAAAATCCTGCCGACAATTCGCATACGATTTCACAGCTCGTGACCAATTCGTTTGATCCGAACGAAAAGTATGTTGCCGAGGGCGATAAGATCGACATTTCCCAGGTTACGGATTACCTGCATTACACGGTGGTTTTCCAGAATACCGGCTCGGCCGATGCGATCAACGTCTCGATCAACGACATGCTGGCCGAAAATCTCGATCCGTCTACGCTTGAAGTCGTATCGTCGAGCCATCCGTGCCGTGCGACGCTAAGCGCCGGAAACCGGCTCGATTTCAGTTTTATGAACATCAATCTGCCGCCGGCGTCGGTAAACGAACCGGGCAGCCACGGTTTCGTAACGTTCCGGATCAAGCCGAAAAACACGGTCGTCGTTGATGATGTCATCGAAAACACCGCATCGATTTATTTCGACTTCAACTTCCCTATCGTTACCAATACGGTCGCAACGACGGTTTCGGTTTTGGGCAACAGCGGTTTCAATGCGGGCGGTTTCAGTTTGTATCCGAACCCAGTGAAAAATACGCTGCACATCGACCTGAAGGAAAATGACAATTTTAAAGGCGTCTTCATCTGCAATCCGCTTGGGCAGCTCGTGAAAACGGTCACAGATTTGGATGGAACTGCCGCAACAGTCGATATTTCCGACCTCGTATCCGGGACTTATTTCGTACAGGTTGTTTCCGACAAGGGAAAGAGCACTAAAAAACTCATCAAAATCTAATTACAGCTTTGATAAAATTTTTTGAAAAAAAACACTCCGAGGCATTGTCAATTGAAATAATCTATTTTACTTTGTCGTTCAAAGTACTTTAATTATGGAAGATAAAAACTACCTTCACGACATCCGCGAAATCCGGGAAATGATGGACCGTTCCACACAGTTTATCTCTTTGAGCGGGCTTTCGGGCGTACTGGCCGGGATTTATGCTTTGTCGGGCGCTTTCGTTGCGAACAAATTGCTGGAAAATTACAGACAGCACAACAGTATTCCCTATCATTTGTCGGAAAATATTTTTAACCAGGTCGTGATTACGGCGGCTGTAGTATTATTTTTATCTATCGGGACGGCTTTGCTGCTGACATCGGTAAAAGCGAAAAAAACCGGTGAAAGCGTCTGGAACAGCACTTCCAAAAGACTGATCGCTAATTTCCTGATCCCGCTTTGCACCGGCGGGATTTTTACTATACTGCTTTTAAAGGAAAGCCATTACGACCTGATCGCGCCGGCTACATTGATTTTTTATGGGCTCGCCTGTGTCAATGCCAGCAAATATACCTTCCGCGACGTCCGTTATCTGGGATTGACAATTATCATCCTTGGGCTTATCTCGACGGAATTTTTCGGTTACGCACTCGAA
Source organism: Bacteroidota bacterium (assembly GCA_048498055.1). Taxonomy (GTDB): domain Bacteria; phylum Bacteroidota; class Bacteroidia; order Flavobacteriales; family Flavobacteriaceae; genus Flavobacterium. The sequence continues at coordinate 48,824 of JBEHYS010000017.1, forward strand.
TTCTGGGCGCTCGGATTCGGCGTCTGCCATATCATTTACGGCGGCATCATGCATTACAAATACGATCGTCCGCAATAAAACCAGTCTTGAAAAACATCATCCAAAATATCAATAAGGCGTTCGATCACCGGATCCGGCTCGGCATCATGTCAATACTGATGGTCAACGAATCGGCCGATTTCAATACGCTCAAGGAATTGCTCGGCGTTACCGACGGTAATCTTGCCAGCCATGCCAAAGCGCTTGAAGCCGAAAGTTACATCGCCGTGGAAAAACAATTCATCGGGAAAAAGCCAAATACAAGCTATCGGGCGACGAAAACAGGAAAAGAAGCTTTCAATGCCCATATCGATGCGCTCGAACGACTGATCCAGAAAAGATAAAATTTTTTATTAATTAACTTTGAAATTCAAAGTACTTTAAATGATAGAAATGTCGCTTTTTCAAAATCTCTAAAATAATTAAACATGAAATCAGAACTTATGAAACAAATTCGCTATCAAAGCAAATCCGGGGTTTTTTCGACCCAACTTGCGCTGACCTCTTTTGCCGGCGGCTCGATACTGCTGTTATTGCAGCAGCTTTTCCCTGAGCAGGAATTCCTGCTGGCCGTCGGGCTGGCTTATGTCGTAATCGCCGTATTGATCAACGCAGCCGTTTTCCTGACGCTGCTTTATTTCTTTATTGCCGAGGAAAAACAGCGGGAATATTACGCGATCAAAATGCTGATACTGCTGGCCAATATTCCAATAGCCTGCCTGTACGTCTATATCGTCTTCAACTTCATCTAACCTTAAAACCCTCAATAATGGAACTCATCGAAACACCCCAAAATGAAAAACCGGCCGGATTCTTCCAGTCGAACACCGCAAAAATGATTATGGTCGGACTGCTCACGCTGGTGCTGCTGATCCCGCTGCAACTCGTCAAAGGCCTGATCGAGGAACGCGCACAGCGACAGCAGGAAGTCATCAGCGACATCAACGGAAAATGGGGCGAAAGCGTTTATCTTTACGGTCCGATCCTCGAAATCCCGTATAAAACCTACACGGAAACCGTAACTGTAAACCAAAAAACGAAAGTTTCGGTAACCCAAAACGTCGCGACAGTCGAGTACGCGTATTTTTTTCCGAACCGGCTCGACAATACTGCTGCTGTCGATACCAAACCGCGCAACCGCAACAACTACGAATCGGTGGTGTTTACCTCAAAAATGAAATTCACTGGCGATTTCACGCGACCCGATTTCAGTCAGCAAAGCATTCCCGATCAGGATATTCTTTGGGACAAAGCCAAAATCGTGATGAAGACGACCAATTTGAAAGGCATCCGCGAAGAAGTACGAATCAAGCTTGGCAGTTCCGAATATACTTTTCAGCCGGTCTACAGTTCGGGCAACGACTCGATCCAGGAACTGCGCACCGGATTTGTAAACGGGCAGGTTTTCAAAAACGGCCCGGTGGATTTCAGCTTCGGGATGATGCACAACGGCAGCCACAACATCAGTATGGTTCCTGTCGGGAAAACCACGACCGCGAAAATGCATTCCAACTGGAAATCGCCGGGATTCAACGGGAATTACCTGCCCGAAGACGACAAGAGAATTACCGATAACGGCTTTGACGCTTCCTGGAAAATCCTCGACATCAACCGGCCGTTTCCACAGCAGTCGTTCGATTCGCTCCCCGATCTGCGGCAGTTCGCCTTCACGGTCAATTTCGTGATTCCGGTAAACCAATACCAGCAGAGTGAACGCGCATCGAAATACGGTTTCCTGGTCATCGGGCTGACGTTCCTGATTTTTTTCCTGATCCAGACCATCAGCAAGATCCGGATCCATATTTTCCAGTACACGATGATCGGGCTCGCGCTGATCATGTTCTATACTTTGCTGATTTCGATTACCGAGCACAGCAGTTTCCTCAAGGCTTATCTGATCGCCGGCATTGCCGTGGTGGCGATGATTACGCTGTATTCGGTTTCGATCCTGAAAAACCGGAAATTCCCGATGTTCATCGGCCTTTCGCTCTTAGCGTTGTACGGATTTATCTACGTCATCATCCAATTGGAAGATTATGCACTGCTTTTCGGAAGCATCGGGTTGTTCCTGATTTTGGGCGCCGTGATGTATGTGTCGCGGAAAATCGACTGGAATCGGTAACTGTTAAAACAATGAAACCGAAAAATGAAGTCCGGCTGAAAAAGCGGATAAAACTTTTGATCGTACTGTTCATCATCGGATTGGTCCTCAGCGGGATTACAGCTTTTCCGATCGAATCCGAACTCGAAGCCGTTACTGCAAACGGCGCAGCCTTCCCCGAACCGCTGCAAAACTGGATGCATACGGTTTACCGGGCCGTCAAAAGTACGAACGACCGGTATCCGTACCTGAGTTACGGCACCGATTGGCTTGCGTTTGCGCACCTCGTGATTGCCGTCGCGTTTATCGGGCCGCTGCGCGATCCGCTGAAAAACGTCTGGGTCATCCAATTCGGAATGATTGCCTGCGCAATGGTTTTTCCGTTGGCGTTCATTGCCGGTTCAGTCCGCGGAATTCCGTTTTACTGGCAGCTCATCGATTGCTCCTTCGGCGTATTCGCATTTGCCTTGTTATATTGTGTTTACCGGAAAATTTTGCAGTTGGAAAGATTTCAAACCGGCCGAAGCGCCTGATCATAACTATTGAATTAACAAAGCCGCTCGGGAACGGGCGGTTTTTTCATTATATTTACGTTCTAATCCCTTGCATATGAAACAATTTTACTCGCTGACATTACTATTTTTTGCTTGGTTTTCCCAGGCGCAGATCATCAACATTCCGGATCCTGCATTCAAGAACGCATTGGTCAACACGATTTGTTCCGGAATTTTCGCCAACGACGATGTCGACACGAACAACGACGGCGAAATCCAGCTTTCCGAGGCGCAGGCAGTGACTTATCTTGCCGTCGATGGTCAAAACATCACGTCGATGTCCGGAATTGAGAATTTTACGAATCTGGAATATCTCAGCTGTTCCAATAATTTGTTGTCTACGCTTGATGTCAGTATGATGCCTAACTTAAACCAACTTTTTTGCAGCCACAACCAACTCGCAAGCCTGATCCTCGACACCAGCCACGGAATCAACAGTTTCGATTGCAGCTACAATCAGTTGACATCGCTTGTTTTGGGAACCGGCAGCTACGAAGGTTTTCATTGTGAAAATAATTTGCTTAGCAGTATCAACGTTTCGGTGATCACTTTTATGTATGAAGGCTGGTTCCAAAACAATCAATTGACATCCCTGGAATTCGGGACGCTCGCAACGCCCGGTTTTGACTACCTTTCGATCGGGAACAACCCTCTTACATCCTTTACACTGCCGTGCAGTGGGGTGCATTTCAGCTGTTACAATACCGCAATTACTACGCTCGACATGAGCCATGGCGATCTTTACGATAGCTGTTACATTTCGAATAACCCGAACCTCCAGTATGTCAATTTCAAAAACGGCATGGCCGACGGCTGTATCGGAACTGCTTGTGAAGACCATTATCAATATCAATTCGGCGGCAACCCGATGCTCGAGCACATCTGTACCGACAGCGATACCGAAGGCAATAACCTGAAAACCCTGATCGGTAACCCGAACCTTACCTATTCTACCGTTTGCGATTCGGCGGCAGGACAAAGCAACATTGTTTCTGGAAGCATAGCGTTCGATTGTAGCGGAACCAACCAGCCGGTGAACAACTTAAAACTCGATGTCACGCAAAACACGACGACCGGCAATACGTTTACCAATATTTCGGGCCAATATATAACTTATACCGGAACCGGTCAGATAACCGTTGCGCCACATCTTGAAATACCTTCGTATTTTACCGTATCGCCGGCCGATTTCAGCTATAATTTCACTTCCTCAGGCAACACGCAAACAGCCGATTTCTGCATTGTTCCCAACGGCATCCATCCGGATCTTGACCTAACGCTTCTTCCGCTGACGCCGGCGCGCCCCGGATTCGACGCCACGTATAAAATCGTCCTGAAAAATAAAGGCACGCAAACACAATCGGGAACGATAAGTCTCGCTTTTGACGAATCGCTGCTCGATTTCGTTTCGGCAACTCCGGCTGTCGGTGCACAATCGGCAGGAATGCTTATCTGGAATTTTTCAACATTGAACCCGTTGAGCCAGACCGAATTCATTTTTACGCTGAATGTAAATTCGTCGGTAGAAACGCCTGCGGTCAATATCGGCGACATATTGTCATTGACGGCCCAGGCCAATTCTGCCGATACCGACGAAACTCCCGACGACAATGCGGCGATGCTGTCGCAAACCGTAACCGGTTCCTATGATCCGAACGACAAAGCGGTTTCGGAAGGTTCGCAGATCTCGCTTTCGCAGATTGGTGATTACCTGCACTACACGATCCGGTTCCAGAATACCGGAACGGCGCCGGCTGAAAATGTCAGGATCGGCGATGTGCTTTCTGCAAAACTCGACCCGGCAACAGCGGAAGTGATTTCATCAAGCCATACGCTGCGGACTACGCGCACCGGAAACCGGATCGATTTCTTTTTCGACGGCATCAATTTACCGGCATCCGCCACGGACGAACCAGCCAGCCACGGTTACGTCACATTTAAAGTCCGGACAAAAAATACTTTGGTATTGAACGATGTGGTCCAGAATACCGCAAACATTTATTTCGATTACAACGCACCGGTCGTGACCAACACGGTAACTACGACTGTTTTGCAACTGGCAACGCCGCAATTCGACCGCGAGGATTTTATCCTGTATCCGAACCCCGCGAAAAATACGCTGACGATCGAACTAAGCGAAAACAGGAATGTGAAAAGCATTTCAATTTATAATATTCTGGGGCAAATAGTCATGCGGCTGCCTGCGGATTTCAGCAATGGCTCAATGACTTGGGATATATCGGGACTCGTTTCGGGAACTTATCTCGTCGAGATTATTTCTGACAAAGGAAAAACCAATAAAAAATTCATTAAAATTTAAAAAAAGCCTTCCGATCCGGAAGGCTTTTTTTTTTAACTATTTGCCAGTTTGCTTTTCCTGTAACCGTAACAGAAATAAAACACCAGCCCGATCACGAGCCAGCATCCGAACCACATCCAGTTGGAAGCGGCCATACCCGTAAGCAGGTAGCAGCAGGAAATAAGTCCCAGAAGCGGTATCAGCGAAAGGTTTTTCACAAAGGCCACGATCGACATCACGACGCACAGGACGATAAATACGGTCATCGGAATACTGCTGGCGCACTTGCCGTCGGAATAGTCGCAGGCCTGAACAAAAAATTCAGGAAAAAACTTGTAAATAACGATTCCCGAAACGGCAACCAGCGCAGGAAAAATAAACTTTGAATTGACATACGGAATGCGGAATTTCCCTTTGCTTTTGCCTTCCGCGACTTCTTCGGCGCTTTGAGGCGACAAAGTCAATACGCCGCCGCAGACCAGCACGAATGCGAACAACGTCCCGATACTGGTAAAATCGAGTACGAAATTCTCATCGGTAAAGAAAATCGGGATACCGACGACCAGACCGGTTATAAGCGTTGCAAAACCCGGCGTCTTGAACCGCGGATGAATCGATGAGAATTTCTTCGGCATCAGCCCGTCGCGGCTCATCGTCATCCAGATTCTCGGCTGGCCCATCTGGAACACGAGCAAAACGCTGGTCATCGCAATCACCGCGGCGATCGATACGATAAACAGCATCCATTTGATTCCTTTGAGCGCGAAGATTTCGGCCAGCGGATCGCTGACGCCGAGCAAAGTATAGGAAACCATTCCGGTCAGGACCAGCGCCAGGATGATGTAAATAACCGTACAGATTACCAGCGAATAAATCATGCCTTTGGGCAGGTCGCGTTGCGGATTTTTGCATTCTTCGGCCAATGTCGAAACGGCATCAAACCCGATGTAGGCAAAAAACACCGCCGAAACGCCGCCCATTACGCCGCTGAAACCGTTGGGCATGAACGGCGTCCAGTTGTCGATGTCGATATAGAAAACCCCGACGACGATGATCAATACGATGATCGCCAGCTTGATCATGACCATGATGTTGCTGAAGTTCTTCGATTCTTTCGTCCCGCGGTAAACCAGATAGGTAATCAGCGCGTTGATGACGAAGGCCGGCATATCGAAAATAATCCGGAGGCTGCCGAGCATCGGGGCGTTCTGCCAGGCTAAGTAACCTTCGGTATCAATTTTCCCGGCTTTGATCGCATCGTGTGCCGACTGGTAATTGATCGTCAGCCATTCGGGCAGATGCAGGTGGAAACTCTCAAGCAAATTGGTAAAATAACCGCTCCACGAAAACGCGATGTAAATGTTCCCGATCGAATATTCCATGATCAGCGCCCAGCCGATGATCCAGGCGAACAGCTCGCCGAAAGAAACGTAGGCGTAAGTATAAGCGCTTCCCGAAACCGGTACACGCGAGGCGAATTCGGCATAGCACATCGCCGTGAATCCGCATGCGACGGCGCAAATGCAATACAGCAAAATTACGCCCGGGCCGCCCGAAAAGCAAGCATTGCCGATCGCGCTGAACGTTCCGCCGCCGATCACGGCCGCTATCCCGAAAAAAGTCAGATCGCGAACGGTCAATACTTTGTGCAGGCCCGAACCGTGTTCGCCGTCTCCGCCCTGCTGCATCACTGCTGTTGTCGATTTCTTTCTGAATAGTCCGGATAAACCCATGATGTGATTTTTTGATTGGTGTTTTCTGTTCTCGCAAACAAATATATAAAACCAATCGGTTAAAATTATTTTCAGGCGATTTTTTAAAAATAGCCATAAACTATTTAAAAATAAAAAAGTATAATTACAATTGATTCTTATCTTCTCCGGCAATCGCGTAAATTTGCTTTCGAACTTTAAAAACAACAATATGTCATTAGTCGGTAAAAAATTCCCAAACATTGCAGTGGACGCCATTTCGGAAATGGGCGACAACCTGAAAATAAACATCCTCGAAGAAGCATTGGATAACAACAAAAAAGTATTGCTTTTCTGGTATCCGAAAGATTTCACCTTCGTCTGCCCTACCGAACTCCACGCGTTCCAGGCAGCGTTGCCCGAATTTGAAAAACGCAACACGATGGTAATCGGCGCATCTTGCGACACCAACGAAGTGCATTTTGCCTGGCTGAACACGCCAAAAGACAACGGAGGAATTGAAGGCGTGACTTATCCGATCCTGGCCGATACGACAAGAAACCTCGCGAATATCCTGGGCATTCTCGACATCGAATCGGAAACCTACAACGATGAAACCGACACCTACATCATGGAAGGTTCCAACGTGACGTTCCGCGCGACTTACCTGGTCGACGAAACCGGAAAAATCTTCCACGAAAGCATCAACGACATGCCGCTCGGGAGAAACGTCAACGAATACCTCAGGCTGATCGACGCCTATACGCACGTACAGACCAAAGGCGAAGTCTGCCCGGCCAACTGGGAAGAAGGCAAAGACGCGATGAGTGCAGACCGCAACAGTACCGCGGCTTATCTGGCAAGTCACTAAATAAATTTATGCTATGCTGATCGAACTCAACGAAGACACATTGCAAAACCTGGTCGATGCCAACGAAAAAGTCGTCGTGCAATATTCGGCTTCCTGGTGCGGCAACTGCCGGATCATGAAACCGAAATTCAAGAAACTGGCCTTAGAAAACGAATCGGTCGCTTTCGTGCTCGTCGATGCCGAAAAGTCGCCCGAATCGCGCAAGCTCGCCAACGTGAGCAACCTGCCAACCTTCGCGACATTCGTTGGCGGGAAAGTGATAAACCAAACCCAGACCAACAAAGCCGAAGTACTGGCCGAACTCGTAAACGAAATCATCTGAAATGAAACTCCCGATCATCAAACAGCTCGTGCAATTCGCCGAGGACAACGACCAAGATTACCTGATCGAAACCGTCGAAGTGCTCGAAAGCCTCACCGAAGTCTCGTCGTTAAAGGATGAAGAACTCGACGTCATCGGCGAACTGATCTCGAACCTTTACGGCGCGATCGAAGTGAACCTCATGATCAAAAACGGTACGGACAAAAAGGAAGCGCTCAACACCTTCATGCAGCGCGTGCTGGGTTCCATCGATAAATAATTATTTCTTACTTTAACTAAAACGCTTTCGGAAACGGAAGCGTTTTTGGTTTCGGGCGTTGCCTCAGGCCCGGGCTGTCCGCAGTACGCGGTACTTTGCTTCCATCCCTAACGCAGTTTTGGGTAAACCGGAACAAATCGTCCCGATTCATTTAGGGTTGGGAAGCATTTTCTATATTTGGCGAAAATTCAGGTATGCAAAAGAAACTGTTTTACGGCGCGCTGAGCGTTCTGGTTGTATGGTTTTTCTGGTTCGGGATTCCGGTCGATGTCATGTCGTCGTCAACCGTATTCATTTCATTGGCCGCGGGCGCCTGCCTTACGTTTTCTTTGGTCATGTTTGTCCTGGCGCTTTTCGCAAAACCTGAGCAAGACGATCATCACAAGGAAGAAAACCCAAACAAACCCGAACCGGTCAATTCAGGATGTGTCCTGATCGCCGCCGTGCTCATCGGCGTATTCGTTTTCCCGATCGGGCTGCTCATGAACGTCAGCTCCCGCGAGGATTCCGAACTCCGGAAAAACGGCGTGGTCACGACCGGTACGATCGTCAGCGGAAGCGCGCTAAAACTTGGGAAAGCGGACATGTCGAAAATCGTGATCCGGTTTACGGGCGAGAACCAGCAGGAATACAACATCAATTACGATATTTCCGCATCGCAGATCGACCACTATTATCTCGATCAGGAAGTCCGCATCATTTATTCGAAACACTATCCGACGATCCTGAAAATCCTCGAATCGGCCGATGCCGCCGCAAAATATGCCCGCGAGGACAGCCGTGAAATCACCGTTGCCGATCTGGAAAAAATCCTCGAGTTGAAAAAGCTTGAGGAAATCAAGGCATATCTCAATTCCGTCAGCGACAAATGGGATTATACGACGCCGGATGCGAAATCGGTGATCTATGCCAACGATCTCAAAAATCTCGGAATTAAGGTTATTGACACTACCGAACTGATTTACATAGCCAATCAAATCAACATTGATGAAATCGAAAATAAAATCCTTGCCGCAGGTTTCAAAAGACAAGGCGAAGGCGCAAACGGCTTTTTCACCGATGGGAAATATGTCGTAAGCGCACAGCTTGAAAATCCGCTGCCGATACCCGGTGCGCAAAAAAGGCAATTCGGGCGCGGCATCATTCGTGTTTTGAAAATCAAATAACTGGTTTCACCGGATAATTTTCATACTTTTGAGGCCTTAAAAACAAATTCATGGCAGAAATCACACTCGGTGGAAATCCGGTACATACCAGCGGCGAATTGCCCAAAACCGGCACAATGGCTCCGGACTTCAACCTGGCAAAATCCGATTTGACGATCGCCTCACTTGCAGATTATGCAGGTAAGCGGCTTGTCCTCAATATTTTCCCGAGTATCGACACTTCGACCTGCGCGCAATCGGTCCGGACTTTCAACGAAAAAGCCGCGGCACTCGCCAACACGCGCGTAATCAATATTTCAAGGGATTTGCCCTTCGCCCAAAATCGCTTCTGCGCCGCCGAAGGAATCGAAAACGTCGAAAACCTCTCGGATTTCAACACCGGAAAGTTCGGCAAGGATTACGGGATTGAAATAATCGACGGAAAACTGGCCGGGCTTCATTCCCGCGCGGTAGTCGTCGTCGACGAAAACGGGAAAATCATTCATACGCAACTCGTGCCGGAAATTAAGGACGAACCCGATTACAACGCGGCGCTCACTGCTTTAAACAAATAATTTATGGCTTTCGAAAAAGACAATTCATTTTTTACCGGCCGGCTGAAAAGCGTCGTGTATGCCTTTAAGGGCATGATCAAGCTCATCACGACCGAGCACAGCGTCATGGTTCAGTTTTCCATCGGGATCGGGATGATGTTCGCCGGATGTTTCTTCAATATTTCGGCAACCGAATGGATGTTCCAGATTTTGGCCATCGGGTTGGTGCTTGCCGTGGAAAGCCTGAATACCGCAATCGAGAAAATTGCCGATTTCATCCATCCGGATTACCACGAGAAAATCGGTTTCATCAAGGATATTGCCGCCGGCGCGGTATTTTTTGCGGCGCTGACCGCAATTGCCATCGGATTATTTATCTACGTCCCGAAATTTTTATAGGCAAAAAGATTTATTTATCTATTTTTATGGAAATTATCTTTCAGGCATGGCAAAAACGGTAAAATCATCTTCTGCGGAAAAGAAAAACGGCGCGACCCAGGAAAAAAAATCCTGGAAAATCACGCGGCAGCATAAAGTCGTCGTCGGTGTTTTGCTGGTGCTGTTCGCCGTGGCGATGCTGCTTTCGTTCATTTCGTTCTACATTTACGGACAGGACGACCAGAGTGCCGTGAATGCGCTGGCCGATCGCAGCCAAACCACCGAAAACTGGCTCGGCAAATTCGGGGCTTACCTTGCCGATTTGTTCATATACCGCGGATTCGGCGCGGCTTCGTTCCTTTTCGTCAAGCTGTTTTTCCTGACCGGGTCGTTTCTGGTGCTCGACATTCCGCTGAAAAAACTCAAGAATATCTGGTTCTGGGATTTGTTCGTTATTGTCATCGCATCGGTGCTTTTCGGTTTTTTTGCCACATCGCTGCCCGAACTCGGCGGTGTGATCGGTTATGAGATGAACCGGTTCTCGCAGGATTATATCGGCAAGACCGGAACGATGCTCGTGCTGATTTTCGGCATCGTCATTTACCTGATTTTCAAAATACAGGTTTCGCCCGACGCGATCAAATCGTTTTTTGAAAAACGCCGGAAGGAAATCGACGACGATCTTGCAGCCGCCAACGCATCGCGCATGGCTATGGCCGAACCCGGAAACGATTACAACCTAGAGGAATTTGCAGTAGATGAAAATGCGCCGGAAGACCGTTTCGGATTTGCCGTGGAAGAAGAAGAAATCGAAGAGCCGGTTTTAAAACCCGCTTCACAGTTCGAAATCAATAAGGATGCGCTCAAACCGACAATTGGGCACGCTTCCGAAATCAATATGGATCCGGTGTCCAGACCTGAACCGCTGGTAACCGCACCGGTGCATCCGCCGGAAATCATTCACACAAGCGACGAAGCGTTCGTAATCGAAAAAGCGGCCGAGGAAGATATTGTCGAGGAAAATCTCGCCGCACGATTGGTCGAGGATTTCGGGCTTTTCGACCCGACGCTCGAATTGTCCAATTACAAATTCCCGACGATCGACATGCTCAAGGATTACGCTTCGGGCGGAATTACGATCAACCAGGAGGAACTCGAGGAAAACAAGAACAAAATCGTCGAAACGCTCCGCAATTACAAGATCGAGATCGCGCAGATCAAGGCGACGGTCGGGCCGTCGGTGACCTTGTATGAAATCGTGCCGGAAGCCGGAATCCGCATCTCCAAAATCAAGAGCCTGGAAGACGACATAGCCTTGTCGCTGTCGGCATTGGGAATCCGGATCATCGCGCCGATTCCGGGCAAAGGCACCATCGGTATCGAAGTGCCGAACAAAAACCCGACGATGGTTTCGATGAAAAGCGCCATCGCTTCGGCAAAGTTCCAGGAAGCCGAAATGGAGCTTCCGATCGCGCTCGGGAAAACGATCTCGAACGAGACCTTCGTCGTCGATCTCGCCAAAATGCCGCACCTTTTGATGGCCGGCGCCACCGGGCAGGGAAAATCGGTCGGGTTGAACGCCGTTTTGACATCGCTGCTTTACAAGAAACATCCGGCGGAAGTGAAATTCGTCCTTGTCGATCCGAAAAAAGTCGAACTGACGCTTTTCAACAAAATCGAGCGCCATTATCTTGCGAAACTTCCTGATGTGGAAGATGCAATCATTACGGATAACACAAAGGTTATCAATACGTTAAATTCGCTTTGCGTTGAAATGGACAATCGTTATTCGCTCCTGAAAGACGCAATGGTCCGCAATATCAAGGAATACAACGAAAAGTTCAAGGCACGGAAGCTCAATCCTGAAAACGGCCACCAATTCCTGCCCTATATCGTTTTGGTCGTAGACGAATTTGCCGATTTGATCATGACTGCCGGAAAAGAGGTCGAAACCCCGATTGCCCGATTGGCACAACTTGCACGCGCGATCGGAATTCATTTGATTATTGCGACGCAAAGGCCGTCGGTGAACGTCATCACCGGTATCATCAAGGCAAACTTCCCGGCGCGTATCGCTTTCCGCGTGACTTCTAAAATCGATTCGAGGACGATTCTCGACACGCAGGGCGCCGACCAATTGATCGGCCGCGGAGATTTATTGTATAGCAACGGAAACGACATCGTCCGCGTACAGTGCGCGTTTGTCGATACGCCGGAAGTCGAAAGAATCACCGAGTTCATCGGGTCGCAAAAAGCCTATCCGAATGCTTACCTGCTGCCGGAATTCGTCGGTGAAGAAAGCGGTGTCAATCTCGATATTGATATTTCCGACCGCGATTCGCTGTTTCGTGAAGCGGCCGAAGTCATCGTTACGGCGCAGCAAGGTTCGGCATCGTTATTGCAGCGCAAATTGAAACTCGGTTACAACCGCGCCGGAAGGCTGATCGACCAGCTCGAAGCCGCCGGAATCGTCGGGCCGTTTGAAGGCAGCAAAGCCCGAAGCGTGAATATCCCGGACCTTGTTTCACTCGAGCATTTTTTTAATAATGAGCAAAATAATTCCTAAAATGACATTACCGATTTTACAGAAAAATTTCAAAAAAGCAATTCTTATCCTACTGCTGGCAACAGGGTTCGGCGTTCAGGCGCAGGACAAAAAAGCCAAAGACCTTCTTGACCAGGTGACTGCAAAGATCAAGACCTACAAAAACATTTCGATCGATTTCAAATACTCGCTGAACAATTCCAAGGAAAACATCAACCAGGAAAGCAAGGGCAGCGTCGTGCTGCAGGGCAATTTGTATGTGCTGAACCTGATGGGCGTGACCAAGATTTTCGACGGAAAAAAAATCTATACGATCAACCCCGAAGACGAGGAAGTCACAATCTCAAAATACGACGAAAAGGACGACAACGCCATTACACCCAACAAAATGCTGACGTTCTTCAACAAAGGCTATAAGTTTACCTGGGACATTTTGCAGAACGTCAAAGGGCGCAAGATCCAATACATCAAACTGACGCCAACCAATACGAAAGACCAGCGCAAGGAAATCCTGCTCGGGATCGATACCCAGACCAAAAACATCTACACGCTGATCGAAATGGGGAAAAACGGAACCAAAACCGTACTCACTGTTAATTCTTTTAAAACCGACCAGCCTTTATCCAAAAATCAGTTTACCTTTGTTGAAAGTAAATATCCCAATTACTACATCAACAAAATAGATTGATTGAGGTGAAAATACTCGACAGATATATCCTTAAGAGTTTTATCGTTACTTTCGCAACGGTATTCGTCATCCTCTTTCTGATCTTCATTTTACAGACCGTCTGGCTCTTTATCGGCGAATTGGCCGGGAAAGATCTGGACGTTTCTCTTATCTTCAAATTCCTGATGTTCAAGATGCCGAGCGTAGTGCCTTTGGTGCTGCCGCTTTCAATCGTTCTGGCGTCGATCATGACCTTCGGGAGCTTTGCCGAGAATTACGAATTCGCCGCCATGAAATCGGCCGGGATTTCGCTGACACGGGCGATGCGCGGGCTTTCGATCTTCATCGCGATATTGAGTTTGCTGACTTTTTTGTTTGCCAACAACGTCATTCCGTATGCCGAATACAAATTCGTGAATTTCCGCCGGAACATTGCCCAGGTCAAGCCTGCTATGGCGATTGCCGAAGGGCAGTTCAGCGACGTCGGGACGTACAACATCAAGGTCGACAAGAAATCAGGCGAAAACGGCAACAAGCTCAAGGGTATCACGATCCACAAAAAATCGAGCAGCGACATGACCAGCAACGCCGTCGTAATCCAGGCAAAAGACGGCGAATTGATCAGCAGCAAGGATTCGAACATTCTCAAGCTCGTGCTCAACGACGGCTATTATTACGAGGATATCAAGCCGAAGAAATTCGAGGAACGCAACAAAATGCCGTTCGCCAAAAGCGCTTTTAAGAAGTACGTCATCAACATCGACCTGTCCAAGCTCAACAAAGCCGACATGAACGACGAGCAGATCACTAACACCAATACGATGCTCAACGTCTCCGAGCTCACGTATACGATCGATTCGCTGAGCAGAAACTACGACAAGGATATCCGCTCTTTTTCGGACAATATTTATCAGCGGACCGGAATGGCCGTCAATAAGTCCGCAATTGCACTTCCGGTTGCCGGCGCAGGCAAAACGCCGGACCTGCTTTCGATTCTGGACGATAGCGAAAAGGCGCAAATACTGAAAGTTGCCAGCTCTAACATTTCCAATACGATCTTTACGATCGACGGCTCAAAGCTTGAGATGGAAAACAAATCGAAAAACATCAACGGCCACTGGATTGCATTGTACGACAAATTCGTCATCGCTTTTTCGTGCTTTTTGATGTTCTTCATCGGCGCGCCGCTCGGGGCGATTATCCGAAAAGGCGGGCTCGGGCTTCCGATCGTCTTTGCTGTCCTGATTTTCATCACGTTCCATTTCATCAATACGTTCGGAAAAAAAGTCGCACAGGAAAACGGCATCACACCGTTCCTCGGTACATGGATGTCGACGATCGTCCTGGCGCCGCTGGCAATTTTGCTGACGTATCGCGCAACGAAAGACATGTCGATCTCGATCAATTTCGACTGGCTGCTCCTGCCCTTCCAGAAATTGTTTGCCAAAAAGCAACCGGTACTTGCACCGGTCGGCGGCTTTGTCGAAAACCTGAAGGAAATCGAGCCGGAGCATGACACCGATTGGGAAAAACTGCAACAATTATCCGATCACGCGCTGATCGGTATCGTCCGGAATGCAAAGCAATTCCATTATACGCCAGATTATCGTACCAAAGCACTCAAAACGCTCGAAAGCCGTGGCATCACGCAACAGGACCTGATCGATCACGACAATCTCGACAATGCCGAGTATTCCAAAATTGAGGAACATACCGGAATTTACAAACTTTATGCGGTGACGGCCTTAATCACTAACATCATCGCACTGCTCATTACACCGTTCGCAATCAAAGGAAACATCATTTTTATCTTGTTGGGAATCATCGTGCTTTTCATCTTTTACTTTTCGGCTTATCAGGCCAATGAAAGTTTGTGCGAAGTAGAAAGCATTCTCGGCAAGAAACTCGGCGTCCACGTCATTTTGTCACTGCTGCTGGGGTTTCCGGCGTATTTCCTGTTTTACTTTTACAACAAATCGGCGTTGAAACAAGCGCTGTCCGAATACAACTACCAATGACAACAACCATGTCGACACCAGCTGAAATAAAACTGAACACAATCGAGGAAGCCATCGAGGATATCCGTCAGGGAAAAATCATCATTGTCGTCGATGATGAAGACCGTGAAAACGAAGGCGATTTCCTCGCTGCCGCAGATAAGGTCACGCCCGAGATGATCAACTTTATGGCCACGCACGGCCGCGGGCTCATCTGCGCGCCGCTGACCGAAAACCGCTGCAAGGAACTCGGACTCAATTCGATGGTGCACATCAATACCGACCATATGGAAACCGCGTTCACCGTTTCGGTGGATTTGCGCGGACACGGCGTAACGACCGGGATTTCCGCCGGCGACCGGGCCAAAACCGTGTTGGCGCTCGTTGACGAAAATACCAAATCGCACGACCTGGCGCGTCCGGGCCATATTTTCCCGCTGATCGCCAAACAAGGCGGCGTTTTGAGACGCACAGGCCATACCGAAGCCGCAATCGATTTTGCGCGACTCGCCGGATTCAAGCCTGCGGGCGTAATCTGTGAGATCATGAACGAAGACGGCTCGATGTCGCGGCTGCCGCAATTGGTGGAAGTCGCGCGAAAATTCGACCTCAAGCTCGTTTCGATTGAAGACCTCGTAGCTTATCGGATGCAGCACGACAGCCTGATCGTCAAGAAAGAGGATTTCGATATCCAGACGCGTTTCGGGGCTTTCCGACTGCGCGCTTACCAGCAGACGACCAACAAGTACATCCATATCGCACTGACCAAAGGCACGTGGAACATCGGCGATGCGGTGCTGACCCGGATCAACTCGACGGCCGTCAACAACGATATTTTGGGAACGCTGACCAACGACGCCGACAAAAAACTTGACGACATGTTCCGGCTGATCAACGACGAAGGCGCCGGCGCGGTAATCTTCATCAATCAGGAACTCCAGCCGGCAGATTTGCTGAACCGGATCGGGGAACTGAAGGAATTACAGGGAAAATGCATCTACAAAGCGCCGCAGATTAAAATGGACATCAAGGATTTCGGCATTGGGGCGCAGATCCTGCACGATATCGACATTTCCAAAATCAGGCTTATTTCGAACAGCGAACACGGAAAACGGGTCGGGATGATCGGTTACGGGTTGGAAATCACGGAACACGTGAATTACTGAGCTGGCTGCAAAGCCGAATCGCCCACTCCCCAGCCTAACTGGAAGTCCAATTATGACTACATGATAATCAACATCCGAATGTATAACCATTTTAATCGAAATATCCTTTATAAAATATAAAGATAAGTATGGACTGTTAAGATGGGATTTATGCAAGCCATTCGGGCTTCAAAGGGGTATTTTTGTAAAGTAAATCTATCCCAATGCAAGACACGAAAAAAGAAGAGCTCGAAATGCTTCACAAACAGATGATCGCCGAAATCCAGGACTATGCAATCATTCTTCTCGATATTGACGGTACGATACTTTCCTGGAACGCTGGCGTAGAGAAAATAAAAGGTTATAAAAAAAATGAAATTATCGGGCAGAATTTCCGTATTTTTTATTTGCCGCAGGACCGACAGGCCGGATTGCCCGAACAGTTGCTTGAGCATGCCAAAAAGGAAGGCCGCGCCCGGCATATCGGGCGTCGCGTTCGCAAGGACGGCTCTGTTTTTTGGGGCAGCATTCTCATAACGGCACTCCACGATAAGCAAGCAAACGTAATCGGTTTCACAAAATTGGCCCGCGAACTGACTGATCAGGAAATCGTCGGGATATGATCAGGTAATTTTCCTGGGTCTGGAACGTGATGCGGATTTACGATCCTGCGAAACGACATTGTCGTGCGGGATATAGATATTGAACGCGGCGCCTTCCATGATTTTACCCGAAGCTTCGATGTGGCCGTTGTGGTTGTCGACGATTTTCTTGACGATCGCCAAGCCGATTCCGGTTCCGTTGTAAACTTCCCGGCTGTGCAGCCTTTGGAAAATATCGAAGATCTTTTCACTGAACTGCGGTTCGAAACCCACGCCGTTGTCTTCAATCGCAATATGGCAATACGTGGCCTCCGGCGACAGTTTGTCGTGGCCGAGTTCCCATCCGCGGGCGATCCGGCCGCTGATCCGGATGTGGGCGACCGTATCTTCCCTGGAGAATTTGAGCGAATTGCTGACCAGATTATAGACCAATTGCGTAAACTGGAAGGGGATGATGTTCGCCTCGCAAAGTTCGTTACTCTCGATGATGGCCTGCTTTTCCTCGATTGCATCCTTGAGTTCATTCTTGATGTCTTCGACAATGATCCTGAGATCGGTTGTTTCAAATTTACGGTCGCTGGCTTTAGTGTGCGAAAAAACCAGCAGGCTGTGAATGAGCTGCCGCATCCGTTCGGCCGCGCCCCAAACCCTTTCGAAATTGTACCGGCCTTTTTCGGAAAGTTCCTCTTTTTCCTTGATGATCGAAATGTACGTCTGTATCTTTCGCAGCGGTTCCTGCAGATCGTGGCTCGAAATGTAGGTAAACGACTCGAGTTCCTTGTTGGCGTTCCGGAGCTCGTCGGATTGCTTCTCGATTTCCTGATATTGCTTTTCCAATTCCTTATTCGCTGCGACAATATCGGTATTGAGCTTTTTGAGCTCTTCTTCTTTTAAAAGCAATTCATGGTTTTTCCGATACAATTCCGCAAAAACGATTACTTTGGCCTTCAGTATTTCCGGCGACAACGGCTTGATCATGTAATCGACGGCGCCCGACTGGTAGCCTTTAAAGATATATTCCTGCGAATTCATGTTGGCCGTCAGGAAAATGATCGGGACGTGCTTGAGCCGGTCGCTTTGCCGGATCAGTTCGGAAGTCTCGAAACCGTCCATGATCGGCATCTGCACGTCCATTAGAATAATCGCGAAATCCTGATTTTTGAGCAAAATACGCAAGGCTTCCTTCCCTGAAGTCGCCTCGACGAATTCATAGCCCTGTCCGTCAAGGATAATCTGCAACGAAAGCAGGTTTTCCTTTTTGTCATCCACCAGCAATATCTTGATTTTATCGGTTGCGTTCATGGTTTGTATTGGGGCTATTTGAGCCATACCCGCATTAATGATGACAATTGATCGACGTTTACGGGTTTGGTAATGTAATCCGATGCGCCTGATTCGATGCACCGCTGCCGGTCGCCCTTCATGGCCTTGGCCGTCACGGCGATGATCGTCAGGTTTTTGTGTTTGGCGGCTTTCCGGATGTTTTTCATCGTTTCGTAGCCGTCCATTTCAGGCATCATGATGTCCATCAGCACGATGTCGATGCCTTTGGTCGTATCGAGTATGTCGATCGCTTCCTTGCCGCTTTCCGCACTGATGACCGAAAGGCCGAAACGCTCGAGCGCCGTCGTCAGGGCAAACAGGTTGCGCACGTCGTCGTCAACGATCAGCACTTTTTTACCGATCAGCACGTCTTCCCTGAGGTAGTACGATTCGATCCGGCCGCGCATCGGAGTCGGAAGATCTTTATGGACGCGATGCAGGAACAGTGCAGTCTGGTCGATGAGCTGATCGAGCGAATTGGCGCTTTTGGTGATGATGCCGTGCTGAAATCTTCCAAGTCGCGCTTTCTGTTTTTTGTTTACGTCGCGCGCCGAGTGAACGATAACGGCCGTATCGTGCCCCGAAATCCCGTTTTCCATTTCCTTGATAATATCAAACCCGTCGGCATCGGGCAAAACCAGATCGAGGATAATGCAGTCGAATGCTTTACCTGTGAGCAATTCAACAGCTTCGCGCGCATTTTTGGCCGTCGACACCTCAACGTCGGCTCCTTTCAGGGCTTCCGATACCGTATTGAGTTCCCGTTCGTTATCGTCGATCACCAGCAGGCTTTTCGTTTTCTTGCCGGTAAATTCGTGGATGTCGGAAAAAAGATTCTTCAGCGAATCGTTTTTTACCGGCTTTACGAGGTAATTCCTCGCGCCGCGCTTGAGCCCGTTGTTGCGGTCATCCTCGCCCGAAATGATGTAGACCGGAATATGCCGCAGCGTGAAATCGGTCTTGAGCCGGTCGAGGATTTTCCAGCCGCTCGTATCGGGCATGTTGATATCCATCGTAATCGCGTCCGGACGGAAATGGCTGATGAAATCGATCACGTCGCCGCCTCGTGTGGTCACGATCGCCTTGATGCCGTTCTCGTGCGCCTGTTCAACCATGATCCGGGCAAAAGTGAGATTGTCCTCAACGATCAGCAGGACTTTGTCTTCCGGCTTGATGTCGGTACGGTCGTCGCCTACTTCATCCACGAAGAACAGCTCGATATCCGAACGGTTGAACGTGGCTGCCGGCGACGATTTGAGTCCGCCTTTTACGGCAGGCTGCGCGACTTCGGCATCCACGACGATCTGGTCTTCCGAAAGCTGCATGAACTTGAGCGGCAGGAACAGCGTGAATTTACTTCCGACGTTGACCTCGCTTTCGAGTTCGATGCTTCCGCCGAGCAAATCCGACAATCCGCGGCTGATCGACAGCCCGAGCCCGGTTCCGCCGTATTTCCGGCTCGTCGAGCCTTCGGCTTGTTGGAACGCTTCGAAAATGATGTTCTGTTTTTCCTTCGAAATCCCGATTCCGGTGTCCGAAATTTCGAATGCAATTACGGTTTCGGCATTGTCCAGGCTGGCGTTTTTCATTTTCCAGGTATTTACGGCCTGATAAATCTTAAGCGATACGCCGCCTTTTTCGGTGAACTTGAACGAGTTGGATAATAGATTCTTTAAAATTTGGTTGAGACGCTGCGAATCGGTCTCGATGACATCCGGAAGATTATCATCCATTTCGATGGTAAAATTGAGGTGTTTCGCCTGCGAAATCGGGTTGAATGTCGATTCGACGAAGCGGCTGATCTCGTCGAACCCGATCGGACTGTAATCGACCGAAATATACCCGGATTCGATTTTGGAAAGGTCGAGAATGTCGTTGATCAATTGGATCAAATCGTCGCCGCACGCATTGATCGTCTTGGCGAACTGGATCTGCTTTTCGGTAAGGTTTCCGTCGCGGTTCGAAATGAGCTCGTTGGCCAATATCTGCAAGCTGTTGAGCGGCGTCCTGAGTTCGTGCGACATGTTGGCCAGGAATTCCGACTTGTATTTCGAGGTCAGCGTGAGTTGGTCGGCTTTTTCCTCGAGCGCTTTCCGGGCTTCCTCGACTTCCTGGTTTTTGACTTCGACTTCCTCTTTCTGATTGGCCAAAAGAATTGCTTTTTCCTCAAGTTCCTCGTTGGTCATCTTGAGCACTTCCTGCTGGCTTTTCAATTCGCTGGCCAGCGACTGCGACTGTACGAGGAGTTCCTCGGTCCTGGAATTCGACTCGATCGTATTGAGTACGATTCCGATCGATTCGGTAAGTCCTTCAAGGAAATCGAGGTGCGTCTGGCTGAACATGTCGAGCGATGCGAGTTCGATTACGGCCTTGAGCCTGCCTTCAAAAAGCACCGGCAGGATGATGACGTTCTGCGGTTTCGCGTCGCCGAGCCCGGAATTGATCCGGATGTAATCTTTCGGGACGTTCGAGAGCAGCATCCGTTCTTTTTCGATTGCGACCTGCCCGATCAGCCCTTCGCCCATCGCATAACTGGTCATCGCGCCTTTGCGCTTGATGAACGCATACGAGGCGATCAGGTTCAGTTTCGAGTCCATGAAGCGCTCGTCTTCCTGCAATATGTAGAAAAGTCCATGCTGCGCCGTAACGACCTGCGCCAATTCTGATAGGATTTTTTTCGTGACTTCGTTGAGCTCTTTTTGACCCTGGAGCATCTGTGTGAATTTCGCCAGGTTCGATTTGAGCCAGTCCTGTTCCTGGTTTCGGAGCGTCGTCGCCTTGAGGTTAAAAATCATCTGGTTGATCGTATCTTTCAGCGCTTCCACTTCGCCTTTGGCTTCCACACCGATCGTACGCGTCAAGTCGCCCTGGGTTACCGCCGAGGCTACTTCGGAAATCGCGCGCACTTGTGTCGTGAGGTTCGCCGCGAGCTGGTTTACGTTTTCGGTCAGGTTTTTCCAGGTTCCCGATGCGCCCGGCACGTTGGCCTGCCCGCCGAGTTTTCCTTCGGCGCCCACTTCGCGCGCCACGGTCGTTACCTGATCCGAGAACGTCGCGAGCGTGTCGATCATCTCGTTGATCGTATCGGTGAGCTGCGCGACTTCGCCTTTGGCCTCGATCGAGAGTTTTTGTTTCAGGTTTCCTTTGGCCACGGACGTTACGACTTTGGCGATACCGCGCACCTGACCGGTAAGGTTCGATGCCATAAGGTTCACCGAATCGGTCAAATCCTTCCAGGTTCCGGCGACGCCTTTTACTTCGGACTGGCCGCCGAGCTTTCCTTCGGTTCCGACCTCGCGCGCCACACGCGTTACCTCGGACGCGAACGAGTTGAGCTGTTCCACCATCGTGTTGAACGTATTTTTCAAATCGAGGATTTCCCCTTTTACGTCGACCGTAATCTGTTTGGACAAGTCGCCGTTCGCCACCGCTTTGGTCACGTCGGCGATGTTCCGCACCTGCGCCGTCAGGTTACCGGCCATCATGTTCACCGAATCGGTCAAATCTTTCCAGGTTCCGGCAACGCCCGGCACGAAAGCCTGTCCGCCGAGGCGGCCTTCGGTTCCTACTTCGCACGCC
>JBEHYS010000018.1:0-69523 GCA_048498055.1 Bacteroidota bacterium
CTTCGTATGCCTTTCCGATTTCATTTACAAATTTTTGTTTACGTACCGGGTCGCCCGATAGGAAATCACGTAAGTCAACACTTGGAATGTTTTGCATACTTAAAAAGTTTGTTAATAACTCAAAGGCCGTAAAGCCCCGAAAAACAAATGTAAAGAATAATTTTAATTGCCAATTTCAAAAGTTATAAACATTGCGGTTTAACTTTCGTTCAGTTCGCCTTTTGGTCTTTGGAATTGTTAAATCATACCGCTTGTCGGGTTTATGCGCGGCGCAAAGATTTTATGCGGGTTTTGAAATGTTATTTCCTAATTTCGACGGCAATTCATACTTTTGACAAGTTTTTTAACACATATCAGTTCACTAAATGAATTTTGAAAGAAGAAACCTGACCGACGAGCAATTGCTCGACCTCTATAAAAGGCTGATCAAGCCAAGGCTCATTGAAGAGAAAATGCTGATTTTGATCCGTCAGGGAAAAGTGTCCAAATGGTTTTCCGGAATCGGGCAGGAAGCGATCTCCGTAGGCGTTACCGCCGTTCTCCAGGACGACGAATACATCCTGCCGATGCACCGGAATCTTGGGGTTTTCACCGGGCGCGGCATTCCTTTATACAGGTTGTTTTCGCAATGGCAGGGCAAGGCCAACGGGTTTACCAAAGGCCGCGACCGTTCGTTCCACTTCGGGACGCAGGAATACAACATCATCGGGATGATTTCGCATCTCGGGCCGCAATTGGGCGTTGCCGACGGGATTGCACTGGCCAACAAACTCAAGAAAAACGGGAAGGTCTGCGCGGTTTTTACCGGCGAAGGCGCAACAAGCGAAGGTGATTTCCACGAGGCGCTGAACATCGCTTCGGTTTGGGACCTGCCGGTACTTTTCATCATCGAGAACAACGGCTACGGTTTATCGACACCGACACGCGAACAATATCGCTGCGAAAACCTGGCCGACAAAGGAATCGGCTACGGCATGGAATCGCATATTCTGGACGGTAATAATATTCTCGAAGTATATAATGAGCTTTCGGAAATCGTCGCCTCGATGCGTGAAAATCCGCGCCCGGTGCTGATTGAATTCAAGACATTCCGGATGCGCGGGCATGAAGAGGCGAGTGGCACGAAATACGTTCCGCAGGAATTGATGGATCTGTGGGCCGAAAAAGATCCGGTCGACAATTTCAGGAAATACCTGATCAAGCAAAGCGTGCTCCGCATCGATAAAGATGACAAATGGCGCGAAGACATCAAGGCCGAAATAGACGACAATTTACTGATTGCCAACACTGAGGCCGACATCGTCGCCGATTTGAATACTGAATTAGACGACGTTTACAAACCTTATGATTTTGAGGAAGTTAATCCTTCAGATGAAAAAGAGAACATCCGCTTCGTCGATGCGATTTCACAAAGCCTTCGTCAATCGATGCAACGCCATAAAAACCTCGTAATCATGGGCCAGGACATTGCCGAATACGGCGGCGCGTTCAAGATAACCGACGGTTTCGTGGCCGAATTCGGAAAAGAGCGCGTTATCAATACACCAATCTGTGAATCTGCGGTGGTTTCGGCCGGTATGGGATTGTCGATCAACGGCTATAAGGCGATCGTCGAGATGCAGTTCGCCGATTTCGTTTCGACGGGTTTCAATCCGATTGTCAATTATCTCGCAAAAGTGCACTACCGCTGGGACGAAAATGCCGACGTGGTCGTGCGGATGCCTTGCGGCGGCGGCACACAAGCCGGACCGTTTCATTCGCAGACCAATGAGGCATGGTTTACCAAAACGCCTGGATTGAAAGTCGTTTATCCCGCATTTCCGTATGATGCCAAAGGTTTGCTCAACGCTGCGATCAACGATCCGAACCCGGTCATGTATTTTGAACATAAAATGTTGTATCGGAGTATTTACCAGGATGTTCCAAAAGATTATTACACAATCCCGCTCGGGAAGGCAACGGTTTTGAAGGAAGGAAAGGACGTTACGATCATCGCTTTCGGATCAGCGGTACACTGGGCGCTTGAAACGCTGTCGCTGAACCCTGAAATCTCGGCCGACCTGATTGATCTGCGTACGCTCCAGCCCTTGGATAAGGATACCGTTTACCGATCTGTAAGGAAAACAAGCAAATGCATTATCTTACAGGAGGACAGCATGTTTGGCGGAATTGCGAGCGATATTTCTGCCATGATCATGGAGGATTGTTTCGAATACCTCGACGGCCCGGTGAAAAGGGTGGCAAGCCTGGATAGCCCGATTCCATTCACGAAGGCGCTTGAAGACCAGTATCTTGCCAAAGGAAGATTCGAGACCGCGCTCAAAGAGCTGATGGCTTATTAAGAAAAGTTTTAAAATTTTGTTAATAAAAAGGAACCCGCGGGTTCCTTTTCTCGTTTAAAATAATTTTATTTGTACTGTAAATCATCGCCTACTATGATTAGATTTAGTCCCTATACTAAGTGTAAAACAGTACTTTATGCAATTCTGTTTCTCGGAATTGTCCAGACTTTAACCGCAGGAGCGACAGCAGCAACAACCATCGGCAGGACGGTTTTCGCACCCGGTCCGCCAACAGTAACTTCACCGATATATTATTGTCAGGGCTCAACACCTTCTCCGTTGACCGCGACGCCGTCGCCCGGCGCGACGCTGAACTGGTACGGGACCAATGCAACCGGCGGCACTGCTTCGGCAATTGCCCCGACGCCTTCAACCGCGACTGTAGGCGATACTACTTATTATGTAAGCCAGACCGATGCGACCGGAGAAAGTGTCCGTGTGCCGATTGTCGTAAAAGTCTCGACCAATACCGGAAGCGTCAACCTGTTTTGCGATGGTGCGCAGACCACTGCTACCAATGTCGCGTTTGACTGGTCGAACGTTCCGAATTATCTGGGTTATCATTATTCCTATTCAATCAACGGCGGGCCATTGGTTACCGGATATCAAGTCAGCCCGTCGCACTTCAACGTTCCGGTTTCGGGGCCGGGAATATCGGTGACCTTCACGATTATTTCAGTCGATAACGTGCCGTGTGCGCCCTCGGAAACCCAGACGTGTCATTCGACTTGTGCTGGCAATATCACACCGACATTCAATTCCGTTGTGATGTCTTATTGCCAGAATGCTGTTCCTGTGGCTTTGCCAACAACTTCAAGCGATTCGCCCGGAATTACCGGAACCTGGAGCCCGGCAACGGTAAGCACCGCCACAGTTGGTACGCAGAATTATACTTTTACGCCTGACGCGATATTGTTTCCCTGTGCCGTGCAGAAAACCATAACGATTACCACACTCGCAAAGCCGACGCCTACATTTGCAGCAATCCCCGCAACAATTTGCCAGAATGCCACGGCGCCGCTTTTAGCGACAACTTCAACCAATGGAATAACAGGGACCTGGAGCCCGGCAGTAATCAATACTGCGACGCTCGGGCCGAAATCGTATACGTTTACACCGACGGCGGGTCAATGCGTTTCATCGACCCCGGTTGTGGTCAATTTGACCGTCACCAATAATGTTACGCCGACATTCGCCCAAATCGGGCCGATTTGCTCGGGAAGCACACCTGTTCCGTCGCTTCCGGCAACATCGGTCAACGGAATTACCGGCACATGGTTGCCAGCAACAGTCAGTAATACTTCAAGCAGCATTTATACGTTTACGCCAAATACAGGGCAATGCGCAACGACAACTACAATGAACATTAACGTTACGCCAAGCAGTACGACGGTTTTTAATAATTTTGCAAGCAACAACATTTCGTTTTGCTCCGGATCGACCGTGCCTGTATTGCCACCGACATCGAGCAACGGGATTTCTGGAACATGGAATCCGGCGACAGTGAGCAGCACCGCAGACCATGCTTATGTTTTTACGCCGAATGCGGGGCAATGCGCAACTTCTTATACACTAAACGTTGATGTAACCGCGCCTGCAAGCATACAATTCGATGCCTTGCCGACCGCATTTTCGATTTGCGTCGGTACTGTGCCGCCGCCGCTCTCAACGACCAGTTCCAACGGGATTACAGGAACTTGGAACGCCGCAGCCATCAACACGGCGACACCGGCCGTCCGGACTTATACATTTACCGCTACACCGGGCCAGTGCGTAAATACGGTCTATTATACGATTATGGTTGACGTTACCCCGAAAGCCTTGCCGATTTACGGACCGATCCTGCCGTTCTGTGAAGGAAGCATTCCGCCTGAAGGCCTGGCTCTGCCAACGACAATCAACGGTATTGTAGGTAGCTGGACGCCGCACACTTCCATTGACAACGCGACGCCGGGGCATTTCATCTATACTTTTACGCCGGTTGCAAATCAATGTGCCGAGGTTACGACACTGGTCATCAACGTCACGCAAAAAGACGTTACCGATTTTACCTTGCAGCAAATTGCGCCGTTCTGTGCCGGAACCACACCGGTACCGACTTTACCCGTCGTTTCGGATAACGGAATTACCGGAACCTGGCTGCCGGCCGTCATTGACAATACGATAAATTCGCAGTATACTTTTATACCCGATGCTGGACAATGTGCTACCAACGCCACAATGTTTATCACAGTAATCCAGCCGACTGACCCTGGCTTTGAAGATCTGATACTTTGTGAAAACGACCTGGTTCCTGCGCTGGAACCTATATCGCCAAGCGGAGTTTCAGGGACATGGAGCCCGGCGGTCATTGATCCGGCTGTAAACGGAGCTACCTATAACTTTACGGCTGATGCCGGACAGTGTGCGATGAACGACAGTATCACGGTGACATTCAACCCTGTAACGTTGAACGATGTCAGCTGGACAGTCAGTAATTATTTCGAGGAAGATGCGACCGTAGTCATTACCGCGACCGATCCGGGAAATTACCTTTACCAGCTTGATTTCGGTCCGCTGTACCCGGACAATGTCTTTCATCATGTATCGCATAACGCGCATACGATTACGGTGTATGATGCCAACGGCTGTACGCCGCCGATCACTAAAGACATTCAGGTGATCGATTATCCGCATTTCTTTACCCCGAACGGCGACGGTGTAAACGATACCTGGAACATTTTCGACCTGAGGAAAGTAGGTCAGCCCGACGCGACGATTTATATTTTCGACCGTTACGGAAAATTCCTGAAACAGATTATCCCCGCAGGACTGGGCTGGGACGGAACCTACAACGGCCAGCCTTTGCCCTCGTCCGATTATTGGTTCAGCGTAAAATATTCGGAATTGGGCATACAGCGCGAATTTAAAGCGCACTTTTCGCTGAAAAGATAAATATTTTAGGCCGGCCTTTTTATTAAGTAATATTTGGCTTTTGCAACTTTCGCTTTTTTAAATAAAATCGTACATTAGGATAAACAAAACGAAGTGTATGAGGTTAAGCATTGAAAGAAAGCCCGTAAAGGTCGTTCCCGATTCGAGACGTGTCATTGCACGTTTTTTCTTTAATGGCGAGGAACGCGCCGTCGAACTCGTCAAGAAAATCCTGGCGCTCACAAAAGAAGAAGTCTTTGCCATCGTTTCGCCGCTGTTGCAGGATTTTTCCAAACGCCACCGCAACATCACCAAAAAACTGCACCGCCATTGCGAAAAAGTCGGGCCGTATATCAAGCAGGCCGGCGGCGACCCGCACAGTTTGGACGAATTTACCAAATTGTTGATCGGATCATATTTTACCCATGAATATTCCATCGAATCCGCTGCGTTTTTCAATCCGTCGATTGTTGAAGATCCGGACCGGAGCAATCTTGAGGAAGGCCAGCAGCGCGTCATCATCAGTTTCCGTGCGGTTGGCGAAGGGCACGTGTCTTCGGTTGTTTTCCGTCGGGCGCTCATCGACAAAGACAATAATATTACGGTAATACCTGCCGGCAATTATATCGATGAGGCCGAAAGGATCCGCAACGCGGTTTACCAGAAAAAACTTTTCCTGAAAAAAGGCGAGGACGAAGGCATCAATGCCAATTTCCTGAAAATGGTCGATGAAAAGCTCGGCGACCATTTTGAATACGAAGACCTGAAAACAGTCGTGCTAGAAGCAAAATCCGAAACGAGCGACGCCCGGACGATCCGCCAGTATAACCTGATCCTTGCGCTGTCTGACAGCTACCGCAAAATCAGTTTTTCGCACGATACCGATATCAGCGACCGCGTTATTTTCCCGATTTCGGACCTTGAGAGCCGCGGTATCGAAGACGCGCGTTTCGTAAAATTCACCCGCGACAACGGTACTGTCGTATATTACGCGACTTACACGGCTTTCGACGGCTCGTACATCATGCCGAAACTCCTGAAGACGACCGACTTTTACGACTTCAAAACCAGCCCACTCAACGGAGCTGGGGCAAAAAACAAGAACCTTGCGTTGTTTCCAAGGAAAATCAACGGAAAATATGCAATGCTTTCCCGGATTGACGGCTGGAACAATTACATCATGTATTCGGATTCGATCAACGTTTGGGAAGACCCGATAAAAATCCAGGCGCCGGAACATCCGTGGGAACTGGTGCAAATCGGGAATTGCGGTTCGCCGATCGAAACTGATGAAGGCTGGCTTGTCATCACACACGCGGTCGGGCCGATGCGGCGCTACAGTATCGGGGCTTCGCTGCTGGACCTGAATAATCCTGAAATCGAAATCGGCAGGCTCGAAGAACCCTTGATTTTACCCAATCCGGACGAACGCGAAGGCTATGTGCCGAATGTCGTCTATTCGTGCGGCTCTATCATCCATAACAATGAACTGATCATTCCTTACGGCCTTTCGGATCACAGTTCGAGTTTTGCCACAGTGAATCTCGGGCTTTTACTCGATCGGTTGAAAAACAGTAAAAAATGAAATAAAAAAAAGCTTATCGGTCCGATAAGCTTTTTCGTTTTATGGCAGTGAAAAGAATTTACGAATTACTTTCATCTTCCAGGTTGTCTTGTTTGTCCCTGAAATCCATTTCCTCGCCCATGAAAGAAACGCGGCCCGATGTATAATTGGCATCGTCGGTTTCATCATCATGCTCGGCATATTGATGTTTTGAAGTATCGTTCCTTACATTGTCAGGATTTCTCTGGTTGGAGTGCTGGTAGTTTTTTTGACCGTCATGACGATCGTGGTTGTTGTTCATTGTTCCCATGATTGTGTATTTTAATCGATTCTAGAAAAGTAAAAGTATCGATTGACACGAACCTGGTTGTTATGTAGTTTTAAGGTAATGTTATATTATTATTACATTTTGCCGAGAAGCCAATATACAATAATGAAGATGATGATCATCCCAAAGCAGCCGCCGCCCAGTTTTTTCGCGCTGTAGCCGGCAATCAGGGTTTTAAAGAATGAATTCATATTTTTGTTTTTTAGGTTATACCGAGGTTCCGGTGCGTGTCGATAACGGCACGGTCGTTTTTATAATCAATCCAGGATTGTCCTTTGCGCTTGCGCATCCAGGAATCAAAATGCCGCATGATCAATATGTTGTATGCAGCCCTGGTCAGGTTCGAGAGTTTTCGCGGAAACGCCCGCAGGCTCATCGAAAATCCCGGCGTCAGGTATTTCATGTAATGCCAGTAGCCTTCGGGCATGTACAGCATTTCGCCGTGATTCAATTTAGTTATCAGCCCTTTGGCCTGTTCCAGTGCGGGCCATTTTGCAAAATCCGGATGGTCAAAATCGATGTCTTCCCTCGAAATCAGCGCATGCGGCACTTTATATAAATACGGCGTCTGGTCTGGGGCGAACAGGATGCATTGCTTCGTGCCGTGAAAATGGAAATGCAGGATATTTGAATAATCGATATCGTAATGCATGAAAACCTTCGAGTTTTCCCCGCCGAAAAACAGCATCGGCAATTGCTTCACGAGCCGCAGCCCGATATCGGGCCAAAGAAAATCGTTTTTCAACACCGGCACTTCCTGGATCAGGTTATATAAAAAGATGCGGTAATTCGTGGGCTTTGTTTCCAGCAGGTCAATGTACTCCGACATTTTCATCTCGGCATGCGCCTCGTTGAACTTGTCTTTGTGCGATACTGGACGATCGTCATACAGCGGAACGGTTTTGTCGCCCGCGACCTGCTTCATATAGGCCAGTTTCCATTTTTCGTAAGCCGGCCAGTCGGCAGTAAGCTGTTCTACGACAACCGGTTTTTGCTTTCGGACATACTTGTTGTAAAAATCTTCTTTGGAAATCGTTTTGACACGTTCAATTTCTGTTAAATGTAATGGCATAAGCAACATTTAAGGTAAAATCGTGGAACAGGATTTAGCTCTTCAGCCTTCCGTAAAAATAAAAAAAAATTAAACTACACTTAATACGGACAGGAATTATAGGCTAAGTTTAACACATCCGCTTGCCTTATTTATTGCTGGGAAAACGTCAGGTTTTAAAAAGATTTTCTAACAGTTTGGCTATAAGTTGTTTTCCCCGTTAAGCGCATAATACATTTCGTTCGGGTCGTAATCGAAATCGTAATCGAAATCGTCGCCGTCCGATTCCGCATGCTGAATGCTGATGATTGGGTCGAAGTCGTTCGCGGCTTGTTCTTCCTGGTTGAATTCCTGATTTTTCATGATTGGTGGTTTTACGCCCAGATTCTAATCGGAAGTCCGGGTGGTTAGTGGAACAAATTTCACCAAACCAAGTCCAATCCGTTTATATCGTTTGCTAAAAATGTTATATAATTGTCAGGTTTTGACAAGTTTATTCCTGTTAAATTCAATAACTCCCATTTAATAATGTGCCGCCAATTGCGGCCTTCGCTTCGATTCCAAGCTTCTTCATCATTTCATAAGTCGTACAGACCGCGGCCGAAGTCACCGGAATCCCAATTTCCTTTTCAATCAAATCGATGGCCTCAAGCGAAGGCATTTGTACGCAGGCCGAAGCGACCAAAACGTCGACGCTGGTCAAATCGAGGCGTTTATAAATCTCGAGAAGGTTCATCGGATCTTGGGCCGCGACCTCGAGATTGTCAGGAATTTCAAGCGCGATCGAATCGACGACCTTAAAACCCTGATGCTCGATATAATCCACGACCATATCAGTCAACGGCCGCATGTACGGCGTGATGACCGACACTTTTTTCGCTCCGAGCACTTTCAGGCCGTTAATCAACGCGCCGGCGCTGGTGACGATCGGCGTCGGGAAACCGTTGGCAATCGTTTCCTGATGCAGGTTCACTTCCGAAACGCAATGATAGCCGCGACCCATGCTCATAATCGCTACCAGGCAGGCGTAACCCATAACGTCAACGTGCGCGTCGGACAATTCCAATGCGCATTTCAGGCTCATGGCGTCCATGGCTTCCAATTCTTCCTTGGTGACTTTTTTCATCCGCATCCGGCTCGAATGGAACGTAAAGCGTTCGGGCAAAATCGCTTCGCGCGAACGGAAAATTGCCGGGATTTCGGTTTCCATCGTAACGTTCGATGACGGAACAATCTGTCCGATCCTATATTTTTTCATGTCTAATTGCTTATTATTTTCCAAGGCTTTCCATCATGCTTTCCTGCATTTTCGATACGTCGAAGAAAAGCCCGTCAATGTTGTATTTTCCCTTTTCGAATGCGAGGTAATCGCAATGGTCGACCAGGCTTTGCGATGCGCTTTCGAGTCCGATGATGTGCAAAACGACGTATTCATGTGAAATGGACTGCACGTGAAATCCGGTATCGCAGGTTTTCCCGTCGCCGCTTCCCATAATGGTAAGAAATATTTTCCCG
Organism: Bacteroidota bacterium; assembly: GCA_048498055.1. GTDB lineage: Bacteria > Bacteroidota > Bacteroidia > Flavobacteriales > Flavobacteriaceae > Flavobacterium. Next base: position 9,714 of record JBEHYS010000018.1, read on the forward strand.
ATGGTCGTCGAGATTTTCCGTGCCGTCGCATCGTCACCGGACAAATGATAAACGTAAGCCTGCATGTTCATCGTATTCAGGTCGAACGGATCGTCCTTGAGAACGTCATTGGTCAGCGAAAGCACTTTTTTAAGTTCGCCCTTGTCGAGCTTTTCCAAATCGTCATATTGGCGAAGGTCGTCGAGCTTATCGCTTCGGCCGTAAGGATTATATGCCTTCTGGAAAACGAATCCGTAATACAGGTTCCGGTAATTTTCGGTTGTCATGGTCGTGTCCCTTTCGGTATACCGGTCCATGAGCTTCGGAAAGTAATTTTCGGATTTTTTGTCTCCGATCAGCTTTTTGATCGCGCCGTAATCAGGGCGTTCGCCTTTAGGTTGCGCCCATGCGGCACATGACAGTGCGAACAAGATAAATAAAACTTTTTTCATAGGGATTTGCTTTATGATGATTATTTCAACTCCTTGACGGTATTGACCAGCGTTCCGATGCCTTCGACGGTCGCCTCGACTACATCGCCGTCCCACATCCACTGCTGCGGATTCCGGCCCGCGCCAACACCCGCTGGTGTTCCCGTTGCAATAATGTCACCGGGTTCGAGTGTGAACACAGTGCTTAAGTCTTCAATCAGGTCATTAATGTTGAACAACATGAACTTCGTATTCGAATTTTGTTTCTCGACGCCGTTGAGTTTCAGTGACAAATTCAAGTTGTGCGGGTTTTCGATCTCGTCTTTCGTGACCAAAAACGGGCCCATCGGCGCAAACGTATCCTGGCCTTTCGATACGATCCATTGCCCGGAACGGCGGCAGTCGCGCGCCGAAATATCGTTGATTACGGTATATCCGAAAACGTAATCAAGCGCGTATTCGTTTTTTACGTATTTGCCTTTTTTCCCGATGATGACCGCCAGTTCACATTCCCAATCGAGTTGCTGTGTCAGCTTCGGGTTCAGGATAATATTTGTATTGGTCGCCGTTACGGCCGTCGGCGGTTTGGAAAAAATCACGGGTTGTTGCGGCAATTCCTTCGACGTGTCGAGCGTACGCGCGCTTTCGGCGACGTGCTCGGTGTAATTGAGCCCGATCCCGATGATGTTTTTTCTGGGTTTCGGAATAGGGGCGAGGATCGTCACGTCTTTCATTGCAACCGAACAATCGGCGAGGATATTTCCGGCATTGTTGATTTCGGTTTCGATTTTTTTGACTTCATCCGATCCGCGGTCGATCAGTTCGAGCATGCTTTTCGGGAAATCGTTTCCGGTTTTTTCGCCGAGCTTTTCAATATCGATGACATTCTCGTTTTGAAGGACGCCGAGTTTTTGCTCGCCGGAATTGTATTGATAGGTAAATAGTTTCATTATAATTTTAAAGTTGTTGTTTGTTCAAATGCCTAGCCCTGATGGAAGCGAAAATCCTTTTGTGAAATGTAATGAAACAAAAGATTGCAGCGGACAGCAGGTTCCCGGCTCCAAATAATTGTCAATTATCAATTATCAATTGAAATCCATCGTTTTCTTCGTAAAATTTTTCCTGATACAATCCGAGTTTTTCGATGACCGGCAAGTCGTTGAACGCGAACAATACCGCATCTTCAGAATCGGAAAGATTGACGTGCTCGTGCCAGGCCCAGCTCGGGATGCAGAAAATATCGCGCTCTTTCCATTCGTATTTTTTTCCGTCGATCACCGAATATCCTTTGCCTTTCGCACACTGGAACACGAACGAACCCGTGTGTTTGTGCGCTTTGGTGTGTTCGCCCGCACGCAACAGCTGGATTTGTGCGCCCAAGGTCTGCATGACGTGGCCGCCCGTCAGCGGGTTGGAATATTGCATCAGGATGCCGTCGTATGGCGAACCGTCTTTGATTTTTGCGGCTTCCAAAAGCGCCGGGTAAACCGATTTCCACGAATATTTGAACAGCGGCGAATACGGCTTGTCCCAAACCAGATCAGCTGGGATTACACCTGATCCGTGGAACGACATTGGGGAGAAGTTGACCGGTTTTTCAAGCGGCTGCTTACCGTCGAAAACCGCATAATCGTTGGCCTCAAGCGCATTCACAAGCGGAATGTCCAATCCGTCCTGCCAGATGCAGGTTTTGCCGCCTTCGACAACGCCGTGCTCGTGCCAGGTCGAATTCGGCGTGATGACGAAATCGTTGACCTCGAACGTGATTTTATTCCCGTCTACGACCGTATAACCGCCTTCGCCTTCCATGATGAACCGCAGCGCCGAAGCCTTGTGCCGGTGCGCCGAAGTGCTTTCGCCCGGACGCGTGACCTGGATTCCGGTATAAAGCCAGCCCACGGCGGCGGAAACGTCGCGGCGTTTGTCGTTGACCAAATAAACGACACGGCGACCGGCCTGTTCGGGTGTGACGAGTTCGGAGGATTTCAGGACGAGCTCGCGCAAATTGTCGTATTTCCAAAGCATCGGGATCGAGTTGGCACGCGGTTCCCAAGGCTCGATGTCGTTGGCTACGGTCCATAACGCGCCGGCGCCGAGTTTTGAAAGCGTCTCGTAATAAGCCTCGAGTTCCGGAGTGTCTTTTACGCGGGCACGGCCGATGACGTCGTCTGAATATTTTCCTTCCATGCTATTTTTTATTGAATTCTTCGTGGTTGTCGATAAATGTAATCTTTCGTGTCGGCGCCGTATTGACGCGCAGATCGAAAATGTCGAAGCGGTTGTAATGACCGAGGATGTCATGCATCTGTTTCGGTTGGATGCATTTTGCGAGATCGATTTCGGCATAGACGATGCCTTCGTCGTCGATCAGCGGTTCGCCCACAACCACGCCGTTCGGGCCGATAATCCCCGAGAAAGCCGAATTTTTCCGCGTCAGCATTTCCTCCGCGTTGGGCACTTCGGTTTTCATTGCGTCCATGATTTCCTTCGAAATCGTCGAGCAGGAAACGATCGTAAACAACTTGCCTTCGAAGGCATGCGCGGCCGCCCGGATTTTTATCGCTTCGGCCATGTTGTAATCGGGCGGCGCGACCGGCAATGAGATGTAATTCGCGATGTGGATCAATTCGCCTTGCGAAAGCAACGCAAAACGGGCGAGTGTATTCGTGTTTTCGCCGCAGGCCAACGTTCCGATGGGCCCGATTTCGGTCTTATAAACCTTCAATGACGATCCATCGCCGGAAGTCCACGTTAGCTTTTCGGCCCAGGTCGGAACGAGTTTCCGGTGTTTTCCGATAAGGTTTCCTTTATTGTCTATAATCAGGTTCGTATTGTAGATTTCGCCGTAACTCTCTCCGCGTTCGTTGATTCCGATGACGATATGGATGTCGTTTTCCTTTGCCGCTTTGCAGATCCGGTCAATTTCAGGCGATGGGACGGCCACCGAACTCCGGTAAAGTTTTTCATACCACACGCTGCCCTGGACCGGTGTCATGATCCAGTTCCAATAGGGATAACCGGCCACAAAGACTTCGGGAAACGCCACGAGCTCTGCGCCGTTTGAGGCCGCTTCCTTAATAATCGAAACGGCTTTATCGATTGTTTTATCGACATCGAGAAAAACGGGTGAAGTCTGTACGGTGGCGGCTTTGAATTTTGGGAACTCCATTAATGATGACGAATTGTAAATGATAATTTAGGAATTGTTGCTGTAAAAATACGGAATTAATCGACGCGGTATTTTGAGATTTTGGCTTTGGCCTCATCTGAAAACGCTTCGGCTTTGATATTGTTCGATTTGTTGTCCAAAGCGACGTTGACCAGCGTGACTTCGCCTTCGAGGCAGGTTTTCCCCGTTTCATCCGAAAATTTGAACCCGCAGGTGACCGATGCGCCGCCGAGACGGGTTACCCAAAGCGATTTGGTCAAGACATCGCCGATGCGCGCCGCTTTCCGGAACTGGACTTTTAAATCTACGGTCGGGATGCCTTCGTGGTGTTCGTGCATTTTGGAAAACGGCCTTTCGAGTGCTTCCTCAAACCAGTCTTCGACAAGATCGTTGAGCATTTCCAGGAAACGCGGATAAAAGACGATACCTGCGTAATCGACATGTTTGAAGCGGATTTTTTCGGTTTTGATAAACATTTATTGTTTGATGAATTTGGTTTGGAATTTTTTATCGCCTGAAAATGCCTGCAGGATGTAAGTGCCCGAAGCGAGGTTTTCGATATCGATATTTTCATCGCTGATTGATTTTTTGAGCACCTGCCTGCCTAAATTATCCGTAATGACAATATGGTTTACCATAATTCCTTCAGGGAGTTGAAGTTGGAGCAGGGAAGTGGCCGGATTCGGATAGACTGAAAATGCAGTTTTCACCATATTCGGATTGCCCAATGCTTCCGGATTGAATTTTACCAGCCAGACATCATTGCTGCCGTGATTGACGTCCGTGATGTCGCCGTCTGTCGAAGATGTGTAACCAATAGCGATGATGCTTCCATCAGGCATAAATTCAAGGTCCTGAAAAGATTCGTTCCCGCCGCCGGCATAGGTTCCGGTCCACTGCACTTCACCGTCAGGCGCAAGCTTGATCAGCTCAGCATCGAATATTCCGTACTGCTGAGTGATTTCTTCGGGAGCCGTTGTAGTAATGGCGCAAATCAGATAACCGTTGTTTGTCTCCACTACATCATATCCCATGTTGATGTTGTCGCCGTCAACGATGCGCTGCCATTCGATAGTCCCGAGATTGTTGAATTTTACCGCGAGTATATCGCCCGCTTCGGTGCCGTCAACCGTTCCGGCCGCAATAAAGCCGCCGTCGGAAGTCTGCTCGAAATGGTCGAATCTTTCCCGATAGTTTGACTCGCCAAAAACGGTATTCCATTCGACGGTTCCATCGGTAGCAGTCTTGACCAGCCAGGCGTCATTCGGATGTTCGATATTCCAGGTTCCGCTAAGGTATGAGCTGCTATAGCCCGTAAATGCGAATCCGCCGTCTGTCGTTGCGATGATCTGATTGATATAATCGTCACCGAAACCTCCGTAATTTTTACTCCATTGGATATCGCCGTTTCCGTCAAGCTTCATGATCCAGCCGTCTTTGCCGCCAGAGTTGGAAGGCATATCGCCGCCCATCGAGTTGCTGTAGCCCGCTACTAAATAACTGCCGTCAGGGGTTTGCAATACCGAGGACAATTCATCCAGACTTAACCCGCCGAAGCATTTGGCCCATTGCATTTCACCTGTGGCGCCGATTTTCATTGCCAATCCGTCGCGCGAGCCGTGATAATCGGGCAGGTCGCTGTCGCCGGTCATGCCTACGGCAATATATCCGCCATCGGCAGTTTGGCAGATCGCGCTAAGCGAGCATAATCCGCTGCCATAACTGCCGGACCACTGCGTTTCGCCCTGGCTGTCCGTTTTGGCAATCCAGAATTTTTCCGACCCGACCTGTTCGCCTTCCGCCGGCGGTATAACGACGGTTCCGCCGATTATAAAACCGTTGTCGGCGGTCGGTTTTATGGCAACGCCTTCTTCGGATGCGGCGGTGCCGAGGCATTTCTGCCACGCGATCGAAGGCGCCTGGGAGAATCCGAATGCCGAAAGTATTAAAACTGGTATGAGTATTTTTGTTTTCATATATCTTGTCCGCTAACTTAGTGATTTGAGTTTAAACCGCTGTATTTTCCCCGTCTCGGTTTTCGGCAGTGCATCGGTAAATTTAACGATTCTCGGGTATTTATACGGCGCCGCGTTTTCCTTGAACCAATCCTGCATCGATTTGGCCAATGCGTCGCTGGCTTTCGATGCGTCTTTGAGTACGATATGGGCCGAAACCAGCATGCCGCGTTCTTCATCTGGCATTCCGACGACGGCGCATTCGGCCACATCCGGATGCAGCAGCAGCACACTCTCTACTTCGGTCGCGCCGATATTGTATCCCGAGGAAATGATCATGTCGTCGCCGCGCGCCACAAACCAGAAATAGCCGTCGTCGTCCTGTTTGAAAATATCGCCGGTGATGTTCCAGCCGTTCTCGACATATTCCTTCTGCTTGTCTTCGCGCGCCAGGTATTTACAGCCCGTAATGCCGCGAACCGCAAGCCTTCCGGGCGTGTTGGCCGGCAGATCGTTTCCGTCGTTGTCGACAATTTTCGCTTCATAGCCGCGAATCGCCAGGCCCGTAGCGCCGGGTTTCATGTTGCCTTCGTGCGAGGAAATGAAAATATGCAATATTTCGGTCGAGCCGATGCCGTCGATGATCTTCAATCCGGTTGCATCATACCAATCCTGCCAGACTTTCAGCGGCAGCGTTTCGCCGGCCGATACGCATTTGCGGAGCGAGGAAATATCGTATTCTTTGACTTTCGTTGTGATGATGCGCCAGGCCGTGGGCGCAGTAAAGCAAATCGTGACCTTGAAATCCTGTATCGCCTGAAGCAACAATTCCGGTGTCGGCTTTTCGATCAGGAAAGTCGATGCGCCGTAGTAGAACGGAAACAGAACCAATCCGCCCAGCCCAAAGGTAAACCCGAGCGGCGGGCTTCCGGTAAAAACGTCATTGGGCGTCGGTTGGAGCGAATATTTCGGAAATGCTTCACAAATCAATAAAATATCTTTGTGGTAATGCGAAGTCATTTTCGGCTTTCCGGTCGTTCCCGAGGTAAATCCGATCAGGCACAGCGATTCGGCTTTTGACGGAAAATTATCAAACGTTTTCGGTTTGTTGTGCATCAAGGTTTCCAGCTTTGACATCGCCGTTTCGGAACCGTCAAACGTAATGGTTTGTTTTAAAAACGGCGATTTCACGAGCGCCATTTCTTCTTCCAATCGATAGTCGCACAAGGCGTGGGAAATCTCGGCACATTCGATCATGACCGACAATTCCTTTTCGCGGAGCAACGGCATCGTGGCCACGACAATCCCGCCGGCCTTGATCACGGCAAACCAGCAGGCGACCATCATCGGGTTGTTGGCCGAACGGATCAGGACGCGGTTTCCGGAAACCAAACCCATATCATCAATCAAAACGTGCGCGATTTGGTTGGATTTTTCATATAAATCCTTAAACGTCCAGATAGTGCCGAATGTTCGGATCGCGACAGCATTTCCGCGGCCTTGCCTTATGTGATCGTCCAGCAGCCGGTCGGCGCAATTCAGATTTTCGGGCATCTCAAAATCGGGATGGCCGAAAATATAATCCGGTTGCAAAGCCATCGGCGGCAAATGATCGTGGGCAAAATTGTCTTGGTAACGGAACATAACAATTGTTTTGAATTCGTTTAGGATTGTGGTTCAATTTTTTTTATGCGAATCGGGCTTCAATGCTTTTTTCATTTCTTCTTTTTCCCTGCGTTCCGAAGCTTTGAGCGGGTATAAATGCGAAACTCCGGATTTGTACTGCGGCGGAATATCGTCGGTTGGGAATTGCTCGTAAGCCTGGGCGTTGCGCACGAACGCCGGATCGAGCAAAAGCGGCCGGCCCAAAGCGACCAGATCGGCGCGGCCATTGAGGATAATCGTGTTGATCTGGTCGATATCCTGGATCGATCCCGAAGTGATAGTCGGGATTTGCACGGTATTTTTTATCATATCGGAAAACGGCGTCTGCCACATGCGACCGTATTGCGGCTTTTCATATTCGACGGTATAACCCGTGGAAACACTGATGATATCCGCGCCGGCATTTTTGAACGCCGCGGCAATTTCAAGGACATCATCTTCGGAAATCCCGTTTTCGGCCCAGTCTGAAGCCGAAATGCGAACCGAAATCGGTTTGTGCTGCGGGAATACTTTCCGGATTGCCGAAAAAATCCTTAGCGGAAATTTCAGGCGGTTTTGGACGCTGCCGCCAAATTCGTCCTGCCGTAAATTGGTCAGCGGCGAGAGAAACGATGCAAGCAAAAAACCGTGGTGCGCCTGAAGTTCGATCATGTCGAATCCGGCGTCTTCGGCATTTAGGGTTGCGGCGGTAAACTGCTGGACGACTTTTTCCATATCGGCGTGATTCATTTCGTCCGGCTGCTGATGCGCTGGGCTAAAAGGTATAGGCGAGGCCGAAATGGGCGATAAAGGCGTGCGCACTTCGCTTTTCCGTCCCGAGTGACCAAGCTGGATCGCGATTTTCGCCTTGCTGTGCTCATGGACGAAATCAACGATGCGTTTCCAGGCGGCGGTTTGTTCGGGAGTGCTGATCATCGCGCAGCCTGACGTGATTTTTCCGGTTTCGGAAACCGCCGTCGCTTCGGTGATGATCAATCCGACACCGCCGACGGCACGGCTGCCGTAATGCACCAAATGCCAGTCGGAAACCATTCCGTTGCTGGCCGAATATTGCTCCATCGGCGCCATGACAATGCGGTTGAGCAATTCCATGCCGCGAAGTTTGAACGTAGTAAACGCTGCGGGCAATTTGGAATTCGCGTTGATGTGGAGGTTAAAAGCCGTAAGTACCTTGTCGGTAAACGATTTATCCCTGAGCGAAAGATTTTCGAAAGTTACTTTTTTAGCACGGGTCATCACACCGAAAGCGAACTGTAAAAAAGGATGCTGGACGTGTCGGTCCATGTGCTCGAACCAATCGAGCGAAACGTTGGCGGCGTGCTGGATCGTTTCGACGCGTTTGCGGCGTTTATGTTCGTATTGTGCAAAAGCCGCCGGAATATCATTTTGGTTTTCAACGATGGCATCGGATAGGGCGATCGCGCATTCCATCGCGAGTTTCGTTCCCGAACCGATCGAGTAGTGTGCCGTGGCTTTGGCATCGCCGAGCAGAACGATGTTATCGTGATGCCAGTTTTCGTTTGTGATCGTCGGAAACTGCCGCCAGTGCGATTTGTTGGAAATCAGCGGATGGCCGTCGAGTTCCTCGGCAAAAATCCGTGAGATTTTTTCGATCGTATCCTGTTCGTCGAACATATCGAATCCGGCGCGCTGCCAGGTTTCGGGCGTACATTCAAAAATCCAGGTGCTCATGCCTTCCTGGTATTGATAAGAATGCGCGACAAAAGTTCCATAAGGTGTCGTGCGGAAGAAATAGGCGAACGCATCGAGCGGTTTGGTCGAGCCGAGCCAGACGAACTTATTGCGCTGCATCGCGATTTTTGTCCCGAAGTTTTCGGCGAACCGGTCGCGGACGGCGCTGTTCAGCCCGTCGCACGCCACGATGACATCCGAACCAGCAAATTGCGAGATGTCATCGATGACGGTTTCGAAATGCAGGTTGACGCCTTCGTCGCGGCAGCGCTGCTGGAGCAGCTGCAACAGCGTTTTGCGGGAACAGCCGCAGAATCCGTTGCCCGTAATGCGTACTTTTTCGCCGTTGCGAACCACGTCGAGATCGTCCCAATAGGCGAATTTGCTTCGGATGAGTTCGTAGGACTCAGGATCGCGCGTGAGGAATTCACTTAAAGTCTCATCCGAAAACACGACGCCGAAACCGAAGGCATCATCGGCCTTGTTGCGCTCGTAAACGCTGATCTCGCAATCAGGCATCGCTTTCTTGGTGAGGATCGAGAAGTACAGGCCGCCGGGGCCGCCGCCGATAACTGATATTTTCATGGTACGGTTTGCAACAGGGATGGAAGCGGAAATCCTTTTGGAAACCCCAAAGGTTTTTAAAACCTTTGGGGTTTAAAAGATTGCAGCGTACAGCCCGGCCGCTTTTTCAGCGGGTTGCCATAAAATTAAACATTTCTTTTCACTGAAAAAACTTCGCCCAGCTTCGCATAATTCGAGCCTGCAAGCCTTGCCACCGGACGATAGGTTTCCATATTTATTTTGTAATTATCGAGTAATACCGAGTCGTCGATGTGGAACATGACGATTTTCCCCACCATCAGCACCGCACCGCCGAATTTGTGGTTTTCGAGCGCGTAATGATGCACGAGCTCGCATTCAAACTGGATAGGGCTTTCCTTTACCCGTGGCGGTTTTACGAGCACCGACGGGATTTCGGTCAGTCCGGCGAGCTCGAATTCGTTGATATGGTGCGGGACAATATTTGCCGTCTCGTTCATTTGCGCGACCGTATCTTCGGTAACCATGTTGACGACGAACTGCTTCGTTTCCAGGACATTGTTTAAAGTGTCCTTATTTCTGTCGTTCGTGCGGACTGTCGAGAACATCACATGGGGCGGATCGTCGCCGATTGCATTAAAGAACGAAAAAGGGGCGAGGTTTACCAAACCGTCAGAACTCACCGAGGAAATCCAGCCGATCGGGCGGGGAATAACGGCGCCGGACAACAGTTTATAAATGGCCGATTGGTCAATTTCGGCAGGGTCGAATTGCATTGTTGGTTGTTTTTACAAACTTAAAGGTTTTTTCTTTTTCATCAGTTGAAATTCCTTTCTTCTCCAATAAAATGTAGTTTTTATCGATAAACGGAAACCGTATCGCAATACAACAAAAAATTTTGACGTTTAACGATAATAATTGGCTAAGGCTGCCAATTTATTTTGTTTTATCAAAAATTCCCAAATCACCATGAGTCAAACCACTACCAAAGGAATCTGGAAAGTCATTTCGGCCTCGTCGATGGGCACGCTGATCGAATGGTACGATTTCTATATTTTCGGAAGCCTTGCAGTGGTCATTTCCACGAAATTCTTCCCGGCAGACAACCCGGCTGCGGCGTTCCTTTCGACACTTGCGACCTTTGCCGCCGGCTTTGTTGTCCGCCCGTTCGGCGCATTGTTCTTTGGGCGTTTGGGCGATCTGATCGGTCGTAAATATACCTTTATGGCAACACTGCTTTTGATGGGCGGCGCAACGTTCCTGATCGGCTGTATTCCCGGTTTTGATTCGATCGGTTATCTCGCACCGGTTTTGGTGCTCGTTTTAAGATTGCTGCAAGGCCTGGCGCTCGGCGGCGAATATGGCGGCGCTGCGACTTACGTGGCCGAGCACGCACCCAAAGGCCAGCGCGGCTACTGGACTTCATGGATACAGACTACGGCCACGGCCGGATTGTTCATTTCGCTGATGGTGATTCTTTTGACCAAAAGCCTGATATCGGCAGAAGCGTTCGACGCCTGGGGTTGGCGCGTCCCGTTCTGGGTTTCGATAGTAATGGTGTTGGTTTCGTACCGGATCCGCAAAAAGATGCATGAATCGCCGGCATTTGCCAAAGCGAAGTCGGAAGGGAAAACCAGCGCCAATCCGCTCAAGGAAAGTTTCGGCAACCGTTACAATCTGAAATTCGTTTTACTCGCTCTTTTCGGCGCGACGATGGGGCAGGGCGTGGTTTGGTATACGGGCCAGTTCTATGCGATGAGTTTCATGAAAACCGTCATGAACATCGATTCGGCGCAGGTCGACGGATTGCTTGGGATAGCGCTCTTACTCGGTACGCCGTTTTTCGTCTTCTTTGGCTGGCTCAGCGACAAGGTCGGACGCAAAACCGTCATGATGGCCGGAATGTTCCTGGCAATCATGCTTTACCGTCCGATCTATCACGAGATGTATGAAACAGTCGACGTGACTTACAAAACCGAAGTCCGCGATACGCCGCACGCCGTAAAAAGTGCCATCAATCCCAAACCGGGAACGACGACAACTTCCAAAGCTTTTTCCGACGGCACCAAATGGGTCGAAACCAAAAAATACAACATCGAAAAGCCCGCAGAAAAGCCGGAAACAAAAACCGTGATCACGATCAATGCACACGACAAATGGGTATTGATTTTCCTGGTTTGGATCCAAGTGATTTTCGTAACGATGGTTTACGGGCCGATCGCGGCGTTCCTGGTCGAAATGTTCCCGGTAAAAATACGGTATACTTCGATGTCGCTGCCGTACCACGTCGGTAACGGGATTTTTGGCGGATTGCTTCCTGCGATTTCGACCTATTTGGTAACCAATGCAAAAAACGGCGGCGACGCACAGTTCTATCTCGACGGGCTTTGGTACCCGATTATCATTGCCTCAGTATGTTTCGTCATCGGAATGATCTACCTCGACTCAAAAAATAACACTTTACACGATTAGCTATGGACCAAATCAAGAGAATTTTGGGCATTTTATGGATTTCCTTCGCCGTTGCCGCGGCTTATTTCTGCATTTTCCAGTTCGGGCTGCCCAAATTGTACAGCCACGACAAGGACGGCGGGCCGGTATTTGGGTCGATTATTTTATTTATCCTGACGCCGCTGGTCGTTTTCGGACTGACCGCATTCGGGATTTTTGCATTGAAAGGCGAATACAGCAAACACAATATGGAAAGATAATCTTATTTTAGCATTATCAATTTCATAACGCCAAATCCATGAGTCAATACCAAATCCGCAACCTCGAAGAATATTTTAAGGAATACCGCGAATCGGTCAGCGACCCCGAAACTTTCTGGGCCGCGATTGCCGGATATTTCGATTGGCAAAAGCGCTGGGAAAAAGTGCTGGATTTCGACTGGAATGAGGCGAAAGTCAGTTGGTTCGAAGGCGCAAAGCTCAACATCACGGCCAATTGTCTCGACCGCCATCTGGAGAAAAGCGGCGATAAAACCGCAATAATTTTCGAGCCAAACGACCCGAATGAATCTGCACAGCACATTTCCTATAACGAATTGCACCGGCGCGTTTGTAAAATGGCCAGCGTACTCAAGGCGCAAGGCATACAAAAGGGCGACCGCGTCTGTATTTACCTGCCGATGATTCCCGAACTGGCCGTTTCAATCCTGGCCTGTGCCCGGATCGGCGCGATCCATTCGGTGGTTTTTGCCGGATTTTCGGCCGCTTCGGTTGCGGTTCGCATCAACGATTCCGATTGCAGGATCGTCATTACTTCCGCCGGCGGTTTCCGGGGCGACAAGACCATCAACTTAAAATCGATCGTCGACGAGGCGCTCGAAGACTGTCCGGCGGTAAAAACCGTATTGGTCGCAAAAAGGACCAATGCCGAAATCCTGATGATTGCAGGCCGCGACCAATGGCTGCAGCCGCTTTTGGACCAAGCTTCGGCAGACTTCAAACCGGAAATCATGGATGCGGAGGATCCGCTGTTTATTTTATATACTTCCGGATCGACCGGAAAACCCAAAGGCATGCTCCACACGACTGCAGGCTACATGGTTTTTATGGGTTATACATTCCAAAACGTTTTCAATTACCAGAACGACGACGTATATTGGTGCACGGCCGACATCGGCTGGATCACCGGACATTCCTACATTTTATATGGTCCGCTTTTGAACGGCGCGACGACGGTCATTTTCGAGGGCATTCCGACCTTTCCCGATTTTGGCAGGTTCTGGGACGTCATCGACAAGCATAAAGTGACGCAGTTTTATACGGCTCCGACCGCAATCCGTTCGCTGGCCAAGGAAAGCGCCGATTGGGTTGACAAGCACGATCTGTCCTCGCTGAAAATCATCGGCTCGGTCGGCGAACCTATTAATGAAGAAGCCTGGCATTGGTACAACAACCATGTGGGGAAAAAGCGCTGCCCGATCGTCGATACCTGGTGGCAGACCGAAACCGGCGGCATGATGATTACGCCGATTCCGTTCGTCACGCCGACCAAACCGGCTTTCGCGACATTGCCTTTGCCCGGAATACAACCTATTTTGATTGACGAGCAGGGACAGGAAATCGAAGGCAACCAATCATCCGGAAGTTTGTGCATCAAATTCCCGTGGCCGGCCATCGCACGGACGATCTGGGGCGATCACCAACGTTACAAAGACACCTATTTTTCAGCCTTCAAAGGAAAATATTTTACCGGCGACGGTGCGCTCCGCGACGAAACCGGCTATTACCGCATCACGGGAAGAATCGACGACATTGTCATCGTTTCCGGGCATAATCTAGGAACCGCCCCGATCGAAGAAGCCATCAACGAACATCCTGCCGTTGCAGAATCGGCAATCGTCGGCTTTCCGCACGAGATCAAAGGCAGCGCGCTCTATGGATTCGTTATTCTGAAAGAAACAGGCGAGAGCCGGGACCGCACGAATCTGGGCAAGGAAATCAATCAAGTCGTTTCGGACCAGATCGGGCCGATCGCGAAACTAGACAAGATCCAGTTCGTATCGGGATTGCCGAAAACGCGCTCGGGCAAGATCATGCGCCGCATCTTACGGAAAGTAGCCGAAGGCGATTTCTCGAACTTCGGCGATATTTCCACGCTGCTCAATCCTGAAATCGTCGAGGAAATCAAAGACGGCAAGGTTTAGAAAGTATTACTTAATCGCATTTGCCGATTTATTGACCTGCAACCGGTCAATGTCGTCGTATTGCATCCAGAGCTTGATGTCGGCTTTTATCTTCCTTTTGGCCGGCACGAGTTTCAGGTTTTTTACCGCATAGCAGCCCTGACGGAAATTTCCCGAAATCACTTTCGGATTGTCATAATCGCCGGCATTTCTTCCGTCAAGGGCAATCATCATTTGGTTTCCGGGCTTGCTTACGATAAGGATCGGACTGTTTCCCATCGTCATATAAGACAAGGTAAGTCGTTTGTTTTCAGGATCGAAAGTCAAAACGAAACTGTTCATCGCCGCGATCTTGACGATATAAAAATCGGTGTTTTTGAAATTGGCTTCCGTCTGCAACCCGGAAATTTCAAACGCATGGCTTTGCCCAAACCATTCCTGGCCGTAAGCGGACGATGCGAATAAAACAATCAGCAAAATAATTTTGATTCCTTTCATCGTTACAGGTTCAAAGGTTTGACGTCGCCGGTCGCGGTGATGATGTAAAACTTGTTGTTTTTCTGGATCGTGTTTTTCGGCAATTGATCTTCTTTCAGTTTGATCCGGATCGTCATTTCATAGAAAACCTGGATCGTCGGCTCGGCAATGTCGGCGTTGATGATGAACGTGTGCGATTTCAGCACCGCGCCGTTATAGTACTGCGTCGTATTTTTCCGGATGTTGTTCACGACGTCCTTACTCCCGAAATTGGCGCTGGCCGCCGCATACGCCTGGTATTCGCGGTAGCTTTCCATCGGATAGGTCACGTTGAATCCTTCCTGGATGATTTTTTCCTTTTTGGACAAGTCGGCATTCATGATCATCGAATAGTTGCCGAGCGACTGCCTGAATTCCTCGATGGCCTTGCTTTGCAGGATGTCGTGGATTCGGTCGTAATCGGTCGTCACGTAATCGACTTTCGCCAGATCGTAGATTTCCTGCTTTGCGCACGCGGCGATGATCTTGTCGAAATCATTCTGGTTTTTGAACTTGACGATCAGGTTTTTCTTCAACTCAAAGCCCGAAGGTTTTTCGTTGTAGGTTTTGGGGTTGAAGATTTTCTTCTGCACTTCGTATTCGTACATCGGGACAAACGAAATCATGTCGGTCAAAACTTCGGTTTCCTTATTCATCGCCTGGATGTCCGAAACCACTTTAGCGATGCGCTCATCCATCAGCCCGGTCGCTTCCTCGGCGGTTTTCCCGAGCTGCAAAATACTGAACACCGCGATTTTCGTCGTTGCTTTCTCGTTGTAGATGCCTTTGATCGTGATGGTCATCTCGTCCGGACTGCTCGATGTGACCGGAATCGTACCGGGCTGGTTGACAGTGTAATTGTTGCTGCCGTAATTTGCGTTGCCCGAATTCTGCGACCACACGTTGAATGACATCATCACTAAAGACATTGCTGTAATTGTTGCTTTCATTTTTTATGTTTTAAGATTATGCCGCAAGGTTACGGCAGGCGGCAAAAACGCTTCCGGTAAAACGGCTTTCAACGTTCTGTAAAGTTTTTCCGGAGTTTTACAGTACATTTACAGCAACGGTTTTCCGGCAATATTTTACTTTTGGATACAAGAGCGACAGCATTGGCACAGTTTACAAGACTGAAATCGGCAATACTTCTGGAGTACCGGAAACACTATCCTTATTTTCAGGGCAACTGGAAGGAGTTCTCGTCGCAGGACATCCAGAATCTTATTGAATTGGTAGCGGAAAATCTCCGCGAAACCGTCAGCGAGAAATGGATTTATACGCATCTCAAGCCCGAACACAACGACAAGCTGCCGCGGAAGGATATGCTCGATATCTTCAGCCGTTTCGCAGGCTATTCAGGCTGGGACGAATTCATTTTTGAGGAGCATCCGAAACAGATAAAACGGCCACGGAAAAGTAAAGTGTATTTCTGGAGTATTTTCGGGTTGGCCGCCGCCGCAACATTGCTTTTTCTTGCCTTGGGCCAAAACCGCAATACGACACAAACCATCAAAGTCACCGACCAGTTCACGAAAAAGCCGTTGCAAAAGGAAGACGTGAAGGTCTATAAGCTCGAAGAGCACAAGACACCCGTCGAAATCGGGAACGGCAGGGTGGAAGTGCCGCCCGGACAAAAAGTCAAAGTTGTCGTCAAAAGCCCGTATTACAAACCGAAAGTCGTCGAATTTACTCGTTCCGCTTCCGACACAACCGAAATCAGCGTCGTTCCGGACGATCGTGCGATGATGCTCAAGGCGTTCCTGAAATCGGATATCAAAGACTGGCGGACGCGCAAAGTCCAGCTCGACAAAATCCTGTCGGACGATCTGGAAGTCATCGTAATGCTTAAAGACAACCTCGGCGCCGAATATTTCAACAAAAGGGAATTCGCCGGAAAACTCATCATCCCGACGCCGTCGCTCAAGCAAATGAAAATCATTGAAATCAAGAATGGAAAAGACAACAAGATACAATTCATCCGTATGGCGCAGGAGTAGTTTTTTGCTACTGCTTTTGTTTCCGATGGCGGGATTTTCGCAAAGCGACGGCAATCGCGTGCCGACGATAAAAAATACGTTTTCAACCGCAGCGATAAAATCTTACCAGGAAAGCTCGATCCTGAAAATAGAAGACTTTTACCATTACCTGAACCTGCTTTCGGGCGCCCAAGCCAATGACCTGAAGCTGCAGCTGACCGAAAATATCGTGAGTCTGTTCGATAAGAACAATACGCTTGTCGCCAACATGGCCGCCGGGAGCAAAGACCGCATTCCGCTTACGGACCTGCTTTCGAAAATCAGCCTTACGCCGGAAATGGCTTTTCGCGTTTCGGATGTTCGCATGCTACCAATCGGCAATGATTTTTGGTTTTGCACTTACCAACTTGAAATTTCCCGTGAAGGAGAACAAATTACGCTTCCGGTTACCCAAAAGATATTTCTGCAGCATATCGTAAAAAGCTTTGGCGGCACAAGTAGTGGCGTGTGGGAACTTTCACTCGGCGAAATGCAGTAAATCTTAAAATTATATAACTTTTGTGTCGATGCTTTGCTTAAATTAGCATAGCTATGAACGAGAAAGTCATCATCATCGGCGGCGGCCTTGCAGGTTTGACCTCGGCCATCCATTTATCAGGAGCCGGTTATCCCGTAACGCTTTTTGAAAAGAATACGTTCCCGAGGCATAAAGTCTGCGGCGAATACATTTCCAATGAAGTACTTCCGTATTTTGAATTCCTGGGCATCGACATCACTTCGCTGAATCCTGTAAACATTGCGCGTGCTTCGGTTTCGACCGTTTCGGGAAAACAAACGGGCTGCGATCTGCCGCTGGGCGGTTTCGGGATCAGCCGTTACGCACTCGACGATCTGCTGTATGAAAAGGCTAAAACACTGGGTTGTGAGGTGATCCACGAATCCGTTACCGGAATCGATTTTACAGGCGATGGGTTTTCGGTTGTGGTTGGCGATACTGCATATACTACAAAAATCGTCATCGGCGCTTTCGGCAAACGCTCGAACATCGATCAGAAACTCCGGCGCGATTTCATCGGCAGAAAATCGCCCTGGCTGGCCGTAAAAGCGCATTATAGCGGTGATTTTCCCGAGAATGTGGTCGGACTTCACAATTTCCGCGGCGGCTATTGCGGCGTGTCGAAAGTGGAAAACGGCGCAATCAACATCTGCTATCTTGCCGATTTCGAGTCGTTCAAAAAATACAAGGATATTGAGGAATACCAACGGCATGTCGTGACCCAAAATCCTCATTTGAAGGCGATTTTTTCCAATTCGAAGGAACTGTTCAGGCCAATTGCGATCAGCCAGATTTCATTCGAAGACAAGCTTCCCGTCGAAAACCACATCCTGATGACCGGCGATACGGCCGGGCTGATCCATCCGCTGTGCGGCAACGGAATGGCTATGGCAATCCACAGCGCGAAAATCGCTTCCGAACTCGTGATCGGTTTTTTATCCGGCGGAATGTCAAGGAAAACCCTCGAAAAAAAATATGCTGTAGCGTGGAACCGAAACTTCAGGAAACGCATCCGATCCGGTAAACTATTGGCCGCACTGCTCCGCAACGAAAGATTGGCGGCTTTTGTAATGGGGCTTATTGTGATTTTTCCTTCGCTGCTTCCTGCAATAATCAGGCGTACACACGGCAAACCTTTAATGGCAACCTGATGGGAATTGATACCACATACCGCATCGACGCACCTGAAATCATGGACAATTTTTCGATGGAAGGCGAACTGTTGCGCGATGCGCTTGACAAAATTGCGGGCATCAATCGTTTTTTGGGCGGGAACAAACTCACTTTGCAAGGTGTCAGGACATTGATTGCCGATGTTCCGCAAGATCGGGAAATCACAATCGTCGATATCGGCTGCGGCAACGGCGACATGCTGCGGGCGCTTTCGGATTTCGCTTCCCGAAATAACCTGCAGTTTAAGCTCATCGGCATCGACGCCAACCAATTTACAGTCAATTATGCGAAGGAATTGTCAGCGACTTATCCTGCCATCAGTTACCGCTGTATGGATGTTTTTGATGAACCATTCCAAAATCTTCAATACGATATCGTATTGGCTACGTTGACGCTCCATCATTTTAAGGACAATGAAATATTGAGTTTGTTGTCTGATTTTAAAAAGAAAGCCGCGATCGGCATCGTCATCAACGACCTCCAGCGCAGCGGCATTGCGTATCGTTTGTTCCAGGCCGTATGCTTCCTGTTCCGGCTCAACGAAATGTCGCGCGAAGACGGATTGGTTTCGATCCTGCGCGGTTTCCGGAAAAAAGAACTGATCGCGTTTTCCCAAAAAATGAATTTTAAAAACTATACGATCCGTTGGAAATGGGCTTTCCGCTACCAATGGATCATTTCGACCCTATGAGCGTAAAAATCGTTACGGCTGCGAGCCAATTGCCCGAATATTCCCGGACTACGGAAGAAATTCTGCCGCTCATCGACCTGTGGCTCGACGGGCAGGAGGAACGCTTCATCAAGAAAGTCAAGAAGATTTTTGAAGGCGCAGCGGTAGACAGGCGCTATTCGATCATGGAACCTGCCGAAGTCTTTACGGCAACTTCGTTCGAGGAAAAGAACAACATTTACGTCCGCGAGGCGATTGCGCTTGGCGAAAAAGTACTGCTCAAAGCCCTGAACAGGGCCAATTGGGAAGCGAATTCTATCGATTACATCATCACCGTCAGCTGTACGGGAATCATGATTCCTTCGCTCGACGCTTACCTGATCAACAAATTACAGCTCCGGCAGGATGTCGTAAGGCTTCCAGTAACCGAAATGGGCTGTGCGGCCGGGATTTCCGGAATTATTTACGCGCGGAATTTCCTGCGGGCAAATCCGGGAAAACGCGCGGCGGTCATTGCGGTCGAATCGCCAACGGCAACCTTCCAGCTCGACGACCTTTCGATGGCGAATATCGTAAGCGCGGCGATTTTTGGCGACGGCGCGGCGTGCGTGCTGCTTTCTTCGGATGATAAAGACGACGGCCCGGAAATTCTCGCGGAAGAAATGTATCATTTTTTCGATGCCGAACACATGATGGGCTTTTCGCTGACCAACGGCGGGCTTCAAATGGTACTGAATATTGAAGTTCCTGCGACGATCGCGACGCATTTTTCGGACATTATCCATCCGTTTCTCGAAAAGAACGGGCATAAAATAAACGAGATAAATCACCTGATTTTTCATCCCGGCGGAAAAAAAATCATACAGACCGTCGAGGAATTGTTTGCCGGTTCCGGAAAAGATATCGACGATACAAAAGAAGTGCTGCGATTGTACGGCAACATGTCGAGCGCGACGGTGCTTTACGTATTGGAACGCGTGATGAAAAAGAATCCAGTGAAAGGCGAAAAAGGGCTGATGCTGAGTTTCGGGCCCGGATTTTCGGCGCAACGCGTTTTATTGCAATGGTAATGGTATGACACACGCACAGATCATAGCGAAACTGCCCTATGCCAAGCCTTTTTTGTTTGTGGACGAAATCATTAGTATCGACGAAAATGGGGTGGAAGGCACTTTTGTTTTTGATGAAAATTTCGATTTTTACAAAGGGCATTTCAGGGATTTTCCGGTAACGCCGGGGGTAATCCTGATCGAAGCGATGGCGCAGATCGGAGTGGTTTGCCTGGGAATTTTTTTGTCGGGCAACCAATTGCAAAGCAATACAAAAATCGCGATGACTTCAACTGAAATAGAATTTTTAAAACCCGTCTATCCCAATGAAAAAGTTGTGGTCAAATCCAAGAAAATCTATTTCCGGTTCGGAAAGCTCAAATGCGAAGTCGTTATGAAAAACCAAAAGGGCGAGGAAACCTGCCGCGGCACGATTGCCGGAATAATCAGCTGATATGAAGAAAAGGGTAGTGGTTACCGGGCTTGGCGTTGTCGCCCCGAATGGAATCGGGGTGGACGATTTTCTGTATGCGATCAAAAACGGGATTTCGGGAATAAAATTCGACCGGCAATTGGCCGATCTACAGTTTTCCTGCCAGATTTCCGGGAAGCCGGAAATTCCGGAAGAACTGGCCTTACAGTATTTTACCGAACTCGAACTGCGGAATTTCAACGCGACGGGAATATTGTACGGCGTTATCGCCGGAATGCAGGCCTGGAACGATGCGGGATTGCCGATAAATCCCGATAAAGCGGATTGGGACAGCGGAACGATTTTCGGAACCGGAACATCCGGAATCGAAAAATTCCGCGAAAGCATCCACAAAATCGACGAAGGACAGACGCGAAGGCTCGGAAGCACGGCCGTAGCCCAAACGATGAACAGCGGCGTCAGCGCATATCTTGGCGGAAAACTCGGGCTCGGCAATCAGGTCACGACGAATTCGTCTGCGTGTACGACCGGGACGGAAAGCATCCTGATGGCTTACGACCGGATCAGATCGGGACAGGCTAAACGCGTTTTAGCCGGAAGTACGAGTGATTCCGGTCCGTACATCTGGGGCGGTTTCGATGCGATGAAAGTCTGTACGTTCAAATACAACGACCAGCCGGAAAAAGGCTCGAGGCCGATGAGTGAAACCGCTTCGGGATTTGTTCCGGGAAGCGGCGCCGGCGCATTGCTTCTTGAGGACTTGGACAGCGCTTTGGACCGCGGTGCGAGGATTTATTGTGAAATTCTCGGCGGGAATGTCAATTCGGGCGGGCAGCGCGGCGACGGGACAATGACAGCGCCCAATCCGGAAGCCGTAATCAAATGCATCCGCGATGCGGTTTTCAATGCGGGAATCGATCCGGCTGAAATTGATACCATCAACGGACATTTGACCGCAACGGTCAAGGACAGCCTTGAAATCGAGAACTGGAGCAAGGCTCTGGGCCGCTCGGGAAAAGGCTTTCCGCTGATCAACTCGGTGAAATCGATGGTCGGGCATTGCCTTTCGGGAGCCGGAAGCGTCGAAAGCGTCGCAAGCGTGCTTCAGGTGTACCATGATTTCGTTTTTCCGAACATTAATTGCGAAGACTTACACACAAGTATTACAAAAATTGTTGATAAATCATGCGTTCCTATGTATTTCATCGATAAAAAGGTTAATATTCTTACAAAAGCGAGCTTTGGTTTTGGCGACGTCAATGCCTGTGTTATCTTTGCCAAATACAAAGACTATGGAAAGAGCTGAAATCACTGAAAAACTGAAAGGCATCGTTAAGCCGTACGTAAAAGATCAGGCCGCGTTTGAAAGCCTGACTGAAGATACGGATTTCATCAATGACCTGAAGATCAACTCCGCGAACCTGGTGGATGTGATTCTTGATGTGGAAGAAGCTTTCGACATTACGATCGACAACGAGTCGATGGAGCGGATGCTCGATGTGAAATCGTCTTTACAGATTATCGAAACCAAATTGTCCCAAAAATGATCGGAAACGATATAATAGACCTACAACTTGCGCATGAAGAAAGCAATTGGCAACGCAAGGATTTTCTCGATAAGATTTTTACCGAAAGCGAACAGGAAATGATTGTCTCGAACGAGATTCCCGAAAGCATGGTCTGGATTTTATGGAGCATGAAGGAATCCGCATATAAGATTTATCATCGCCTGACCGGGCAGCGCGCCTACATGCCGTTGTTTTTTCAATGCTCGGAACCCAAGCACAAGAGCAATCACTTGGTTGGGAAAGTCACTTCGAAAGAACTGCTGTTTTTTACTAAAACTTTTGTTACCAAGGATTTTATTGAAACTATCGCAGTGCTAGAGCGGCAGGATTTAAAGAAAGTCATTCGAATAGACAAGCAGGCAATACTCAAAAATTCCCAGGGAATACCGAATCTTCTCGATATGAAGGCGAATGAATACCGGCCGGTTTCAGTGAGCCATCACGGCCGTTTTGAAAGCGTTGTCACGATTTAGTGGATTCCGAGCCGGGATTTAAGTTTCAGGAAAACCAGCGCCATGATGTAAGCTTCTTCGGTAGCGGTATTTTTCTCGACTTTCGGGAGTTTGAAGGCCGTGGCCATGTCGTTTAGCGGGAATTGTCCGTCGGTATCTTTCCATTTCCGGAACATGATCTCGAGATCGAGCGCCTCGTTTTTCAGGCGTCCGCAGCCCAGTTTGTCGAGTGCGGTATTGATCAGTTCCACATCGTAATGGATACGATATCCGACTAAAACGGCATT
Source organism: Bacteroidota bacterium (assembly GCA_048498055.1). Taxonomy (GTDB): domain Bacteria; phylum Bacteroidota; class Bacteroidia; order Flavobacteriales; family Flavobacteriaceae; genus Flavobacterium. The sequence goes on from JBEHYS010000018.1 coordinate 32,461, forward strand.
ACCCACATAATTTATGAATTCTTCAATCGCCTGAGGTTCATGCATTTTAGGAAGTTCGCTTTCAATCAAAAATTCATTAGAAAGCCCATTGTCGTGAAGATAAATGTATTGCAGGATCACGACCTCAAAGCTGTCGCCGATGATCATCTGGTCTCCGACGACGGCAATTCCGCCAAAAGAAAAAATTACGTCTTTTACCGGGTGATGCCCTGAGCTTTGTGTACACAGCACGACGAAACGATTCGGCTTGTTCTCGAATTTCGAAAGATAGTGCTTCCAGAATTCCGGATAATCCTTATTGATGTGTTTGAGCCAGTCGAGCATGTTATGAAAATTGGGTCAGCCGGAACTTGTCCTTGATGAGTTCTTCGAGATCTTTGAGCGGCGCGAGCGCATTTTTGAGTTTTTCCCGGTCGTTTTTGGACAGTTCCTCAACGTTGATGTATTGCCCGGAATTGTCATACCGCAATCCTTCCAGCGTCCGGAATTTGGACAGGACGAGAAAAGCCTCGCCGCAATTGAGATAAACCTCGGCGCGGCGCGGTTCTTCCATCGCCAATTGTTTGTAGCGCTGATAAGTATTGTTGATCCCGCGGATATTCTGCCCCAATACCAGTAAACGCGCGCCGTCGATCAGCGGCATGAGCGCGCGCGTTTTGATATCGAACTTGTTTTTGTGTTCGCCTTCCTCTTCGACATAAAGTTTCTTGAAAAAGGTGAGCGGCGGCGGTTTGCGAAGCGCATCATTGCCGAGGTAGTCAAAGAAAGAAGTCTTTTTTACCACGCCGTCGAAAATCGCTTCGGTGATCGCTTCCTCGATTTTCGGTTCGCCGATGGCAATCTCGTAATCGAAGAAAATGCTGCTGATATCGTTTCCGGCGCCGGGACTGCTCATCCAACCGGTATATTGCTTGACCCAATCTGACAGCGATTTACACCAAAGCATATTGCTCGCCATGTGCCCGTTAGGGCAGAAACCGTAACCGACTTGCTGGAGTGTCATCGTGGTTTTTTTTGCGAGCTTCAGGAAATAATCCTTTACGTCGCGGTATTTTTCGGCGGCGACATCCTCAAAAACGAGAATGCTGTCCTGATCCGTAAGCAATAATTGTTCTTTGCGCCCCTGGCTGCCGATGCTGAGCCAGGCGAAACGGGCAGGAGGCGAGCCCAGATCAAGAATAGCCAGTTCGACCGAGCGCCTGACGATGGCCAGGGTAATCTCGCCGGCAATGTTGTTGACGTGCGTCAGCGGAATGTTTTTCTGCATCGAGGTCTGGATGACTTCGGTAAGCTTGCTCCGTACGTTTTTAAGGTCAGCGGCGTTTTTGGACCGTTTGATTTCCTTAATCAGCACGCCGGGGTTATTTGCCTGTGCCACAATAAGATCGCGCTGCGAAATGACGCCTTTTATTTCGGTTTTTTCAGAGCCGTCCTGCGTTACGCACAAGTGGCTGACGTTGTGCTTGAGCAGCAGCAATTGCGCTTCGGCAAGCGAAACGTTTTCGGGAACGGTAATTACCGGCGAAGCCATGATCCGGTCAACGGTAACGCTGACAGGATAGCGGCCTGTGGCTACTTTGGTCCGAAGGTCCATATCGGTAACGATGCCAACGGGAACATTCTGTGATGTGACAATCACGCTGTCCATTAAGTTGTCAGTCATCATTTGCGCGACATCCTTGATAATAGCGACGGGAGAAGATTTCAGCGGCGCGCGGTTGTAGGACAAAGTCTGGAAATACTGCATTTCCGATTGCTGGTCCGAATAGACGACGTTGTCGGCCATGAGCTTCCGGCGGCTTTCGTCGGGGTTTTTGGTGTTGGTCGCGAAACTTTCCAGAAGGAAATTCAGGACTTCGATATTCCGCGCCAGAAACGGACGGAAGACATTGATCGGAATGGCGTAAACGATGCTTTCTTCGCGGGCTTTGGCCGACATCATATAATTGTTCCTGGCGAAAAACGGGCGTAGACCGAAAATATCTCCGGGTATGCATTTGTTCAATAAAGTTTCTTCGGCATCCGAAACCACAAATAAATTGATAACGCCTGAAGCAACGACGTAAAAACTGTCGTGAAGCGGTTCGTTGATCTGGAATAAGGTTTTGTGCTTTTCGAGGCATACCACACGAATTCCTGCTGCAATCGTCGTTAAGTCTTCATAAGCCAGGTTGTTAAAAGGCGGATATTCTTTAAGGAATTCCGCAATGCGGCCGGCAATTGCATTCATAGTGTCAGAATATATAGTCCTTGTAAAAATAGGCGATATTATCAAACCGCACAAACCTTATTTGCTAAAAATCTATTTTACATAATATAAATTATAGGTCAATTGTATATTGAGTAATTTAATGTAAACTGCCTGAAATCATTGGAAATTTCATTATATTTACAAACATAACCAACCTTAATTATTATGAAGAAATATTTTTCGATCTTTTTATTGTTACCGGTTTTCGCATTCGCACAAAAGCAATCCGTCAAAAATGAAAAACTGACTTTTGCACAATATGATTTCGTCAAGGAAGTCAATAAACTGTATCCGGACATTGTGATGTATGAAACCGCATTGACGCATTTCGAGGACGGCCACGTTGTCTATTATCAGGTCCAGCTTAAACCCAATGCCGCCAAAGGTTACGATTTTATGGGCAGCGATTACGAAAAAGCCGATGTTCTGTACCGGATTTATCCAGACAACAAACACATTTATTATGCGATAAAATCCAAAGGCATACACGGCGATATTTATAAGGCCGGCAACGACTATATAAATGTACAGGTTTCCGACTCAGACCAGCTGACTTATCTGGTGAACGGAAAAGCCAAAATGTAACCTACACCATATTACTTCAAACCGGGGTTATCACTCCGGTTTTTTTATGAAATTAACTTGATTCTGTAATCCGAATTTTACGAAAAAAAGAAATAAATGCCTTTTATCGATTAAACTTGGTTTTTAACACCGCGTTTAAATTCGCTGTTATAGATTTGTTTTTGGAGGATTTCCCCAAAATCTCCGTGCCCGATCGATTAAACTTAACCTATGCTATGCAACCCCAGGCATATTTTCGCCAATATCATTCCCGAAACATTTTATAGATTTGATTTACAACAGATTACAAACGGCATTTTGCCTTTTTAAAATTAGTTTGTTTTATTTATGTTGCAGCCGGCCGAAACTTTCACCGGCTGCTTTTTTATTAAGCGGAATTTTAATCGTTGAACTGCCGTTTTTCTCGTTGAATGGCAATATCAAGTCGATTTGGGCTTCATAGGAAACGGTTATTAACAAACTACAAAGCAATAGTTAAAAACTTTATATTAGAATAAATCAAAATAATCTTACATCCAACAAGTATTTTGTAATCTAATATTTACAAAAAAGTACAAATAGTGCTATTCGTCGGCAAAAGAGTGAATTTTAACACTATTTTGTTTTGAAATTTGATTGCGGTAAATAGATTTGCAACTGACGATACGCAAATTCCCAAGTCAGTATCTTCAGCAAATTAGAAAGTCCTCAAAAAGAGATAATAACAGAAAACAGATTTACTGTTTTATATTAAACTTGACCTACGATGAAGAAGATTTATGCCTTACTGGCAGTACTTCTATCCTACTATGGAAGTGCGCAGACCACGACAGTAACCTACACTGCAACCAATGAAAAGATCGCGAATCCGGAACGGGGTTTTTACCAGCACGAAGAAACATTCGCCAGCAACTACGACGCGCTGACCCAGACGACACTGACCAATTATCGGGTCAACAACAAACAAACGCTCATCCTGCGCCTTTTTTATCTCGACAGTTTTGTCGAATCGGCGATCTCAAGCGATTACCTGACCAAGATGCAAACTGATTTTACACGGATGCGCGCTGCGGGCATCAAATGCATTATTCGTTTCGCCTATTCCGACGACGTCGACAATGGGCAATTACAGGACGGAACCAAAGCACAGGTCTTGGCCCACATTGCACAATTGAAGCCGGTTTTACTGGCCAATGCGGATATCATTGCCGCGGTACAGGCGGGATTCATCGGAACCTGGGGCGAATGGTACTATACCGATCATTTCGGGAATCCGCCGACTGCTGCCGATTATGCCAACCGGAAAGAAGTCTTAACCGCTTTGCTCAACGCACTGCCTGCCGGTAAAATGGTCATGGTCCGGACGCCGAAACTCAAACAGCAAATGTTCAATACCCAGGCTCCATTATCGCTGACACAAGCTTATACGAATACTTCTATCGCCAGGACCGGGCACCACAACGATTGCTTCCTGGCCAGCGACGACGATGAAGGAACTTACGACAACATCACAGCAGATTACGCTTATCTTGAACAGGAAACCAAGTACGTTCCGATGGGCGGCGAAAGTTGCGCCGTCAACGCACCAAGGTCCAAATGTGCTACGGCATTGGCCGAACTGGCGAAGTTTCACTGGAGCTATATGAACATCGATTATTATCCGGGAGTGCTTCAAAGCTGGCAGGACGACGGTTGCTTCAATGAGATCGAGAACCGGCTCGGATACCGTTTCCAGATGAATACCGGAATTTTTCCCAATAACGGAACGATCGGCGGTGTAATGCCGATCACGATCAACATCCAGAATAACGGTTTCGCCGCACCTTTCAACCAAAGGATCGCTTACCTGGTATTGCGCAATACGTCCAACGGTACTGAATATTCGATCGCACTTAACTCAGACCCAAGATTCTGGAGTGCAAACACTACGACCACGATCAATGAAAATATTTCGTTGCCTGCTACGATGACTGCCGGTAGCTACAAATTGTTCCTGAAACTTCCTGATATGGACGCCGGTTTATCGACGCGTCCCGAATATTCGATCCACATGGCCAATAGCGGAACCTGGGAAACCGCGACCGGCTACAACGATCTCAAGCACACCATTACGATCGGCACTTCACTCGGTGTCGGGGAAAATGAAATCAAGAACGAACTGGTTATTTATCCTGTCCCGACCAATGACCATCTGATTATGGAGCTGGAAAATATCGGCGACTACAGTGTTGCGGTTTTCAATACGCTCGGTCAACGGATCAAAGTTCCTTCAAATGTGGAATCCGAAAGCAAAATGACGTTGAACACACAGAGCCTGAGCAACGGAATCTATTTCGTTTCGCTTGAAAAAGGCAACAGCAAGGTGACCAAACAAATCATCGTAAGCCACTAACCACCATTATAAAAACCAATTTGTTTTAAAATGAAAATGCCCGGTAATTAACTTGCCGGGCATTTTTTATCGATTATTTTTTCTTTCTTTTCTTGAGGTTGTATTTCACCCCGAACCGTACCGTATTCGAAAAGAACTTGTCCTGCGCGTAAACTTCGAACGACGCCGTGATCGCCGTGTAATCAAAAATCTGCCAGGCAATTTCACCGGTATATCGCTGGAAACTGTTGGTGTAATCGTCAAAAAACCACGTCGCTTCCAATTTGGATTGCAGGTTTCCGCTTTCAAGGCCGTGCTTCCATCCGACCCCGCCGCCGCCATACAAACGGTCGTCGATCATCCAGTACGGATAACCCAACGACGGATCGATCGTAAACTCGCCGATCGAAGCCTGGGTGCGCGACCCTTCCACAAACGGGATGATCTTGTTTTTCTTTTCGATGCCGTTGTCCCAGGCGATTTTCCCGGTTACCGAGAATTCATAGGATTTGCCGATCCGGACCAAAAGATTCGAGCGGCTGTCCATATAATAATTCCCTTCAACCGACAGGCTCGGATTGATGTGCTTGAAAAAATAATAATCCTGGTAAAAATTGAGTTGTGTCCGGTAAATCATCTTGCTGTGCGACGGCCCGGTTTCGGTCGGGAAAACCCGCAATTCCAGCGAATTGTAATTTTTGTCGAACACATAATTGGCACCGCCGCCGATCTGTCCGTAAAATTTATGGAAATCGCTGTATTCCGCGCGGCCTTTGTACCAATAGTGAAAATGTTCCGCATCTTTCGGGCTGTTGAACTGGTACTGCAAACCACCGATGGCATGCGTCACATTGTCGTTGTCCTTTACTTTGATGTTTACTTTATACATCGTGCTGTAAGTGGCTGCAAACGAATGCAGGTTGCCTTTCTTGTCGTAAGTGTTATACGACAGGACGTTCTTGAATGCCGACGGATCCGTGCGGTTGGTCTCAGTCTCCGAGTTGAAGGCAATGAAATCGCCGCGTTCTTTCCGGTAATTTTTGGTCAGCTTTTCCAATACCTCCGGATAGAACAAATCGGCGTGGTCTTCAATCAGTTCCTGCTGCAAATCCTCATCGACATATAGTACGTCGGTATTGAGCATCTTCCGTAAATCGTCCTTTTCAGGAATATCGGGCAATGAATTTGCCAGGATCCAGGAATCGCGGAAACGGTCGTTGTCGTGATACACCGATGCCATAAGCGCTTTCGACGCATAATCGTTCGGGTTTTTGACGATGTATTTCTTGTATTCGGTTTCCAGTTGCTTCATCGCCTTGATTTCGATCAGCCAGTTCATTTTCGTCGGAAAATCGATCTCGTCGCTCAGCTGTGACCATTCGTAAGCTTTCTGGAACTGGTTGTCATTGGCAAACAGCCAGGCCGCATCGGTGGCGACGGGCTTGAATTCGGCGGTCGGCTTTTTGTTGCTGAGTTCCTTGAGCGCTTCCGGCGGATCGTACACCAACAAATGCTGGATATATTGCAGGTACGTCCCGAAACTCGTATCGACCTTGAGCAGGTTGACCAATGCATTGCGGATTTTTTCCTGATTTTCCGGCGTATAGAAATCGGCGATATAGCTGTTGAGCAAATCTTTGTCGTTCGGCGTCACGAGCATTTGGGCGCTGAGCCATTTTTCTTTCGTGAGCTCGTTCGGGTATTCGATGATTTTATTGAGCTGCTGGGAATACATGATATTTTCCTTGGCCGGGAATTTCGTGCAATATTCGCCGAGCATTTTCCAGACTTCCTCCGTCCTGTCTTCCGAAATCATATATCTGGCATATTTGTTCCAGGCCACTGAATCGATTTTGGTATCGGCCATCATTCGCTTCTTGAGCGCTTCCATATCGCGAAAGAGCTTCGCATCCGGATCGTCTTCGCTCCCTGCGCTTCCGCCGTTTACAAACCGCCTTACGCTCGCTACATATCTTTTATAATCGTCTTTGACTTTCTTGGACATTTTGACATCGCTTGCCTTTTCAGCCGGGCTTTTGTATTGCAGGTCGCGCAAGGTCAATGTCGATTTGTTCGTATAAATCGTAAACAGATAACCATCCATGTACGGCGTTTTGGAATACAGCGCCGATTCGTTCTTGAGCTGCGCCTCGAGCTTCGGCGTATTTTCGAAACTTCCGTACATAAACCAGTATTGCTTGTCGGAAAGCGATTTTTCGGGGTTGAGCTCGGACACGGTATATTTTCCGTCTTCGGCCGTATGCTGGAATTTCGACGCGCGCCAGTCGTTGACGATTTTTCCGCCTTCGCCGGCATTCACGTAGCGGATCTGCGGATAAGTCACCGACATCCGTTTGAGCATTGCGTCAAATTCGGTAAACATTCCGTAATCTTTGCCGTTGGTCTTTCTCCAGCCGAGGTTTCTCGCGTTGCGCAGATCGTCGTCACCTTTGCTGATGTTGCCCGGACGGTCGATTTGGTAAATGTCATCCGGATGGACGAAATGCGTCCAGATTCCCGTAAAAAGATAAGCCGATTCCGCGGCATACGTGGTCTGCGTATCCATGTAAAATCCGGAAGAAATCCTCGGATAATCGAAAAAATTCTTGTTGTACGGCTCGAAATCGAACTCGCGGTCGCCGCCGTCGTCGATTCCGCCAATGTAAAGGCTGCACATGTATTTGATCGAAGGCATTCCCTTGTAAAGCCAGTTGACGCCGTCTTTATCGATATGATTCGATGGCGGAACGTAAGTTACCGGCAATGCCCCGAAATTGCTCACCTGCCATTTCTTTTGTACCGCTTTGAGTGCGGTCGGGATGAATTCGGGGTTCGGCCACTCGCCTTTCAGGAATTCGACGTGGTTATAGCCGTGGAGTGACAATTCGTGCCCTTTTTTCTTGGCGTCATTCGCAAGCCATTCGCTGATCGGTTCCACTTTTCCGTCGCCCTTGAACTTGTTCTCGTTCCATTGGTCAAACAAAAACGGCGGCTGTGTCTTGTTCTTGTAATCGAAACAAACCATCGCCGAATAGCTGATGTTGTATTTTTTTGCCAGGAATTCCATATCGGGCCACCAGACTTTCTTGACGAAATCGGTTATGGTCAGATCCATTTCCTTTTTGACTGGCTCTTCCTTCACGTTGTAGAGCGGCGACGGGAAATCGTCCAGAAAAATCGTGCTCGTATTGGCGATCGGATACGGAATGCCTTCAAGCCCTTTGAGCAAGCCTGAAAACATCAGCCCGCGGTCGATTTTAGTAAAAGCCTGGGTCGTGTTGTAAAGCACTACTTTCCCCTTCCCTATTTTATTTTCAACGATAAGCGGGAAATTCGGGTTGTTGATGGACGTGGCCAAAATGCGGATGTTCTTGCCGAAGTTTTCCTTTGCCCAGCCGTAATGGATTCCTTCTTCGTTGTAAGTCTGGTTTTTCAATGCCGGGAGCATCGGAACTTTAAAAAAAAAGCCTTTCGATTTGATGTCGGTCTCGAATTCCGCTTCGGGTTTGAAACCCATCAGGAAAGCCGCGCGTTTGTCTTCACCGGCATACGGCAGGAACAGCGTGCCGCCGGTCGATACGAAATCCATGAGTTTGGAAATGGACGCCGGACTGAGTTTTTTGGTATCGTAAATACATACTACTCGTGCCGTAGCGGGGATTTGCGGCGATGCATCCCAGGTTTTGAGATCAACCGAACGGAAAGGCATTTTGGAATAATCGCAGGTTTTCTGGATGTCGTTCTCATAATCCTTGCTCTGCGGGTTGGCATTGTCTAAAATATACTCGACAAGCGGCGCCGAAGACATGCCCGGCTCGGTGTAAGTGCGAAGCTGCAGGGCAGCCTTATCGTCATCGCTGCCGAACAGGTCGAAATCGTCCATGTCCAGATTATCGAGTTTACCGCAGCTTACCGCAGCCATCGCAAAAACGACGACCACGAGCAGCTTTCTGTAAACTTTATGTGTTATTGCCTGTTTCATCGGTTAAAATATTAGATCGGGGATTTTGCTCTCGTGCGCCTCGTTCACTATTTCATAAACTTTCACGTTTCTGTTGGCGTAAAACAATCCCACTTTCCGGCCGCGCTTTTTGAGCAGGTTGAGCTGTTTGATCAGGTTCGGGGAAATGTCGCCGTTTTCCTCGCCGTACATATCGGGCGTGCCGTTGAAAACAAACAGCAGGACGCTTTTAGGAAGCACGTATTCGGGATGTTTGTCGAAAAATTTCGGGTTGTGCAGGTTTTTGAAATAAATCGAATCCTGCGCCGGATAATCGTTTAAAAAATCGGAATAATTGATGAAGAAATGCTTGTTCGTACTGATGGTCTGCGCCGTATTGTCATTGACCACCGCATACGTGTAAGGGAAATAAGTCGTCGCGATCTTGTCGTAGGCGTCCAGAACCTGTTTGGGCGTCGTATCGGATGCGGTAAGTTTCGCGATCGTATCTTTCTGGTAATAGACCGCGACAAAAAGCAATCCGGCCAAAAAAGCCGCCACGGCCACTTTATTGAATTTCTCAAGCTTTATAAATACCGGTCGGAAAAGCCGGATGACGATTGCCGCATTGATACCGATAACCACAGCCATGAAAACCGACAGCGCCTGGTTGAGCAGGTCCGGATCGATCCATTCGTTGTTGACTTTACCCAAAAAGATCAGGAAATTGAAATACAGCAGGAATGCAATTGCTGCGCCCCAGGTTTTTTCCTTGTTGTAAAAGATGAATTTCAAAAGCAGCAAAATCGCCAGTATCGTGCTCAACTGGTAGTAATTGATCAGCTGGCCGAACGGGATTACCAATTGCGGAATATACGTATACGAGCTGACCGACAATAAATTCGCATGAAGGAACATGCCCAGGTCGGTCTCGAAATAAATACAGATGATCGCGTAAACCGCCAATATTGCCGCGCAGGCCATGAGGTACGAAATGACGCCGATCCAGAAATAACGCATCGATTTGCGCCGGGTGAACAGCGCCGCCAAGACCATGAAAGGCGGAAACAATATATACAAAGTAAAAATATCGATCAGCCCGATTGTGATGAAAGCGAATAAAATACTGATGAAATAATTGATTTTCCGGTACTTGAGCAATCCCGGCTTCAAAAGGAAAACCATAACCGGCAACCCGAAAGCCATCGCCAGGAAAATCGGCTTGTTCTGGAGCAGGAAATAAATGTTGGTCGGGGTCAGCGTATAGGCCAGCGCGAAAGACAGCGAGGCCAATATCGGCGCGAGGCTTTTGGACGGCGAAATTTTCCGGATGACCCAAAACAGCAATACGCTGAGCAAAGTAGATTCGAGAATTCCCATCGACTGGAGCGCAATTTCGGGGCTGACGTCGCACATTTTTCCATAGAAATTGACAAATGCCAGATCGCCGTTGACTGCGGTATCATTCAAAAACCAAATCTGCGAATCGAAGTCGATGACTTTCTGGAGATCGGCAATCCAGATTCCCGAAAGCGAATAAAGGTCGTATTTGAAAAAATAAAAACGGCTCCCGAATGTAGTGGCGGCAAGGATCACGACCAGCAAAAACAGGAACCAGCCGTTGGTCGATTGTGTTTTGCGCTTGATGGCGAACCACGATTTCACCGGTCGTCCCAGTTCGATAGACTTGAGCATGTTGTGGATGTTCTTCCGCGAAATCTCATCGAAATAATCCCGGAATCTCCGGAGGTTTTTCAGTCCGATATAATCGATGATGATGATGAAAACCAGGATGACGACACAATTGATGAGCGCATAAATGTTGAGCTGGACGGTCACAAAAATCGTAATTCCGATGATGCTGCCGTATTTGAACCACTGGTTGACCAGGAATTCGAGGAAATTGTTGGATTCGGACGGATTGACAAGCTTCCTGTTCAGATAGAACAATACCAACAGCATAAAGCACAGCCTTACGAAACCAAAAATTATGGAGCTTGTCAGTATCATTTCCGGTCAAATTAATTGGAGAATTGGGGAATCGTCTGCAAATCGATGTTGCCGATAAAATAATCGAACCCTAAGTTGCCGATTCTTTTTTCAACCGCATTTTCAAGGGCGCCCGTATCGGCGTACTCGACCAATGTAATCGGCAGGTTGTATGTTTTTCTGATGTCTTTCAAACGCTGGGCGTATTTCTCGAAATCGGTTTCATCGCGCAATTTATACTTTTTATCATTAAATGTATAATTCGTGGCAACCGATTCGACGACCACACCGTCGATGTAAGGCGCAGTCTCCGGAATGAGGTCGAGGCCCGCATTCTGTAAAAAAGTAAAGTGCGGGTATTTTTCGTTGATGGTCTGCAGCAGTGCGACCAGCGCATCTTTTTGGTCGGTTTGCTGTCCCCAAATCGTAAAGTTGTCGAAGTTGTCGAGAAAAAAACCGTCGTACCCCATATCGATCGCATCACCGATAATCTTGAGCAGGATTTCGTTCGTTCCCTTAGCTTTTAAATCGAGGTAATAGCTGTCCCAGATTTTGTTCTTTCCGGTCGTATTGTTTCTGAGCAGTGGGTAATGTTTCGCATTGGCGTTGACTTCGCCAAGACTGATGTAGGCCAGAACCTTTTCGTTCTGCGATTTGATCTGGCGCACTTCAGCCGCATTATAATGTTCCGATTCGAGGATGACGCAACCATAGCCTTTGATTGTTGCCGGTTCGAGCCTGCCGTAGCAAACCAGGACCGTACTTTTGTCTATCCCAAAAGCGGCCTGTACCAAAACTGAAGGCAGTACGAACAATATCAACCTAATAAGCCGCATAATAATGGTAATCGAGGTTGTTGAAAAATTTGAGGTTCGCCTTCAGGGTCATCGCCATGAATATGCCGGCGCCGATCATCATACCCAAAACGCTGTATTCGTAAGACACGAAGCGGCTCAGGAAAAAACCGAGCGTAACATTGACAAGGCAAGCCGTGATGATCGCTTTCAAAGGTTTGGACGGTTTGCCCAATGTAAAAAGATATAAAGTATTGAGCATTCCCCAGGCCAAAAGCAGGTATCCGATGCCGCCAAGCACGCAGACTTTTACGCTGACGTTCTGCAAATCTTCGCCGAATTGCCCGCTGTAACCCCATTTGGCATACATGATCTGGTAGATCAGCGCGAAAACGGCAATCGCGGTCAGGAACAAAAAGCCGATGTGCTGCCAGTACATTTTCTTGAGCTGTCTGTTGAATAATTCAGGCGAATTGTAAGCGGTCACCTTCTGCCCTATGTCGAGGAATTTCGTGAACGAAGCGATGCTGAACTCGAGCACGCCCGCCAATAAAAGGAACATCAGGATCGCCATGTCCATACCCAACTCGTAATTCTTTTCGAACAGTACGATAAATGGCAGCGGCCCGTTGCCTTGAGGGCACGACCACGCCAGAATCCGGTCGGTGAAAATGAATACGTATACGAAAATCCCGTAAAGGAAATATTTGTAATTGTGGTATAGGATAATGGCGGATTTTACACGGAGATTAGTAATCGCTTTTTTCTTTCCGATTTTTTTGTTGAAAAAGACCACAAGAAACACTTTGGCGATTATGACAGCCGTTGCGATACCGATCCAGTGCGTGACGTAAGTCATCAGGATCGTTTTTTCCTTGAGCAGGATTGCGACCGCGGTACCGGTTATAATGGCCAGCGAAATTACCCAGCGTTGCTGGATCGTATGAAGTGGCGCCAATAACAGCAACAGCAGCCCGATCAGGAACGCATAGACGAAAACCACCAGCAAAACTTCATAAGGGTAAATATGGAAGAAGAAATTGCACACGAAAATCACGGCCAAAACCAGCCCGATCGAAACCGAACCGGCCCGCAGGAGATAATTTACCGTTTCGCGAACCATGACGTAATCTTCGTGGTTCCAGTAAAACGAGGCTTGCTTTCCGATGACCTGGACAAATCCGCCGGTCGAAACCAGCCCGATGATCACACCCAAAACGACTGCGGTCGATTGTACCTGGTTGAAGCCGACGTACGTCCAAAGCGAATAGCCGAACACGACGATTGCAACGATTTGCAGTAAAACCGGGAGCAGATGCAGGATTCCTTTCGGATAGTATTTGAAGAAGATTTTTGTTTTGACCCAGAGATAATCCGAAATCTGGATCATTTTCGGACCGGTCGCCAGCGCCTCTTTTTCTTTGGCATTCTTGGCGCCGATGTGTTCTTCCGAAGTCGTAAGTTCGTAAAAAACCAGATCGGCAAGCTCATATACGGACGGGATTCCGAAATCGGCTTCGGTGTCCTTGTTCCGGATGCCGAGCGACTCAATAGTCGCTACGACAACCCTGTTGCTCACAGGCCGGCCGATCCTTTCCCTGATGTCGAGGATCAGGGATTTAATATTTTCATTTTGAATTTCCATTGCAGTAGGTTTGGGGGTGCTGTTCTGGTTCAAACGTTATGAGGCTGCCTGACGCTGCTGGTCAAGCTGTATGAATATTGGTTCGACAACTTCTTTGGTATCTTTTCTTGCCACTCTTTCGTAAACATCTTCATATTCGCTGATGAATTTGCCGATGGTGAAATTGTCCACGACTTTCTTCCGGGCATTGGCGCCCATCTGGGCACGGAGTTCTTTATTGAGCAGCAGCTCGACTACTTTGCTTCCGATTTCCTCGTGATCTTTCGGCTTGCAGATGAATCCGCAGCTTTCGTCGAGCGCTTCGGTCACGCCGCCGACATCGGTAGCAACTACAGGGATTCCGCAGCTCATCGATTCAAGAACGGTGTAAGGAAAGCCTTCCGAGATCGAGGTCAGGATCGAAATATCGCCTTCGCAGAACAGCACTTCCGGATTCGAATGATAACCTGCAAGGATGAAATTTTCCTTCAGGTCCAGTTCGGCGATCAGCTTTTCGCACTCAGCAGTATATTCCGGCACGGCGTTGTTGTCGCCATACACGAGGTATTTTACATTCGGGATTGTCCTTTTCGCGACTGCGCAAGACTTGATCATTGTGATGATATCTTTGAGCTCGAAAATCCTTGCGGCCGCAACAACGGTCGGAACGTCTTCGAGATGCGCCGGTTTAGGCTGCGGGACGAATTGCGTATGGTCGATGCCGTTGTAAATGACCTCGATTTTGTTCGGATTTGCACCGTAAAGCTTTTCCCAGGCGATGTTGAACTTGTTTACCGAAAGGATTTTATCTGCCTTGTAATAAACCAGTTCGGTAATCGCCTCGGAGAATTTGATCAGCATCTTTTTCAGGAAAAACGAGTATTCCGAAGTGTTGATCGCAATCAGCCTTTCACGGATGAAAACCCCGTGCTCGGTCACGATCATCGGCGTACCATATTTGTATTTCTGGATCAGCGCCGGGATTACCGGAAAGCCGGAAATGGTCACGTGACAGATATCGGCTTTCGGCGTCGGAATCGAAATCGGGAGCAGAAAACGGTACAGCCAGCGCATCGCAACGGTCAAATCAAGCAGCGTCGCATCGTTGTGCTGCTCGCTCGAAATGATTCCGGTCACATGGTAGCAGAATGCTTTCCACACCGCTTCGCTGGTCATGGTTTTTTTATAATCGTGTTTTTGGAAGAAACGCCACAGGTCGAAAATCGTGTCGTCTAAATCTTCAACATCAGTAATATCAGAGTAAATATTGGTAATCAGCCTTTCGAAAATCGGCAGGAAAGTTTCAAGCACTGCGTGTTGGTCATCTTTTTCTTTCCGTTCGACGATTTTATAATATTTTTTGCCGTAGTCAAGCATTTCCTGCGGCTCAAGCGGCGACCACATCGGAACCTGAATCACGTTTTTGACGTTTTCGCTCAGGACATACCGCGATTTGTGCTCGAATTCCGCGTTGATCGAATACAGCGAATAATCGACATTCCGGACTTTATTGCACAACATATGCGCCCAGGTTGAAACTCCTCCGCCGTTGAACGGGTACGTTCCTTCTAAAATCAATAAGACTTCGTAATTTTTTTTCATACACTGGAAATTTGCCCCACAGTCAACAAAACTTTATTGTACTGTTTACGAAGCAAATGTATATGATTCAGCTTTTTCGGGAAAAAAGTTCAGTTCAACGCATCATAAACTCGATGAAATGCATAAATCGTAAAATCCGATGCTGTTCGTCCGATTTTGTTAACAACTTTATCGACAAAATGCGTTAATATTGCTGTTAAAAAGAAGCTTCGCGGAATTTTTTTCCAATGAGGAGCACAAGTTTGGTCTTGTAATCCTCAATCAGCCATTCGCGGTAGTTTTTGCTGCAATGGCTCAGGCAGGTTACGTAGCGTTTCATGCGCCATTCGATATCGCCTTCGAGCTCGCGGGCAAGCGCTTTGGCTTCCTGTAAAGTCTTCGAATTTTCAAAGCACATCGATGCATGCTGTTCGAGCGATTTGTCAAAAACCACTTTCGACCGCAGATTCTGTGATACAGCTTTTTTATGCTCTTCCTCGACGTCGAATGAAACATCTTCGGTCTTCGCAAATTTCGCGCGGGTTTCCGGCGGCATTACATATCTAAAATGCAACTCGATTTCCGCGTCGTCCCGAATGCTTTCGAGATAGAATTCCGGCACCTTGAAAATGTGCTGCCAGTCGACCGGTTGATCCCACAAACCGAATCGTGCCGCATTGTTCCCGAGGTCGATGATCATGAATTCGTCCTTGTTCGGCAATTTCCGCGAACCCCGGCCGATCATCTGGAAATACAGCGTCAGCGATTTGGTCGCGCGGTTCAAAATGATGCTTTCGACGGTCGGTTCGTCAAAGCCTGTGGTAAGTATTCCAACCGAAGTCAGTACCGCATCGGGCGTTTTCTTGAACCATTGCAAAATTTCGCGCCGTTCCTCGTTGCTGCTGGTATTGTCGAGATGGCGGATCGGGATTCCGGCCTCGCGGAACGTATCGTAGACGTAGAGCGAAGTGTTGATCCCGTTGTTGAAGATCAGCGTTTTTTTGCCCTGCGATTTTTCCTGATAGGCATGCAGCAATTTCTCCTGCATGATCAGCTGCGAATACAACTCCTCGGAAGATTTTACGGTATAATCGCCGTTGATTCCGACTTTCAGCGACTGCAGCCCGACATCGAAACTGTAAGTCGTCGCCCGGGCCAGAAAACCTTTTTCAATCAGTGTCGAAATGTTGTCGCCGACGATCAGTTCGTCGTAATTCTGGTTCATCGGGAGCTTGATGTTAGAGCTGAGCGGTGTCGCGGTGACGCCCAGAATAAACGAATTTTTGAACGAATTCAGAAGTTTCCGGAACGAATTGTAATGCGCCTCGTCAATAATCACCAGCCCGATGTTGTCCAAGTGCAGTTTCGCATCGTTGATCCGGTTCTTTAGCGTTTCGACCATGGCCACGAAGCACGAATATTCATGCTGGTCGGGCAATTCCTTGACCTTGCTGTTGATAATTTTGTTCTTGACATCGAAACCTGTAAGCATTTTCGAGGTTTGCTTGCACAATTCGATCCGATGCGTCAAAACCACGACTTTCTTGTCGTGCCTGGAAAGATAACGCCTGACGATTTCGGAAAAAATCACCGTTTTTCCACCGCCGGTAGGCAATTGGTAAAGCAGATGATAATTCGGGCGCTGATGGTCGAGGCGTTCGAAAATGGCATCGATATCGCCCTGCTGGTAGCCGTAAAGCTCCTTCTTCTCCTCTATTTCCAGCTCAAAATCTTTTTCGGCCATGGCGATTTTTACAATTTTGCAAAAGTAAGCTTTTAAAAGACTTATTTGGCGATACGTATATTAAATTTAACTTTTCCAAGCCGAAACTTTGGCAAAAAATTGCGTCCGATTCAGGCTTTGAATCCGTAATTTTGGAGCTTTCCAATTGCTATGAAACGTTCCGGCTCCGCTGATTTACCGCTTCATTACGGCTACGTCCCGACATGGCTTGCCGAGCGCATGGCCAAACTCGGGCTCGCGATCATGGAAACGATCGTCACCGAATATTCGCCTTCGGAAGCGGTTGGCAAACTCAGCAATCCGTTTTGGTTTCAAAGCTTGGGCGCGGTAATGGGAATGGACTGGCATTCATCGGGTATTACGACTTCGGTTATGGGCGCACTGAAAAAATCGGTGAATCCGCATGCAAAGGAATTGGGAATTTACATCTGTGGCGGCAAAGGCAAAAACTCGACGAAAACACCACAGGAATTGATTGCCGTCGGCGAGCGCACCGGTCTCAACGGCCTCGAACTCAGTCAATCCAGCAAGCTCGCAGCAAAGGTTGACAACACCGCAATCCAGGACGGTTTCCAACTCTATACGCACAATTTCATCGTTTCCAATACAGGCGAATGGACCGTTATCCAACAAGGCATGAACCCGGTTTCAAAAACTGCGCGGCGCTATCACTGGCATTCCAAAAACCTGCAGTCGTTCGTAAACGAGCCGCATACATTCATTTGCGGCGAAAACCAGGGAAAAATCCTGAACCTGACCGACAATCTTGCTTCGCTCACGCGCAAAACTACGCTTGAAATCAGTCGTGAAAACCCCGATAAAATCATTCGCGAGGCGCAAAGACTCATCATGCCGGCGCACCACGACGTCCGGATGGAAGACGTCAACATGAAACGGCTCGGCGCGATGCTTTGGGTCGCACACGAAAACCAGCCGGAAAACTTCGAGGAATTATTGCTTTTGAAAGGCATGGGGCCGCGCGCGATCCAGTCGTTGGCCTTGGTCAGCGAAGTCATTTACGGCACGCCTTCGCGGTTCGAGGATCCGGCGCGTTTCTCGTTTGCGCACGGCGGAAAAGACGGGCATCCCTTCCCTGTTCCTGTAAAGGTTTACGACGAGACGATCGCAACGCTGCAGACCGCAGTCCATAAGGCAAAAATCGGGAACAGCGACAAGCTCGACGCGATCCGAAAACTTTCAGAAATTTCCAAAAAGGCCGAACAAAGCTTTATCCCGAATGAAAATTTCGATGCTTTGATCCAAAAAGAAAGAGACGAATCCTATAAATACGGCGGACGTACGGTTTTCGGGAAAGCCCAACCGCCTAAAGGAAATCCGGGAAGCCAACTGACGCTTTTTTAATGATTACCTACGACACTACCAGTATTACCGAAGCCACGCAGCTCCAAAAGAAAATGTCCGAACGGCTCATCATCAAACCGTTGGACAAACCGATCAAAACCATTGGCGGCGCCGATATTTCCTTCAACAAATACAGTACGACCGTGTATGCAGGCATCGTTATTTTCAGTTATCCGGAAATGGTCATGCAATCCTATTCTTTGATCACTGCCGAGACCAATTTCCCTTACGTTTCAGGCTATCTCGCGTTCCGGGAAATTCCCGCATTGATGCAGGCCTGGGAACAACTTCCCCAAAAACCCGACCTTATGATACTCGACGGGCAAGGTATCACGCATCCGAGAACAATGGGTATTGCGTCGCACTTTGGGCTGTTGGCAAACCTTCCGTCGATCGGGTGTGCGAAAAGCATGCTGTTCGGGAAGTTCGAAGAATTGGGAATCGAGAAGTTCAGCGTCAGCAAAATCATCGGAAAAAGTGAAAAACTCGGTTATGCCCTGCGTACAAAGCGCGCCGTGAATCCTGTCTACATTTCGCCCGGACATTTGATCGACACCGAAGACAGTCTTAAAGTCATGAAAAACTGCACGGGAAATTACCGCATTCCCGAACCGACCAGGATGGCGCACCATATCGTCAACGATTTCAGGACCGGGAAATTACAGCCGGGCTTTCATCGCCTGGAAAACGACCAGATGTCGTTGTGGTAAATCATTCCCAAAGCAAGGTTTCGTAAACTGTACGGAATTCGGGTGCGATTTCCCATTTCTGCCGAACCGATTCGTTGGCGATAGCCTGGATGCGCGTCATGAAATCGGGCAAAATCGCGCTTGAAACGATATACTTCACGGCTTGTTCATAAGATTTCAGCATGCTTTTGTAGAACGAACTGTAACGCATTTCGCGCCGCGCCGAAAATTTCTGCGCAACCTCGATGTTGTACAGCATGACGTCGGCAATGCCGTGCGGGTCGACGCCGAGCATCAGGAAATGCTTGATGATTTTTTGCGCGGTCGAGCGGCGTAGCTTCGCTCGTTTGGTCTTTATCGGGAAATATTCATTCGAGATTTTGATCTTTGCTTCCCCGACAAGCTTTTCTTCTTTTGGATTGAAAACGAAATCGTAATAGGTTTTCACATCGCCGAACTTGTCGTACAGTTCGAGGAATTGTTCCATGACCTGTTCTTTTTCGAGGCCGTCAAGGTATTTTTTGAGATCGCGTTTGCTCATATCGTAATATTAAGGAATTTTCGCGTCACGATTTGCGCTTTCCTCTGTATTTTTGCCTCAAATTTTCTAAAACGTTTCCCGATGATCAAGACTTTCAAAACCGTCGCCTTGCTCGAAGGCATTTCACTTTTACTGCTGCTGTTTTTTGCCATGCCGATGAAATACATTTGCGATATGCCGATATTTGTCAGGATTGCCGGAATGATCCACGGATTGCTGTTCATCAGCTACATTATCCTGGCCTATATGCTCAAGGATGAAGAAAAATGGCCGATGAAAAAATTCCTCACGATCTGCGCCTACTCCGTCATCCCGTTCGGGACTTTTTATATGGAGCGCAAATATTTCCCGAAAGCCTAAAGCTCGTGTAGCGGCGAAATTGCGGTTTTGCCGTGCGCCTGCGGTTTTCCGTTTTCGTCCAGGCTGACCATTGTGATGGTATCGATCGTAATGATCGTATCGCGTGTCATGATGTTGCGCACTTCGCATTTTAAGGTGATCGAGGAATTGCCGAATTTCACGACGTCGATCCCGATTTCGACGATATCGCCTTGTTTGGCCGAACTGCGGAAATTGATCTCGGACATGTGTTTGGTCACGATTCTCGGATTTTCGAGTTGGATGATCGAGTACAGCGCGAGCTCTTCGTCGATCCAGGCCAGCAGTTTTCCGCCGAAAAGCGTGGCGTTCGGGTTCAGGTCTTCGGGCTTGACCCATTTTCTTGTGTGGAATCTCATCGGTTAAGTTTTGTTAAGGCAAATTCAATAATGTCTGCATGGTCGAAAGCCAATGCCGGCAAATCGTCCGTGTTGAACCAGCGCGCTTCTTTGGCATCGTCGGCTGCGACAGCTCGCGCATTTTCATCGGCATGAATAAGGAAAGCCACCGAAACCGTATGTCCTCTCGGGTCGCGGCCCGGTTTCCCAAAGGCTTTCAATTGCTCTGCGTTTGTGGCTTTGATTCCCGTTTCTTCCGACAATTCGCGCAAGGCCGCAGTTTTCAGGTCCTCATTTTCATCGACAAAGCCGCCGGGAAGCGCCCAGCAATCTTTAAACGGATCGTTCATTCGTTTTATCAATAGCAGCGATAAACCATCCGCCGCTTTCTTAAACACCACAGCGTCAACCGTTACCGATATTTTCGAGACTCTCATAAATGCGGGGAATTTAATGTAAACACTTCATTTACTGTGTTATCAAATTTAGTATTTATAATGTAAAAAATTGAATTTTAAATGTAAACTCTTATATTTGCACTTAACTAACTTTGGACAATTGTACTTAAAACGTAAACCATCTGTATGAAAAAATACCTACTTTTAATTCCTTTCCTTGTTTTGGCTGCTCCATCTGCCGAGGCGCAAACCCAGACCGATTCGACAAAAACAGACCGGGTGATGGACAGCGATCCTGAAGGATATCATAGATGGACGATTGAGGCCGCTTTCGGCCAGAGCAAAGGAATCAAGCCTTACGCCGACGGTTATTTCTACAGTGACCCGAATTCCCACGTCAACCTCGATATCAACCACGCCGAATTGGGAGCCCGTTATATGGTGAGCCCGAAATTCGGTGTAAAATTGAACTTCTCTTATGACAGGCTGCAGAACCAGAACGGTTCCGGCAGCGGCGAGTTCGACATGCGCCACATCCGCGTCGCTGCGGAAGGTGTCGTGAACGCCGTACGCTTGTTCAGCTTTGAAGAGCAGGCCGGTCGTTTCGGGCTTTTGTTCCACGGCGGTTTCCAGGCGTCGCAAATGCATCCGAACATCGGCGTGAACTCTGAAAGAACAGAGTACAACTGTGGTATCCTCGTTGGCTTTACGCCGCAATTCCGGATTACGCGCTCGATTGCCGCTTTCGTCGATTTCACCATTGAATCGAACGTTCGCCAGCACTTCAACTGGGACGGTTCGTATTCCGACCAAAGCAACAACCTCGCGGGAAGTATGTATTCGACTTCGATCGGTGTTTCCTATTCATTCGGACGTGTCGGGCTTCACGGCGACTGGGCCGTTATTCCTGATGCGCGCGCCGAAGACATCAAAGCGCTCGACGAACGCGTAGGCGAACTCGAAACGATGATGAACGATACCGACAAGGACGGTGTGCCGGATTACCTGGATGTCGAAAACAATTCCATTGCCGGCGTAGCGGTAGATACCAAAGGCCGTATGGTTGATTTGAACAAAAACGGCGTGGCCGACGAGCTTGAGAAATACGTCGATACGCAGATTACGACCGCCTCCGAGAAAAACAACAATGCGGAAGTCGTCAAGCGTCTGATCAATGAAGGTTACGTTTCGGTATTCTTCGACTTCAACAGCTCGAAACCGACGCCGCAATCCGCACAGAACCTGTCATTCGTGTTGACCTATCTGAAAAACAACCCGAACGCGACGCTCGATATCGCCGGACATGCCGACGAAATCGGTTCTACGGATTACAACAATACACTCTCGGGCAAACGCGCAGATTACGTGAAGAACACGTTGATCAAGGCCGGAATCAGCCCGTCGCGGATCAATATCGTTCCGCAGGGCGAAGACACATCTGTTGATAAAAATTCACCGGATGCCCGTCAACTCGTAAGAAGGGCGACTTTCACGATCAAATAATATTGCTCATAACTAATTAAAAAACCGCTGTTTTCCGACAGCGGTTTTTTTTATCTTTAGTTTAAAAGATACTAAAATGGAAAGCAGGGATGAATTTATTATCGGATTAAGGGGCGAAACTGAAGGTGCGATCGACGGGCTTTTCTCTTCCGAGGAAATGTTCCAGAACCGAACGATCCGCCCGATACTCAAGCTCCAGAACGATTTGTTTCTGGATGTTTTCCGGAATTACGTAGCCAAATACAAAAATGATTTTTACGCTTACTCCGTCGAAAAAAAACTCCAGTACATCGAAAACGCCGTCCACAAGGACATCAAATTCAGGAATTCGCTCAAAGGTATCGTTATCGGGCTTTTTACGATTTCCGAATACAACGAATACATCCGCAATTCATCAAATCTGAACAAGCGCATGATGAACATGCTGATCGAAAGGCTGAAAAACCAAGTACTGCTGTTCGAACTTCAGGCTTAAGATTTAGGAAAAGTCAGTGTCGCCGTCGTGCCTTCGCCTTCCGTGCTCTGGATATGGAGCGCGATCCGGAGCAGGTCGCACAATCGCTTCACAAGCGACAATCCCAACCCGGTGCCTTTGATTGCCGGATGTTCTGTTGCCTGAGATCGGTAGAATTGCTCGTAGATTTTATTGAGATCGGAAGCCGCAATCCCGATTCCGCTGTCGATGAAAAGACAGCTCACCGTATCATTGTCTTCGTTGAGCACAATACTGATCCGGCTGTCCGGTTTTGAATATTTCAAGGCATTCGACAGCAGGTTTTCGATAATGATCGAAACGAGATAGGCATCCGAAGAGATGTAGAAATGCTTTGCAAATGTAAAATCGATCGCCATTTTCGTGCTCTCGATTTTTGAAGAAAAACGCTCAAGCGATTCCAGGATGATTTCATCGAGCGCGATTTCCTTTTTATTGATGACCACTTTCTGGTTTTCGAACCGCGCCAGGAGCAGCAGCTGATCGACAAGGTTGTTCAACCGGTCGACTTCGCTGATACAGTATTTGATTTTTTCCTGATATTCCTTGGTTTCCCGCGGCTTGCGTACCAAAACCTCAAGCGTGCCTTTTACGACTGCCAACGGCGTCCTGAGTTCGTGCGATGCATCCGAAGTAAATTGCTTCTCGCGCTTGATCGCGTTTTCGATCCGGTCCAGCAGGTTGTTGATTGTGGTTGAAAGTGTGAAAAGTTCATCGCGGTTGGTCGGCAGAACGATCCGGTCGTCAAAATTGTTGTTGGTGATCCGGCTGGTGGTTTCGATGATACTTTTGACCGGTCTGATGCTTCGGCCCGCAATGAGCCGTGTCACAAAAAAAAGCACCAGCAAAACGATCGGAAAAGTTATATAAAGTATGAACCTCAGGTTGTCGATTACAAGTTTCGGTTCCTCGATCGACATTGCGATGAGCGCGTAACCCACGCGTTTGCCGCGGTTGTATAACGGCGTCTGGGTTTGCCTGATGTGGATGTTCCCCAATTTTTCGTCGTGGAAAACCCCGGCGTCATCACCCGGATGAAAAATGAGGTGCTTTTCTTTGAGGTTGGGCGATTGTTCCATGAATTTTCCGCCGGCATCGAGAATTTCCACGAAAATCGGGTTGATCGTGATTTCCCTGTGCTCACTTTCCTCCCATTCACCCGGTTTGACCAGGCGCGTAATGCTGGTCATGTTCCGCACGTCTTCGACATGGCGCTCGATTTCGATGTTCAGGTCGCGGTTTACATCGAAAATCACCGCAGCCGAAACAACCAGGTAGATCACGATAAATACCGAAAAAACAATACCTGCCGTACTGAGCAGGTAGTAAAATGCAATGCGGTTCTTGAAGGAAAGCTGGAACATGGCTACAAAATATCGTTTGCAATATAGCCTATTCCGCGGATGGTTTTGATATAATCTTCTTCTTTTCTGAGGTTGAGTTTTTTACGCAACGAATTGATGAACACGTCAATGACGCCCGTATCGTATTCGAAATGGATGTTCCAGACGTCTTCGATGATGCTGTTGCGCGTGCAGACGGTGCCTTTGTTTTTGATAAGGTATTCGAGCAGCGAGAATTCCTTTTGGGTCAGGAATACTTCTACCCCATTGTTGAAAACCTGATGTGTGCCTTTTTTGATTGAAATCAGCCCGAGCGTCAGGTCTTCGGAAACTGCCGAAGGATTGCGGAGTTGAACCTTGATCCGCTCGAGAAGCTCCTCAAAACTGAACGGCTTCTTGATGTAATCGTTCGCGCCGGCCTGCAATCCGGCAATGGTTTCCTGGATCGTGTCTTTGGCGGTGAGAAAAATAATCGGCGTAGCCTTATCGGTTTCGCGAAGCTTGGTACACAGCGCCAGACCGTTGAGCTTGGGCAGCATCCAATCGAGCAGCAATATGCTGTAGCCGCCGCTTTTGGCCAGGCGCAGTCCTTCATTGCCGTCGAAAGCGAGGGCTACCTCATAGCCTTCCTCCTCCAGGCCTTGCTGGAGAAATTTGGAAATGCCGGGTTCGTCTTCAACAATCAGGACTTTCATTTATCTTTAATTATCGCTTGTAATATTTTGATGTATTCTTCCGGCGTCTCGTTATTGTAATTTCCTGTCCTTCCCAGTACTTTGGAATTCCTGTCGAGGATAACGACCCACGGAAAAAAACCGTCTTTATTGTATTTTTCGACAATCAGCAGGTTATCGGCTTTGGTCTGATAAGACGCCGAACCGCTGAAATCGGGTTTTGCGAGCACGAAGTTCGCTTTAGCATAGGCCTTGAATTCTTCCGAGGCCATAACCTTGCTTTCAAGTTGTCCGCAAATATCGCAGGCATCGGGAACTGAAAACAAGAGCAATACGTATTTATGCTCCGCATCTGCTTCGGCCAATGCCTGATTGAGATCTTTTTTCCATTCTTGTGCGCTTGCCGAACACGCCACAGCCAGCAATGCCATCATCCAACTTTTCATCACTTCGATTTTGGGCCAAAATTATCAATAATTTGTTTTCCCGAAACATTAATTTTATTTAAGCAACCGGTTCACAAACAGGTAATCGGCGGTCTGGTACCATGAGATCGATTCGTCGAGAAACGCACGGTCCGTCGGCAGCGGACTCAGGCTGTTGTCGTTTTTATCCCATTTGTAAAAGGCCTGTTTTTTCTGGTCAGACAAGACCATGATGCGGTTTTGCTTCATCAATGCCAGTTTGCGGTACGTACCGACGAATGTCCTTTCCTCGAAATCGTGAGCCAGGACATTTCTTCCGAAGAAATCCGACTCGTAGTTCCAATGAAACAGCGAAAACAGCGTCGGGAACAAGTCGATCTGCGAACATTGCCGGGTTACTTTCCGGTTCTCGTTCTCAGGCAAGTTGACGATGAACGCCGGAATGTGGTAATTAGCCACGTCGATTTCATCCTTTCCTGCGCTGCGGGCGCAATGGTCGGCGACGATCACGAAAACCGTGTTTTTGAACCACGGCTTTTTGGCTGCTTCCCTGAATAATTTCCGCATGGCAAAATCGGTATATTTCACTGCGCCTTCCCGATTTTTCCCGGACGGAATATCGACTTTGCCGTCAGGATAGGTATAAGGCCGGTGATTCGATGTAGTCATGACAAAGTTGAAAAACGGTTGTTTCGCCGCATATTTTTCATCGGCGACCTTCAGCATTTTCGCGTAAATGTCCTCATCGCAGATTCCCCAGGCATTTTCAAACGTCACTTCACTGTCTTCAATGTTGTGCCGTGTGGTCTTGATCCGGTCGCTGAGAACGCTGCCGCGGCCCCGATCGTAGATATTGAAACCGTTCCCGCCGAAATACGCGTTCATGTTGTCGAAATAACCGTCGCCGCCGTAAAAGAAATTGCAATCGTAATTTTTGGCGCGAAACACGTTCGAGACCGTAAACAGGTTGGTGTTTTCAGGCCTTTTGACGATACTCTGGCCCGGTGTCGGCGGAATGCACAATGTCACGGCTTCCATCCCGCGGACGGTGCGCGTACCCGTGGCGTACAGATTTTCGAAGAAAACGCTTTTTTGTGCAAGACTGTCCATGAATGGCGTAATGTTTTCGTTGTTGCCGAATTCCTTCAAAAAGCTGCCGCTAAGGCTTTCCACAAGTATGAACACGACATTTTTCTTTTCCATGGACGGCATCGAATCCGTGATTGTGCGGTGGATGCTGAAACCTTCCGAGCGGAACCGGCTGTTTTTTTCCGAGAGTTTTTTACGGACCAAACCAAAGGCCTTGTCTTTCTTTACGGTCGTATAAAATTTATCGTAATCCATTCGGTTATTGCGGAATGCCGCAAAAAACGAATAAACCCCAGATTTTGAGATTTCCGAATTGTAGCGGTTTGACGACCATTCGGCATCACTGTTCGTCAGGAAAAAAATGAAGAGCAAACCGATGATCGAAACCAGACCCAACGCAGAAAGCCGTTCTTTTGCAGTCGCTTTGCTCGTGAAGGTTCTGGAAAAAGCACCGCGCTTGTAAAAAATGAACAGCACCAAAAAAGTTATCAGGGCCACACCGCCGATCAATAACGGCAACGGATACGATTCCTGGATGTTTGCGACGACTTCATGAGTGTAAATCAGGTAATCGACGGCGATAAAATTGAAACGCGTGCGGAATTCATCCCAGAACGTGATTTCGGCAAAAAACGTAAAAACCAGGATAAAAACGGTCAGCGTGAAGAAAAACGAGCTGAAAATCCGGTCGAATTTCGAGCCGATGAATTTATTCGGGAGCAAAACGCAATACAGGACGGCCGGAAAAATGATGAAGACCACCGAACCGATGTCGAATACCGTACCGACGATCAGCGTCGCCAAAACATCGAATGGTTTCCACGATACCTCGCTGAACTGCCAGAAAAAGAATACGACCCTGAGCAAAAAGGACATCAGCAAAAACCACTTGACAAAAGTCAGTACCAGTGCAAAACGTCCGGGAAAATGAATGGATTTTGGCATTGCGATAATTTTAGGCAAAGGTCAAAAATCACCTTGCAGTTTAGCTTAAATTTTGCTTAAATCGAACTTAAGTTTCGTTTAAGTCAGAGCATTCCGTGGTATTTCCGGACAAACCATTCCGAAGTAAGCGAAACAGCCACCAGAACCAGCAGCCAGATCCAATCGATAAGCGGGATTTTACGGGTAACGGTTTTTTGGACCGCTTTGTAGTTTTCGTCGGCCATCAGTGTTTTTACAAGTGTTTCAACCTGATTGGGCATAAAGGTCTTGCCCCGGGTTTGTGCGGCAAGCTGATTGAGTTTCGGCAAATCCGGATTGACGAACTGCTTTTCGATATCGAAATCGAGTATTTCGAAATAGTTGTTGTAAACCGTATTGGAATTGAGTTCCTTCACCGAAAACGTGTACTTTCCGGCCGGAAGCCCGTCGAGGTTCACTTTGAAACTGTTCGTGCTTTTCAGCAGGTCATAGCGTTTGACGGCTTTGGTTTCGCGATTGCTCACCGTAATTGTCAATCGCGCTTTTTCGTCGAGTTCATAATTCTTGTTGAAATACTGCGCGGTAATTTCGATTGCGTCGCCGGAATTATAAAATGTTTCGTGGTTCACAACGAGCGATTTGCGTTTGTTGTCCGACGCCAGGTATTGAACGGTTTTGTCCAGGAATACATCGAATTTTTCATACGAACGATTGTCTACATGGCTTTGCAACCGCCATTTCCAGATGTTCTCGCCGATCAGGAATGCCGTGCGGCGGCCTTTGCTTTCGGAAAATGCCAGCAGCGGCTGGTTGGTCGCGATGTTCCGAATCCGCGACGAAAGCAAAACATTGACATTATCGGTCGCTTTGACCGTCCCGAACGGATGCAAAAGCGGCGGAAAATTCCCGAACCCGATGTTGTCGAGCGCGAACAGGTTGAACTGCGCGTTGAAATCGGCAAGATATTCCTCGGTCTGGCTGCTCATTTTGAACGACATCGCACTTTGCTGCTGGTTCAGAAAATTGAAGTCGGTGTCGCTTCCGGTGATGATGAGCGTATTGACCTGCGCATTGCCGTTGGCCTCGAAAACCGGTCGGAACGACGCGTCGGGCTGGTATAAAATCAGGATGTTGTAATCCTGCAAAGATTTCAAATCCCCGGGCTTTACGATCGTGACATGACGCTGCGCATTGGTTTCGATCGCCCGTTTGAGCGCGCCCAGATCCGGATGATTGAGTGAGGAAACGATGGCGATTTCCGTGCGCTGGTCGATGACTTCGACGGCAAAATTCTTCGTGTTGTTGTAAGAGTTTTTTTCCTGTTCTTTTGAGGTGACCGATGCCTTGAAAACCTGCAATCCGGTATTTTCTGCCGGGAGCAACACGTTGATGACAGCCGATTTCTTATCGGGCGAAAAGTTGACCGATTGCTTTTCGAGCACGTTATTGCCCTGCGAGATCTGAAAGTTCGCCGAAATATTTTTCGTTCCCGAATACTGCAAAAAGACCTCGACCGGAAATTTGTTCTTGCGGAATGCGTATTTGTTGACATTGAGATTGCTTACGCGCAGATCGAGAAATGTCGTGGTATCGCCGAGCACAAGCGGATAAACCTTGTTGGCCGCATCGAAACTGTAAACGTAATCGTTGCCTTCGGTCTGGTTGCCGTCGGAAATCAGGATTGTCGGGAAACTCTTGTTTTTGTTGATGCTTTTGAGGCTTTTCGCGACTTCTTCGAGATTGGTCTGCTTTCCTTTGAAATCGGGATTGTCGAGCAGGGAAAGTCCGCTGTCGAACTGGTACGGCTGGATGTCGAACTTTTCCTTTAAGCCGGAATCGGAAGAAAGTTTTTTGTAAAGCTCCAGGGCCACGGCGTCGGATTTCAGCTCTTTGACCGAGCCGGAATTGTCGACGACGATCGGAAGCGGCGTTTTCTCGGTTTCATACGTGCTGCGCGAAATGACCGGATTGATCAACAGCAGCAACAGCCCGAAAATCGAGATGAATCGTAAAAATGCCAGTAAAAGGTTGACCTTATTCCGGTTGCCGGCCTTGAAAATGTATTGGTAAAATGACAAAGCGCCGGCGACGAAAATCGACAGGAAAATCAATAGGATTGTACCGGTTGTCATGTAATGTTCTGCAATTTTTATTGTGAGCAGAAAGCCCTAGCCCGGATGGAAGCGGAAATCCTTTTTGTTGCGGTTTTTCACCAATGACCGATTAAGCTCGGTAACAAAAAGATTGCAGCGCACAGCCGGAAAAAGCTCCTGAAAAATTAGGTCAGCATACCGCCGTCAACGTTGAGCACCTGGCCGGTTACGTACGCACTCATGTCCGACGCCAGAAACAAACAGGCGTTGGCGACATCTTCGGTCGAACCGCCGCGTTTGAGCGGAATCGATTCGCGCCAGCCCTGTACGACTTCGGCATTGAGCTTGGCCGTCATTTCGGTTTCGATGAATCCGGGTGCGATCGCGTTACAGCGGATATTTCTCGAACCCAGTTCCAAAGCGACCGATTTCGTAAATCCGATCACGCCGGCTTTGGACGCGGCATAATTGGCCTGGCCGGCGTTGCCCTTCACTCCCACCACCGAACTCATGTTGATGATCGAGCCCGAACGTTGTTTCAAAAACGTTTTCTGGATGGCTTTGGTCATGTTGAAAACCGATTTGAGGTTGACGTCGATGACTTTGTCGAAATCCTCTTCGGACATGCGCATCAGCAGATTATCCTTGGTAATCCCGGCATTGTTGATCAGGATGTCGACCGTTCCGAAATCTGCGATTACGGAATTGACGAAGGTTTCGGCCTGATTAAAATCGGCTGCGTCAGACTGATAGCCTTTGGCCTTGATTCCCGATTTATTGAGTTCGGCTTCGAGCGCCAGGGCCGATTCGGCGGATGCACTGTAAGTGAATGCGATGTTGGCTCCGTGCTTTGCGAATATTTCGGCGATTCCTTTTCCGATGCCGCGGCTTGCGCCGGTGATGATGGCTGTTTTTCCTTCGAGTAATTTCATTGGTCTGTTTTTGAAGTTTCACCCGGGCTACGCGAACGGGCGAAGCAAATATAACAATATTTACAGGCAATTCCAGAACTGTTTTCGATAACTTTTAACAAGTTCGGCAATCCGTATTCAAAAAATCCTGAGTACCTTTAAGTTCACAAAAAAATGGAAAATGACAGTCAACCTCAAAGACGAACTGCTTTCCGTAAAAAGGAAATCCGGCGACCAGGCCGATGTGCTTTCTGCCGTTGCCGCGCTGCTTGCAGAAAATGAGTCGCAGCGGCAAGCCATTCGTGACACTATATCGAAAAATGATACAGACCAAACGAATTCCGTGAAATTTGAATTGCTCGAGACCGACAGGATTTACCACATCGGGCACATCAAAAAACTTTGCATCGCTTACCGGCTGCGGTTTTTGGACAGCAATTTTTTCAGGAACGGAATTCCCGAGGAAGCGATTTCGCAAGTCCGTGAAATCGAAAAGACACACAACACAAAATTAGGCGGCTTCAAGATCGTCGCGCCGACCAAGGCATTCCACCTGTTGAATTACAACGACCCGATGCTGTTCGCGCCGCTGGGCAACGATTACTATTATCTGGTCCATCAATGGGGAACCGATATGAATGCCTGGCGGAAATGGCTTGTACTTCCATTTCGGAACATCGGGAATTTTACGTTGCTGTGTCTCATTATCAGTATTTTGGTTACGTTGCTCTTTCCGCTGAACAAACTCGGGGAGAAAATCCCGATGGCTTCGGTGATCGTGTTCCTGTTCGCGTTCAAGTCGATTTTCTTTGTAGCGATGTACGGCTTTTTCATGAAAGGACGAAAATTCAGCGCGCAGATGTGGGACAGCAAATTTTACAACAACTGACATAAAAAAGCCCCATTGCTAAATGAGGCTTATTAAATTTATTCCAGCCGGGAAATTATCCCATGACTTCTTTTACTTTCTTCCCGATTTCAGCGGGCGAATCCACCACATGAATACCATTCTCGCGCATGATGCGTTTCTTGGCTTCGGCCGTATCGTCGGCGCCGCCCACGATCGCTCCGGCGTGTCCCATCGTCCTCCCTTTTGGAGCCGTTTCACCCGCGATGAAACCTACGACCGGTTTGCGGTTGCCGTCGGCTTTGATCCATTTTGCCGCATCAGCTTCCAATTGACCTCCGATTTCGCCGATCATGACGATGCATTTCGTCTCCGGGTCGTTCATCAGCAATTCCACGGCTTCTTTCGTGGTGGTTCCGATGATCGGGTCGCCGCCGATTCCGATCGCCGTCGTGATGCCCATGCCTTGCTTTACGACCTGGTCGGCAGCTTCATAGGTCAGCGTTCCCGATTTGGATACGATTCCGACATTTCCCTTTTTAAAGACAAAACCGGGCATGATCCCGACTTTCGCTTCTCCCGGTGTGATGACGCCCGGACAGTTCGGCCCGATCAGCCGGCAATTTTTCCCTTTGATATAGTCGTAAGCGCGAATCATATCGGCAACGGGAATTCCTTCGGTAATGGTGATGATCACCTTGATTCCGGCATCGGCCGCTTCCATGATGGCATCGGCTGCAAACGCAGGCGGAACAAAAATAATCGTCGTATCGGCACCAGCCTTATCGACGGCGTCTTTCACGGTATTGAAAACCGGGCGGTTCAAATGTTCCGTTCCGCCTTTTCCGGGCGTTACGCCGCCTACTACGTTGGTTCCGTATTCGATCATCTGCGAAGCGTGGAAAGTCCCTTCACTTCCCGTAAATCCCTGTACGATTATTTTTGAATCCTTATTGACTAAAACACTCATGGTTTGTTTTTTTATATGGTTTTTAAATGTATTGCAAAAGTAAGATTTTGATATGGTATTTCGATAATTTTATCCGATTAAGATAGTTGGCTCATCTGATAGCCGCGATGCAGTTTGCCGTCCTTGATTTCCCAAATGACGATAAAATGCGCCAGGAGCATTTCCTCCCGCGGGTTCTCGATGGTTTTTACATAATGCGAATACCGGATGGAAACCTGATTTCCCTCGGCAAACAGGTGGCTGATCCTGGCTTTCGAGCGTGTGTAAGCTTTGCTGAGTTCATTTGAAAGCGCCAGGATATCGCTTTTTTTCAGCTGCAAGAAGCCTTTGCTGCTGTTCCAGTCGAGGATTACGTCGTCATGCAGGAAGGAAGCCGTCAGTTCGCAGTCTAACAATACGTCCGATTTGTAAAAATTCTCGACAATTTTCTTCGGTGTCATATATTATTTAAGTTTCTCCAGTATTTCAGGTATTTTTTTGATGTTGGCCATCTGCTTCAGCTTTTCGCGCGATTCTTCTACCGGTGTTCCGAAATAAGTTTTTCCGCCCGCTATGGATTTGGTCACTCCGGTCTGGCCCATGACCACTGCTTTTGCGCCGATTGTGATTCCGCTGGTCGTGCCGACCTGGCCCCAAAGCGTGACTTCGTCTTCAATGACGACACATCCGGCGATACCCGTTTGCGATGCGATCAGGCATTTCTTTCCGATAATCGTGTCGTGGCCTACGTGCACCTGGTTGTCGAGCTTCGTGCCTTCGCCGATGGTCGTGTCGCCGGTAACGCCTTTGTCGATCGTACAAAGCGCCCCGATCCCGACATCGTTTCCAATAACCACGCGGCCGCCTGAAACCAGCTGGTCAAAACCTTCCGGGCGTTTTTTATAATAAAACGCATCGGCGCCTAACACAGTTCCGGCGTGGATCACGACATTGTCGCCGATTACGGTATAATCGTAAATCGCAACGTTGGAATGGATGACGCAGTTTTTTCCGATTTTCACATAATTCCCGACAAACGCATTGGGTTGTATTACGGTTCCTTCTCCGATTTCGGCTGAAACGGAAACCGAATGGCTCGACGACTGAAACGGCCGGAAATGCACGGTCAGCTTGTTGAAATCCCGGAACGGATCGTCCGAAACCAATAGCGCCTTCCCTTCGGGACAATCGACGTCTTTATTGATCAGTACAATCGTCGCGGCAGACTGCAAAGCTTTTTCGTAATATTTCGGGTGATCGACAAAAACGATATCGCCGGGTTCCACGACATGAATCTCGTTCATCCCGTAAACCGGAAAATCGGCAGGACCGATGTAACGGCAGCCGATGATTTCGGAGATTTCCTGTAATGTATGTATTCTTGGGAATTTCATAAGTTATTATTGGTGGCTGGAAGTTGGCGGCTGGATTATTACTGGAAAAATCCAGCCGCCAAACACCAAATACCAGTTCCATTTATACGACGCGCTCCATGTATTTTCCCGTCGAAGTGTCAATCTTGATCCGGTCGCCTTCGTTGATGAACAGCGGCACGTTTACCGTTGCGCCTGTTTCAACTGTAGCCGGTTTTGTAGCGTTTGTTGAAGTATTTCCCTTAACGCCCGGTTCGGAATACGTGACTTCAAGGATTACAGACGCAGGCATATCGACTGATAACGGCGCTTCCGTCTCGGCATTGATGATCACCATCACGTTTTCGCCTTCTTTCAAAAGTTCCGGCGCATCGAGGATGTCTTTGTTCAATTGGATCTGCTCGTAGGTTTCGGTATGCATGAAGTTGTACATGTCGCCTTCGGCATATAAAAACTGGAATTTATGCGTTTCCACACGAACTTCGTCGATTTTATGCCCTGCCGAAAACGTGTTGTCCAACACTTTTCCGTTGGTCAGGCTTTTGAGTTTGGTCCTGACAAAAGCAGGGCCCTTTCCCGGTTTCACGTGAAGAAATTCGATAATCTTGTAAATATCGTGGTTGAATTTGATGCAAAGTCCGTTGCGGATGTCTGAAGTACTTGCCATTTTGAAATAAGTTATGAATTTAAATTTTGTATTTTCTTTGGACGTTCATCGGCTCACAAAAAGCTAATCGATTTAGCTACGCTCAGTTCGGCTGTGCCTCGAGTGGCTCACAAAAAGCTAATCGCATTTTGTTCGCCCTGTCCGCTTTGCTCGCCCTGTCGCTACCCGGATATTAATAATTTCCGGTGTAACCTTTCATCACGCCGCGTGACGAATTCCGGATAAAATCGAGGATTTCGTCGCGCTCGGGAGTCGCTTCCATTTCGGCTTCAATGATGCTGACCGCCTGCGAGGTATTGTAATTTTTCTGATATAAAATCCGGTAGATTTCCTGGATTTCCCGGATTTTCTCCGTCGAAAAGCCACGTCTTCTCAGACCAACCGAATTGATCCCGACATACGACAGCGGCTCTTTCGCAGCCTTGGTATACGGCGGAACGTCTTTCCTGACGAGCGAACCGCCCGAAATCATTGCATGGTCGCCGATGTGGATGAACTGGTGAACGGCAGCCAATCCGCCGATGATCGCATAATCGCCTACGGTAACATGTCCGGCCAAAGCCACGCCATTGACGATGATCGCGTTGTCGCCGATGTGGCAATCGTGCGCGACGTGCGCCGTGGCCATGATCAGGCAGTTGTTCCCGATTGTGGTCTGCCCCGATGCGATCGTGCCGCGGTTGATGGTCACGCATTCGCGGATCGTACAATTGTCGCCGATGATCGCGAGCGATTCTTCGCCGCCGAATTTCAGATCCTGTGGTACGGCCGAAATCACGGCACCCGGAAAAATATTACAGTTCTTCCCGATTCGCGCGCCTTCCATGATCGTGACGTTCGACCCAATCCAGGTGCCGTCGCCGATAATCACGTTGTTGTGGATCGTGGTGAACGGCTCGATGACCACATTTTTGGCGATTTTCGCTCCGGGATGTACGTATGCTAACGGTTGGTTCATATATTATTTGATTTAACGATCTGTGCCATGAGTTCGGCTTCGGCGACCAACCTTCCGTTGGCGTATGCGTTGCCCTGCATGTGGCAGATTCCGCGGCGGATTGGCGAAATCAGGTCGCATTTGAAAACCAAAGTGTCGCCGGGCAATACTTTGTATTTGAACTTGACATTGTCGATTTTCATGAAATAGGTCAGGTAATTTTCGGGATCGGGAACCGAGCTCAGAATCAGGATTCCGCCGGTCTGCGCCATCGCTTCGACGATCAAAACGCCCGGCATGACCGGCGCACCGGGAAAATGCCCGACGAAAAAGCTTTCGTTCATCGTCACGTTTTTCATCCCGACGACATGCGAATCGGACATTTCAAGGATTTTATCCACAAGCAAAAACGGCGGCCTGTGCGGCAGCATCGACATTATTTTGTGGATGTCCATTAATGGTTCCTTGTGCAAATCATACACGGGAACCTGGTTTTTCTGTTCGATCTTGATGAGCTTCGACATTTTTTTCGCGAACTGCGTGTTGACGAAATGCCCCGGTTTGTTCGCAATGACCTTTCCTTTGATCCGCATCCCGATCAGCGCTAAATCGCCAACGACGTCGAGCAGTTTGTGGCGCGCGGCTTCGTTCGGGTAATGCAAGGTCAGGTTGTCGAGAATGCCGTTCGGCTTGACCGAAATATCGTCCTTTCCGAAAGCGACCTTGAGGTTTTTCATCGTCTTTTCGGAGATTTCCTTGTCGACGTAAACGATCGCATTATTCAGGTCGCCGCCTTTGATCAGGCCATTATCCAATAAAGTTTCCAGTTCGTGCAGGAAACTGAATGTTCTGGATTCGGCTATTTCAGTCTTGAATTCCGAAATATTCTTCATCGTCGCGTTTTGCGTGCCAAGCACTTTCGTTCCGAAATCGACCATTGCCGTGACCTGGTAATCGTCCGAAGGCATTACCAGGATTTCGCTCCCCGATGCCTCGTCGGTAAACGAGATCACTTCCTTCACGACATAATATTGTCTTGCGGCATCCTGCTCCTCAACGCCGGCTTTTTCGATCGCTTCCACGAAAAACTTCGAAGAACCATCCATGATCGGCGGTTCGGATTCGTTGAGCTCAATAATGATGTTATCGATGTCGCAGCCCACGCAGGCCGCCAAAACGTGCTCTGAAGTCTGGATTTTCACACCCAGTTTCTCGAGGTTCGTACCGCGTTGCGTATTGACGACATAATTGGCGTCGGCCTCGATTACCGGCTGGCCTTCGAGATCGACACGGACAAAAGTATAGCCGTTGTTCACGGGCGCGGGCTTAAAAGTCATTTTCACTTCCTTTCCGGTATGCAAACCAACGCCGGTCAGGGAAATTTCATTCTTTATGGTTTTTTGTCTAACCATCATTTATTTGTTTAGATGTTTCTTCAGTTCTTCAATTTCGGCTACGATTTTCGGCAAATTCCTGAAATGCACGTACGATTTGCTGTAATCGCTGTAACCGAACGACGGCGAACCCTGAACGGTTTCCCCATCCGGGATGTTTTTCCCGATTCCCGATTGCGCCTGCACACGCACATTATTGCCAATTACCAGGTGCCCGGCCACGCCGACCTGCCCGCCGATCATGCAGTTTTTTCCTATTTTGGTCGAGCCCGCGATGCCCGTTTGTGCGGCAATCACCGTGTTCTCGCCTATTTCTACATTATGCGCGATCTGGATCTGGTTGTCGAGCTTTACGCCTTTGCGGATGATGGTCGAACCCATCGTTGCCCGGTCGATCGTCGTTCCCGCGCCGATATCGACACGGTCTTCGATGATAACGTTCCCGATTTGCGGAATCCGGCTGAACGTCCCGTCGGCCTGCGGCGCATAGCCAAAACCGTCGGCGCCGATGATCACACCGGCGTGGATGGTACAATTATCCCCGATCACGGTTTCGGAATAAATCCGGGTACCGGCAAAAATAAGCACATCGTCGCCAATGACCGAATTGTCGCCGATATAGGAATTCGGGTAAATCTTGACGTTTTTTCCGATCACGACATTGTTTCCGATATAGCTGAAGCAGCCGAGATAAAAATTGTCGCCGTATTTAGCGGATTCAGACACGAAAGACGGCAGTTCGATACCGCTTTTGTTGTGCTTGACCTGATCGTAATATTCGAGAATTTTCGTAAAAGCGCCGTAAGCGTCTTCGACCTTGATGAGCGTCGTGGTGATTTCGGCCTCAGGAACGAACGTGCTGTTGACGATCGTAATG
>JBEHYS010000019.1:0-67741 GCA_048498055.1 Bacteroidota bacterium
GACGTTTCCGCTCACGCTCGGATTGAGCGGAGCGATCGCCGACCCGGCTGTAAAAATGTTCGGCGAGTTATATGAAAGCCCGCTCGGAGCTGCCGCATTGACGGTGATCACGATTCCGAATGTTGTGCTTCCGCCGGAATTCGTCGCGGTAACGGTGTAGGTCGCGGTTGATGTAACTACTGTCGGCGTTCCGAAAATCACCCCGGTCGAAGTGTCCAGAGACAATCCCAGAGGCAATGCCGGCGAAACCGAGTAGCTTACGACGTTCCCGCTCACGCTCGGGTTCAGTGAAGAAATTGCCGACCCGACGGTGAACACGTTCGGCGAGTTATAGGAAAGTCCGCTCGGAGCTGCCGCATTCACGGTAATCACGATTCCGAATGTTGTGCTTCCGCCGGAATTCGTCGCGGTCACGACGTAAGTTGCTGTTGAAGAAATCGCTGTCGGCGTTCCCGAGATCACGCCGGTCGAAGCATCCAGAGACAATCCCAACGGAAGCGCAGGCGAAACCGAGTAGCTTGTGACGTTTCCGGTCACGGTCGGGTTCAATGAAGAAATCGCCGCCCCGACGGTAAACACGCTCGGTGAATTGTATGAAAGCCCGCTCGGAGCTGCCGCGTTTACGGTAATCACAACCCCGAAGGATGTGCTTCCGCCGGAATTCGTTGCGGTGACCATATAGGTCGCGGTTGAAGTTGCGGCTGTCGGTGTTCCCGAAATCACCCCGGTCGAAGCATCCAGAGACAATCCCAGAGGCAGGGCCGGCGACACCGAGTAGCCCACGACGTTCCCGCTCACGGTCGGGTTCAATGAAGAAATCGCCGACCCGACCGTATAAACATTAGGTGAAGTATAGCTCAATCCGGAAGGCGCAGGATCTGCCGAAATTACGGTAATCACAACATCGAAAGTAACGCTTCCGCCTGCATTGGTCGCCGTCACAGTATATGGCGCGGTTGGCGTTGCCACAGTTGCCGTCCCGGAAATCACGCCCGTTGTTGTGTTGAATGACAATCCGGCAGGCAGAGCCGGCGATACGCTATAACTGATCACACTGGCCGTAACGGTTGGATTCAGCGGCGTAATAGCAGTTCCGGCCGTAAACGTATTTGGCGTCGGATAGGTCAGCGCGATCCGCGTCCCGTCGAGCGCGATATTGTTGAAAGTCACTCTTTTTCCCGTATCCGAAGTCATCGCCGGACCGGTAAAACGGAGCCGGATCTTGAAATCCGGATTGTTGTTCGCGGCGGCTATCGCAGTAAAATCACTTTGGTAAAGCTGGAAAACGTTGGTAGTCAAAGCAAACGATGTCGCCGCAAGCCCTGTGGTTGTCCAGGTTGGCGCGCCCGGTGTAACGGAATAGTCGATCGAGATTCCGGTAGCTGCGCCTTCGTCCATCGCAGCGAATGAAAATTTGATGTCTTTGTATGAAGCCGTGGAAAAATTGAACACCATTGTATTTTCCAAACCGCTGTCCTGAAATGGCTGCGTAATCTGCAAACCTTTCATGCTGCCCGCGCTGTACGGCGCGTTTCCGTTGGCTTCCGGACGATAATTGAGCGGTGTCGGACTGTTCCGGCGTTCCATCGAACCGTGGCGCCACAACGGACTTCCGGAATTGAATGGATAACCGGCCAGGCACGACGAATATTGTATCACACCGTCTGTTGCCAGCTCATAGGTCGAATTCAATGAAGTCAACGGCGTGTCGTTCGGAATGGAGCCGCCCATATACCAGAAATAGATTGGCTGGCTCATGTCGTTTGAAAATGACGAAGGCACGAAAACCGCCGTCACAGAAAAACTCGAAGCCGACGTAATGGTGATTTCGGCATCGGTACTGGTCGAGGCTCCGGTCCAATGGCTGAACATATAGCCGGGATTGGCGACCGCTTTGAGTTTTACCGGGATGTTCGAGAAATAAACTCCGGTCCAGGGATACGGATTTGCAACGGTAATTCCCGGCGTTCCCTGGGCGATGTCGATCGTATTGATCTTGACGTGGCCGTGCGCGATGTTTGATACGTTGAGCGTCGCATTGATGTTGTTGGCGATCGAGAATTTCGACCGGATGTGGTTGCGCTGGATTGCAGGCCGCTGATTTGCGAACGTATTGAGCTCGCCCGTGAAATAATCCCATTCGTCCAGATCGAGCGGCGCTTTCCAACGCGTGATCTGCTCGGGCATTTCCGGAGCGATCTGCGCTTTCATGACCGCAATCTGTGCCGTTACGCGCGATGGCAGGAACGATGTGTTGAGGATATCGGCGAAACGGTTGATGAAATCGTTCTTGAATGTCGCGTTTTCGAGCAGTTTGCGCAAAATCAGCGTCGACCACGGCGGGTTCGGGAAATCCGGTCCGTTTGCGGCAGTCGCCACGGCCAGCACATCCAGGTCGTAATCGTACCAGCTCGAGCTCATATCGTGGATCGCCCAGCGCCACCGGCCGTCGGTTCCGTAAGCCGCATTCGGGTCGTAAGCCGTTTTCTTGCGCCAGTAAATGATGTTGTTGCCCGGCCAATCCTCATTGGCAAAGTAAATGTTCGAGATGAAATAATCTGTAAAACTTTCAGTGTCCATCCGGGTTTTGATGTAATTGAAATTCGCATCACCGGCCAGGGAATTGTTCTGGATGTAGCTGTACATATTCTGGTAATCGACATTGTCGCCTTCCTCGACATTGTCGGGGCTTCCTTCATTTTCGACAAGATCGATCTGGTCTTCGGGAATGCCGTAGACACGCTGGAAAAATTTGCTGTCGTATTTTTCGCGGACCGTCAAAAGTCCCCAATATTCGCCGTTGATGAACGTGATTGCCGGTTGATTGGCTTCGGTCTGCGTATGCAAGGGCTTGGATAATTCACTGCACAAAGCGTCTTTGAAGAACGAATTGTAGAAATCGCTTCCGGAGTTTTTTACCACTACGCGGGCGAAATTGTCGTAGGTTTCATCCGAGAAGAACTTGTAATGCATTCCATCTGTGCCGTAATCCGATTTCGAATAGAAATTCATCGACTTGCTCGGATACAACCGCGAATAATTGCCCTGGATGCGGATGCCGATGTTCTGGTTGATTTTCTCCTGTCCGTTTACGAAATAGCTGAAATTCGCGACCCGCTCATAATCGGAACCTTTCCAGGTGTAATTCCCGATCGGGTAATCGGCCGGCTCGGATGGGAAATCGGTCCGAAACTCATCGAAGGTTTTTCCGGCCACATAAATCCCGTCGTCGTAATCGAAGAGCTTGTTCTCGTCGATGCTCAGCGAAATCACCGGCAAGGTAAACCGGTTCGCCCCGAGCGAAGTGATGAAATACGTCCGCGTTACGGTCGGGCTCGAAAGCGCGCCGGCCTTGACGACTTTGGCCTTGACGACTGTTCCCTTGAAAATATTGGTTGACGGTATGTACGGCGGCGTAAAATCGTAAGTAGAGGAAAT
Organism: Bacteroidota bacterium; assembly: GCA_048498055.1. Classification (GTDB taxonomy): domain Bacteria; phylum Bacteroidota; class Bacteroidia; order Flavobacteriales; family Flavobacteriaceae; genus Flavobacterium. The sequence continues at coordinate 3,439 of JBEHYS010000019.1, forward strand.
CGTCGAGATCTTGTTGGCCTGCGACGTACGGTCTACGATGTTGATCGGTGCGCTGTACTGAAGCGAGGTGAAGCTCTTGAAAAGCATCGGGCCGAATGATTGCCCCGGCGCTTTTGGGTATTTGTTCTTGTAATTGTAAGTCGTTCCGCCGAGGTTCGATTCGTTGGGTTCGGAACCGTCCAGCGTATAGATAATTGTCGCGCCCGGTGTCGAGGTCGACAACGTCAGATTGAACGCTGCGGTATAAAATCCGGAATTCTGCGAAAAAGTCGGTTCGCTGAGCACTTCGCTGTAACCGGTCGAGCCGTTTGCGGCGCCCGGAGTCGGTACGGCAAAAAAGACGAAACCGCCGCTGCCGTTGGGCAGCCTTCCGTACGAAATGTCGCTGTTGAGCGCGACAGCAGGAGAATTGTCGAGCGCAACCCCGGCCGCGTTGCTGACGTAAATCGCTTCGCCCGAACCGCTAATTTTCCAGTTGGTATGTAGCGGCTGTCCGGCCACGATCCTGTTTTTATCGGAACACCAAATCCGGAGATAGGCGTGCGAATTCAGCGTGACGTTCGGGAATTTCCACTTGAGCAGATTTGCCGCTTCGTCCGATAGCCCAAACCCGTTGAGGTTGACCGCCGAAGCGCCGGTATTGTAGATTTCAACCCAGTCTTCGTGGCTGCCGTCTTCATCGGTAGCGCCGTTGACGTTTGAAGACAAGACTTCATTAATGACAATCGACTGGCATAGTGCAGATTGGTATAAAATAAGAAAAATTGCACAAAAAAGCGCGCGGGTAATGAATTTCATGGACGGAACTGATTTATAGCGCGTAAGGTAAAAAAACAATCTGCCGCGCTACAATTTTTGTCGCCACATAACTAATTTCGACGATGAATTGCAGTAATTCTTAAGATTGACTTAAGATTTGCTTAACGACATAAATATGTAGGAAAATACGTCGGAATTATAAATACTAAGTTTCAAAAAATAAAAAAGGAGCAACCTATGCTGCTCCTTTTGAAATTTCGAATTTAGAAAAATCAGTTTTTGAATATTTTCTTGGTCTCGGTCGAACCGTCGGAAGTTATTTGGACTAAATACATCCCTTTGGTCAGCGGACTCATATCGATTTGTGCCGAAGCGTCGATTTTTCCGTTCTGGACGAGTTTTCCCTCAACACTGAAGATCTTGTACGAAGCATCTGCGTTGATGCCCGATACATTCAAATTAGCGGCAACCGGGTTTGGATAAACTCCGAATTTCGCTGCCTGATGAACCGGATTGGCCAGTTGCTGAATTCCGTGGACCGCTATGTTGTTGAAGGTAATGCGGTTTCCGGCATCGGCTTCCATATTCGTTCCCATAAAACGCAATCGGACCTTGAAGTTCGCGTTCTGGTTTGCGGTCGCGATCGATGTGAAATCGACGTCGAACAGCTGATAAGTATTGGTCAGCGGCAGTGTAGACGAAGCCAGCCCCGTCGTGATCCAGACCGGCGTTCCGGCATTGACCGAATAATCGATCAGGATTCCGGTGGCATTGGTCAGTTCGTTTACGGCTGCAAAAGAGAACTTGATATCGGTATAGCCGACGGTCGAGAAATTGAAGACCATCGTATTGCCCAGACTTCCGCTTGCGAGCGGCTCGGTGATCTGCAAACCTTTCATGATGCCTGCGGAATAAGCGACATCGCCGTTGGCTTCCGGAATGTAATTCACCGGCGTCGGGTTGTTGCGCCGCTCCATCGAAGCATGGCGCCACATCGGATCGGCCGAGGTGAACGGATAGCCGACAAGACACGAAGAATAATCGATTACGCCGTCAACCGCGCCTGCTTTATAAGTCGAGTTCAGGTTTTGAAGCGGCGTATCGTTCGGGATTGCGCTGTTCATCATCCAGAAATAAATCGGTTCGCTTTGCGCAACCACAACCGGTGTAAATACGGCAGTCACGGAGAATGCAGCGGCCTCTGTCATCGTAATTTCGTCGGTCGTTGCGGTCGATGCGCCTTCCCAGTGGCTGAAAACATAGCCCGGATTGGCAATGGCTTTCATCTTAACCGGAATGTTCGAGAAATAAACACCGGTCCACGGGTATGGGTTTCCGGTGATGCCGTCGGTGCCGTCTTTCACGTCGATCGTGTTCATTTTGATGTAACCGGCAGCCGCGTCCGAAACGTCGAGCGTCACGTTGATGTTGGCCGAAATGCCGAACTTCGAACGGATGTGGTTCCGCTGGAAAGTCGGGCGTTGGTTTGCAAAATTCGTCTCGAAATCAATGTAATAATCGCGGTCATCCATCGTTGCAGGCGATTTCCATCGTGCCTGGTGCTCCGGAATGTCCGGCGTGATCACGGCATTCATCGCGTTGAGCAGCGCCGTTACCCGAGAAGGCAGGAACGTCGTGTTGATCAGATCCGCAAAACGGTTGATGAAATCGTTTTTGAAATCAGGATTCTGCAACAGCTTGCGCAGGAACAAAGTCGACCAGGGCGGATTCGGGTAATCCGGTCCGTTGGCCGCGGTTGCCGCCGCTAAATTGTTGTGGTTGTAGGTGTCGGAAGTTATGCCGAACGAGTCGTCCATATCGTGGAACGCCCAGCGCCATCTTCCGTCCTGACCGTAAGGCGCCGACGGCGTATAGGCTACGCGTTTTCTCCAGTAAACCACATTGGTTCCCGGCCAGTCCTGGTTGTCCTGATAAATGTTGGCGATGTAATAATCCATGAAATTATCAATATCCATACGGGTTTTGACGTAATCGTAGTTGGCTTGGACGGCCAATGAATTGTTCGTGATGTAATCCTGCAGGTCGAGGAAATCCACGCTGTCGCCCGATTCGATATATTCCGGCGAAACGCCGTTGTTCTCGAGCAAATCGAGATCTTCGCTATCGATTCCGTAAACGCGCTTGAAATAATTGTCGTCGCGTTTCTCGCGGATGTTCAAAATGCCCCAGTATTCGCCGTTGACAAAAGCGATGGTCGGCTGGTATTCCTCAATGTCGGATCGCAAATGCTTGACAATTTGCTGGTTCAGCGCATCGCGGAACATGGTATTGTGGAAATCTCCGCCCGAGTTGCGGAACACCAGGCGGTCGAATTTATCTTCGGCCAGGTTGTTGAAAAACTTATAGTTCATATTGTCGCTTCCGTAATCGGAACGCGCATAAACGTTGAGCGATTTGCTTTCGTAAGTACTCGATTCACCGCCGTGGATTCTCAGTCCGATATCCTGGTTGAGCACTTCGGCGCCGTCTACCAGATAAGTGAAATTTGCCGTTTTTTCGGCTTCGATTCCCTGACGGTAGTAGTTGCCGACTTCAACGAACGCCGGATCATCTGACGGGTTCGCATCGCGCCAGTCGTCCCAGTCTTTTCCTGCGGTATAAATGCCGTCGGTTCGGTCGAAGAGCTTGCTTTCGGTAATCCCGATCGAAATCACCGGCAGCGAAAAACGGTTCGCGCCCAATGGCGAAACGAAATAGCTTTTGGAAACAATCGGGCTTGGCAAAGCGCCCGGCTTGACGACCATCGCCCGAACGACCGTTCCCTTAAAAATGTTGAACGCCGAAGGCAGATAAGCCGGATCGTGCTTATAAGTTGAGTTGATCATCGAAATGTCGTTGGCTTGAGATGTCCGGTCAACGATGCTGATCGGCGCGCTGTACTGCATCGACTGATACGTTTTGTGCAGGATCGGGCCTTCTGAATCGCCGGGCTGTTCGGCATAGACGTTCCGGTAATCGTACTGCGTCCCGGCCAAGTTCGTAGCGCTCGGGTCGGAACCGTCAGTGGTATAAATAATGGTCGCGCCCGGAGTTGACGTTGAAAGCGTCAGGTTGAAAGCTGAGGTAAAAAAGCCGCTGGCCTGCGAAAAGTCAGGTGCGGCGAGCACTTCCGAAAAACCGGTGGCGGAATTGACCGCGGCAGGCGTCACGTTTTGGATGAACATAAAACTTCCGGTTCCGTTAGGCACGCGTCCATAGGAAATGTTCGCCGGGATTTCGGTGGCCGGAACCGCATCGAGGGTAACGCCGCCGGCATCGGTGAGCGTAATGGCTTCACCGCCGGAACTGATCTTGAAATTCGTGTGGAGCGGCTGGCCGACGACCGTACGGTTTTTGTCGGAGCACCAGACCAGTAAATAAGTGTGCGAGGCCATGGTCACTGCCGGGAACGTCCATTTGTACGGAAGTGCGGCATCATCGGTCAGGCCATATCCGGTCAGGGCAACCGAAGATGCGCCGGCATTGTAAAGCTCGACCCAGTCCTGGTAAGTTCCGTCCTCATCGGTATTGATCGTCGTGTTTGAAGTCAGGATTTCGTTGATCACGACCTGGCTGTGCGCCGGCGTGATGCAAAGAAAAACCATCGCAATCAATAAGTAGGTAATTTTGTTCATGTTCGTAAGGGTTTGATAATAAGCGGCCAAATGTAAATAAAACGGGTTGAAATTGTTATTTTTTTCGATATAAAACAAATTTCATCCTTTGAATGACATGTTTTAACGTATCGATATTGATTTTTTGAGGCGATGTTGGAAAATCACGAAAAAGCCGAATAGATTCACGCAACCAGATCGAGTGGCAGCTTGAGCATTGAAATATATTTCCTTTTCCGACGTTCAATGGCTGTCAAAGTTTTGCGATTTTGCTGTCGCGGATTTCGGCAGCAGGCTACTAAAATGGCAAATGACCAAGAAATGTGATTTAATTTTAATAGATTTACGGCCTTTTAAAGTGCCGGAAGGCCGAAAACCCAGAATCATTTTTATGAAAATATTAGTTACCGGAGGTGCCGGATTTGTTGGTTCCACGCTCTGCCTGAAGCTAAAACAAAAATATCCCCAATATACTATTGTTGCGTTCGACAATCTGAAAAGGCGCGGATCTGAACTCAACCTTGCCGATTTCAAACCGGCCGGAATCGAATTCATCCACGGCGACATCCGCAACAACGAAGACATTCTGGCCGTCGGTAGTTTCGACGTGCTGATCGAGGCTTCGGCCGAACCCTCGGTTACGGCCGGACTGGATTCGGACCCGACTTACGTGATCAACAACAACCTTTACGGATCGATCCATTGCTTCAACGCCTGCCTGAAACATTCGGCTAAATTGATTTTCCTTTCCACGAGCAGGGTTTATCCGATTGCACCGATTGAAAATGCTAATTTCGATGAGGCCGAAACGCGTTTTGCCTTCGCCGGAAACCAGTCGGAAAAAGGAATTTCCCCGGCCGGAATTTCAGAAAAACTGTCGCTTGACGGCGCACGGTCGTTTTATGGGACGACGAAATTGTCGTCGGAGCTGTTCATCCAGGAATATTCTGAATTTTATGGGCTCCGGGCGGCAGTCACCCGATTTGGCGTCATTGCCGGGCCGCGCCAGATGGGAAAAACCGATCAGGGTGTAGTCACGCTTTGGATGGCGAAACACTACTGGAACCAATCGCTTAAATATATCGGATACGGCGGCACCGGAAAACAGGTACGCGATATCCTGCATGTTGACGATCTTGTCGAACTCGTCGATCTGCAAATCCATAACATCGATAAATTCACCGGCAAAATATACAATGCCGGCGGCGGACTCGAAAACAGCGCGTCGCTGCTCGAAATGACCGCGATCTGTGAAAAGATAACCGGAAACAAGATCACAATTGGGTCGGAAATGGAAACACGCCCGGCCGATTTGCGCGCCTATATTACCGACAATTCAAGGATTACAGCCGAAACCGGATGGCATCCGAAGCGATCGGTCGAAAATGTATTCCAGGACATTTATGAATGGATCCGCGAAAACGAAAAGCAACTCGAATCAATACTGAAATAAATGCGGCGTATCAAATCCCTACTGACAACAACGAACGTTATTGCCACGTTGCTTGCCATCGTCGGCGTTTATGTGTTGTTTCCGACGTATTACGAAATGAACATTTTTTCGTTGCCGGCGGGCGGCGATCCGTTTGCGTCGCTTGACAATTCCTGGGGCGTCGGGCTGAATTATGTCAAGATCCACAATCTTGTCTGGGGCATCGACAATGCATTCACCTATGGGCCACTCTCGCAATTGTGTACCCGGATCGGATGGGGAGAAAGCCATTATACGTTTTTATTGTTTGACCTGTTCATGGCGGTGAATTACTTCTGCATTTTCTTCTTTGCCTACCGCGAGAGTAAAAATAAGATTGTCGCTGCCATCGTGATTTTGGCTGCCATCATCTTATTCCCGTTCTGGGTTTCGAGCGCCTATGCAATCATCCTTATGCTGGTGTTGATTTTCTGGATCAGGAAAAGCCTCGATTACCCGCGGTGGGTATATTATGCATTGCAGATCGCGATCATTACGCTGTTGTTCTTCATTAAGTTCAATACCGGATTCATCGCCTATCCTTTGTTTTTGGCCGGGATTGCCTACAATTGGATCACCAAAAACGGACGTCGCGCGTTGCTGGCAGGCTATGCCGTTTTGCCGATTATACTGATTGTCATCTTATCGTTTCCGCTCAACGTTTCTTTGTTGGCTTACATGCACTCGGGCTTCGAAATCGTATCCGGCTATAACGATGCGATGCATTTTCCGAACGCGAATCCGGATAGTTTTACCTTAGTTGGGTTGTTGGCATTTTTGCTGATTGTCGTACTGTTTTTCAATTTGGCGGGCAAAGGCAAAAAGCCTTGGCTTCGTATCGCGGTGGTTTTCTTTTTGTCGGGCACGGCGTTTTTTGTGATGTACAAACAGGGTTTCGTCCGCGCCGATTCCGGGCACTTACACGATTTTTTCATTTTCGTCCCGCTGCTGATGCTCTGCGTTCCGGACGTTTATCGCAATTTCCCGCGAAAATGGGTCATCGTACCGCTACTGCTGGCACTTTACGTTCCGTATCATTTTACATTGGTTACCGCTAAAGGCACACTCGATATCAACAACCGCCTGTCTAAAAAAGATTACATCAACCGATGCGTTAATTTTTCGTCGATGTCGGGCATGTTTGCGTTTCAGCAGAATAACTCCCCGATCCCGCCCGAAATGCGCTCAAAAATCAAGAACAAAACGGTCGATGTTTTCCCATGGAACATCCAATTGCTGCTTGAGAACAACCTCAAATATTCGCCGCGGCCCGTTTTCCAGTCATACAGTGCATATACCGCTTATCTCGAAGACTTGAATTTCGCGCATTACAATAACGTGAATACGGCGCCTGAATTCGTGATTTACGATTATTTCACGATCGACAACCGTTACGCATTATTCGATGAGCCGAAATTATCGCTGGCGCTGTATAAGAATTATATGGTTGCGGGCGTTTACGATTTTCAGGGACGGCAATTGATACTTTTGCAAAAGAAGCCTGATTTTGTGCCGATAAAACTGGTCAAAGGACGGCAATATACAGTCAACAACGCCCCGATTCCGGTCGCCCCCGATGTGTTTTACCAGCTTGAGGTAAGTGAAAACTGGAAGGGCAAGGCTGTATCGGTGCTGCACCATTCCCCGGTGGTGATTATCGGGATTACAAAGACCGACGGCACGAGCGAATTCCGCAACACGTCGAAAATGTTGTTGCAATCCGGTATATTTGCGGACAGTTTTGTAGGCGATACGGAACATGCGGCGAAATTTTTCGGGCACACTGCCGCCCATGATGTCAAGTCGTATGGAATCTTTTTCGAAAAACCTGAATTTTTCAACCAGAATATAACAGTTACAGAATACAAGATTATACAATAATTATGAATATATGCATCATCACCGGCTCGTCCGGCCTTATCGGAAGCGAATCAGTCTCGTTTTTCGCTGATAAATTCGACAAAATAGTCGGTATCGACAACAACATGCGCCAGGCATTTTTCGGGTCCGAGGCATCGACCGAATGGAATACGCAGAAACTAAAGGAAACCATCCCGAACTTCGAGCACCATTCAGCCGACATCCGCGATGAGGCGGCCATCGACAACATCTTTGCGCAATACGGAAACGACGTCAGGCTGATCGTCCATACGGCCGCGCAACCCAGCCACGACTGGGCGGCATCGGCGCCGTTTACTGATTTCACCGTCAACGCCAACGGTACGCTGAACCTGTTGGAAGCAACGCGGAAACATTGCGCGCAGGCGGTTTTCATCTTTACCTCGACCAACAAGGTTTATGGCGACACGCCGAATTATTTGCCGCTTATAGAACTGGAAACCCGTTGGGAAATCGATGAATCGCATCCGTATTTCAAAAACGGGATCGATGAGCACATGAGCATCGACCAGACGAAGCATTCGCTTTTTGGCGCGTCGAAAGTCGCGGCCGACGTGCTTGTCCAGGAATATGGCCGTTATTTCGGGATGAACACCGGCGTATTCCGCGGCGGCTGTTTGACCGGTCCGAACCATTCGGGGACGAAGCTGCACGGATTTCTCTCGTATCTCATGAAATGCGCGATCACCGGCGACAAGTACACGGTTTTCGGTTACCACGGCAAACAGGTGCGCGACAACATCCACAGCTGGGATCTGGTCAACATGTTCTGGCATTTTTACCAAAACCCGAAGCAGGGCGAGGTTTACAACGCCGGCGGCGGCCGTTTCTCGAACTGCTCGATGGCCGAAGCGATCGCGATGTGCCAGGAAATCACGGGCAAGCCGATGAATTACGAATATACCGAGGCCAACCGCATCGGCGACCACATCTGGTGGATTTCAGACGTGTCGAAGTTCCAGTCGCACTATCCGGACTGGACCTGGAAATACAACATCAACGACATCCTGAACCAGATCTATATCGCGACCAGCAGTAAAAATTAATGAAGTTATCCATTGTAATTCCGGCATACAACGAAGAAGAGTCGATTATCGAAACCATCGACCAGATCGAGGAAGCATTCTCCAAGGTCAATATCGACCACGAGATTTTCATCGTCAACGACAATTCAAAAGACAATACTTTGGCTGTTTTGGAACAGTTGGCGGCGAAATACCCGGCCGTAAAATACGAGACAAATCTCGGCCCGAACGGCTTCGGGTATGCCGTGCGTTACGGTCTCGAGCGTTTTTCGGGCGATTGCGTCGCAGTGATGATGGCCGACCTTTCGGATTCGCCGTATGATTTGATCCGGTATTACACGACAATGCTCGAAGGCAATTACGATTGCGTCTTCGGCAGCCGTTTCATCAAGGGCGGGAAAGTCGTCGATTATCCGTGGGTAAAAAAAATCATCAACCGGATCGCCAATATGATCATCCGGATGTTTATGGGCATCCGTTACAACGATACGACCAACGCTTTCAAGCTTTATAAAAAGGAAGTGATCCAGGGCGTGAAACCGATTTTGTCGCCGCACTTCAACCTGACCATCGAGCTGCCGCTCAAGGCGATCATCCGCGGTTATTCTTATAAGGTCGTCCCGAATTCATGGACGAACCGGAAATACGGCGTGTCGAAACTCAAGATCAAGGAAATGGGCAGCCGGTATTTCTTTATTTTGGTCTATTGTTTTGTCGAGAAATATTTTTCACGCGGTGATTTTTACCGGAAATCATAACCGCTTATGGCTGCAACCTTTTCCAGAACGCATTACCTGTTGCTTGGGTTGCTGATATTGGGCGCGGCGTTACGGTTTTTCCATCTCGACTTCCAAAGCCCGTGGCTTGACGAAATCAATACGCTGAACGATGCCGATCCGGCATTTTCGCTGGGCGAGGTGCATGCATCGGTCGCGAAGTACGATTTGCATCCGCCGTTGTATTTTTTTGTGATCCATTTACTGTTCAAGATTTTCGGCTATACGATTTTTGTTGCGCGATTTTTTTCTGCCGTCATCGGTATCGCTGCAATTTATGCGATCTATGGGCTGGCGCGGGAATTATTCAATAAACAGGTCGGGATCATCGCGGCTTTGATGCTTTGCGTCAACGGATTCCATATTTATTACTCGCAGGAAGCGCGCCCGTATGCGATGTTTTGCCTTTTTACGATCTGCTCATTTTTGTATCTCGTGCGTTTCATCAAATTGCCGACACGGCGCAACGCGATTTTCTACGGCGTCTTTACGGCGCTGATGCTCTATGGCCATCTGTTCGGGTTTTTCACGCTCGTCGGGCAAATGGCGCTAATTGTGTTTTTCATCGCGGTTTCGAAAAAAGACGACCGAAAGCCATTCGTCGCCAACTCAATTATTGCAGGCATTGTGGCTTTTGTCTTGTTTGCGCCGTCGGCCAAGATCGTTTACGCCGCGCTTGTGGTCAAGGAATTCTGGATTTCGGCGCCGTCGGCGGATGTTTTCGCCAAAATGCTCGGCGCGTTCTTCAGCCATTCGGAAATCATCTTAGGATTTGCCGGATTGTTTGCCGTTTTATATTTCATCGGGTTGGCCAAGCAAAAAAATGAAGCGCTTACCCGCGAAAATATATTGGCCAACAAAGCCGTTTTTGGCGGTATCGCGCTGATGTGCTGGATTGCGTTCACGATTTTGCTTCCGCTGATCAAATCTTATTTGTCGTTCCCCGTTATTATCGACCGGTATTTCATCAACCTGTTGCCGGCCGTTATCATTGTGCTTGCCGTCGGGCTTTGCCGGTTTAGGAACCAGTTGGTCCTGATGGTTTTTGTGTGCCTGTTTTTCGTGTTTTCGATGACCGATCTATTGATTGTCAGGAAATATTACACGACCGTCACCAAAACGCAATTCCGAGAACTGACGCCGCTGATCAACTCGCACGATAGCGGTAATGAGCCGATAGTAACAAGTCTTGCGTGGCATTTCGGTTATTTCCTCAACAACGATAAAAACAGGCATACGATCATCGATGCGAACCTCGACAGATTTGTCGGCGCAATGATGGCAGATGCCACCAAAGTAAAACCGTTCTGGTATGTAGATGCGCACGATCGGCCTTACCGCGTTACCGCCAAAACGCAGCAATTCCTCGATGCGCATTTCAACCTCACAGATAAACTTGAAAAACACGATATTTGGACGCGGCATTATGAGCCGAAAGAAATGTCAAACCAGCCAATTATCCGCCAACCGCAAAACCCTATCAAATGAAAGCAATCAACTGGATTAAAGCCAATTACTGGCTCACGGGCATCCTCGCCTTAGCAACATTCCTGAGAATTTATCACGCCGGACATCAAAGCCTTTGGCTCGACGAAGTCCTGAGCATGAACGACGCCAACCCGAAACTGACCTTTATGGAATCTTATAAAAGCGTCGTTTTCTGGGAAGCGTTTCCGCACCTGTATTTCTTCCTGCTGAAATGGACGATGATGATTTTCGGGTATACGCCTTTGATAGCGCGGCTTTTTTCAGCGGTAATCGGCGTTGCCGGGGTTTACGGCGTCTATCTCCTGGCCAGGGAATTGTTCAACAGGCGCGCCGGGCTTATCGCCGCGGCACTGATTTGCGTCAACGGTTTCCACATTGCGTTTTCGCAGGAAGTCCGGCCATACGGGCTGTTGTTCCTTTTTACCGTGCTGGCTTTTTACAGGCTGTCGATTTTTATAAAGGCGCCAAGTTACAGGAACGCCGCGCTGTACGGGCTTTTTGCCGGACTGATCATAAACGCGCACTTTTTTGGCCTCGTCACTTTGGTTGCCCAATATCTTTTGCTGTTGTTTTTCCTGATTAAAACCGAAAAGCAGCAGCGCAAGCCGTTTTTCCTGCAATCGCTTGTTGCCGGATTGGTGACTGTGCTGCTGATCCTTCCGACCAGCGAAGCCTTGCGCCAGATTACGAAAATCAAGTCGTTTTGGATCCCGAAACCGGCGCCGGATTCATTCACGCTGATGTTCAGGGAATTCTTTTCCAATTCGGAGCTGATGATTTTCGCTGTCAATATCTTGATCATCTTTTACTTCGTACAGGTTTTCACGCAAAAGCTGCCGAAAGGCGACGCGAACGGCATCAAGGAAAACAAGATGGTATTCAGCTTCGTGGTTCTTTTCTCGTGGTTTTTCATCTCGCTTGTATTGCCGATCATCAAATCGTACCTGGACGTATCGATGATCTTGTCGCGTTATTTCATCAACATTGTCCCGGTGTTCGTTATCGTTGCGGCCATCGCGATAGACCGCATACGAAGCCGGTTTATGATGCAGGCAGTTGTTGCGGCGTTGGTGGTCATCAGCCTTTTGGATTTGTTCGTCGTCCGGAATTATTACAACGGCGTGTCCAAAACGCAGTTGCGCGAACTGACCGATGACATCAAGGCCAGGAATCCGGACAAGTCAAAAATCGTCTGTACCTACAGCTGGGTTTTCCCGTATTTTTTCCAGGACGATCCGCGGCAGCAGTTTGAAGGGAAAACGCTTGAGGATTACATCAAAGGCATGAAAGACAATACCATCCAGCAGACCGCTTTTTGGTATGCCGACGCGAATTCGCGACCGTATGCGTTGACCCCGGAAGACGAAGCTTACCTGAACGAACATTTCATCCTGAGGGAAAAGCTGGAATATTTCGATGCATGGGCCAATTATTATGTTCCAAAAAATCAGGCTGCGGCCGGTTTGACGGATGGCAACATCGATCTGAAACTTTTTTCGAACGTCAGTTTCGACGGTTCAAACCGCGCGATACTGTTTGGCAATGCGAATGCGGTGACACCGTTTTTCCAGGTCGAGGCCGGAAATTACAATCTTGTAATCAACGGTGCAAGCCAGCCCGAGAAGCCAATCAACGGCGAAAACGCGCACATCAAGGTCAGGATGAACGGCGAGGAAATCGGAAACCTTTACCTGAGCGAAAACCCGGCCGGGACCGAATATGCGCTGCCGGTCAAAATCGAATCGGCCAAACAAGTCCGGTTTCAGATTATTTATGACAACGATATCGCTGTGGATGGGCAGGACCGGAATGTAATGATCCAATCGGTTAAACTGGTGAAGAAATAATTGCGATAAAAAGACGAATCGATGCAATTCATCTAAAAAATATATATTTTTGCAACAAATTTAATATTCCTATGAAGACAAAATCTATTTTTATCGCGGCACTGACTGCAATTTCGATTGTTGCTTGTAAGAACGAGCCTAAAACGGAAACTACCGACGCGCCTAAAGAAGCGGTTAAAAAGAATTTTACTGTTCAGGTTGACATCGTTACCGACAAGCAGGACGATATGCCGCTTTACTATACCGAAGACGGCACAATCAACTTTGGTGGCGAAAAGGTAGTCTGGAATGGCATCAAAGCGCTTCCGGATAAAACCCAGACCGTAGAACTGGGCCTCTCGGAAGAAATTGTCCCGACAAACATCAGGATTGATTTCGGCGCCAAACAAGGTGAAGCGCAGGGCGATATTACGCTCGAGAAATTCAGGATGTCTTACTACGGTAAATCGTTTGAGGCCAAGGGTTCAGACTTTTTGAAATATTTCATCAAGAACGATTCGGTCCAGACTGTAGTCGATGACGCCAAAGGAACGATCACCATCAAGCGCAACCCAAAGAGCAAGCTGAACCGCTTTTACTATCCGCAGCAATCCATTCTGGACGAAATCAAGAAAATAACACAGTAATACCTCTTAGAACTTTCCAAGCCATAGATTTCAGGATTTATGGCTTGGCTTCTTAGCGGACTTTGTTTTCCCGGATAGGGTTTGCGGCGCGATCCGAAATGCAGTCCACAATGTAATCCAAGGGTTTAAACCAACATTCATGGCAGACGATCAAAAACAAGCCTGGCTCGATTATTCCAAAGGCATCAGCATAGACCACATCAAGAAATCCTATAGGAACCCGACCAGTTTCCAGTCTGAATTCAATGTCCTGTTAAAAAAAATCATCCGCGAAAACGGGTTTTCCAGCGCCGTTGAAATCGGGTGTGAAGCCGGAATCAGCCTGATGCTGCTCAACGACGTCCTGCAAAAATCCACTTTTTTGGATTACGACCACACCATTTTGGAAAAGGTTGCCCAGGCGTGCCGCGAACTCGGGCTTAAAAATACCGAGTGCGTCAACGAGGATATGTTCACGATGGAATCGATCGCCGACGAAACCTACGATCTTGCCTACAACTCGGGCGTGATCGAGCACTATACCAAACAAGTCCGGACCGATGCTATCCGGTCTTATGCGCGCGTCACCAAGAAAGGCGGTTATGTGATCGTGGCGTATCCGAACCACCATTCGCTGCCGTACCGGTTGTCGTACAAAATCGGGAACCTGATCGGGAAAAAGATCTGGCCGTGGCCCAAGGAATATAAATTCTATTCGCTCAAAGACGAGATGGAAGCCGCGGGATTGCAATACATCAGCCGCAGCACGATGGACCGCCACACGATTTTTAACCAATGGATCACCAAATACAAAACTACCCAGGCTTTTTTCTTACTGCTTGACAAGTTCATGCATTTTGAAGGATATCTGACCATCTGTGTGGCGAAAAAGCCAGAATAAGGCATGAAATTTCAAAAATCCATAGTATTTAGAAATTTTTTATACCTGTTCACCAACCAGTTTTTCAATCTGATCATTCCGTTGCTGGTCTTTCCTTTTCTGGTCAAGACTTTGGGGATTGCGTATTTCGGGCTTTACAGCCTGGCGTATGCGGGAATCATCTATTGTTTCATGGTCTGCGATTACGGTTTCAATTTCTCCGGATCGAAATACATCGCGATCAACCGCGACGATAAGCAAAAGTGCGATACTGCGTTCTCGACGATTTTGTCCCTGAAGCTCGCCATTGCGTTTCTGGTCTCGGCCGGCTGGATGGTTTACATCCTCTGCAACCCGAGGTTCGACGGATTCCTGCTTTTCGGGACGCTTTTCGTCGGGATGATTTTCGGCAACGCGATCAACATCCAGTGGTTTTTCCAGGGCTTGGAACAGCTCGGCTGGTTCTCGACGGTCAATTCGGTCATCAAGCTCGTCTCGAACGTCGCGATTTTGTTCGTGGTGAAATCCCGGCAGGACATGTATATGGTCCCGATGATTTATTCGACGGCATTTCTGCTTAGCGGCGTCGTTACGATCGGTATCGCGGTTTATGTCGACAAAGTCCGGTTCCGGCTGTTTTCCTTTCGCAATGCGCGGCTTTTTTTAAACGAAGGAATGGATTATTTCATTACGATCGGGACGACGTCGTTCGTGTTCAACGGCACGATCATCATCCTGAGTTTTTTCGAGAAAAGCATCCTGATCATCGGGGCGTTTTCGGCGTTGGACCGCATCATCAAAATCCTTGTTTCGGTTTACATTCCGTATTCGACGGCGATTTATCCGAGAAATATGGCCAACTTCCAGGAAAGCCGGGAAAGAGGCACACGCTCTGTGGTCAAATACGGTGCGCTGGCGCTGGCGGCTTCGGTACTTTGCATCCTTTTCATCCAGTGTTTTTCGGAGCAGATGCTTCATTTCCTCGATCCGCATCTCGTACAATATGCCGGTTGGCTGCGATTGTTCTCGGTTTGGATTTTCTTTATCATCGTCAACAACCTCATCGGATACCATTACCTCAACGGGCTGAACCGTTCGGCGGTTTTCCGCAACATCAATCTGGTCTACACGGGAATCACAATTGTCCTGATGGTTTTGGGCTGCGCTTTTTATTCGTATCAGGGATGTATTGTCGCGGTGATCCTCGGCGAAATGGCGCTTGCCGGAATGTTGCTTTACCGGATCAGGCACGAAAAAGGCGATTTCCTTACGGTGGTTTCCGGAGGCAGGAATGCCGGCATCCGGTAATTCGTATATTTGCAACACTAAGCAAGGTTTTATATGGCAGCAGCGCTGAAAAAGATTACGGTTTACCAATTGTTGCTCGCCATTTGCTTTGCCGTGCCGTACCTCGGGAATTATGAGCTGACGTTTTCGATCTGGTGCCTGACGCTGCTCCTGACGATCCAGCAACGTTATTCTTTTGTACTGCTCAGATACGTTTCCTGTTTCCTGGCGATTCTGTTTTGCGCCGCACTGGTTACAGATTACCGCAACAGCGAGTTGTTTTTCGTCATCCGCGACGTTACTTATCTCGCCAAGCCGGCCATAGGTTTGTTTGTCGGTTACCAGCTCTGCCGTTTCAATTACAAGAATGCGTTCCGGACCATCGCCTATATCGGGTTTATGATTTCGATTATTCACCTGGTCGTCATCCTGGTTACTTTTGCGCGGTTCCACCACATGTCGGTAAACCTGATCCGGCAATTTTCAGGGTTTTTCAGCGATTTTGAGGTTTACGCGCTGATCATCGTACTCTTCCACAAACGGTTTGACATCGATTTTTCGAGAAAACGGTTTTATCTGCTCGCTGCGACGATCGGCGTTTCGGCGTTTTTATATCTGGCGCGCACCAATTTCATCCAGTTTTTCCTGCTTTATATGGGCATGAAAGGATTTTTCATCCTCAACAAAAGGGCGATCCGGGCGATTCTCGTCGCGGTTGTGGTCACGTTGCTTTCCTATTCGGCCATCCTGTACATCAATCCGAGAAGGAACGGCGAAGGTTTCGAGGCGTTCCTTTACAAAATCAAGGTTGCGCCGACCGAGCCGTTCAAAATGAAGGTTCGCAAGGACGATTACAAGGATTTCAACGACAATTACCGCTCGGTGGAACTCACCATGACGCTGCAACAGATGAGCATCCAGGACAAAACGACCATCGCGTTCGGGAAAGGGCTCGGCTCGCAGGTCGACCTCAAGCAGAAAGTTTTCTTGGGCGATATGTTCCTTCGGCATATCTCGGTGTTGCACAATTGCTTTATGACGGCGTATCTCAAAGCGGGGATTTTCGGCATATTGCTGATGCTTTTCTCGATTGTCCTGCTGTACCGGCAGAAAAAATCGGACATCCCGATCAATCATCAGGTCAACCTGCTGATCATGGGTTCGGCGGTGTTCATGCTGGTTTCGTGCTGGGTGCTGATGGGTTACTATTTTACCGAGGATTCCAAGTCGATCCTCATCGGTTTCCTTTTCGCCTTCAAGGAAATCACCGAAAGAAAACATCGGGAAGCAGCTACACCAGCGCTGACGCAATAATCTCTTTTATTTTTTGGCTTGCCGTTCCGTCGCCGTACGGATTGTCGGAATCGGCGATCGTCAGGTAATGGCTGCGGTCGTGCAGAAGCTTTGCAGTTTCCGATACGATCTTCTCCTTATCGGCCCCGACAAGAACAGCCGTCCCGGCCTCGACGCCTTCGGTACGTTCGGTTACCGAGCGCAGGACAAGCACCGGTTTTTTCAGGCTCGGTGCTTCTTCCTGGATGCCGCCCGAGTCGGTCAGGATAATGCTGCTTTTGTCCATCATCCAGATCAGTTCCGGATAATCGAGCGGTTCGATCAGCTTGATGTTTTGGGCCGTCAGCCTTTGGTGCGCGGTATTTTTAATGTTCGGGTTGAGATGTACCGGATACACGATCTGCACGTCGGTTTCCGTATCGGCGATTTGGGTCAGCGCGTCGCAGATCTGCTCGAAAGGCTTTCCGAAATTTTCCCTGCGGTGGCAGGTTACCAGGATGATTTTTTTGGAGAAATCGATTTGGTTGTATTTTTCAAACAGCGCTTTTTCATCGGCTTTTTTGATCAGTTCCAATCCTTCGAACAGCGCGTCGATCACGGTATTCCCCACGACAAAAACATTATCGCGGATGTTTTCGCCCGTAAGGTTTTCTTTCGAGGTCTGGGTCGGGCAGAAATGGAAATCCGCGAGTTTCGAGGTCAGCACGCGGTTCATCTCTTCCGGAAACGGCGAATGCATATCGCCCGAGCGGAGGCCGGCCTCAATGTGCGCCACGGGGATTTTCTGGTAAAACGCAGCCAGCGCCGAAGCCAAGACCGTCGTGGTATCGCCCTGTACGAAAACCAGGTCGAATTTTTCCCTGAGCAGGATTTCGGTCGTGATTTTCGCGATCAGGTCGGCGGTGAGCTGATGCAGCGTTTGTCCCGGAACCATGATGTCGAGGTCGTAATCGACTTTAATCCTGAAAAATGACAGCACCTGATCGAGCATTTCCCGATGCTGCGCCGTCACGCCCACTTTAACCCCGAAACGATCATCATTGGAAAAACAGTCGATCAAAGGCGCCATTTTAATGGCTTCGGGACGGGTTCCGAAGAGGAACAGCACTTTTTTCATGGCGTATTTTAAAGTTGCGGAATGGGGTGTAAAACTACTAATTAAAACTATATTTGCAACACGCAATATTTTACATGAAGGTTTTATTTCAAACAAGGACCAATTTATTCGATGCTCCCGGAGGCGATATGGTCCAAATGCTGAAAACGAAGGAATACCTGGAAAAACTTGGGGTTACGGTCGATATTTCACTTGAGTTCGAACCCGATTTGAAAGATTACGACATCGTCCACCTGTTCAACCTCATGGAGCCGCAGGACATTTACCTGCAAATGCGCAATGCCAGGCGCCAGGGCAAGAAGATTGCGCTTTCCACCATTTACGGGCTTTATACCGAATTCGAGCGCAAAGCCCGCGGCGGGTTGTTCCAAAAGATCGCCAACGTGCTTTCTGCCTACCAGATCGCCTGGATCAAGGCGCTAATCAAGCATTATAAGGAAAAGCGGATGCACAAAGGCGTCTACAAAATGCTGTTCAAAGGCTACTACGGCCTGATGAAGGACATCGTGAAAAACACCGACATCTTCCTGCCCAACTCGGTTTCCGAAATGCAGCGCGTGCAGCGTGAGTTTGGATTGAAGGATTTCCGCTATCGAAGTATACCAAACGCCATTGATAAAGCCCTTTTTTCGGAAGGCAAAAATGCGGATGTGCCGACTAAATATGAAGATTTCAAGGACTGCATCCTGTGCGCCGCCCGGATCGAGGGCCGCAAATCGACACTGAACCTGATCCGCGCCGTGAAAAACACAGACTACCGGCTTGTGCTGGCCGGAAAGGAATCGCAGAACCAGAAAGAATACGTAAATCAGGTCCATACCGAAGCCGGCGAAAACGTGACATTTCTTGGTCCTGTACCGCACGAAGACCTCACCGAATTATATGCAACGGCCAAAGTACATGCGCTGGTAAGCTGGATGGAAACGCCCGGGCTGTCTTCGCTTGAAGCGGCGGCAATGGGCTGCAATATCGTCGTAACGACCAAAGGCGACACGCGGGATTATTTCGGGGATTATGCCTTTTACTGCGAACCCGATGATGTCGATTCGATTCGCAAAGCAATCGACACTGCGTTCAATACTCCGGTAAATCCGGATTTGCGGCGCATCGTGCTCGAAAAATATACCTGGGAAAAAACCGCCGAGGAAACCCTGTCGGCTTACGGAGAAATTTCATAAAAAACGTTATTTTTGCGCCAAAACAGCTCGATTGCATGAAGATAGCCATTCTCGGAACCCGCGGCGTGCCCAACCATTACGGCGGCTTTGAACAGTTTGCGGAATTCTTTTCCGTCTATCTCGTCGAAAAAGGGCATGAGGTTTACGTGTACAATTCGCACAACCATCCGTACCAGGAAAAGACTTTTCACGGCGTACATATTCTTCACCAGAACGATCCGGAACACAAAATGGGCACGTTCGGCCAGTTCATCTACGACTACAACTGCATCATCGATTCGCGCAAACGCAATTTCGACATCATCCTGCAACTCGGCTATACCAGCAGTTCGGTCTGGTGCTGGCTGTTGCCGAAAAAACCGATTATCATCACCAACATGGACGGGCTCGAATGGAAACGAAGCAAGTATTCGCGTCCGGTACGGCAGTTTTTGAAATTTGCCGAAAGATTGGCGGCCGTAAGCAGCGATTTCCTGGTGTCGGACTCGCTCGGAATCCAGACGTTTTTGATGGAGAAATACAAAAAGGATTCGACTTATATCGCATACGGCGCGTATCCGTTCGACCGTCCCGACGAGATTTTTCTCGACGGTTACGGTGTCGAAAAAGGAAAATATAACATGATCATGGCGCGTTTCGAGCCCGAGAACAATTTCGACATGGTTCTCGAGGGCGTGACATTGGCCGAAGAAAAAACCCCGATCCTGGTCATCGGCAACCACAACACGAAATACGGCGCATATCTTAAGGAAAAATATAAGGCATACGACCACATCCGCTTTGTCGGCGGGATTTACAATCTCGAGCACCTGAACAACCTGCGTTATTTTTCGAACCTTTATTTCCACGGGCATTCGGTAGGCGGAACAAATCCTTCGCTGCTCGAGGCTATGGCTTCCAAAGCACTGGTCGTGGCGCACGACAATCACTTCAACAAAGGCGTGCTGCAGGACAACGGCTATTATTTTTCGGGCCCGGAAGCAGTCAAAAATATTCTGGAGACCATCAAAAAAAATGATAACTTGCAGCTGGTCGAAAACAACTACAACGCCATTGTGAACGACTATAACTGGGAGAAAATAAATGGGGAATATCTACAATTGTTTGAACGCTGTTTTTCAGGAAATCCGACAGGAAAATAGCAGGCACCCGTTATTTGTCTTTGTATTTCTGGTTTTGGTTTGCGTCCCGATGCTCTACGCCGCCAACAGTATTTCGCTTATCTTGCTCGCCTTGGCCACGCTGGTAACTTTCAAAAAATACAATGCGCGCCTTGATGTTGCGCTCCTGCTTCCGGTCTTGCTTTATGTGTTGATGGCACTCTCGGCCCTTTGGACGATTGACAGTGACGAAACCGCACATTCGCTGTCCAAAGAACTTCCGATTGTCATCATTCCGCTTTGCTTTATGCTTTTTCCGGCCTTTTCGCGGGAGCAAAGAAAAAAGATTGTCGGTTTATACAGCGGCGCCATGGTGCTGTTCTGCCTGTACTATTTGGTCAAAGCTTTTATCAGGTATGCGATGACAAAAGACAGCACGGTATTTTTTTACCATGAACTGGTCACCAAGGACGTCAATGCGATCCATGTTTCGGTTTATCTTGCCGTGGCGTTTTTCCATTTTTTTACAAAGCCGAAAAAAATCTGGATCGATATACTTGCCGCCGGATTGCTGCTGGTAACGGTTTTTTTGCTGTCGTCGAAGAACGTAATCGGAGTTTTCATTTTATTGATGGGGCTGTATTTCCTTTTCTATTCCGGGATTGCGAAAAAAACGCGCTTCATTAGTCTGGCGGCGCTCGTGCTGTTGGTATGTTCGCTGGCTTTCGTGCCGGAAATCAGGCAGCGGTTCAGCATCGAATCCAAAACGGTAATGACCGACAATACCGAAAACACCGAAATCGGAGGCGCGGTCGGAAAAGTATACAACGTCAGCGTCCGCCAGGCTTGGAATAATAAAAAGTTTGATGCCAATGAATATTTTCCGGGTACGGCATTCCGGGTGTACCAGTTCCGGATTTTTCTGGAAATGATGAAAGAAGACAATGCCTGGCTTACCGGCTACGGGCTGAACGCTTCTTATGCACGGATCGAGCAGAAGACGATCGCTTACGGTTTGTACAGGGGAATTGACGGGAACTCGGGCTACCAGAAGAAAAATTTCCACAACCAATACATCCAGAATTTCGCCGAACTGGGTATTTTCGGGTTTCTGCTGCTGGTGGCGATGCTTTACGTAAATCTTAAAAATGCCCTGAAAACGAAAGATTTTGTCCACATTTCTTTTGCAATTCTAATGATAAGTTTATTTTTGACGGAATCATTTTTATGGCGGCAGCGCGGCGTGACTTATTTCACGATGATGTATTGCCTGTTTAATGCAGGTAAGGCCATAAAAAAGAACCAAAAAATATGAAAAGAATCCTCATTACCGGGGCCGCAGGGTTTTTGGGCTCCCATCTTTGCGACCGTTTTATTGCAGAAGGCTATTACGTAATCGGGATGGACAACCTCATCACCGGAGATCTGAAAAACATCGAGCACCTGTTCCGCCACAAGCATTTCGAATTTTACCACCACGACATCACCAAATTCGTCCATATTCCCGGAGAACTCGATTATATCCTGCATTTCGCCTCGCCGGCCAGCCCGATCGATTATTTGAAAATCCCGATCCAGACGCTCAAGGTCGGTTCTTTGGGAACGCACAATTTACTGGGCTTGGCGCGCGTCAAGAAAGCGCGCATCCTGATTGCATCGACATCCGAAGTTTACGGCGATCCGCTCGTGCATCCGCAGACCGAGGAATATTACGGCAATGTAAACACCATCGGGCCGCGCGGGGTTTACGATGAGGCGAAACGGTTCCAGGAATCCATCACGATGGCCTATCATACGTTTCACGGCGTCGAAACCCGCATCGTCCGGATTTTCAATACTTATGGGCCAAGGATGCGGCTCAACGACGGCCGCGTCATTCCGGCGTTTATCGGGCAGGCACTGCGCGGCGAAGACCTGACCATTTTCGGCGACGGCAGCCAGACGCGCTCGTTCTGCTATGTAGACGACCAGGTTGAGGGTATTTTCCGTCTGTTGCACAGCGATTACGTTTATCCTGTGAATATCGGCAACCCGGATGAAATCACCATTAAGGATTTTGCCGAGGAAATCATCAAACTTACCGGAACCAATCAAAAAGTCGTTTATCTGCCGTTGCCTGTCAACGATCCGCTGCAAAGACAGCCCGATACCACAAAAGCAAAAGCGCTGCTGGGCTGGGAAGCCAAAGTTTCGCGCGCCGAAGGAATGAAAATTACTTATGAATATTTCAAATCATTGTCTGACCAGGAGCTTTTAAAAGAAGAGCACAAGGATTTTACTGGTTATATTCACTAGTATGACAGCAGCCCAAACAGGAAGATACTCCAAATATATCAGGCCTATAAGCGTCGTTTTCGACCTGGCCGTGATTATCGGTTTATCGCAGTATTTCTTCCGCGAGCTCAGGCTGGACAACCATTATTTCATTCCGTTTGAAGCGATTGCATGGCTGCTTATCGCCTACGTCGTCAAATTCTACAGCATTTACCGCTTCACGACGCCGGTTGAGATTTTTTCGAAACTCGTCAGCCAGGGCATTATTTTCCTTTTGGTCGTCATTGCTTATTTCCCGTTTTCGAAACAGTCGATTTTCAGCGGGAAAGCCATTGCCATTTCGATGACGCTGGCCTTTACGGTAATTACATTTTCCAAATTCCTGTGGTTTTATTACCTCAAGAAGTACCGGATTGTCACCGGAAGCAATTTCCGCAACGCAGTAATCATCGGCTATACGCCCGAAGCCATACGGCTCAAGGAAGTGTTCATGACGCGCAACGATTACGGTTATCGTTTCATGGCGTTTTTTTCCGACAAGAAAACCAACCCGAACATCAAAGGCCGCGTCGAGGATTTAAAGCCGTACGTGCTTGAGAACAGCGTCGATGAAATCTATTGTTCTCTCAACGAAATATCAAACGAGCAACTCAAGGACCTGGTTGATTTTGCCGACGAGAACCGCAAGACCATCAAATTCATTCCCGATACGAAAGAGATTTTCTCCAAAAACCTCAAAGTCGATTATTACGAGATGTTCCCGGTGTTGTCCTTGCGCAAAACGACGTTGCACGACCCGGTGACCAAGGCTTTCAAGCGCATGTTCGATATCGTATTTTCGCTTATGGTCATTTTTTTCCTGCTGTCGTGGCTTGTGCCGGTACTCGCCGTTTTGATCAAACTCGAATCGCGCGGTCCGGTTTTTTTCAAGCAAGGCAGGCCCGGCATCGACGAAAAGGAATTTTTCTGCTACAAGTTCCGCTCGATGAAAATGAACAAGACCACCGAACGCGAAGCTTCCAAAAACGACCCGCGCGTTACCCGGATCGGCCGTATCCTGCGCAAAACAAGCATCGACGAAATGCCGCAGTTCCTCAACGTACTCTTGGGCGACATGTCGGTCGTTGGGCCGAGGCCGCATCTTTGGTCGCAAAACAAGGCCTACGCGAACAAGATCAAAAAATATATGGTTCGCCATTACGTCAAGCCAGGAATCACCGGATTGGCTCAAGTACGCGGCTATCGCGGAGAAATCGAGACCGACGAGGACATGATCAACCGGATCAAGTTTGACGTATTTTATATCGAAAATTGGTCGCTGATCCTCGATTTGAAGATTATCCTGCAAACGGTCATCAACATTTTTAAGGGCGAAGAGAAAGCGTACTAAAAAACGCCTTTTTCGATTAAGTTTTTCATCTGCAATTCGAGGTTGAATCGCTTTTCCGAAACTTCAAAAACCTGTTTTTTCAAACGTTGGAGTTCCGTATTGTCGAGATTCGATATTTCCGAAAGCCTTTGATTCAAATCTGTAAAATCGCCGACTTCCGCGATCCAACCCAACTGATTTTCCACCACAATTTCACCGCCTTCGCCACCGCCGAAATAAAGAATCGGCAAGCCAAGCGCGCCATATTCAAAAATCTTTGACGGGACCGAACCGTAAATCCTCGTTTTCAACGGGACAAATGCAACGTCGAACGTTTGCAGCAGCGCGTGCAGGTGATTGCGATCGAGCATACCGTGGAACGTGATGTTTTTTTCGGGATGATTTTGAATGTAATTTTTAATTTGCGCTTTTTCGGCGCCGTCGCCAAAAATGTGGAACTCGACATTCAGGCCGGCCAGATGCATTTTAGTGCAAGATTCCAGAACGCCCTGCGCGATGCCGAGCAATCCGGCATAGAACAATTTGATTTTTCCTTCGGTCGCTATTGGGCTGAAACTGACCTGGTGATCCGGGAAATTGCGGTACAGGAAGCATTTTTTTTCCGGAAAAAGCGTTTTGACGTGCGAGATGATTTCGTTGGACTGGCCTAAAACCACCGAGGCATTTTTGTAGATCGACCGTTCAAAAAACAGTGAAACCTTATGGGAAAGCGTATCCGTTTTAAGCGCGCCGAGTTCGATCGCGGCCGACGGCCACAAATCCGAAACGTTGAGGATGATTTTCTTCCGCTTGAGCGACAGTATCAAAACCGAAAGGTAGGACAAGAGCAATGGCGGCGACTGTACGACGACTTTTTGCGGTGTTTTTTTCAGCAGCAGATAAAAGAAAAGCCCGATCGAAAACGACAGCACCGACAGGGTGCGCTTAAAAATGTTCTTGCTGTTGCTCGGATAAATCCATAACCGCCGGATCGCAACGCCCTGAAGGTTTTCGCGCACCGAAAATTTTCCTTTGTAACCCGGAAACAATTCGCCTTTCGGATAATTCGCCAACGGGCAGACCACCGAAACATCATAACCATGTTCGCTGAGCTTGAGCGCGAGCTGCTCGATGCGGTTGGCCGCGGCGCCTTTTTCGGGCGGATAGTAGTTTGATATGATCAGGATCTGTTCCATCAATTCCGCAACAGGATATCGACGATGCGTTCGGATGCCTTGCCGTCCCAAAGTTCGGGAATGCCGCTTTCACGTTTGCCGTTTTTGAGGAAACCGCAGAATTCCCTTTTGAGGTTTTCGATATCGGTCCCGACGAGCGTATTGGTCCCGATGGTCTGTGTTTCCGGGCGCTCGGTGGTCGTTCGCATCGTAAAGCACGGAATTCCGAGCACGGTCGTTTCCTCGGAAATCCCGCCTGAATCGGTGATTACGGCAAACGCGTTTTGGATCAGGTACATGAAGTTCAAATAACCCTGTGGCTCGGTGAAAATGATGTTTTTAAAGCGCAGGCTTTGTTCGCCGAGGATCGCTTTCGTCCGCGGATGGATCGGGAACACCACTTTCCGGCCTTCGCACATCGCGTCGATTCCCGAAAGCAGCTTTACGAGCGATTGTTCTTGGTCGACATTCGACGGGCGATGCAGTGTCAGTATGATATAATTTTCTTTTTCCAGCCCGAAATCTTCCCAGAAATCCGGTTTTTTGATCCGGTCCAGATTGCCCAGCAGCGTATCGATCATGACATTGCCCACGAAATGGATGTTGCTTTTGTCGGCGCCGTATTTCAAGAGGTTTTCGCTTGCCGTTGCGGAGGTCGTAAAGAAATAATCCGCAATGCTGTCGGTGACGATTCGGTTGATTTCCTCGGGCATAGTAAGATCGCCGGAGCGGATTCCGGCCTCGACGTGCGCGACCTTGATCCACATTTTCTTGGCTACGATCGCACAGGCCATCGTCGAATTCACATCGCCGACGACAAGCACCAAATCGCAAGGGTTTTGTTCCAGTTCCTTTTCAAACGCGACCATGATTGCCGCAGTCTGTACCGACTGCGAGCCGCTTTTTACCTCGAGGTTTGCGTGCGGCTGCGGAATGTTCAATTCCTCAAAAAAAGTATCGCTGAGGTTTTTGTCATAGTGCTGGCCCGTATGCACCAACCGATAGGAAATGTCCTTGCCGGTATTTTGTGCGGCTTCGATTGCCTTGATGATCGGTGCGATCTTGATGAAATTCGGCCGTGCGCCCGCTACGATTGTAATGGTCATAAATCTGGTTTTAGTAAGGACGTGAACTGTTTGAGCTTCCCGCTTTTGCCGCGCTCGGAGGTTTCTTTCCGGTTAAAAACGAAAAACAGTCCCGGTTCCAGAAAATCCGAAAGCACTTTTTCCATGTGCGAAATTTCGGTTTCCGTGAGCGGTTTTTCGCTGACGTAATCGATTTCAAAAGTATCGGTTTTGGTTTGTTTAATCGTAAATTCCCTGATATTTCCGTCGTCTTCGAACAGTTTTTTCGTCACCGAATAAAATGTCATTCCCGGCGAACGCTTGCCGCTCGGCAATATCGCGAGGTCGTTGGTCCGCCCGGTGAGCTTTTTGAGCAGCGGTTTTTTTGCGGTGCTTTTTTCATCCAAAACGCCGATATCGCCAACCTCATACCGGATCATCGGGTGCGCCTTGTTGTAGAGCGAGGTCACGATAATGCGGCCTTCCTGTCCGTAAGGCAAAACGATATCATTTTCGTCGACGATTTCCACAAACGCCGTTTCGGCATTGACCTGCCACTGGTTTTCCGGGTTTTCGAACGCGATCACGTCGAGCTCGGCCGCGCCGTATTCGTTGACGATCGGGATTCCGAGCCGGTTTTCCAGAAATTTCCGGTCTTCCTCGAACAGCATTTCCGAAGTCGTGATGCAGACTTTCAGCGTCGGGCAAATGTCTTTTAAAACGATGCTTTTCTTCTGGAGATGTTTCGCCAAAAGCAGTATCGAGTTTGTATAGCCGTTGATGTAATCGAATTTTTTCTTTTGGAAAACCCGGATCATTTTGTCCATTCCTGCGTCCGAAAAATCGAAAATATTGAAACGGTAACGGTTGCTCAGCTTGTCCTTCAGCCGGAGTTTTTTATTGGCGACGAAATCCAGCGGCATGCCGTAAAACCGCGCCTGGAGCGAATGGTTGAAATCGATGCCGTACCAGCCGAACCGCCGCATGATGTTGGCCCAGATCAGCGCGTGGCAAAACTTGTCCTTGGCAAAGGTCATCGGGTCGCCGCTCGATCCGGAGGTTTTGTTGATGAAAACGTTTTTCCGCGTATAACCTGTCGAAAGCCGCTGTTCCAACGGTTTTTGCAGATCGGATTTTTTCATGATGGGCAAATCTTCCCATTTTTCAAATGAAGATTTTCCGGCAATCGATTGGTATAACGGATTGTTTTTCAGGTGGAATTCGACGATTTCGCGTTTTTTTCGCTCCAGGAAATCAGGATATTCGCTTTCCGGTACGGCCGTGATTTCCGACAGTTTTTTCCGCGCTTCCGCAATCGGGAAACCGTTCAGCTTTAAGGAAATGTCGAAAATCTTCAGCACCGCGGGATAATTTTTCCAAAAATACCATTTATGCGAAACTATCCGCCGCGGCGGGAAAACTTTTTGGGGAAATTAATTGATTTGCGCATCGAAAGCCAGTATTTTTGCACCACAACTAACTACGCAAACATGACGATCCTACTTCTCGGTTCCGGCGGACGCGAACACGCACTCTGCTGGAAAATGCTCCAAAGCCCGAAATGCGAACAACTTTTCGTCGCGCCCGGAAATGCCGGCACCGACACCATCGCGACAAATGTCGACCTCAACCCGCTCGATTTTGAAGCCGTGAAGGATTTCGCGATCCATGCCGCGATCGATATGGTCGTGGTCGGGCCCGAAGATCCGCTCGTGAAAGGCATTTGCGATTTTTTCAAAAACGATCCGGAGCTCAAACACATTCCCGTAATCGGGCCGTCAAAACTCGGGGCGCAGCTCGAAGGCAGCAAGGAATTCGCGAAGGAATTTCTCGTCAGGCATAACATCCCGACCGCGGGATACGGAAGTTTTACCAAGGAAACCGTCGAAAAAGGCTGCGATTTCCTGGAAACGCTGCAGCCGCCGTATGTCCTGAAAGCCGACGGACTGGCCGCGGGCAAAGGCGTTTTGATCATTCAGGACCTGAATGAAGCGAAAACGGAATTGCGCAACATGCTCGTTGGTGAAAAATTCGGGGCGGCGAGCGCGAAAGTCGTCATCGAGGAATTCCTGGACGGCATCGAGCTGAGTTGTTTTGTTCTGACCGACGGCAAAAGCTATAAAATCCTGCCGACGGCCAAAGATTACAAGCGCATCGGCGAGGGCGACACAGGACTCAATACCGGCGGTATGGGCGCGGTTTCCCCGGTTCCGTTTGCCGATGCGGGCTTGATGGAAAAAATAGAAACACGCATCGTTAAGCCGACGATTGACGGGTTGCACAAGGACAACATCGACTACAAAGGCTTCGTGTTTATCGGGCTGATCAACGTCAAAGGCGAGCCGATGGTCATCGAATACAACGTCCGCCTCGGCGATCCGGAAACCGAAGTCGTGATCCCGCGTTTGAAATCGGATTTGGTCGAATTGTTTATGGCAGTTTCAAAACAGCAACTGTCCCAAACGACGCTCGAAATTGACGAAAGAAGCGCGGCGACGATCATGCTCGTTTCGGGCGGCTATCCTGAGGATTACGAAAAGGGAAAGGTGATTTCGGGAATCGGCAAAGTAACCGACTCGCTGGTTTTTCATGCCGGAACCAAACCGGATGGCGGAAAAGTACTGACGAGTGGCGGACGCGTTTTGGCCGTGACTTCTTATGGGGACTCGTTCGGCGAGGCCATAAAAAAATCCTACCAGAGCATTAACGAATTAAGCTTTGATAAGATGTATTTCCGGAAGGATATCGGTTTCGATCTATTCCATGAATGAGTGCGCCGTGACATCGTGGTTTTCTTCACCGCGATCTTCCTGCAGCTTGAGCTGCTTGCACCAGTAAACGAATGCATAAGCGCAAATCGCAATGAAGATCCAGCTCATGATGTTTGCGCCCCACCAGGTGTGCGGCTCCAGATGCCTGAGCGTATCGTAAGGCCAGAACAGGTAATCTACAAAGAGGGTTTCGATCGCGTCAAAAAATGCTTTCATCTTGATATTTATTATTTGTGTTCGATGTGTGTTATATTTACATTTACAAAAGTATAAAATATCCACATGATTACAAGCCTTTTTAGAAAATCTACGCCGCTGAACTATGCACTGGTCATTATTGCGGTCACGGTTTTCTTTTTCATTTACCACATCGGACAGCCGCATCAGGCCAACGGGCTGGCGGGTTTATTGAAAAATTTTGGTTTGCTGGTCGTGATTTTCGGATCGCTTTTCACGGCCAATTTCATCGTCAAAAAAAACAACATCAGCCGCGACAGTTCTTATACGATCCTGTTTTACCTGATGTTCCTCTTCTTTTTTCCGTCGCTTTTGGGCGATGCCAATTTATTGCTGTCGGGATTTTTCATCATGCTTGCCTTGCGCCGGCTTATGTCGCTTCATTCGCTCAAAGCCTCCAAAGAAAAGATATTCGACGCATCGCTTTGGATTTGCGTCGCATCGCTGTTCCATTTCTGGAGCATCCTTTTTATCGTATTGGTGTTCATCTCGATTTTGTTCCACGCCTCGCGCGATTACCGCAACTGGATTTTGCCATTCATGGCTTTTTTGACCATCGCGACGGGGTTTCTGCTTTATGCGTTTGTGTTCGATGCGACGCTCGTAACCGATCTTGTCGCGAAAACCGGTACCAATTTCACAATCGATTATTTCACTGACAACAAACAGAATATCGCCCTATCGATTTACGCCAGCGTATCGTTGTATTTTCTGTCCGCGATGCTGCTGACCTTGTCAAACCGCCCGCAAATGCTGCAATCGTCTTATAAGAAAATCATTTCGTCGTTTGTGATCGGGGTTTTGATTTTCCTGATTTCGCCCGTAAAAAGCAACGATCTTTTGATTTATACCGTCGCGCCGCTGTCGTTCATGGCCACGGTCGAAATCGAGTACCGCCAGGAAGGCATCAAGGAAGAAATCACCCTGGCGATCGTCATTGCCGCCGCGATGTTCCTGTTTTTTATCCAGTTATAGGTTTGTTGCGGTTTTCGCGTAATGGTTTTCGGCAAATGGGATTTAAGTTGCTCCAAAAATGCCATCACAGCTTATTGCCGTAGGCCAAATCGCCCGCGTCGCCCAATCCGGGAACGATGTAGTTTTTTTCATTGAGCTTTTCGTCCAGCGCCGCGACCCAAAGATGACAGTGCGCCGGCAAGTGCTTTTCAAGATAAGCGATGCCTTCCGGAGCGGCAATGACCACGGCGATATGGATTTCCTTTGGCGTTCCGCGCTCAATCAAACGGTTGAAGACCGCGACCATCGACTGGCCGGTCGCGAGCATCGGGTCGATCAGCAGTAAATTTTTCCCGTTGATGTCCGGGATTGCCTGGTATTCCACGACAATGGTGAAATCGTCATCATTATTGTGATGATGCCGGAATGCGGATACAAACCCGTTTTCGGCATTGTCGAAGTAATTCAAAAATCCCAGATGCAGCGGCAATCCGGCACGTAGGATCGAGCACAGGACCTGCTTGTCGGCAAGCTCGGTCGTCTTTTTTATCGCGAGCGGCGTCCGGATCTCGACGTCGGCATAATCGAAAACCTTGCTCATCTCGTAAGCCATGATTTCGCCGATTCGCTCGATGTTGCGCCTAAAACGCAGGCTGTCGTTCTGGACGTTGACGTTGCGAATTTGCCCCAGAAAATGGTTCAAAATACTGTTGGCGTTCGAGATGTAATGGATCTGCATGCGAAAAATTTGTTTTAGGTTATAAAAGTATAAAAAGTATCTTTGTATCCTAAAACCAAGACTATGTTTTCACAACTCGCCTTTTCCGTTTTTGAGCAATGCATCAAGGATTATCACGTGCACGACGATGTAGATACGCCGGTTTCCAATCCGTTCCCGAAAGAAAAGATCGAGCACTTGCTTTACCTGAAAAACTGGATCGATACCGTGCAGTGGCATTTCGAGGATTTGATCCGCGATCCGCAGATCGATCCGGTTGCGGCATTGAAGCTGAAAAGGAGAATCGACGCGTTCAACCAGGAACGGACCGACATGGTCGAATTCATCGACAGTTATTTTCTCCAGAAATATACGGGCGTAACGCCAAAACCCGGCGCGAAAATCAATTCCGAAAGTCCGGCTTGGGCCATCGACCGTTTCTCCATTCTCGCCCTGAAAATCTACCACATGCGCGAGGAAGCCGTCCGCCATGACGCATCGCCCGAACACCGCTCGGCCTGTCAGGCAAAGCTCGATATCCTGCTCGAACAGCGCAAGGACTTGGCTACGGCGATCGACGATCTGCTCGACGATATCGAAGCCGGAAACAAGTACATGAAAGTCTACAAGCAGATGAAAATGTACAACGACGATGAGCTGAATCCCGTGTTGTACCAAGGCAAAAAGTAATTCCCTTGCAAAAAATCAAACATATCGCCGTGATCCGGCTCTCCGCGCTCGGAGATGTCGCGATGACGGTTCCGGTGCTGCGGGCGTTTTCAAAGCAATATCCCGCCGTGAAAGTGACGGTCGTTTCCAAAGCCTTCTTCAAGCCGCTTTTCGACGGCATCCCGAATGTCGATTTCTTTGCGGCCGACATTACCGGAATACACAAAGGCTTTCCCGGATTGCTGCGCTTGTTTGCCGATTTGAGAAAACTCGGGATCGACGCCGTTGCCGACCTGCACAACGTGCTGCGCTCGAAAATCATCCGCAGGCTTTTTTCGATGATCGGGAAAAGGACGGCCGAAACCGATAAGGCGCGCGCCGAAAAAAAAGCGTTGACCCGACCCGAAAACAAGATATTCAAGCCGCTGAAGCACGTGACCGAAAGACATCTCGAAGTGTTTGAAAAGCTCGGTTTCCCGATCGATTTGAGCGAGCCTGAATTTCCGCCAAAGCCCAACATGGACCAGGCCGTATTGCAGCTTGCCGGCGACAAGCGCGCCAACTGGATCGGCATCGCGCCGTTTGCGCAGCATCAGCCAAAAGTATATCCACAGGATTTGATGAAGCAGGTCGTTGACCGATTGGCTTCGGTTAAGGGCAACACGATTTTTTTGTTCGGAGGCGGAAAATCGGAGGCGGAAGCCTTGACCGAATTCGCATCTGGACACAAAAACGTCGTTGTCGTTGCAGGGAAAATAAGCTTTCCCGAAGAATTGCAGCTCATCGGCAACCTCGATGCGATGCTCAGTATGGACTCGGGCAATGCGCATATCGCCGCGATCTACGGGGTGCAGACCGTGACGCTTTGGGGCGCGACGCATCCGTTTGCGGGATTTTCGCCGTTTGGACAGCCGCTGGAAAACGCATTGTTGCCTGATAGGGAAAAATATCCCAAGCTGCCGACTTCAGTCTACGGCAATACGATTGTTGCCGGCTATCAGGACGCGATGCGGACGATTGCGCCCGAATCGGTGGTGCGAAAAATCGAATCGTTGCTCCGATGATAAAGTAATTGATTCCTTAATCATGCTGGGATTGGCTTGTCGATCATTGACAGGAATAAAGTTTACTCTTCTTTTTTGATGTTGCCCGACTTCCTGAGCTTGATTTTCTGCCGGCCGATGATCACGAACACGACGACGAAAATCGGCAGTTTCGTCAAAAGGAAAATGAACGCCAGCGTAGGATGGAAAAACGCCAGCACGATCCCGATCAGGCTGTTGAGCATGTCGAGGTTGCACATCAGCCGGATGCGCTTGTCGAACTTTACCTCGAGCCCGTTCGAGGTGAAATGGCTGTCCGAGGCATAATCCCAAATCATGTTCTGGAACACGGCAATCGCAAAAAGATTCAGGCTGTAAACGACAATTGACGTGTAATCCGAAAAATACGCGCTGACCAGCGAGGTCGAAAACGGCAGCACGACGATGAACAGCAGCCAGTTGATGTTGTACCACATCAGCCGGCGGTCGATCTTTTTGATGTAGCCGAAAAACGTATGGTGTGACGTCCAGAAGTTTGCGATGTTGAAGAACGACAGCAAAAACGCGGCAAAGGTTTTCCACTCGGCAGCGATGTCCGGAAAGTGCAAATGCCCGTCGTGCGTGTGGCCGACTTTCAGGTCGAGCGCCAGCAGCGTGATCGCAATCGCGACAACCGCATCGGAAAAAAAGACAAGCCGGTCGAGCTGAAGGTTTTTTTCTTCCATTTGCCGAAAATCAAAAGTTTACACGTCGTCGTAATCGACGAAAATTTCCTTCGAAGTCGGATGCGCCTGGCAGGTCAGGATCAAACCTTCTGCGATTTCACCGTCGGTCAGGATCGCGTTCTTTTTCATTTCGGCGGTTCCCGATGTGATCCGCGCCAGACAGCTGCTGCAAATCCCGCCCTGGCACGAATACGGAGCGTCCAGCCCTTGCTTGAGCGCGGCTTCGAGGAGCGTTTGCTTTTGCGACATTTCGAACGTCGTCTGGTCTCCGTCCACCAGTACGGTAATTTTGGTATGCCCCGAAAGCGAGGCATCGATATGGTGTTCGGCAGTTGGCGCGAAGAACAATTCGAACTTGATGTCTTTTTCCTTGACGTTGTGCTCTTTCAGAACGCCGCTCACGGTATTGATCATCGCTTCCGGCCCGCAAAGGTAGAACTTGTCGAAAGCCAGTTCCTTGTGCTTGTTGTTCAGGACGAAATTGACCGTCGAGCGCTCGATGCGCCCAAAGAGTTCGCCCTCTACCTTGGCCTGGCTGAACATAAAATGGACAAACAACCTGCCCGTATATTTTAGCTGAAGATCGTGCAATTGCTCGTAAAAAATAGTTTTTTCCGGCGTTTTGTTGCCGTATACCAAAACGAACGAGCTCTGCGGCTCGTTTTCGAGAACAGTCTGCAAAATTGCCATAACCGGCGTGATTCCGCTACCGGCCGCGAAAGCCGCATAATTTTTTATCCGTGCGGCGTCGGGCTCGAACGTGAATTTGCCTTCGGGCTGGCTGACCTCGATGATATCGCCGGCCTTGAGCATCGAATTGGCGAAAGTCGAAAATGCCCCGATCGCAACGGATTTGATCGCGACGCGCAATTCGCCGCTGTCGGGCGAAGAGCAGATTGAATAGGCCCGGCGGATTTCCTCGCCGTCGAGCGTCAGTTTCAACGTGACGTATTGCCCGGAAGTAAAGGCATAGGCAGGTTTGAGCTCGGCGGGAATGTTGAAGGCTACCGAAACGGCTTCCCTGGTTTCGCGGCGGACTTCTTTTATGGTGAGTTTGTAAAATGACGACATAAGAATTTTTTACAAAAGTAAGCAAAAAGTCAGGAAGACTAAAATGGGGCACTTCTAACCAACCGACGTAACTTTTTCATAAATTTAGCCACTTATTGCGAAAATCTACCAAATGATCAAGACTTTCCTCACGCTCGAATGGCGGGCGTTCTTCCGCTCGGCGGCTTTCAAGGCCAACCTTGCCATCAAAATCCTGATGGGCTTTATGGCGCTTTACCTGATGGTCGTATTTTTGTCGCTTGGTGTCGGGGCATTTTTCCTGATCCGCGATGAGCTGCATCTCGAACCGTTGCCGACGGTGAACCGTTTCATCATTTATTATGTCACGTTCGATTTGATTGTCCGGCTGCTGCTGCAGAAAATCCCGGTGATCAACATCAGGCCGCTTTTGACCGTGCCCATTCTCAAGAAAACGATCGTGAATTTCGCGCTCGGGAAAATGCTGCTGTCGTTTTTCAACATCATCCATTGGTTTTTCTTTCTGCCGTTTTGCGCCGTGCTGATTTATAAGGGATTCGACCCGCTGTCGGTTATTTTGTGGTGCCTGGGCATGCTGACCCTGATTTACACCAACAATTTCTGGAACGTCCTGATGAACGGCAAAGACAGTATTTTTTATCTTGTCTTGGGTGTCATCGTGTGTTTTGCAGGGCTGCAATATTACGGGATTTTCAACATTACGGACTATACGGCGGTTTTCTTTACGGCATTGTTCGATACGCGTTGGGCTTTCCTGCTTCCGATATTGCTGCTAGCAGTACTGTACTTTGTGACATTCCGCTATTTGAAAGCCGGGCTTTACCTCGACACGGGACTTTCCCAAAAACAGGAGGTCGCCAAAACCGAACAATACGAATGGCTCAACCAATTCGGTACGATGGGGACTTTTCTCAAGAACGACATCCGTCTGATCCGGCGCAACAAGCGCTCGAAGGGAACGCTCGTCGGGAGTTTGCTGCTGCTGTTTTACGGGCTTTTGTTTTACACGCACATGATCGAAGTCTACGAAAATCCGCCGATGCAGTTTTTTGCGGGCATTTTCGTCTCGGGCGGTTTCCTGCTTATTTTCGGGCAGCACGTTCCGAGTTGGGACAGTTCCTATTATCCGCTGATGATGAGCCAGAACATTACCTACCGCGATTACCTGCTGTCGAAATGGTGGCTGATGGCCATCGCGACGGTCATCACGACAATCCTGGCGTCGTTCTATCTTTATTTCGGGTGGCACGTTTATCTGATGATTATCGTGGGCGCGATCTACAACATCGGGATGAATTCGCACATCGTTTTGCTCAGCGGCGCATTCAACAAGACGCCGATCGACCTGGCCGCCGGGAAAGTCGCATTCGGGGCGCAAAAATCGTTCAACGCAAAAATCATGCTGATCACGCTGCCGAAAATCGTCATCCCAATCGCACTTTACGGGCTCGGAACCTGGTTCATCAGCCAGAATGCGGGATTGATCCTGGTTGCCCTAGCCGGATTGGCCGGCTTTATTTTCCGCGATAAAGTTTTTACGATCATCGAACGGATTTACCGAAACGAAAAATATTCGACACTCCAGGCATACAAACAAAACAACAATTAACCATGATAGACGTACAACAACTCTCAAAAGCATACAACGCCGTTACGGTATTGAACATTCCGGCATTGCAGATCGAAAAAGGGCAAAGCTTCGGTCTGGTGGGCAACAACGGCGCCGGCAAGACGACTTTTTTCAGCCTGCTGCTCGATTTGATCCAGCCTTCGACCGGACATATTTCCAACAACGGAATCCAGGTAAACGCGAGCGAAGCCTGGAAACCGTTCACCTCGGCGTTCATCGACGAGAGTTTCCTGATCGGATACCTGACGGCTGAGGAATATTTTTATTTTATCGGCGATCTGCGCAAACAGAACAAATCCGACGTTGATAAACTGCTCGAAAAGCACACTGAATTCTTCAACAACGAAATCCTGAAAAGCGGCAAATACCTGCGCGACCTTTCCAAAGGGAACATGAAGAAAGTCGGGATCATCGCTGCGCTGATCGGCAATCCGGAAGTCATCATCCTCGACGAGCCGTTCGCCAACCTCGACCCGACGACCGTGAGCCGGCTCAAGAAAATCATCCGCGAACTGGCCGACAACCCGAACGTCACGATCCTTGTATCGAGCCACGATTTGAACCATACCGTTGAGGTTTGCGACCGGATCGTCGCGCTGAGCAAAGGCGAGATCGTCAAGGACATCAAGACTTCGGCTGAAACACTGAAAGAGCTTGAGGCTTTTTTCGAGGCGTAAACGGTCTTCATGAAAATCGAAGCGGAAGATCTTGAATCGGACGGCTATCGTTTGATCGATACGATGAAGCACGACAAGCTGATGGCTTTCGTGTCGCCATATCTTGGCAAAAGCAACCGTGCGACGTGGTCTTTTGCGATCGCGTTTTTCATTTTGCTGTCGGCGATTATGATCTTTGCGGCTAAAATGATGGTCTCGACCCATTCGGGCATTTGCATCCTGTATCTTATCGGCGGCGGCGCTGCGGCTTACGGCCTGATTCGGGTTCACGAATATATCCATGCGATCGCTTACAAAATCAACGGCGCAAAAAAAGTTTCGTACGACGTCAATCTTAAAAAATTCATATTTCTGACTGTTGCCGACAGGTTTGTTGCGAGCCGACGGGAATTCGTATTTGTTGCAATGGCGTCGTTTGTATTCCTGTCGCTCGGGCTTGGCGCCGCATTTTTTCTCGCCGAAGAACCATGGTGTCTTTTTGTGCTCGGAATGATGCTGGTCCATACGGTGTTTTGCACCGGCGATTTCGGGCTGGTTAGTTATTTCCTGGATCACAAAGGCGTACGTATGGTAACTTACGACAGCAGGGAATCGAGGGAAACCTACTTTTACCGCGCCCCGGAAACAGCCTGCTGAAGCCAAAAAAATCCCCAGAATTTTCGCCATGTCAAAAAGAAACGTATTTTTACCGGTTGGGATACTAAAACCCGCTTTTGGAAGTTAAAGGATAAAATCGTTTTACATTGAAAACCAACATACTCAAATACTTATTTCTTTCCGGATTTTGTATTTTGCTGATTGCCTGCTCGGTCCGCCGCGATACGTTCCTGGCCAGGAATTCGCACGCGCTCAGCACGAAATACAATATTCTTTACAACGGGCAGATCGCGCTCGACAAAGGAATGGAGGAAATCAAAACCGGATACAAAGACAATTTCTGGGAAATCCTTCCCGTCGAGCGGATACAGGACAATGTCGAATCCGCGCCCGGACAAGCTCCAACGAAAAATGCGAATTTCGCCCGTGCCGAGGAAAAAGCGACCAAAGCCGTACAGAAACATTCGATGAACATCGACGGAACCGAAAAAAATCCGCAGATCGACGAGGCGTATCTTTTGCTCGGAAAAGCGCGGTATTACGACAAGCGTTTCCTGCCGGCGCTCGATGCGTTCAACTACATTCTTTACAAATATCCGAAAAGCGACAAGATCTACGAAGCCAAAATCTGGCGGGAAAAAACCAACATGCGCTTGGAAAACGACGGGATTGCGCTAACCAATCTTTCCAAACTGCTCAAGGAAATCAAATTCCGCGACCAGACTTTCGCCGACGCAAATGCGATCATGGCACAGGCGCACCTCAACGTCGAGGAAAAGGACAGCGCGGTATCCAAGCTCAAGCGCGCGATAGAATTCACGAAAATCAACGAGGAAAAAGCGCGGTACCGTTTCATCCTCGGGCAGATTTACGAAAATCTCGGCTACAAGGACAGCGCGTATGCGGCGTTCCAGAGTGTCATCGACATGAACCGCAAATCGCCGAGACAGTATGTAATCTGGGCGCACGCCAAGCAATCGCTCCAGTTCGATGCCAAGGCCGGCGACACGATCGCTTTCCTTAAAAAATACAAAAAGCTTTTGAAAGACCGGGAAAACCGCCCGTATCTGGATGTCATCAACCATCAGGTCGCGCTGTTTTACGACCGGCAGAAAAACGACAAGCAGGCCGTCAAATACTACAATGCATCGCTTGATACCAAAGGCACAGACCAATACCTGATGGCGTCGAACTACCGCAACCTGGCCGATATTTATTTCAACAAGGCGAAATATGTGACTGCCGGATTGTACTACGACAGCACGATGGTACAGTTAGACTCGAAATCGCGCGAGTTCAAGCTCATCAAAAAGAAACGGGAAAATCTTGAGGACGTCATCAAATACGAAGCGATCGCAACGCGGAACGACAGCATCCTGCACGTTGTAGCGATGAGCGAACCTGAGCGAACCAGCTATTATCAGGCTTATATCGACAAACTCAAAAAAGAGGACGAGATCAAGCGCAAAGCGACTGAAAAACTCGCCAAAGAACAAGCCGCCGCCGAAGCCAATGGGAAAGGCATGGATTCGGATGATCCGATAATGGCAAACGGCGATAATAATAAAGGCGATAATAATAAAGCGGCCAAAAGAGCGCTGACCAGCAATGAGCCCAATGCCAATCCGCCGGCAAAAAGGCCAAATTCCACTTCGCCTCCGGGTTCGGCAGGATCGCAGGAAAGCACGTTCTATTTCTACAATCCGACAACGGTCGCTTTCGGGAAAGCCGAGTTCCGGAAAACCTGGGGCAACCGCGGCTATAAAGACAATTGGAGAATTTCGGCAACGAAAAGCAGCGCCCAGCCCGAAGATGGCGATGCATCAGATGTTGCAGCGGGCGAGGATACGAAAAGCGGCGATGCCAAATCGGACGTACCCGACGAAAGGTATACCACCGAATTTTACCTGAAGCAATTGCCGAAAACCCAAAAGGAAACCGACAGCCTGGCCAAGGACCGCAATTTTGCGTATTACCAGCTCGGGCTGATTTACAAGGAGAAATTCAGGGAATACAAACGCGCGGCCGACAAGCTCGAAAAACTGCTTGCCAACAATCCGGAAGAGCGATTGGTTTTGCCTTCGATGTATCATTTGTTTAAGGTGTATGAAATCATCGATCCGGAAAAAGCGGCCGTGATGAAGTCGCAGATCGTTAGCCAGTATCCGGATTCGCGTTATGCGCAGATATTGAGCAACGCCAATTCCGAAAGCAACGCCGGCCTGTCTCCGCGTGACGCTTACAACAACCTGTTCAAACGTTACGAACAGGGCGATTACAAGAACGCGTTGGCCGAAGCCGAAACCGACGTAGACCAATATACCGGCGACGAAATGGTTTCGAAGTTTGAATTGCTCAAGGCGCGCATCATCGGGAAACTCCGCGGTGTCGAGGAATACCGCAAAGCCCTGAACTTTGTCGCGCTGAATTATCCGAACAGTCCGGAAGGCAAGGAAGCCGAGTCGCTTTTGGGAAGCGAAATCCCGGCATTGGCGGCGTTGCAGTTCAGCAGTTCGGAAACCACGAACTGGAAAATCCTTTACCTGGCCAAAGATCCTGAGGAAAAAGCCACAAAAAACCTGACCGGGAAAGTCAAGAAATTCCTGACCGACCGCCAATGGAAAAGCCTGACCACATCGTTCGATATTTATACCGAAGATTATAATTTCGTCGTGATCCACGGCATGACTTCGGAGGCCAACGCGCAAAGCATCGCGACAATCCTGAAGGATTTCAAGGAATATAAGGTTCCGGACGTTCCGATCATCATTTCAGGGCAGAACTACGAGATCGTCCAGATGAAGAAGAACATCGCGGAATACCTGGCAGGCCCGACGCTCAACCCGAAATCGGTGACCGAGCAACTTCCGGCCAAAGCGAAAGCCGCGGCCCCGGCAACCAATGCGCCGCCGGCAAAAAGACCGGAGCGCAACAAAGACAAGGGCAAAGATCAGGCGCCGACCCAAATACCAAACCCGTCGATGAGCGTTCCGGGTGGAAGCAAGACGCCGGGACAGCCGAACCAAGCCAACAAACAGGAAAACCTGATGCCGCTGCCGCCGTCAATTGGGGCGCCGCCAACGGGATCGGATAAAAAATAACGCCATGTTCGAGAAAAGTCCGAAGTCATATACCGATCTTTTGGGAAAAACCAACCGGATGGTCGAAGGTACGATCATCCGTGGGAACATCCTTTCGCATGCGGATTTCCGGCTCGACGGCGATCTGGTCGGAAATTTCAAATCGGACGGAAAGATCGTCATCGGCCCGGCGGGAAGTGTCAAAGGCGACATCATCTGCAAGAATGCCGACATCGAAGGCAAATTCGAAGGCAAGATCCAGGTGACCGAAATCCTGAACGTCAAGTCCAAGGCGAGCATCCACGGCGAAGTCGTTACCGGAAAACTTTCGG
Source organism: Bacteroidota bacterium (assembly GCA_048498055.1). Lineage (GTDB taxonomy): Bacteria > Bacteroidota > Bacteroidia > Flavobacteriales > Flavobacteriaceae > Flavobacterium. The sequence continues at coordinate 44,143 of JBEHYS010000019.1, forward strand.
TAGAACCCGGCGCCGATTTCAGCGCTTCGTGCGTAATGAAACCCAACGTAAAGCAGCCGCAGCCCAAAGAGCATGAGCGATCAGAACCCCAACCCGAAGAAAAAGTCCAATAAGTGGCTGGCATTGGTGAACATCCCGCTACAGATGGGCGTGATCGTTTTCCTTTTTGCCTATGGCGGGAAATGGCTCGACGGGAAATATCCCAATCCACATAATCTTTATGTAAAAATCCTGACCCTTGCCGGGGTTGCCATCGCATTTTACAACCTGAACCGCCAACTCAAGGACATCAACAAACAAGACCAGTAATGCAGTTCCGGAATTTTTTGCCACTTGTCTTCTTGCTAATGTTTTCGATTGCTGCATTTGTCGTTCACTGCGGTGTTTTTTACCTCATGGGAATTGACGACGCGAATCGGTTTTATCATCCGCTGTGGGAAGTTTACGGATTTTTCTTTTTGTGTTCGGCCGCGATTCTTTTGATCCTGTCGGTCGTGCGGCAGAAAAGCATCGACAATGTAGGCCAGACTTTCATTTTATCGACCTGTATCAAAGCCGGGATTGCCTATGCCTTTTTTTTGTATCCCGCAATTAATGCCTCAGCGCAGAACCTCCAGTTCGAAAAGATGAATTTCTTTGTCGTCTTCGCGCTGTTTTTGGCGGTCGAAACGGTGCTCACGATCCGGATTCTCAACAAGCCATAATTTCTTTGCATCGGCTTGCGATTTTTCTTCCTTTTTTGTCAAGATAAACATTCGCATTTGGCGCATTATTAAACAATAAGCAATAAAATTCGCATTAATCGACAATTCCGTCAAAAAAATATTTTTTGCTCCTTGGAATATTGAGAAAAAATGTACCTTTGCACAAAATTTCAGGGAAGTCAAATCCAGATATAAACCATATGCTGTTTTCATTTAAAAAGCACAAATTAATCATAGCGGGAGCCATTGCCGCCATTTCTTTCTCAGGCTTTGCAAATAACACGGACTCTTTGACGGTCAAGGCCGCCGCGGCACCGATCGCGAAAGCTGAAGCCCATGCCGCAGCAGAAAATATCGAGTCGCTTTCCCCGGAGCAAAAGCTCAGGGAAGAAATCCGCGAGCACATCAACCACCACGTTCTGGACGCGCACGACTTCACTATGTTTTCCGATTCCAAAACGGGTGAATCTTACGGCTTTCCGTTGCCGATCATTCTTTGGGACGGCGGACTGCATGTTTTTTCTTCATCGAAATTCAACCACGGACACGCAATAGCCGAGTCCAACGGGAATTACTACAAAATCGGGCACGACGAAAAAATATACCGGACCGATGCTACAGGAAGCCTTGAAAGCAAGCCGATAATGCTCGATCTTTCGATCACCAAAGGCGTACTGACCATGCTGATTGTCGCGTTTCTGATGTTCTGGCTCTTTGTCGGGCTGGCCAAATCGTTTCCTAAAAACGGCGGAATTTCCAAAGGAGCGGGAAGGTTTTTTGAGCCGATCGTACTTTACGTCCGCGACGAAATCGCGATTCCCAACATCGGCGAGAAGCACTACAAAAAATACATGAGCTACCTTTTGACGATTTTCTTCTTCATCTGGTTTTTGAATATTTTCGGGCTCATGCCTTTCGGGATGAACGTCACCGGGAACATCGCGATTACTTTCGGGTTGGCGATCATGACCTTTGTGATTACAAACCTTACGGCAAACAAATACTATTGGGGCCACATTTTCTGGATGCCGGGCGTTCCGTTCCTGATGAAAATCATCCTGGCGCCGATCGAATTGCTCGGAGTGCTGATCAAGCCGTTCGCATTGATGATCCGTTTGTATGCGAATATTTTCGCGGGCCACATCGTTTTGATGAGCCTGATCGCGCTGATGTTCATTTTCAAGAACTGGCTCGGGAGCAGCATGTCGTTCCTGTTGTCGTTCGCGATTTCGTCGATTGAGATTTTGGTTGCGCTGCTCCAGGCTTACATCTTCACGATGCTGACGGCGCTGTATTTCGGTTCGGCCAAACAGGAGCATCATCACGAAGAAGCGCACGTTTAATAAGTTGAATGTTTAATTTTTAATCTATATATTATGACAATTCCTAGAATTATCGGAGCAGGATTGGTAGTTATCGGAGCCGGAATCGGAATCGGTAAAATCGGTGGATCTGCGATGGACGCGATTGCGCGCCAGCCGGAAGCTACTGGTAAAATCCAGACAGCGATGCTGATTGCAGCCGCTCTTATTGAAGGTATTGGTTTCGCGGCTCTGTTTGCCGTTTCGGAACAGTAAAAAGACAAAAAGCCGTGACGGTTGGTTGCGGCTTTTGTTTAAACATTATTTAAAGCTATAAATATCACTATATGGATAAGTTAATAAACGATTTTTCTTACGGGTTGTTCTGGTGGCAGCTCCTTATTTTCGTCGGACTGGTTTTGCTGCTCCGGAAATTTGCTTGGAAACCGATCCTGGACTCGGTAAACGAAAGGGAAGAAGGCATCCGATCTGCACTCAAATCCGCCGAAAATGCGCGTAACGAAATGCAGAACCTCCAGGCCGACAATCAACGGATTTTGCAGGAAGCCCGTATGGAGCGCGACGCGCTTTTGAAGGAAGCCCGCGAAATGAAGGAGAAAATGATCGCCGATTCCAAAAACGAGGCGCAGGCCGAAGGACAAAAAATGATCGCCCAGGCCAAAGCGGCAATCGAAAGCGAGAAAAACGCGGCCATGGCTCAGCTGAAATCACAGGTTTCTTCGCTGTCGCTTGAAATCGCCGAAAGATTACTCAAAGACGAATTATCCAACAAAGACTCGCAGATGAAACTGGTCGAGAAAATGCTGGACGACGCTAAACTGAACTAATATGTCAAGAGCAGCAATCCGTTACGCGAAAGCTATTTTAGACGCGGCGCATACCAAAGGTGTCGCGACCGAAGTGAACAACGACATGCTGTTGATCGCTTCGACCATTGACGGGAATGCCGAACTGGCTACGTTCATCCAAAGCCCGACCACGAGCGTCGATATCAAGCAAAATGCGCTGCTCGAGGTTTTTTCGGGACTGAACGCGGTTACGCAAAGCCTTTTCAGGCTGCTCTTCGAGAACAAGCGCTTCGAAATCCTTGGCAGTGTAGCCTCGGAATACAACAAGCAGTTCGAGGAAATGAACGGCGTCGAAAAAGCCACTGTAACCACGGCTGTAGCGATGGACAAGGAAATGGAAGCCAAAGTGCTGAGCAAAATCTTATCGTTTTCGAATAAGAAAGTCGTGATCGAGAACATCATCGACCCGGCAATTATCGGCGGATTCATTTTGCGTATCGGCGACCAGCAATACAACGCATCGGTAGCCAACAGGCTGAACGTATTAAAAAGAGAACTAGCAAATTAATTGATAATGAAACTAAGAACCCTACTCTTATTGGCATTTATCGCCGTTTCGTCGGCCGTATCGGCACAAAAGATCAAGATGAAAAAAGGCGACATCCTCGTTGACGAAGCGCCTTGGCTCAAATACGACGGTTGCGGCACGTTCCAGTCAATCTGCTCGATCCTGAACCAGCAGGGCGACGAGATTATTTTCATCAAAACCTACAACCTCGAAGGCGAGGCGCCGATGACGCCGTCCAACCCGAAAGGCAACCTGTATTATTATGAGGTGAAATTCCTCGGGCTGAACGTATCGGCGGAATTTGAAGACCATACCCAGAAAAAAATCCTGGAATTGATCTACAAAGGCAAGGTCGTCAACGACAAAGGGCAGCTTGATGAGGAAATGGTGCAACGGTTCGTGGAAAAATACGGCATGCCGGTTTCGGCAAGGTTGAACCGCTCGAACAACAATACCAATACGATAATCATCAAAGAAGAACCCCGATCAGGGATTAATGTTAACATAGGAAGATAAATTTAAATATTATGGCAGAAATTAAGCCTGCTGAGATTTCAGCAATATTGAAGAAGCAACTGTCCGGATTCGAATCCGGCGCTACGTTGGAAGAAGTCGGAACGGTACTCCAGGTAGGTGACGGTATTGCCCGTGTTTACGGATTGTCTAACGTACAGTACGGCGAGCTCGTCGAGTTCGAAAACGGTATGGAAGGCATCGTACTGAACCTCGAGGAAGACAACGTCGGTGTCGTATTGTTGGGCCCGTCGACTTCCGTCAAGGAAGGTTCGGTCGCCAAAAGAACGCAACGCATCGCTTCTTTGAGAGTTGGTGAGCAAATGGTCGGACGCGTCGTAAACACGCTCGGACAGCCGATCGACGGCAAAGGCCCGATCGGTGGCGAACTCTACGAAATGCCGCTCGAGCGCAAAGCGCCGGGAGTTATCTTCCGCCAGCCGGTAACCGAGCCGCTACAAACGGGAATCAAGGCGATCGATGCGATGATTCCGGTAGGCCGTGGCCAGCGTGAGCTTGTGATCGGTGACCGCCAGACCGGTAAATCGACCGTTTGTATCGATACGATCCTGAACCAAAAAGAATTCTACGATGCAGGCCAGCCTGTATTCTGTATCTATGTTGCGATCGGACAGAAAGCTTCGACCGTAGCGGGTATCGCCAAAAAGCTTGAAGAAAAAGGCGCGATGGCTTATACCGTTATCGTTGCCGCGAATGCTTCGGATCCTGCGCCGATGCAGGTTTACGCGCCAATGGCAGGCGCCGCGATCGGGGAATATTTCCGCGATACCGGCCGTCCGGCGCTGATTATTTACGATGATTTGTCGAAACAGGCCGTAGCTTACCGTGAGGTTTCGCTTTTGCTTCGCCGCCCGCCGGGACGTGAAGCGTATCCTGGAGACGTTTTCTACCTTCACAGCCGTTTGCTGGAAAGGGCTTGTAAAGTCATCAATAACGACGAGATCGCCAAAAACATGAACGATTTGCCCGATACGCTCAAGCCGATTGTAAAAGGCGGAGGGTCTTTGACCGCGCTGCCGATCATCGAAACACAGGCCGGCGACGTTTCCGCATACATCCCGACCAACGTAATCTCGATTACAGACGGTCAGATCTTCCTTGAGTCCGATTTGTTCAACTCAGGAGTTCGTCCGGCGATCAACGTAGGTATTTCGGTATCACGCGTCGGTGGTAACGCCCAGATCAAATCGATGAAGAAAGTTTCGGGTACGCTCAAGCTCGACCAAGCGCAGTTCCGCGAATTGGAAGCGTTTGCGAAATTCGGTTCCGACCTTGATGCGGTTACCTTGAACGTTATCGAAAAGGGAAGAAGAAACGTCGAAATCCTCAAACAAGGCTTGAACGATCCGTTTACCGTGGAAGACCAGGTTGCGATTATTTACGCCGGCTCGAAAAATCTGCTTCGCAACGTTCCGGTAAACAAGGTGAAGGAATTCGAAAAAGACTTTCTGGAATTCATGAACGCCTCGCACCGCGATACGCTCGATGCACTCAAAGCCGGAAAGCTGACCGACGAAATCACCGACGTGATCGAGAAAGTCGCGAAAGAAGTATCAGCAAAGTATAACTAAATTTTTAGTCGCTGGTCGTTGGTCGCTGGTCGTTGGATTGACTCCACGCCAGCGACCAAAGACCAAAGACCAAAGACTATAATATGGCAAACCTCAAGGAAATCCGTAACAGAATTACCTCCGTCTCCTCAACGATGCAGATTACATCGGCGATGAAGATGGTTTCTGCCGCGAAGCTCAAAAAAGCGCAGGACGCGATTACGGCGATGCGGCCTTATGCCGAAAAACTCACCGAACTCTTGCAAAACCTTTCGGCAACGATGGATGGCGATACCGGAGGCGAATTCACGACGCAGCGCGAAGTGAAAAACGTGCTTGTCGTCGCTATTACGTCAAACCGCGGACTGGCCGGCGCGTTCAACTCGAACGTGATCAAGGAAGCCCGGATATTGACCGAAAAGACTTATGCAGGGAAAAAAGTCGATTTCATCACGATCGGTAAAAAAGGAAACGATGCGATCCGCAAGACGCACAATGTGGTTTCCAACAACAACGGCGTGTTCGATAACCTGACTTTCGACAATGTCTCGGCAATTGCCGATGAGCTTGTGCAACTGTTCCTTCAAGGGAAATACGATAAGATCGTATTGGTCTACAACCAGTTCAAGAATGCTGCGACGCAAATCATCCAGACCGAGCAATTTCTGCCCTTGGCACCGGTAACTGCCGGACTGGTCAGCAATGTCGATTATATCTTCGAGCCGTCGAAGGAAGAAATCGTCCTGACGCTGATCCCGAAAATGCTCAAGACGCAATTGTACAAAGCCGTCCGCGATTCGTTTGCTTCCGAGCACGGCGCGCGTATGACCGCGATGCACAAGGCGACCGACAACGCAACCGAATTGCGCAACCAGCTCAAGCTGACCTATAACAAGGCGCGTCAGGCTGCGATCACCAATGAAATCCTTGAGATTGTCGGCGGAGCGGAAGCCTTGAAAGGATAGAAAATTTAGAAATAATGAAAAAGCCGGGTTTTAGCCGGCTTTTTTTATGGTTTCAACTGCTCCAGCAAAAAGCTGTAGAATTCGGCTTTGTCCTGCATCCGGTCATCATAGCTGAACTTGCCGTTGTGGCCGGCCTTGCGCGCCGTCCGGATATACACCGGGTTTTTCTGTGCCGTCCGGTTTTGCAGCCTTGCCGCAAATTTGTAGGACTGGAACGGCGGAATCCGGTCGTCGTTGTCCGAAGCGATAACTAGCGTGGTCGGATAATCCACGTCTTCCTTGATGTTCTGGTAGGGCGAATAGGCCATCATCGCCTTGTATTCTTTCGGATTGGCCGGGTTGCCGTATTCGTTGTGATGGAAATTGCCTACCGTATAGTCGTCATACCGCGACATATCGTAAATCCCGACGTTTGGGATTGCGACCTTAAAAAGTTCAGGGCGTTGCGTCATAGCCACACCAACGAGCAATCCGCCCTGCGAACCGCCGGTTATGGCCAGCTTTTGCGGAGAGGTGTATTTTTCGCTGATCAGGAATTCGGCCGCATCGATGAAATCGTTGAACGTATTGATTTTTTTGAGCCGCCGGCCTTCGTCGTGCCATTGCAGCCCTTTTTCGCCGCCGCCGCGGATATCGGCATATGCGAAAACGCCGCCGTTCTCAAGGAAATAGGCAATCCCGACATCGTAGCTCCGCGGGGCGACAATGCCAAAACCGCCGTAGGCTTTGAGCAAAGTAGGGTTGTTGCCGTCGAGCTTGATTCCTTTTTTATGCACGATCGTAATCGGGATGTCAACACCGTCGCGGCTTTTGTAAGTCGTGGTTTTGGTTTCGAAATAGCCGACCGCGAAAAGGGTCGGTTTGGGCTGGCGCACCGGATCGGCATATTGGCGGTTGTCGCCGGTTTCGACATTGAGCTTGAAATTCCGGACCGGCTCCACATACGAATACAACGTATAAAACAATTCCTTGGTCTTGCTGTCGTAATGCTCGATCGTGACGTCCATTCCCGGCGGCAAATCGACTTTCCGTATCAAATTTCCCGAATAATCGTATACGATGAAGTAATTTTTCGCCGTTGTGCGGTACGTGCAGATGATGTATTCCTGATACAAATAACTGTCCTCGAGCAAATGCGTGTAAATCTGCGGGATGACGACTTTCTCGTCCTGACGGTTCAAATCGCAGGAGCGGACTTCGCCCCAACCGAAATCCTTTGACGAAAAATAAATGCGGCCGTTCCGATACCTCAGGAACTGGAAACCGGTCGTGTCCTTTTCGATGAATTTGTTCAGCAATATTTTCTCGTTGTTCAAATCGGCTACATAATAATTCTTCATGTCATCCGGCAGATTTTCGATGACAAACAGTTTGTCCTCGGCGGTCGAGAAGGTAAAATGCCCTTGGTTTTTCAGGTTGTCGAATACCAATTCGTCCTTTTCCTGAAGCTCTCCGATCCTGTGGTAATAAAGCTGAAAGGTCGAATCGCGGGCAAATTGCTGCTTATTGGCGGTTTTCGCATAGAAAATTCCCTGGTCGCGGTTCCAGTACGGCGTGCAGAATTTTATATTTTTAAGGACATCGTCGAGAGGTTTTTTCTTATTGAGGTCGTAAAAACGTATTTCCTGGTTGTCGCTGCCGTTGATGCTGATCGAATACGCCAGTTTCTGGGACTGTTTCGAAGGTCTGTAATCGGTAACGATGACATTTTCGCCCGGATATATCGTGTTCGGGTCGATCGTGCCCAAAGCCGGATGGTCGAATTCGTCCCAATACTGCAGGACGGCCGATTTTGAAGCATCTTTCCGGATTTGTACAAAGTAATACAAACCGCGCCTGAAAATGACGGGATAGGGCGTATAGGTATCGTATCGCTTGAGCGTGCGCAGCGTCGCGGCGGTTTTTCCGGACTGGTCGAGATGCGTTTTGAAACGTTCGTTCTGCGCATCGACCCAGTCGCCGACTTCCTTGTCTTTCATGTTTTCCATCCAGGGATAATCGTCGCTGAAGGAAATCTGGTGTTTGGTGATCGTGACCGGCATTTTTTTCACCGATTCCTGTCCGAAGGAAAAAGTAAAAATGAAAAAACAATAAATTGTAAGAAGGCAGTGTTTCATAATCATAGGGATGCGGCGCAAATATAGTCTAATTCCACCCGAAATTTTCCCAAATCCAAAGGAGAAAACGGCAAATCGGCGACCGGCAAAGAAAACCGATAACTGCCCCGCAATAAATACTTCCGAATGAAAGAATTGGTTATTTTTGTTCCCAGATAAAGCCAGCGTCTTGAGTTTATACAAAAACCTTCTGAAACAAACCGCCATTTACGGGCTGGCCACGGTCATTCCGCGGATGATCAGCTTTATTCTCGTTCCGCTTTACACCAGTCCGGGAATGCTCCCGAAAGCCGACTACGGCCAGATGACACAGATTTTCGCCTATATGATTTTCTTCAACGTCATCCTGGCTTACGGTATGGAAACTTCGTTTTTCCGGTTCTATAACAAAGAAGAAAACAAGAAGAACGTCATCGAGACCGCGTCGATTTCCATTTTCTGGAGCTCGCTGCTGTTTTTGGTCTTGTCGCTTTTGTTCCGCAACTGGCTGGCCGTCGAATCCGGAATCGACGTGCAGTTCATCACCTATACAATCTGGATTTTAGTGCTCGATGCACTTGCGATCGTCCCGTTTTGCAAATTGCGCGCAACCCAGCGCCCGAAATATTATGCCGCGGTCAAGATCGGGAACGTGGCGTTGAACCTGATGCTCAACGTCTTTTTCCTGTTGGTCTTACCGAAAATCGCGAAATCGCATCCGGGAAGTTTCATCAGTTCATTGTATTTCGAGGATTTCAAGGTCGGCTATATTTTCGTCTCGAACGTCGTGGCGAGTTTGGTCACGTTCATCGTGCTGGCCAAGGATTATCTGCACGTCAAATGGCATTTCGACCTCGATCTCTGGAAACGGATGATGCGTTACGGCTGGCCGATCCTGTTTGCCGGAATCGCCTTCGCGATCAACGAGCAGTTCGATAAGATCCTTTTAGGGAAACTGCTTCCGGACAACATTGCCGATTCGGAAGTCGGCGTTTATTCCGCCTGTTACAAGCTCGGACTGTTCATGGTTTTGTTCCGAACGGCTTATACGCTCGGAATCGAACCGTTCTTTTTCAGCCACGCCGACAAGGAAAACGCGACCCAGACCTATGCGACGGTCACGAAATATTTCGTCATTTTCGGGTCGTTCATCCAGCTGGCGGTCATCGTTTTTGCCGACGTGCTCAAAGTGTTCATGATTCCGAACCGCGAATACTGGGAAGCGATGAACGTCGTACCGCTGATTATCCTGGCCAACTTTTTCCTCGGGATTTACACCAATTTGTCGGTTTGGTACAAACTCATCGACAAGACGCACATTGGCGCCTGGATTTCGCTCGTGGGCGCGGCCGTGACGCTGATCCTGAACTTCTGGCTCATTCCGGTTTTTGAGGATATGGGCAAAGCCGGTTATATGGGTTCGGCCATCGCGACCATTGCGGCCTATGGCAGCATGATGATTTTGTCCTATGTGCTCGGCGCGAAAGCCTATCCGATTCCGTATGACAAGAAGAAAATCGGCGGCTATCTCGGGCTGTCGATCGCATTTTCAGTCCTTTCATTTTATTATTTCAGGGAAAATTATTACGTTGGCGCAGGCTTGCTGCTGCTGTTTTTATATTTCATCTACCACAGCGAGAAAGACACGTTGCAACGCATCATGAAACGAAAACCCGCCAATTGACAAAAGCATGACCATAAAAATCATCAACAGATCGCAACACGCATTGCCCGATTACGAAACCATCGCCTCGGCCGGAATGGATTTGCGTGCGAATTTATCCGAACCGATAACCTTGAACCCGCTCGGACGGGCCATCGTCAAAACCGGATTGTTCATCGAGCTGCCGATCGGTTATGAGGCGCAGGTTCGCCCCAGAAGCGGATTGGCTGCTAAAAAAGGTGTTACCGTATTGAATTCGCCCGGAACGGTTGATGCCGATTATCGCGGGGAAATCGGGGTGATTTTAGTAAATTTATCCAATGAACCGTTTACGGTCGAAAACGGCGAACGCATCGCGCAGCTCGTCATCGCGAAACACGAACGCGCCGGGTGGCAGGAAGTGTCCGAACTTACCGAAACCTCGCGCGGCGAAGGCGGATTCGGCAGCACCGGCGTGAAATAACTAGTAAAAATTTTAATTCATAATTCATGAAGATTATCGTACCCATGGCCGGACGCGGCTCAAGACTACGCCCACATACATTAACGGTCCCGAAACCGCTGATCCCGATTGCCGGAAAGCCGATCGTCCATCGTTTGGTCGAAGACATTGCCGGAGTGATCAACCAGCCCATCGAGGAAATCGCGTTCATCATCCACAAGGATTTTGGCCCGCAGGTCGAAAAAGAACTCGTTGCCATCGCCGAAAAACTCGGCTCCAAAGGCGCCATTTATTATCAGAATGAGGCTTTGGGAACGGCGCACGCGATCATGTGCGCCAAGGAATCGATGAGCGGCCCGATCGTCGTGGCGTATGCCGATACACTATTCCGCGCCGATTTTACGTTAGATACTTCGGCCGACAGCGTAATTTGGGTAAAACAGGTTGACGATCCGAGCGCATTCGGCGTCGTTCAGCTCGACGGAAACAACCGGATTGTGGATTTTGTCGAAAAGCCGAAAGAATTTATCTCGGATCTCGCCATCATCGGAATTTACTATTTCAAAAGCGGCGAGGCGCTGCGCGAGGAATTGCAATACCTGCTCGACAACAATGTCGTGAAAGGCGGCGAATACCAACTGACCGACGGCCTGGAAAATATGAAACAAAAAGGTCTGAAGTTCGTTCCCGGAAAAGTGGACGAGTGGATGGACTGCGGGAATAAAAACGTAACGGTTGAAACCAATTCGAGGATGCTCGGGTTTTTGCACAACGATGGCGAGCATTTGGTGGATTACGACGTGAAGCTCGAAAACTCGACGATCATCCCGCCGTGCTACATCGGTCCGGACGTGATTCTGATCAACGCGACGGTAGGCCCGAACGTATCGCTGGGACGCGCGTGCCACGTCATCGACAGTACGATAAAAAACAGCCTGGTGCAGACGCATTCGCACATCCGCAATGCGAAACTTGACAACGCCATGATCGGGAGCCATGCGACTTTCGACGGGAATTTCACCAGCATCAGCATCGGCGACTATTCGGTTTTGGAATAAAAATATGAACTTAAGGAAATTCGTTTTCGCGATTGTTTTATCCGGTATGCTCGGCCTGCCGCAATTTGCCGTGGCCCAAACCGAGCCTGAAGACATTGCATTGGTGACCGACGAATTCCAGAACGCGTTTTACGAATCGCTGACCCAGAAAGGCATTGAAAATTACGACCGCGCGATTACCGCGCTCGAGAAATGCCTCAAGCTCCAGCCCAACAATCCGGTGGTGCATTACGAGCTCGGGAAAAATTACCTGGCCCAGAAAAACTACCAGAGCGCCTATAAGTCTTTTGAGAAGGCGTCGCAGCTCGACCCGAAGAACATGTGGTATTTTGCCGGGATGTACGATGTCTGCTATGCCAAACAGGATTATGCGCAGGCCATCGTGATCGCGACGAAACTTGTCGAATTCAAGAAGGAATACAAGGAAGATCTGGTATCGCTTTACATGAATACGCAACAGTTCGACAAGGCGCTCGATCTGATCAATGAGCTCAACGACAATGTTGGGAAATCGGAAATCCGGGAGAACTACAAAGCGCAAATCCTTCGCGACGCGAAATACCAAGGGCCGGAAAAGGCCAATCTGCTCGACCAGATCAAGAAAAACCCGAAAGACGAATCGAATTACGTTTCCCTGATTTTCATGTATTCCGACAGCGGACAGGAAGACAAGGCGCTCGAAATCGCGAAAATGCTCGAAAAGGAAATCCCCGCTTCGGATTGGGCGCAGGTCAGCCTTTTTAAATTCCACATCAACAACAACGAAGGCGACCAGGCCGTGCAGTCGATGAACAAGGTTTTGGCCAGCCCTAAAATCGACAACAAAATCAAGCACCGAATCCTGAACGAGTTCCTGATTTTTGCGCTCGACAAGCCGCAATACGATGCCGATCTGGAAAAGGCGATCGGTTACCTGGGCAGCGACAAATCGGTCGAAGTCCCGAAAGAGCTCGGAAAATTCTACCAGAACAAGCAAATGTGGGACAAGGCCATCAAGTATTACGAGCTTCAGGTAAAAAGCCATCCGGACGACGTTGAAACTTTGTTGCTGTTGCTTCAGGCTTATACCGAAAAGGCGGATTTCACCGCATTGGCGAAAAAATCTGAGGAAGCGATCGAGCTGTTTCCGCTGCAACCTGAATTCTATTACTATTCAGGATTGGCCAACAACCAGTCGAAAAACTTCAAAAAAGCGGCGACCGCGCTCGAATCCGGACTGGATTACCTGGTGAGCGACGTGCAGCTCGAAATCAATTTTAACCTACAACTTGGCGAAGCTTACAAAGGATTGGGCGATATGAAAAAGAAAGACGCCTATCTTTCCAAAGCCGACGCACTGATCAAACAGCAAAAAAAGAAATGAGGAAAAGATTCGGGGTATTGATCGTGGCCATCGCAGGCGCGCTTTCGCTCACCTCCTGCAAGGCGAAAGCTGTATTGGCGGAAGGCAAGGCGAAAGACGAGCTTTCGGCGGCAACCGTCATCGCAAAGCATTACGCGATCAAGCCTGATTTCAGGACGTTGCTCATCAAGGCCAACGCGCACTACGAAGACGAGCGCAACACCCAGAACGTCAACGCCGAAATCAAGATCAAAAAAGACGAGAAAATACTGATCAGCATCCGTGTGCTCGGCATTACGATGGCCAAGGCGCTGATTACGCCCGAATCGGTGAAATATTACGAGAAAATCGGCGGTAAATATTTTGAAGGCGATTACACCACGCTCGGCCGTTGGCTAGGCACCGACCTCGATTTCAACAAAGTCCAGAACCTGCTGCTGGGCGAGGCGATCGACGATTTGACAAAAGGAAATTACACCACGACCATCGAAGACAAGCTCTATAAGCTCGAGTCAAGCGATGCGAAAACCCAAAAGGCTTTTTATTTCGAATCCGGAAAATTCCTGGTCAAGCAGCAACAAATCATTCAGGCGCTGCAAAACCGGTTGCTGAAAGTGACTTATCCGAACTACAGCGAATATCCGCAGGCGGTGCTTCCTTCCGGAATCGATATCGAGGCGAAACAGGAAAAAGGCACGACCAAAATCGGCATCGAATACAATTCAGCCACATTCAACGAGGAGCTTTCTTTTCCGTACAGCGTTCCCGATGGTTATGAAAGAATTTTTATTAACTAGATTTGCATAAAATTACGGATATGCCAAAACACATCTTTTGTCTGATTTTTTTCTTCTTTACGGCCGCGATCTGGAGCCAGCAGACCCAGCAGGAAAAGCTGGAAGCACGCAAGGCACAGATCCAGAGGGAAATTCTCGAGAACCAGAAATTGCTGGAATCGGTCAAGAGCAAAGAAAAATCCGTGACCAGCCAGTTGCTGCTCCAGCAAAAAAAAATCGGGCTTAAGGAAAAACTGATCAGCACTACCGAGAAGCAGACCAAGCTGCTCAACAACGACATGTACGTCAACCAGGTCCAGATCAACCGCCTGAAAAAGGAACTCGAACAACTCCGCGCCGACTATGCGCAACTGATCGTCAAATCCTACAAAGCGCGATCCGAGCAAAGCCGCGCGATGTTTTTGTTGTCTTCACAGAATTTCCTCCAGGCCTATAAGCGCGCGCAGTATATGAAACAGTATGCGAGCTATCGCAGGGCGCAAGGCGAGGAAATCCGTGACAAGGCAATCCAGCTTGGGGTCTACAACCAAAAAATCGGCGTCCAGAAACAGGAAAAGCAGAAACTTCTTGCCGAAAACCAAAAAGAGAAACAAACGCTCGAACAGGAAAAGCAGGAGCAGGAAAAAATCGTCGAGGCAATCAAAAAGGATAAAAAGCAGATTACGGCCGATATCAAGAAGAAACAACAGGAAAGCAAGCAAATCGACCGCCAGATCGACAAACTGGTCCGCGAGGCGATTGCCGCCGCAAACAAAAAGACTGCTGTTGCCGCCGCAAGGGGAAATTCGAAATCGGCATCCCGAAAGCCAACCGCGACCTCTGAAACTAAAATCGTCCTGACTCCGGAAAGCAAAATCATCGCCGATAACTTCCGCGCCAACAAAGGAAAACTTCCGTGGCCGGTCGAAAAGGGCGCCGTGACTTTGGGCTATGGCGACCAGCCGCACCCGGTTTACAAACAACTCGTGGTGCACAACAGCGGCGTCGAGATCACGACCGAACAGGGAGCAAGCGCACGCGCCGTTTTCGGTGGTGAAGTCAGCCGCGTCATCGTGCTTTCGCCGGTCAACAAAGCCGTCATGATCCAGCACGGGGATTATTTTACGGTTTACCAGAACCTGAGCAGCGTCAGTGTCAGCAAAGGCGATAAGGTCTCGATGAAACAAACTATCGGGAAAATCCGGACCAACGGCGATACCGGAAAAACCGTCCTCAAGTTCATGATCCTGCAAAATACGGTCTACAACAACCCGCAATCGTGGCTGTATAATATGTAAAAGAAAAGCGGGTTGCGAGTCCGCTGATTTCTTAGGAGCTTTTCCGGCTATCCGCTGTATCTTGCTTCATTTCATTCCGCAAGGATGCCGCTGCTTCGCAAGTTTCGGGACGGGCTGGTGTATGTTTTACCGCAAGATTTTAGGATACAAAAAGTGCTTTGAGTTCCGTTGCATCTGCGGGTTTCATTTTCCCGGCGAGTACCAAACTCAATTGCTTTCGTCGCAATGCCGCGTCGAAACGCTCTTTTTCGAGTTCGGTTTCAGGAATGATCGACGCAACTTCAACCGGCCTTCCGGTATCGTCCACAGCCACAAAAGTATAGATCGCTTCGTTCGCCTTGGTGCGGCTTCCCGATTCGCGGTCTTCAATCCAGACGTCGAGAAAAATCTCCATTGAACTTTTAAAACTCCTCGAAACTTTGGCTTCTATCGTCACGACGCTGCCCAACGGAATCGAGCGGTTGAAAGCGACATGGTTGACCGAAGCCGTTACGGTAATCCTCCGGGAATGGCGCCTGGCGGCAATACTCGCGGCGCGGTCCATACGGGCCAGAAGCTCACCTCCGAAAAGATTGTTCAGCGGATTGGTTTCGCTCGGCAATACCAGGTCGGTCAGTATGGTCAGCGATTCGGAAGGATGTTTTGGGAACATGTTTTTTTGCAAAGGTATTATAGTTACAAAAAATCCCGATTCGACATCGGGATAATAAGTTTATTTTGTGAGCAGCCAGGCATCGGGACTGTCCGTCGCCTTGATCTGCGTTAACGCTTCGACCGCTTCGTGATAGGTTGCATAACTTCCCGAAATCACGGGAAACAAATGGCGCCGGTTTTGGGGAAGTCTTCGGGCCTTGTAGCCTTTATTGCTCAAATCTTCATAGGCTTTCTGCGCATTTTTTTCCTGGGTAAAAACGCCCGCCACGACATGATATCGCAGGTTTTCATCCTCTTCTTTGACGGTCATGGTTACGGCCGGCATCGGATTTTCGATAAAGAACGTCGCTTCCTGGATCTTGTTCTGGACTTCTTTCTGCACTTGGCTTTGAACCGCAAAAGTCTGCTCCTCGACGTGATTTTGGTATAATTTAAAACCAATGCTGCCGGTTACGGCAAGCGCAAGTGCGACGATCGCGGTATATTTCAGGTAATTTTTTCCGGCTCGTTTTTCGGGTGTGAAGGCAATCGGCGCTTTGTCCTCAAGAATTTCGACTTCCTGTTTGTAGGTTTCCCGCTTGATGACCGGCGACACAAATGAGCTCAGCCCGAAAGCCTCGGTCAGGTAATTCAAACCTTCATAAGGCGAAAACACGACGTTTCGCTCCGGATTCAGCGAAAGTTCCCCGATGTTTTTCAGTGTAAATTTTTCGTTGATCTCTAGAATGTTCTTCCAAATTCCAACTTCGCTTTGGATGGCCTCGACTGCCGCATCATAAGAAGTCCTTTCGGCCGTGGCGATGTGGTTGGCCAAAAGTCCGTCGTTGTTCTTGAGATAGGAATTAAACGAGATGAGTTTCTTCGGCGGGTAAAAGGCATTCGAGCTTTCATGAAGGCTGGCCGGCTGGATTTCGGTCAGAAAAGCGCCGAACCCAGGGACTGTAACGCATTGGTAGCGATACAAAAGCTGCGAAATGTATTGTTCAATCTTCATAGAAACAAAGTTAATTATTACCGTTAACGGACAAAATTTTATTAACAATTTTTATTAACAATGCCGGGAAATTCATACTTTTCCACTTCGAAATTTTATTATGCGCCATACAGATTTATTTTACTTGCTTGCCTTGCAAAAGGTTGAAGGCGTCGGCGATGTCGTCGCCAAAAGGCTGCTCGCTCATTGCGGCGATGCCGAATCGGTCTTCAAGGCCAAAACTTCACAGCTCCGGAAAATCGAGGGCATCGGTTTCGTTCGGCTGGCCAGTCTCGGCGACAAATCCGTTTTTACCAAAGCCGAAGCCGAATTCGAATTCATCCGTTCCAACAACATTTCCGTTTTGGGTTGTAACGATCCGGATTATCCCGAAAGATTAAAGCATTGCCCCGATGGGCCGATTCTCCTTTTTTCGTCGGGAAATATCAATTTGGAAAACCGGAAAATCATCAGTATTGTAGGTACGCGCCAAATTACGGCGTACGGCGCGGAAGTTTGCCGTAATCTCATCACCGATCTCGCTCCGCTCAACCCGGTCATCGTCAGCGGATTTGCCTACGGCGTGGACATCGCCGCGCATCAGGCCGCCATCGAAAACAATCTGCAGACCATCGGCGTTACAGCGCACGGGCTCGATCGGATTTACCCTAAAATGCACAGGAAATATATTCCGAAAGTCGAAGCGAACGGCGGTTTTTTGACCGAATTCTGGAGCGGCACCGAACCCACCCGGGAGAATTTCGTCAGGCGTAACAGGATTGTCGCCGGCATTTCGGAAGCTACCATCGTCATCGAATCGGCCGATAAAGGCGGTTCGCTCATTACCGCGAACATAGCTTGCGATTACAACCGCGAGGTTTTTGCCGTTCCCGGACGAATCACCGACAAATACAGCCAGGGCTGCAACAACCTCATCAAGACCCAACGGGCGAATGTACTGACTTCGGCGGCGGATTTGGTTTACATGCTCAACTGGGATCTGGAAATACCGCAAAAGCCGATACAGAAACAATTGTTCGTCGCCCTTGAAGAGGACGAGCAAACCATTTATGATTATCTGCTGAAAAACGGCCGGCAAACGCTCGATACGCTTTCGCTCGATTGCGAAATCGCGGTTTTCAGGATGTCGTCGGTATTGCTTAATATGGAACTGAAAGGCGTGATCAGGCCACTACCGGGGAAACAGTTCGAGGCGGTTTAAACAAACCCGAGCTTGTTGCGGACTTTTTTCAAAACTCCGCTGGCGACCGTTGAGGCTTTCGCTGCGCCGATAAGCAGCAACTCTTCGACTTCGGAAGGATGAGCCATGTAGTAATTGTACTTTTCCCTTTCGGTTTTGAACTTCTCGAGAATCAGCTCAAACAGCGCCTGTTTTGCGTGGCCGTAACCGAAATCGCGGTTGGCGTTGGCATAATTCACGCGCATCGCCTGTTGCTGCTCAGTTGTTGCAAGCAATTTATAGATGCCGAAAATCTTGCAGGTGTCCGGGTTTTTCGGTTCTTCCAGCGGCGTACTGTCGGTTTCGATCGACATGATCTGTTTGCGCAGGGCTTTGTCTTCAAGAAAAATATTGATCAGATTGCCGCGCGACTTGCTCATCTTATGGCCATCGGTTCCGGGAATGTACATCGTTTCTTCCCGGACGGAAGGCTCCGGAATCACGAACGTTTCGCTCATCTGGTGATTGAAACGCGACGCGACATCGCGTGCGAATTCGACATGCTGCAACTGATCTTTCCCGACAGGGACAAAATTAACGTCATACAGTAAAATATCGGCCGCCATCAGCATCGGGTAAAAAAAGATACCGCCATTTACATCTTCCAGCCGGTCGGCCTTGTCCTTGAACGAATGGGCAAGGGTCAGCCTCTGGTACGGGAAAAAGCAGCATAAATACCAGCTCAATTCCGTCGTTTGCGTCACATCGGATTGACGGTAAAAAATCACACGGTCAACATCCAATCCGCAAGCCAGCCACGTAGCGGCAGTGCTCAGCGTGTTTTCGCCTAAAGTCTTGCCGTCCTTGATCTGCGTCACCGAATGCAGGTCGGCGATGAAAAGAAAGGTCTCGTTTTTCACGTCTTTCGACAATTCGATCGCGGGAATGATTGCCCCGAGAAGATTACCGAGGTGCGGTGTGCCGGTGCTTTGGATGCCGGTTAATATTCTTGCCATGTTAGATTGCGGTTTATTTCACAGTTCGGCCAGTTGAGGTCTCGAGTCTGCAAAGTTAACCTATTTGTCAAAGATTACATACGATTCCTTACATTTGGAGCTATGAGAATTTTCAAGATTATTTTCTGGGTTTTGTGGCGCATCTGGTTCTATATTCTGATTGCCTTGCCGATTATAGTCATGTTTCCGTTTCTGCTGCTATCGATTCTCAAGGAAGAATGGTATCCCTATTTTTTCGTCATGGCCCGGATCTGGGCGAAAGCAATCCTCTACGGCATGGGCTTTTATTATAAGGTCGATACCGAACAGCAGCCGCAACCCCATAAAAGCTATATGTTTATCGCGAACCATACCTCGATGACCGATATCATGCTGATGCTGGCTGTCGTACGAAATCCGTTCGTTTTTGTGGGGAAAAAGGAACTGGCGAAAATTCCTTTGTTTGGTTTTTTTTACAAACGGACCTGCATTCTGGTTGACCGCAGCAGCTCCAAAAGCCGGATGGAAGTCTTCAACCGCGCCCAGAAAAGGCTCGGCCAAGGGCTGAGTCTTTGTATTTTCCCCGAAGGCGGCGTTCCTAACGAATCGATCCTGCTCGATGAATTCAAGGACGGCGCATTCCGGTTGGCCATTGAGCACCAGATACCAATCGTGCCGATTACGTTTGCCGACAATAAGAAAAGATTATCCTATACTTTCATGAGCGGAAGCCCGGGCTTGATGCGGGCCAAAATCCACAAATTCATCTACACCGACGGTTTACCGCCCGACAATAAAAAAGCGATCCGGGAACTTCGGGAACAATCGCGCGAAGTCATTCAGCAACAGCTAATAGCCTATAAATAAAAAAAGCGCTGTCGGGGAAATGACTAGCGCTTTTTCCGCTGTTGTTTGGACTAACAGCTCTAACTTAACTATAAAACAAAATAAACCAAACAATCTAAAAATGGTAGCTGACTCCGGTATATAAGCCAAAAAAGTAAGGCTTGAAATTTCCGGCGCCGCTCGTAAAAGTATTGATCTGATACTTCAACATCGGTTCAAAATTGGCCTGGAACGATTTCAGGAAATTGTATTTGAAACCGATTCCGACATTCGTACTGAAATGCACGTCGTTGAGGTTGCTGGCCTCGCCGATATTCATTTGCATTCCGGACGACTGGATTGAAACCTCATTTTTGTTCAAAATCATCGTGCTCAACCCGCCGATGAGTTCCATCCCGAATTTCCGGTCAACGAGCTGGTATGACATTTCAACCGGAACCTCTACATAGCCGATCCGCTGGTTGACATTGCCTTCAAACTGCGTGATCGTGCGCCCGAACGAGGTTACCGCGCCGCCATCGGGCTTGTTGTCTACCTGGATCAGCGAACCCTGGATATTGGGCGTCACATTCTCGATTTTGCGGGCGTTTTCGGTCTGGAAAAAAACCACGTCGGTCGTGTTGTATTCGAGCGCGACGGTATTTACGCCGGATTTTATCGAGAATTTTTTGTTGATCGCATATTTTGCGCCGACCCCGTATGACATGCTCGGAGCATAACTTTTCTTGTTTCCTTCGAACCGCGAATCGAGTGGCGATCCGTTGGAAGTCGAACTAAAATAAATAGGGGCAACGTTTGAGGTAATTTGCCACCTATTTATTTTTTGTTCTTTAGCGGTAACTTTGTTTTCTTTTTCATTTAACAATTCTTCCAGCGCGTTGGGACTTGCTTTCACAGTGTCCTTTTTTGTGTTGGTATCAGCAATACCGTTTGGGTCGTGTTGCTTCTGATCGTTACCGTTTTTGTCAGGAACCGTGAATCCCTGTACATTCTTTATATTGTTGCCTTCTTTATTGCTATTGGCTATGGACGTGTTGTTGTCGTTTGTGCCGGGAATCGAATTTTTATCAGCGTTTTCTTTTATTGTGCCATTGTTTTTATTCGCTGTAGGATTTCCGGATTTGACTTTCCGGGATTTTTTGTTTTGCGAAACTGCAACCGCATTTTCAGTATCAATATTTCCAAGAACGTTATTTTTTTCAAGGCCGACTGACGGTTTATTAACCCTGCCGCTTTTGTGTTGGCCTGTCGGTTTTTTTTCATTTGTTGCCACCGACTGCTGCGATCGGACATTTCCAGCCGGAACGCCTGCTTTTTGCACTTGCCTTCCGTCGGTAGTAGCCGTTTGTTGGCCGTCGCTAACTACTTGATGCGGATTTTGCAAAATGGTTGCGTCAGGTTGGTTTTCCAAATCGTCATTTTTATCGTCATGCGCCTGATTTACGCCTTTCGGCTGTACGGAATTATTGCCTTTGACACCTTGCTCAACGGCAACTTTATCCGAATTCCCCGACGGCGCTTTCGGATCGGAACTGAACAATCGGCTGAAAAGCAGCAGCCCGATCAGCAGAATCGCAGCTGCCCCGGAGATTTTCCACCAGAACGGGATAATTCTCCGTTTCTTTTTTCCGGTGAGTTCGGCTTCAATAGCTGACCACACTTTTTCATCGGGCGTCACTTCGAAATCCCTGAATTTTTCCTGAAAAAGACGGTCTATTTTTTTTCTTTCTGTCATCTCGCCGATGGTAATTTATTCGATGCCGTGTGGCTTTCTATTTTTTCCTTTAGGATCATCCTTGCCCTTGACAGGTTTGATTTGGATGTTCCCGTGGTAATCTCAAGCATTTCCGCAATGTCCTTATGGGCATAGCCGTCAATGACATACAGGTTGAATACCAGCCGATACCGGTCGGGCAGTTCCTGGATAATTTTCATCAGAAACTCCAGTGACACGCTTTCGTCGATTTCGACTTCGGGCTCGTCGCTTATGTTTTCGGTGGTAAGCTCCAAAAAACTCACACCGCGATATTGCTGGAGAACGTTATTTATCATGATCCGTTTGATCCAGCCTTCAAACGAACCTTTAAAATTGAACTGATGGATTTTGGCGAAAATGATCAGGAATCCATCCTGTAAATTATCTTCAGCTTCGGCATAATTGCGCGAATACTTCAAGCATATTGCAAACAACTTAGACGAAAATAATCTGTATAATTGTTCCTGAGCTTTGGTATCATTGTTTTTGCAATCATGGATAAGCTGTTCTAAACCCAAAACAGTTTTTGTTATGATTAATTATTGACGACAGCTTCCGCTTCAAAGAAGTGTTGGGTTCCGTCCTCATTTGTCCCATCCCAAAACCTAAAAAGATACGTTCCGGCATACCTTGGCTTGAATCGAAGCGGAAGTTCATAGACCGTTTGGTCTTCCTGGCAATCCGAGGCATCGACTTTGGCAAATTCGATTGCGCAGTTCCGGGTCATTCCTTCCGCGCTGTAATAATATCCTTGAAAAATATGACAATCGTTAGGTCTTGTGTACCGCACCGTTATTTCGGAAATACTGTCTACTTTATAAGTTGATGCCATCGTCACATCCTGGACCGGGCCTAAAACATACTGGGTATTGTCATTGCTTCCCAAATCACAGGAAGCAACCGAAATACCGACCAACAGCAGTAAAAACAATTTTTTCATTACATCATTTCGTTTAGTAAACCCAAGATACGAATAAGTTTGAAAGGTTGCGTAGGCCTATAAAAAAAGCCCGGAATTTCGTCCGGGCCTTTTTTAAACTGCTTTTTCCTTTATGGTTTCTTTTATTTTCTGTTCCAGCTCATCGGCCAGTTCCGGATTGTCCTTAATCATGACTTTCACTGCGTCGCGGCCCTGGCCGAGCTTTGTGTCGCCGTAGCTGAACCACGACCCCGATTTCTTGATGATCTCAAATTCCACCGCAAGGTCGAGGATTTCACCGGTTTTTGAAACGCCTTCGCCATACATGATGTCAAATTCGGCAGTCCTGAACGGCGGCGCAACCTTATTTTTCACGACTTTCACTTTCGTGCGGTTACCGATGACATTCTCTCCGTCCTTGATCTGCGACGAACGGCGGATATCCAAACGGACCGAAGCATAGAACTTTAACGCATTTCCGCCCGTAGTCGTTTCCGGATTTCCGAACATAACCCCGATTTTTTCCCTCAATTGGTTGATGAAGAATACCGTACAGTTGGTTTTACTGATCGTTCCCGTAAGTTTTCTCAAAGCCTGCGACATCAATCGCGCGTGCAATCCCATTTTCGAATCGCCCATTTCGCCTTCGATCTCACTTTTCGGGGTCAATGCCGCGACCGAGTCGATCACGACAATATCGATCGCTCCCGAGCGGATCAGGTTTTCCGCGATTTCCAAAGCTTGTTCGCCATTATCCGGCTGCGAAATGATGAGGTTTTCTACATCAACGTCGAGCTTCTCGGCATAATTGCGGTCAAAGGCGTGTTCCGCATCGATGAAGGCCGCAATTCCGCCGGCTTTTTGGGCTTCTGCAATCGCATGCAATGTCAATGTGGTTTTACCCGAAGATTCCGGCCCGAAAATCTCGACGATCCGGCCTTTCGGATAGCCGTTTACGCCAAGGGCCAGATCGAGCCCGAGCGAGCCTGAAGAAATCGTTTCGACTTCCTCGACGGCTTTGTCGCCCATTTTCATTACGGTGCCTTTTCCGTAGGTTTTATCGAGTTTATCTAGTGTTAATTGGAGTGCTTTTAATTTTGCTTCTTTCTCTGAACTCATTTTTCTCTGTGATTAAGTGCGTTTAACATGCGTAAAAATACTTCTTTTTTC
>JBEHYS010000020.1:0-63581 GCA_048498055.1 Bacteroidota bacterium
GCAAAAACAGCGAGGCTTTGCTCGGTAACCACGCCGATTGCCGTGCAGAACAGCGCTTGGAAACCCATGACGAACGCATCGTCGATGCCGTGTTTGTGGAACTGCTGGCTGCAAAGAAACTCCGTCCCGCAAAGCCCGATGAGCGCAAAGATGAAGATAAAAATTTCGTAGGCGTCGATGCCCGAAAGCATCAAGAGCGAGAGAAAGCCGACGATCGACGAATATAAAAGGCATCCCAAAAGGAAAAACCCGAGCCTGACCAAAAGATTCCGGCTGGTTTTCGGGATTGGCAGACTGGACTTCACGCGCAGGAAATCGGCCGGTGAAAGGAAACCGGCGTCCTTGAACTTTTCCGCTTCTTCGAGCAGTTGCAGGTTTTCGAGTAAATCAGTCCGTTTTGCTATCATCGGTTGCTTTGTTGAATTTTTTGATCAGGAAAATGAATCCGATTATGGCGCCGACCAGATACGGCGTCGAGAGGAAAATCAGCGGCTCGAACAATTGGTCGATATTGGCGTACGAAAGCAACTGGCCGATCAGGATATTGAACCCGATGAAACCGTAAACCAGCGTAAATACGAATATCGATACCGCCTTCATCTCATAGCTTTTCCGGTAAAAATAAAAACAGAATCCGCCCAATATCAACCCGAACAGCAGCCACCAATTCTCGAACATTCCCTTGATGCAGCAAATTCCGGCCAGATGCAACGCAAAAGTCAGAAACACAAGGCTGAAATGTTTTTTCAGACTCGCCTTTTCGGAATATTCGGTCCATAAAACCAGTAAAACAGCCAATCCGATTCCCGAATAGGTTTGTCCCGGACTGGTATAGACCGATGCTTCGAGCAGAGCCTGCGGCGTGGCGGTAATTCCGATAAAAGCGGCGAGCCCGGTAATCGCAATCGTAAGCGCCGTACGGCTGTCGAAATAATACGCGGCCGAAAAAGCGATTGCACTCGAGACCAGCGCCGAAAGACTGAAATCGGAACCGAAAGTCTTGTATTGGAACTGCAGGTAACCGATGAAAATACAGGCCAGCATTACGCCCAGCAGCGCCACATAATCGAAAACCGGATTTTCAAAACGGGTTTCTTCACGGTCGAAACCGGGCGATTTTTTATAGGAAAAGTAAAAACAGGCAACAGTCAAAAGTAAAATGACGCCCAAAATCGCCACATGTCCGATCGTATCGATGTTTTTGTAAATGACGATGCCGACGCCGGAAGTAAACAGCAAAACGCCGAGATACATCAAAAGCAGCAACTCGTTGCGCAACGAAAAAATTCCCAGTGAACGCCAGGCTTTTACGGCAACGAACTGTTCTTCGGAAATGAGGTTTCGGTCCAACAGTTTCTGCGCAATTTGGTCTTTATGATTTTCCATAACCGATGATTATCCGACCAAATATAATCAAATTTATAAACGAAAAACCCGGCGAAATGGCCGGGCTGAATTATCTTGCGTTTGGAAATTACAGATCGAAACCCATTTTCACGCCGAGTTTCGTCGCGATGATTTTCGTTATCCGGTTCTTGAGTTCCGGGATTTTGATGCTTTCGATGACTTCGTTCGAGAACGCATACATCAGCAAGGCTTTGGCTTCCTTTTGTGGAATCCCGCGCGATTGCATGTAAAACATCGCCCGGTCGTCGAGTTGTCCGATGGTGCAGCCGTGCGAACATTTCACGTCGTCGGCGAAAATCTCCAATTGCGGCTTGGCATTGATCGTGGCCTTGTCGCTCAGTAAGATATTGTTGTTTTGCTGGAAGGCGTCGGTTTTCTGCGCTTCTTTTTCGACGTAGATCTTGCCGTTGAACACGCCGGTCGCGCGGTCGCCGAAAATCCCTTTGTAATTCTGGTGCGATTCGCAGTTCGGCGTAGCGTGGTGAACCAACGTGTAATGATCGACGTGCTGCTTGCCTTCGATGATCGTAATGCCCTTTAGCGTCGAATCGATGTGTTCGCCCTGATGGAAAAAATTCAGGTTGTTGCGCGTTAAATTGCCGCCGAACGAAAACGTATGAACCGACGCGATGCTTTGCTCCTTTTGCGCGATGAACGTATTGTCGATTAGCGACGCTTCGAGATTGTCATTCTGGATTTTGTAGTAATCGACGATCGCGCGTTTGGCCGCGAATATCTCGGTCACCGAATTGGTCAAAACCGGATTGTTGTTCAAACTCTGGTGCCGTTCGATGATCTGGACATGTGCGTTTTCGCCAACAATCACAAGGTTTCTCGGCTGTACCATCAACGCGGCTTCGTTTCCGGTCGAGAAATAAATGACCTCGATCGGTTTTTCGACGACCTTGCTTTTCGGAATGTTGATGTAAGCGCCTTCACTGGCGAAAGCCGTATTCAAAGTCGTCAAACTCTCGTCCTTGCTGGCGATCTGATTGAAATATTCGTCGATGACCATTTTGTATTTCGGCTTGTTGAGCGCCGAAGACATCAAACAGACGTCGATTCCGTCGTGCGTCGTCGAAGATAAAAACGAGCTGAAAACCCCGTCGATGAATACGACTTTGTAGGTATCGATCTCGTGAAGAAAAAACTTTTTAACTTCGGGGAATTCGACCACGCTGTCCTGTTTCGGGAACACCGAAAAGTCGTTTTTAAGAATCGGGTTCAGCGAGGTATATTTCCAGGCTTCTTCCTTTTTGGTCGGAAAGCCTTTGGCCTCGAAGTTTTTGATGGCGGAAGTGCGGATGTCGTGCAGATCGGAATCCACATCGACCTGCTCCTCGAATGCCATGAACGACGCCAGTAATTTCTCTTTCAAATCCATATTATACCGTTGCGTTTTCGCTTTTGATCCAGTCGTATCCTTTTTCCTCCAGTTCGTAAGCCAGTTCTTTCCCGCCCGATTTTACGATTTTCCCGTTGTACAAAACATGGACGAAATCAGGCACGATATAATCCAGAAGCCTTTGGTAATGCGTGATGACGACAATCGCGTTGTTGTCGCTCTTGAGTTTGTTGACGCCGTTGGCGACGATCCGCAGCGCGTCGATATCGAGCCCCGAATCGGTTTCGTCCAAAATCGCGAGCTTCGGTTCGAGCATCGCCATCTGGAAGATTTCGTTGCGCTTTTTCTCGCCGCCCGAAAAGCCTTCGTTCAACGAGCGCGACATGAATTTGCGGTCGATTTCCAAAAGTTCCGATTTTTCGCGGATCAATTTCAACATTTCGTTCGCCGGCATTTCCTCCAAGCCTTTCGCCTTGCGGCTTTCGTTGATGGCCGTTTTCATGAAGTTCGTCACCGAAACGCCCGGGATTTCCACAGGATATTGAAATGACAAAAATACGCCTTTGTGCGCGCGTTCTTCGGGCGCCAAGTCGGCCAAATCCTCGCCGTCGAGTGAAATCGTGCCTTCGGTCACTTCGTAGTTTTCATTTCCGGCAATCACGGCGGAAAGCGTCGATTTTCCGGAACCGTTCGGTCCCATGATCGCATGCACTTCGCCGGCTTTGACTTCAAGGTTGATGCCTTTGAGGATGTCTTTGTCTTCGATTCCGGCGTGTAAGTTTTTAATTGATAACATTCGTTTTGTATTTATTCCAGCCTTTATCCGACCGAACCTTCTAGTGATATTTCTAATAATTTCTGCGCTTCGACGGCAAATTCCATCGGAAGTTTGTTGAGTACGTCTTTGCTGAATCCGTTGACGATCAGCGCAATCGCTTTTTCGGTAGGGATTCCGCGTTGGTTACAATAAAAAACCTGGTCTTCGCCGATTTTCGAGGTCGTCGCCTCATGCTCGATTTTCGCCGACGGATTTTTGCTTTCGATGTACGGAAACGTATGCGCCCCGCAATTGTTGCCCATCAACAGCGAATCGCACTGCGAAAAGTTTCTGGCGTTGTCGGCACGCGCCGAAATCTGCACCAATCCGCGGTAGCTGTTTTGCGATTTTCCGGCAGAAATCCCTTTGGAGATGATTGTTGATTTCGTGTTTTTTCCCAGATGCACCATTTTTGTCCCGGTATCGGCCTGCTGGAAATTGTTCGTAACGGCAATCGAGTAGAATTCGCCTACCGAGTTGTCGCCTTTCAAGACGCACGACGGATATTTCCACGTCACGGCCGAACCGGTTTCGACCTGCGTCCAGGAAATTTTCGCGTTTTTCTCGCACAACCCGCGTTTCGTGACGAAATTGAACACGCCGCCTTTGCCCTCCTTGTTTCCGGGATACCAGTTCTGGACCGTCGAATATTTGATTTCGGCATCGTCCAAAGCGATGAGCTCGACGACCGCCGCATGCAATTGGTTTTCGTCGCGGCTCGGCGCGGTGCAGCCTTCGAGGTACGAAACGTAACTGCCTTCGTCGGCGATGACGAGCGTCCGTTCAAATTGTCCGGTTCCGGCCTGGTTGATTCGGAAATAGGTCGATAGTTCCATCGGGCAGCGCACGCCTTTCGGGATATAGCAGAACGATCCGTCCGAAAATACCGCCGAATTCAGCGCCGCGTAAAAATTATCCTTTTGCGGCACGACCGAACCGATGTATTTTTTCACGAGCTCCGGATGTTCCTTGATCGCCTCGGAAATCGAGCAGAAAATGATGCCTTTTTCGGAAAGCGTTTTCTTGAATGTCGTCGCAACCGAAACCGAATCGACGACGATGTCCATCGCTACGCCGGTCAGCTTTTTTTGCTCGTCGATCGAGATGCCGAGCTTTTTGAAGGTTTCCAAAAGTTCCGGATCGACTTCGTCAAGGCTTGCGTATTTGTCTTTCTTTTTCGGCGCCGAATAATACGAAATCGCCTGGAAATCGGGCTTGTCGTAATGTACGTTCGCCCAGGCCGGTTCGGTCATTTCCTGCCACGCGCGGAACGCTTCGATGCGCCAGTCGGTCATCCAGTCCGGCTCTTCCTTTTTTCTGGAAATCGCCCGGACGATGTCTTCGCTGAGCCCGACGGGAAACGTCTCCGATTCAATATCGGTGTAAAATCCGTACTCGTATTCCTTGTTTTCGAGTTCGATCTTTAAATCGTCTTCGGTGTATTTTGACATTTTTGTTTTCTCCAATGTGATTTGATTTACAGCGAGAAGCTTTCGCCGCATCCGCAAGTCCGGCTCGCGTTCGGGTTGTTGAAGACGAAGCCTTTGCCATTCAATCCGCCCGAATATTCGAGGATTGTGCCGGCCAAATAGAGGAACGATTTCTTCTCGACGGCGATGCGCACGTTGTTGTCCTCAAAAACCTTATCGTTTTCGTCCAGCGCGTGGTCGAATTTGAGTTCGTATGAAAGTCCGCTGCAGCCGCCGCTTTTCACGCCAACACGAACATAATCTTTAGCCGCATCAAAGCCGTCTTCCTTCATCATGTCGACAATTTTCCTGCTGGCTGATTCTGATACTTTTATCATGCTAATTTATATTTTGTCTAAATTGAGCACAAAGATACCACATTAATCGCTTTTTGCCGCATCGGGTAACATTTTTATAACTGATCGGGTAATAGTGATCGGCTATCAAGCTGCTTTCATCGATTGGAAGCGCCTTTCCAGATTAATTGCGAATTTTTAATAAAATATGCGGGATTGCCGTAGTAAAAGATACGGATGGTTTCGTAGGGATGCAGCCGCCCTTTCCCCTACGGTTAAGCTACAGTTTTCACAAAAATATGCTTACGGGAAACCCGCAGTTTTATTATTTTACATTAACTGCTTTTTTCAGGCATTCACTTCACAGCCTAAAAGATATTCTTATTTTTGTCGAAAACCGATTCGTATGAAACTCTACCCGATTGAAGCCGGAAATTTCAAGCTCGACGGCGGCGCGATGTTCGGCGTCGTGCCCAAAACGCTTTGGACCAAGACCAATCCGGCCGACGCGGACAACCTCATCGACATTGCGGCACGCTGTCTTTTGATCGAGGACGGAAACCGGCTGATCCTGATCGATACGGGTTTGGGAAACAAGCAATCGGAGAAATTCTTCAGCTACTATTCGCTCTGGGGCAATCATTCGCTCGACAAATCTTTGGCTAAATACGGCTTTCACCGCGACGACATCACCGATGTTTTCATGACGCACCTGCATTTCGACCATTGCGGCGGTTCGGTGCAATGGAACAAGGATAAAACAGGTTACGAACCGGCATTCAAAAACGCGAAATTCTGGAGCAATGACAACCATTGGGATTGGGCGACCAAGCCCAATGCGCGTGAAAAAGCTTCCTTTCTTCCCGAAAACATTTTGCCGATGCAGGAAAGCGGCCAGCTCAACTTCATAAAGCGCCCGGAAGGCGACACGCTTGAAACTTCGGAACTCGGATTCGGGATTTTCTTTGCCGACGGCCATACCGAAAAAATGATGATCCCGAAAATCGAATTCGGCGATAAAACCATTTGCTTCATGGCCGATCTGCTCCCGACCGCGGGGCATTTGCCGTTGCCTTACGTCATGGGCTACGACACGCGCCCGCTGCTGACTTTGCCTGAAAAAGCGAAATTCCTGACCCAGGCCGCCGACAACAATTACTACCTGTTTCTTGAACACGACGCGCACAACGAAATCATCACCGTCGAGCATACCGAACGCGGCGTCCGTGTTAAAGAAATTTTTTCCTGTAACAATATTTTCGGATAACATACTTATGCCGTGAGGTTAGGATGTTTTGAAAAAGTTTTGCCAATGTTTAATTGATATATCAAACATTGATAAATCATCTATATTTTTGGCGAAACTTTTTATCAGATGGAACAACTCAAAGACATTACGTTCTACAACATGGACAGGGCCATCCGGACCTACCGGAATTTTGCGCAGAAAAGGCTTCGCGAACACGGATATAAAATCACGATAGATCAATGGATCGTCATCCGTGCGATTTTGGAAAATCGCGGAATTCCGCAGCAGGAGCTCGCCGAAAAAGCCTTTAAGGACAATGCCTCGATCACGCGGATCATCGAATTGCTCGTTCGCTCGGGCTATCTACAGCGCGAAGTTCACTCCAACGACCGCAGGAAAACGAAGCTTACGGTAACTGAGGAAGGAAAACGCATCATCGACGATGTCCAGGAATTGGTGCTTCAAAACCGGCAAACGGCACTCGAGGGAATTTCTCAGGACGAATTGGAACTATTGAACAAAACATTGAAAATCATCACGGAAAATTGCAGGTAAATCATTGATCAAAAAACGAATCGTATGGTAAAATGGCTTATTCGCTTGGAATATTGTTGCTTTCCAGCCTGGCATCGTTGCTTTTCGGACAGGAAATCCAGCAGGGGAAAATCGACATCTCGGGAATCGTAGTCTCCGAAAAAAACGTCCCGGCAACGCAAGCAGTGATTTCGCTGCTGACTTCTGCCGACAACAAAATCGTGAAGACCGAAGCGCCGGACGACAACGGGCATTTCATTTTTACCGCCGTTCCGAAAGGGAATTACATCATCAAAATCAATATAAACGGACAGAACAGGTTTACCGGCGAAGCGTTCCCGGCAAACGAAAATGTTGTTGTTGGTACCATTGCGCTTCTTCCGGAGGCCAAAAAACTGGAAGAAGTCGTAGTGGTAAAAACCAAGCCGTACATCGAGCGTTCGCAGGGGAAAATGATCCTGAACGTGGACAGTAACATCGGGGCGACCGGCTCGTCGGCATTTGAAGTTTTGGAAAAAGCGCCGGGCGTAAACGTGGACAACAACGACAACATCAGCCTGCGCGGCCGTAGCGGAATTATCGTCCAGATCGACGGCAAGATCACGCCGATGTCGGGCACCGATCTGGCCAATTACCTGCGCGGCATTCCGTCGGGAATGGTCGACAAGATCGAATTCATCACCAATCCGAACGCAAAATACGACGCATCGGGTTCGTCGATCATCAACATCAAGATGAAAAAAGACCGGAAAATCGGGACCAACGGTAGCGTCTCGACCGCCTATGGACAGGGAAAATACCCGAAAAGCAACAACAGCCTAAACCTGAATTACCGCAACAAAAAAATCAACATTTTCGGGAGTTACAGTTTCGCTTACCGCGAAGGATTCAACGATCTGGATCTCGATCGGCGGTTTTTCGAGAACGGGAATTTCACCGGACGCTACGACCAGAACAACACGCTGAAAATGAATTTCCGGAACCACATCGTTCGCACCGGCGCGGATTTTTACGCAAGCAAACGGCATACGTTCGGGATTATCGTAAGCGGTGTCAGCAACAAATTCAACCCGACCGGACGGAACATTTCGGATGTTTACGATGCTAATGACGTGCGCACCTCGAAATTCGTCACCTACAACCGTTCGCGCGATAAGTGGTACAACTATTCGCTGAACCTCAACCACAAATTCGAAATGGATACGCTGGGCACGGAACTCACGACCGATTTCGACTACGCCAATTACGGCAACAAAACCAAGCAGAATTTCCAGACCGAATACTTTGATACGAACAACGTCGAATATCTGCCGCGCTACTTATTGCACGGCGATTTGAACGGCGATCTGAACATTTTTGCGCTGAAAAGCGATTTCGTCAAAAACCTCAAAAAGGATTATAAGCTCGAAACGGGCGTCAAATCGAGTTATGTGAAAGCCGACAACAACCTCGCTTTTTACGACGTCAGTTCCGGAACGCCGGTGTTCGACGAGACCAAAAGCAACCATTTCATTTACAAGGAAAACATCAATGCGGCCTATGTGAACGTTTCGAAAGATTACAAAAAATGGAGCGCCTATCTGGGCCTGCGAATAGAAAACACGAACATCAACGGCAAGCAATTGGTGGACGGGACGACGTTCGAAGACAGCTATGCGCAGCTGTTCCCGAGCGCTTTTGTGAGCTATAAGTTCAACGACAAGAACAGCCTCGAATTCAATTACAGCCGCCGGATCACGCGCCCGAGTTACGAACAGCTCAACCCATTCAAGTTCTTCCTGGATCAGACGACTTACAAGCAGGGCAATCCGTACCTTGAGCCGCAGACGACGCATTCCGTCGACCTGACGCACATCTACAACCAGAAAATCTACACGACGCTGAGCTTTTCCCGGACCTTCGACAACATCACCAGCGTGATCGCGCCTTCCGACGACGACCCGATGATCACCGTCCAGACCGAAAAAAACCTCAACACAGTCGATATTTACGGGCTTTTCATAATCGTTCCTGTCGATTTTACGAAATGGTGGAGCACGAACTACAGCTACAATCTTTACTACGGTTCGTATTCCGGGACTGTGGCCGGCACGACGCTGCAAAACAAAGGGAATTTCACTTACAATTTCAACCTAGTCAACAGCTTTAAGCTCGGCAACGGCTATACTGCGGAATTTACCGGGAATTACCGCGCACGGGAAATCTACGCCTTCATGGACGTTGATCCGATTTGGTACGTCAACGCCGGCTTGCAGAAAAAATTCAAGAACAGCGTATTGAAACTCGCGCTGAACGATATTTTCTGGACCAACCGCACAACCGCCGATACCGAATTCGACACCTACAAAGAACACTTCAAAGTGAGCCGCGATACGCGTGTGGCCGTATTGTCATATACGTACAATTTCGGGAAAAATACCGGCCCGCAGCGCAAACGTACCGGCGGCGCCGACGACATCAAGGAACGCGCAGGATCTTCCAACGGATAAATTACGGCAATGAAAAAATTCTGCTTTTTACTGGCTTTACTCGTCGTCCAATCGATTCTGGCGCAGATGCCGGAGCGGAAGGCTTTTCTCGGAATCATCGGCACGCCGCAGGAATACGGGCTGCGGATCGATTCGGTTTTGCCGAATTCGACCATGGCCGCGCTGAAAATGAAAAAAGGCGATTTGATCCAGTACGTCAACGGAAAAGCCGCGGCGACCATCGAACAGTACAATGCCGCAGCGGCGGCGATCCGGAAAAACGACAAGGTTTCGGTTGATTTTTTGCGGAACAACAACATGAAGCGGCTTTCCGGAAAAGCGGTGATGAAACCGTTTGAAACGTCCGAAACCGCAGATATTATTTACGACTGGGTGAAATTCCGCAACGGTTACCTGCGGACGATTACGCGAAAACCGAAAGGCAAAACCAATGTCCCAGCCATTCTATTGATTCCAGGCTACGGTTGCGGGAGCATTGAGAATTATTCCAAAAGTTACAACGGCAAATTGATAGAAGAATGGCTCAAAAACGGCTTTGCCGTTGTAACGATTGAAAAATCCGGACTCGGCGACAGCTTCAACTGCGAGCCGTGCGGCGAGGTCGATCTGGTAACCGATATCGAAAGCTTCGACGCCGGCTATCAATACATGGAAAAACTGCCGTTCGTGGATGCTTCGAAACTCTTTATTTGGGGCCATTCACTTGGCGGTACAATTGCGCCTGAAATTGCCAGGAAGCACACTCCGCGCGGCGTGATGGTTTTCGGGTGCGTATTCCGGCCTTGGAGCGAATTTTTACTGGAAATGCACCGCGTCCAGAAGCCGCTCCTGGAAAACCTCGATTATCAGCAGACCGAAGATTTCGTCCGTGAAATCCAGAAAATCTATTACGAATTTTTCGTGCTCAAAAAATCGCCGGAACAGCTCGACGCCAATCCCGAGTTTCATCCGCTGGTGGTTTCCGAACTCGGTTATAAAAAAGGAAGCAACGACATGTGGGGCAGGCATTGGAAATTCTGGCAGCAGCTCGATTCGCTGAACCTGGCCAAAAGCTGGCAGGAAGTGAAATGTCCGGTTCTGGTGCTGCACGGCGCGTCCGATTATGAGCAGTGTTCGCTCGTCGAGCCGATGCTGATCGAGAAAACCGTCAACGAGAAACATCCCGGAAATGCGGTTTGGATCACGATTCCGGGGCTCGACCATTTCATGATGAAGAGCAAGGACTGGGAAGAAGCCGCGAAAAATTTCAAAGACGGGCAATACGCGAAAGGCAATTTCAATTACGACATTGCCAACGAAACCGTAAAATGGCTCAAAGGCAAAACATAAATTCATTTTCCAACCAACACCAACAAAATCATGAAACGAATCCTTTCTGCAGTACTGCTTCTTTTTTCTGTTTATTCCTTCGGCCAGCCGCTGACCGTAGGCAACGAAGGCAACAACAAAAGAGCGTCGGTCTCCGAGCAGATCGGGCTGGCAAAAATCGAAATCAATTACCATCGCCCCGGTGTGAAAGGCCGCGAAGGCAAAATCTGGGGTACGACCGTCGCGCATTACGGGCTGCAGGATTT
Organism: Bacteroidota bacterium; assembly: GCA_048498055.1. Classification (GTDB taxonomy): domain Bacteria; phylum Bacteroidota; class Bacteroidia; order Flavobacteriales; family Flavobacteriaceae; genus Flavobacterium. The sequence continues at coordinate 11,181 of JBEHYS010000020.1, forward strand.
GGGTTTCGGCACTTCAACAGCGGCTCCGTGGCGCGGCGGCGCGAACGAAAACACGACGATTTCCTTTTCGGAAAACGTAAAAGTCGAAGGCAAAGACCTTGCTGCTGGGATTTACGGGCTGCATTTCATCCTCGGCCCGACCGACGACACGGTGATTTTTTCGAAACGTTCCAATTCGTGGGGCAGCTTTTATTACAATCCCGATGAAGACGCGCTTCGGGTAACGGTAAAACACCAGACGATGGACAAACTCGTCGAGTGGCTCAAATATGAATTCATCGACCAGACCGAAAATTCCGCGACACTCGCCCTGATGTGGGAAAAACGCTTGATCCCGATCAAGATTGAAGCCGACATCCATAAAATCCAGCTCGATCATTTCAGGAGCGAACTGCGCACTAAACCCGGATTCACGTGGCAGGCTTTCGTTCAGGCGGCCAATTATTGCCTTCAATACAATATTGAACTTGAACAGGCGCTGGCTTGGGCCGACGAGGCAATCACGGCGCGTTATGTCGGACAGAAAAATTTCCAGACGCTCAGTACCAAAGCCAACGTGTTGATGGCGCTGGGTCGCAATGCCGAAGCCGAAAAATTGATGGACGAAGCGATGCCGCTCGGCTCGATGATCGAACTGCACCAATACGGCCGCACGTTGATTGCACAGAAAAAAGCCGATCGCGCACTGGCTGTGTTCCAGATCAATTACAAGAAAAACCCGAACGTTTTTACTACCAATATGGGATTGGCGCGCGGTTATTCGGCCGTCGGCAACTATAAAAAAGCACTCAGTCACGCTGAAGCGGCATTGAAACAGGCACCGGACGAAGGCAACAAAAGCTATGTCCAAAGCCTGATCAAAAAACTTCAGGAAAGCAAGGATATCAACTGATAGAAAATTGCGGCGATAAATAATTGTTAATAATTCAGGCTGTTGTAACAAAAAGCCATATTTTCGACCAACTTTTTTAAATTTTAAAATCCTTGATAATGAAATTATTGAAACCGGTAGGAATGGCCGCCATCGCAACGTTGGCCTATACCAATGCAGTGGCGCAAGGCAAAAGCGCACAGACTGTTGATTACAGCAAAATTCCGGCGAAACACGCCCCGATATCCGAAAACGACCTCAAGCGCTGGAGCCATCTCGATTTGGTGAAAGACACCATTCCGGGAATGAGCGTCGATAAGGCTTATGCCGAACTGCTCAAAGGAAAGAAAAGTACGAAAGTCATTGTCGGCGTTGTAGATTCGGGCGTCGATATCGAGCACGAAGACCTCGCGCCGATTATCTGGACCAATCCGAAGGAAATTCCGGGCAACGGCATCGACGACGACAAAAACGGCTACATCGATGACATACATGGCTGGAACTTCCTCGGCAATTCGACCAACGAAAATCTGGAATTGACGCGCATCGTCAAAAAAGGCGACGACGGTTCGGAAACCTACAAGCAGGCCAAAAAAGAATACGATGAAAAACGCGCCGAAGCGATGCAAGGCAAACAAACGGTCGATTTCATCACCAATGCCCAAAAAGCCGTTAGCGATTACCTCAAAAAAGACAAATTCACCCTCGACGAAGTCAAGGCCATCGACCCGAAAGACGACAAGCAGCTGGCGCAGTCCAAAATGATCATGATGAGCGTGATCGCACAGGCCGGCCCGGATTTCCAGGACGAAATCTCCGAGTTCAAAAAACAGGAAGACGATCAGCTTAACTTCAACCTCAACACTGATTTCGACGGGCGTAAAGTCGTGGGCGACAATCCGGACGACATCAACGACCGCAGCTACGGCAACAACAACGTCATGGGCCCGGACAAAAACGACGCGCTGCACGGAACGCACGTTTCGGGAATCATTGCCGGAATCCGGAATAACGGAAAAGGCGGCGACGGCATTGCCGACAACGTTACGATCTTGCCTGTCCGCGCGGTGCCTAACGGCGACGAATACGACAAAGATGTAGCACTGGCGATCCGCTATGCGGTAGACAACGGCGCGAAAGTCATCAACGGAAGTTTCGGAAAAGGGTTTTCCCCGCACAAACAATGGGTTTTCGATGCATTGAAATATGCCGAATCCAAAGACGTTTTGATCGTTTTTGCCGCCGGTAATGACGGATTGGACATCGATTTGGCCGGCAACCAGTTTTACCCGACCGATACGCAGGATCTGGGCAACTCGGAAATCGTTCACAATGTGGTTACCGTTGGCGCTTTGAACACGACTTACGACAGCAAGCTCGTGGCTCCGTTCTCAAATTATGGAACAAAAGACGTCGACGTTTTCTCTCCGGGAATGAAAATCTACGCAACGGTTCCGAACAACAAATACAAATACGAGCAGGGAACTTCGATGGCATCGCCTAACGTGGCCGGTGTCGCGGCGCTGATCCGTTCGTATTATCCGGGGCTTTCGGCCGTACAGGTGAAACAAATCCTGATGGATTCCGGAACACCGATGAACGGCGAGGTCGTACTGGGTGAAAAGCAGGAGAAGAGATCATTTTCGACCGCTTCGAAATCGGGAAAAATCGTCAATGCCTACAATGCTTTGCTGATGGCTGAAAAAATGTCGAAAAACAAATTGCCGAACAAAACAGTTAAAGGCTGATTAAAATCCTTTAATTTTAAGGCATGAAAAAAATCCTATTCCTCTCTTTTATCTTTTTGGGCTTCGCAAACGGTTTTGCACAAAGTTCGAACTACTGGCAACAGCACGTCGATTACAAAATGAACGTCTCGATGGATGTCAAAACCTATCGTTACAAAGGAAAACAGGAATTGGTTTACACCAATAATTCTCCGGATACGCTCAAAAAAGTGTTTTACCACTTATATCCGAACGCGTTCCAGCCGGGAAGCGAGATGGACATGCGCGTGCGCACCATCAAAGATCCCGACGCCCGGATGGTGGCCAAAACCAAAACCGCGGACGGCAAAGAGCTAAAAGAGAGCCGAATCAAAAACCTGAAGCCGGATGAAACCGGCTTTTTGCATATCGCGAATTTCAAGCAGGACGGCGTTTCCACTACAGCGAAAGAAGTCGAGACCATTCTCGAAGTCACATTGGCCAAACCGATTTTGCCCGGCGGAAAAACCACGTTCACGCTCGATTTCGACGGGCAGCTTCCGGTACAGATCCGGCGTTCGGGGCGCAACAATTCGGAAGGCGTCGAGCTTTCGATGACGCAATGGTATCCGAAACTGGCCGAATACGACTTCGAAGGCTGGCATCCCGATCCGTACATCGCACGCGAATTCTACGGCGTCTGGGGCGATTTCGACGTCAGGATCACGATCGACAAGAATTATCTCATCGGCGGCTCGGGTTACCTACAGAACAAAAACGAAATCGGATTCGGGTATGAAGATCCGGGCGTGAAGGTCGACAACGCGAAAAAGAAAACGCTGACCTGGCATTTCATCGCGCCGAACGTACACGACTTTACCTGGGCGGCCGACAGGAATTACCTGCACGATACGGCGCAGGTTCCGGGTGGCGCGACAATTCATTTTATTTACAAGAACAACCCGAAAATCATCGACAATTGGAAAAAGCTACAGCCGCAGACGGTAAGATTGATGCAGTATTACAACGAAATCGTGGGGAAATATCCATACGAGCAGTATTCCGTCATTCAGGGCGGCGACGGCGGAATGGAATACGCGATGTGCACGCTGATTATGGGCGAGGGTACATTTGAAGGGCTTGTCGGGGTGACGGCGCACGAAATGGGCCATTCCTGGTTCCAGCATGTTTTGGGCAGCAACGAATCGAAACATCCGTGGATGGACGAAGGTTTTACCTCATTTCTCGAAGATACCGGGCTGAACCATATTGCCGTGCAAAGTGTTGACAATCCTTGGATCGGTGCCTATAGAGGTTATTTTTCGATGGTCGCATCGGGGAAAGAACAGCCGCAGTCGACGCATTCGGACCGCTTTGAGGAGAACCGGACCTACAGCATCAGCTGCTACAGCAAGGGCGAGATTTTCCTGAGCCAGCTGATTTACGTTATCGGCAAGGAAAACCTGATGAAAACCCTCAAGCGGTATTATGCCGATTTCAAATTCAAACATCCGACGCCGAACGACGTGAAACGCTGCGCCGAAAAAGTCTCCGGAGCCGAGCTCGACTGGTATCTGACCGACTGGACCGAGACCACCAATACGATTGATTACGGAATTAAAAATGTGGTTGAAAACGGCGGTAAAACCACGGTTTCGCTCCAGCGCATCGGGCTCATGCCAATGCCGATAGACCTGGTTGTGGAATATACCGACGGCACGAAGGAAGGCTTTTACATTCCGCTTCGGATGATGAGTTTCGTCAAAGACAATCCGTATCCGGAAATGAAGCGCACCGTGCTCAAAGACTGGGCGTGGGGCAATCCCGATTACGAATTCGCGATCGACAAAAGCAAGGCGTCGATCAAAAGCATCACTATCGATCCGAGCGGCCTGATGGCAGATGTAAAACCCGAAAACAACATCTACAAATAAAATAAACGAACCTTCGGGTTCGTTTTTTGTTTCGCCCAATAAAAAACCTCCTGCTCAATCTTCAGGAGGTTTTTAATAGCGCGTTGGGCTATTTGATGTGTGTTTGGGTTTGGTTATCCGCTTTATTTCAGCAGTTGTTTCTTCAACCCGCGGATAGTGCTTATATTTTGAAGCTCTTCGCTTTATTTTCTTATGGTAAATTTACATCGGCTATCAGTGAAATATGTTTCATTATTATAAAGAAAACTTTATATAATTTACACATTTCGTGGAATTTACTGATTTTTATAATCTCTGGCAAATGCAAGACATAAGCAGTATCTTTGCCAACAATTTTGACTGATGGAATTCAATTACCCGAAATACGAAAAACTCAAAAGCCGGAAACTCATCGACCTGCTTTTCTCCGAAGGAAAATCGGTTGCGAAATATCCGTTGCGACTCGTTTATCTCCCGACGGATTTTGGCGAAGCGGGCCATATAAAATTTGGTGTTTCAGTGTCCAAAAAATATTTCAAAAAAGCGGTCGACCGCAACTATTTCAAGCGCGTATTGCGGGAAACCTATCGGCTTAACAAACAGTTGCTCCACGACAACATCACGCATCCGTATGCCTTTATGTTGCTTTATCAGAGTAAGGATCGGCTCGATTACCACGAAATCAACCAGAAAACCGTACAGCTTTTCGAAAAATTCCTTTCGGCGATTGCGGAAAATAGCCCTTCGGAAACGTAATAATTTACAAGCTTCAAGCGTTTTAACCGAGCGGTTTCGGGCACGCGAAAGCTTTTTTGCCACGGCGCTCCATATCTGCCCTTTTATTCTTATTTTAGTCGGCCTGTTTTTCTTTCTCCGGAAGATATTCAGCAAGAAAAAAACCTTTTGAAATTATGTATACTTTCCTGAAAAAAAGATATATCATCCCTGTGATTGCCGGCGGACTGCTTTATGTTGGCGCGAGTTTCAAGGACGATTTTTTTGAGATCGCCAAACAGATCGAGATTTTTACGACGCTGTTCAAGGAGGTCAATATGAATTATGTTGACGAGACCAACCCGGCCGAACTCATGGACAAAGCGATCAAAAGCATGCTCGCCGACCTCGATCCGTACACGGTTTATTTCAACGAAGCCGACGTGGTGAAATTCAAGATCAACAATACCGGGGAATATACCGGAATCGGGGCGATGATTACGCGGAAAGACGGCGTTTTGATTATCAAGGAGCCGTACAAAGGTTATCCTGCCGACAAAGCCGGGCTCAAAGCCGGCGACGAAATCATCCAGATTGGTGACGTCAGCCTTGAGGATTTCAAGGAAGACGCGGGCCAGTTGCTACGCGGGGCGAAAAATGCCAAGATCGCGCTCAAATTCCGCCGCCAGGGAAAAATCATGGATACGCAGCTCGTTCTTGATGAAGTTGAATTGAAAGCCGTGCCGTTCTTTTCGAAAGTAGACGACAAAACCGGTTATATCGTGCTCTCGCAGTTCAACCGGAAAGCGTCGCTCGAAACCAAGGAAGCACTCGAGCAGCTCAAACGCGAAGGTGCCGAGCGGATTATTCTGGACCTGCGCGGGAATCCGGGCGGATTGCTGGCCGAAGCGGTAAACATCTGCAACCTTTTCGTCCCGAAAAACGAAGTGATCGTGACCACGAAATCGAAAATCGAAAAGCACAACAATACTTACAAAACCCAGCGCGACCCGATCGATACCGAAATCCCGCTCGTGATTTTGGTGGACGGGCATAGCGCCTCGGCTTCGGAAATCGTTTCCGGCGCGTTGCAGGATCTGGACCGCGCCGTAATCGTCGGAAGCCGCAGTTTCGGGAAAGGATTGGTCCAGCGCCCGATCGACCTGACTTACGGAACGCAGCTCAAAGTCACGATTTCACGTTATTATACGCCATCTGGCCGCTGCATCCAGGCGCTCGATTATGCCCACAAGGACAAGGACGGGCATGCCATTCGCACCGACGCGACGAAATACAACGCGTTTAAGACCAAGAAAGGCCGTACGGTATATGACGGCGGCGGCATCCAGCCCGATATCGAACTGGCCGAAACCAAGCTCAGCCCGATCACCGATGCGCTGGTGAAAAACGACGGGATTTTCAATTATGTGACCGGCTATTATTACAAACATCCGGATTTGGGCAACAAAATACCGGTAATCACCGACGCCGATTTCGCCGATTTCAAGCAATATCTGAAAAAGGAAAATTTCCAGTTCGATACCGAAACCGAGCTCGCGCTGAAAAATACGCTCGAAGCAGCCAAAAAGGAAAAAATCGATGCGTCGATCCAGGCCGAATACCAGCAATTGCTGAACTCGTTGCAAAAAAGCGAGGAAACGCAACTCAACCAGAACCAAAAAGAAATCAAGAACCTGTTGGTAGACGAAATCATCAAGCGCTACCAGTACAAGGAAGGATTGTACCAGTACTATACGAAAAACAATTCCGAAATCGTCAAAGCCATCGCCATTCTCAACAATACGGCGGAATACAATAAGATATTGAAAATCTGATGAGGCATTTTTTTAAGTTATTGCCGCTGTTGTTCTTTGCCTGGACGAGCGCGCAGGAAGAAGTCGTTCAATCCGTTTATTTCGATTCCGGAAAATTCTCGCTTGACGAAAAGCAGGCGCAGGCCGTGATCGGTTACATCAAATCGACCGATTCGACGCGGATCGAATCCATCCAGATTTACGGCTATACCGACGATATCGGGAAAGAAGCCTACAACTTCAAGCTGTCGACCAACCGCGCGAACGCGATCAAGGATATGCTGACCAAAAACGGTATCAAAAACAAAGTCATCGTCACGATCGAAGGCAAGGGCAAAATCATGATCGACGACGATTTGGTTGAAAATCTGCCTGAAAAACGCTCGAAGAACCGCAGGGTCGACGTCGTGCTCAATTTAAAGCCGCTCCCGAAAATCGAACTTCCCGGAATGTATACCGAAATGCCGAAAAAACCCATTGTCGGCGATCACGTCTATCTTGAAAACGTTCTTTTCGAACGCGGAAGCAGCGTCCTGAATTTCAAGGCAAAGACCCAGCTCGACGCCATCACGCGCTACCTGATGAAGCACAAGAACATCGAGTTTGAGATCCAGGGCCACATTTGCTGCACGCCGCCGTACCAAAAGGAAGCGATCGACCTGGCAACCCGGAAACGGCAACTGTCGCAAAACCGCGCCGAATCGGTTTACAAATATCTTGTTTTCAAGAAAATCGCCAAAAACAGAATGACTTTCAAGGGCTACGGCAACACAGTTCCGCTGGGCAAAGGCGCGGAATACGATCGCAGGGTTGAGTTGGTGGTTACGAAAATCTAGCGTTGGTTGTTGATCATCCGGATGTGCGGGATGTCGTCTTCCGGATAACTTTCCCCAATGGTTTCAAAACCGTGCGATTCGTAAAATTTCTGAAGATAAAGTTGCGCCGAAATGACAATCGGGCCTGCGCCAAAATTTTCGGTTATGGCTTTCAGCGATTCGCGCATCAGATCGTGTCCCCATTTTTTATCGCGGAATTCCCGTTTCACGACAACACGGCCGATCGAGGCGTCGCCGAAATAATCCCCGGGTTTGAACAATCTTGCATAAGCGACGATTTCACCTCCATATTCGCCGATCAGGTGCAATGCCTTCCTATCTTTTCCGTCAATGTCCTGATAAACGCAATTCTGTTCGACTACAAAGATTTCCGAGCGCAGCTGCAGGAGTTCGTATAGTTCGGCCAGAAAAAGTTCCTCAAACGGCTTAATTTTCCATTTTAATGGCATTCGTTTTCTTTTTCGGGGTTTTGGAAACCGGATTCGCAAATTTTACCGATTTGGCGATTGCCTCGAGCTCGTGCATCAGGTCGCGCTTTTCCTTGGACGGCGCATAGCAGAATCCTTCGAGCACAAGGATGCGTTTGTTGGGTTTGTCCATAATCGCATAATTGATGAACGGCCCGGACATGTAATCGTTTTTCAATTCCCAGGTGCCTTTGGTCTCGAGCGTTTTGCGGCCTTCGATTTTTATGTGCGACAAGTACGGCGCATAGGCTTCCTCGGTAATCATCCGGCTGCCGGGCACGGTTCCGTGGATGTAGCGGCTTCCGATCGAATCGCGCATGTTCATGATATTCCGGATCGCATCGTTGTTTCTCTCAAGGCATTTCGCGGGGACGGCATAAATAAGTACGCTCATGTTCCCGCTGATGATGTCCTTTTTGAGCCAGATGAATTTCGGGCGCTGCATCGCGTATTTGTAATCGGACGGCACGTGGAGCGAAACCCCGAATTTTTGCTGGATTTTCTTGTCGTCCAGCAGCGAGGTGTCGATGCGTTGCTGCGCTTCCAGAATTTCGGTGTCGTGCATTTTCCGGATGATTTCGTGCGCATGGAACTCGATCAGGTTTTTTATTTCGGCTACGCTGCTTCCGGAAACATGAAACACATTCTGCGGTTTTGCATATTCGTCGCTGACAACTTTGTATTGGTTGTGCCGCTCTTTCTTGACCAGAATAATGTTCCGGCTGTTGGTCATAAACCCTTCAAGCAGCTTGAGCGGATATTGGTTGATCGTAAACATCGGCTCTTCCTGCGACAATCCCGTAACCGGCGATGCGAATTTGTTTCGGATGCTGTCGCCGACTTCGCCGTTCCAGAGCTCATCGTCGATAATGACTGAAATGTTATTGATTTGCCCTGAAGCTGCGTGTTTTCGCTTGTCGTCTTTCCCGCAGGAAGCGACAAGGAAAAAAACAGCGCATAAAAAAAGGGCTTTGTTCATGACGAATGCAAAGCCCAAATTTATAGAAGATTTTTTGATTACCCGTTTATTTTGAGTTTCATTCCGGGTTTGATGCTCTCGTTTTTGATCCCGTTCCATTTCTTGATGTCGGAAACGGTAATGCCCGGATATTTCTTGGCGATGCTGAAAAGCGAGTCGCCTTTCTGGACGTAATAATGATCCTGCGCCTTGGCTTTGCTTGAAACTTTATCCTGTTTGCCTTTTTCGGCAACGGCATCCGAAACCTCGATTTTGGAAACGACCAGCTTTTGCCCAACGTGAATGTTATTGCTTTCGAGGTTGTTCCATTCTTTCAGATCGTCCATCGTCACGTCGTTCTTCTTGGCGATGATGCTCAAAAAGTCGCCCTTTTTGACGGTGTATTCCGTAGTCTTGAATTTCGGTTCTTCCACAGCGACGGCTTCATCGGCCTTGAAAACCTTGATGCGCGTCCCGGCGAGCAGGTTGTCGTCTTCAAAATTATTCCACTCCTTGATGTTCTTTACCGAAACGTTGTATTTCCGTGCAATCGTGCTCAGGTTATCGCCTGCTTCAACTACGTAATATTCCGGTGCGGTTTCTTCGTCTTTCGAAGCCAGTTCCTTGTTCGTATCGATATTTCCGGCCAATTTCTTCGTCGCGGCGGCGGCAGCTTTCAAGTCAACAGTGGCCACGGCCTCCGATTTCGGGGACAAAACATCTTTGGCTTCCTTTTTCTTCGATTTATAGGCAATGCGCTCGGTAGTCACGATTTTCAGGCTTTTGCCCAGTGGCGCCTTATTGTTCTTGAGTCGGTTCCATTTTTTGATTTGTGCGACCGAAACGTCATAACGATTCGCAATTTCGCTCAGGTTGTCGCCGCGGCGAACCTTGTGGAATTTCGTCCGGGTAACCGTGCGCTCTTCATAATCTGCCGTCGAATCGATGGTTTTTGAATATGCCAGTCGCGTAAACGGCTTTTCCCTCAGGCTTTCCTCGTGCGCGGCATAGGCGTATATCTTGTCTTCATTGGATGTGAACAACGCGATTTTATCCTGCGGCAATCTCAGGTAATGGATTTTATCGGAATAGCTCGGTACCGTATTCATCTTGAACGACGGATTGAGCAATTGCAGCTGCGCAACCGGAATGTCGATCAGATCCGAAATCTGCTTGAAGGTCAGCTGGTGGCGGATGGCAATCGTATCGGTCGCGAAATGTTTCACCAAAGCCCTTTCCGGAACGATGCCGTGCTCTTTGTGGTATTCGTAAATATACATCGTGGCCAGGAACGCCGGGACATAACCCGCGGTCTCATTTGGCAGATATTTGCGGATGTTCCAGTAATTCTGGCGACCGCCCGAACGACGGATCGCTTTGGCGACATTGCCAGGACCCGAGTTGTAGGAAGCGAGGACCAAATCCCAATCGCCGAAAATCTTGTACATATTGGCCATGTATTGCGCCGCGGCATCGCTGGCTTTCAACGGATCGCTTCTTTCGTCGACATACGAATCGATGGTCAGGTCGTACTGCTTTCCGGTCTGGTACATGAACTGCCATAAACCGGTTGCGCCGACTCGTGAAACGGCCTTCGGGTTCAGGGCCGATTCGACCACAGCGAGGTATTTAATCTCGAGCGGCACATTTTGCCTTGCCAAAGCTTCTTCGAACATCGGAAAATAGTATTCTGAAATTGCCATCAGCCTTTCGAATGACTTTTTCCGGTTTTTGAGAAACGATTTGATGATGTTTTCCAATCCCGGATTGTACTCGATGTTGAATGGCGATTTCTCGTCCATTTTCTTGAGCCTTTCCTTTAAAAGAGCAGTTGGCAATTCATAATCAACCGACTTGTCGAGGTTAATGGTCTTGATGTCTTCGGTAATGTTGTCGTAAAGATCGAGGCTGGTGAGTTCTTTGAGCCATAAACTGTCGACGCAGGCGGCCATTTTGTCTTTGACGAACGTGCCTTTGATTGAGTCGAGATAGGAAAGTTTCGGTTCCTGTTTGATCAGCTGTTCGCTCGAAGCCGTTTCCTGGGCAAAAAGTTGCAAGGACAGAAATGAAACGAATGTAATTGTCAGTTGTTTTATATTCATGTGTACGTTTTTATATGTTTTTTAAATGCCGGAGCAAGCAGTCAGAAAACTTTATTTCGCGTGTTATGTCTTTGAGAAACAGGAAGTTTCGGCTTCCTTTAGAAAATCCAAATAGCTATAATTCAACTATTTATATTTGCAAACATAATAATTCTGTAAACAAATACGAAAATTATATAACTTAATTTTATCCTAAATGTTGCCCTTGAGGTTGTTAAAACGGCTCACAAAAAGCGAATCGCATTTTGTTTGCCGCATCCCGCAAGTGTCAATTTTGCTGGATTGCCGCAATCCCCGGAAGCGTTTTCCCTTCGAGCATTTCGAGCATGGCGCCGCCGCCGGTCGAAACGTAACTCATCTTCGGTTCGAGGCCGAATTGCTTGACCGCCGCAACCGAGTCGCCGCCGCCGACCAATGAAAAAGCGCCATTTTTTGTTGCCTCGGCAATATAATTCCCGAGTTCGATCGTTCCGCGGGAGAATTTTTCCATCTCGAAAACCCCGAGTGGCCCGTTCCACAAGATCGTTTTCGATTCCAGGATCACTTTTTTGATGGCTTCGAGCGATTTCGGGCCCGCGTCCAAACCTTGCCAACCGTCCGGGATTTTATCGACATCTACGATTTGTGTATTGGCATCATTGCTGAAAGCGTCGGCCGCAACCACATCGACCGGCAAATGGATTTGGACATTTTTGGCTTTCGCCTTTTCAAGGATTTCGAGCGCCAGTTCGAGTTTGTCGTCCTCGCAGATCGAATTCCCGATCTTTCCGCCCAGCGCCTTGACGAATGTAAAAGTCATCCCGCCGCCGATGATCATGTGGTCGATTTTGTCGAGGATGTTTTCGATCACCGTGATTTTCGACGACACTTTTGAGCCGCCCAAAACCGCAGTTACCGGCTTTTCGCTGTTTTTCAAAACCTTTTCCAGGCTTTCGATTTCCCTGGCCAGCAAAATCCCGAAGGTTTTGTTTTCCGGGAAATAATCGGCGATGATCGCCGTCGAGGCGTGTGCGCGGTGCGCCGTCCCGAAAGCGTCGTTGACGTAAATGTCGCCCAATGACGCAAGTTCTTTCGCCATTTCCTTATCGCCGGCTTCCTCTTCTTTGTAAAAACGCAGGTTTTCCAAAAGCAATACTTCGCCCGGTTGAAGGTTTTCGGCTGCCTTCTTTGCAATTTCCCCGCGCGAATCTTCGGCGAATTTGATCTTTACGCCCAAAATTTCCGAAACCGTATCGACAATATGCCTCAACGAATATTTATCCTCTTTTCCTTTCGGTCTTCCGAGGTGCGACATCAAAATCGCGCTTCCGCCGTCGGAAAGGATTTTGTCGATCGTCGGTTTTGCGGCCTCAATCCGGGTCGTGTCGGTCACGTTGAAGTTCTCGTCCAACGGCACGTTGAAATCGACGCGGATAATGGCTTTCTTATCTTTAAAATTAAAATCCTCAAGGGTTTTCATGCGGTTGTGCGTTTTAAAAATTAAAGCCGCAAATATACGGATTTTGTTTTTTTGGATTTTCTCCGGTTTTCCCAACGGGCGTTAATTGCGATTTTGGTTTATATTTGCCTATGCGATTTTCGGACATCTTAGGACAGGAATACCTCAAAAACCATTTGGTGAAAACCGCTTCGGACGGACGGATTCCGCACGCCCAGCTGTTCGTCGGGCCGGAAGGCAGCGGTACTTTGGCGATGGCGATCGCTTATGCGCAGTACATTCTGTGCGGGAATTCGGGCGGTGAGAATTCCGGCGGCAACGAAAGCTGCAACCTCAAGTTCGATCATTTGGCACATCCCGATCTGCATTTCGTCTATCCGACCGTGTCGACCGAAGACGTGAAATCGAAACCCAAAAGCCTCGACTTTATCGCCGACTGGCGGCAGTTCGTCACCGAAAATCCGTACGGCAGCCTTTTCGACTGGTACCAGGTTTTGGGCGTGGCCAACAAACAAGGCCTGATCCGGGTCGAGGACGCGCAGGAAGTCCTTAAATCGCTGGCGCTCAAATCGTTCGAAGGCGGTTATAAGATCATGATCGTCTGGATGGCCGACAAGATGAACATCGAGGCGTCGAACAAACTCCTGAAAATCATCGAGGAACCGCCTGAAAAGACGGTTTTCATCCTGATTACCGAAAACGAGCAGGATATCATCGAAACGATCCGATCGCGCTGCCAGATATTGAATTTCAACCGCTTGCATGAAAATGTAATTGCCGATGCTTTGGTTTCACGTGAAAATACCGATCCGCGCAAGGCAAAAACAGTCGCGCATCAGGCTCAGGGGAATTTCAGCAAGGCGCTCCATCTGCTGCACGAAGACGGCGAGGATTTGCCTTTTGAGGAATGGTTCGTCCAATGGGTGCGCGCCGCGTTCCGTGCCAAAGGAAATGCCGCCGCGATCAACGACCTGATTGCCTGGAGCGAGAAAATAGCGGCGCTGGGCCGGGAAACGCAGAAGAAATTCCTCGAATACTGCATCGATATGTTCCGGCAGACTTTGCTGCTCAATTACCAGGTTACGAGCCTGGTTTATATCGAGCCGAAAATCGACAAGTTCAGGCTCGAGAATTTCGCGCCTTTCGTGCACGGCAACAACATCCAGGATATTTTCAGCCAGCTTTCTGACGCGATTTACCATATCGAGCGCAACGGGAACGCGAAAATCATCCTGACCGATCTGTCGATCAAACTCACGCGTCTCATCCATAAAAAATAGCCCATGAATATCGCTTCGGTCCTCATTCTTCTTTTTCTGGCAGTGACCTTCATCCAGTCGGGTTACGACAAGGTTACGGACTGGAAAAGCAATGTCGAATGGCTCAAGGGACATTTTTCGAAAACCTTTATCCGCGATTACGTCCCGCAGGCATTGTTTGTAATCCTTGCCCTGGAACTCGTTTCGGGAATTTTGTGCAGCGCCGGCGCGATACAGCTCTTGGTTATGCGCGAGCGCACTTACGGGTTTTATGGCGCAGTTTTTTCCTGCGTCGCTTTGATTATGCTGCTTTTCGGGCAACGCATCGCCAAGGATTACGATGGTGCGAAAACAATTGCAATCTATTTCATTCCGGCAATCATGGCGGTTTACTGGCTGGCCTGAGTAAGACTGGCCCGGAACATTTTGAGCTCGTCCCAGGTAAAGGTGTCGCCGTATTTTTCCTTGAGCGGGTTCAGCGATTCTTCTTCGTAACCTACGAAAGCTCGTGCCAGGGCAATAAGTTTGTCCTCGGGCAGCACATCGAAAATGTTGATTCTTTTGGCTTGGATCAGTTTGGCCATGTGCGTTGAAATGGTCTGAGCGGTGAGTTTCCGCTCTTTCGCGATTTCTTTGATGGTCAATTTTTGCTGCCAGAGCTCAAAGGTTTCTTCGACTGTTGATTTTTTCCGCTCTTTTTTGCCTTTTTTCTTCGTGTAGCGATCAATGTCTTTTTCGTCTTCAATCAATGTGACATTGACAAGTTTGAAGGCTTCGCGCACCGCTTCAAGCTTGTGCAGTTTGTAATTTCGGATTTCTTCCGAATGGAGGTTTTCCTTGGTTATTTCCTTTTCCGAAACAACAATTTCCATAAGAAGTTTGGCCCGGAGCAATCGTTGCACGGCTTTGGTCTGGGCTTCTTCGAGAAGTGAAAGTTCCTCATAGAACGCTTTTACTTTTTTGATCCGGCTGACTTCTTCGAGTTTCCATAGGATTTCGCTGACCAGATTGTCCATCGGCGTAAGGAAATAGTCGTATGCCGCGTTGATCCTTTCGAGGATGAACGGCATGGGCGTGGTTTGATCGGAAAACAATCTATCAAGCTGGACAATGAATTTCGCCGACGGATCGAGCAGTTCCGTAATTGCATCCGACTGCTTTTTCGCCCAATCTCTGTGTTTCGATTTTGGCGATGCCGAAGCTTCGTCGTCGTAGCTGAAAAAATGGTTGCGCCATTGCTGCGACAATTCCTTCCACGTGAAACTGTTCCTCAGGAAATTGTGGATGAACTGCCGGGTTTCGGCGCGCAGTTGGCCTTCAAGGAATTGCTCGTCGGCTTTGTTCTGCGCGTATTGCATGACTTCGGCGTCGTTCGAAATGCCGTTCATCTGCAGCGGGGAAAGTAAAATAAGGCCGTCTAACGAACGAAGTCGCGACAAAGCGACGTAGGCCTGTCCGGGGAGAAAAACCTGCGACACGTCAAGCGCAGCTTTATCGAACGTCAATCCCTGGCTTTTGTGCACCGTTATGGCCCAGGCGAGTCGGATTGGGTAATGGACGAATGTGCCTAAAATTTCCTCGCTGATTTCCTTGGTTGTTTCGTCAAGATAATAACGGATGTTTTTCCATTCGTAGCGCTCGACTTCGATGGTTTTGTCTTCATCGGGAAAATGAACGAGGATTTCGGCATCGGAAAGCGACCGGATGATGCCGGTTTTCCCGTTGAAATAATTCTTTTCGGGTGAAAGATCGTTCTTGACGAACATGATTTGTGCGCCTACTTTCAGCTGGAGTTTTTCATCTACCGGAAAGATTTTTTCGGGAAAGTCGCCGACGATTTCGGGGTAATATGTAAACGATTCCCGATCCAGATCGCCAAGCGCTTTGGCATTCATCGCATCGGCTTTGGCATTGTGCGTGGTCAGTGTGATGTAGCCCGGATTTTTCTTCAGATCAAAACCGGGATCGACGAACCTGTTGAGGGTTTGCATATCGTCCGGCGATATCCGGTTGTTCCGGAGATTGTTGAGTATCGAAATAAATCCTGCGTCGGATTGCCTGAAAATTTTCGACAATTCGATATACAACGGCGGGTTTCGCTGGATTGCATGCGCATGGAAAAAGAATTTCCCACGATAGGATTTTTTGAGTACGTCCCATTCCTCATTGCGGACGACAGGCGGTAACTGCAACAGGTCTCCGATGAACAAAACCTGAACGCCGCCAAACGGGAGGCTGTTTTTGCGGACGCTTTGGAGCATGAATTCCATCGCATCGAGCAAATCGGCGCGGAGCATGCTGACTTCGTCTATGACCAAAAGTTCCATATTGCGGATTACCGCTTGCTTGAGCCCCGAAACGCGGAAATGCCGCCTCAGGGTTTCGCGGGTTTCGAATTTCACAGTCTCCGAAAACCGGGCCGCCGACTGTGCGTCAGGTATGAACGCCGCAAAAGGCAACTGAAACATGGAATGGATTGTAACACCGCCTGCGTTCAGGGCAGCAATCCCTGTTGGTGCGACAACAACAGTGTTTTTGTGTGTGGTCCGGATGATTTCCCGAAGTAAGGTAGTCTTGCCGGTTCCAGCCTGTCCGGTCAGGAAAATCGACCGGTTGGTCTGGTTGATGAATCGCAGGACATAGGATGCGGCGGCGGAAAAAGTTTTCATGGCGTATAGTTTAGGCCTGAAAATTAATCAAAATAATGAAAATAAAAATGCCTTCATCCAAAATCGGATGAAGGCATCAAGTATTTACAGTGAAATTATTTTTTCTCTTCGGTCTTGGCTGTTGAAACCTCGTCCTTTTTGCCCTCGGATTTGTATTTATCGTTGAGAAGCTTGATCATTTCCTTTGTGATATCAAACTGATCTTTCGCATATAAGATCGTTACGGCTTCGCCTGTGCTGTAGATGTAGTCGTAGCCTTTTTCCTTACCGTAATCCTTGATGATTTTCTTTACTTTTTTGACTACGGAATCCATTTCGGTGCCATGCTCCTGCTGCAATTGTTGCAATAATGCGTTCTGTGCGTAACTGAGTTCCTGCTCTTTCCGGGCCAGTCTTGTTCTTTCCTGTTGCGCCCAAGCCATGCCTTTTAGCTGGGCGTTGGTATTGAATGCAGACGCATCGGCCTTGAATTTGGCGATTTCCTCTTCGAGCCCTTTCCCCATTTCTTTGCTTTTTGCCTTATATTTAGCATCCAGATCCTGCGCTTCCGTATAATCGTCCATCAGTTTGATGGTGTCTACGTATGCGGTTTTCAAGGGCTTTGTGCCTCCGGATTTTTCTTCGCAGGAGCTAAAGGCCAATACGACTGCGATCAGGATAATAACTTTTTTCATTTTAATCGTTGTTTATAAATCGGGCGTAAAAGTATAAATTTTATCTTTTCAAATACCGCAATTAGGAAAGTTATAAGGTTTATTTTTATGCTTTTTTATTGCCGAGAATGTAAATATGCGATGAATATTCGCCGGTTTTCAATCCCGATGCATTGGATCTGAGCCCGGTTAAAACAGCTTTGATATAGTTCATGTTCCCTGTTTTGTATTTTTCCGAAAGCAGGCTTACGTAGAAAGCGTCAAATTTCATAGGCAACACGCCTTGCAATTCCATTTGATTATGTCCAAATAAATTGCAGATCGCTGTTTTTGAAAAATGCCAAAGGTGCCGCGGAACATCATAAGCAGCCCAGAATTCACCATAATGTTTAGCGTCGAAAGATTTGAAATTGGGTACGGCGATAAGGATTGTTCCTTTAGGTTTCAGCAAACGTTTGAGTTCAGTGATTTGCGCTTCGGGATCGTAAACATGTTCTAAAACATGCCACATTGTGATTATATCGAAGGAATTATCTTTCAGGCCAGCCGTACTTTCAAGCAGCGAAATTCCTTTTGCAGCAGCAGCATCACGGGCTTTTGGGCTTGGTTCGGCACCGACAATTCTCCAGCCGGCATTTTCTGCGGCGGCGAGAAAATCTCCCGTTCCTGCTCCAATATCAAGCAAAACACCCTTTTCCTGGCAATCGTTTATGAGACTTACTTTTCGCTTTAAAGCTGTCCTTTTTACGAAATGATAAGCCTTTTCAAATAATGAGCGATTTCCGTCAGTATGCGAAATATAATCGTCACTTTCGTAATAACGGAATAATTGCTCTGGCAGAGGTTTTGGAAAAGTCGCAAGTAAATCGAGATTTTCATCCCGAAACAATTCGAAACTTTCGCCTGTTACAGAATGATCCTTAACCTTTAAATAGTATTCGTCTTTGTGAAAATTCATTGAAATGTAAAAAATAAACAGGTCAATCGTTTTATAGTTAAGGGATTATCGAATCCGTTCCACGTGAAACTACCTTCCCATATAAATCAATAGAACGGAAATATCACTCGGTGATACACCACTGATTCGTGATGCTTGAGATATTGTAACTGGCCTGACTTTCTTGAATTTTTCCTTGGCCTCATAAGAAAGCGACTTGATTTTATCGTAATCAAATGATTCGGGAATCTTAACATCTTCAAGCCGAATCAGCTTATCGGCATTATTGCGCTCTTTTTCAATGTAGCCTGAATATTTGACCTGAATGCCGGCCTGCTCAAGAATTTCCTGATCCAATTGATGATTTTGGGCGTAATCGGATACTTTGTCGAACTTCATCATGTCTTCAAGTTCGATTTGCGGTCTGGACAGAAGCTTGAACATTTTATCGCTCTGTGCCATCGGTACGGTTCCTTTTTGTTCGAGTACCGGATTAGCCTCCGAAGGCGAAATGCTGGTTTCCTTAAAGAATGTGACCATTGCTTCGGATTCCTTGAGTTTATGCTCCATTCTTCGAAGCCGCTTTTCTGAAGCCAACCCGATTGCATGTGACATCGGCGTCAACCTGAAATCGGCATTATCCTGACGAAGTAAAGTGCGGTATTCGGCCCTGGAGGTAAACATCCGATACGGCTCTTCGGTTCCCTTTGTAATGAGATCATCGATCAATACCCCAATGTAAGCTTCATCCCTTTTCAGGATAAACGGATCTTTTTCGTGGACTTTGAGATGCGCATTGATTCCAGCCATCAAGCCTTGTGAAGCTGCTTCTTCATATCCGGTCGTTCCATTGATTTGCCCTGCGAAAAATAAACCGTCAATTAATTTGGTTTCTAAGGTATGTTTCAGTTGTACGGGCGGAAAATAATCATACTCGATAGCGTAGCCCGGACGGAAGAATTTGACGTTTTCAAATCCGGCAACCGAACGGAGTGCTTTAAACTGCACATCTTCCGGTAACGAAGTAGAAAATCCGTTCACATAAACCTCGACGGTATTCCAACCTTCCGGCTCAACAAAAAGCTGATGCCTTTCCTTATCGGCAAAACGATTGATTTTGTCTTCAATGGATGGACAATACCGCGGTCCAAGACTTTTGATCCGGCCATTAAACATTGGCGAACGGTCAAAACCTTCGCGTAATATATCGTGAACATCCAGCGATGTGTATGTCATATGACAGGATTTCTGATGAACTAACGGTCGTGTTTCATCGGAATAGGAAAACTTACTCGGAAATTCGTCACCTTTTTCCTCTGTCATTTTAGAGTAATCGAGAGATCGCCCGTCAACGCGCGGCGGCGTTCCGGTTTTCATCCGCCCGGACTCGAATCCGGCTTTGACAAGATCTTCCGTTATTCCGTAAGCCGCACTTTCGCCTGCTCGTCCGCCGCCGAACTGTTTTTCTCCTATATGAATCAATCCATTCAGGAATGTTCCGTTAGTCAACACTACAGCTTTAGCCCTGATTTCAACGCCAAGCGAAGTTTTGATTCCTTTAATCCTCCCTTTTTCGATGATCAGTCCTTTTACCATTTCCTGATAAAAGTCGAGATTTGGCGTCTTTTCAAGCATCAGACGCCATTCTTCGGCAAAACGCATTCGGTCGCTTTGCACTCTCGGCGACCACATAGCGGGGCCCTTGGATTTGTTCAGCATTTTGAACTGAATGGCCGTTTTGTCTGAAACAATTCCAGAATAACCGCCAAGTGCATCGATTTCACGGACAATTTGCCCTTTTGCAATGCCTCCCATAGCCGGATTGCACGACATTTGGGCGATATTTTGCAGGCTCATCGTAACCAATAAGGTTTTCGACCCCATATTTGCGGCGGCGGCGGCGGCTTCAGAGCCCGCATGGCCGGCTCCTACTACGATCACGTCATATATATTTTCGAACATGCTCATTGTTCCACGTGAAACATTACAAATTGAATAGTGCGATTTTTTCTTCTTCTTTGCTTCGCATTAAATCGGTATCTTCGCTAGTCTTATCTTTATAGCCCGAATAGTGCAAAATACCATGCGCCATAACCCTTTTTAACTCTTCATTGAAGGAAACATTAAAATCATAAGCATTTTCCTTTACTCTTTCGATAGAAATAAAAATATCGCCATGTAATTCATTTCCTACAGAATAATCAAAGCTGATAATGTCCGTCAAATCGTCATGATCAAGATATTTCACATTTATCTTATGCAGATAATCGTCGTCGCAAAAGATATAATTGATTTCGCCTTCTTTTTTACCTTCGGATGAAATTACACGTGAAATCCAGTCAGAATAACGGTTTTCATCATCCAATTTGAAATCGGTCTCGTAATTGAAATTAATCATGGCGCTTTAAAGTATTCCTGAACCTTCTGGTTGTAATTGGAGCGCAAAGGTAAGCTTTGCCGGTTTAATATTTCAATACTGTTCAAATAATCCTGCAAAGCTGCGGGAAGCGCGTTCGAATTGTTTTGGAATTCCTTCTTATTGGTCTCAGATTGGCGCTTTTTTTCTTCGCCCTGTTGCTGCACGGCTTTGTCGAGTTTGAGCAGCTCATATTTCAGGTTCAGTATCTTTTGAAGCGTTTCATTGTTGAACCCTTTGTTCAGCAATTGCTTCTCGATTTGCTTCATTTGGTCGAGCGCGTTTTGACCGTTTCCACCCAACCCCTGCTTGTTGAGTTCCTTTTCCAGCGCTTCACGCAACTGCCGCTGCTCTTTATAGATTTCCATGATGGCTTTGGCATCGCCTTCTCCGTCCTCGCCGTTTTCGCCGCCCTCGCTTTTGCTGTCGCCTTGCCCGTTATTTCCGTTGCCGTTTTGGCCTTTGCCGCCTTTCCCGCCGGGTTTGTCGCCCGGTTTATCTCCAGGCTTGTCACCTGGTTTTTTTCCGTCGCCGGGTTTATCGCCGGGTTTGTCACCGGGTTTCATGCCGTCTTTCATTTTCTGTCCCAATCCTTCCTGCTTCTTGATGATGTCCGGCAATTGCATTCCGTCGCCTTGTCCTTTACCCGGTTTGGGTTTGCCTTGCCCCGATCCCGATAATGACATTTGCATTCCGTTGAGGATATCACTCAGAAAATTCGCGAGCTTATTCGCCGACGAAACCGTATATTGCTGGTGTGAAATCCCTTTGGGCACTTGCGAATCGACCATTGATTCAAGCGCTTTGTCCAAGTTGTAATGCACGTTCCCGATTTCCCTGGTTACGTCTTCGGCGATTTTCGGGTTGCGCAAAGACATCGCGAAAAGGCTGTCGTCTACGTGCTTGAATTCCTGTTTCAAATCCTGCTGGATCTTCAAATTTTTGTTGAACGACGGCGAATTGCGCTTCAATCCTTTAAACTCGCCCATCAAATCTTCCTGCGAGAATGAAAATGCGAGAAGATTATCCAGAATTTGCCGCAGCATTTTCACATCTTCCTCCATTTGCTCCATTTCGCCCGCCGCCATACTTTCAGACATCGATTCGCTCATTTCCTTCATTTGCTTCGCGGCGCTTTTCTGTTTGGGCTTGGCTTTGCTTTTATTGTCTTTTTTAAGCTCGTCTGAGGCCTTTTTGAGATCTTCGCCGATATTCTTCTGCTTGTTCTCGTTATCGGGCAATTGCGCAGGTGTTTTGAGTTCTTTGTTTTCTTTTTCCAGATCTTTCAAATCTTCCTGTATCTTGTCGAACTCCTTATTGATTTCCTCCTGCTTTTCCGCATTGTTTTCCTTGTCCTTATCGGAGAGCTGATCCTGCTTTTCGGAGAGCTTCTCGAGTTTGTCGGCGAGTTGCTCGGCCTTTTTCTCTACGTAGTATTTCTTGGTCAGCTCAACCAGCTGTTCAAGCGTTTTGGCTTGGTTTTTAGCCGTTTGCTTGAATTTGTCCATCTTCTCGAACAATTCCTCGTTCTGGATCTTATCGTTGAGTTCCTTGAGTTCGTCGAGCAATTTTTGGTTCTTTTCCATTTCCTTTTGAGACTGCTCGAGCCTTTTCTGCAATTCCTCCTTGAACTCGTCTTTCTTGTCGGTTTTGACCTTGTCGAGATTGTCCTGCATCTTTTTGGAAAACTCCTTCATCATTTCATCCTGTTGCTTCTGGCGCTTGATGAAATCGTCAACTTTTTGCTGGTCCTTGAATTCTAGGCTGGTCTTTTCCTTGCCGATTTTCTGGAGCTTGTCCATTTCCGAAATCTGCTTGTCCTGGATCTTCAGCGATTTCTCCATGCTGTTGATGTTGTCGTTCTGCTGCTGCAGGTCGGCATCCTGCTTTTCCTCGTCGGTCTCGATACGGTTCGAAAACACCGACGATTTCGTAGTCTTGAAATGGTGCGGCGCATCGTTGTCAAACACTTCGAAATAGTACTCGTATGAAACGCCCTGCTCTACGGGTAATGTAGATGGAAAAGCAAAGACAAACTGATCGTAAACATCCTTTTTTACCGGCAGGTTAAAGCGCCGCGCGGCTTTTTCGTTGTCTTTTGGATAATATACGATCTGGAGTTTCGACAATCCGTAATCGTCCGAAACCTTGCCGAGCACGTAGTTCTTATCGGTTTTGATGCTGTCCGGCGCATGGCCTACGTCGATGGTCGGAAACTGGTCCTTGATCACCGAAATCCTATAGTTCAGTTTCTCGTAATTCATGACTTTGTCGTTTGAGGTAAGGATCTGGTATTCCGTGTTTTGCGAAATATTTTTAGCTAACGTGAACGTGTTTTCAGATTTCAAAAAAGATGATGTTGTTTTCAGGTCGGTCCATTCCACCTTTTCAGTCGCCTGCGTATTCATTTTCCACTTCACGGTCGTTCCTTCCGGAAGAATCGCGTTTCCTGTTCCCTTGATCGCTTCAGGCTTTTTATTGAGATATGACGGAAAATGCAGCGTCATTTCGAAATTCGCGATCGATGGGACGGCCACGACAGCCAGCTCGAATTCCTGCGACTCGATGGCGTTGGCTTCCACGTGAAACTGTACATTACGCGTCGGTTTCGGTATCCGGAAACTGAATTCGCCCGGCTTGCCGCTTTCCATGAAATAGCTTTCGTCGCCGATATAAATCATTGCATTTTCGGGCACGATGCGGCCTTCCGTTTTCACTTTGAGGATAAAGTCCTGGTTCTGCTCGGTTTGCAGCTTGTCGTTGAGCAAAACGAACTTAAACGGCGCCGGCGGTACAAATTGCTGTTTGTAATTGACCACTCGGTTCAGGCTTTGCGAAATCAGCGCGCTGTTTCCCGAAATATAAAAAAACGCC
This sequence comes from Bacteroidota bacterium, assembly GCA_048498055.1. Taxonomy (GTDB): domain Bacteria; phylum Bacteroidota; class Bacteroidia; order Flavobacteriales; family Flavobacteriaceae; genus Flavobacterium. The sequence continues at coordinate 34,808 of JBEHYS010000020.1, forward strand.
AGCAACAGCAGCGGAATAATCGCCAGCGGTAAATATTTCCTGTTTTTGCCGAAATTGACCGCATTCCCGAACGGAACCGGCTGCAGTGCATTGGCTTTCTGCTCGATCGAGGCCAAAAGCAGTTCCGATTTATTATGGTCGTTTGAGAGTTGCAGAAAATTCGTCAGTTTGTCGCTGACTTCCGAAAAATGGTTCCCGATGATATCGGAAGCTTCGTTGTAACCGATGCCTTTTTGTAAGCGGAAGAGCTTAAAAACCGGAAAAACGATGTAGCGTACTAAAAGAAAAACCTCGACGGCGACAAAAATCCAGAACAAAACGGTTCGGCCTGCTGGTTTCAGCCAGAGGAAATACTCGACGAAAAGCGTAAAAAGAAAATACAGCAGCCCGAGCCCGATAAAGAAAATCGTACCGCGAAGCAGTTCGTTCGTATAATATTTCCTGATGAAAGCCTCGAGCTTCCGGTAAATGATATTGGATGTTTCCACTGGGAACCGTTTTTATAACCGATAAAGGTAGTATTTTATCTGACGTACAAAACGTTAAAAAGTTTCGAAATATTTCGGGGAAAAATTCCAAATCCGAAAATCCAAATTCCAATCGTATCTTTGCCCAAATTTATTCCAAATGTCCAAGCCAGTACGCGTGCGTTTCGCTCCCAGCCCGACCGGGCCGTTGCACATCGGCGGTGTGAGAACCGCGCTTTTCAACTACCTGTTCGCTAAAAAACACGGCGGGGTTTTCTACCTGCGCATCGAAGATACCGACCAGAACCGCTTTGTTCCTGGCGCCGAACAATACATTTTCGAAGCGCTCGAATGGCTGGGAATCGCACCTTCGGAAAGCGTCGGGCGCAACGAGAAATTCGGGCCGTACCGACAGAGTGAGCGCAAGGAATTGTATCGTCAATATGCCGATGCGCTGATCGCTTCGGGCAACGCCTATTACGCTTTCGATACGAACGAAGCGCTCGATAGGCACCGCAAAGAGCACGAAGAACAAGGAAAGACATTCATTTACAATCATCACAACCGCGAAAAACTCGACAATTCGCTGACCGTTTCGGCTGAAGAAACCGCCAAAAGGATCGTTTCGGGCGAAGATTACGTCATCCGTTTCAAGACGCCGGTAAACCAAACGCTGCATTTGCACGACAGCATCCGCGGCGACATCAAGTTCGAGACGAACCTGCTCGACGACAAAGTGCTGTTCAAAAGCGACGGCATGCCGACCTATCACCTGGCCAACATCGTCGACGACCATTTAATGGAAACCTCGCACGTAATCCGCGGCGAGGAATGGCTTCCGTCGATGCCGCTGCATGTTTTGCTGTATCGCGCTTTCGGCTGGGAAGCGCCCGAATTTGCGCATTTGCCGTTGATCTTAAAACCGGTCGGGAACGGAAAGCTTTCGAAACGCGACGGCGACAAGCTCGGATTTCCGGTATTTCCGCTCGAATGGAAAGGCGAAGAAGGCGTTTCGTCTGGTTATCGCGAAAACGGTTATTTCCCCGAAGCGGTCGTCAATTTCCTGGCGCTTTTGGGCTGGAACGACGGCACCGACAAGGAATTGTTTTCGTTGGACGAGCTCGCCGAAGCCTTTGACCTGAACCGCGTACACAAAGCCGGAGCGAAATTCGACCCGGAAAAAAACAAGTGGTTCAACCACCAATACCTGATTAAACGCGATAATGCGGCGTTGACACACGATTTTCTTCCTTTCCTTGAAGAAAAAGGCGTTGACGTTGCGTTCGATTATGTCGAAAAAGTTGTTTCACTGATCAAGGAACGCGCACATTTCGTTTCCGAGTTCTGGAATTTGGGCAGTTACTTTTTTGAAGCGCCCGCGTCTTACGACGAAAAAGCAGCCAAAAACTGGAAAGAGGAAACCTCCGAGATCATGAGCAATCTGATGGACGTTTTGGAGGATATTTCGGATTTCTCCTCGATGGAAATCGAAACAAAGGTCAAACAATGGATGACAGCGGGCGAAATCGGGATGGGAAAAGTCATGCAGCCGTTGCGTTTGAGCGTTGTCGGAGCGCTGAAAGGACCGCATCTGTTTGACATCATGGAAATGATTGGGAAGGACGAAACGATTAGCCGGATCCGAAAAGCCATTGCGAATTTATAAAGAAAAAGCTCCCGATTTGGGAGCTTTTTGCTATTCGAATAATGTGGCCTTGAAATACTCCTTGTTATCGCTTTCCATGAGCCAAATACCTTTGTCGGTAAAATAAGCGTCAAAATAAACATCGTTTTTGGACCTGACCGACTTGATGTAATTCTTCACTTTATCGTTGAACGCCATGGCCATAAATGTCGCGACCGACGAATATTTACCTTTTTCGACGCTTTCATTGAAAAACATCGAGCCTTTTCCGCCTTTAATCGTGAAAGTGCCTTTTCGGGTATAGACTTCTGATTCCAGATCGCCTTTCTTACTGATTTTTCCGGTCTCTTTGTCGATGGAAAGAAAATGATTATAGTGGTCGGTCATCGAATATTCGCCCGAAACCGACATGTAGATCTGGCTTGCTGCCGCCATCAGGGTAACGTCCATTCCGTATTGCCTTTTCCGGCTGAAGCCTTTCGGATCGTTGATCGGATAGGACTGCTGCCAGACCTTCTCACCGTTTTCCCGGAATCGCACCGCATAAACCCCGATTGGGCCGTCGTTGGCCACATAAAGCCCGTAAATATAAACGTCGTGGTTTTTTGGATCGATGTAATGGCTCGTGTAATCGTAATCGGCGACCGGCCCATGATTGGGCTCCATGCTCCAGGTATAGCCCACTTCTGTGAAATAATCCATATCCTCTGTGTAAGGCAGCGCAAAAAGAGCGCCTTCGCCGAGCTCGAATGAATAGGCATATTCGTGTAGCATTATTCCATCGGTTCCGTAAATGGTGCGGTAAAGCGTGGATTTTGTCGGGACTTTGTCATCCGGGCCAATCGTTTTGGTTATCATGTCGAGCTGGCCGGGCGAGGTCATGTCCAGAATTGCAGGAATATGCTTGATCTTTACACCTTGGTGATAACGCGCCGTGGCCGGTTTTTCGATCGGGACCGCGGACTTCTGCTGCGTCCTGAAATTATATTTGGTCAGGAAAATGCCGTCTTTTTCGAAATCGACTTTGTGTTGCTTTCCGTCTTTATCGCCAAACCAATACTGAAAGTTATCGTCAAAACATTCGGGATCACTTATCTCGACAGCCGATTTGGCTTTTTCTTTCCGGAAAACCTGGCCGTCGGAAGTATAAAAAGCGGCGGACGAAGACGAAAATGCGCTTGTTTGGTTTATAGATTTTATAGCCGGGCCACCACCGGAGAAATACAGCATGAGAAAATCGCCGTCAACGGCATTTTTGCCAACGCCTTCGGCATCATAAGAAACAGCTTTGTTGTAAAACGTTACTGCGGCGAGCGCCTTGCTGGCCTGTTCGATCATCAGCCTGTCGTTCTTGTAGTCGTAATCGAATCCGACGGCAGGCGTTTGCTTGTCCAATTTGATGTCAACAATGTTTTTTTGAGCAAAGGCGCCGACGGAAACCAGCGCCAGAAGTAGAGATTTTTTCATAAATAAAGTTTGGATTTATAAATAGAAGATAATGTTTCCGCCGATAATACTTCCGTGACCCGAAACGTCTTCGCCCGAAGGTTTCTCGAGCCCGCGGAACATATTCGTGACGCCATACTGGTAAAAAATATGCGCCCGGACGTGCCGCACACCGGCGGTAATCCCTACGGTCGGATAAAAGTTGAATACCGGAATTTCCATGATGTCCTTCATCAAAAGCCCGCTGAGATCGATCGGCGTTTCTTCGTCTTCGCTTTTCACGTCGAGCTTTCCGTTGAACTGGAACATCGGGCCGATTTCGGCGCTCAGATGGTTTTCGATGAATTTATAGCTGAGCAGAAACGAAATCTGCGCCGACTGTATCTTGCATTTCACATCGCTGTACAACGGATTGGCCGCATTTACGGTAAACTGGTTTTCGCTGAATTGGATGCCGTAGACCATATCGAAATCATTATAAAAATTTCCCCTTACAGAAAGGCCGACATTCCAGCCGGTTCCGGGCTCGGTGTCGAAATCGCTGGTATTCATCGTGAATTGGTTGATACCGCCGGCAATCCCGATGCGGTTCGAATCCCGGTAACCGTATTGGGCCGAAGCGGAAACTGCCATAAAAAAAGCGGCTGTGAGCAATAAGTTTTTCATGGTGTGGATTTTATGCGTAAACAAACCTAAAGTATTTTTCGTATTTTACCGGTGATTTTTAAAACTAAATTATTCCCTATGACACAGATTCCCTTATTCGTAGTGCTGTTTATCGGGCTTTTTATTTTCCTGTCTTCATTTTTTACAGTCAAGCAGCAAACCGCCGTCATCATTGAGCGATTCGGTAAGTTTATGAGCATCCGCCAGGCCGGTCTTCAGCTAAAGTTTCCGATCATCGACAAGATTGCCGGCAAAATCAACCTGAAAATCCAGCAGCTCGACGTTGTGATCGAAACCAAAACCAAGGACAACGTTTTCGTGAAACTCAAGGTTTCCGTACAGTTTATGGTCATCAAGGAAAAAGTTTATGACGCCTTTTACCGTTTGGAATATCCGCACGATCAAATCACCGCTTATGTATTCGACGTCGTGCGCGCTGAAGTGCCGAAACTCAAGCTCGACGATGTCTTCGAGCGCAAGGACGACATTGCAATCGCCGTAAAGCGCGAATTGAACGAAGCGATGATGAACTACGGATACGACATCATCAATACTTTGGTGACTGATATCGATCCGGACATACAGGTCAAGAACGCAATGAACCGTATCAATGCCGCCGACCGCGAAAAAACCGCTACCGAATTCGAGGCCGAAAGCTCGCGCATCCGAATCGTAGCCAAAGCCAAGGCCGAAGCCGAAAGCAAACGGTTGCAGGGCCAGGGAATTGCCGATCAAAGGCGTGAAATCGCGCGCGGCCTAGTAGAAAGCGTCGACGTTTTGAACAAAGTCGGGATCAATTCGCAGGAAGCTTCGGCGCTGATCGTGGTCACGCAGCATTACGATACGTTGCAGGCCATCGGCGGGGATACGAACTCGAACCTAATCCTGATGCCCAACACGCCCGGTGCCGCAAGCGATATGCTCAACAATATGGTCGCGTCCTTTTCAGCATCGAACCTGATCGGCGAATCCATGAAACAAGGACGCAAAAAAACGGTAAAGACTGACGGCAAACCTCCACATCACGATACGGGCGAGCCCCAACAGCAACAATAAAAAAGAGGCTTAATGCCTCTTTTTTTGAACCCTAATATTTAGCTACTTCTTTTTTGAGCGCGGCCAGTTTTGTTTCGAGGAATGAAATCACGTCTTCCGATTTATCGGTCAGGTCCGAAACCAAATCGTTGTAGGTTTCCTCCGCGTGCTTTTTCGATTTCTTTTTCAGGGCTTCGTATTTGCTTCCCAGGTCATTTTTCGCACCGTCGATCCCGCCCTTGATTTTTTCCCTGGTTTTCGATCCTTTGTCCGGGGCGAGCAAAATCCCGATTCCGGCCCCGATGGCGACACCCGCTAAAAGCGCCAATCCTATTCCTGTTTTTGACATGACTTAAATTTTTGTGGTTATTTGATTAAAGATAGCCGCAAATTTGCAATTTGGATGTTAATGCGTCGTTAAAGTAGCCGAAACCGAATTAAAAGCTTTTTAAGCGATGTTCTGTTTTGATGATGTCAAATCACATTGTCGAAATTTTTAAATCGGCGAGAAGCGAATTATAAAAGCCATTTTCAATAACCATAAATTATAGGTTATAAATTCTGAATTATTTTTAGCTATAATAGAAAAATCGGATATAGTATCCGCTTTTAAATTTTTAAAATCTATTGTTTAAGATTTTGCTTTTTGGATATAATCCAATTCTTTTTCCCTGAAATCTTTTGGCGGGTTTTCGATGATTCCATTTAACATCGTCTCGAAATGCGAAACCAGACTCCGATCGCTGTTTCCTAAATTGATATAGGCCTGCGTCCTGACCAAAGACGATTCGCTTTTAAGCGACATTTCGAAAAATTTCACGATTACTTCCGAACCAAAATCTGAAGATTTAAGCCTTGAAAACCGAAAGATAAAATTTTTATACAACAGGGCGTTTTTATCGTTTTTACCGCTTTTGGCAAATTCGCTTTTCAGGAAACTGTAATTTGATATCGCTTCAATCAGGCTTTGGTAAGACTTTTTTGCTTCCTGCCTTTTCTCAAAATCGTATTTGAAATAGCTGCCGATTTCCCTTTCAATCCTTTCCAACGCCTTTTTGTCGCTGTCGCCTTTTTCAGCCCAAGCATCTTTAAGCCCTACGGTTTTGTTGAAAACCAACTTTTCGGTCGTAGAATCCTTATCGACAGTAAAATAACCCAAACGCTGGAACTGGAATTTATCCTCGTTTTTAGCCGATGCCAGGCTCGGTTCGACATATCCGGTCACGGTTTTAAGCGAATCCGGATTGACGAATTCGAGAAAATCCTTTTCCTTGTGCGAATCCGGCGCTTCGTCGGTAAACAAGCGGTCGTAAAGTCGAATTTCTGCTTGTAGCGCGTGATTGACCGAAACCCAATGCAGCGTTCCCGAGACTTTTCGGAGGCTGGCCTCGTTCCCGGTTCCGCTCAGGCTGCCAACATCGTAAATCGCATGGATTTCGGTGATATTCCCAGTAGAATCCTTGACCACGCTTTCGCCTTTTATGATGTATGCGTTCTTTAGGCGAACTTCCTTTCCGATCGAAAGCCTGAAGAATTTCGCAGGCGCATCTTCAAGAAAATCTTCCCGTTCGATATAGATTTCCCTCGAAAACGGTACTTTCCGGAATCCCGCGCTTTGGTCTTCAGGGCTGTTTTCGGCCTCAAGCCATTCTTCTTTCCCTTCCGGATAATTGGTGATGACCAGCTTTACCGGATCGAGAACGGCCATCACGCGCGGTGCGATTTTGTTCAGGTCTTCGCGGATGCAGAATTCCAAAAGCGACACGTCGATCAGGTTGTCGCGTTTGGCAATCCCGATCGTGTTTGCGAAATTCCGGAGCGAATTGGCGGTATAACCTCGCCTGCGCAACCCCGAAATCGTCGACATCCGCGGATCGTCCCAACCGGAAACGTAATTTTCGTTGACCAATTGGAGCAGTTTTCTTTTGCTGACAACGGTATGCGAAAGGTTTCTCCGGGCAAATTCGCGTTGCTTCGGCCGGATATTTCTGGTGTCGTAAATCTGGTCCAAAAACCAGTCGTAAAGTTCGCGGTGCGGCAAAAATTCGAGCGTACAGAACGAATGCGAAATGTTCTCAAGGTAATCGCTTTCGCCGTGCGCCCAGTCGTACATCGGGTAAATGGACCATTTCTCGCCGGTCCGGTGATGGTGTTTGTGCAGAATCCGGTACATGATCGGGTCGCGCATGAGCATGTTGGTCGAGGCCATGTCGATCTTCGCGCGCAAAATATGTGAACCTTCCGGGAAATCGCCGTTTTTCATCCGCTCGAACAGATTGAGATTTTCCTCGACCGATCGATTACGATATGGCGAATCGATACCTGGCGTAGTCGGCGTACCTTTCTGCCGGGCCATTTCGTCCGAAGTCTGGCTGTCAACATAGGCTTTTCCGTTTTTGATGAAATGGATCGCCCAGTCGTAGAGCTGCTGGAAATAGTCGGAAGCGTATCGCTCTTCGGCCCACTGATAGCCGAGCCATTGCACGTCGCGCTTGATCGCATCCACATATTCCTGCTCTTCCTTGGCAGGATTCGTGTCGTCGAAACGCAGGTTGACCGGCGCGTCGTAATCGAGGCCGAGACCGAAATTCAATGCAATCGCACTGGCATGGCCGATGTGCAAAAAGCCATTCGGCTCCGGCGGAAATCGGAAACGCAATTTATCTTTCGGCAATCCGTTTTTCAGGTCCTCTTCGATGATCTGCTCAATGAAATTCAGCGATTTTTCTTCTGTTGACATTTTTAGCAATTTGAAGGACAAAGATAGAAAAGGATCGTTCAAAGTTTGAAGTTTAAAGTTTAAAGTTGCATAAAACGCGTAACTTTAAACTTTGAACCTCAAACAAAAAATATGGGAATCATCAAACTCAAAAACATCCGGACTTTTTCGCACCACGGCTGCCTGGAGGAAGAAAGCCGGATCGGGTCGGAATATTCGGTCGATCTGGAAATCAAGACCGATTTGCGTAAGTCATCGGTCAGTGACGAGCTTAGCGATACCGTCGATTATGTACACCTGAACCAGATCGTCAAGGAAGAAATGGCCGTCCGTTCCAAATTGCTCGAACACGTCGCGCATCGGATGATCGTCAGGATTTTCAATGAAATACCAGCGGTTTCGCGAATCATTATCTCGGTTTCCAAGCTTAATCCGCCGATCGGCGGCGATGTCGAAGCGGTGACGATCCAGATGGAAGAATACCGGAACTGAATTATGTTTTATAAATTTTTGATTTAAATTTTAAATCATTAGATTTGCCATCCATTCCAATGGCGTCGTGGCCGAGTGGCTAGGCTGGGCTCTGCAAAAGCTCCTACAGCGGTTCGAATCCGCTCGATGCCTCAAAAAAAACCTCCTGATTCCGGGAGGTTTTTTGTTATATTATTATTCCTGATCTTTTTTGTGTTGTGCCTTTTCGAGCGCGTTGTTGAGGATTTTCCGCTCTTTCGGGAACCAGCCCTGGGACAGCAAGAATATTCCTGAAATGACCAGAACCACGCTGATGCATTTCTTGATGATCGCGATGTTATCGGTGTTGAGTTTGTTCCGTAATTGCTTGGCGAGCATGATCTTGAAGATATCGGTCACGAAATAGGCGAGGATGACCGTTGTGAAAAACGTGAACATCCGCACGGCCTTGAGTTCGAGTTTCGGCCCGATCGTGATCAGCAGCGCGAGCCAGAAACCAAGCACGCCGATGTTGATGAAATTCAGGAAAAAACCTTTGATGAACAGATTCAGGTAATTCGTTTTGGCGAGTTCATCCGGATCTTCCGGGTCGATCTTGCTTTTCTTGTTCGCATTGCGGACCTTGATGAAACTGATAATTCCGTAAGTCAGCATGACCAGCCCGCCGAAGACGAACAGCGCCGGATCGTCCTTGATTGATTCGATCAGTCGGTAGGAACTGAAATAGGCGATGAGGATGAAAATGACATCGGCCACGACCACGCCGCAATCGAAAACCAAGGCAGCACGAAAACCCTTGACTACACTGGTTTCAAGCAATACGAAAAAAACGGGCCCAATCATAAAACTGAGGAAAAAGCCCAAAGGTATTGCGGCAAGAATGTCCTGAATCATGCAAATTTTGAATAGCGTTAAACTCAAAAATACGAATTAATCCCAATTAATTCTTACTTTCTTCGACCGATCCGCCCAATTTGATGTCTTTGTCTATTTGTTTCGGATGGCCGAAAACCGTCACGTTTCCGCCGGCTTTGATGCTTGCATCGACGAGTTCGGTAGCATTAACTTCGGCTTCGCCACCGGCGTTGATGCTGATTTCGGTTTGTTCGGTTTTCAAGGTCTTGGCCTCGAGCACGCCGCCCGTTCCCAGGCTTGCTTCCATTCTTTTGGCCGTTCCCGCGAGCCGGACAACAGCGCCGGTCACTGATTTCACGTCAACATTCTGTACGTCGAGATTCAATTCGATCTGTGCGCCTTCTTTTGCGGTAACCGTCATTTTCGGGCTTTTGAGCGCAGTCGAATTCGTGATCAGCGAACCTTCGCTCGCATCGATATCGTTGAGTTCTTTATAATACAAAGTCGCCGTTACGTTTTCTCCGTCGAGCAATTTGCCGAGCTTCATCCGGATTTTGAGCAGGCCGTTTTTGTTGACGACTTCAACATCCGAGCTGCGTTTTCCGACGAGCTCGATTTTAGCCGTTTCAGACGGGACAAGATTTACCGTAATGCGGTCGAATACTTTCAATTGGTCGAAATCGCCCAGGTTTTTGGTCTGCGCGAAGGCCATTCCCGCCGCCAGCAGGAAGACCAGTAGGATTGCTTTTTTCATGATAAAAAGTTTAAATTAGTTGTCGTTGTTTTTTCGGATGTAATGGAAATCGAGCTGCTTTTTTACCAGATCGGCGTTCTTTACTTTGACGTAAACCTCGTCGCCGAGTTGCAGGATATTCTTTGAAATTTCCCCGACCAGCGCATATTGCTTATCGTCAAAGGTGTAATAATCGTCCCGGATTTCGCGGATCCGGCACATTCCTTCGCATTTGTTCGATACGATTTCAACATAAATTCCCCATTCTGTAACGCCTGAAATCACGCCCAAAAACTCCTCATCCTGATGCTCTTTCATGTATTTGACCTGCATGTATTTGACCGAATCGCGTTCAGCGCTCGTCGCTAGGTTTTCCATATTGGAAGAATGGACACACTTTTCCTCATACAGTTCGGCATTGGCTGATTTCCCTCCATCGATGTAATATTGCAAAAGCCGGTGCGCCATCACGTCGGGATAACGCCGGATCGGCGAGGTAAAATGCGAATAATAATCGAATGCCAACCCGTAATGTCCGATGTTCTCAGTCGAATATTTCGCTTTGCTCATGCTCCGGATCGTCAGCGTATCCACGAGGTTCTGTTCCTTTTTCCCGTGAACGTCGGTCAGCAATTTGTTCAGTGAGGTCGAAATGTCCCTTTTCGACTTGAAGTTGATGCTGTACCCGAATTTCGAAATCACGCCCTGCAGGTTGAACAATTTGTCTTCGTCCGGCTCGTCGTGGATCCGGTAAATGAAAGTCTTATTCTGCTTTCCGATGTATTCCGCGACTTTCTTGTTGGCCAAAAGCATGAATTCCTCGATCAGGTGGTTCGCGTCCTTCGATTCCTTGAAATAGACGCCCATCGGTTCGTCGTTTTCGTCGAGCTTGAACTTCACTTCGACTTTGTCAAACGAAATCGCACCGTTTTTCAAACGGGCTTTTCTCATTATTTTAGCAAGGTCGTCCAGTTTCAAAACGGCTTCACGGATATTTTCGTGCACGGTATAAACCTCGCCGGTGAGCGAAACGTCCTCGGGAATCGTCGCACCTTTGGTTTCGATTATGTATTGCGCTTCCTCATAAGCGAATCGCTGGTCCGAATAAATGACGGTACGTCCGAACCACTGGCTTACTACCTGCGCCGCCGGCGTAATTTCGAACACGGCCGAAAACGTATATTTTTCCTCGTTGGGACGAAGCGAACAGGCAAAATTGGAAAGTACCTCAGGCAGCATCGGCACGACGCGATCTACAAGATATACCGAAGTCGCGCGGCTGTAAGCTTCGTCATCGAGGATTGTTCCTTCTTCAAGATAATACGAAACGTCGGCAATGTGGATTCCGATCTCAAAATTCCCGTTGTCGAGTTTTTTGAACGACAGCGCATCGTCGAAATCCTTGGCGTCTTTCGGGTCGATCGTAAAAGTCAATGTATCGCGCATATCGCGACGGTTCGCGATTTCCGAAGGTTGGATCGACGTATCGAGCTGTTCGGCGTATTTTTCGACTTCGGGCGGGAATTCGTAAGGCAGTCCGTATTCGGCCAGGATCGCATGGATTTCGGTATCGTGTTCACCGGGTTTGCCGAGTACCTGGATGACCGAACCGAACGGGCTGTCGGCTTTTTTCGGCCAGTCTTCGATCTTGACCACTACGACATCGCCCTGCTCTGCATCGCCAACCTTATCTTTCGGGATAAAAATATCGGTGTACATTTTAGCATTGGCCGTCGAGACGAACGCGAAATTCTTCTGGATGTCGATTACGCCGACGAACTCGGTTTTCCGGCGTTCGAGCACTTCGATGACTTCGCCTTCGGGACGTTTGCCCTTGCGCCGGTTGTAGACGTAAACCTTGACTTTGTCGCCGTCAAGCGCACGGTTCAGGTTGTCCTTGGGGATGAAAACGTCTTCGGCAAACTCTTCCTTGCAAATAAAATAAGCGGTTTTCCGGCTGGTCATATCGATCGTGCCTTCGTAATAATCCTTGCTGATGGCTTTGACCAGGTATTTCCCGGGTTCGGATTCTATGATCTTTTTTTGCGTGGCGAGGATTTTCAGATCCTTGATGATTTCATTCCGGCTTTTGGTGTCGTCTTTTTCAAGTATGGCTGCGATTTGCTTATAATTGAATGCGCGGTTCGCATTGGCTGACAGGATTTTTAAAATTTTACCCGAAAAATCTTTCTCTTTGTTTCCGGGTTTTCCATGTTTCTTATTCATATATCGTTTCTAATAAGCCGGAAAATTACGAAATACTTTAACAGTTTCAGGTTTTTACTTTCGGGTTTAAACAATTATTAACTTTAAAATGGGCTATCTTTATCGTGATAGGGATTGTCAAGAAAAGTAGTTATGATTTTATGATAGCAGTTTTTAATTATCAGCATGGCCCAAACCTTTGAGCGAACTGCCTGCGGACCAATCCAAATTTTTAAGCTTTTGATTTATTATGGAAGATTTTATTATTATCGCGGTTTTCAATTATCCGCATGAGATTGAAATCCTCAAGCACCGGCTCAACATGGAAGGAATAGCCTATTACTTCGAGAATGAGACAACTGCTTCGGTGGCGCCATTTTATTCGGTGGCGCTGGGCGGCATCCGGCTGAAAATCCATCCCAACGATTCGGAAAGCGTAAAGACTATCTTGGATGAACTCGAGGGAAATAATAATTTGAGGATTGTCTGAATCCGAAGTTGTCAACATCTATTAAAAACAACAAAAAAGAAAGAATTTAAAATTTAAAATCTTAATGGTTATTATGGCGTGTTAATAGTTCGTATAAGTTTTTTCCGCAAGCCTTGATTTTTTAGTTTTACCTTATTATAACAATTTATTAACATAAATAAGCAGGTGTAAATACGTCATTTCAAAGCTTTTTTATAAGTTATTCAACAGATGTTGACAATCTTAAAAACCAATTTTTTGTAAATAAATAAAAATTGGCTGCCTGTTAAAAAACCTACTCGAAGCGCCTGATAACTTTTCTAAAAAAACAGAAAACTAAATTTGATTTTCTCGTTTGTATTTTCGTTTAGGAATTATTTCCGGACTTGCAAAAAATAGTTCTGTTTTTGTATCTCAAGTTATAAACATGGATTGTTAAATTAAAATCAATTGAAAATCAAGCAATTGTAAAAATGTATCAACATCGGTTAATTTCTGGTTCGAGATGTAAACCATTGAAAAGTTAAGGGAGAAAAATACACCATCTTATTTGATTAAATTTGCACTATAAAAACAACACCTATGAAAATCTCCATTGGAAACGACCACGCCGGTCCCGAATATAAAAAAGCCATACTCGAAATGCTCACCGCAAAAGGTCACGAGGTTACCAACCACGGAACCGATTCTGCCGAAAGCGTCGATTATCCCGATTTCGGCCATCCGGTTGCCGTCGACGTCGAGTCCGGAAAGGCCGATTTCGGAATTGTGATCTGCGGAAGCGGCAATGGTATCAACATGACGGTCAACAAGCATCAGGGCATCCGCTCGGCTTTGTGCTGGACCAAAGAGATAGCCACGCTCGCCCGACAGCACAACAACGCAAACATCATCAGCATTCCGGCGCGCTTTACGGCCATTCACCAGGCCGTTGAAATGGTTGAAACGTTCCTATCTACCGATTTCGAAGGCGGACGCCACCAGAACCGGGTCAATAAAATTGCCTGCAGCTGATGCACAACCACGGGCACGTCCATATCCACAAGCACGAAGTCAAGGGTAAAAACCTGCTGTTTTCGATCGTCCTGAATCTTGTAATCACGATTGCACAGGTTTTGGGCGGCGTATTTTCGGGAAGCCTCGCGCTGATTTCCGACGCGCTGCACAACTTCAGCGACGTGTTGTCGTTGGTGTTCAGTTACGGTGCACACCGGCTGGCCAGAAGAAAAGCCTCGCTCACGCAGACTTTCGGGTATAAACGCGCCGAAATTATGGCAGCCTTCATCAATGCCGCGACGTTGATAATCGTGGCGTTTTTCCTGATTTACGAAGCGTCACAGCGTTTTGTACATCCCGAACCGATCCAATCGGGACTTGTGATTTGGATGTCGTTGCTGGGTATCGCGGCCAATGGGCTTTCCGCCTATATGCTTAAAGGCGACGCCGACAAAAGCCTGAACATGAAATCGGCCTACATACATTTATTTACCGATATGATGGCTTCGGTCGCGGTCTTGATCGGCGGGATTTTGATGAAATATTTCCATTGGTTCTGGGTAGACAGCCTAATGACGCTGATTATCGCGATTTACCTTGTTATCGTCGGGTTCGACCTTTTAAAGAAGTCGACGCAGATGCTGATGCTGTTCACTCCGGTGCATATCGACATCAAGGCAATCGTCCGCGAAGTCCATAAAATTCCGGGCGTCAGCAAGCTGCACCACATTCATGTCTGGCATTTGAACGATGAAGAGCTTCACCTTGAAGCGCATCTGGATTGCAAGGAAGACATCAAAATGTCTGAATTTAACGTGCTGCTCCATGAAGTCGAATCGGTGCTGTTCCATCAGTTCCACATCAACCACATCAACATCCAGCCGGAGTTCAGCAAAGAAGACCCGAAGGATTTTATAGTCCAGGACTAGATTTTTAAATTTTTTACGGGATTACCCTATTGGATGTCGGTCATAAAAATTACTTTTAACAGCCGGCAAACCTCTGAGGTTTGCCAAAATTACCAACGCTTTCCTTAAATCCATGACAACCGTCGAATTCATCCTCAAAACCGTTACCGCGCCCGCGAAAAGCATCGAAAACACGTTAAAACTTCTTTCTGAAGACTGCACGATCCCGTTCATTTCCCGCTACCGGAAAGACCAGATGGGCAATCTCGATGAAACCGTAATCGAGAACATCGCCAAAGCGAACAAAGATTTTGAAACGATCGTCAAACGCAAGGAAAGTATCCTGAAATCGATCTCCGAACAAAATGCGCTGACGCCTGAACTTAAAGCCAAAATCAACAACAGCTTCGATTTGAGCGAACTCGAAGATCTTTACCTGCCGTTCAAAAAGAAAAAGAAAACCCGCGCCGATGTGGCCCGCGAAAATGGCCTCGAACCGCTCGCGAAAATCATCATGGCGCAATCCCGAAACGACGACATCGATTTCATCGCCTCGAAATATCTCAATAAAAATATCGTCAACGAAGAAGAAGCTTTGCAGGGCGCACGCGATATAATCGCCGAGTGGACGAGCGAAAACCTTTACATCCGAAAGGCGCTGCGACGGATTTACCAGCGAAAATCTACAATTGAAGCCAAAGTCGCAAAGACCAAAAAAGACGACGAGGCCGCACAGAAATTCAGTCAGTATTTCGATTGGTCCGAGCCGCTGTACAAAACCCCGCCGCACCGCTTGCTTGCGATGCTCCGCGCCGAAAACGAAGGTTTCGTCAAATTGAAAATCGAAATCGACAATGATGAAGCCCTTGATTTGATGGAGCAATCGGTCATCAAAAACAACGGAGATTCAAAGAAACATTTGCAGCTCGCCATCGAAGACAGTTTTAAACGGCTGCTCGCGCCTGCGATTTCCAACGAAGTGTTACACGAAGCAAAGACCAAAGCCGACACAAACTCAATCCAGGTTTTCGCCAGCAATCTCGGCCAGCTGCTCATGGCGCCGCCGCTCGGCGAAAAACGGATATTGGCCATCGACCCGGGTTTCCGCAGCGGCTGTAAAGTGGTTTGTCTCGACGAGAAAGGCGACCTTTTGTATAATGAGACGATTTTTCCGCATGCGCCGCAGAACGAATCGGCGATCGCGATGAAGAAAATCCGTTCGATGGCCAACGCCTACAAGATCGATGCGATTTCGATCGGCAACGGAACGGCATCGCGCGAAACCGAGTTCTTCATCAAGAAAATCTCGTTCGATAAACCACTGCAGGTTTTCGTAGTGAGCGAAGCCGGCACATCGGTATATTCCGCATCGAAAACGGCGCGCGAGGAATTCCCGAAACACGACGTTACGGTCCGCGGCGCGGTATCCATCGGGCGGAGGCTTTCCGATCCGCTGGCCGAACTGGTCAAAATCGACCCGAAAGCCATCGGCGTGGGCCAATACCAGCACGATGTGGACCAGGCCAAATTGAAGGAAGAACTCGATACGACCGTGATCCGCTGCGTGAATTCGGTTGGGATCAACATCAATACGGCTAGTAAACATTTGCTTGGCTATGTATCGGGAATTGGTGAAAAAATGGCGGAAAATATCGTGAATTACCGATCCGAAAACGGCCCGTTCACCGACCGGAAACAATTGAAAAAAGTGCCGCGGCTCGGCGAAAAAGCCTTCCAGCAGGCGGCGGCTTTCATCCGGATTTCGGATGCCGGAAATCCTTTGGACAATTCGGCCGTACACCCGGAAGCCTACCCGATCGTGGAGAAAATGGCGAAAGATTTAAAAGTTTCGCTCAACGAGCTGATCGCGAATAAGGAAAAGACATCGCAAATCAACATCGAAAATTACGTTACGCCAGAAATCGGCTTGCTCGGACTAAAAGACATACTCAAGGAATTGGAAAAGCCGGGGCTCGACCCGCGAAAAGCGGCGAAATTATTCGAATTCGACAGCAGCGTCAAATCAATCAAGGATTTGAGGACCGGAATGGTCTTGCCGGGAATCGTAAACAACATCACCAATTTCGGCTGTTTTGTCGATATCGGGATCAAGGAAAGCGGCCTGGTCCACATTTCCCAGCTCAAGGCCGGATTTGTCAGCGATGTGAATGAAGTCGTGAAACTCCATCAACATGTTCAGGTGAAAGTCACCGAAATCGACGAAAGCCGCAAACGCATCCAGCTCTCGATGATTCTCTAAATTATCAATAAAAAAATCCCAAATTCCAGTTTTAAGCTGGAATTTGGGATATTCAAAATTGTAATCTATACAATTATTGTTGGTGTTCTTCGTCTTTTTTAGAAACTGGCGGAGTCGCATCGTCTTTCGCCGCATTTTTGAACTCCTTGATACCGGTTCCCAACCCTTTCATCAGCTCCGGAATTTTCTTTCCTCCGAAAAGCAGCAAGATGACCACAACAATGACCAGTAATTCAGGTAAACCTAATCGTCCCATAACCAAATGAATTTGTGCCGAAGCAATTTAATATTTCCCGGCAAAGATAACTAGAAAAAGTTTGATTTGATTTCATTCCTTGGCAAATATTTATGACGTGCCGCGTTAAATAAAAGCACCCAACTTAATTATATTTGCATTATACATTTACCGGATGTCGGAAAAAAAAAGGCTCAAGCGCAAAAAACTCAAAAAGAAACTGTTCACGAAAAACCGGCTGGTGATCCTGAACGAGGATTCCTTTGAGGAAATTTTTTCGCTGAAACTGACCCTGATGAACGTTTTTGTCGTGGCCACGCTCGGCGCGGTGCTGCTTATTTTGATCACGACCTACATCATCGCCTTCACGCCGCTGCGCGAATACATTCCCGGTTATGCCTCGTCTAAACTCAAAAAGGATGCGACTGAACTGGCACTGAAATCCGACTCACTTTCTTCGGCACTCAAAAAGAACGAAGCTTACATCGGGTCGATCAAAAAAATACTGACCGGCGATCTCGATGTAGCGCACCTGAACAAGGATTCGATCGTGGCGGCCGATGCCAAAACCATGACTGACGCGCAAATGGCACCGTCCGAAGCAGACCTCGAACTCCGTCAGGAAGTTGCCCGCGAAGACAAATACAATCTCTTCGAAAAGGCGCAGTCCAAAACCGTGACAGTTCTTTTCCCGCCGGTTAAAGGCATGGTTACCGAAAAATACGATATACGCGAAAAGCATTTTGCCGTCGATATCGCACTGGCCAAAAACACGCCGATCAAATCGGTGCTCAGCGGCAGCGTCCTTTTTGCAGACTGGACGCCGTCGACCGGAAACGTGATTATTTTGAGGCACAACAACGGGTTCATTTCGGTTTACAAACATTGCGCTTCGCTGACCAAATCGCAGGGCGATGTAGTAAAAACCGGCGAAGTCATTGCCTTGGCAGGCTCGACCGGACAGGAATCGACCGGCGTGCATTTGCATTTCGAACTCTGGAAAGACGGCTATCCGATCGATCCGGAAAACTTTATCGGATTCGAATGATGTCGCTCAAAGCAATCGCCGCCAAAATATTCGCCCGAATCGTCGTCGGCAAAACCCGGAAATGGGCTGAAAATCCTGTCGAAACACAACAAAAGGTTTTTCGTGAACTAATTCGCGAAGCCAAAAACACTGCGTTTGGGAAAGACCACGATTTCAAATCGATTACAACCCACGCCGATTTCGTTTCCAAAATCCCGATCCGCGATTACGAAGCGCTCAAACCTTACATCGACCGCGTGGTAAACGGTGAAGAGAATGTGCTTTGGAGCGGAAAGCCATTGTTTTTCGCCAAGACTTCCGGAACGACTTCGGGCGCGAAATACATCCCGATCACCTCCAGTTCGATGCCGTACCACGTTCAGGCGGCGCGCGATGCGATCCTGCATTATATCGACGAAACCGGGAAAACCGATTTCGTCGACGGCAAAATGATTTTTTTGCAGGGAAGTCCGGAGCTTGAGGAGAAAAACGGGATCAAATTTGGGCGTCTTTCGGGAATCGTCGCGCATTACGTCCCGAAATACCTTCAGAAAAACCGCCTGCCGAGCTGGAAAACCAACTGCATCGAAGACTGGGAAACCAAGGTCGATGCGATCGTCGAGGAAACGTTCGATGAAAACATGACCGTGATTTCGGGAATTCCTTCGTGGGTTCAGATGTATTTTGAGAAACTGAAACAGAAAGCCGGAAAACCCGTCGGAGAAATCTTCAAAAATTTTTCGCTCTTTATTTACGGCGGCGTCAATTATGAGCCTTACCGCGCGAAATTCGAGAACCTGATCGGACGCAGGATCGACAGTATCGAATTGTTTCCCGCCTCGGAAGGATTTTTCGCCTACCAGGATTCTCAAAAAGAAAAAGGCATGCTCCTGCTTCTGGATTCAGGCATTTTCTACGAATTCGTCAGATCGGACGAATTTTTCACCGAAAACCCCAAACGATATACAATCGGCGGGGTCGAATTGGGCGTCAATTACGTCCTGATCATATCAACCAATGCCGGGCTTTGGGGTTACAATATCGGCGATACGGTTCAATTCACCTCGACCAAACCCTACCGCGTGATTGTCTCGGGGAGAATAAAACACTACATTTCCGCGTTTGGTGAACATGTCATCGGCAAGGAAGTCGAGGCCGCGCTAAAGGAAGCGATGGAAAATACCGATATCCGCGTCAACGAATTCACCGTCGCGCCGCAGATCACGCCTGAATCGGGACTGCCGTATCACGAATGGCTGATCGAATTCGAACACAAACCTTTAGATATGGACGCTTTTATTGAGAAAATCGAAACCGCGATGCGCAGGCAAAATGTGTATTACGACGATTTGATTTCGGGGAACGTGCTGCGGAAACTGGTCATTACCCAAGTGCCGCGAAACGGGTTCAACGAGTACATGAAATCGGTCGGGAAACTTGGCGGACAAAACAAAATCCCGCGGTTGAGCAACGACCGGAACATCGCCGATCAACTAAAAAAGGCATAAAATGAAATTTTTTTTCCTGGTGTTCCCGGCCTTGCTTGCAGCGCAAATCCAAGGTGTTGTGCGCGATTCGCTGACCGGGCTTCCGGTGGCGTATGTGAATGTGCGGGCCGTGAATTCCGGGGCGGTGACTTCTGCCGATACCGATGGAAAATTTGAAATCAATATCGGGTCGGACAGTACGCTGAATTTTTCGGCTGTTGGCTACAAACCGACAACCATCGTGGCTTCGCAGGCGCAAAACGTCATTCTGTCGCCAATGGTATATCAGCTTCGCACCGTAACCATCGCCAAACCCAAGCGTTCAAGGGAACAATCCTTGGGTGGTTATGATCGAAAAAATATCGGCGTGTATTACGGAGTCGGCAGCCAATCCTATTTGTACGGCCGGTTTTTTCCGGCAAACGACAGCCTCGGTAAAACGCCGTACCTGAAAACGCTGGTGCTGATGACCGATTCCAAAATCAGGAACGCGAAATTCAACGTGCACTTTCTCGAGGCGAATCCGGACGGAACCCCGGGTGCCGAAATGTCCCAAACAAACATTCTCGGCGTTGCGCTCAAAGGCAAGCGCGATACTTACATTGACCTGACGCCCTACCAAATGCAGTTGCCCGAGGCCGGTTTTTTCGTCGCCATCGAAATCCTGATGATTCCTGAAAACAAATACGTTGAAAGCGTCTATTTCGACAAGAACAAAGGACGTCATGAGATCGAGGGTTATGCGCCGAGTTTTGCGACCTACTATACCGAGACGAACAGTTCCTGGGGACAACGGGCAAACCAGCAATGGGGACCGTTCCAAAAGGTTTCCCCGGAACGCATCCAGAAATATTACGACGATTTCAAAAAAGCCACAGGCGATGATGCACCGCCTTTTGACGACCGGTTCGTGGAATTCGCCATGCAATTAAAGCTTACAAACTGATGAAAAAGATGTTTTTTTTATTGTTTCCGGCGCTTATTTCCGCCCAGGTAAAGGGCATTGCGCGCGATGCCGAAACGGGAGAACCGATTCCGTATGTCAACGTCTGGGTGCTGGGCGAAAACATCGGGATGCTGGGCGACAGCCTCGGAAATTATACGGTAAACACGACCAATGCCGATAAGACCATCGTGTTTTCCGCTGCGGGTTATCAAACTGTGAAGCTCAAATTACCCGAAACCCGGAAACTGCTCATGATGCCGATTCCGGCCGTCGCAAACACACAGGTGATGCAAAACCAAATAACGGCAGGAGTTGCAAACGCCTACGACAAAAGTGATGTTAAGCTGACTTATGCAAGCCACGGCCAACCCTGGATGATGGCCAAAAAATTTCCGTCACGGCGAGATGATAAAACGCCGTTTGTCAAAACCGTAACGCTCCTGACTGATTGCAATCAGGAAAAATCCCGGTTCATTCTCAGGCTTATGGACGTCGCCGAAGACGGCAGTCCGGGACAGGACTTGTTGGGAAGCGCGGTTTTCGTCCATCCGGAAAAAGGCAAGAACGACACGAGCGTCGATTTGTCTTCCTATGCCGTCGAATATCCCGAAAAAGGATTTTTCGTGGTCGTGGAATGGATGATCACTCCCGACAACATCCGCTACAGGCGCGACAAAAACGTCAAAGGCCCGAAAGAATACGAGCCTGCGCTGGGCGCCATTCCGGGCGGACTGAACAGCACTTGGGGTTATCAGCTGGGCAAATGGACCGAGTTCGGGAAAAGCGGCGTGACCGGCATGAAAGAATTCAAGGACCAATTTGTTGACCTTGCAATCAAGTTAACTTTAACCAACTAAAGATAAAAACCCTACATTTGCAGGTTAGAAAACAGACTGAATGAGAGAAATCAAGAATATCGTACGATCGCGGGCACAGGAATCTTCGAGCGCCGTCGAGAAATTGTACATCACGATGCGGCATCTTTTCAACCGCGGATTTTACAAGCCGATGGGCGTTTCGGGCGAAACGCTTCGTGAGGCATTACTGCAATTAAGGCCCGAAATTTACGGTACGATAGCCGACGAAAAAGTCGAACTGAGCGGACTTTTGTATGTCATCGAAAGGCTTCCGGTGGGAATCGAGGAATGCCGGTTCATCAACCTTACTTCGGATGAAGGCTATTCGAAATCGCATTTCAAGGCGATCATTCCGCCCAAGCGAAGAAGAAACTGTTACCGGATAGACGAGGAGCAAATGAATGTCGAAATCACGCGCGGACGTTCCGATATTTACGACATCCTGACGCACCTGACTTTTATTTTCATCGAATCGCACAAGATCAAGAACCGGGTTTTGCTCGACGAAAGCGGCGAAGTCTCGCGCGATTGGCTCAAGCTGGAACAATCGGTATTGCAAGCCAAAAAACTCACGCAGACCGACCGTGAAAAAGCCATTTCGCATGCTGCAAACATTTTGGGAAGGACGTTTGCGGAGGTTTCCGATATTTATGATGATTTCGCTTCAGCCGACAAACCGGACCGTTTCCTGCACATTATTTATTGGCTCGGAAAGCTGGCCATCGAGGAAATCATCGACAACAACAAGCGTACGATCACGTTCAGCCCGATTTTGAGGGAACGGCTCGGACACCACATCCACGGCGAGATCTGGGCGACGAACATCAAGAAAGTACTCAAGGAAAACGACTTGTTGGAACGTCCGATCCACATCATCAGCGCGAACATGCACAGCGTGATGAACTCGCTTTTCGCGACGCACGTCCTGAAAACCAAATTCAAGGACAAATCGGATTTCCATATTTTCGAGGAACTGAGCAAATCCGGCGCACACGATGTCCGGGGCAAAGTCGAGGCTTTCGCCGCGCAGCACGGGATGTTTTTCCTTCCGGATACTTCGGGGACGAACATCGACGTACAGATTTTCGACACGGCCAAAATCGACTGGAAAAAATCGGCGTTTCCAAAGGCAAGGACCGGCGACGACCAACCCGTAATCATCGTCATGGATTATGCGTTCGGCGAGCAGGCTTACGAGACAATCGACGAACTGCTCAAGCCTTACCAGGAAACCAAAGAGAAGAAGTCGTTTTTGAACGTCGTATCGGTATCTATTATGGGAAAAGCCGGAATCCTCGAGGGCGGCAAAGGCGATATCATGATTCCGAGCGCACACATCAACGAAGGTACGGGCGACAATTATCCGTTCGAAAACGAGCTTTCGGCCGAAATGTTCGAAGGCCACGGCATTCCCGTTTATGCCGGCCCGATGGTGACCGTACTGGGAACATCGCTGCAAAACCGGGATTTGCTGAACTTTTTCAACAAATCGACCTGGGGTGTGATCGGACTCGAAATGGAAGGCGCATATTACCAGAAAGCCATCCAGTCGGCGTCCAAAATCCGGAAAAGCATCAATCCGGACGTAAAAGTGAGGTATGCTTACTATGCGTCGGACAATCCGCTTGAAACGGGCAGCACACTGGCCTCAGGCGGTTTGGGCACGACCGGAGTCAAGCCGACATACCTGATTACAATCAAGATTTTAGAACAGATATTCAACATAAAATAAATTGCAAAAATGAGTACAAACTCACCCAGAAAAGAAGATTTGCAGGAACTGGACCTGTCGGCCGTTTCAAAAGGCGTCGGCAGTGCGCTGCGCAACCTGAATACGTTTTTATACCGGTGCATCCGTTTTGTCTTGAGGAATATTATCCTGCTGGGCATTCTGGTAATCGTTGGCGGCGGGATCGGGACCTGGCTCGACCACACCCAGAAAAGGGTTTACAGCCACCATATCATCGTGACGCCGAATTTCGGCAGTACCGATTACTTGTATTCGAAAATCGAGCTTATCGACGCCAAAATAAAAGAAGGCGATACGGTGTTCCTCAAAGGCATCGGGATCCAGCGTCCGAAAGACCTCATGGAAATCAAGATAGCGCCGATCATCGACGTGTTCAAATTCGTCAACAACAACAACAACGAACAGAACTACAGGCTTTTGGAGCTTATGGCGCAGGATGGCGACATCAAGAAAATCGTTGCCGAAAACACTACGAGCAAGAACTATCCGTTCCATACCATTTCCTTTGTCACCCGCGGGAAAACGACCAAGGAAAAAACCGTGGCTCCGCTTTTGGCTTATCTCAATGACAACGACTATTACCGGAAAGTCCAGAAAGAATACCTGAACAATGTAATGGTGAAACTCAAGGCCAACGATTTGATCATTTCACAGATCGATGCGGTCTTGAACGATTTTGCCGATTCGCAGAACGGATCGCCAAAGAACGACAAGCTGGTTTATTACAACGAGAATACGCAGCTTAATGATGTCATCAAGACCAAGGACGAACTGATCAAGGAACAAGGCCTTCACCGTGTTGACTTGGTAGGGCTGGACAAAATCATCAAAGACAACAGCATCATAACTAACATCAAGGATTCGGAATCGCTCAGCGGCAAGATGAAACTTGTGTTGCCGCTGCTGCTTGTGGGATTATTTCTCCTTGTTTTCTTTTTCAGGGCTTTTTACCGAAAACAAACCATCAAATACAATTCAAACCACTAGGAAATGAAAGGGATTCTTCTGGCAGGCGGTTCGGGAACGAGGCTTCATCCGCTCACCCTTGCGGTCAGCAAACAGCTCATGCCGATTTATGACAAACCGATGATTTACTATCCGCTGTCAACCTTACTATGGGCGGGAATCAATGAAATACTGATTATTTCCACGCCGCACGACCTGCCGCTTTTCCGACAACTTTTGGGCGACGGGAAAAAACTCGGCTGCCGTTTCGAATATGCGGTACAGGAAAACCCGAACGGGCTGGCCGAGGCTTTTATAATCGGGAAGGATTTTATCGGCAACGACAAGGCAGCGCTGGTTTTGGGCGACAATATTTTTTACGGAACCGGTTTATCGGATTTGCTTCAGGCAAATAACGATCCGGAAGGCGGCATCATCTACGCTTATCACGTCCACGATCCCGAACGTTACGGCGTGGTCGAGTTCGACGAAAACGGAAAAGTGCTTTCGATCGAAGAGAAACCGCAGCACCCCAAATCGAATTATGCGGTTCCCGGAATTTATTTCTACGACAACGATGTGGTCGAAATCGCGGCCAATATCAAGCCGAGCCACAGGGGCGAACTCGAAATCACCGACGTCAACAAGGAATACCTCAAACGCGGCAAACTAAAGGTCAGCATTCTCGACCGCGGTACGGCCTGGCTCGACACCGGAACGTTCAATTCGCTGATGCAGGCTTCGCAGTTCGTACAGGTCATCGAGGAACGGCAAGGACTGAAAATCGGCGCCATCGAAGAAGCGGCTTACCGTATGGGATTCATCAACGCGGACCAGTTGCGCGAATTGGCGCAGCCGCTGCTCAAAAGCGGTTACGGAACACACTTGCTAAGCCTGATTTAAATGGATGTTTTTCCTACAGCGACCGGTTGTTTTGTCATCGAGCCCAAAGTGTTCCGGGATGAACGCGGCTACTTCATGGAAAGCTTCAACGAGCGGACCTTTTCCGAAAAAACCGGACAGGAAATCCATTTCGTCCAGGACAACCAGTCGTTTTCGGGCCAGGGAGTTTTGCGCGGATTGCATTATCAGACCGGAAACTACTCGCAGGCCAAGCTTGTCCGTGTCCTCAAAGGTGAAGTGCTCGACGTTGCGGTCGATATCCGTCCGGGATCGAAGACTTTCGGCCAATACGATTCGGTGGTGCTTTCGGGCGAAAACCAAAAACAATTCTTTGTGCCGCGCGGATTTGCACACGGCTTCCTCGTTTTGAGCCAAACGGCGGTTTTCTTCTATAAATGCGACAATTTCTACAACAAGGAATCGGAAGGCGGCATTATTTATAACGATTCGGATATCAACATCGACTGGCAATTTCCGTTGTCGGATTTGATTATTTCCGAAAAGGACAAGCATTTGCCAAAACTTTCCCAAGCTCGAAAAGTATGGTAGTCTTGGTCATTGGAGGCAAAGGGCAACTTGGGCAGGCGCTACAGTCGGTCAGCGGTAAATATCCGCAAATCCGGTTTTATTTTCTGGGTTCGGACGAAGCCGACATAACCGACAAAACAAAATTATCCGAAGCTTTTGCGAAATACCGTCCCGATTTCTGCATCAACGCCGCCGCTTATACCGCGGTCGACAAATCCGAAAACGAGCCTGAAAAAGCCTACCGAATCAATGTCGATGGCGCTAAAAACCTGGCGGAAGTCTGTAAAGAACTCGATGTTATACTGATCCATATTTCCACCGATTTCGTATTCGACGGGAAAAAAACCACGCCTTACACCGAAGACGATCCGACCAATCCGCAAGGCGTTTACGGTCGGACCAAGCGGTTGGGCGAGGAGGCGATCGAAGCGGTTTCGGACCGATATTTCATTGTCAGGACGTCGTGGCTGTATTCGGAATTCGCACATAATTTTATGAAAACCATGCTGCGACTGGCAGGCGAACGCGATACGCTGGGTGTTGTGAGCGATCAAATCGGCACGCCAACCTATGCAGTCGATTTGGCCGAAGCGGTCGTCAAAATGATCCTCAGCGGCAGCACGGCCTATGGAATTTACCATTTCAGCAATGAAGGCGTCGCAAGCTGGTACGATTTTGCGAAGGCAATTTTCGAGGCTAACGGCGTCGCTATCAAATTGAACCCTATAACAACCGACCAATTCCCGACACCGGCCAAGCGTCCGGCCTACAGCGTTTTGGATAAAAGCAAAATCAAAAAAACGTTCGGTCTTGAAATCAGCAATTGGAAAACCGCGCTCCGAAAAATAAAATCGTAAAAAAAGAGGCTTTTCCGGCCTCTTTTTCTTTATCAATTTTTCTTTATCAGCTTTTTGACGATCGATTTCCCGTCGGACGTCAGCTCGAGCAGATACATGCCATCGGGCAAATCCCGGAAAATAATCCGTTGCGAAAATACTTTTCCGGCGTCAATGAGTTTGCCGTCTACCGAATAAAGTTTATAGGAAACCTCGTTTTCGATTCCGATGATGTTTACCACATTTGTAAAAGGATTCGGATAAACGCTTAAATCCAGCACATGATGTTCGCCAACGCCAAGCGGCAACTGGACAGTAATGACAATGTCAAATGTTATGCTTCCGCCCGAATTGCTCGCCGTGACCGTATAAGTAGCGGTCGCAGCCGGCAGTAAAGGCAATCCCGAAATGACGCCCGTTACCGGATCCAGCGCCAATCCCAAAGGCAGTCCCGGCGAAATGCTGTAACTTGTGATATTTCCACTCACTGTCGGGACAAGATCACCGATGACCAATCCGACTGTAAATACGTTCGGTGAATTATAGCTTAAGGAAATCGGCGCTGCATCGTTTACCGTAATTGCAATTTCAAACGACGTGCTTCCACCTGAATTTGTCGCTGTGACCGTGTAAGTTGCAGTTGCAGTTACCACAGTCGGTATTCCTGAAATCACGCCGGTAACAGTATCCAAAACCAATCCGTCGGGTAAAGCCGGCGAAACCGAGTAGCCTACGACATTTCCTGTGACTGTCGGATTGAGCGGAGTGATCGCCGACCCAACCGTAAATATGTTTGGTGAATTGTATGAAAGCGAATTCGGCGCTGCATCGTTCACGGTAATCACAACCCCGAACGATGTACTTCCGCCCGAATTCGTCGCGGTCACGGTATAAGTTGCAGTTGCAGTTATCGTAGTTGGTATTCCTGAAATCACGCCGGTAACAGTATCCAAAACCAATCCGTCGGGCAAAGCCGGCGATACCGAATAGCCCACGACATTTCCTGTCACAGTTGGATTAAGTGAAGAAATCGCCGCTCCGACGGTAAACACGTTCGGTGAATTATAGGCTAGGGAAAGCGGCGCTGCATCGTTTACCGTAATTACAATTTCAAACGACGTGTTTCCACCGGAATTCGTCGCGGTCACGGTATAAGTTGCAGTTGCAGTTATCGTAGTTGATGTTCCTGAAATCACGCCTGTAACAGTATCCAAAACCAATCCGTCGGGCAAAGCCGGCGATACCGAGTAGCCCACGACGTTTCCGGTCACGGTTGGATTAAGCGAAGAAATCGCCGATCCGACGGTGAACACGTTAGGCGAATTGTAACTCAAATCAACAGGCGGTGCGTCATTGACCGTGATAATAAAGTCAAACGAAATGCTTCCTCCAGAATTCATGGCACTCACTGTATAAGTAGTTGTTGCCGAAACCACGCCCGGCGTTCCGGAAATGACACCGGATCCGGGATCAAATGCAAGGCCGAGCGGCAATGTCGGAACAATCGAAAAACTCAGGTTGCTGCCCGTAACTGTGGGGCTGAGCGAACCAATGACCGACCCGACGGTGAACACGTTCGGTGAATTATATGTAAGCGAACTCGGCGCTGCATCGTTCACGGTAATCACAACCCCGAACGAAGTGCTTCCTCCCGAATTGGTCGCTGTCACGGTATAAGTTGCAGTTGCAGTTATCGTAGTTGGTGTTCCTGAAATTACGCCGGTAACAGTATCCAGAGACAATCCCAGAGGCAGGGCCGACGACACGGAGTAGCTTACGACGTTCCCGGTCACGGTCGGGTTCAGTGAAGAAATCGCCGACCCGACAGTGAATACGTTCGGCGAATTGTATGAAAGCCCGCTCGGAGCTGCCGCATTCACGGTAATCACGATTCCAAATGTTGTGCTTCCGCCGGAGTTCGTTGCGGTAACGGTGTAGGTCGCGGTTGATGTAACCGCTGTCGGCGTTCCCGAAATCACTCCGGTCGATGTGTCCAGAGACAATCCCAAAGGCAATGCCGGCGAAACCGAGTAGCCTACGACGTTCCCACTCACGCTCGGGTTCAGTGAAGAAATCGCCGATCCGACTGTAAATACGTTCGGTGAATTATAGCTTAAGGAAAGCGGCGCTGCATCGTTCACCGTTATCACGATTCCAAACGAAGTGCTTCCGCCGGAATTCGTTGCGGTAACGGTGTAGGTCGCGGTTGATGTTACGGCCGTCGGCGTTCCCGAAACCACGCCGGTAACAGTATCCAGAGACAATCCCAGAGGCAGGGCCGGCGACACGGAGTAGCTTACGACGTTTCCTGTGACTGTCGGATTGAGCGGAGCGATCGCCGATCCGGCTGTAAAAATGTTCGGCGAGTTATAGGAAAGCCCGCTC
>JBEHYS010000021.1:0-60147 GCA_048498055.1 Bacteroidota bacterium
AAGGAAATCACACCCGGAAACATGCTCGCGGCTTCAGACGAAAGCCTGCGCGGCTGCGGCATTTCGCGACAAAAAATCCTGTATCTCAAAGACCTTGCGGACAAAGTCGTTTCGGGCAAATTGGATTTTGCGTCATTCACGAAAAAAGCTGAAGCCGAAATCCGCGGCGAACTGCTCGCGATCAAAGGCGTCGGCCACTGGACAATCGAGGTTTACCTGATGTTCTGTCTGCAATCGCCCGACATCATTCCGCTGGGCGACATCGCAATCCGCCATGCGATCCGCGACCTGTACGGCGTTGAAACAGTTGAACAAATGGAAGCGCTTGCCCAAAGCTGGAAACCTTTCCGCACGTATGCTTCCTATATTCTCTGGCATCATTATCTTTCGAAACGCGGTCGTGTGATCTGACCTTCGCCAGTGCGTAAAGTTTTAAGAAACAATATTCGTCAGGCTGTTGGATGTTGTTACAAATTTGTTAATTTTGCACCCGATAAAATTTAGACAAAAAGAATTCTTATGGAATCAATTATGATTTATGTGCCGATCATCATGGCGGCAATCGGGCTGATCTTTATGGCAGTCAAAAGATCCTGGGTTTTGAAACAGGACGCCGGCGACGGTAAAATGAAAGAAATCTCGGATTACATTTACGAAGGCGCGCTCGCTTTCCTCAAGGCTGAGTATCGTTTGCTGGCCCTTTTCGTGGTAGGCGCGAGTATTGCCCTGGCAGCGATTTCGTTTGTGGTCCCGACAACACATATTTTGATTGTGGTTGCGTTTGTCTTCGGCGCTTTTTTCTCGGCTCTGGCCGGAAATATGGGAATGAAGATCGCGACCAAAACCAACGTAAGGACTACCCAAGCCGCGCGTACAAGCTTGCCACAGGCATTGAAAGTGTCGTTCGGCGGCGGAACCGTTATGGGATTGGGCGTTGCAGGTCTTGCCGTTTTAGGGTTGACCGCATTCTTCATCTTTTTCTATAATTTCTTTATGGGCGGAGCCTGGACTTCGGGCGAAGACATGACCAAAGTGCTCGAAACATTGGCCGGTTTCTCTCTGGGTGCCGAATCGATCGCATTGTTTGCCCGTGTCGGCGGCGGTATCTATACCAAAGCGGCTGACGTCGGTGCTGACCTTGTAGGAAAAGTAGAGGCCGGAATTCCGGAAGACGATCCGCGCAACCCCGCGACGATTGCCGATAACGTAGGCGATAACGTAGGCGACGTTGCCGGTATGGGCGCCGATTTGTTCGGTTCGTATGTTGCGACCGTATTGGCTGCGATGGTGCTCGGAAATTACGTCATTAAAGATATGGGCGGAAAAATCGTCGACGCTTTCGGCGGAATCGGTCCGATCCTGCTTCCGATGGCGATTGCCGGTTTCGGGATTTTGTTCTCGATCATCGGAACCATGCTCGTGAAAATCAGCAGTAACGACGCCAAGGAAAAGCAAGTACAGGGCGCGCTGAACGTCGGGAACTGGGTTTCGATCATCCTGACCGCGGTCGCATGTTTCTTTTTGACCAAATATTTACTTCCTGAAGTGATGAAAATGCATTTCTTCGGCGAAGGCTTGAAAGACATTTCATCAACCCGCGTTTTTGCCGCGACAATCGTTGGTCTTATCGTTGGCGGCGTGATTTCGTCGGTAACTGAATACTATACAGGTTTGGGTACGAAGCCGGTTCTGGCGATTGTACAAAAATCTGCGACAGGCGCCGGAACCAACGTTATCGCCGGTTTGGCTACGGGTATGATTTCTACATTCCCAACTGTATTACTGTTTGCAGGAGCAATCTGGGCGTCTTACGCGTTGGCCGGTTTCTACGGCGTCGCTTTGGCGGCTTCGGCGATGATGGCAACCACTGCAATGCAATTGGCTATCGACGCGTTCGGGCCGATTTCGGACAACGCCGGAGGTATCGCCGAAATGAGCGAACTGCCTAAAGAAGTGCGTACAAGAACCGACATTTTGGATTCGGTCGGAAACACGACCGCTGCAACCGGAAAGGGTTTTGCGATCGCGTCCGCGGCATTAACTTCACTTGCATTGTTCGCTGCTTACGTAACGTTTACGGGAATCGACGGAATCAACATTTTCAAGGCTCCGGTTTTGGCGATGCTGTTCGTCGGCGGAATGATTCCGGTGGTGTTCTCCGCTTTGGCGATGAACTCTGTCGGTAAAGCCGCTATGGACATGGTGTATGAAGTGCGTCGCCAATTCAAGGAAATTGCGGGAATCATGGAAGGAACCGGCAAGCCGGAATACGGAAAATGTGTGGAAATCTCTACAAAAGCGGCGCTTCGCGAAATGATGCTTCCGGGCGTTTTGACCATCGGTTTCCCGATTGCGATTGTACTGATCGGCAAACTCGTTTATGCCGGGAACAACCAACTCGTTGCCGAAATGCTCGGTGGTTACATGGCCGGTGTTACCGTTTCGGGCGTACTTTGGGCCGTGTTCCAGAACAACGCCGGCGGTGCCTGGGACAACGCCAAGAAATCGTTCGAGGCAGGTGTCATGATCAACAACGAGATGACTTACAAAGGTTCCGATGCGCACAAAGCCGCAGTAACCGGTGATACCGTTGGCGACCCGTTCAAGGATACTTCAGGTCCGTCAATGAACATCCTGATCAAATTGTCGTGCCTTATCGGGTTGGTTATCGCTCCGATCCTGGGCGGACATACCGTCGGATCCGAAAGTAACGGCGTGAAAACCGAAATGGTTATGGGCATGGGCAAATGCGATCCTGCAAAAATGGCGACGATGACTAAAGACGAGTGCGCCAGAATGTGTGATAGTCTCGGCTGCAGCGCTGAACAAAAGGAAATGTGCCTGTCGCATTACGATGCCAGCGGCAAATACGTCACGGGCGAAATGAAAGCGTGCTGCGCCGCGGCGAAAGCTGAAACGACTAAAGAAGTCCGGATCGAAACGACCAATACAGACGGCAAGGTAAAATCGGTGGTAACAACCAAAACCGATGGCAAAACCGATACGCAGGTGTTTGAAGGAACGCAGGCCGAAGTCGACGCCAAACTTGCGGAATTGAAATAAATTCTATAGAAATATATAAGGAAGCGCCGGTTTTTGACCGGCGCTTTTTATTTGCAAACGGCCCGGGCAACGCCGAATAAATCTTTATATTTACAACCTTACTAACAACAACTGTAAAATGAAAAAAAACCTACTTCTAACCGCACTTTTCCTTTGCATTTTTAGCCTCGCGCAATCCCAGACGGAAAAGGCCTGGTCTGTCGTTTCCGAAAAGAACTTCACGCCGTCCAAACATTCTCAGAGGCTTTCGTTCCCGACCGAATTCAAAATGTTCCGGCTCGATCTGCAGGCGCTTCGCCAGACTTTGACAAATGCGCCCAAACGTTTCGGAGCAAGAAACAACGGCGTAATCATCGCGATGCCGAATGCCGAAGGAGCGCTCGAGCATTTCGAAATGTTCGAGGCTTCCAATTTTGACGACCAACTCCAGGCGCAATTTCCCGAAATCCGGTCGTATGTAGGCCGCGGGATCGAAGACAAAAGGGCGCTTTTGCGCATGAGCGCCGATCCGTCGGGAATCCAGACAATGATCTTCCGGACCGATAAGCGCAACGAATTCATGGAGCCGTATTCACAGGATGGTAGTGTTTATGCCGTTTACAATTCGTCACGGAACAAAGGCCGGTTGCCGTTTATCTGCTCGACCGAAGATGTCGCAGTTGCCAACGATCTGCAAAGACAGGCCGCTTCAACCGGCAGGCATTCCAATACAAGCGAACTGCTGACTTTCAGGCTGGCTTTGTCGTGCAATGCAGAATATACGACCTATTTCGGCGGCACTGTTGCCGGATCGCTTGCGGCTTTCAATGCGACGATGACCCGCGTGAACGGCGTTTTTGAAAAGGATTTTGCGATCCACATGAACATCATCGCCAATACGACCGCGGTAATTTATACCAATGCGGCGACCGATCCGTATTCGACCAACATGAACCTTTGGAATAATCAGCTTCAAAATACATTGAACAATGTCATCGGCAATGCCAATTACGATATCGGGCACATGTTCGGTGCGACCGGCGGCGGCGGAAATGCCGGCTGTATCGGCTGCGTTTGCGTCAACGGCCAAAAGGGAAGCGGCATCACTTCGCCTGCCGACGGCGTTCCGATGGGCGATAATTTCGACATCGATTACGTCGCACACGAAATGGGACACCAGTTCGGCGGAAACCACACATTTTCGTTCGATGTCGAAGGCTCGGGCGTAAACGTCGAACCGGGTTCGGGCTCGACCATCATGGGTTATGCCGGGATTACCGCTCAGGACATCCAGGCGCATTCCGACGACTATTTCGTTTATGCATCGATTAAGCAAGTCCAGGACAATATGGTCGGGAAATCCTGCCCGGTCCGTACGCCGATCGCCAACCTTGCTCCTGTAATGGATGCCGGAATCGACTACATCATCCCGAAAACGACTCCTTTCATCCTGACCGGTTCGGGGACCGATCCGAACGGCGACGCGATTACGTATTGCTGGGAAGAAAATGATACGGCGACTACACAAAGCGGCGCGAACAGCCAGGCTTCGGCAACTAAAGCAGGCGGCCCGAACTGGCGCTCTTACGATCCTACAACATCGCCGAGCCGATTCTGTCCGCCGCTGGCAAGAGTTGTCGCCAATCAGTTGACTTCCGTGTTCGGTTCGATCAAGACCGAAGCGGTAAGCTCGGTAGGCAGGGATTTGAATTTCGTGCTGACTGGACGTGATAACGTGCTCGGGATTGGGCAGGCCAATTCGGATGCGATGAAGGTTACCGTGACCGCAGCCGCCGGACCGTTTCTGGTGACTTCTCCCAATACGGCGGTTTCATGGGAAGCGGGAAGCAACCAGACCGTGACCTGGAATGTTGCCGGAACCGATGCCAACGGTGTCAACGCAGCTTATGTGGATATTTTCCTTTCGACCGACGGCGGTGTTTCGTTCCCCGTTTTGCTTGCGAGCCAGGTTCCGAATGACGGCTCCGAAGTGGTGACGCTTCCAAATTCGCCCGGAACAACCAACCGGATCATGATCAAAGGAAACCATCATATTTTTTACGATTTGTCCAATACGAATTTTACGATTGCCGCGCCGGCTTCGACCTTCAGCGTAGATTTCTCCGAAGTCGAAGGCCAGCAGAACAAAACGGCATGCCAGGGCACGGCGGTAACTTATACGATTCCGTATGCCGCGTTGAACGGATTTAGTGGAACGACGACTTTCAGCGCCAGCGGACAGCCGGCAGGTGCAAATGTTTCTTTCTCACCGGCTACGATCAGCGCCGATGGAAATGTGACTGTTACTATCGACAATACCAATGGCAGCGCCGCCGGATTTTATACTATGACCATCACGGCGACTTCGGGCGCGATTTCCAAAACGGTCCCGTTGTATCTGCAACTCTTCAGTTCTTCATTTGCAAATACGGTACTGACAGCGCCTGCAAACCTGGCGATAACCCAAAACACGGCGCTTACACTGGCTTGGGATGCCGATGCCAATGCGACGCAATACGACGTAGAAGTGGCCACAGATGATGCTTTTACGAACATCATCAGCTCGGGGACTGTAAATACGAACAGCTACGCGCTTTCGGGATTGCAGGAAGCCACGAGTTATTACTGGAGGATTTTGCCTAAAAACGGATCGTGTGCCGGTACTTTCAGCGCGGCCAGTACGTTCCAGACCGGAATGATTGCTTGCGATACCTATGATTCGCCGGACGTTCCCGTGACAATTTCGGATAACGGCCCGGACACGGTTTCTTCAATCTTGAATATTCCTTCCGGACAGATCATTTCCGGAATCACGCTGACTATGGATGTAACCCACACCTGGATCAACGACTTGTCGGCCAAACTGACCAGCCCGTCGGGAACCGAGGTACAGCTTTTCCTCAATCCTTGTTCGAGCGATGCGATCAATGACATTTCGGCGACTTTCGACGATGCCGGTGCGGTCGTGGTTTGCGGCAACAATCCGGGCATTTCCGGAACCGTACAGCCGGTTTCACCGCTTGCGGCGCTGATCGGCGAGGATTCGACCGGCGACTGGATACTGGAAATCGACGACGCTTACGACCAGGACGGCGGATCGCTCAACAGCTGGAGCCTGAACATCTGCAGCGCGCAGCCCTTGGCAGTCCATCAAAACGACCTGTTGAATTTTGCCGTGTATCCGAACCCGAACAATGGAAGTTTCAACGTGCAATTCACCTCAAATACGCAGGACGATATCAAGATCAATGTTCACGATCTCCGTGGACGGAAAATTTTCGAACAATCGTACCCTAACAACGGAATCTTTAACGAAAACCTACAGCTCAACGGCGCCGAAGCCGGCGTTTACCTGGTTACCGTACAAAACGGCGATCACAGGGAAGTGAAGAAAATCGTTGTCGAATAATATCCTGAATTAGAAAGAGCCTCGCGATAGCGGGGCTTTTTTATGGGCCGCCAAAATCTATGCTGCCTAGGTCCATAATCGGGCTCGAAAGATAAACTGCAAGGGCGATGAGCGCGACACCGAGGACTACAATGCTGACGTTTCCAATCGTTGTTGCCGACCGGTCGATCGGGCGCAATGTCTTAATGTCTTTCTCATCCAGCAAAATTTTGGTGCGTTGTCCGTGAACCGTAGTGATGCCGTAGTATTTTCCTTCTTCGGTGATGACTTTTTTAAGCTTGATTTTTTGGCCGTTGCTGCGGACCATCAATACTCTTTTGTGGGCTTTTTCGGCTTGTTCGATCGACACCGGATTGGTTTTGTAAACGGCGCAGCTTTGCAGCATCAGGACAAGCGCCAGAACGACGCACAGCCTTGTTTTTGTTCTGTCCATGATTTCAAATTTAAATTGAATGGCAGAATTGCGGCAACAGCAAATCGGTTTAACTTACTGATAAACAAATATATAAAATAATTTGAAAATTAAAACAACCCGTTCAGTTCGGCATTGATCTTATTGAAAATGATTCCCATATCCTCGGGATTGTTCACGAAGTCGATGTTGTCCACGTCGATGATCAGCAGTTTTCCTTTGGTATAGGTGTGAATCCAGGCTTCGTAACGCTCGTTCAGCCGGCTCAGGTAATCGATCGAAATCGAATTCTCGTAATCGCGCCCGCGTTTGTGGATCTGGCTTACCAGATTCGGGATCGAGCTTCTCAGATAAATCAGCAGATCCGGCGCCGCGACAAGCGTTTCCATCAATTCGAAAAGCGAGGAATAGTTCTGGAAATCGCGGTTGGTCATCAGTCCCATCGCATGCAGGTTGGGCGCAAAAATGTGGGCATCCTCATAAATCGTCCGGTCCTGGATGATGTTTTTCCCGCTTTCGCGAATCTGTAAAATCTGGCGGAAACGGCTGTTGAGGAAATAAATCTGCAGGTTGAACGACCAGCGTTCCATCTGGTGGTAAAAATCGTCGAGGTACGGATTGTCGACAACGTCCTCAAAATGCGGTTCCCATTTGAAATGTTTCGCCAAAAGTCTGGTGAGCGTGGTTTTCCCTGCGCCGATGTTGCCTGCTACCGCTATATGCATTATGGTAAGATGATTTTATAATTCGTAATTCCCGAGCCTGTAAAAATAGATAAAATTTGGTCTTTGTAATAAAAATTTTTCAGTGAGTTATCAATACCGGCGACTTCCGAAATGCTGTTTTTAGCCGCATCGTGATAGTACAACCTGCCGGCTTCGAATGCAAAATACGAATGGTCGTCCACAAGCCGGATGCGGTCAAAACCGGCTATTTTCCCCAAAGCGGAAATCTTCCCGTAAATATCGCATGCATACCAACCCGATTTCGCGTCGATCCAATAAAACTCGTTGAAATCGCTTTGGTAGTATTTCAGGTTTTCCTTCTGTGGCGTGGTAATCGGCTGCCAGGTATTCTTGATGTAATCGTAAAATCCGAGTTGCTGGGTCAGGCTGTCGTAAATCCACAAGCGGTTTTGCGATGCGATTCCCGCCGCATGTGCCGTAACGGGAACGCTGAGTTTCGAAAAATCGATTTCCTTTACCTCGTTGAGCTGGTTGTCGAGCAGTACGGCCGTATTGAAATTTTCGTAGAAAAGCAGGATCAAAAGCGGATTTTCGATGTCGGCGCGTGCGATTTTCCCCGCTGCCAGCTTCCGGTATTCGAGGCTGGACTTTCCGTCGGTCTTGATAAAAACGTTGTCTTTGATGAAATAATGAAAACCGAAACTGTCCGAACCTACATACGTATCGGCTTTCCTGTCAAAATCCGACACCCGGACGGCCGAAATCTGCTGCGAAAAAACCGACAGTGGGAACAATAAAAGCAATAAGGCAATTTTTCTCATCGAACGCTAAGATACACATTTTTAACAGTTCGTTGGTAGCTAAAACGATTCAAATCAGTCATATTTGCGATGAATTTAAAACTTTCGTCATGAACAAGATTTTCTTTTCCTTCGCGTTTTTCCTGCTCTCTTTCCTGAATTTGCAGGCCCAGGACTTTCAGGGCATGGCCGTTTACGAATCCAAAACCAGCACGGCCGATTTCAAATCCCGGATGGAAGGCAACAAAGACATCACGCCCGAAATGCAGAAGATGATCGAGGAACGGATGAAAAAAGTCTTCGAGAAAACGTTCATCCTCAATTTCGACAAATCGGCATCGATCTACAAGGAGGAAGAAAAACTCGACGAGCCCGGGCAAGGCGGCGGCGGGATGCGGATGATGGGCTCAATGATGGGCGGCGGCGGAACGTATTACAAAAACGTCAGGCAGAAAAATTATACCGTCGACAAGGAATTCATGGGCAAGGAATTCCTCGTGAAGGATTCGCTGCGCAACCTGAATTGGAAAATGGGAACCGAAACCAAGCAAATCGGCGGCTACAATTGTTTCAAGGCCACGGCCACCGTTCCGACGAACAAAGCCGATTTCAGGAATTATCGCCTCAAAAAGAAAGACGAAGCCAAAAAGGAAGAAGCCAAGCCCGAGGAAAAAGAAAAAAAAACCAATTTCATGGACGATGTCGAAATGCCGAAAGAAATCGAGGTAACGGCGTGGTATACGCCCGACATTCCCGTAAACCAGGGCCCGGAAAGTTATTGGGGTCTGCCGGGATTGATTTTGGAAGTCAGCGACGGGAAAACAACGATCCTGTGCTCCAAAATCGTACTCAACCCGAAAGACAAAGCCGAAATCAAGGCGCCGACCGGCGGCAAGGAAGTCACCCAAAAAGAATACGACGATATTGTCGTTAAAAAAATGGAGGAAATGCGCGAACAATTCCGGCAAAATGGCGGTCGTGGCGGTGGCCGCGGAATGCGTTTCGGCGGTTAATCGGTGATGAGCTTGTAGCCGAGCCCGCGCACGTTCAGTATTTGAATTGCCGGATCGTCGCAGAGCTTTTTCCGGAGTTTCGTGATGAAAACGTCCATGCTCCGTCCGTTGAAGAAATCGTCGTCGCCCCAAATTTTCCGGAGCACGGCCGAACGGTCCAGCACTTCATTCTTATTTTCGATCAGCAGTTTGAGCAGCGCGGCTTCGCGGTGTGTCAGGCTCAACACATTTTCGCCGCAGCGCAAAGTTTGCCGCAGCGGATTGAAAACGTATTTCCCCAGAACGATATCTTCTCCGGCTTTTTCTGTCGGAATCCGTCCGAGCAGCGAATCGATTCTCACGATCAGTTCCTGCATGCTGAACGGTTTTTTGAGATAATCCTGCCCGCCGGCCTGGAATCCGTCGATCACATCCTGCGTCTGCGATTTGGCCGTCAGGAAAATAATCGGGATTTTCTTGTCGGTTTTCCGGATTTCGCGTGCCAATGTCAGCCCGTCTTTTTTGGGCATCATCACGTCGAGCACGAGCAGTTCGGGACGATTGCGGTAAAATTCCACGATCGCGTCGTCGCCGTTTTTGCAGATCGTGACCGAAAAATCCCGCGTCTCGAGACTTTCCTTGATAATGAGCGCCAATGCCGGCTCGTCTTCGGCCAAAATAATCGGGATTTTAGGCATAAGGCAGCGCGATTTTAAAGACGGTTTTTTCGGGATCGGAAACGAGTTCCAGTGTTCCGCCGTGTTTTTCGATGATTTTCCGCGAATAGTACAGCCCGATTCCGAAGCCTTTCACATCGTGGACGTTGCCTTTCGGGATGCGGTAAAATTTCTCGAAAATCCGTTCGCGTTCCGGTTTTGCGATGCCGTTTCCGTTGTCTTCAATCCGGATCTCGATTCCGTTTTGCCGTTGCGCCAGGCGAATTTCGATTTCATTCCCGCCGTATTTCACCGCATTGTCGACGAGGTTCGAAATCGCATTCTCAATATGAAATGCATCTATTTTTATAGGCATCGCATCGCTTTCGCAGATAAACAAAATTTCCTTTCCCGACACCAGCCGGTATTTCTCGACGATGCTTTTCAATAACGCGACCAGATCGTTTTCTTTAGGGTTCAATACGAGCGCATCGGTATCGAGCGTAGCCGTTTCGAGCAGTTTTTCAACCATGATGCCGAGTTTGCCCAATTGCCGCTGGGAAATGTCGAGGTAGCGGTTCGTTTTTTCCTTGTCGTCGGCGTCGTTGAAATCGCGGATGCCTTCGATGGCCGAGGAAATCGTTGTGATCGGCGTCTTGAATTCGTGGGTGATGTTGCTGATCAGGTCGTTGCGGATCTCGTCGATTTTCTTTTGGCGGTTGATGATGTGAAGTAAATAAAGCAGGCAGAAAATCACTGAAAGCGACAGCAGCAGCGAAAGGATGATTTCAGTCGAACTTCGTTTGAGCGCCAGCGAAGTCGGGTCTGAATAACTGAACCGGATATTCTGGTAAGGCGGCAGATACGTCGATCTGGCCAGGATATTCAGTAAACCAGGATTGGCAGGATGCCGCGACATATCATCCTCAAAGCGTTCCAGATGATAGCCGATTGTAATGCCTTTCCGCGTCAATTCTTTCGATATGTCTCTGTCAAGCTTACTCATATTGATCGAATCGCCCAGCATCGCCGCGACAATCCGGTTGGTGAAGGTCATGACTTCGCGCGTCTTGCCGTCCGGAATTTTGGCGCGGACGTTCAGGTCGGCCTGCGATAAACCTGATGCGCTAAAAATTTTGACGACCTTTTTACTGGAGTCGAAAAGCCGATCAACTTTGAGCTTTGTCACGCGCAATTCGGTTTTGCAGGTATCAATAGTTTTGAAAATCCGGTTGGGAAATTTCGAATGCACCGAATCGGCAAAAATCAGGATGTCCTTTTTGGTTTTATCGGCAAAATAATTCTCGACGCCTGCATCGAAGGCAATCTGGATCTCGTTGAGCAGCCGTTGCCGGTTCTCATGGTAATTCCGCACGTTCCAACGCAGCTGCAGCCCAATCGTCGCTACGATCGTAATCGAAATGAAGATGAGGATCAAACGGTTGGTTCCGGGTTTCATGCCTCAAAAATAGAAACAAAAACATACGGTTGGCCGCCGTTAACAATCGTTAACATTAGTTAACTGAAATACAATCGGTTGCGGCTTTACTTTGCTGAATCAACTAAAATCATCATCATGACAAAAGTATTTTTCAAACTCGCCCTGATAGGACTGACGATTATCGGGCAATCGACACGTGCGCAACAGTTTTACGGTCAGGCCGTTTACGAATCGAAAACCAAAATGCCGCCGATTACCGGCGAAGGCATGAGCCCCGAAATGACCAAGCAGATCGAAGAAATGATGAAGAAGCAAATGGAGAAAACCTTTACGCTGACCTTCAACCAAACCGAATCGAGTTACGAGCAGCAACAGAAGTTGGAAACGCCGCAACCGCAAACAACCGGAATCAACATTAAAATGGTCAACACCAGCGACGGCAAGCGCTACACGAACATCCGCGACAAGAAGACGATTTCGGAACAGGAAATTTTCGGCAAGGAATTTCTGGTGACCGACGAGCTGCCGAAATGGGAATGGCAAATCGGTTCCGAGACCAAAAAAATCGGCGATTACGACTGCATCAAGGCGACGGCGGTCATAAAAGTCAGCGACGAGCAGCGCGCCGAATATGAAAAACGCAGATCCGAAATGCCCGAAAGCCAGAAAAACAAACGCATCATCATGCTCGACGAGCCGCAGGATTATACCGTAACGGCCTGGTTCACGACCGAAATCCCGGTTGGGCACGGTCCGGCCGAATTCTGGGGTTTGCCGGGATTGATCTTGGAAGTCAACGACGGACGGATGGCGCTCCTGTGCTCGAAAATCGTCCTGAACCCGAAAGAAAAACCGGCGATTTCCGTTCCCAAAACCGGTGAAAAAGTCACCCAGAAGGAATTCGACGCGATCAACGAGAAAAAAATAAAGCAGCGGATGGAAACGCCGGAAGGCCGCGGCCAAGACGGCCAAATGCGCATCAGAATTGGCGGTTAATTAAGATTTACTTAACGTATTAAACGCTACTTTTAGCACACTTAAAGCGCAATGGGAAAAATCTACACACTACTGCTGTTGCTGGTTTCGGCTGTTTCGTTGGCGCAAAGCGTCAGGCTCGAAGGCGTGATCCAGGACAAAAACGGAGCGCCGCTCGAAATGGCCAACGTCATGGCCGTCAACACGGCGACCAAGGCCATGGATTCGTACGTCATTACCAACGACAAGGGGAAATTCGTGCTGACGCTCAAGCCGAACGCGAATTATTCGATCAAGGTGAGCTATCTCGGGATGCAGACCAAAGAGATTTCGGTCGAGACCAAATCCGAAAACATTACGCAGAACATCACGCTCGAAGCGGGCGGAATCGAACTCCAGGGCGTCGAGATCGTACATGAGATGCCGGTTTCGATCAAGGGCGACACGATCATTTACAACGCTGATTCGTTCAAATCGGGAACCGAACGCAAGCTCGGCGACGTGCTCAAAAAACTGCCGGGCGTCGAGGTCAATGCCGACGGCGAAGTCGAGGTCGAAGGCAAGAAAGTCTCGAAACTCATGGTCGAAGGCAAGGATTTCTTCGACGGCGATACGAAGCTCGGCGTCAAGAACATCCCGGCCGATGCGGTCGACAAAGTCCAGGTACTGCGCAATTACAACGAAATCTCGCAGATGAAGGGCATCGACAACAACAACGAGGACATCGCGATGAACATCAAGCTCAAGAAAGGCAAGAAGAATTTCTGGTTCGGTGACATGGATGCCGGAATTGGCGTGGCCGACGACGAGTCGCGCTACAATATCAATCCGAAGGTGTTCTATTACAGCCCGGAGTACAGCATCAACCTCATTGCCGATTTCAACAACATCGGCGAACTTCCGTTTACGATCCAGGATTATTTCAAGTTTACCGGCGGTTTCCGCAAAATGATGCAGCGCGGCGGGACGAATTTCAACATTTCGTCGAGCGATCTGGGTATTTCGCTGCTGCGCAACAATCGCGCGAAGGAAATCGAGACGCAGTTCGGGGCGGCGAATTTTTCGTACAACGTCACCAAATCCTGGAGCCTGAGCGGGTTTGCGATTACCTCGTCGACGGTTACCAATCTCGAAACGAAAACCCGGACCACGACGCTGGCTTCCGATTTCAACCCGGTCGAATCAACCGAGCTCCGCGACTCGAAAACGCACCAGAAAAGCAACCTCGGGCTGTTCAAGCTCAGCTCGACCTATAAGCCGGATACGAAACTCCAGTTCGATTACGATGCGCTTTTGAAGCTTTCCTCGCAGGATGAAGACGGCAACCTGACTTCCGACGTGTTTTCGGATTCG
Organism: Bacteroidota bacterium; assembly: GCA_048498055.1. Classification (GTDB taxonomy): domain Bacteria; phylum Bacteroidota; class Bacteroidia; order Flavobacteriales; family Flavobacteriaceae; genus Flavobacterium. The sequence continues at coordinate 13,767 of JBEHYS010000021.1, forward strand.
GGCAACACGAGCCAGTTCATCTTTTCGGAAAAAGACCAGAGCCCGCTGTCGTTCAACCAGAACATCGATCTGTATTACACGCTCAATGACAAAAATATTTTTGCGGCCGAAGTCCAGCATCTGTACGACAACGAAGATCCGTTCTACAACCCGAACCTGGGCGTGAACCCGTTCCCGGATTCGCTCGTTCCCGAAGAAGCGCAGTACAATCTCGGGATTACGCCGCAGTCGCGCTACGACATCAACCAACAGCGTTTCGTCAAGACCAACAAACTCGATGCGAAGCTCGATTATTACTATATGGTGACGCCGAAAAGCAACATCAACGTGACTTTTGGCGATACCTATTCGTACCAGGATTTCGATTCCTATATTTTCCAGATACTCGACAGCGGCACCGAGCACGACCTGAATCCGAATACGTTCAACGACGTGACTTATCGTTTCAACGACGCGTTTCTCGGGCTGCATTACAAGTTCATCAAGGGGAAATTCACGATCAATCCGGGTTTCAGCCTGCACCAGTACAATACGGTCAACGATCAGCTGGGCGCGGCGACGCACGACGATTTTTTCCGGATTTTGCCCGACGTTTACGCGCTGTACCAAATCAAGAAATCGTCGACGCTGACTTATAATTTCGCCTATACGACCGATTTTACCGACATCAACCGCTTTGCCGAAGGCTATACTTTTTCGGATTATAACTCGCTATTCCGCGGCAACCGCGATCTGGAAAGTGCGCTTTTGCAGGTGCATTCGCTGCGGTATTTCAATTACAACATGTTCAATTTCACGAACATTTTCGCCAACATCAATTACACGCGGAAAACCAATTCGGTCAAGTCGCGCGCGTTTTTTGAAGGCAACAACCAGGTTTCGTCGGCGGTCAACATTGATTCCAATTTTCCCGACGAAACACTGTCCGGAAGCGGAAATTACGGCCGTTCGTTCCTCAAATATTACAAGGCCAGCGTTGGTTTCAACCTGAACTGGTCGAAATTCAACAACATCCTGACCGCGGGCCAGCAAAGCGCTTCGGGGGAAATCCGAACAACCGAATCCTTTACGCAGAGCTACAACGTGAAGGCTTCGACGAATTTCAAGAATGCGCCGAACATCGAGCTGGGTTACAGCATTTCGGTCAACAATTACGACGACACGAATTTCTATACGCAAACGCCGTCGGTAAGCCTCGACTATTATTTCTGGGACGCGTTTTCGTTCACCGCCGATTACGAATTCTATCACTATACGAGTAACGACGACGATTTTCCCGTCGATAACGAGTACGATTTTCTGAATGCGAGCCTCATTTACCAAAAGAAAAACAGCAAGTGGGAATACAAGCTCAGCGGCACGAACCTTCTGAACACGACGTCGCTCAACGACGATAATTTCAGCCAGTTCCGGACGAGTTCTTCGAGATATTTGGTGCAGCCGCGGTATTTGATCTTTTCGATTAAATACAATCTTTAGTTTTTGTCTGGCGACAAAACAATGTCCTGTTCTTTTGTCTGCTAACAAAAGAACCAAAAATAGCTGGGGCTTATTTTCATTTTTGTGATTTTCTCGACCTTGCTGCTTTCACGCTACGCGAAGCCGCTCGCCTTGCAGGCTCGACTTCGGCGCGTAGCTATTTTGTCTAACTACTTGTTTCGAACTGCTGCAGCTTCGTCCGGAAAATCTACAAAAATGAAAAGAGGCCGGCAAAGCTGCTGCGTGATGCCGGATGCGGAATCTTCTATTAATTCCAAGCGTAAAACACAATTTCCGGTGAAGATTTTCGGCGCTGCATAGCGAGTCGAAAATTAATAAGCTCTTCCAAATAGTGCGGCGTTCATAAAATTGGCGTAAAGAAAACCGGAGTAATGAGCGTTAAAAAAGAAAAGCTGTTTGAGCCGCTAGGCGAGTTTCTTTTCTTTTAGCGAATAGCGACGGTTTTTAGTCAAATTTTATGGCCGCTTCCGCCTTTTGCTACTTTGCGGCGAGGCAAAGTAGAAGAGACAAAAGAAGAAACAAAAAAGCCCGTTCTTGCGAACGGGCATTATATTGAAACGGTACGTTTTACAAACCAAACGCCGCTTTCACTTTATCAACAAAGTCCAGCTTTTCCCAAGTAAACAAATCGACCGTAACGGTTTTATGATCGCCGCTTGGCGAATAAAACGTCTTGGTGACGGTTTCCGGTTTGCGTCCCATGTGGCCGTAAGCCGCGGTTTCGCTGTAGATCGGGTTGCGGAGTTTCAAACGTTGTTCGATGAAGTACGGACGCATGTCAAAGATTTCCTCGACTTTTTTAGCGATTTCGCCGTTGGTCAGGTTTACTTTCGATGTGCCGTAGGTTTCGACGAAAATCCCCATCGGTTTGGCCACGCCGATCGCATAGGAAACCTGTACCAGGATTTCGTCGGCAACTCCGGCTGCAACGAGATTTTTCGCGATGTGCCGCGTTGCGTACGCAGCCGAACGGTCAACCTTGCTTGGGTCTTTCCCTGAGAAAGCGCCACCGCCGTGCGCGCCTTTTCCGCCGTAAGTGTCCACGATGATTTTGCGTCCGGTCAATCCCGTATCGCCGTGCGGCCCGCCGATGACGAACTTCCCGGTCGGGTTGATGTGGTAATCAATCTGGTCGTTGAACAAATGCGCGTACTGCGGATATTTTTTGATGATGCGCGGAATCAAAAGGTTTACGATATCGCTCTTGATTTTCGCGAGCATTTTTCCTTCTTCGTCAAAATCGTCGTGCTGGGTCGAGATTACGATCGCATCGATGCGCACCGGCTTGTTGTTGTCGTCGTATTCGAGCGTCACCTGCGATTTTGCATCCGGGCGAAGGTATTTGATTTCATTGTTTTCCCTGCGGAAGTTCGCGAGCTCAATCAACAACGCATGCGATAAATCCAACGCCAGCGGCATAAAATTCTCCGTTTCGTTGGTCGCATACCCGAACATCATGCCCTGGTCGCCGGCGCCCTGGTCTTCTTTGCTGGCGCGGTCAACACCCTGGTTGATGTCGGCCGATTGCTCGTGGATCGCCGATAAAACCCCGCACGATTTCGCCTCGAACATGTATTCGCTTTTCGTGTAGCCGATGCGCTCGATGACTTCGCGCGCAATGTGCTGAACATCGAGATAAGTTTTGGATTTCACTTCGCCGGCCAAAATTACCTGTCCGGTCGTTACGAGCGTTTCGCAAGCTACTTTCGATTCCGGGTCAAATGCCAGAAAATTGTCGATCAACGCATCCGAAATCTGGTCCGCAACCTTGTCAGGATGTCCTTCGCTCACAGATTCCGACGTAAATAAATAAGCCATAATAATAAATAATTATTGTTTAAAATTATCCGGTAAGACTGCGGGAAATGCTAAAGTGAAGTGTTTCTGCTTTAGCATTTTTTCGACATCGGGTGTCGGAGGTTGCAATCAGTCAAATTTTTCCTCCCGGATTTCCGGTTGCAAAGTTAGAAAACGAATCCGATTATCAAAATAAAAAAACAAGATTCATTTCTCACGATAACGTTGTCGTATATTTTTTTTGCAAACGCCTTGCAAATTCAAATTCGATTGCCTTATCTTTGCCCTGTTCATTCATATATTGTTTTTGTTATCACGAAAGGCTGAGGGATTAGACCCGTTGACGCCTTAGCAACCCTTTATCTTTAAAGAAGGTGCTAAATTCTACCGCGCTGCGGACAGATAACCCGGAGATTTTCCCTCTACTTTTCATGTAACAATCTTATTTTTTTGAAGCACAGGTCGGTTTTCCGATTCGTGTCTTGTCCCGCTTTCGCCTAAATCTTTTGCTTACTGACGCCGCAAAAGGATTACCGGCTCTATCGGGGCTAAAATTCATGTTTTAGTTGCTAATCGTTAGTGGCTGGCGGCTAGATGATTTTTCTAACCGATACATAAGATTCAAATTGAAGCAATACACGAAATGAACACAAAACAATCTAACAACTAGGCTCTAGCAGCTAAAAAACTATGTTTATACAAAACGAAATACAAAACCGAATCCTCGTCCTCGACGGCGCGATGGGCACGATGCTCCAGCGCTGCAATTTTTCCGAAGAAGACTTTCGCGGCCATCGCTTTAAGGATTTTCCGCATCCGCTCAAAGGCAACAACGATTTGCTGTCTTTGACCCAGCCGCAGGCAATCCGAGACGTTCATGCCCAATATTTCGCGGCCGGCGCCGACATCGTCGAAACCAACACGTTTTCCTCAACAACAATAGGAATGGCCGATTACCATCTGGAAGATTTGGTTTACGAATTAAATTACGAATCGGCAAAAATTGCGCGTGAAGTTGCCGATGAATTCACCGCAAAAAATCCAAACAAACCGCGTTTCGTCGCCGGCTCGATCGGCCCGACCAACCGCACGGCAAGCCTTTCGCCCGATGTGAACGATCCGGGTTTCCGCGCCATTACCTTTGATGAACTCCGCATCGCCTACAAGCAACAGGTCGAAGCGTTGATCGAAGGCGGCGTCGATATTTTGCTGGTCGAAACGATTTTCGATACGCTCAACGCAAAAGCCGCATTGTTTGCCATCGATGAAGTAAAGGACGAACGAAATCTCGACATTCCCGTCATGGTTTCGGGAACGATCACCGATGCTTCGGGACGAACGTTGTCGGGACAAACCGTCGAAGCGTTTTTGATTTCAATCGAGCATTTTCCGCTGCTCAGCGTCGGTTTCAACTGCGCGCTCGGCGCCGATCAGCTCAAGCCGTACCTGAAAAGACTTTCTAGAAATACCACGTTGAACATTTCGGCGCACCCCAACGCCGGATTGCCCAACGCGTTCGGACAGTACGACCAGACACCGGAGGAAATGCAGGGTTTGATCCGCGAATATTTAAAAGACAATCTCGTGAACATCATCGGCGGATGCTGCGGCACAACGCCGGAGCATATTAAGTTGATCGCGGAAGTCGCAGCGGAATTTGAACCGAGGAGGTCGATGGTCGCTAGTCTTTAGTCGGGAGATTGTTTTCACTAACCTGAACATCGATCAAAAAAATGATGAACGCCAAATAGAAAGAATTTCAATGAATCAAGATACATCAAGTCAACAGTCACCAACGATCAGCGACCAACGACCAACGACCAAGTACCTTCGCCTTTCCGGTCTCGAACCGCTCATCGTCACGCCCGATACGAATTTCGTCAACGTCGGCGAACGTACCAACGTTACCGGTTCTCGAAAATTTCTCCGGCTAATCAAGGAAGAACGTTACGAAGAAGCGCTCGATATCGCCCGAGGACAGGTCGAAGGCGGCGCCCAAATAATCGACGTCAACATGGACGAAGGCATGCTCGACGGCGTTCACGCCATGACGACATTCTTAAATCTGATCGCATCCGAGCCCGATATTTCACGCGTTCCGGTCATGATCGATTCCTCGAAATGGGAAATCATCGAGGCCGGGCTCAAAATCACGCAGGGCAAAAGCGTCGTCAACTCGATTTCGCTCAAGGAAGGCAAGGAAGCGTTCGTCCATCACGCGAAATTGGTCAAGCGCTACGGCGCCGCGGTCATCGTTATGGCGTTCGACGAAAACGGCCAGGCCGATACCTATGAAAGACGCATCGAAATTTGTAAAAGATCATATGATATTTTGGTCAACGAAGTGAAATTTCCGGCTGAAGACATCATCTTCGACCCGAACATTTTTCCGGTCGCGACCGGCATGGACGAGCATAAATTAAACGCGCTCGATTTTTTCCGCGCGACGAAATGGATCCGCGAAAACCTGCCTTATGCCAACGTTTCCGGCGGCGTTTCCAACGTGTCGTTTTCGTTCCGCGGCAACGACAAAGTCCGCGAGGCGATGCACTCGGCATTTTTGTACCATGCGATACAGCACTGCATGACTATGGGAATCGTCAATCCGGAAATGCTCGAGGTTTACGACGAAATACCGAAAGACCTGCTGGAACACGTTGAAGATGTTTTGCTGAACCGACGCGACGATGCGACCGAACGATTGCTCGAATTCGCCGAAAACTTTAAGGGCGATAAAAAGACAAACGAAAAAGAGATACAAGAATGGCGCTCGAATTCCCTGCAAGATCGGTTGACGCATGCGCTCGTCAAAGGCATCGACGAATTCATCGAAACCGATGTCGAAGAAGCGCGGCAAACCGTTTCCAAGCCGATCGAAGTCATCGAACAACATCTGATGAACGGAATGAACGTCGTGGGCGATCTCTTCGGAAGCGGGAAAATGTTCCTGCCGCAGGTCGTCAAATCGGCGCGCGTCATGAAGAAAGCCGTCGCATATTTGCTTCCGTTTATCGAAGCCGAAAAAGACGGCCGTTCGCAAAGCGCCGGAAAAGTTTTGATGGCAACGGTCAAAGGCGATGTGCACGACATCGGGAAAAACATCGTGTCGGTCGTTTTGGGCTGCAACAATTACGAAATCATCGATTTGGGCGTCATGGTTCCGCCGGAGAAAATCATCGAAACGGCAATTAAGGAAAATGTCGACATCATCGGGCTTTCCGGTTTGATTACGCCATCGCTCGACGAAATGGTCTATCTGGCGAAAGAGCTTGACAAGCTCAGCATCAAAGTACCAGTGATGATCGGCGGTGCGACGACCTCGCGCGCGCATACGGCCGTAAAGATCGCTCCGGCCTATCGCGAAACTGTCGTGCATGTCAACGATGCGTCGCGGGCCGTAACCGTTGCGGGAAACCTGTTGAATGCCGCGTCAAAAACCGATTACGCCAAAACGCTTCGCACCGAATACGACGAGCTTCGCGAAGGTTATTTGGGCCGTGCGCGGGAAAAGAGCTATCTGACAATCGCACAGGCAAGGGCGAATAAGCTACAATTGGATTGGGAAAATTTTACGCCGGTGAAGCCGAATTTTATCGGCACAAAAACCATCGAAGTCGAAATAAAAGACCTTATTATCTATATCGACTGGACGCCGTTTTTCCGCACGTGGGAATTGTTCGGGAAATATCCGGAAATTTTGGCCGACGCGGTTGTCGGCGAGCAAGCTGCAGCCGTTTTCAACGATGCGCTCGACATGCTGAACGTAATCGTTGACGAGAAAAAGCTGACGGCTAAAGGCGTTTACGGTATTTTTCCCGCAAACTCGATAAATGACGACGATATTGAGGTCTATCCAACGACTAGCGACCAACAACTAATCACCTTTCTGACGCTTCGCCAGCAATCGCAAAAAACACAAGGCGCGCCGAACATCGCGCTGGCCGATTTCATTGCGCCAAAGAATTCCGGTAAAACCGATTATATCGGAGCGTTTTGCGTGACGACTGGTTTCGGCGTCGATGAATGGGCCGATGAGTTCGCTAAAAACCTCGACGATTACAATTCGATTATGGTCAAGGCGTTGGCGGACCGGCTTGCCGAAGCGTTTGCCGAATATCTGCACGAAAAAGTCCGTAGGGAAATCTGGGGTTATGATTCCGATGAAAATTTGTCGAAGCAGGATTTGATCGACGAAGAATATAAAGGTATCCGGCCGGCTCCGGGTTATCCGGCGTGTCCCGACCATTTGGAAAAACCCACGATCTGGAAGTTGCTCGATGTCGAGAAAAATACAGGCGTGAAATTGACCGAAAACATGGCGATGTGGCCGGCTTCATCGGTTTCGGGATATTATTTCGGGAATCCGGACAGTAAGTATTTCGGGCTTGGGAAAATCAAGGACGACCAAGTTGAGGATTATGCGAAGCGGCGGGGAATTTCGGCGGAGGAAGCGAGCCGGTGGTTGAGTCCGAATATTGCAGATTAGTCGCTGGTCTTTGGTCGTTGGTCTTTAGTCTTTAGTCTTTAGTCGTTGGTAAGAGTATGCGGGAAAGCCGTAAGGATGATTTAGAGTTTCAAATGATATTGTCTGAAAAAAGACATGGAGTATTCTAAACTTGAAGTATGGCAATCGTCGAGAAAATTGACCGGGACTATTTACGAATTGACATCAGCATTTCCAAAAAGTGAAATCTTTGGATTGTCAAATCAAATGCGCCGGGCTGCCGTATCCGTTCCTTCAAATATTGCGGAAGGATGTGGACGACGAAGCGATAAAGAAACTGTTCGATTTTTATATTTCGCGCGAGGATCATTATTTGAAATTGAAACGCAATGTTATTTGGCTTTAGACAGAAATTATATTGAATACGAAACATTTCAAAAAACATTCGAACTAGTACAAAAATGCAAAAGACTGCTAAACGGATTTATTAATCATTGCACAAAAACAGAATGAATAGGCCGCGATCAAAGACTAGCGACCACAGACCAACGACCAGATGAAAGTAACCGAACACATCCAAAAAGCCGCCGGAAAAACACTGTTTTCCTTCGAAATATTACCGCCGCTCAAAGGCCAGAACATCCAGTCCATTTTCGACAGCTGCGACCCATTGATGGAATTCAACCCGCCGTTCATCGATGTGACGTATCACCGTGAAGAATACGAATACAAGGAATTGCCGAACGGCTTGCTCCAGAAGAAAATCGTCAAGAAACGCCCCGGAACAGTCGGGATTTGCGCGGCGATCCAGAACAAATACGAAGTTGATGCGATCCCGCATATTTTGTGCGGCGGGTTTTCAAAAGAAGACACCGAGAATTTCCTGATCGACATGGATTTCCTCGGTATCAAAAACGTCATGGCACTGCGCGGCGACGCGGTAAAAAGCGAAACCTATTTCAAACCCGAAAAAGATGGCAACGAATATGCGGCCGAATTGGTGTCGCAGATTTCGCATCTGAACAAAGGCATTTATCTCGACGAGGATTTGCAAAATTCCGCATGCACGAGCTTCTGCATCGGCGTGGCCGGTTATCCCGAAAAGCACCTTGAGGCGCCGAGTGTCGAAAGCGACATTTATTACCTGAAGCAGAAAATAAAAAACGGCGCCGATTACGTGATCACGCAGATGTTTTTCGACAACAAAAAGTTTTTCGAATATGTCGCCAAATGCCGTGCGGCCGGAATTACCGTGCCAATCATTCCCGGACTGAAGCCGATTTCGACCAAAAAACAATTGAACCAGATTCCGCACCGGTTCAGCGTCGATCTGCCCGATGATCTGGTCATGGCCGTCGTCCGCGCCAAAGATGCCGAGGCCGTAAAACAGATTGGCATCGAATGGTGCATCGCGCAAAGCAAGGAACTTGTTGCCGCGGGAATTCCGGTTTTGCATTATTACTCAATGGGGAAATCGGAAAATATCCGCAGTATTGCGAAAGAGATTTTTTAGGAGCTTTTCCCCGCTATCCGTTTCAATCTTTTACTCCGCTGTGCTGCGTAAAAGGATTTCCACTGCTATCGGGGCTAGTTTTTATCTTCTTTTGTCTCGCAACAAAAGAAGCAAAAATGCGTGGCGCCAAAAATTTTAAACTTAAAAACTACCTCAGATTTCCGTTCCGCATACCAAGCCGCTCGCCTTGCAGGCTCAACTCCAGGTATGCTGCCACTTCAATCTTCGTTGTTTTTTGGCGTTTTAAATTTGTATGCGCACTATTCGGAAGTTCATATTTTATTTTTCGCTCGCGCTGCAGCGCGAAAAATCCAAACCGGAAGTTTTATCTTTTGAATTGGTTTCAATAGAAAATAAGCTTCCGGCAACACGCGGCAGCTTTGCGGCATTCTTTTAATTTATTGAGATTTCCAGACGAAGCCGCGGGAATAATGCACCTGAGCGAAGCGATACGGAAAGAGTAAAGCAAATCCCCGAAGTCGAGCACGCAGTGCGAGCGGCTGGGATTGCGGAGCGGCAAGGCTGAGAAAATCCAATAAATTAAAAAGCCGCTTACGCATTTTTGCTTCTTTTGTTGCGAGACAAAAGAAGAACAACTTTTTCTGCTTTGTAAAGCAGAAACAATATCTTTGCGCTTTCCATTTAAAATGAGGCAATTAATTGCACTGTTACTGATGACAACCTGCGCAATGGCGCAGAAAAACGGTCACACCAATATCCAGGCGGACTTCTTCCGCGGAAACATCTACCGCCATACCGACGATATCGACCACCTGATTACCGGCCATCCGGACGGCGTGTTAATCAGTTTCAACCACCAGACGTTCGGCGACAAGGAATGGCAGCAGGCTTACAATTATCCGGATTATGGTTTCTCGTTCCAATATCAGGATTTCAAGAACGACATTCTCGGTAAAGCCTACGCGCTCGGCGTACATTACAATTTTTATTTCCTGAAACGGCATCTGGTTTTCCGGATTTCGCAGGGCATCGGCATGACCACCAATCCGTACGACAAGGAAACCAATTACAAGAACAACGCATTCGGATCGACACTCATGAGCAGCAATTTATTCCTGCTCAATTACAAAAAGGAGAATCTTGTCGGGCGTTTCGGCATCCAGGCCGGATTCATGTTCACGCATTTCTCGAACGGCCGCATCAAGTCGCCCAACAGTGGAATCAACACTTATGCGCTGAATTTCGGGCTCAATTACAACCTGAACGACAAGCCGCAATATGTAATCGATACAGTGCAAAACAAGCCCAATTTCCGCGAACCGGTAAAAATCAATTTTGTCCTGCGCAGCGGCATCAGCGAAAGCCAGGTCGTAAACAGCGGGCAGAAGCCGTTTTACCATTTCGGCGTTTATGCCGATAAAAGGCTCGGCCGCAAAAGTGCTTTGCAACTCGGCGCCGATCTGTTCCTGTCGCAATATCTGAAGGAATACATCAAGTATTACTCGGAGATTTATCCGGACCGGCCCTATGTCGATCCCGATACCGATTACAAAAGGATTGGCGTTTTCGTCGGGCACGAGCTGTTCATCAACCGGTTGTCGATCGAGACGCAATTGGGTTATTACATTTACAAGCCGTTCGATTACGAAATCGATATTTATCAACGGCTCGGCGCGAAGTATTACCTGACCAAAGATATATTTGCCACGCTGTCGCTCAAGGCGCACGGCGCACGGGCCGAGGCGATCGAGGCCGGAATCGGCGTGAGGATTTAAAAGGAAAATATGAAAAAACTGTTTCTTGTTTTACCGCTTTTGCTGCTGCTTTCGGGCTGCAATGTTTCTGAGGATTGTTTCAGAAAATCGGGATCTGCTGCGACTAAAATCATCGAAGTTCCCGAAAACGCCGCGTTCAGCAAAATCTACGTTTACCCGAACATCGGAGTAGTGATCAACCAAGGCGAACAGACGGCGATAACCGTCAAGGCCGGCAGCAACGTCATCGACGACATCAGCGCGGTCATAGAAAACGATTCGCTCGTACTGCGCGACAATTCAGGCTGCAACCTCACGCGGCAATACGGCAACAAAACGGTTTACATAACGGTAAAAGCGATTCCGCAACTCGAAATCTACTCGAATACCGGTCAGGTCATCCGTTCCGAAGGCCATCTTACGATCCCGATTTTAAGGCTTTTTTCGATGGATTATTTCGGCGGCGTGGGCACGGGCGATTTCATTTTCGACGTAACGTGCGGAATTATGGATATCCAGAGCAACAACATTTCAATATTCAAGATCAGCGGACAGGTCGATCTGATGCACCTGCTTTTTTACGACGACCTGAGCCGTTTCGAGGGTGAAAATTGTATCGTCCAGGATTTGAACGTGTTTCAGCGCAGCGCCAACGACATGATTGTCAGCCCGCAGCAAAGCCTTACCGGCGGGATTTACAGTACCGGAAATATCCTTTGCAGGACGCATCCGCCGACAGTCGAAATCGAAAGGCATTACAGCGGACGGCTGATTTATCAGGATTGATTATTTTTTGGTCACATCCCGGAACACACTTTCCAGGTTTTTGGTTTTCTGGGTAATCTGTAAAGTCTTCAGGCTGTTGGCTGTCGCAAAATCGAAAACGGCCGGGCGCATATCCCTATCCGAAGTGAAAACCAGTTCCCAAAGATTTCCGCTAATGTTTTTATAGGAAACCAGGTTCGGCATTGCGGCAATCGCGCGCTCGTCGGCCTTAGTGTCGAATTCGACTTCGATGACCTGCCGGGTTTCGGCGATCAGTTTGTCGAGTTTTTTATCGGTCACGATTTTTCCCTTGTCGATGATGATCACACGATCGCAAATCGCTTCCACTTCCTGCAAAATGTGCGTCGAAAGAAATACGGTTTTATCTTTTCCCGCATCCTTGATCACGCGCCGGATTTCGACGAGCTGGTTCGGGTCGAGCCCGGTCGTGGGTTCGTCCAGAATCAGTACTTCGGGATTGTGCAAAAGCGCCGTTGCAAGCCCAACGCGCTGGCGGTAACCCTTGGACAATTGCCCGATTTTCTTGTGCTTTTCAGGCGTAAGTCCGGTCAGGGCGATCACTTCCTCGACGCGTTCTTTCCCGACTTTGTATACGCCGGCGTTGAAATCGAGGTATTCGCGGACGTACAAATCAAGATACAGCGGATTGTGCTCGGGCAAATAACCAACCGATTGCTGGACGGCTTTAGGATTGGCCTCCACATCGTTTCCATTGACGACGGCCTTTCCCCGGTCGGCATTGATGTAAGTGGTCAGGATTTTCATCAGCGTCGATTTTCCCGCGCCGTTCGGGCCGAGAAAACCTACAATTTCGCCTTTTTTGACAGAAAATGAAACATTGTCGAGCGCTTTCTGCGCGCCGTAACTTTTGGAAACGTTCTGGACTTCGATAGACATATTCGCGATTTAACTTCGTTCGGTTCACCCTGTCGGACCGGGCAACGCAAATGTAAACGAAAAAAAGCGGCGAACGATTATTTTTTGGTTGGATTAACTTCATTTTTGCGTTTGAATGGATATCTTTACACGCCTTTTACCACACAGGAGAAACATGCAAATACTAAAAGAAGTCGTGCTGCTGTCGCTGTTTTCAGGTCAGCTTTTACAGGCACAGCCCAACACCGGGATTTCGAAGGATGAAGTCGTCCGGATCGAGACCGAACTCGCCTCCGATCAAATGGAAGGACGCGCCATTTTTACAGCAGGCAACCAGCGCGCATCGGCGTTCATCGAAAACGAGTTCGCAAAAGCCGGACTTTCCTTTTATAAAGATCTCAATGGCTACCGACAGGAATTCACTTCAGGCGGCAAACCGGCCAACAATGTCGTGGGCGTTATTCCGGGCAAAAGCAAGCCCGATGAATACGTCATTTTTTCGGCGCATTACGACCATCTCGGCCTGAAAGACAGCGGCCCGGACAAGGTTTACAACGGCGCCAACGACGATGCTTCGGGCGTGACTGCGGTGATTTGCCTGGCCAATTATTTCAAGCAATTGAACAACAACGAACGGACACTGGTTTTCGTCGCTTTTACGGGCGAGGAAGTTGGCGGCTACGGTTCGGGTTCGTTTTCGAAAAGCATCGATCCGGCGCGCGTCGTGGCGATGTTCAATATCGAGATGATCGGCACCGGAAGCAAATGGGGGAAAAATTCCGCGTACATCACCGGTTTCGACAAAACCGATTTCGGCCGGATTCTGCAAAAAAACCTCAAAGGCACCGATTTCAGCTTCAATCCCGACCCGTATCCGCAAGAGCAGCTTTTTTACCGTTCCGACAATGCACGGCTCGCGGCACAGGGCGTTCCGGCCCATACGATCTCGACTTCAAAAATGGATGCCGAACCCAATTATCATCAGCTCAGTGATGAGGTTTCGACGCTCGATCTGGACAACATGACCGAAATCATCCGTTCAATCGCCTTGAGCGCACAAACGATTATCAGCGGCAAAGACACGCCCACACGGGTAAAAAACTAAACCGATGGACAACAGCAAAGCCCTTCGCCAATGGCTCGACGATTTTAACCTGCCGCATCCGCTGGTCATTGCCGGTCCGTGCAGCGCCGAAACCGAAGAGCAGGTTTTGAAGATTGCGCGGGAGCTCAAAAATTCGCAGGCCACGATTTTTCGCGCCGGTATCTGGAAACCCAGGACACGGCCCGGAGGTTTTGAAGGCGTCGGCGCGATCGGATTGGACTGGCTGCGGAAAGCCAAGGCCGAAACCGGAATGCTGATGGCTGTGGAAATCGCGAACGCAACGCATGTGAAGCTCGCACTCGAGCACGATATCGATGTATTGTGGATCGGGGCGCGGACGACCGTCAACCCTTTTGCAGTACAGGAAATCGCCGATGCTTTGGCCGGTACCGACAAAATCGTGCTGGTGAAAAATCCGGTGAATCCGGATCTTGCGCTCTGGATCGGCGGAGTCGAGCGCTTGTACAATGCCGGAATCAAAAAACTCGGCGTCGTGCACCGCGGGTTTTCGACCTATGAAAAAACCAAATACCGCAACATTCCCGAATGGCAGATCGCGATCGAGCTGCAAAGCCGCTTTCCGGACCTGCCGATGATCTGCGATCCGTCGCACATTACCGGCCGCCGCGATATGATCGGTGAAGTAGCCCAGCAGGCGCTCGATCTGAATTACGACGGGCTGATGATCGAAACGCATATCGATCCGGACCATGCCTGGAGCGATGCGGCACAGCAGGTCACGCCGGCGGCTTTGAAAGAAATCCTGTCCAAACTGATCGTCCGCAACGCGACCGACCACAGCGGCTCGTTCATTGCGGCGCTGTCGAAACTTCGGCTGCAGATTGATGAATACGATTCGAAAATCATTGAGATATTGGGCAAACGCATGAAAATCGCCGACGAAATAGGCGAACTCAAAAGCACGCGCAATGTCGCTATCCTCCAAACCGAAAGATGGCGGCAAATCCTTGAGAAAATGACCGGCGAAGGCCAGGGCAAAAACCTCAGTGAGGAATTCATTCTCAGGCTGTTCAAGGCCATACATCAGGAAAGCATCACGCACCAGCAAAAAGTCGGAAAGAAAAATGATTAATATGGTTTTTTGATTTTGTTTTCGTATTATCGCACCTCCTAAAACACTAAAACAAAACAAAAATGAAAAATTTTAAATCCCTCAAAAGGGCTGGCGTTATGCTGTGCTTGATTGTATCGGCCTCTGCATTTTCCCAAAAACAGATTTTTGAACACCCGAACCTGAAAAACATTATCGCAAACCATAAGACTGTCGCGATATTGCCGTTCAATGTATCCATGACCTACAAAAAGCAGCCGAAGAATTTCGATGCTACGGCCAACAAGGACAAGGAAACCCAGATGGCCACGTCCATCCAGTCCAGCATGTACACTTACTTGTTGCGAAAGCAAAAAGATTTCAATGTCACTTTTCAGGATGTCGATAAAACCAACATTCTTTTGAAAAAAGCCGGCTTGTATGACAAACTCGACCAGGCAACCAGCGATGAAATAGCGAAAGTTTTGGGCGTTGATGCGGTAATCGGCGGCAGGTTTGAAAACCAGCAGACCAAGTCTGAGGCCGGAGCGCTGGCGACGGCCGTAATTTTCGGCGGGTTTGGCGGAAAAACAGGCGACGGATCGCTGACAATGACTTTGAATAATGGCGCCGACGGCGAGTTGTTGTGGCGTTTCTTCAAATCGATGGACGAAGGCCTCGGCACCTCGACCGATGATTTGGTGGAACATATGATGCGAAAAGTAGCGCGAAATTTCCCGTATGAAAAATAACGATGAACCGCTGTAACAGGCGGTTTTTTTATAGATGTATTTGAACCAAACGAATAAACCCTAACTTTGCGCCATGACAGGAACCGTTTACAAATCGACCGGGAGCTGGTATACCGTGAAATCCGAAGATGGAACCGTTATGGAATGCCGCATCAAAGGAAAGTTCCGGATGCAGGGCATCAAGAGCACCAACCCGATTTCGGTGGGCGATATCGTCGATTATGAACTTGACGAAACCGCCGATAAAGTCACCGGCACGATTTACAGCATCCACGACCGGAAAAATTACATCGTGCGGAAATCGGTCAACCTGTCCAAACAGATGCACATCATCGCAGCCAATATCGACCAGGTTTTTTTGCTGGTAACGATCAACAATCCGCCGACCACGACGAGTTTCATCGACCGTTTTCTCGTAACGGCTGAAGCTTACGGAATTGAAGCGATCCTGATTTTCAGCAAGACCGATACTTATGACCAGGCGATGCGCGACGAACAATTGTATCTGCAATACGTTTATTCGCAGATCGGTTACCGCTGCCTCAAAATTTCCGTACCTGAACAAAAAGGGCTTGAAGAGCTCAAATCGATCATGGCCGACGGAGTTTCGATGTTTTCCGGGCATTCGGGCGTAGGCAAATCGACGCTGATCAATGCGCTTGAACCCGCACTCGACCTGAAAACACGTGAGATTTCCGAGCAGCATCAGCAAGGCCAGCATACTACGACGTTCGCCGAAATGTTCGATTTGTCGTTCGGGGCGAAAATCATCGATACGCCCGGAATCCGCGGTTTTGGTATCGTCGATATGGAAAAAGAGGAAATCAGCGATTATTTCCCCGAATTCTTTGCCCTCAAAAGCCGATGTAAGTTCAACAACTGTTTGCACAAAGACGAACCGCATTGCGCCGTAAAGGCCGCGCTCGAGAAAGACGAGATTTCGTGGTCGCGGTATCGCAGCTACCTGCAGATGCTCGAAGGTGAAGACGAGCATTACCGCACCGATATTTACGCCGACGACCGCAAGGCCAGCGACGAGACAAGAAAATCATGAGAGCCGTCATCCAGCGCGTTACCGCAGCTTCCGTAACCATTAATGGCGAAAAAGCAGCCGAAATCAACGAAGGGCTATTGGTTTTTGCCGGGATTGAGGAGGCCGATACGCAGGAAGATATCGATTGGCTCGCGACGAAAATCGTCAATCTCAGGATCTTCGGCGATGATCAGGGCATAATGAATCTTTCGGTGAAAGACTTTGGCGGGGAAATCATCGTCGTAAGCCAGTTCACATTGCACGCATCGACCAAAAAAGGCAACCGGCCGTCTTATATCAAGGCGGCAAAACCTGAAATTTCGATTCCTGTTTACGAAGCTTTCGTATCTGTTTTGCAGGAAGTTTCCGGTAAAAAGATTCAGACCGGAAAGTTCGGCGCCGATATGAAAGTGGCGCTAATCAATGACGGTCCGGTGACAATCGTCATCGACTCAAAAAATCGGGAATAAAAAAAGTTAATTTTGTATTAAAAAAATATATTTTTGGAGCAAAGCCAAAAGTATGAAACCCTACATTCTTCTTTTTCTTCTTGTTTCGGTGTCCGGATTGGCGCAAAAACCCGAATATGCCGTGGCGCTTATTCCGCCCGAATTGAAAGAAAATGCCAATGCGGTTGTAAGGGACGAACAGATCGACATCAACATAACTTCGAGAAGCGCGATGACTGTGCGAACCTATCGCGCCGTTACAGTGCTCAACGAACTCGGGCAACGGAGCATCGATGCGGGGGAAACCTACAATATCAAGACTATCGGTGCGGTCGTTTACGATTCCAACGGGAAAGAGCTCAAGAAACTCAAGCGGAAGGATTTTAGGGAAGCCTCGGTTTCCCAGGGCTCAATGATCAGCGACGGCAAAATCGTCTATCTCGAATATACCCCGACACAATATCCGTTTACGATTGTTTACGAAAGCGAAACTTCGGATTCCAACACGGCTTTCATCCCGAAATGGCAGCCGCTGCCGGGGAAATGGCTTGGCGTCGAAAAGTCGGCTGTCAATGTAACCTGCGCCGCCGGGCTCGGATTCAAATACAAAGAATACAACTTTGGCAACCGGGCGATTGTTAAGGAGGAAAAAAGCAACGGCATTTCCTATACAGCGTCAAATCTTCAGGCGGTTAAGAACGAGGATTTTTCCCCGCCATTCCGGAAAATGATGCCTTACGTAATGTTCGGCCTCGAAAAATTCAATCTCGAGGGTGTCGACGGCCAGGCGAAAAGCTGGGAAGATTTCGGCGCCTGGAATTATAGCAACCTGCTCAGCGGCACCGACGAGCTTACTCCGGAAACGCAGGCCCGGATAAAAGCGCTCGTGGGCGATGAGAATGACCCGGTTAAAAAAGCCCGGATTGTTTACAAATACGTACAGGACAAAACCCGTTATGTGAGCATCCAGCTCGGGATTGGCGGCTGGCGGCCGATGAAGGCCAAAGACGTTGATCGTCTGGGTTATGGCGACTGCAAGGCGCTGAGCAATTACACGCGCGCTTTGCTCGAGGTCGTGGGCGTGCCGTCGTATTACACGATCATCCATTCCGGCGATGACAAGATCGACATCCAGCAGGATTTCGTATCGATGCAGGGCGACCATGTGATTCTTGCCGTTCCAAACGGGAACGACATCAAATGGCTGGAATGTACAAGCCAGACCGTACCGTTCGATTATCAGGGCAATTTCACCGACGACCGCCTGGCCCTGCTGGTAAAGCCCGAAGGAAGCGAGCTCGTCAGTACGCACGTTTACAGCGAAAAGGACAATTCGCAGCTTTCGAAAGGGCAATACGCCATCG
The DNA here is from genome assembly GCA_048498055.1 of Bacteroidota bacterium. Classification (GTDB taxonomy): domain Bacteria; phylum Bacteroidota; class Bacteroidia; order Flavobacteriales; family Flavobacteriaceae; genus Flavobacterium. The sequence continues at coordinate 32,152 of JBEHYS010000021.1, forward strand.
ACGGCACCGGGACGATTTCGGGAAATATCGAAATCAGGACCAAGGGAAACCAATACCGCAACAGGCTCGAACTCGAACGCAAATCGACTGAAGAGCTCAATACGTTTTACCGCGAATATTTTACCGCAATCAATAACTTAAAGCTCGAAAAAATCAACGTTGCCAACGACAAGGACAAACCCGAGTTTACCGAAAACCTCGTCATTGCCGCGCCGGACTATGCCAGCCTGAGCAACAACAGATTGATGTTTGCCGTCAATGCGTTCAATCAATATTCGCATGTGCCGCAGCGTTATCGCACCCGGAGCAATCCGTTTGAGATTGAACGCGGATTTTACGATCAGGACGAGATCACGATCGCACTGCCCGAAGGCTTTGCCGTTGAAGCGCGCCCGGCCGACATGGAAGTTAGCGATGCTTATGGCCGCTACAAAGCCGAATTCTCGATGCCCGACGCGGGACATATCCTCTATAAACGCACATTGCTAATCAATAAAGGTGAATTTCCTGCGTCGGATTACGAGAAGTTCCGGAAGTTCACCGAACAAATCGCCAAAGATGACAACGCCAAAATCGTTCTTGTAAAAAAATAAAACGACTTTATGAAACTACGACTGACTATTTTATCGTTTATATGCACAGTTTTCGCACAGGCGCAGCAATTCGAGCTTGGAAAAGTATCGAAGGCCGAACTCGAACAGAAAACACATCCGACCGAACCCGATGCACCTGCCGCGATTTTATACGAAAACGGCACGACCTATATGGACTTTGATGAGCGGAACGGTTTTACGCTGGTCACCGAAACCGATGTGCGGATCAAGATTTATACGAAAGAAGGCTATAGCTGGGCGAATAAATCGGTGCCGTATTACATCGCGCTGAACCCAAAGGAAAACGTGTCGTTCAGCAAAGCGGTCACTTACAATCTGGTCAACGGCGCGATCGAAAAGACAAAACTCAAAAGCGAGGGCGAATTCGACGAACAGGTCAACAAGTTCTGGGCGCGGAAAAAAATCACGATGCCCAACGTCAAGGAAGGCTCGGTGATCGAATACCGATATGTCGTGACTTCGCCGTACACTTCGAGTTTCCCTACGTGGAATTTCCAGAACACGATCCCGGTGAATTTCTCGACATTCGTGACGAAAATCCCGGAATATTATACTTTTAAGACCAATTTCAGGGGCAGCATTTTCCCGACGCAGCAGCAAACCTCGCAACATAAGACCTACAATTACGTGTCCAAGGAACACACGACAAACAGTTACAATGTCACCAGCACATCGTTCAATTCCGGAAGCTTCGAGTATAACGAGTTTATCACGACGTATACGGCCCGGGACATGCCGTCGATGAAAGATGAAAATTATGTGAGCAATATCAAAAATTATATGTCGAGCATCGAGCATGAGCTTTCCGCGGTTAAGTATCCGAATTCGCCCGTGAAAAATTATTCGACAACCTGGGACGACGTCGTAAAGACGATTTACGATTCGGAAGACTTTGGCGGAGAACTGAAAAAGACCGGTTATTTCGAAGACGATATCCCGGCGCTAATAGCCGGAATGAATGGGAATGCCGAAAAAGCGGCGGCCATTTTCAATTACGTAAAACAACGGATGCATTGGAACGAGTTTACCGGCTACCGCTGTGACGACGGAGTGCGCAAAGCCTACAAGGACAAAGTAGGCAATATTGCCGAAATCAACCTGATGCTGACAGCGATGCTGCGTTTTGCGGGTATTACGGCCAATCCGGTGCTGGTCAGTACGCGCGATAACGGGGTTGCGATTTTCCCGAACCGTACCGCTTTCAATTATGTGGTCTGTGCCGTAGAAGACAAAAACAATATCATCCTGCTCGATGCGACCGATAAGTACAGTTTGCCCGATATACTTCCGGTCAGGGCGCTTAATTGGGTCGGAAGGCTTGTCAGGGAAAACGGCAGTTCGGAACAAGTTGACCTGATGCCCAAAAACAATTCCAAAGACGTTGTAACGGTGCTGGCCACGCTCGACAATACCGGAAAGCTGTCGGGAAAAATCAGGGACCAGTATTTTGATTACAATGCGTTTTTGTACCGCGTCCGGAATTCGGGGCTGGCCAAAGACGCTTATCTCGAGAAACTCGAAAAAAAGCTTAACGGCATCGAAGTAGACCAATACACAGCCGTGAGCGACGATTTTTCCAAACCGGTAACCGAAAGCTATGCGTTCAGCCACAACGCAGCTTCCGAAATCATCGGTGATAAAATATACCTCGATCCGTTGCTGTTTTTCACCCAAAAGGAAAATCCGTTCAAGCAGGACAAACGCGAATATCCCGTCGATTTCGTCTTCCCGAACCAGGACAAATACATGCTGACCATCACGCTGCCCGATGGTTATGCCGTAGAAACCATGCCTGCGCCGACTTCGGTGGAAATGCTCGAAAATCTGGGCAGCTTCAGGTTCAACATCACAAATTCGGGCAAGCAGATACAGATTGCCGCGACCATTGACATCAACCAGGCGGTCATTGGCGCTGAAGATTACGAAACACTCAAAAGTTTCTATAAAGCGATCATCGATAAGGAAAACGAGAAAATCGTCCTAAAGAAAATATGAAGCGGTTAAGAAAAACCTTCCTGATTGCTGCGGCGCTCTTTTCATTTTCGGCACAATCCCAGAAATCCGAGCCCGGAAAAGTATCCGTCAAGGAACTCGAGGAAAAAGCCTATCCCGGCGATACTTCCGCAGTGGCCGCCATAACCTACAAAAAAGGAAAATCCATATTCAAGTACCGTAACAAAACCGGGTTCAGCCTCGAGCACGAATACGAGTTCCGGATCAAAATCTACAAAAAAGAAGGACTTTCCTGGGCTAATTTCAGCGTGCCGTATTATACGGGCTACCAGCATCTGAACAACGACTGGGTACAGTTTTCGGATGCCGTGACCTACAACCTCGAAAACGGTGCGGTGACCAAGACCAAGCTCGGTTCGGAAGGCAGGTTCAAAAAAGACATCAACGAATTGTGGGGCGAAGCTTCGATCACGATGCCCAATGTAAAAGTCGGGTCGGTGATCGAATTCAAATACACGCTCAAAACCGAAGACATTTCCGAATTTCCTGTATTTTATTTCCAGTACGGCATTCCGGTCAAACACTGTGAATACTATACCGAAATTCCACAGTATTTTGTCTATAATCCGGTCCGGACAGGTTTTGCCGACATCAAAGCCGACGCAAAAATTGCCGACGGCGCACAGAACTTCCTCGACGAATACAACCATACGGCAACTTTCAGCTACAAGGAAATCCGAAGCAATTATACCGCCGACGACATTCCGGCGCTCAAGGACGAAGCCTATGTTGACAACATCCAGAACTACCGCGCTTCGGTGCGGCACGAACTCCAGAAGACGCGCTTCCCGAACGTCGACGAAAAGAACTATGCCACAACCTGGGAAAACGTTGCGCAAAGTATTTACAAAGAAGAAAGTTTCGGCGGCGAGCTCCGCCAGCGGCAATATTTCGAGCCGTTCATCGGCGCGTACGCCAAAGGGGAAAACCTTGCTGAAATCACCAATAATATTTTCGATTACGTCAAAAGGACAATGACCTGGGACAACAAATACGGCTATCTGACCCGAAAAGGCGTAAAACAGGCCTTTGCCGACAAGACCGGGAATGCGGCCGAAATCAACCTGATGCTCATTGCCATGCTCAACTATGCCGGCGTAACGGCTAATCCGGTACTGGTCAGTACGGTCGATAACGGCGTGGCAGTGTTCCCGACCCGGACGACTTTCAACCATGTAATCGCTGCCGCTGAAATCGATGGCAAACCGGTTTTGCTCGATGCGACCAGTAAAAATGCAGCGCCCGGAATTTTACCGCTCGAGGACCTGAACTGGTACGGCTGGCTGATCCGGACCAACGGCACTGCCGAAAAAATCGATCTTGTACCGACTACGAATTCGTTGAAAACAGTCAACATGATGGCGAAAATCAGTTCCGAGGGCGTGGTTTCGGGTAAACTGAAATGCGCCTGGAACGATTATTTTGGGCTTAATTACCGGGAAAAATACAAAGGCATCAACACCGGGAATTACCTGGAAAAGCTCGAAAGCAGGCTGGGCGGAATCAATATTTCGGGTTATGGCGTCGATTGTCCCGACAGCAATGCCAAACCGGTGATCGAGACTTTTGATTTCAGTTCGGCCAACACTGCGGAAGTCATCGGCGATAAAATCTATATAAACCCGCTTTTGTTTTTTACCGATTCGAGAAATCCGTTCCTCGCGCAAAACCGGAATCTGCCCGTCTATTACAGCTTCCCGAAAATTTACAAATACAACATCAGTATTGAAATCCCGGAAGGTTATGCGGTCGAATCGGTTCCGGCATCGCTGTCGCTCACGACCGGCCAGAACGTCTGTTTTTTTACCCTGAACGTACTGAACCAGCAAAACAGGATACAGATTACAGCCACCGAGGAAAACCGCCAGGCGATCGTCGAACCTTCATTTTATGATTATCTCAAGGAATATTATGAAAAGATGATTAAATTACTGAACGAAAAAATCGTCCTCAAAAAACTCTGAAATGGATATCAAAAATGCCCAGCACACCGTAGATGAATGGATCAAGCAACACGGCGTGCGCTATTTCAATGAACTCACCAACATGGCGCAGCTCACCGAAGAAGTCGGCGAAGTGGCCCGGATCATCGCCCGACGTTACGGCGAGCAATCGGAAAAGGAAAGCGATAAGGGCAAAGACCTGGGCGAAGAGCTCGCCGACGTGGTTTTCGTGGTACTTTGCCTGGCCAACCAAACCGGTGTGAACCTGCAGGAAGCCTTCGACAAAAAAATGGATTTGAAATCCAGGCGCGACCACGACCGGCATCACAACAACGAAAAGCTGAAATGATTTTAAAATTTTAAAAATTGACGGATTTTCCGTAATGAAGCCATTTTGAAAATCGTATTTTGCCTTTGGGGAAGGCGGACATGCATCCCTTACAAAATATGAAATTGGAACAGTACGGGAAAGCCGCATTTTTTTATAAAGTTTTTTCCAATAACAATCAATGATTTCAGTTGACAATTTGATGGACATCAGGCTTAAAAAATCCGAAATAAAAACGAATGCCGCGATCGCCATTTCGGGTTCGAAATCGGAAACGAACCGGTTGCTGCTGCTCCAGGCTTTGTTTCCGTCAATCGTACTGGAAAACGCTTCGGAATCGGACGATTCGATCGCAATGCGCATTGCGTTGCAAGCCCAATCCGGCCTTGTTGACATCGGGCACGCCGGAACCGCGATGCGTTTTCTCACTGCATTTTTTGCCGTCGGCGAAAGAAAAACCGTAACGCTCACCGGTTCCGGCCGGATGAAAAACCGTCCGATCTCAATTCTTGTAAACGCGCTCAGGCAACTCGGCGCGGATATCGATTATCTCGAAAACGAGGGATTTCCGCCGTTGAAAATCACCGGAAAAAAAATCACCGGAAAAAAAATCACTTTGAAAGCGGACGTCAGCAGCCAATACATTTCCGCGCTTTTGCTTATCGCCCCGAAACTCGAAAACGGACTGGAACTCACGCTCGAGGGCGAAATTACATCGCGGCCTTATATCGAAATGACCTTGGAGCTGCTCCGCAAGCTTGGCGTTCAAACGACGTTCGACGGAAGCAGGATAACGGTTTCTGCCCGATCCGAAATCCGGGATTTGAATTTTAAAATCGAATCCGACTGGAGTTCGGCGTCTTATTTTTATTCGATCGCGGCTTTGTCCGAAATCGGGACGCAGATCCGGTTGTCTGCATTCAAAAAAGACAGCCTCCAGGGCGACAGTGCTTTGGTTGAAATTTATAAAAACTTCGGCGTCGAAACGGTTTTTGCCGATGATTGGATTGCCCTGACCAAAATCCAGAATCCCGGAATCGCCGCGATCGATATACATCTGAATAAAACACCCGATCTGGCCCAAACGATTGCCGTTACCTGTTTCGGTTTGGGTATCGGATGTACGCTTTCCGGGCTTCATACGCTGAAAATCAAGGAAACCGACCGGCTCGTGGCGCTTCAAAATGAACTCGAAAAGCTCGGCGCAACGATTTCGGTAACCGACGACCGGCTTCAGCTTCAGCCGTCGGGAAAAATCAATTCCGGCATTAGCATCGAAACCTATGACGACCACCGGATGGCCATGGCTTTTGCACCGATGGCGCTGAAAGTTCCGATCGGCATCAGAAATGCCGAAGTCGTTTCCAAATCCTATCCGGATTTCTGGTCCGATCTGCGCCACATCGGGTTTGATTCCGAAACGGAATAAACTTTCCAAAATAAAACCCAAAACGCTTGACATTGCCTGTTTGCCGGTAGTATATTTGCCGCACTAAAAAACGCCATTCATTTTCTATGAAGCTATCTCATTTCCAGTTCAACTTACCGAAAGAATTACTGGCCGAACATCCGGCCGAAAACCGCGACGAATCCCGATTGATGGTCATCCATCGCAAAACCAAAACCATCGAGCACCGGATGTTCAAGGACATCATCGAATATTTCGACGACGGCGATGTCCTGATTCTCAACAATACCAAGGTTTTTCCGGCGCGTTTGTACGGCAACAAGGAAAAAACCGGTGCGCGCATCGAAGTGTTTTTGCTCCGCGAGCTCAACGCCGAACAGCGTCTTTGGGATGTTTTGGTCGATCCGGCGCGAAAAATCCGCATCGGGAACAAGCTTTATTTCGGCGATGACGATTCGCTGGTGGCCGAAGTCATCGACAACACGACTTCCCGCGGGCGTACGCTGCGTTTTCTTTACGATGGCTCGTACGACGAGTTCCGGAATAAACTGACTGAACTCGGAGAAACCCCGATCCCGAAATACATCAACCGCGAAGTCACCGAAGACGACGCCGAGCGTTACCAGACGATTTATGCCAAGGAAGAAGGCGCGGTCGCAGCCCCGACAGCCGGTTTGCACTTTTCGAAACACCTTTTGAAACGCCTCGAAATCAAAGGCGTGAACTTTGCCGAAATCACATTGCACGTTGGATTGGGAACATTCAACCCGGTTGAGGTCGAAGACTTATCGAAACACAAAATGGATTCGGAAGAGCTTCGTATTACCGAGGAAGCCTGCGAGATCGTCAACGAAGGCATCGGCAAGAAAAAGAAAATCTGCGCGGTCGGAACCACGTCGATGCGCGCGATCGAAAGTTCGGTTTCGGCCTCGAAAACGCTGAATCCATACGACGGTTGGACGAATAAGTTCATATTTCCGCCGCACGATTTTTCGATTGCGACCTGTATGATCACGAATTTCCATACGCCGAAATCAACGCTGCTGATGATGGTTTCCGCGTTCGTCGGTCACGATTTGCTGAAAAAAGCTTATGACGAAGCTATCAAAGAGCGATACAATTTTTATTCTTACGGCGACGCGATGCTGATCCTGTAGAAGGAAATTCCAATAAATTGAAAGTTCCAAATCCCAAGATAAAACTGGGATTTGGAATTTTTTTTGGCGTTTGCCGGCTCGTTGAAAGCTAATCGCGTTCAACTCGCCGCCGCCGCGCTCTCCGCACTACGCGGTAGTTTGCTGCGATCGCTAACGCGGACTGCGATAAAACGCGCATCTTTCTTCTTGTCTCGTTCTTCTTTTCTCGCTACTTTTACAGCCTGTAAACAACAACACATGAATTTCGAAAATACACGCGAATTCGCGCAACAACTCGATGCGCAGGACCAGCTTTCACAATACCGGCACGAATTCATTTTTCCAGAGGTCAAAGGCCGCAAAGCGATTTATTTTACCGGGAATTCCCTGGGCCTGCAGTCGCAGCGTGCCAAAAGATACGTCGAAGAAGTCATGTCCGACTGGGGCAGCCTTGCCGTAGAAGGGCATTTCTATGCCGACAAGCCCTGGTGGGATTACCACGAGCGTTTCGCCGATCCGCTCAGTAAAATCGTCGGCGCACTGCCCGAAGAAATCGCGGTCATGAACACGCTGACGGTAAACCTACACCTTTTGATGGTGTCGTTTTACCGCCCAACCGAAAAACGTTATAAAATCATCTGTGAGGAAAAAGCTTTCCCCAGCGACCAATACATGATCCAGAGTCAGGTCGATTTTCACGGATTCAACCCCAAGGAAGCCATTGTCGAGATCAGGCGCCGCCAAGGTGAACACAACATCCGCCTCGAAGATGTCCTTGCCAAGATTGAGGAAGTCGGCGACGAGCTTGCGCTGGTTCTCATCGGCGGGGTAAATTATTACACCGGCCAGGTCTTCGATATGAAAACCATCACCGAAGCCGGGCACAAAGCCGGCGCTTATGTTGGTTGGGACCTGGCGCATGCAGCCGGGAACGTCAAGCTCGAGCTCCACGACTGGAATGTCGATTTCGCGGCGTGGTGCAGCTACAAATACATGAATTCCGGACCCGGAAATGCTTCGGGCTGTTTCATCCATAAAAACCATCACGACAACCCCGATCTGCCGCGTTTTGCCGGCTGGTGGGGCCACTGTAAGGAACGTCGCTTCAAGATGGAGCCGGAGTTCGATCCGGTACAGGGCGCGAACGGCTGGCAGATCAGCAATTTGCCGATCCTGACTTTGGCGCCGTATCTGGCATCGGTCGAAATGTTCAGCGAAATCGGGATGGACAAACTCATCGAAAAACGCGACCGGATTACGGCTTACCTTGAATTCATCCTGCACGAAATCGATAAGGAAGTAGACAGCACCTTCGAAATCATCACTCCGTCAGACCCGAAGCAACGCGCCTGCCAGCTTTCGGTGTTCCTGCATGGCGAAGGCCGTCCGCTGTTCGATTATCTCATGGAAAACGGCGTGATCACCGACTGGCGCGAACCCAATGTAATACGGCTGGCGCCGGTGCCGTTATACTGTTCTTACGAAGACATGTATGAGTTCGGGCAGATTTTGAAAAAAGGAATCCAGGAAAGCTAAGCATAAAAAAATTGAAATGACAAAACAAGAAAAAATAAATACGTTCGATCCGTCGCAGCCGGGACTGGCTGACCAAAGCATTTTCGGATTGCCTTTTACGGCCGATGAAAGCGAGATCGTCATCATACCCGTTCCGTGGGAAGTTACGGTAAGCTACGGCGCCGGCGCGTCCGAAGGTCCGGAAGCGATTCTCGATGCGTCGTTCCAGGTCGATCTGCATCATCAGGAATTCCCGGAACTCTGGAAGCTCGGGATGTATCTCGACCTGAACGAATTTACCGCCAAATGGGGAAAGGACAGCATCAAACATAAAACACTGGCCCAGCCGATCATCGAAGCGCTCGAAAGCGGCGAAGTCATCGAAAGCCATCCGATGCTGCAAAGCGATCTGGATGCGGTCAACAAAATATGCCGCGAGCTCAAAGACGAAATCCGCGAAAGGACACTGTTCTGGATGAACCGCGGAAAAAAAGTCGTGCTGCTCGGTGGCGACCATTCGACCCCGTTGGGCTACTATGAAGCTTTGGCGGCAAAACACGACAATTTCGGCATTTTGCATCTCGATGCGCACATGGATTTGCGGATCGCCTACGAAGGTTTTACCTATTCGCATGCGTCAATCATGTACAATACCTTGCAATTGCCGCAGGTTTCGAAACTCGTGCAGGTTGGCATCCGCGATTTCTGCAAACAGGAAGTCGAAGTGGCGCAGCAGGCAGGCAGCCGTGTCAGCGTACATACCGACATCGACCTGAAAGCCGAAACCTTCCGTGGGAAAACCTGGCAGCAGCAATGCGATGAAATTATTGCCGAACTTCCCCAAAAAGTCGCGATCAGTTTTGATATAGACGCGCTGTATTCGTGGTATTGCCCGAATACGGGAACGCCGGTTCCGGGCGGAATTTCGTTTGAGCAAGCCGCGTATTTGCTGAGCAGGCTCGGCGAAAGCGGCAAGGAAATCATCGGTTTCGACCTGGTGGAAGTCGCGCCGGGCGATGACGACTGGGACGGGAACGTCGGCGCGCGCATGTTGTACCACATGTGCGGCGTACTGGCCAAAAACAACGGCTTGAATACCGGCAATAAAATTGATTTCCGAAGCAAATAAGCTAATACGCTATAAACTCGCTATGCAAAAGCCATTGAAAATAGCCGTTGTCGGTTCGGGACTTGTGGGTTCGCTGCTGGCGATCTATCTCCGGAAGGAAGGCCACACCGTGCACGTTTACGACCGAAGTCCGGATATCCGGAAAATCCAGTTTTCGGGGCGTTCGATCAACCTGGCTTTGTCGCATCGCGGCTGGAAAGCGCTTGATCATGCCGGTGTCGGAGAACGGGTGCGCGCTATCGCAATCCCGATGGAAAAACGGGCGATCCACGTGGGCAATGACATCAAGTTTCAATACTACGGCAACGATGGCGAGAGCATCTATTCGCTCTCGCGCGGCGTGCTCAACCGCAAGATGATCGACTTGGCGGAAGAAGCCGGAGCCGAGTTTTTCTTCGAACAGAAAATCTGGGACGTAACGCTGGCCGAAGCCACGCTTCACATCGGCGAGACCGAACGGGGCGAATGGCACGATGCGAAATACGACATGGTTTTCGGGGCCGACGGCGCTTTTTCGCGCGTTCGCCACCGGATGCAGCGGCAGAGCCTGTTTGATTATTCTCAGGATTTCCTCAACACCGGTTACAAGGAACTGAACATTCCGGCCAATCCCGACGGAACGCACAAACTCGACAAGAATTCGCTCCACATCTGGCCGCGCGGCCAATACATGCTCATTGCGCTTCCCAATCTGGACGGCAGCTTCACCTGTACGCTGTTCATGCCGTTCGAGGGCGAAAATTCGTTTGCGTCGCTGACCGACATCAAATCAGTGGAAGCGTTTTTTGAGAAGCATCTGCCCGATACAATCGACGTCATCCCGAAACTGGCCGAGGATTTCTTCAAAAATCCGACGAGTACGCTGGTCACGATGAAATGTTATCCGTGGACGTATGAAGACAAAGTCGCGCTCATCGGCGATGCATGCCATGCGATCGTGCCGTTTTACGGACAAGGCATGAATGCAGGATTCGAAGACATTACGGTTCTGCATGAATTTATCCAGCAATACGGCGACGATTGGAAGAAGATTTTTTCCGAATACCAAAAAAGCCGCAAACCCAACGCTGATGCGATTGCCGAGCTTTCCTACCGCAATTTCATGGAAATGAGCTCGCGCACAGCCGATGAGAAATTCCTGTTGCAGAAAAAAATCGAGAAGCGCTTTTCGGAAAAACACCCTGAGCAATGGCTGCCGCTCTATAGCCGCGTTACGTTCAGCCACAGGCCTTATGCCGAAGCGCTTGCCATCGGCGACCGCCAGAAAGCCATTATGGACGAAATCATGAGCATTCCCGGAATCGTTGAAAAATGGGACAGCATCGAAATTGAAAACCGCATCATCGAACTGCTCCAGAAAGGGCTTTAATTCTTCACTTTTTTGGTTACCGGCTTGATCAATACCCGCAGCGTACTGTCGTTATTGAAATAACTGTACATCCAGGTGATGAAAATAATGATTTTGTTCTTGACGCTCAAAATCAGCATCAGATGCACAAGCATCCAGGTCAGCCAGGCCAGGCGGCCGTGAAAACTGAAACTCGGCAGATCGACTACCGCTTTGCGTTTCCCAATTGTCGCCATCGAACCTTTGTCGTGGTATTCGTATTCGGTCGGCTGCATGCCTTGGGAAAGTTTTTTCAGGTTTTTGGCTAATACTTTCGCCTGTTCGATTGCAACGGCCGCGAGTTGCGGATGGCCTTTCGGATATTTTTCGGTTTCCATATAAGCGATGTCGCCGATTGCGTAAATGCCTTTGTAATTTTTCGATTCGTTATACCGATCCACAATCAGCCGGCTGCCGCGCGCATAGGCTTCGGGAGCCAATCCTTCAATTGTGTTTCCGGTAATTCCGGCGGCCCAGATTACGTTCTTGGCTTCGATGGTCTCGCCGCCGCGAAGTGTGACCGTCCGTCCGTCATACGCTTCGACGAGCGTTCCGGTCCTGACGATGACGCCCATTTTTTCGAGATAGACGCGCGAGACTTTCTTGGCTTCGTCGCTCATGACATTAAGAACGTTCGGCGCACTTTCGATGAGGTAAATCGTCAATTTCGAGAAATCCTTGTCCGGATAATCCTTGGGCAGGATGTTGGTTTTCATTTCGGCCAACGCGCCGGCGAGCTCCACTCCGGTCGGGCCGCCGCCGACGATGACGAAGTTCAGCAGGAATTGCAAATCTTTCGGATCGGTGATTACGGCATCCTCAAAAGTCTGTAGGATGCGGTTGCGGAGCTGGATTGCCTCAGGAACAGACTTCATTGGGAAGGCGCAACGCTCCAGGCTTTCATTCCCGAAATAATTTGTTTTGCAGCCTTGTGCCATCACGAGGTAATCGTAAGGGTAATCGCCGATGTCGGTTTTGAGGATTTTGGCGGTCGGATCGACGCCGAGCACTTCCGCTATCCGGATGCGGACGGTTCCCGAATGCTGGAAAACCTTGCGAAGCGGGAAGGAAATGCTTGCCGGTTCGAGCCTTGCCGTTGCCACCTGGTACATCAGCGGCTGGAATTGATGGTAATTGTTTTTGTCGATCAGGACGACTTCAAACGGCGAATTTTTCAGGTCCTGTGCCAGTCGCAGTCCGCCGAAACCTGCGCCGACAATGATGATTCGTTTGCGATTTTCCATGCTGGTTCAATTGGTACCTAAAGGTAGCAAATAAACGGCGATCAATCTTCCCTGTTAACTTTTTCTATTGAAAATGCAGGTCTGCAGATCGCGATGTATTCACATTCGGCATCAAACGGATTGGAATATTGCACGCGCACGTTCTTTTCGATTTTGATTGATTGGCCTACTTCGAGAATTATTGTCTCTCCATCGATGATGAACTGCTTTTTCCCCCGAATGATATAGGTATATTCTTCAAATTCCGGTGTCTGGAACGGTTCGCTCCAGCCCGGCGGCGCGACCATGTGCGCAATCGAAATGTCGCTGTTGCCGGTCGTGGCCAATCCGTGGTGTTCCTCGATGAGTTTAGCGTCGGTGGTCGGCACGACAAACGGTGCTTTCTGGATTGTATAATGCTTCATTATTCTTTGACGATTTTCTGGACTTTCATTCCGTTTCCGATGGTGGACTTGACGAAATAAATCCCGCCTGCTTTCCCGGACAAATCTAGCGAAAAATGTGTTTGGTTTGTGGCATTGCCGTTAACCGTTTGAACGAAGCGCAAAATTGATGTTGAAGGCGCCGACAACAACCAGTACCAAGCCGCCAATAATAAAAAAAATCGCGTATTCATTTTAGCCGCCTTTTCAGGTTTGAACGGCTTAATGATATTGAACCCGATTGAGACCGAATACAATCCCATCAATATAAACGGAATATTTTCTATGATTGAAATGTTCATTTTGACGGGGCAAACCTATTTTTTGAAAATAAAATATACGGCCAGGACAAGAAACAGAAACCCGACGAAATGATTCCATCGAAGTGTTTCGCTCTTGAAAAAAACCAATGTGAAAATCACGAAAACGACCAGCGTCACGACTTCCTGAATGACTTTGAGCTGGAGCAATGAAAACGGCCCGCCATTGCCTTCATAGCCGATCCGGTTGGCCGGAACCTGGCAGAAATACTCGAAGAGCGCCAAACCCCAGCTAATGAGTACGATGGTCACGAGCCCGGCCTGCTCGAACCATTTCCATTCCTTGAATTTCAGATGGCCGTACCAGGCGAGCGTCATGAAAATATTGGATAAAACCAATAACCCGATCGTGTAAAAGCTTCTCATTATTTGCTGAACATTTTGGATAATATACCGAACGCGCCGCGGATGAACGTCGCGCTGGTCAAGACTTTGATGGCCGATTTCGCGATCGGGCCGATGGTTTCGGAAGTTGCGGTTTGCTGTTGCTTCGCTTCGGTCGCTTTGGCTTGAGTGGTTTCAGCGCTGCTTATTTTGCGGTTGAGCATTTCGTAGGCGCTTTCCCGATCGATGATCTCGCTGTATTTTTTGACGAGTTTCGATTTCGAATTGAGCTCGTCAATTTCGTTTTGCGTCAGCACATCCATGCGGCTTTCGGGCGCGCGGAGCATCGTGGCGGCAAGCGGCGTCGGCGTTCCCTTTTCGCTGAGCGCGGTCACTAAGGCTTCGCCGATGCCGAGGCTCGTGATGAGTTCGTCGGTTTTGTAAAATTGCGATTCGGGATAATTTTCGGCGGTCATTTTTATCGACTTTCGGTCGTTGGCGGTAAAGGCCCGCAAGGCATGTTGTATTTTCAGGCCGAGCTGTGCCAATACGCCGGTCGGCACGTCCATCGGGTTTTGGGTCACGAAATACACGCCGATGCCTTTGGAACGAATCAGTTTGACGATATTTTCGATCTGGCTTAAAAGCGCGTCCGAAGCTTCGTTGAATATCAGGTGGGCCTCGTCGATGAAAATCACGAGTTCGGGTTGTCCGGCGTCGCCCTGCTCGGGCATTTGCTGATAGATTTCGGCAAGCAGGCTCAGCATGAATGTCGAAAAAAGCTTGGGTTTGTCCTGGATGTCGGTCAGCCGGAGAATGTTGACGTAGCCTTTCCCGTTTTCGTCGATCCGCATCAAATCGTTAATGTCGAAAGACATTTCGCCGAAAAACAAATCGGCGCCCTGCTGTTCCAGTTCCAGTATTTTCCGTAAAATGATTCCGGTCGTCGAAGTTGAAATCCGTCCGTAGCCTTGCTCGATTTCCGATTTGCCTTCGTCAGTGATGTAACTGATGACTTTTTTGATATCCTTCAAATCGATCAGCGGCATTTTGTTGTCGTCACAGTATTTGAAAATGACCGACATCACACCGGCCTGCGTGTCGTTCAAATCTAAAATCCTCGAAAACAATACCGGGCCGAATTCGGAAACCGTTGCGCGAAGCCTGACTCCGTTTTGTTGCGAAAGCGTCAGGAGTTCGACCGGAAATCCTGAAGGTGAAAACGGCAGGTTGATTTTCTGCTGGCGCTCAGTGATGAACGGCTTTTCCTCGCCGGGTTTTGCAATACCGGAAAAATCGCCCTTGATGTCCATCATCAGTACCGGAATCCCGAAATTGGATAGCTGCTCGGAAAGCACCTGGATGGTTTTGGTTTTGCCGGTTCCGGTCGCGCCGGCTATCAGCCCGTGTCGGTTCAGGGTCTTGAGCGGGATTTTGATTTGCGCCTCGGCAACGGGCTCGCCGTCGAGCATTGCGGCCCCGAGCGTGATGCTGTCGCCTTTTGAAATATATCCGTCGTTGATGGATTGGATAAACACGTCTTTTGCGGCCATAAAATCGATGTTTTGGATTTGAAAATCAACTGCAAGATATTGTTTTTTTAAGAATAAGTTGGCGGCGCGGCGATAATAATGAAAGGTTAAATCCGTTATGAAACAATGCGGTTGAAGCGGCTGGGATCAAAAATAGAAAACGAGCCGGCAAATGGTTTTGAAATCAGGCATACCATCAGTGTTTACAGGATTTCCCAATATTAAGGTAATGCTAATAATATTAAAAAAAGTTTTTTTATTTAAACTAAAAATCTAAATTTGCTCCTTTCAGGTTTTAACCAAACTAAAAACTTATAAATTAATTTATTTTAAACTAAAAATTAGAAAAATGGCAAACGTTAAAAAAGAAAGTGGATCGAATGGAGGAAGCATGTTCTCGGCAATTGTTATTGTTGCATGTATAGTGATCGGCTGGGTGATATGGAACTTCATTATGGGAGCGGGCTCTAACTTTGAAGGAGGAGTGAATACGGGACATCCGCTACCGGGGAACTATCTGGCGATGGTTTACAAAGGAGGTCCGATCGTACCGGTCCTGATGGGATTGCTTTTGATGGTTGTCGTTTTTTCTATCGAGCGTTTCATGGTGATCAGTAAAGCTGCCGGTAAAGGAAACCTCGACCAGTTCATGAGAAACGTACAGGGAAACATTACCAGCGGAAATATAGACGGCGCTATTTCGGCTTGCGACAAGCAACAAGGTTCGGTAGCCAATGCCATCAAATCGGCATTGTTGAAATACCAGGAAGTGAAAAAGGAAGGCTTGAGCAGCGAGGAAGCGGCCGAAACCATCCACAAAGAAATCGAGGAAGCAACTGCATTGGAAATGCCGATGCTCGAAAAAAACCTCACGATCCTTTCCACATTGGTATCATTGGGAACGCTGGCCGGTCTCTTGGGAACGGTAACGGGTATGATCAAGGCGTTCGGCGCTTTGGCAACTGCGGGTACTCCAGACCAGGCGATGCTTGCAAACGGTATCTCCGAGGCGCTTATCAACACGGCTACGGGTATCTCGACTTCCGCTTTGGCGATCATCACTTACAACCTGTTTACTTCAAAAATCGATACGCTGACGTACTCTATTGACGAAGCCGCTTCGACGATCGTCAATACTTACAGACACGCAAGAGGTAAAAACTAAGAATTTTAGATCATCTCGGGCATTGCCCGGATTTAATTAAAAAAAGAAAAAGATGGCTAAAGTTAAAATGGCAAAGAAAAGTACGACCATAGACATGACCGCAATGTGTGATGTCGCTTTCCTGTTGCTGACCTTCTTTATCCTTACTGCAACCGCAAAACAACCTGAGCCGCTTCCGGTGGATACGCCGGCCTCGACGGTCCAGACCAAATTGCCCGACAGCGATCTCGCGACGATCACTGTAGGTAACAAAGGTGTTGTTTTCTTTGGGGTTACAGGACGGGATGTAAGGAAAGCGACGCTGGATTATATGGACGACAAATACAAAATAGGTTTCACGGCCGATGAAAAAGAGAAATTCGCGCTTATCGAGAATTTCGGCGTGCCGATCCAGAACCTGAAACAGATCATTGCGATGAAAAGCAGTGATAGGAACAAGAAAGGCTTGCAGCCGGGTATCCCGAAAGATTCATTGAACAATCAATTGGCCGACTGGATCCAATATGCGCGCAAGGCGACCATCGACGTAGATCAGAAAGAACTCAGCATTGCGATCAAAGGCGATGCGAAGGAAGAGTATCCGCAGATCCGTCGCGTGATGGATATTTTACAGGATCAGAAGATCAACAGCTTCAACCTGGTAACCGGCCTCAGAGGTAAAGATTTTTAATTTAAAGAAAAAGAAATGGCTGAATTAAATACCGGCGACGCCGGCGGAGGCAAGAAAGGCAGTAAAAAAGTCCGGAGTAAAAAACTGAACTCAAAAGTCGATCTCACCGCGATGGTAGACTTGGCTTTCCTGCTGATTACCTTTTTCATGTTGACGACCTCTTTGTCCAAACCGCAATCCATGGACTTGGGCTTGCCGGATAAAGATCCGAAAGACAAGACACCGCCTGTAAAAGTCGATGAAAACCGTACGATGACAATCATGCTCGGGCCGAACAATCAGATGAAATATTACATGGGATTGCTCGCAACGCCTAAAATCGCCCCGAAAGACATCGCTTACGGCAAAGAAGGAATCCGCAAGGAACTGATGAAACAAAAAACCGAAGTCATCAAATATACCGGAAACAAGGACAAAGGCCTGATCGTGATTATCAAGCCTAGCAAAAAATCCAATTACAGGAACCTTGTCGATATTCTTGATGAAATGGCAATCGTGGACGTTCCGACGTATGCGATCGTCAATGATTATACTCCTGAAGAAAGCAAGCTGATCGGCGTTGACAATGCCGGATCGGGCAAAACCGATACGGACGCAACACCGGCAACGCCTTAATCGTTTAAAAATATACGGAAATGAAATTAGACCTATTAAAAAGGCAATGGCTTGATATCGTGTTCGAAGGGAAAAACAAACTCTATGGTGCTTACCAGTTGAGGATGGAAAACCCGCGCACATCGCTTAAGTCGCTTGCCATTGGTGCGCTCATCTTCACCTTTTTGCTGAGCCTGCCGATGCTGGCTTCGCTGCTGCCAAAAAGCAATGATGATGATGCCGCTTTAGACAAAAAAATCGTGACCATCAAGCTGCCTCCTAAAGAGCAGCCTAAAAACCTGCCGCCACCGCCACCGCCACCGCCAAAAGTGGATCAGGTGAAATTCGTGAAGCCTGTCGTAGCGAAAGCGGAAGAAGTAGTTGAAGAGCCGCCGAAAATCAAGGAAATCGTCGATAAGAAGCTCGGAAGCGAAACGATCAAAGGCGATCCGGATGCGCCGCTGACGGTTGAACCGGTCGGGAACGGTCCGGGCGATGTCGTCGAAGAAGACAACAGCGTGCACAACCTTGCGGGAATCGAAGTAAAACCGGACTTTCCGGGCGGATTGCAAAAGTTTTATAAATTCGTCAGCGACAATTATAAAATTCCGGAAGAAGACGGGCTTAATGGAAACGTATTCGTTTCTTTCGTAGTCGAAAAAGACGGATCGCTGACCGATCTCCAGGTTTTGAGGGACATCGGGTTCGGTACGGGAAAAGAAGCTTTACGCGTATTGCGCAGTTGCCCGAGATGGAATCCGGGCGAACAAAACGGTAAAAAGGTAAGGGTTCGTTATTCCCTGCCGATTAAAATCAAATCTCCGGACTAGTGCGGAATATTTCAGATGAAAATCAACAGAAGAAATCGCCGAATGAGCGATTTCTTCTCGTTATAGGAATGTTGTTTTTTTTGGTTTACCTTTTTTTGGGATTGGCGGTGATATGCTGGAAAAAGCTGCCGCTTAACATGAGCCAGCCCTGGAGGATTGCTTTCGGCATACTTCTGATTGGTTATTCTTTTTTACGTTTTTACAGATTTTTCAGAAAATGAGGTTATCCGCATCCATAAAATATTTATTCGCAGCATTGTTGTTCGCCGCTTTAGCAGTTCGTTGCAATAAAAATTCTGGCAATAATAAGGAAACTATCCTTGAAGGCAAGGCAACGATATTGACAGATGAAACGCTCAAGCCTATTGTGGAAGACCAGCTTGCGGTTTTTGAAAACGATTACAATGCTCATATTACCCTGATCGCAAAATCGGAAGCCGAGGCCGTCAATGCGCTTTTAAAGGATTCGGCCAATATTGCCATTTTGTCACGAAGTCTGACGCCCGAAGAAATGCAGGTTTTCAATAAAAAGAAAATCATCCCGAAAATCACGAAGTTCGCCACGGATGGCATCGCTTTAATCCGGAACAAAAGCAACAAAGATACAATCGTTGCCCTGAATGATGTGCTCGATTTTATGAAAGGCCAAAAAGTTTCGGGGATAACCGGACTTGCCTTTGACAATCCGAATTCCAGTACCATGCGCTATCTTTGCGATCTGGCCGGATTGAAAATGCCTCCTGCCAACGGAATTTATTCGTTCCACAATAACAGCGAGGCCATAAAATACATTGCTGAAAATGACGGTATGATTGGCGTTATCGGGCTGAACTGGCTCATGCAGCCATCGCCAGAAATGCAGCCTTACATGAAAAACATTTCCGTTTTAAGCGTTCGCGGAAAAGGCGATAACTACTATTATCCGACGCAAAACAACATCGCGGAAGGCAAATATCCTTTGGCACGTGATTTGTTTGTCGTGAATTGTCAGGGTTTTTCCGGGCTGGGAATGGGTTTTGCTTCATTCGTCGCCGGAGAACGAGGCCAGCGGATTGTTTTGAAATCGGGCTTGCTTCCTGCCAAAATCCCCGGAAGAAAAATTCTAATTCGAAACAGCATCAATAAAAAATAATAATTTAAACAGACTATAATGAACAAATTAAAGATATTCAGTATTGCTTTATTGGCCGCGACGGGAATCAGTCAGGCACAGGATCTCGACCAGGCGAAAAAGGCGATCGACGCCGAGCAATACGAAAAAGCCAAAACCATCCTTAAATCTATCGTCCAGAGCAAGCCGGCAAATGGCCGGGCCGCGTTTCTTCTCGGAAATATCTATTTGACGCAGAATGTTGCTGACTCCGCAAAAATTTATTTCGATAAAGGCCTTACCGGAACCGAAGGCGGAAAGCTGAACTACATTGGTTTAGGGCAGATGGAACTCGATAAAGGAAATACGACCGGGGCGCAAACAAACTTCAACTCTGCGCTGGCCGGAATCAAGAAAAAAGACACCGAAGAACTGGTTTATGTAGGCAGGGCTTACATGAATGCCGACAAGCCGGATATCAAGACGGCGCTCACTTACCTTACTAAAGCAAAAGCTGCCAACCCCAACGATGCACAGGTATTGCTCGCTTTAGGCGATGCTTACTACAAAGACAAAAACCAGAATGACGCCTATATTGCATACCGCGACGCCCTGATGGCCGATGCGTCGCTGATCCGGGCAAAAATGCAGCAGGGCGTTTTGCTCAAAGGCGCAAGGGCATTCACCGAAGCCGTAAAAGCGTTCGATAACGTAATCGCTACCAACGCGAATTACGGTCCGGTTTACAGGGAATTAGCCGAAACCTATTACCTCTGGGGCAACAACGAGCCCAAGAAATACAATGAATATGTACAGAAAGCGCTCGGCTATTACGAAAAATATATGAGCCTTACCGATTATTCGCTTTCTTCCCGGATGCGTCACGCCGACTTTTTGATCCTTGCCAAAGACTACAAAGCATTGGAAGTCGAAGCCGAAAAAATGAAGCAGATCGATAAAGTAAATCCAAGGATTTTGCGTTACCTGGGTTATTCGGCATATGAAAACGGTAACGTCGATGTCGCTATCAAATCGCTCGAGGACTTTATCTCAAATCCTTCAAACAAAATCATCGCAAGGGATTATCTCTATCGCGGTTTAGCGAAGATGAAAAAATCCAATAATTTAGAAACCAATACCGTTGACCAGGCAATGTTTGCAGCTGGTGTTGCCGATGCGAGAAAATCCGTTGAAATGGAAATTACCATGGCCAGCGACTTGTCAGACGCAGGAAAGAAATTTTTCAGCCAGAAAATGTACAAAGAAGCCGCCGCGATTTTTGAACTGGCGATGCTCAATCCCGATTCAAGAACTTTTAACGATGATATCCTGTATTATGCGATCTGCGTCCACACCGTAAACAAAAATCTGGAAGCGGGAAAACGCGATACGGCTTCGCTCCAGAAGGCCAATGCCGGACTCGACGCGATCATTGCAAAATACCCCACCTATCAGGATGCTTACTACTACAAAGCCCGGATCAACAGTTTGCTCGAAGACGGAACGGCGATGGTTAAGGCTTATGAGGATTATATAACGATACTGACGGCAAACGGCGCCGAAGAGCTGACCAAACCGGCCAATAAAAACAAACTAGTCGAGGCCTACAACACGATCGCGGCGAATTACGCCAACACTGACAAGACCAAAGCCAAGGACTATTTCAACAGGACTTTGGCGCTCGATCCGGCAAATACGTATGCCACCGACGCCTTGAAAACCTTAAAATAAAATTCAAAGCCGGCCCGCCAGCCGGCTTTTTTTATGGTGTTTTCCAAAGCAAACAAATCCGTATCTTTGCGGCC
Organism: Bacteroidota bacterium; assembly: GCA_048498055.1. Taxonomy (GTDB): domain Bacteria; phylum Bacteroidota; class Bacteroidia; order Flavobacteriales; family Flavobacteriaceae; genus Flavobacterium. The sequence continues at coordinate 53,621 of JBEHYS010000021.1, forward strand.
AATTCAAACAAAATGTTACCACAAGAAATACAATCGGCGGTAGATAAGGGCGAAATGTTGCCGCTTATGGAAGAGTTCTACACTATCCAAGGTGAAGGATTCCATACCGGTACGGCTGCTTATTTTATCCGCGTTGGCGGCTGCGACGTAGGCTGTCATTGGTGTGATGTAAAGGAAAGCTGGAACGCAGATCTGCATCCGCCGACCCAGGTTGATAAAATCGTCGGCAACGCGAAAACCCATGCCGATACGGTCGTCGTCACCGGAGGCGAACCGCTGACCTGGGACATGACCGTTCTGACCCAAAAGTTGAAAGCCGAAAACCTGAAAGTGCATATCGAAACCTCGGGCGCTTATCCGCTTACCGGACTTTGGGACTGGATTTGTCTTTCACCCAAAAAAACGAAACTTCCCACACAAGCGGTTTACGATAATGCCGACGAGCTGAAGGTCATCATTTACAACAAGCACGATTTTATCTTTGCTGAGGAACAAGCCGCAAAAGTAAACGGCAATGCGATTTTATTCCTTCAGCCTGAATGGAGTAAAAGGGAAGAAATGACGCCACTCATCGTCGACTATGTCATGAAAAACCCCAAATGGCGCGTTTCGCTGCAAACCCACAAATATTTGAACATTCCGTAAATCACACCGGATTTATAGTTACTTTTATCAAAATTAAAAACTTAAAAAATGAAAAAAATTATTTTGACTTTCGCCTTGGTTCTAGCTGCACAAATTTCGATGGCGCAAGACGACGCATTCAAAAAAGATGTAATGAAAGTGATTGAAATGAGCGGCTCGGGCGCCCAGATGAAAATGGCCAAAGACCAAATCCTTAAAATGATTCCTGCCGAAAAACAAGCCGCTTTCCTTGTCGAATTCGATGCCAGTCTTCCGGCTTTTTACGATAAAGTCGCCAAAGTGTATATGGATACATATACCAAAGAAGACATCAAGGCGATGCTCGCGTTTTACGACAGCCCGGTCGGCAAAAAAATAACCGCTAAAGCTGGTGAGATCGCCGAAAAAAGCCAAACTGCCGCTCAGGAATGGGGACAGTCTTTGCAGCCGATGATGATGAAATACATGCAGTAACTGACATAAACGAATAACAATAAATCCCGGCCAGTTCGGGATTTTTCTTTATCATGAAATCACAATTCCTTCTCGATCCCGAAGTTATTTATTTCAACCACGGCGCTTTCGGTGCCTGCCCGAAACCTATTTTTGAGGATTACCAGAAATGGCAGCTTGAACTAGAGCGCCAACCGACACAATTCATCACTAAAAAACTTCCGGATTATCTCCGCGAATCCAAAGCCGCGCTGGCGGCCTACATCCATTGCGATTCCGACGATTTTTTCTTCGTCCAGAATCCGACTTTCGCAGTCAACATCATCATGCGGAGTTTGAAGCTCAATCCCGGCGACGAAATCCTGACGACCAACCACGAATACGGCGCCATGGACCGAACCTGGAATTTTTACGCCAAAAATACCGGCGTGAAATACGTCCGGCAGGAAATTTCACTTCCAATTGTTTCAAAAGAACAGATCATCGAAGAGTTCTGGAAAGGCTATACCATCAATACCAAAGTCATTTTCATCAACCAGATTTCGAGCGCGACCGCGTTGATTTTTCCCGTCAAGGAAATTTGCGAGAAAGCGCGGCAGCTCGGATTGATCATCATTGTTGACGGTGCGCACGTTCCGGGACATATCGATTTAGACTTGCGGGAAATCGAAACCGATTTTTATACCGGAACCGTTCACAAATGGATGCTGTCGCCCAAAGGCTGCTCGTTTCTTTACGTAAAAAAGGAGTTCCAGGAAATGCTAGAGCCGCTTGTAGTAAGCTGGGGTTATCAAAGCGACAATCCCGGCAATACGTTTCTCGATTACCACGAATTCAACGGCACCAAAGACATGTCCGCTTTTCTGACCGTTCCGGCGGCAATCAAATTCCTGACGCAGAACGATTGGAAAGCACGCTCAGCCGAATGCAAAAAACGGGTACTTGACAATTATAAAAAATTCTGCGACCTGCTGGGTTCACAGCCGATTTGTCCGATCACGCCTGAATTCCTTGGGCAAATGTGCAGCATTCCGATCCGTACCCAAAAACCGATGGAACTCAAGGAAGCACTGATCGGGAAATACAAAATCGAGATTCCGGTGATGAAAATCAACGACCGGACGTATCTCCGGATTTCGGTACAAGCCTACAATTCGCAGGAAGATTTGGATAAACTTTACGCTGTTTTAGAAGAAATCCTCGCGCAAACCGATCTGCTGAGCTAAGCGATCGACAGCCGCGCAAGGTAATCGAAATGCTCGCCTTCAAGTACCAACTCGCATTGCAATCCGTTGGCTGCGGCGGCATTCTGCAGCGTATCGTAATCGATATACATCCAGTCAAAAGGCTGTTCCTCTTCGCCCTTGTAGCTGACGTAAAAAGTCACTTCGCCATAGTATTCGTTGTCCGAAGAAATCCATCTTCCGCCATCCGCATCTTCATCAAACATATAAATAATATCGGAGCTGTCCAATAAAATTTGCCCGCCCGGATTGAGCAACGACTTCAATTTAAGCAGGAATTTCGAGATGTTTTTCAGCCGTCCGCACATGCCCGCACCATTCATCAGCAATAGAATCGTATCGAATTTTTCACCCTCGAGTTCCATGACATTTTCAGTCCGCGCTTTTTTAAGTCCGCGCAATTGGCACGCCCGAACCGCATTTCCCGAAATATCGATTGAAGTTACATTGAGTTTTTTTCCATCCTGTAGGTACAAACTATGGCTTCCCGCGCCGCAGCCCACATCGAGGACTTTACCGTTGGCTAATGAAAGCGCTTTTTGTTCGATTTTAGGCATATCGGCGAACGAACGGAACAGATAGGCGACGCTCATTTCGTCGGCCTCCGAAATAGAGGTTTCGGTAACCAGGTCTTGCGGATCGTTGCCCGTTTGGTAATCGAGGATCGCTTTTCCGAATAAATCTTTCATTCGCTTTTTTGGTGTAATTTTGCCGGATGAAACCGTTTTTGCAACAGCTTGGGAAGCTCGCCAAAGATAAGCATATCGAAAACAAAAAGTATTTCGACAAGCTAAAAAAGAAGGTGCCGAAAAATCTGGATTATGTCATGCAGGATTTGCACGAAGCCGAATTCAGGAAAACGGATTGCCTGACCTGCGCAAATTGCTGTAAAACCACCGGCCCGCTGTTTACAGCCGCCGATATCGAAAGGATTTCGAAGCATTTCCGGATGAAGCCGCAACAGTTCATCGCGCAGTTTCTCCGGATCGATGAAGACAACGATTATGTGCTGCAATCGGTGCCGTGCACATTTCTGGACAGCGAAAATTACTGTTCGATTTACGAAGTAAGGCCGAAAGCCTGTCGTGAATTTCCGCACACCGACCGGAAAAAATTCCAGCAGATTTCGGATCTGACGTTAAAGAATATTGCGATTTGCCCGGCAACTTACCGGATTGTCGAAGAAATGAAAAAACGGATGCCGCTTTAGACGAAGAGGTAATCTTCGGTCATCAGCGAAAAATCGGTTTTGCGGCCGCCGATGGATTGCACCAGCGCATCGATCGCGCGTTCGATATAATCGACGACTTTCTGGATCCAGGCTTTGACTTTCTGGAAAAATTCGGAACCTTTATCGACCCATTCGTGAATAACGCCGACGATTTTTTGGAGTTGGTCCATGTAGTGAAGTAAAAATTCAGCGGTTTTCATAGCGCGTAAGGTTTGGTTTCCACTAAAATAGGAATTAAGGCGCTAAAAACCTTAATAGATCTCATAAAGTTTTCTTATTTTTTTGAAATCGGACAGCCCTTTTTCCCAGCTTTTGCGGATATCGTTTTCACTTGTTCCGGCCTCGATCTGTTGCTGCAGTTTCTTTGTTCCGGCCAGTCGGGTAAAGAACGGCGTAAAAAATTTCGATTTGTCGGATGCTTCATTGTAAGCCTTGATCAGCCATTTCAGTTCGAGCCTCGTGACTTTCGGAATTTTGCTCAAATCTTCGCCATAGCATAATTTCCCTTTCAGCGGCGGATCTTTCGCACCTTCATTGGGTTCGGGCATAAAACTGAAACTCGTTTTGGGAAGATCGGGCGAGCCGTATATCTGGAACTGCTTGTTCGTGCCGCGCCCGAGACTGACGTTCGTGCCTTCAAAAAAACACAGGCTCGCATAAAGGTTGACCGCCTGGTCATTCGGAAGGTTCGGCGACGGCCGTACGGGAAGCGAATAAAACATGTCACGTTTATAATTCAGGCACGGAATAACCGTGAGTTTGCATTGGATGTCGTTTTTCAGCCATTTTTCGCCGTTGATCATTTTGCCGTATTCGCCAATGGTCATTCCGTGCAGCACCGGAATCGGATGCATGCCGATGAAGCTCGTGAATTCCTTTTCCAGGATCGGACCGTCGACGATGTTGCCGTTCGGGTTCGGCCGGTCGAAGATAATCAGCGGAATGTTGTTCTCGGCGCAAGCCTCCATGACATAATGAAGCGACGAAATATATGTATAGAACCGTGCCCCGACATCCTGCAGATCGAAAACCATGACATCGATCCCGGCGAGTTGTTCCGGTTTTGGTTTCCGGTTGTCGCCATAAATGGATATGATTGGCAGCCCGGTCCTGGCGTCTTTTGCATCATCGAGGTGTTCGCCGGCATCAGCCGTGCCGCGGAATCCGTGTTCGGGCGCGAAGATTTTTTGTACGTTTATTCCTTTTCGGATTAAGAAATCGACGACCGATAAAACTTCCTCTTTGCCCTTGAATTCGCCTGTGACGTTTCCGTCTTTGTCTTTTATCGAACCGGTTTTTGGCGGAATAGAAACGATTCCGGTTTGGTTGGTCACGATTCCGACTTTTTTACCCTGTAATAACGGCAAATATGCCGAAGTGTTTTCCGCCCCGGTAATAATCGGTTCTTTGGCAGCGGTAATATTTTCAGAAGTGGATTGAGCGATTTTCTTTTTTGAATCGGGCCTGACCGAATTTCCGCACGAAAGCGCAAGCAGGGCAAACAATAAAAGCGTATTTTTGAAGGCGGAACCTGATACCATATAGTTTGGATTTAGAATATTTCATCGCCCGAAGGCTCGTCAAATCGAGACAGCATAAAAGTACGATTTCCGCGCCAATAATAAAAATCGCGATTTCGGCAGTCGCGATCGGTATGGTGATGATGATCATTTCGGTCGCGACCGGCATGGGTTTGCAGGAAAAGATCCGGGACAAGGTTTCGGCGTTCAACGGGCATATCATCATTTCGAACTTCGACGACAACCAATCCGAAGTCAGCGTCAACCCGATATCGACAAATCAGGATTTTTATCCGAAGTTCAAATCGGTCGAAGGCGTCAGCCACATCCAGGCTGTGGCCAGCAAAGCTGGAATAATCCGCAATGCCGATGCGTTCGAAGGCGTGATCCTGAAGGGTGTCGGTCGCGATTACCTGTGGAGCAACATTTCAGATTATATCGTCGCGGGCCGTTTGCCTGATGTTTCAGGCAGGCTCAACGACGAAGTCCTGATCTCGAAATTTCTCGCAGATCGGTTGAAACTTAAGGTCGGCGATCGCTTTAATACGTTTTTCATGAAAGAAGGCGCGGGTCAGTTGCCGAACCTGCGCGTGTTCCGGATTTCGGGGATTTACAATTCCGGATTTCAGGATTTTGACGCTACGTACATCATCGGAGACATTCGCCACATCCAGCGCATGAACAAATGGAAGCCCGACCAGGTTGGCGCTTTTGAGGTTTTCATCGACGATTTTTCTAAGATTAGGGAAAAAGGGAAGGAAGTTTACGCGGCCATCGGCTCAACCCTCGATACACAGACCATTGCCGATAAATATGCCTATATTTTCGACTGGTTGCAGTTGTTCGATTTCAATATCTGGGTGATTCTGACCGTGATGATTCTGGTGGCTACAATCAATATGGTTGTCGCACTTTTGGTGCTGATACTGGAGCGCACGCAAATGATCGGAATCCTCAAAGCTTTGGGCGCCGGAAACCGTTCGGTCCGGAAAATCTTCCTTTACAATGCGTTTTATCTCATCGTCCGCGGATTGTTCTGGGGTAACCTGATCGGAATCGGGCTGCTTTTGATACAGCGATATACAGGAATCGTCAGTCTGAACCCCGAGAATTATTACGTCAATGAGGCACCGGTTTATTTCAACTGGCTTTATATTTTGTTGCTCAATATCGGTACTGTGGCCGTTTGCCTGGCAGTGCTTTTGATTCCGTCGTATATCATTACGAAAATTTCTCCTGTAAAAGCCATTCGTTTTGATTGATTTTTTTGGCACCGCTATATTTCCAATGCGCGATTTTTTTTACATGCGTATTTGAGCCAGAAAATTCATTTTGCAATTCCCATGCTTCCAAGGATTTAAAAAAAATATTGAAAAAAGGTTTGTCAAAGGTTTGGAAAAGCGGAAAAGGGGCGTACTTTTGCACCCGCAAAGAAGTTCTTTCGGGGTTGTGTTG
>JBEHYS010000022.1:0-43361 GCA_048498055.1 Bacteroidota bacterium
CAGATGGTACTGCAGTTTGTGGGAGAGTATGTCGTCGCCTTTCTTTGATTGAACCCCAGCCTGGAAGGCTGGGGTTCTTTGTTTTTGGTGCGGCGCAGTTGGTAAAGCTCACAAGTCGTCGTTTCTTAATCAGGCCTAATTTTTTTAAGCTGGGCTCTTTGTTTAACATCTTCGTCGGATTTGTTTTAGATAGACCTCGTGAAGTCCTAGTAGGGTTCTGCTTCATAATAATCTGGAAATGTTTAAATTGAACAAGCGAAATTTTGTTGGGTTTCCAAAAAAATGTTTACATTTGATTTTGCTAAATCAATCATCATGAAAAAATCAGCTCTTCTCATCGTTTTTTTCTTATCGGCGGCTTCTTATGCCAAAGTAATTCCAACTCCGTTTTGGTATAGCATTTCTGAAAAAATCCTTACCGGAACACATCTGCTGATCAGCACCGATGAAGCTCCGTCTAAAACGGTTAAAGCGAAAACTAAATGCGTTAAAGCTGTAAGATTGCCGTTAAAATGTCAGCCAAAGAAAGAAAAGGACATCATTTTAACCCCTTTCTTTACCGTCCAAAATGATGGTATGTGGACCGATTCGGAATAAGCATTTTACATATTTGCATGGCATCTACAAATTCATTATGCCGGCGCGATAAGTAACGACTTAGCGGTAAGCGATGTTGCTTTCACTCACCTCATAATTACAAGTGCCGTATGCCCAGAATTCGGGCAATAAAATCTCTTTTATGACCCAGACCGTATTGATCATTGGCTCAGTATGGCCTGAACCCGATTCTTCCGCAGCCGGCACACGAATGCTGCAACTTTTGTCCCTGTTATCGGCGATGCACTTTGAAATCGTTTTTGTGAGTACGGCATCAGACAGCGATTATATGATTGATTCGAGCGGCTTGGAATTAAGTGCCAACATATAACGCTGAATTCTTCAGGGTTTGATCAGTTCATTTCAGGATTAAATCCTTCCATTGTAGTTTTCGACCGATTCATGTCCGAAGAACAATTCGGTTGGCGCGTCGCAAAGCATTGCCCCGATGCGTTGCGAATCCTGGATTGCGAAGACCTGCATTGCCTTCGCCGGGCACGACAAAAGGCGCTTAAAGATCATAGGATTTTCTTGTTAGACGAGCTGATCGAAGAAGAAGACGCAAAGCGCGAAATCGCCAGCATTTTGCGCTGCGACCTGACGTTGGTAATTTCAGAATATGAAATGCGCGTACTTTCCGAAATTTTCAGGATCGATCCGATATTGTTGCATTATCTTCCGATATTTTCGAAGCCTCCGATCGATAGCCTGCCATCATTTGAAAACCGGACCGGCTTTATCTTTATCGGGAATTTCCGTCACGAACCCAATGCCGATGCGGTCCGGTATATGAAACAAACGATTTGGCCGGAAATAAGGAAATGTCTTACTACTGCCGAACTGCATATTTACGGTGCCTATGCTTCCCCAGCCATTTTGGGATTGAATAATCCCAGTGAAAATTTTTTTGTCGATGGTCGTGCCGATAATGCATCCGAAGTAACGAAAAATGCCAGGGTCGTTTTGGCGCCTTTGCGTTTTGGCGCGGGAATCAAGGGCAAATTGCTCGAAGCGATGCAAAATGGGACGCCGTCGATAACCACAGCGATTGGTGCTGAAGGCATGTCGGGAATCCTTCCCTGGAACGGTTATATTTCCGACAATCCACAGGAAATGGCACGATACGCAGCCAGACTCTATACCGAAAAGTCACTTTGGCAGGAAATGCAGCAAAACGGGTTTGAGATTCTCAATAAGAGATTCCGCAGCAATCTTTTCGCACCGGATTTCATAGATCGCATCGACGTTTTGCTCAACAATTTAAAGCGACACCGGAAAAACAATTTCCTCGGCGCGATGCTGCAGTTCCATACCATGCGAAGCACCGAATACCTGTCGCGGTGGATTGAGGAAAAAAATAGAAAAGCTTAAATCCCGGTAGCCGCTGTCGCTTTGGCAAACCCGACAGTCTCGCGGTAAAGTTGCGGCGAAACGTCAGCATTGGTCTTGAAAAAGCGGCTGAAATAATGTTCGTCGTCATACCCGAGCTCAAAAGCGATTTCCTTGACGGCCTTGTTGGTCAGGTACAATTCGCGCTTGGCCTCGATGACAATGCGTTCCGAAATCATGTCGGTCAGCGTTTTGTTGAAATAGGCTTTGGTGAGTTTGGCCAGCGCTTTTTGGGAAATGTTCAGCAAATCGGCATAACTTCCCGGCGAATGCGCGATCCTGAAATTCGCCTCTATCGCGTCTTTCAGGTTTTGTAGGATTAGCGGTTCTTTACCGGTTACTTCAATTTGTTCTTGTTGTTCGGCCTTGAGTCTCGACGCCGTAATCAGGAAAATCTTCAGCCAGGAAATCAGCGATTCGTACTGCGCCAAAGCCTGTTGTTGCATCTCGATTGTCAGATTTTCGATAACCATATTGAAAGTGTCTTCGGCGTTTTTGTCGATTTTCGTGAACGGCGGCTGGTAAATGTTGTTGAACAGAACACCGTTGCAGGAAACCTCTTTCTGGTGCATGTGGATGCAATAGAAATCGGGATGAAAATGGATCGCGATGCCGCTGATGTGTTCCGCGGTGCAAATCATGAACGGTTGGTAGGGCGAGAATGCCAGTAGCGAATTCTCGGAAAATTCATGTTCGGCGAAGTCGGCTTTCACCTTTCCACATCCTTTTTTTATCCAAATCAGCGAATAATAATTGTTCCTTTGTAGATGATCGTAATGGCTGTTGTCGTCAAAATGGAAAATTTTGAACGCAAGGTTCCCGTTCTGTGGGTTGGTAATGGTCAATGCGTTTTGTCCGGACATGTGCAAAATAAGTATAAATCAATTGATTGTCGGGTTTTCCAAATCAGATCAAACAAGGCAGCCGGCGAAAAGGCCGGCTGCCTTGTTGCTGATTATAAAGTTGCAACCTCCGGAAAATCCAGCGCGGTTTCCACCGTGTTGTTGAAATAATTCGTCAGGATGTTCAACGCGACATGGCCGATGGTTTCCGCGATTTCGGCATCGGTCATACCGGCATTTTTTGCAGCCTGGACATCTTCATCAGTCGTGCGACCGTTTTTTGACACAAGGGTTTTGGCCAATTTCAGGATCGCATCTGTTTTTGCATCTTTAGAAAAACCTTTGCGCGCTGACAGAATTGTTTCTCGGTCTTGTTTCAGCAGGTTTTCGCTCAGATAACTGTGCACCGAAACGCAGTATTCGCAATCGTTGCTTTCGCCAATGGCCAGTGCCAGCAACTCTCTTGTCTTGGTACTTAGAACACCTTTTTCCAATGCGCCGCCGAAGTTGAGATAACCTTCCAGTAATGCCGGCGAATGTGCCATTGTCCGCATCATGTTCGGGATAACGCCCAGTTTTCCTTGTACGGCGTCGAATAATTCTTTTGTTTTTCCTGTGGCCTCGGCCGGGTTTAAAGCTTGTAAACGTGTCATCTTCCTGATTTTTAGTTACGTCTTATTGACGTTACAAAGGTGCGATGACCGCCCGGTTCCCGAAATGGAGAAATGACGCTATGTGATGGACATTTTTCCTACTTCACGATTTGCCGTATCGCCTCGACCGTCGTCAGGTGGTAACCCGGTTTTGCTTTGTCAAAAATCCGCTTGGCCCAGGCTTTTCCTTCCGGTGTTTTCACCATTTCGCGATACAGGCTTTGCAGCGAACCGGTCCGGCTGGTCGCGATCATGAACTGTTCGATGGCCGGATAAGCCAAAGTATATTTGTGCCGGATAGCCGGAATAAACCACTGCCTTTTTACCACGAAGTTTCCTTTCTCGGTAAAATTGAACTCGCGATCCAGCGCACCCATTTCCTCCGGGGTCAAATCTTCGGGCAGGTTGTCGATGAAATGCTGTTTCTCGTTGGTCGATTTGATTTTCAGCGAAAGTCCTTTGATTCCCGATGTCCGCCATGTTTTCTGGATGCTGTCGATCCGGTCGAAATCAGGCGATACGGCAGGCAAAATATTCGACGGCACACCCGGTTTGTAAATCCATTCGTCCATTTTGATTTTGTCGGCCAATGCTTTGTCGCCTTTAATCAGATTTTCATTGAAATATTTGACGAAATCCTCCGTCGTGATCGATCGGAACGCATGGCTGTTGAAATAACCGGTCAGGAACGCGTCGAATTTTTCGCGACCGACGACATTTTCCACGACCTGCAAAAACGCATAGCCTTTTTCATACGGGATGTCGCTCAAACCGTCATCCGGATTCCTTCCTTTCGTGTTTACTTTCAGCCGCGTGTCGGGATTGTCCTTGCCGTAATCGGCCATGTCGTCAGCCAGTACTTTTCGGCTCATGACATCCTGCATTTTTGCTTCGCTTTCGCCAAAAATCGCCCCGCCGATGCGATGTTCCACGTAAGTCGTAAATCCTTCGTTGAGCCAGACGTCGTCCCAGTCGGCATTGGTTACCAGGTTGCCGCTCCAGCTGTGCCCAAGCTCATGCGCCAAAAGGCTCGTCAGCGAGCGGTCGCCGGCAATCACGCCCGGAGTTAAAAACGTCAGGTTCGGGTTTTCCATTCCGCCATACGGAAAGCTCGGCGGCAGCACCAATACGTCATATCGGCCCCAGCGGTACGGCCCGAAGAGTTTTTCGGCGGCATTGACCATATTTCCGAGCTCGGCAAATTCCCAGGCGGCTTTGTCCAAGAGTGTATGCTCGGCATAAACGCCCGTGCGTTTGTCGATGGCCTTAAATCCGATATCGCCCACGGCAATCGCCATCAGATAAGACGGAATCATCTTGTCCTGTTTGAATGTGTAGACACCCGTATTGTTCTTTTGCTGCGGGTTTACGGCGCTCATCACGGCCATCAAATCTTTCGGGACAGTGACTTTCGCGTCGTACGTGAACCGTATCGCAGGCGAATCCTGGCACGGAATCCAAGTCCGGCTCCAGATGCTTTCGCCCTGCGAAAACAGGAACGGTTTCTTTTTGTCGGCCGTCTGTTCGGGTTTAAGCCATTGCAGCGCGACGGCGTCTTTGGTGGTTTTGTAATAGATATTGACTTTTTTCGTGTCGGGCGAAATCGTCACCCGAAGTGGCCTGCCGTGGTATTCGACGTTGTCGCCCAGGGTGAATTTCGCTTCTTTTTCGTCGTCGCCAAGTGTTACTTTCGAAATCTCAAGCGTATTCTCGTCAAATACGATTTCGTCGCCTTTGCTTAGGTTGTCGATATCCCAGCTCGCTTTTCCTGAAATCGTCTGTGTTTCAAAATCGACTTTGATGTCCAGGTTCAGGTGTTTTACGACCGCGCTCGCCGGATCGGCAAAAGAATGCTCGTCTTTTGGGGAGGTATTTTCAACATTTTCTTTTTGAGAGCACGCGGCCAGAACGATAAGCGCAAGGATCGATAATCTTTTCATGTTTTTCTTAATGCTTTAATGTAAAAAATCCCGTCCTGAAATTCAAAACGGGATTGGTATAATTTGCTAAGTCATTAGGCCAGCATCGTTACCGGATTTTCCAAATACATCCGCAAGGTCTGCAGGAATTGGGCTCCGGTTGCGCCGTCAACGGTCCTGTGATCGCAGGCCAGGGTAACTTTCATTGTGTTGCCCATGACGATTTGTCCGTCTTTCACCACCGGTTTTTCCTCGATTGCGCCAACCGATAAAATCGCCGAATTCGGCTGGTTGATGATCGACGTGAATTCCGAAATTCCGAACATGCCCAGATTGGAAACGGTAAAGGTAGAACCTTCCATTTCGGCCGGCTGGATTTTCTTGTTCTTGGCTTTTCCGGCCAAATCCTTGACGTTTGCACCGATTTGCGTCAGCGATTGCTGGTCGGCGAATTTCAATACCGGAACGAGCAAGCCGTCTTCAACCGCTACCGCTACGCCAATATGGATGTGATGATGGATCAGCGTCACGTCGTCTTTCCACTGCGAATTGACTTTCGGATGTTTTTTGAGTGCCATCGCGCAGGCCTTGATGACCATGTCGTTGAACGAAACTTTGGTGTCCGGCAGCGCATTGATCGCATTTCGCGACGCCATGGCATTATCCATCAAAACTTCGATGGTCAGGAAGAAAACCGGTGCGGCATGCGCCGATTCGAGCAAACGCTTCGCGATGGTTTTGCGCATCTGGTTGTTCTTGATTTCTTCGGTAAACTGTTCGCCGGCAGGAACAAATGGCTTGGCCGCCGAAGCTGCGGTTTCAGCCGTTTGCGCTGGAGCGGTTGTCGCTTGTTGCGGCGCTTGCTGTGCCGGCGTAAAGTTTTCGATGTCCGATTTGACGATCCGCCCGTTTTCGCCCGAACCTTTAACTTGCGAGATATTGATTCCTTTTTCTTCTGCGATTTTCTTCGCAAGCGGCGAAATGAATATGCGTTTCCCGTCGGCAACGATTTCGACCGGCTGTTCCGATTTTTCGTCCGGTGCCGGCGCAGCGGTTTTTTCTTCCGCGGGTTTATCGCCTGAAGCAGCCGCAGTTCCGCCTTTTTTATAATTTTCGGCAATCCCGCTGACGTCGGTGCCTTCGGGTCCGATAATCGCCAGTACGCTGTCGACCGGGGCCGATTCGCCGTCGTTAATCCCGATGTACAATAAAGTCCCCGCATTGAACGACTCGAATTCCATCGTCGCTTTGTCGGTTTCGATTTCAGCCAGGATATCGCCTTCCGCGACTTTATCGCCTACTTTTTTGAGCCATTTCGCGACAGTTCCTTCAGTCATCGTATCGCTGAGGCGCGGCATGGTTACGACGACAACGCCTTTTGGAAGTTCTTGGTTGCCGGTTGCTGGCTGCTGGTTGCCGGATTGTTCAGCAGCTGCAGATGCTGTTGACTTTTCCTCAGTTTTATCTTTTGAGTCCGATTCAGGTTTCCCTTCCGCTTTTGCATCGCTTTTTGGCGCGTCGCCCGCAGAAGTGTTGCCTTTCATCGCTTCGGAAATGTCTTCGCCCGCTTCGCCGATGATCGCCAGAAGCGAATCGACCGGCGCGGTCTGTCCTTCCGGAATTCCGATATACAATAAAGTTCCGGCATTGAACGATTCGAATTCCATCGTCGCTTTGTCGGTTTCGATTTCGGCGAGGATATCGCCTTCCGCGACCTTATCCCCAACTTTTTTGAGCCATTTGGCTACGGTGCCTTCGGTCATCGTGTCGCTCAGGCGCGGCATCGTTACGCGTGTTGCCATACTTATAATTTATGAGGGATGAAAGGATAATTTGATTGTTCGTAAACCACGTCGTACAATTGCTGTACTTCAGGGAAAGCAGATTCTTCTGCGAATTTCTCGCATTCGTCAACCAAAGCTTTTACTCTTTCGTCGATCTCTTCGATCTGCGCGTCGTCGGCATATTTGTTTTCCTTGATGACATCCAGGACCTGCGTGATCGGATCGATTTTTTTGTATTCCTCGACTTCTTCCTTACTGCGATACAATTGCGCATCCGACATCGAATGGCCGCGGTAGCGATAGGTTTTCATCTCGAGGAACGTCGGGCCGTCGCCGCGTCGGGCACGGTCGATTGCCTCGTCCATTGCTTCGGCGACTTTTACCGGGTTCATGCCGTCGACCGGTCCGCAGGGCATTTCATAACCAAGCCCGAGTTTCCAGATATCGGTATGGTTCGCGGTTCTTTCGACCGAAGTTCCCATCGCATAGCCGTTGTTTTCAACGATAAAAACGACCGGAAGCTTCCACAGCATCGCCATGTTGAACGCTTCGTGCAACGAGCCTTGTCTTGCGGCTCCGTCACCGAAATAGGTCAGCGTCACGCCGTCGCGCCCGAAATATTTATCGGCGAAGGCCATTCCCGCGCCGACGGGAATTTGTGCGCCAACGATACCGTGCCCTCCGAAAAATCCGTGTTCTTTCGAGAAAATGTGCATCGATCCGCCCATTCCTTTAGACGTTCCGGTCACTTTTCCGAGCAGTTCGGCCATGACTTTTTTAGGATCGACGCCCATTCCGATCGGCTGGACGTGGTTCCGATAAGCGGTGATCATCTTGTCCTTGGATAAGTCCATTGCGTGGAGCGCACCGGCAAGTACGGCTTCCTGTCCGTTATATAGGTGAAGAAATCCGCGGACTTTCTGCTGGATGTAAAGCGCGGCGAGTTTGTCTTCGAATTTCCTCCAAAACAGCATGTCTTCATACCATTTCAGATAAACTTCTTTGGTAATTTCTCTCATTGTAAGATTTTGTGTAAAGCTAATAGTGACGCAAGCCGGTCGTTGCAACCAATTGCGAAAAGCAAAAATAAGACATTTACGCCTAAGACAAAATTTAAAATCCGGTTTTTACAGGAAGTTTTTGTCGAAAGTAAAAGGCAACAGGTTTTTGAGCGAATCCGACTTGTAAATCTTTCCGGTTTCGCCCATAAAATAGATTTCGATGTCCTTATCCTGCTTGAATTCATACTCCGCGATCGACTGCCTGCAAGCGCCGCATGGCGGAATAGGCGAAGTTGTCGTACCCGTGTCGGACGCCGCGGAAATCGCCATTTTGAGAATCTTCGCTTCCGGATAAACAGCGCCGGATTGGAAAACCGCGACGCGCTCGGCGCAAAGTCCCGACGGATAGGCCGCGTTTTCCTGGTTGGATCCCAGAACGGTTTTTCCATTGTCGAGAAGCAGCGCGGCTCCGACCCTGAATTTGGAATAAGGTGCGTAGGCTTTTTTCCGGATTTCAATGGCCTGATCCATGAGTTCGCGGATTTCGGCAGGAAGCTCGTCTTTGGATTCGAAAACCGAAAAGGAAGCGGTAAGTGTAATTTCTTTCATGAAATGCGGGTTATATATGGCGGAAAAAAAATCCAAATCTCGAATTGAAATTTGGATTTTCTAATGCTTTCATCGTAATCATTAATATTGTTCGTATTTGTCGCCGAAATTGAATGTCAGCGAAAACCGCAAGGTATTCTCCAGCGGGTTTTTCACTTTCGATGCTGAGAACAGGTACGAAACGTCCACTTTTACGACGTTGTACTTGAATCCGGCACCAAGCGAGAAAAATTTCCTCGCACCTTTTTCGGGGCTTTCGTTGAAATAACCCAGACGGAACGCGAACGAATCCTGATACAAGTATTCAGCACCGACCGAATAGGTAAACTCTTTCAATTCCTCGCTGAAACCGTCAGGCGCGTCGTTGAACGACTGGAAAATTCCGGAAACCCAGTTGATTTTCCTGTAATCCTCGTTGTTCTGCGCCCTTTCATCATCCGTGATCGTGCCGTCGCCGTTGAGATCCGGATCCTGAGGCGTCGGAACCAATAATTTGTCGAACTCCAACCCTACGGAAACTTTGTTGTAATCGTCGAAAATGAAATCGAACCCGCCTCCCAAACGCATCTGCGCCGGAAGGAAGTTCGCATTATCGTCGCCTGCCGCCGCATCGTACTTGATTTTTGGGCCAAGATTCTGCAAGTTGAAACCCAAGCGCCATCTGCCGTTGAAATCGGTATACGCGATTTCCTCGGATTGGTAGAACCCGGCAATGTCGACGCAAAAACTGCTGGCGGCCTTGGCATCGCCCGTCGCATCGGGAATTTTCAGGTTCGAGCGGATGTACCGCGCACCGACCGCCATCGAGAACGAAGTACTGAGCTGCAAGGCATAGGAACCGTCAACGGCCAATTCGTTGGGCTTGACAACATTCGGCGGATCGTCGAAATTCTGGCGCAGCTCGATTTCGCCCAACCCGAAATAACGAAGGCTTCCCGCAAAGGCGCTGCGTTCGTTGATGCGATTGAAATAGTTCAATTGTCCTAATGAAATGTCGTTGACCAAATCGGTTAGGTAAGGCGTATAGCTTACCGAAACGCCCTGTTTTTCAAGGGAAAATGCATATTTCGCAGGATTGTACTGCTGTGAAAACGCATCGGGCGCAGTGGCCACGCCCTGATCGGCCATACCGGCTGAACGCGCATCGGCAGCTACCAGAAGGAATGGTACTCCTGTGGTAATAACGCGGTCCTGGGCTTGGGAAATCTGAAAAACGAATAGGCAGATAAATAATATTGAAAACTTTTTCATGAATTTTTTAAAGCAAATAATTAAACAAATATAGCATTTTATTAAAGGATAACAAGTTTCTCGTATTTTTCGGTCTGCGTGTTGGTGACCGTCGATTTTACGGTGAGCTTGTAAATATAAACACCTTTTCCGATTTTATCGCCAAAATCGTCTTTCCCGTCCCAGGTTATTTCGCGTGAGAGGAAACCGTCGGTGGTTACGGTCTGGTTTTTCGTCCAAACGACTTTCCCGGTCACGGTGATCACCTGGACTTGTACTTCGAGCGGCTCGAACGGGCGGTTGTGCGTAAACCAGAATTGGGTATAATTGACGAACGGGTTCGGATAATTGAGCACATTGGTCAGCGTCACGCCTTCATCGCCGACGACGACGAACTGGATTTCGGCCGTAACCGGATTGTTGTACACGTCCCAGGCCTTGAAGGTGATCGTATGCAGTCCTTTGGCAAGATTCCGGAGCGGATAACGCACTTTTCCTTTCGTATAATCGTCGAGTTCGGTTTCGTAATAATCGTTCAGTATAAACGGGTTGCTCTCGTCGCCGTCAAGAATCGCCACGATGTCGTGCCCGATCCCGCTCGCCGTATTGATTCCGTGCTCATCTTCGAGATACGCCAGGAAAATCGGATTTTCATTGGTAATGCCGCCTGAGATGAACGTCTGATCGTTCATGTACAGTTTAACTGTCGGTCCGGTATTGTCGGCTACGGCATTTTGATTGATTCCGCCAATTTTGATCGTCGTGTCGTATCCGGTCTTGTCAAGCAAAATCTGATTCCTTTTCGAATAAAAGCTGATCCGGCCGTTGCCAACCGGAATCCGGATGTCGCGCGGAACCACAAACCCGAATTCAAATTGTCCGCCCGAGATCGAGGCGTTACCCCGGAAAATCGTCTCGCCGAGGATATTGAAGTTCATCGGCGCGGAGTTGCCGTCGTTGTTGAGCGTCGTACGGGTCAAGGCCTTATCAAAGATATTTACGGAAAGCTCGCCGTTGTAATTGGTAAGCGGAATGTTGTTCTCGTCGGTCACTTCGCCCGAAAGCTTGACGAAAGCCAAAGACTGGAAATCGTCGATCGGGCCGGTTACCGGCTGGTCGTTGACTTTGGTCAGCCGGATCTTCGGTTTCGGAATGGCCAGATGCATTGCCGGGTCGCCCAAAAGCACGACGACGTTCGCGGCCGAATTCGAGCTGACGTTTTTGGCCAGTCGGAGCGCTTCGGCGATCGAATAATCGGTTCCGGCGGCCGGTCCGTATGCATAAAGATATTGCGAAACTACATCGTTAAAGATTTCGGCATTGATCTGTCCGATCGATCGGATCGTGGTCAGCATCGAAATGGCGCCGCCGCGCGGATTCCAGTACGTATATTCGCCTGCGGTCGGACGGTATGGGTTGTCGAAACGCGAAAAATCGCAGGTAATGGTAATGAACAAAGGATACTTGTAGCGGTTCTGCAAATTTTGCCCATCCGATTTTTCCCAGATGCGCTCGCCCGAAAGCCCGTCCTCGCCGCCGTGTCCGAGGTAATTGAATACCAGCGCGCCTTTCTCGAACGCATTGAATATGTCCTGCCGCGCTTTCGGATACCGGTCGCCGCCCGCCGAAGTTTCCTGCTCATACGAATCGAGCAGGATTTTCTCGACATTGAAAAAAGGTTTCTGCGCCGAAATCTCGTCGGCCAGATTGTTTTGATAGGTTTGCAGTTCCGCGTCCTGCGTTTTGTCGGCGTCATCGGCGATCAGAACCATGTTGTTCCGCCAGCTTCCGTACGATTTCAGGTCGTGGTAATCGATGACCTTCGTTACAAGTTCGTCAGCCTGTTTGGCGTCGTTGGCGATCATCCGGCCTACGGCGATATCGGCCCCGCCAAAATCACGGAAAATCGAACCGCCCGGCAGCATGTAATCGATCCGGCCTTCGTCGGCATCCATAAGGGCATAAAAATCGTCGGAACAAAATGCGATCTCGGAAGCATCGTAGACATACAAAGCCTGATAGATCGGGACGATGTTGCTGTTGTTGGGAATGCGGTCTTTGAAATCGAACGAAGTATCGCCAAAAAGATTGATATATTTTACCCTTGCGGCCGGTGTTGAGGCGTTCTCGTAGACGTATTTCACGAAATTGCGGATCGCCGCGATGTCCTGTTTGCCCGACCCGAATTCCTCATAAATATTTTCGAGATTGATGACTTTCACATTGAGCGAGTAATAACTGCGGTCGAAAGCCGCCAGTTTTTCGGCCTGCGTATGCAGGAAAGCCGGCGTGATGATCAGATAATCGACGTCCTGGAACTGGCCCTGCGCATTGGTAAAGACCGTACCTTTCAAATCCTGATTGGCAACGCGGGATTTCGATTCCTTCGACGGAGAATAGTAATCGGAAGGATCGATGGCGATGTATTTCCGGACCGAGCCCAAAGCGGCCTTGAACGAAAAGTTCGCCTGTCCGGAATTCTCAGATTTGGTCGCATTGTAGATGTCGGTGATGTCCCAGACCTGGCTGATTCCCGACGCACCCGAAAATTGGTATTGCCCCACGCCGGTCAGCGTCGCCGCATCGTTGTATTGGAACCGAAACTGTTTACCGTAGCCCACGAGGTTTCGTTTGGCCCGCAGGATGATATAATCGAGCCAGGCTTTCGAACTCGGGACGCCTCCGTTGTTGTAGGTGAGCTTGATATCGACATTCTCGGCCGCCGGGAAAGTCGCGGTAGAAGAACTGTTGGCAGGCAGTGTGGCATAATAAGCTTCGAGCGATCCGCCGGCGACAAGCGGCGGTGAAAAGTTTATTGTCCCAACGGCCTGGCTATTGGCCTGAACTGCAAGCGAGGTCGTAGTATATGCGGTAAAAGCCGCAAAAATGTTTATCTGTATCGGCGATGACGTTACAATGTTCGGGAAATTGAAGCTGAACGTTTGCTCGTCGTCGATACCGAACTGTTCGCCAAACCAGCGACGGCCGAGCTTTACGATGTTGACCAGATCTTTTTCATGGTATTGGTAATCGTCGAAAATCGAGATTGTTGCAGTAGCCGGGCTGCTATCGAGCGGATCCATGGCCTGGACGCGTTTTCCGTCGCCGCCGCTCATCGTTACATAATAATAGGAACGGTCTGCGTAGATGTTGTTGTGTGTCTGGCTGTCTTCGTTCCAGTTGTCGAGCCCTTCGGCATAAAACAGGATGTAATCGCCCGAATCGAACGTGCCGTCGCTTTCGCCGATGACCTCGATCGCGTTTTCGGCGATGTCCATGGGATACGGAACGTTGTTGGCCAGCGGAGCCATACGCCCGCCATTGCCGTAAATCTTGAGTTTCCGCGGATCACCCGAAGTGTTCATCCCCAATGATTGCAGGAAACTTTTCGATATTTTATACACGCCTGATTTTTCGACATAAAACCGATACCAGTCGCCCGTAGCCAAAACCGAATTTGATACTGTGGCGACGTTATTGAAAACCTGCGGCGGCCTCGAAGCGCCGGGTGTAATTGTATAGGTGAAGGATTTGATCCTTTTGAAACCGCTTCCGTCCTTAATTATAGGTGAAAGCGAAAAAGAAGCGAATAGTTTCTCTCTCGCCCGAATGGTTTTCACAGTCAGGTTAATGGTTGCGGGAATTGCCGCCAGGTTCAGTTCGCCGAGCTGGCCTTGGGTAATCGATTCGAACGAGATATTGGTAATTTGCAGTGAATTGGCATCAACTGCAGCGGTTACGGGGATTTTAAGTGAAAAAAGGATGGACTTTCGCGCGTTGTCATAATTATAGCTGTCCGATTTGAACTGCGGGACATTGACTTTGAAATCGCCATAGGCAACCGGTACATTGTCCAGCCAATCCAGCGTGATGCTGCCTTGCTGCTGGCCGAACGATACGTATGAAATAAGGGCTATAAGCGCGGAGAGTAGTTTTTTCATCAGGATTACTAACGCAATAAGGGATGAATTATTACGGCCGTAAAAATAAATTATTTAGACGAATAGCATATAATATTTGATTTAAATTTGCGTTTTACAAAGACTTTGCGATGTGGCAAAGACGAAGCAATCGTATATTTTAATAAAAAGATGTTGCAGTTTAACGGTTAATTGTTATATTGCGCCTCGAAATTTTATTACCTACTAAAAGTATGAAAGTAAACAAATTTATGGCTATCAGACTGTTACTGTGTGTAGTAATGGTGGCAGGTTTTGCAAGCTGCGGCAAGAAATCTAGCTCGAAAAGCTCTTCTCAGGCGACAGGTTGGAAAATCAACGATAAGAAAGGTGGTTTCCAATATGCTTCCAAATTCAAGAAGCAAGCCACTGGGCCGGGCCTGGTAATGGTTGAAGGCGGTACCTTTACAATGGGTAAAGTTCAGGACGACGTCATGCACGACTGGAACAACACGCCAAACCAGCAGCACGTTCAGTCTTTCTATATGGATGAGACTGAGGTGACCAACCTGATGTATATGGAATACCTCGACTGGCTGAAACGCGTTTTCCCGCCGGACCAGGAAAATTACAAGAATATTTACGAAGGCGCTTCTCCCGATACTTTGGTGTGGAGAAACCGTTTGGGATACAACGAAACGATGACCAACAACTACCTCAGGCATCCGGCTTATGCGGAATATCCCGTGGTGGGCGTAAACTGGATCCAGGCCGTCGAATTCTCGAAATGGCGGACTGACCGTGTCAACGAGAAAACCCTGGAAGACCAGAAATACCTGAAAAAAGATGCGCATTTGGCAGAATCGTCCGAAGGCACGTTCAGCACCGATACTTATCTTGCTTCGCCGACAAACGCTTTCGGTTCTAAAAACGAGGAACTGGTTTTGAAAAAAGGCAAAGGACGTGCAGCCGCTACCAAAAAAGGCGCTGCCCCGGCCACGGCTTCAACAGATCCGGGCGCAGGTTCGGGCTCAGCTACTGCAACAAACGGGAACAGTCCTAAGAACGTTTACGCACAAAGGACTTCGGGCTTGATCCTTCCGGAATACAGGCTTCCGACCGAAGCGGAATGGGAATATGCCGCCGCTGCCGATGTCGGTCAAAGACAATACAACAGTTATAAAGGACAGAAAAAATATCCTTGGTCAGGAAGCTACACCCGTTCGGGCAAGCGTCAGGTCCGTGGCGACCAATTGGCGAACTTCAAGCAAGGAAAAGGTGATTACGGCGGAATTGCGGGTTGGTCTGATGACGGCGCCGATATCACCAATAAAGTAAAATCTTATCCTGCAAACGATTTCGGTTTGTATGATATGGCAGGTAACGTAGCCGAATGGGTTGCCGACGTTTACCGTCCGATAGTAGACGATGAAGCAAACGACTTCAACTACTACAGGGGTAACGTTTACACCAAGAACAAAATCGGCGACGACGGCAAAGTCGAGATCGTAACGCCTGAAACACAGAAATTCGATACGTTGCCTAACGGTAAAGTTATGGCGCGGAATTTCCCTGGCGAAATCGCACAGGTTCCGGTTGATGAAAATGAAACGTACCTGAGACAGAATTTCGACAAATCGGACAACAGGAACTACCGCGACGGCGACAAGCAGTCTACAAGGTATTTCGATTTCGGTTCTTCTGAAGAAGGCGACGGAAAACTGAAAGACAACCAAAGAATGTACGATTCGCCTAAGCACAACGTCACAACCGACAGTTTAGGAAACATGGTCCGCAAATATGACAAGTCAAACAAAAGGACTACACTTATCAACGACGATGTCAGGGTTTACAAAGGCGGCTCCTGGAGAGACAGAGCTTATTGGCTCGATCCGGCGCAAAGAAGGTATTTCCCTCAGGATATGGCTACGGATTACATCGGTTTCCGTTGTGCGATGTCAAGGGTTGGCCCGAAAGCCGACAAAAAGAAAAGAGCAAGAAATTAATCTTATTGCATACTACATAAAAGCCCTATCTTAGGGCTTTTATTTTTTTACAACTATGGATCTCAAGTTCCTTCACGAAAAATTCCTCGAATGCGGTTCTGTATCGATCGATACCCGGAAAATCCAGCCACATTGCTTGTTTGTCGCCATTAAAGGTGAACGGTTCGACGCCAATACCTTTGCGGCCGAAGCGCTCGAAAAAGGCGCTTCGTATGTCGTTATCGATAATCAGGAATTTTATATTGACGCACGTACGATATTGGTCGACGACAGTCTCGAAGCGTTGCAGGAATTGTCTAGATATCACAGAAAATATCTCGGACTGCCGATTATCGCCCTGACCGGCAGCAACGGCAAGACCACGACCAAGGAACTCATTCACGCCGTTTTGCTCCGAAAATTCAATGCCAGGGCGACGGTCGGAAACCTTAATAACCACATCGGCGTTCCGCTCACGCTTTTGTCTTTCGGCAAGGAAACCGAAATCGGTATTGTCGAAATGGGCGCGAACCATCAAAAGGAAATCGAATTCCTCTGCGGCCTCGCCGAACCCGATTACGGATACATCACCAATTTCGGCAAGGCACATCTCGAAGGTTTCGGCGGTGTCGAAGGCGTCATCAAAGGCAAAAGCGAATTGTACGATTATCTTTCGGCGCATGATAAATTGGCTTTCATCAATCTCAACGATCCGATCCAATCCGAAAAAGGCCGGCAGCTCAAATCGTTTACTTTCGGGCAACAGCAAGAACGCGGCGATGTCCATTTCGAAAACATAACGGCCGATCCGTTTGTCAGTGTTAGCTTTGACAGTATTTCGGTATCGTCAAAACTCATTGGGCTTTACAATGCCAACAACATCAATGCGGCAATTGCCGTCGGGAAGTATTTTGGTGTCGAAAACGAAAAAATCAAATCTGCCGTCGAAACTTATATTCCCGATAACAACCGCTCACAACTGCTTACCAAAGGAACCAACGAAATCATCCTCGACGCCTACAATGCCAACCCGAGCAGTATGGCTGTGGCAATTGAAAATTTCCTTCAGCTCGGCAAAACCGACAAAGTAGCCATTTTAGGCGATATGTTCGAGCTTGGCCAGGAAAGTCGGGCTGAACATCGGCGGCTGGTCGATTCCGTAAGAAATGCGGAAGATGTGGTTTTTTACTTCATTGGGAAAGATTTTTTTCACAATCAAACCGGCGATCGCAATTTTCATTTTTTTGAAGATTTCGATACCTTTTCAGAACAGTTGACCACCGAAAAACTGCAAGGCAAAACCATCCTGATCAAAGGCTCGCGCGGCATGGCGCTTGAAAGGACGCTGGATTTGCTGTGATTTGGGATTTCTTGCTGTTGGAATATAAAAATATCGATTAATTCCAATTCATCTTTTGATCATTTTGTCTTTCAGGATGCGCTCCAGCACTTTTTCGCGCAGGTTTTGGCTGATCGTGATCTTTTTGGTCCCGACATCGAGAATGTTTCCCTCGATACTGACAATTTTGTTGAGGTTTACCAGGAATGACTTATGGACTTTGATAAATAAATCCGACGGCAATTGCTGTTCAAGGCTTTTGAGCGTCACGTAAACCATCAGCTTTTTAGAATGCGCATGCAACATGACGTAGTTCAGCATCGCCTCCGCATAAATGAGGTCGCTGTAAAACACTTTTTCGATCTGATTTTCGCATTTGATGAAGAAATAGGCGTCAGAACCGGACTTTTCGGGCGTTTTCTTCAATTCGATGAATTCCTTCGCCTTGGTGCAAGCTTTCAGAAAACGTTCAAAAGCGATGGGTTTGATTAGATAATCCAAAACGTCGAGACCGTAAGCTTCCACGGCATGCTGCGGATAGGCTGTTGTCATGATGACCTTTGCCTTGAGCGGAATACTTTTCAAAAAATCGATGCCGTTGATCCGGGGCATATTGACGTCCAGAAAAATGATGTCAATCGGATTGGTTTCAAGCAACGGCAAAGCCTTGAGCGGATTTTCGGACTGTCCGGCCAGTTCCAGGAAATCGATATCATCGATAAATTCCTCGATTATTTTTCTCGCGACCGGTTCGTCATCGATGATGATGCATTTGAGTTTCATGACAAATCAATGGTTAAAAAGGATTGGTAAACGTCGTTCCCACGGATATTTGACAGCTGGTGTTTCCCCGGATAAAGCAGTTCGAGCCGCCTTTTGAGGTTTGAAATCCCGATTCCCGACGGGTTTCCGTTGCCGCGTTCAGGTTCGCACGAATTTTCAATACAGACGCTCAAAGTTCCCGATTCCAACCGCAAATCGATTGTGATGCGGTTCTCCTTATCTGAATGGCTGCCGACGAATTTGAATGCATTTTCGACCAGCACCACGATCAATAGCGGCGCAATCTGAAGCCCGTAATCCGTTTCGGGAAAATCGGCGCGAACCGCAAGATTTTCATCTTTACGCAATTGCTGGAATGCGATATAATTGCGAAGATAGTCGATTTCCTTTTGCAAACTAATTTCCTCGGCGCTGCAATCATACAACTGATAGCGGAGCAGTTCCGAAAACCGGAGCAAGATATTCCGCGCTTCCTGATTGCTTTTATCGATGTGGCCGTAAATGGTATTCAGCGAATTGAACAGCGCATGCGGATTGATCTGCGCCTTGAGGAAATCGAGCTCGTTCTGTACTTTTTCCTGCTCGAGCCGCTCGAATTCCTTTTCAATCCTGATTTTATCCAGGAGCATTTTCCCCGCTGTGATCAGCATAACCCAAAAGAAAATGTTGATAAACGAACCGATGTACAACGAAACGAAATCGACCGAAGGCGAATGAAACAAATGCCTCCCGATTTCGCGCGCGACCAACGACCGCAATCCTGCCGAAATTGCGGTTGTCGTTAAAGTCATCGCGACAAATGAAACGTACTTTTTTTTACGGAGAAATTCGGGGATGAGGAAATCGTTGATCGTGTAATAGGAAGCCGTGATGAAAATCAGGTAGCAAAATTCGACGGTCAGTGTTTTGGTCAGCGCAACCGAATAGGAGCGGAAGGCAATCACCCACAGCAGGTAAATGCCTGCCCAGAACGAAACGTGATAGACAGCCCGGTTTTTCAAAATCGAAATTTCGCCAAAGATAATTAAACCTGTTTCTTCTTTCGGTTTTATTACACGATCAACGGTTTTTGCAGGATAACTGATGCTTTATCGCGTAAAACGCCTGTTTGGTGTAAAGATTTTCGCGGTGTCTTTTTAAATGGGGAAGTTTGGACAATTAAGCTAAAATCCTGAAAAAATGAAAAAAATTATCGATTGGTTTTTCAATCCGCCGGTTACCGGACAGTCTGCAATTGTTGTGCTTCGCCTGATGGCCGGAGCGGTTTTCCTTTGGGAAGGCTGCCTCAAATTCGCCTATCCGAACCAAGGCGTCGGAAGGTTTACCAAATTGGGTTTCCCCATGCCCGAAAACGTTGCGCATTTTGTGGCCTGCGCCGAAATTATCGGTGGGTTGCTGTTGCTATTGGGGCTTTTCACCCGGATTGTTTCCTTTTATTTCATCGTCCAGATGATCGTGGCCGTGCTCACCACAAAAATCGCTTTATATTATGGAACGAGCCCGTTGCCGATGCCGCCCGCGCCGCCTAAAATGGGTTTTTGGGCCGTATTGCATGAAATCCGGGCCGATTATGCGCAAATCATGGTTTGTCTTTTCCTGTTGATCGAAGGTTCCGGAAAAGTTTCGCTCGATTTCAGAAAGGCTGTTTCAAAGAAATCTTACGTCCTGGATGCGAAACCGGCAGAATGAATTTTTTCGGTCGTTAAATCATAAAAAAAAGCGCCACGATTGACAACGGCGCTTTTTTAAATGGATTTTGTTGTGGTAATGTACGGCCGGCGAAAATGTTTTTAAGCCGTAATAGGGAATTGTATGGTTTTTATCATAAGCTGAATTAAAAAGGGTTAAACAACTACCGCTACCTTTATGAAATAGAATTATTTTCATGAAGAACGCAATTGGTGAAGGAAATTTTTTTTCCGGCAAAATGAAATTTATCGTTCTGCTTTTGCTTGCATCGATGAGCAGTTCCGCCCAGTTAGGCTTTTGCGCCGGAAGCAAAGGAGAACCGCTTTTCAGCGAAAATTTCGGGAACGGAACCACTTACGGGCCGGCTTTATCCCCCGGAATAACGACCTATACATTCGTGACCGGCGCTCCGAACGACGGGCAATACACATTGTCCTACAATTCGTATCAGTACACGACTTGGCACAATTCCCCGGACCATACGCCCGATGCGACCAACGGTCCGAACGGGAAAATGCTGCTGATGAATGCGAACGCCGTGACTTCCGGCGATTTTTATAAGAAGACCGTTACGGGATTGTGCGTCAATACGACTTTTGAATTTTCGGCCTGGGTCATGAATGTTTACAATCCGAACACCAATTATTGCGGTGCGGGCCAAATCCCGATAAACGTCCGGTTTGAAATCTGGAATGCCGCCGAAACTGTTTTGCTGGGTTCGGGAAATACGGGAAATATCTACGGTTCGCCGGCACCGCTCTGGCAACAATTTGCTCTCGTGTTCACAACGGCAAGCGAGACATCGGTGGTCCTGAAAATGAAAAACAACGGCTTGGGCGGCTGCGGGAACGATTTGGCGATAGACGATATTTCCTTTAGCGCCTGCGGCGATTTGACGACCGTTTCCAGCCCAGGTGTTACCGGAAGCAGCTATTCGACCTGTACGAATCCGGCCTCTTTGCAGCTTGAGGCAAACACCGCGAGCGCCGTGCCTTATTTTTATCAGTGGCAAACCAGCACCGACGGGACAACCTGGACCGATATTGCCGGAGCGACAAACACGATCTACAACACGCCCAATTTGAGTTCGCTGACTTATTACAGGGTAAAAGCGGCGCAGGATGTGGCCAATCTGAGCAATCCGTTTTGTTCGACCCAATCGAATGTTTTTACCATTTCGGTTTTACCGGCGCCGAATCCTGCAGTAAGCAATGGCGATGTAACGATTTGCAGCAATGATCCTATTCCTTCCTTGTCCGTCGCTCCGCAGGCCGGAACCGGCGTCAACTGGTACAGCGCGGCGTCGGGTGGCACTTTATTGCAGACCAACGCTTTGTCGTATACGCCAACAGCAGCGGGAATTTTTTATGCGGAAACTTATAACACGACTTCCAATTGCATCGGAAGTCCAAGAACGCCGGTCGAGCTTACCATTGTCCCTTTGCCGGACGCAACGATCACGGGCAGTACTGCCATTTGCGGCGGAAACACCGCAGTGGTCAGTTTCAACGGAACGCCAAATGCCGTTGTTACTTATACCGATGGAACCGCAAATCACACAATAGCGTTGAACGCTTCCGGAACGGCGAGCTTTACGACACCGGTTTTAACTTCGACCACGACTTATACAATGGTCGGCGTTGCATCGAGCATTTTGAATACGTGCAGCAGGATTAAAAGTGATTCCGTGACGATTACGGTAAACAATTCGGCTACCGCCTCGATTTCAACCGATGCGCCCGTTTGCGAAGGCGCGCCTGCTACGGTTACCTTTACCGGAACGCCGAACGCTACGGTTAATTATTCGGCGGGAAGCGTCAATCAGTCCATCATTTTGGATGCCGGTGGAAATGCTTCGGTTGCAATTCCGAGCGTGACGGCAACGACGGTTTATACCCTTACCAGTGTCAATGTCAGCGGCGTTTGTTCGCAGGCGCTTTCGCAATCTGTAAGCGTATCGGCAGTTCCGTTACCTACGGCGTCGATAAGCGCCAGTCCAGCCGCGATTTGTTCGGGCCAGACCAGCACGATCGCTTTTAGCGGAACTCCAAACGCAGTTGTCACCTATAAAGTAGGCAGCGGCGGAAACCAGACGATAACGCTGAACGCATCGGGTTCGGCAAGCCTTACGCCTGTGTTGACTACGAACACTACTTATACGTTGGTCAGTGTCGTGTCGGCTGGGTCAAATGCCTGCAGCGCTACGCTAAATAATTCCGCGACGGTTACAATAAACAGCTTGCCGACCGCTTCAATTTCAAGCAACGCGCCGGTTTGCTCGGGAACATCTGCGACTGTAACTTTTACCGGTACACCGAATGCCACGGTCAATTATTCGGCGGGAAGTGCGAATCAAACGCTTGTCCTGGACGCATCGGGGAATGCTTCGGTTATTATCCCGAATGTAACATCATCGATTGTTTATACGCTGATTGACGTCACGTCAGCAGGCGCCAACGGATGCACCGGAACGCTCTCGCAATCGATTACGATATCGGCGGCCGCATCGCCGACAGCTTCGATAACGGCTAATCCTGCGGCAGTTTGTTCCGGACAGTTCAGTACGATCAATTTTAGCGGAACACCGAATGCCGTTGTTAGCTATACCGTAAACAGCGGCGCTAATCAAACGGTGACTTTGAATTCAGCGGGATTGGCTTCAGTTGCCACAGGACCGTTGTCGGCGGCGGCAACCTATCAGCTTGTCAATACTACTTTGGCGGGTTGCAGCCAAACGCTTTCGGGCTCGGCGACTGTTTCAATAAACCCGACGCCCAATGTAACCTACAGCGGCGATTTGATTTATTGCGAAGGCGAATCGGTTGCCATCAACCTGTCATCGTCAATAGCAGGAACGACCTTCAGCTGGACCGTGAATCAAAACGGAACCAGCGGCGCGGTTTCAGGAAGCGGAAACCAGATAAACCAAGCCGTTTCCCTGACCGGAAATTCGGTCGGGACGATAATTTATACAGTTACTCCGCTGTTTAACGGATGTACGGGAAATCCGATAACGATAAATGTCACAATTCATCCTTTGCCCGTTCCGGCAATAACCGACGGTGTAATCTGTACGACCGGTTCGGGTCCGATAACGCCTTATCTTTTGGAAACCGGCCTGAGTGCAGCCAATCATACTTTTCAATGGTTTTTTAGCGGAAACCCGATTCCTGGCGCGGCCGGCAATTCGTACAATGCGACGCAGACCGGTATTTATACGGTCATTGCAACCAATGCCGCGGGTTGTGCTTCAATTCCCGTCGATGCAACGGTAGGCGAAATGCCGCAAGGGGAAAGCCTGGTTATCGAACATTCGCCGACATTCGCCGATCATCCGAAAATCGTCGTTACGGTCATTGGCGGCGGCGGGCCTTTTTACTATCAGCTGGATAATGGCCCGCTGCAGCCGTCGAATGTGTTTTTTGACGTCCCGGACGGGATTCATACGATCACGGTGACCGACGATCATTGCACAAACCTGGCGGGAAGCGTCACCATTATCGGTTATCCGAAATATTTTACCCCGAACGGCGACGGATTTCACGATACCTGGAATATCGAAGGCGTCGGCAATGCGCTGATTTGGATTTTTGACCGGTACGGAAAGTTGCTTAAGGAAATCAGCACCGAAGGCGCAGGCTGGGACGGAACTTACAACGGCCGGCCACTGCCTTCGACCGATTATTGGTTTGTAATCGATTATACCGACAATGGAGGAAATAAAACTTTTAGGGCGCACTTTTCCCTGAAAAGATAATTGCTATCCCGTCGCTTTTTTAAATTTTCAGTCGGAACAGGACCTAAAATCCAAAGCTGCCAACCGGGATGAAAACGCAAAAAACCATACAATAGCCATACAGAAATTCCAGTGCTTGTTTTGGCTGGTAATGTTAATCCTTTATTTTGAGCTATTTATCGGTTATTTAAGGGGAATTTCAATTTTTGGTTTGTATAGTTTATATATGTAGCGGCTGGATATTGTTTAAACATCTTATTGTTTATTTTAGCTTTTCACGAATTTAACTCTAAAAACATATTGATATGAGAAAAATTACTTTATTGTTAACGGCTGTACTGTTAAATGCGACTTTGATGTATGCGCAGCCTACAAGCAATGCACCTGTCCCTACCAATGCCCAGGCAGATGTAATTTCGATCTACGGCGGTTCTTTTACCAGCGTAGCTACCAATTATAATCCGAATTGGGGACAAAGCGGCGCGGTTGACCCCAACTACGATCCGGGAACCGGAAATTTGGTTATGGCCTACACCAACTTTAATTACCAGGGAACCGAAATCACTCCGCAGAATGCTTCCGGAATGGAATACCTGCACGTCGATATCTGGACTTCAACCGCGACGAACGTCAAAGTTTCCCCTATTAACGGCGGAAGCGGAACGGGCGTTTCCGAATTCCTTGTTAACGTGCCGCTCGTCCAGGGAGGATGGAGCAGCGTCGATCTTCCGAAAAGCGCGTTTACAGGAATGAGTTGGGATGCCGTTTACCAAATCAAATTCGATGGGCAGCAAGGCGCGAACCCGTCGTCTATTTATTTGGACAACATTTATTTCTGGAAAACGCCAACCGCAGCGGGTTCGGATGCCAGTCTCAGCGATTTGCAGGTCAACGGTACGTCGCTTTCCGGATTCAATTCTTCGGTAACCAATTATCAATACGAATTGGTTGTAGGGACAACTACGGTTCCGCAGGTTACATTGGCAACGACTACCGATCCGGGCGCTACGGTCACTTCCATTACCCAGGCTTCGGGAATTCCGGGAACGGCTTCGGTTTTGGTTACTTCGCAAAACGGCAGCGTAACCAAAACGTATAACATCAATTTCGCGGCTACTTTCCCGGGAATGTCGCCAACACAGGGAACGCCTGACAATCAGGTGCTGAGTATCTTCAATGATACAAACGGATACACGAATGTCTGGACGCCGGATTATGATTTCGGAAATCTTGCCGGAACGGTAGATTTGGATCCGACAGATGGCGTGAACCAAGCGCGTAAAATGAACTTCGCCGTTGCCGGTTGGGGACAGGGAAAAAACACGGTTACCGATATTTCGGCTTACCAATGGCTGCACTTCGATTATTTCGCCGATTCGAACTCGAATGAAATCCGGTTCATCATCATCGGAAACAACGGCGCCGTGAACGAATACAATTATGAATTGCGTACCGAAGGAAGCGACGGAACGCTGGTTCAGGGTTCGTGGCAAAGCGTGAGCGTGCCGTTGAGTTTCTTTGAAGCCAAAGGATTCAACAAGGCTACGTTCTTCCAGTACAAATTGGGTACTTCGTCTGATTTGGTTTCCGATATCGTTTACTTCGACAACATTTATTTTTCAGTAAACGAGCCGATTCTTAGCGCGCAACACTTCAATCAGGTTTCGTTCGGGGCTTATCCAAACCCTACGAGCAATCAGTGGAACATAACCGCAACCGACAACATCAAATCCATTGAGTTGTTCGATGTTACCGGAAAACAAATGAAAGTGATGCAGCCTAACGATCTGAATGCCGTGATCGATGCTTCTGAATTGTCAGCCGGAATGTATTTCGCTACAATCCAAACTGAAACCGGAAGCAAAACGGTAAAACTGGTTAAAAATTAATTTATGAGAAACAGGCTGTCTTTCCAAAGGCAGTCTGTTTCTTTTTGTATTGATGATGCGGTCGATGATTGTTTCCTACTAATAATTGTTGGTTAAACCCAGAGTCTTAAAAATTATCCCCAAATGCCAATTCATTTTCCCCAAGATGAATTTTAGATTTTTGAAAACGACAGCGTTTTTATACGCTTAATGCGGTAAAATTCCTTCAAAACCCGTGTGGTATGAAGGGGAATAAATTTTTTAACACTAATGGCCTTGGGAAACCTCGGCTCAATTAACCCTACAAAAACCAAATAATTATTTATGGAAACATTTAAAAAACTCTGTTTGCTTTTTTTCCTGATGAGCATTTCCTCAGGATTCGCGCTTACCAATTACTGCGCTACCCCGAGGAGTTCCACAACTCCCAACACGACTTATACGCTTAATTATACCTGTCGGAACGTAGGTGGCACAACCTACGAAATGAAACTTGAATTTGCGAATACCATTGCCGCGATCAACAACGCAAACATAGGCGCAAATCCCGGCGGAGTGAACGTTGCAGCGTCTCCGGTATGGAGCAATGGCAATAAAACACTCACCTACACATTTACTGCGGCTTCAACCCCTACACTTTTTGTTGCCGTTATCTTTGTAAACATCAGCGGAGTCGGGGAAGTAAGATGGGATCTTCCTACCGACGCGAATTTTGCAGCGACTTGCGGAGGCGGAGGCGGAAATCCGGCGCCGGTTTTCGGGGCTTGGTCGCTTCCAACCAAAACAGTGGGCGACGCCGATTTTACGATTACTCCGCCAAGTACCACCAGCGGAGGCGCAATTACCTACAGCAGCGGTACAACCACGGTAGCGACAATCGTCAATACCAATCAAATCCATATTGTAGGCGCCGGTACATCGACCATTACATTGAATCAGGCGGCTGACGCAACGCACTCTGCCGGAAGCACAACCGCGACACTAACAGTAAACGGAGCACCGCCGGCTACGGCCGCGCCAACGCCACCGGCAAGAAATTCATGGGATGTAATCTCATTGTACAGCGGTGCATACACGACGCTCACCGGGGCAACCTATCAAAATGGGACTGACGTCTCTATTGCCGGAAACACGACCCGGTTCATTACAAATTTGCTATTGGCCCGTTTGGCTTTCCCGCCGACTAACATCTCGGCGATGACGACTTTGCACATCGACGTTTATTCGTTGACGCTCAATCCGACGTGGTTTGAACTGCAGGGCGTCAGGGTTACCAAAAATACTCCGGTAAACGGTTGGGTAAGCTTGGATATTCCATTATCGTCGTTCACGGGCTTGAATTTATCGAGCGTTAGTTTCCTTGATTTGAACAACCCTACCGGAGCTGTTCCTCCTGCCGATGACATGTATGTAGACAACGTTTATTTCTACAGGCCGGCCACGACGCTACCGCCAACACTGGGATCATTCACAGTTCCTACAAAAAACATCGGTGATGCCGATTTTGCAATCACACCGCCAACATCAAACAGCGTCGGCGCCTGGTCTTACTCAAGCAGCAACACCGGCGTGGCGACCATCGTCAGCGGCAATATGATTCACATCGTCGGTCCGGGATCGTCGACCATTACGGCGACACAAGCGGCCGATGGTACTTTCGGACAAGGCGTCGCAACGGCTACGTTCACGGTCAATTATCCGGATCCGCCGGCCTCGCCGACACAGCCGGCGCGAAATGCGTCCGACGTAATATCGCTGTTTGCTTCGGCTTATGCCGACATCAGCGGATCGAACTTCAACCCGAACTGGGGACAAGCTTCGAACTATCCGAACAACATGACAACGCCTACATACGGCGGCGACCAGGTGAAGCGATACGAGAATTCGGGCACGTATCAGGGAACCAATTTTACGGCCCAGAACCTTACGGTAATCAATAAATTGCATGTCGATATCTATAGTTACACCATGACATCACTGAGAATATCGTTGATTACTGAAGGTGTAGCGGAAGCGGCGTATGCTGTTTCGCTTACTCCAAATTCATGGAACAGCATCAATATTGACATCAACAGCACAAACTTTCCTGGAGTTAACCTGGCCTCGGTCAACCAAATTAAATACGATCAGTTCAAAATCGGAGCGGCAGAAACCGGAGGACAAGTCCTCATCATCGACAACCTTTACTTTTACAAGGAAACGGCAACGCCGCCGACAATCGGCACTTTCGCCGTCGGACCGAATCTTTTGGGCGATGCCGATTTTGCAATCACACCACCGACTTCGGACAGCGCAGGCGCATGGAGCTATTCAAGCTCGAATACCAGTGTAGCAACTATCGTCAGCGGAAATATGATCCATATTACGGGAGCCGGTACATCGACGATTACTGCAACCCAGGCTGCAAACGGAATTTATGCTTCAGGCAGTACAACAGCTACTTTTACGGTGACTTTCCCGCCGTTGGCAACGGCCGCGCCAACGCCTCCGGCACGGAACGACTGGGATGTGATTTCAATTTACAGCAACGCCTACACGCCTGCCGTGACGCCGAACTGGCAACAGGCCGCGACGACCACCGACGAGCAGCTTGAAGGTAACGACACCAAAAAAATGAGCAACTTCCTTATCGAGCTTGCGAATTTCGCGCCGCAGGATTTGACGGCGATGACCACTTTGCATATCGATGTTTATTCTGAAGATTGCAGCGGACTGAATGTCTGGCTGCTCAATAACGGCGATAAGGCCGCGTCGCACTCGATCACCGCAGGACAATGGAACAGCTTTGATATTCCGCTGACGGCCTATTCCGCGCAAGGATTGAACCTGAACGGCGTGAGCCTGATCAAGTTTGAAAGCCTGAACGGTCCGGGAAAAACAATTTGGGTCGACAACATCTACTTCTACAGGCCGGCAACTTCGATTCCGCCGACATTGACAGATTTCAGCATTCCGACCAAAGCCTATAACGATCCTGATTTTGTAATCACACCGCCGACTTCCAACAGTTTGGGCGCGTTTAGCTACGCAAGCAGCAATACCAGCGTGGCAACCATTGTAAATGGAAATATGATCCACATCGTTGGCGGCGGCGTATCTACAATTACCGCAACCCAAGCCGCCGATGGTGGCAGCTATGGAACGGCAAGCATCACGACGCAATTGACGGTGACCTATCCTGAGCCCGGACCTTCACCGATACCTCCGACCAGAACGCCTGACCGTGTGGTGTCAATGTTCACAGGCAATCCACCGGTTTATGCGAATGCCATTACCGCCGTGCAGTCAAACTGGACAACCGGTACGACTTTAACCGAAGTCCCGAACGGAACCAATACGGCTTTAAGGCTGGATAACTTCGGGTTTTCAGGGATTGTCGATCAGGCTGAGACGCATTTCGGCGCGGCCGGCATGAGCCATCTGCACATTGATATTTACCTCAATACGCCCCTGTCGAGCCTGTCTATTTATCTGTTGGCCAATGGCGATTATCTCTACACGGCTACCAATCTAACTACAGGCTGGAACTCGCTAAGCATTCCATTGTCTAACTATTCCGGCGCCGACTTGGCGCAGGTTTGGGGATTGAAGCTCCAGCAAAATACAGGTAGCCCGATCCAGATGTACCTCGACAACATTTACTTCAGCAACGAATGTTATACCTATTACGCCGATGCCGATAACGATGGCTACGGAAATCCTGCCGTTACGCAAGATGTATGCGACGGAAGCGGCGCTCCTGCAGGCTATGTTGCAGACAACACCGACTGTGACGATACCAAATCGACCGTTCACCCGGGCGCTGTCGAAATCGGCTATAACCTGATCGACGACGACTGCGACGGCCAGATCGATGAAGGCTTCCCGCCAAAAGTCACTGTGCTGCAAGGCGCACAATGCAATTCGGTTTTGACCGCAATTGATAGCCAAATCACGGCGAACATTGTTGCCGGTGCACAAGGTTACCGCTGGAGAATTACGACAATGAACGGCCCAAGTGCCGGACAAATCCAGTTTCTTGACACGGCTTTGCGTACGATGAAGCTCACGCAGCTTGTCAACTACGCCTTCAATACGCAATATAAAGTTGAGGTTGCGGTGTATTTCTCAGGATTCCTGCAGCCGTTCACACCTTCAACCTGTACGGTTTCGACGCCGGCTGCCGCAACTCAGCTGTCGAATTGTGGACAGACATTGACATCTTCATCGGATGTGATCTATGCGAACATCGTCCCGTTTGCGACCGGATACAAATTCAGGATTACCGATGCAACAAATCCGCTGATGACACAGGAAATCGAGCGTCCGATCCGCGAGTTCCGGATGAACCTCGTTACCGCGTTCACTGTCCAGTTCGGCAAATCGTATAATGTTGAAGTTGCAGTCAAAAACACCGACGGTTCTTATCTGCCTTACGGCAACGTTTGTTCGGTCGGCATGCCGGTATTCCCGACGACTTCACTACAGGATTCGCAGTGCGACAATTTCAGCGTTCCGACCAATTCGACGCCGGTTTATGCGACGTCCTATCCTGGTGCAATCGGCTATGTATTTAATCTCAGCGGTTCAGGATTGCCTGTTGCGGGAATTGAAGTGACTAAAACCGTCCGGACGTTCAACCTAAGCGATTTTGCAGGACAATTGCAGCCGGGTGCAACTTACAATGTCAAGGTCAGATTGATCTTCAATGCCGCAGATCTGCCCGGGCCTTACGGAAAAACCTGTTCGATTACGGTTCCGGGATTGTCCCGCGTAGCTGCAACACCGAAGGCCGCTTTCAGTGCCACGGTTTATCCGAACCCGTTTGCTGAGAACTTCGGCATCGGCCTCGTGTCATCCGTAAAAGACAAAATTGACGTAAAAGTATACGACATGACCGGCAGATTGCTCGACAGCAGGAATGTAGACGTTTCAGATATGGAATCGCTGCAATTGGGCGATGGCTATCCGTCAGGGGTTTATAACGTAATTGTCAGTCAGGGCGACGATGTGAAAACGCTCCGCGTGATTAAAAGATAATTGGGTTAGTAAATAAAAACACCTCTCTTAACTGAGGGGTGTTTTTAATTTTTTTTAAATCAATGCAATGAAAAACTCAAGAAATACATTAGCGATACTGTTTTTTCTATATGGAATGGCAGGTTTCGCCCAAGTCGGGATCGGTACGGTAACGCCTGCGGCAACGCTCGACATTACTGCAACGAATCTGGCCGGTACGAGCGTTGACGGACTTTTGGTCCCGAGAGTTTCGAGGCTTCGCGCCCAAACTATGACCGGTACGCCTACTTCGACGGTGTTGTATGTGGATAATGCTACAAACGGAACGGCGACCGGAACGACGATCAATGTGAATGCAGTTGGTTTTTATTATTTTGACGGAACTGTTTGGCAAAAATTGGGCTCGGGTGTTGCGAATGCCTGGAATGTGACCGGAAATTCCGGATTGTCAGCCGCGACAAATTTTTTGGGAACGACCGATGCAGTCGATCTGGCTTTCAGGAGAAATAATTCCGCTTCGGGAAAAATCGGCGCGACCAGCACGTCGCTTGGCGTAAATGCGCTGACAGCAGGTGCAGCGACAAACAATGCGGCGCTGGGAACAAACGCGCTGGCTTTAAGCACGGGTGCCGATAATGTCGCGGTCGGAAACGGCACATTGGCCGTAAACACGACCGGGATACAGAATACAGGAATCGGAAATGCAGCTTTGGCAGCGAATACCGGAAATGCCTCGACTGCCGTCGGCTATCAGGCATTGGGCGCAAACACTTCCGGAAGCAACGGTACTGCCGTCGGTTTTCAGGCATTGTCAAAGAACACCACGGCAAGCAACAATACCGGAATCGGGTTTCAGGCCTTAATGAACAATACCACCGGAAACCAAAACACGGCCGTCGGTTTTCAGGCATCCAGTACGGTTTCGACCGGAATTCGCAATACGGCTGTCGGCTATTCCGCATTGCAAAACGGCACAGGCAACGAAAACACCGCTGTCGGCAACTTTGCATTGGGACGGAATTTAGGTTCGGGAAATACGGTAATGGGCCACGAAGCGGAATTCGGCGTGTTTGGCAGTACATTCAATAACACGACCGCAATCGGATATCACGCTTTATTCGGCAATTCGGCCAGCAATAATACCGCAGTAGGATACAACGCGCTTCAGGCGACCAGTTCGGCAACCGGTAATACCGCCGTCGGATCGGGCGCATTAAACAACAATACCGCGGCCAGCAACACCGCTCTCGGGGAATCGGCCGGATTTGAGCACGCGTCGGGAACCAACAATACCTATGTAGGTTTTGAGGCCGGAAGATACAGCTCAGGCCTTTCCTCAACCAGCAACAATGCTTTTTTCGGTTCGCAGGCCGGGCTGTTTTCGGGCGGCTCGTTCAACGTTGCGATCGGCTCGAATACGTTAAAGGCGAATGCAGCAACCTCGAACAACGTCGCGATCGGATACAATGCGCTTACGGTCAATTCCGGTACGGGGAACGTTGCGATCGGTTACAACGCAGGCGCTGCCGAAACCGGTTCCAATAAATTATATATTGAAAACTCAAACGGCGACCAGAGCAATGCTTTGATTTATGGCGACTTCAATACGAACATCGCACGCGTCAACGGGACTTTTCAAATCAACAATCCGACGAATGCCAACGGATACGCCATGCCCAACGTCCGGGGCACAAACGGACAAGTGTTGCAAACCGACGGCGCCGGGGCAACGAGCTGGGTCACGAATCCGGCCACGACGCTTTCGTTGGTTCGGGTAAACCTGTCGGCAAACCAAGCCCTGACTACTGCGGGTTGGCAAAAGCTGAGTTTCGACACCGAAGCTTTCGATACCGCAAATGAATTCGCGCCGGGAACCAATCGGTTTACCGCGACAAAAGCCGGATATTACAGCGTCCGTGCGGCTTTTCATACCAATATACAAAGCAACAACAACCAGTATTCGATCGGTGTTTATAAAAACGGCGCCTTGTATCAGGAAACATCCGGCGATCATTACGGAATCGGGCAGGTCGAGCGTTCGGTAAGCTGTCTCGTCCAACTGGCTGCGGGCGACTATATCGAGGTGTATGCCGAAAACTTCGTCTCGGGCGTGAGTGTCGATTCTTACAGCGGAAAAACCGTTCTGGAAATCCAGCAGGTGCGCTAATCGATAGTTTTTCTGTTACCGGCAAACGGTTGTGTTCTGTCGGGTTTGAATTGCGGGATTAGGGTTTGGTTTGACACAGGATTTCAGAATAACCGGAGAATATAGTTGCGAAATCGAATTCTTAATTATATTGCACCCCGGAACTCCGGTTTGTTCCGAAACAAACACCAAAACTGAACTACAACTCGTTTGCAAATGAAAATCAAATTCGCCCTTATTTGGTTAGTATTGCTGCCTTTCTTTGTGTCCGGGCAGGAATTGTCGCCCATCGTAAAATACAACTCGGTTACCTACAATGCGGGAAATCAGAACTGGATGATATCCCAGGATTCCCAACGCTTCATGTTTTTTGCCAACAACGAAGGCTTGCTCGAATTCAACGGCTCGGCCTGGACGCTTTACCCATCGCCCAATGAAACGATTATCCGATCGGTACAAGTGGTTGGCGACCGGATTTATACCGGCTGCTACATGGAATTCGGTTATTGGACCCGCGAACCGAACAACCATCTGAAATATCATTCGCTGAG
Organism: Bacteroidota bacterium; assembly: GCA_048498055.1. Taxonomy (GTDB): domain Bacteria; phylum Bacteroidota; class Bacteroidia; order Flavobacteriales; family Flavobacteriaceae; genus Flavobacterium. The sequence goes on from JBEHYS010000022.1 coordinate 33,019, forward strand.
CGATAAAATAAAAAGCCAGATTGTAGACGACGAGCAGTTCTGGAACATTTTCCCTTATGAGCAATGGATGGTTTTCCAGTCGCTGAACCAAATCCACATTTACGATACAAAGACCGGCCAGTTTTCGGTCATTTCGCCAAAAAACGGGATTTTGAAAGCATTCGAGGCCGATAATTCGATCTATTATCAGGTTGCCGGCGAAGGCTTGTATGAGATCGAAAACGGGAAAGGCAAGCTGGTTTCCAACAATCCGGTTGCGGTAAACAACAAGATCGTCGCGATTTTTTCGACCGACGACGGCCTTTTGCTCCAAACGCAGCACAACGGTTTTTTTACTTTGGTCAACGGGAATTTCGCTCCGTTTTTTTCGGATGTGGACGACCAGATCACTACCGGGAGCGTGTATAGCTGCCAGCAATTATCGGATAAAGGATTTGCGATCGGGACGGTTTCCAACGGAATTTTCATACTGACTGCCACCGGAAAGCTGAAATACCACATCACGCAGGGTAAAGGATTGAGCAACAATACGGTTTTGTCGATATTCGAAGATGCCGACGAGAATTTGTGGGTCGGGCTCGACAACGGCATCAACTGCATCAACCTGAAATCGCCGATCCGGAGCTATTCGGACGATACGGGTTTTATGGGAACCGTTTATGCGTCGCTTTTGTACGACGGGAAATTATACATCGGGACCAACCAAGGGCTTTTTTGCAAGACATATAATACAAGCGAACCGTTCCAGTTCATCAAGAACACGAAAGGGCAGGTCTGGTCTTTGTTCGAGCACGGCGGGACGATATTCTGCGGGCACGATTCGGGGACGTTTATCATTGAAGGCACGAACGCGGTTCCTGTTTTCGCAGCCTCGGGAACCTGGGGATTCGTAGAAGTTCCCGGAAAGCCCGATTTGCTGCTCCAGGGAAATTATTACGGCATTTCGGTCGTTGAAAAAGTTAACGGCCAATGGAAATTCCGGAACAAAATTTCAAGGTTCGACCTTTCGGCCAAGCATTTTGCAATTTCCAAAACGATGGATGTCTATATCAGCCACGAATACAAAGGTGTTTTCCGGTTCCACATGGATAAGGACTTCACGACTTGCTCCGGGCTGACGATGCTCAAATCACCCAAAAAAGGGAAAAATGCGAGCCTGATCAAATTCAATTCGACGATTTATTACGCCAACAAAGAAGGAATTTATGTACTCGACGACGCCAGCAAAACCTTTCACAGGGACAAAACCTTAAGCGCCGTTTTCGAGAAAGACGAATATACTTCGGGAAAATTGATTGCCGACAGTTCCGGCAAGCTGTGGGTGTTTTCAAAAAATTACATCCATTATTTTACGCTGAGCAAAATCGGCAACGAATTGAAAAAAAATACTATTCCGATCCCGATGTCGCTGACGGGCTCGATGCTCGGCTATGAAAACGTCACGCGGTTGTCGAACTCGATTTTCCTGATCGGGACAACCGACGGTTATTATACCATCAATCTCAACGACCTGCGGTTTACAAGCAACAGCGTTTCGATTACCAGCGTCTCGATAAACAAGCTCGACGAAAAGCTGATCAGTTGCACGGTCAAGGACAAAGGCGAGTTTAAATACGATGAAAACAACATCATCCTGAATTATACCGTGCCCGAATACAACAAATACATCTATACCGAATACCAGACCATATTGGAAGGTTTGCAGGAAGACTGGAGCGACTGGTCCGCAAAAACGACCGCAAATTTCAAAAACCTGCCGCCCGGCGATTACACTTTTAAGGTAAGGGCCAAAATAGCCAATTCGAATCCGAAGAACATGGCAACTTACAGCTTTACGATTCTCAAACCCTGGTATGCCACGAATCTGGCGTTGGTGATTTACTTTATCCTTATTGTTTTGCTGGCTCTTTACATCAACAAAACTTATAAAGAATATTACCGCAAAAAAGAGCAGAAGCTGATTGAGGAAAACAACCTCTTGCTCGAAATACAGGAATTGGAGAACGAGCAGCGGCTCATGCAGATCAAAAACGAGCAATTGTCGAGCGATGTTGACAGCAAGAACCGCGAACTCGCAGTCTCGACGATGGACCTCATGAAAAAGAACGAGCTGCTGGCGCTCATCAAGGACGATTTGAAGCGGACCGGCCCGGACAGTGAGGACAAAAGCATCAAGTCGCTGATCAACACGATCGACAACAGTATTTCGGAAGACAATTCCTGGACGATTTTCAAGGAAGCCTTCAACAACGCCGACAATGATTTCTTAAAGATCGTAAAGCAGGCGCATCCTTCTTTGACGCCGAACGATTTGAGGCTGTGCGCTTATCTGCGGTTGAATTTGTCGTCGAAAGAGATCGCACCGCTTCTCAATATTTCGGTTCGGAGCGTCGAGGTCAAAAGGTACCGCCTGCGCAAAAAGATGGATTTGCCGCACGAAACCAGCGTTGTCGAGTATATCCTGTCGATATAGCCTGCAGTTTCGTAAACGGTTTTAACCATACATCAACCATACAAATCGGGTAACCTGCCTGTAAGGCAATGCCTGTTTTTACTTCAATTTCCCTTGAAAACGGCATCAATAACGGGCTGAAGCGGATTCCCGTGAAAAATTCTTTTGTATGGTTTCTTTAGACAAATCAATTGAATTGCAGATATATAAAAAATGTAGTTTTAACAAATCGTTAGTATTTAACCGGGCTGTTATCGGTCCGGAAATATAAACCTGACTAATCACAACCAAAATCAAAATCAACCGTATGAGAAAACTTTATTTATTACTAACCTTTATTATTTTTTCGCCGTCTGTTTTTTCGCAGGGCAAAGTGTCCGTGGTCAATGACGGCTCGGGTTCAAAATTGGTAGTGGATGGGAAAGATTTTATTATCAAAGGGATGAACTGGGATTACTATCCCATCGGAACCAATTATACCTACAATTTGTGGAACCAGCCCGACGAATTCATCAAACAGGCTTTGGACGATGAGATGTCGCTGCTCAAAAATATGGGCGTGAACACGATCAGGGTTTACAACGGCATGCCGAAAAAATGGATCGAATACGTTTATGTAAACTACGGTATCTACACAATGATCAATCATCCGTTCGGTCGTTACGGACTGGACCTGAACGGAGGTTATGTGCCCAACACCGAATATTCAGACGCAAAAACGCGCGAATTCCTTTTGAACGAAGCCAACAAGCTCGCGACGGAATATAAAGATACCAAAGGATTGCTGCTCTTTTTATTAGGAAACGAAAACAACTACGGCTTGTTCTGGGACGGCGCGGAAACCCAAAATATCCCAGTCGAACAAAGAAAATCCACAAAAAGGGCCGAAGCCATGTACAAGCTCTTCGACGAGGCGGCCGTTTCGATGAAAAAAATCGATGCTTCACATCCGATTGCGTTTTGTAACGGCGATTTGATGTTTCTGGACATCATCAACAAGGAATGCCAGGATTTTGACATTTTCGCGACCAATGTTTACAGAGGAACTTCTTTCGGCGATCTCTTCGAGCGCGTTAAAAAGGAATACGGCAAACCGGTACTATTTTCTGAATTCGGCGCCGACGCCTTTAATGCGCTTACCAATCAGGAAGACCAGACTTCGCAATCGTATTATCTGTTGAACCAATGGAAGGAAATCTATCAAAACGCGGCCGGCGTCGGCAAAGCGCAAAACGCGCTCGGCGGATTTGTTTTCCAGTTCAGCGACGGTTGGTGGAAATACGGGCAAACTTCTAATCTTGATGTTCACGACTCCAACGCATCGTGGGCCAGCGGCGGTTATTTGAGGGATTACGAACAGGGCCAGAACAACATGAACGAAGAATGGTTCGGAATCTGTGCGAAAGGCCCGACCAACGAAAAGGGTTTTTATGAGCTGTATCCGCGTTCTGCCTATTATGTATTGAAAGAAACCAACAACCTCAATCCGTATGCGGCCAATACTTCGGCGGCCACGGTCGAGAATTATTTCAACAACATTCAGGTTATGGATGCAACCCTGAGGGCGCGCGGCGACAAGGCGTCGCTTGAAGCCATGCAAGGCGGAAAAATCAAAATCAGCAGTTTCCGCGCCGAATTCACGACATTCAATACCGGCGGTTCGCTGATTACTACGCCCGATGAAGCCGACCCGAATTCAACACAATATCCGGACAAAAAAGGTTTTGACAATATGGAGTCGGTTTATGTCGGCATCGAAGGGAAACCGTCCAATAACATGCAGGCCAACGTAGAGTTCAACGTCTTGGGCCATGTCGCTACGAATCCCATCGACGAAATATTTTACGAAAATCGAGGACGTGTTGCCAATGTACAAGCTACTAACGGCAGCGGCGTCGAGTTTAATGACATCAACCGCGTCCAGATTTACCGGGCCAGCTACAAATGGAACAGCGACTATTTCAATTTAACCGGGTTTTACAGGACCGGCCATTACCATTGGGGTTACGAAGGCGATTTCTTCGGATTGTATCCCGAGGCCAATTACGGGCCGAACATCGATATCTACAACGGTATCGCGCCCTATGGTTTTGAAATGGAAGGCAAAAAGATCTTCAGCGGGCTCAAGCTCGCATTCGGGCCGCAGCTCTGGTGGGGCGCAAACCCGGCAGTATTGCTGAAATATTCGAAGCACATCGGCAAATTCGGCGTGACGGGCATTTTTCATGAAGACCTTGAGCAAAACACGAACACCCAAAGCTCATTTGCGATTCCTCAGCCCAAAACCCGTCGTTTTACTTTGGCGATTGACCGTAAATTCGGAAAATTCGGATTCGATCTCGGCGGAATCTGGGCCGGGCAGCCGTTAAACGGACGGACGTACCAATTTGTCCGGGGTTCCGAAGGCAACGAGCAGGTTTACGAAAGCAAAATCGAATCGAAAGACAATTTCGGAGGAAAAGTCAAATTCACTTATACCGGTGGGAAATTCAACTGGTACGGGCAAGGCGCAGCGATGGGCTTGGTCGCAAACGGAGGCGCCGATTATACCCAGACGTTCACCGGATGGAAACTCAAAGACAGCGGCAGCGGCAATCAGTACAACTTTTTGAGCGGATTCACGTATTCGATCGGGAAATTGCAGATCGCTCCGAATTTCCTATATCAAAAACCACTCGAAGGACCGATCGACAACAGCGTTCCCGCACCGGGAAGACCGAGAAATATTTTGGACGATCCGTTCGTAGTACGCGCAAACCGGGAGCAGACTGCCGGAGAAATCCTGTTTACTTACGATCCTACGCCCGGAACCTGGATGTACGATTGGGACAACGACCGCACCGAAGATGCTAAATTCGCGGTAAGCGCCGGATTTGTTTTCCGCCATTATCCTACGACACAAGACGCGGCAATAGGTATTTTGCCCGACGGAAGAACAACTTTCGCTTTCGATGGCGCCGCGCCGGCCAAAGATTTATACGAAGTCAATGCGAGAATCATATCAAAATGGAGGAAAGACTTCGGCATTATCGCCAATGTTTACACGGGCGATGCACAGGCAAACGGCAGCGATGCCCGAACGATCCATCGTTACGGCATGGATCTGCGCATGATTTACCGTAACCTCAAACTTACGTCTTCGGTTAAAATAAACGATTGGGGACCATACGATTACCACCGCGATTTCAACCTGACGTATCCGCTCCAGTTGATGGCAGACCTTTCCATCGGGATCGAAAAACCGGATTGGTTCCTGTTGCCGGGAACCCGGATCGGAATCCGCGGAACCTGGCGTTCGCTCGATCAATATTCGCCGAGATACAATCCGACCCAGATTTTGGACCCGGCCGGAAATTGGGTCCCGGATCCGACCGCGATCGGTTTTCCAAACGGGAACGAGTGGGAAATCAGGACTTATGTCCACATAAACATCATCAATTAAAATTGACACTATGAAAAAATTAAATTTTAGAACGTCGCTGGCTTTCCAATTATCTGCATGGGTAATCGTGTTTGCTATGTTCGGCTGTGAAAATGACCCAACAGATTACGAGTCGGCTTCTTATTCGAAAAACCCCGACGTATTTATAGACACGTTCAGTTCCGGACTTCTCTTTTCATCTTATGGCGGAGCTGTCGCGAGCGCGTTCCAGGTAGACAACGATGTCGCTTATAACAATTCCGCGGCTTCGATGCGTTTCGATGTCCCGAACGTAAACGATCCGTCGGGTTCTTATGCCGGAGGCTCATTTTACACCAGTGTCGGTAGGAATCTGACCGGATACGACGCGCTGACGTTTTGGGCGAAAAGCACAGTCGCCGCTACGATCGACGTGGTCGGATTCGGGAATGATTTCGGGGCCAACAAATATCAGGCGTCCATTTCAGGATTGCAGATCAGTACGGTATGGAAAAAATACATCATCCCGATTCCCGATCCTTCAAAACTCACCGTCGAAAAAGGAATGTTCTTCATTTCCGAAGGCCCGGAAAACGGCAACGGTTACACTTTTTGGGTCGACGAGGTCAAATTCGAAAAACTCGGGACCATCAATCCGCAGCAGCCTAAAATACTCAACGGCCAGGATCTGGTTCAAACGGCCTACGTTGGCGTGACCAATACCATCGACGGTTTGGTCTGTGCGTTCAACATGCCCAACGGAATCAACCAGGGCGTGAACGTTACGCCGGCTTATTTCACTTTTACCTCTTCGAACGAAGCGGTCGCGACGGTCAACGAACAGGGAATCGTGACTACCGTTGGCGCGGGAACCGCTGTCATCAAGGCGACGGTAAACGGCGTGGAAGCATCGGGATCTTTGACCATCAATTCTTCAGGAACTTTTGTGCATGCGCCGACGCCGACGGCAAATCCGGCCGATGTCATTTCCGTTTTTTCCGACAACTATACCAACGTTCCGGTCAATTATTACAACGGTTACTGGCAGCCTTACCAAACCACGCAATCGGCTGACTTTGCTGTAGCCGGCGATCACGTGCTCAATTACACCAATTTCAATTTTGTCGGTACCGAATTTACAAGCCCGACGATCGACGCTTCGGGAATGTCGCATTTGCATATCGATTTATTTATTCCGGGAACTATTCCTGCCGGCGCAAACTTCCAGGTTCAATTACTTGATGCAGGGGCCGACGGTGCGCTTGGCGGCGGAAACGATACCAATGCGACCGTTACGTTCACTGCGCCGACGCTGGTTTCCCAAAACTGGATCAGTTTGAACATTCCGCTCTCGAGCTTTGGCGCGTTGGCAAGCCGCGCACATCTTGCCCAGCTCATTTTCGTGGGTACGAACATTGCGAATTTCTATGCAGACAACATCTATTTCCACAATGACGGAAGCGTGATTCCGCCCGTACCGACTACGGCTGCGCCAACGCCTTCGTATCCTGTAACCGACGTGACGTCGATATTCAGCGATGCCTATACCAACGTCGCCGGTTCGGACCTGAACCCGAACTGGGGCCAGCTGACCGTTACTACCCAAGTGCCGATTGCAGGAAACAATACTTTAAAATATGCCGGCTTGAATTATCAGGGATTGCAGTTGGGAAGCAGTTTGAACGTTTCCGGAAGGAACTTTCTGCACCTCGATTATTACTCGGCCAATTCGACGGCCTTGAATGTGTATCTCATCAGTACCGGTCCGGTCGAAAAACTGGTTTCGCTTACCGTTCCTACCACGAGCGGATGGAACAGCATCGATATTCCGTTGTCATCGTTCGCGCCGGTAAACTTAAACGACGTCATCCAGCTCAAATTTGACGGGAACGGCGATATTTATTTAGACAATATTTTATTCCGAAACTAATCAGCAACCCTGACTGCCTCGGCAACCCTACTCCGGGGCAGTTTTTTAAAAGTTCTTAAAAATTTAAAAAACACAAAATGCGATATTTTTCAAAAAACATTATTTACAGCCGCCTGACGATGACATTTTTATCTGTTGCTGCGCTATCGCTTGCCGGATGCGACGAAGATTCGAAACAAGACGTCGGGAAGCGCAACTGGCAATTGGTCTGGAGCGATGATTTTGACGGTTCGGCGGGAACATTGCCCGATGCGACAAAATGGGGTTACGACCTGGGCAACAACAACGGCTGGGGAAATGCCGAACTCGAAAGCTATACCGACAATCCCCAAAACGTTTCACTCGATGGCGACGGCCATTTGGTCATTACCGCGATACAGAATGGCAATACTTTTACATCGGCAAGAGTAAATTCGAAAGGTAAATTTTCACAAGCCTATGGCAGGTTTGAAGCCCGGCTGAAAACACCTTACGGCCCGGGAATCTGGCCGGCATTCTGGATGCTGGGCGCGAATTCGGATGAGGTTGGCTGGCCACAGTGCGGCGAAATCGATGTCATGGAACTAAGAGGACAGGCGCCGAACGTGATCAACGGAACCATCCACGGCCCGGGCTATTCGGCAGGAAATGCCATTTCGTCGTCGTATGCGTTGCAGAACAACCGTTTCGATTTGGATTATCATGTTTTCGCCGTCGAATGGACCGAAGACCAAATCGATTTTTTTGTCGACGATTATCTGTACAAGCGGATTTCAAGAAGCGATGTTCCCGGAGAATGGGTTTACGACCATCCGTTCTTTTTGATACTGAACGTCGCCGTTGGCGGAAATTACGTCGGATTCCCAACCGCGCAAACGCCTTTCCCGCAAAAAATGACAGTAGATTACGTAAAAGTTTATCAATAAGCAAAATAACCGAGAACGCCTGAATGCCCAAATGTTTCGGTCGGTCACAAATTGAATCGCAATGAAAAACAAACTAGCGGCATTATGCCTATTGATTTCTTTTTCGGGATTTTCACAACAAAAATCCATCGACCAGCGCGTAAACGAATTATTGGGGAAAATGACCCTGGACGAAAAAGTCGGGCAGCTCAACCAATATTCGGGCGACAATACTGTAACCGGTCCGCTCACGATCAATCCGAATAAAGAAGCCGAAATCAAGGCGGGAAAAATCGGTTCGATGATCAATATCCTCGGCGCAAAATACACGCGCCAATATCAGGAACTCGCGATGCAATCCCGATTGAAAATCCCGTTGCTTTTCGGATTGGACGTCATCCACGGCTACAAAACCACTTTCCCGATTCCGTTGGCGGAAGCCGCATCCTGGGATCTGGCCGCGATAGAACGTTCGGCGCGAACTGCTGCGCGCGAAGCCTCGGCAAGCGGCATCCACTGGACTTTTGCGCCAATGGTCGATATCTCGCGCGATCCGCGTTGGGGAAGAATCATGGAAGGCGCGGGCGAAGACACTTATCTGGGCTCGAAAATCGCTTATGCCCGGGTAAAAGGTTTTCAGGGTAATAAGCTCGGCGATCTGACTTCAATCATGGCCTGCGCCAAACATTTCGCGGCGTATGGAGCGGCCATCGGCGGGCGCGATTACAATTCGGTCGAACTCAGTGACCGGTCGCTATGGGAAACCTATCTGCCGCCATTCAAGGCTGCGCTCGATGCCGGAGCGGCGACGTTCATGAACTCGTTCAACGACATCAACGGCATTCCGTCAACGGGGAACAAATACATCCAGCGCGACGTACTGAAAGGAAAATGGAATTTCAGCGGGTTTGTAGTTTCCGATTGGAACTCGATCGGCGAAATGATCGCGCACGGCTACGATACCGATAAAAAGGATGCGGCTTATTCGGCCATCACCGCCGGCAGCGATATGGATATGGAAAGCAATTGCTATCGCGAGAACCTCGCCCAATTGGTCAAGGAAGGCAAAGTTCCCGAAGCTTTGGTTGACGATGCCGTCAGAAGAATTCTGCGCAAGAAATTCGAATTGGGATTGTTTGACGATCCGTATCGTTACAGCGATCCGAAACGTCAGCAAAAAGAACTGAACAACCCGGAAAATGCCAAAACGGCGCGCGAGATTGCAGCCAAAAGCATCGTTTTGCTGAAAAATGAAAAGCAAACATTGCCGCTTTCGAAAGACACAAAAACCATCGCTTTTATCGGGCCGATGGTCAAGCTCAAAAGAGCCAATCACGGATTTTGGGCCGTGACTTTGCCCGACGTCGATTCAACTTACATCGTATCGCAATGGGAAGGATTGCAACACAAAGTCGGCAAAAACACCAAGTTGCTTTACGCCAGGGGTGCGGGATTCAACGATACCAGCAAAGCCGGTTTTCCGGAAGCGGTTGCCGCAGCCAGTCAGGCCGATGTTATCCTTCTAAGCGTTGGCGAAGCGCCCAATATGAGCGGCGAGGCAAGAAGCCGGAGCAGTATCTGTTTGCCGGGCGTACAAGAAGATTTGATCAAGGAACTCCAGAAAACAGGTAAGCCGATCGTCGTTTTGATCAATGCCGGCCGTCCGCTCGTTTTCAA
>JBEHYS010000023.1:0-42456 GCA_048498055.1 Bacteroidota bacterium
GCCGCCGCCGCCCGGGCCGCCCGAAGCAGTGTAATAGCTGTTGCCCGCCGACAGGACCGGAAGGTCGTAACCCTCGCACACCGTGACGTCGTTCAAAACATCGGCGACCGGTGAAGTAACTACAGTTACGTTTACACCTAAAGTCGCTGTACAGCCCATCCGATCTACAGTCACCTCATAATGCCCAGGTGCTGTTACTGAAATGCTGCTGGTAACGTCAGGCAGCGGTGCCGTATCGAGTGTCCAACTGTAAGTGGCGTCCGTAAGGGCGAAATTGATCGGATTGACCGCAATCGTGCCCGAAGTTCCACTGCAAAGCGTGAAATCAGCAGGAAGTGTGAACTGCGGAGTTAAATCCTGGACATTCAACGTGAATTGGGTTGTCTCGAAACAATGGCTAACATTGTTTTCGATCCGGGTGCAAATAGTTTGCGGATTCGATGTGTTCACATAAGCCGTTGGATTTGCAATCGGGTTGGCTCCTGAAGCAGCATCAGCGCAGTTATCATAATAAGTAACCGTATAGCCCGGTCCTAATGGTCCTGTGAGTACCGCATCGTTTTGGGTCAAATCGAAAATTCCAGTACCTGATGCGTTACAGAAATTAAGGTTGTTAGGTGTTCCATAAGTGATCGGAGGATAGAACTCAACAATCACATCATCGGTACCGGTACATGTCGTTCCGGTGAAATTCACACTAATAGTATAAGTACCCGGTTCAGTCACGGTGAGCGACGGATTGGTCGCATCCGGAATAGGGACACCACCCTGAAGCCATTGGAAATCATACAAATCCGGATCTAATGGCGTCGATAACGTCGCACTTCCGCCTGCGCAGATCGCATTTCCTGTCGATTGCAAAAGGTTGTCGCCAAGGTCGATGTTTCCGATACCGAAACTGCCGCCTTCAAGGAATACTGCTGAGTCGAATGCACTATCCGAATAATCGGCAATAGCCAGTTTGATATGATATAAATGACCCGGAATTACAGCCGAAGAAGCCGTCAGCGGAACGGTCGTTCCATTAAAGTTGATTGGCGCGGCCAACGGGCTTTCGCCTTCAGGCAACAGGAAGTAATGATCAAAATACTGCGGATTGGCCGAAGGACAGCCACCGTTATACAGGTCGTTTCGGATTGTCGTTACCGAAATCGGAATCGTAGTACTTGGCAGCACCGCGAGGTTTGTCGTGGTTCCTGCGGCTACGTCGGTCAGCAAGAATGCAAATACATCCGAAAATCCACATTGGAACGTTCCGTATTCTTCTGAAGCAAAGAGGAAATTAAAGCTCATTTGACTGATCAATGGCGTGAAATCGAATTCGAGGACCGTTGCATTGTGCAAATCGTTCGGTTGGCCTTGCGCCGTTGTGATGGCCTGCAAGTCTGCATCGCCCGGCCAGGTGTCGTCACCGAAACTTTGTCCGCCGGTATTCGGTCCGGCCGCTCCTTTGGTCGGGAAGCCGAAATCATCGAAATCCTCGACCGATCCCGTGCTCAGGACAATACCGTCATTGAAAGGGAAAGACGATCCGTTCTGGTTGAAATAACCGATACCACTTTGGCTCATACCGAAATTCGTACCGGTCGACCAGGTAATATTGCCTACCGTTGCACATGTACTGCTTAAAAGCACATCGGTCACGAGTTGTTCAACGGTATATTGGTCGTCGCTGACAGCAATCGGCGGCGGGATTGTTCCGACACAAACATTGAATGTCGAAGTTTGGCCCGGCGTATCGGTCCATGTATAAACTTGTATGTAATAAGTTTGTCCTACTGTCAGTCCGTTGGCAATGCTTTGGTTGTCATCGCTGCAATATAATTGTGTCAGGTTGCCGCAATCGCTGCCTTCGTACAATACGTGGAACAGATCGGTCGTTGAGCCGCCCACGTTGGTCAGGTCGATTGTAGCCGATGTACCAGTCGCTACGAATGTAAACCAGACATCGTCGTCGGCCGTTCCGCCGCAAGTGTTGGTGACCGCTGATGGCGTAGCGCCCACAACCGTACCGGATGCGGTTTGTGTACAGGATTGGTCAGGGTTCATGATAACTACGGTAGCAGTGGCGCATTCGTCATTGGTAATCAATGTCGCGAACGGTCTCGGTCCGGCCCAGTGGCTGCTGTCGGTATCCGAGCAGACTGCCCTGACGTAGAAAACATAAGATGTTCCCGAGGTCAGGCCTGTCGCAACATATGGGTTGTCGGTTGTCGTGACTGTTGCAGGCGTCGCATCGGTTGGCGGAGGCGAACCGGCAGGAAGAATCAATATTTCCCATTGGGTAGCCGTCGAAGCCTCGGTCCAGCTTAGCGTAGCCGATGTTTCGGTAACGTTCGTCGCCAGTAATTGTACCGGCTTAGGACAAGTTGGCGGAACACAGCTTACAGTTCCCGAATAGATTTCGGTGCCCTGCAAGTTGTCGCCCGGATCGTGTGTGAAGATGACGTCTTCGGAAGCGTTGACGATGGAAACGCCCACTTCATTGGCAAACGCGCCGCCTGTATTCCAGAAAAGCTCTACCGGCACGTTGTTGCACAGAGAAATCGTCTGTGACAATGGTCCGGCCGCATCAGGAAATTCAGGTCCTGTGAGTGTGCCCATCAGGATTCCGTTTTGGGTCACGCTCATTGTGTTGCCGTTCCATCCGTCGCCGAATTCATCAATCATTATAAATGTATATTCACAAAGATTGCTCGGGAGACAAACCACGGTATTGAATACCACGCCAAGGCTCCAGAAGCTGCTGTCGGTATCCGAGCAAACCGCCCGGACATAGACTTTGTAGTTTGTGGCCGCATCGAGGCCGGTCAGCGTGAAAGGATTCGTAGAAACCGGTATCGCATCAGGATTTGGTCCCGGAAGCGGGGCCGGTGATGTAGCCGGAAGCACAATGATTTCCCATTGTGTCGCGGCAGGCGTATTGTTGTCGGTCCAGGTTACGGTAGCCGAATCGAGCGAGATACCCGATACCACGACATTGGTCGGAACCAAACAAGTCGGGGCAACACATTCACCGGTACTTTGGAAGATCGTCGTGCCTTCAAGACCGGTACCCGACGCATGAGTATAAATCACGTCGCCCAAGAAACTTGTAACGGAAAGGCCTACTTCATTGGTGAAGAATCCGCCTTCATTCCAGAAAAGCTCAAACGGGATTCCGTGGCATAACGGTATCTGGACCGTTACAGGGCTGGTACCATCCGAGAAGTCCGGACCGGTCAGCGTAGCGACTACAATCCCGTTCTGGATGACATCAATCGTATTTCCGTTCCATCCGTCGCCGAATTGGTCGGTCATTGTAAAAGTATAAAGACATTGGTCGGCAGCCGGACAGATGCTAGTGTTGAAAGTCAGCGGACCTGCAGCGGTACTGCTGTCGGTATCAGAGCAAACCGCCCTGACATAAAAATCATACGATGTTCCGGAAACCAGTCCGGTATCAACCGTAAACGGATTAGTTCCTGCAGGAATCCATCCCGGAGTACTAGCATCCGGCACAGGCGAACCTGCCGGAAGTACAATTACAGACCAGGCTGTTTCGCTGCTGCCTGCATCCCATGAGAAAGTCGCCTGGGTCATGTCGATGCCGCTTACCTGGAGGTTTGTCGGTTTCGGACAGGTCGGCAGGGTAAGGAATGTCTCGGATGACTCAGACCAAGGATTGGCTCCGGGTGTCGAACATACAGCCCTTACGTAAAATACATATTCCGTATCGGCATCGAGCCCTGTGACAGTATATGGGAAAGTCGTGGTATTGGCAGTTGGAGTAGTAGATGCGTCTGGAGCAGGATCACCGGCATGCACTGCATAGATGTTCCATGAATCGGGAAGCACTGTTCCATTCGGAACCCAGTCCAGCGTTGCTTCATGGGTTGTGACATTCGACACGGACAGGTTATTTGGCGGAAGACATTGCGGATTCGCACAATCTACCACACCGTTGAACAATACCGTACCCTGGTCGAAAGTGCCGGGACCATGCGTATAAAGCGTCTGTCCAAATGAATTAATCACGGTTACACCGACTTCACCCTGAAAGTCGCCGCCGTCGTTCCATGTAAGTGTGAACGGTCCGTCGCATAATGGCACTGAAACCGTTGTCGGTCCGGTTCCATCGGTCAATTCGATAGTGGCAATGGTGAGTGCGCCTTGGGTAATGGTCATGGTGTTTCCGTTCCATCCGTCTCCGAATTGATCGGTCATTACAAAACTGTAATTACAGCCGCTCGAGCAGTTCGAAGTGTTGAACAAATACGGACCGGCCCACGGGCTGAAAGTCCCGTCGCCGCAATCGGCCCGCACCCAATATTGGTACGAGTTGTCCAGCGTGAGCTGCGCTCCTATCCCGGTAAGTTCCGTTGCCGGGAAATTCGTATTGGATGTAGTAGTCACACCTGCATCCGTCGGGATTGGCGATCCGGCGATTTGGACATAGACTTCCCATGAAGAGGCGCCGCCTGGGTTTTGCCAGGAAAGGTTGGCCGTATTCGGACCTGTTCCCGTAGCCGTCAGTCCGGTCGGAGGCGCACAGTTCAGCGTCTGGATTACCATATCGTAGCCGACGGTTTGAGGAAATTCATTGGTCGAAATTACTATAATATAGGTATGTCCCGCTTCAACTGCGAGACTTGGAATGTCACGGACTCCGGCGCCGTTATTAGCCACACCCGCAACACAGTTTACCCCAACGTTGGCGCAGCCGTCGTACACGAAAATACCCGACCAGTTGCCATCCGGTGTCATTGTTATGCTGATTGCCCCGGTTTCGGTAGGCGTATAAGAATAAAATACATCATTACCGGTCATGAAATTTGTCGCCGTTCCGGCACAGGCCGCAGGTTGCGGGTCGTCCGTAGAGTCGCCGTAATTTGCCGTACTGTCAGTTGTACTATACGGTGTTGAAGCAATCACGATCGGCGAATCGCACGTAAGCCCGGGCGAAGATGTCGTAAAGGCAAACGGCCCTACCCATTCGCTTGAGGCGCCATTGTCGCAAAGCGCGCGCACATAATATTTGTATTGCGTGGTTGGTGTAAATGGCGTTACCGTCGGGAAAGTCGTATGGGTTGCCATATAAGGCAGCGGCCCATTGATGATTTCTCCAGCTGTCGGAAGCGCAGGTTCCGCAAAAGGCACGATGTAAATTTCCCATTGTGTCGCCCCGCTTGGATTGTCCCAGCTCAGGTTTGCAGTGGTTTGGGTAATAGTCCCGGCAGCCAGGTTATCCGGATCAAGGCACTGCTCAAGAATCCTGACTTTGTCCACCAGCCAGCGGTCGCCGCCAAGGGCTGCTGTCGGTTGGGTAAACTCCATCACGAAAGCCACATATTTCTGCTGCCCCGCATACGCTGCAAGGCTGACCACTTTCTCTTCGCAAATGTTGAATGTCGCGTTCAACTGGTCTTCGGTGAATGTCGCCACGGTCGTATAGGCGCTCGGGTCGTTTTGCGTAGCCGTTCCGTCGGCAACCATGATTTTGTAAAGCGTTCCCTGGTTTCCGTTTACCGTGGTCCTGGTAAAAAACCGAAGTTGGCCATTGGTGGGAATGGTAATTTTCGGCGTCGCCAGGAAATCCTGGGCCGTATTTCCCGCGCCGATGTTCTCGCGATTCATATACGCCGATCTCGAGCCATCGCAAACCGTCGGCGGCGCGGTAACCGCCGTATTGACGTTCCAGCTCTGGCCGGTTCCGACACCGTTGTCGAATATGGCCCAATTGCCATCAGAACCAAGCCCGGTAGTACCGAGAGGCCAAATCGGTGCCGGCGCAACGGTGCCCTCGAATCCTTCCGTAAACTGGGCATATCCAGACAGGGAAAGAAATACCGTTAAAATTAATAAGGTAATTTTTTTCATAAAAAATGAAAGTTTAGTTGGTTGTAAAAAAGTTGTTGTTTCGTGTAGGGAAGCCAAATTTAACAAAATTTCTGTAAGAACTTCAAAAAATTTTAAGACAACTTAAATATAATGGATTTCATCGGGTAGACTTTTCGTAAACAATTTGATTATCTTTGGTTTTTCAATAGAAAATATGCGGTTCGCAAACGATAAAAAAATTTATTTCGCCTCAGACCAACACTTCGGCGCACCGACACCCGAGGCAAGTTTTTCGAGAGAAAAGCGTTTCGTTTCCTGGCTCGACGAGATAAAACACGACGCCGAAGCCTTGTTCCTGCTCGGTGATCTCTTCGATTTTTGGTTCGAATACAAGACCGTCGTCCCAAAAGGCTTCGTCCGGGTGCTGGGCAAGCTTGCCGAAATCCGCGACAGCGGCATTCCTATTTATTTTTTTACCGGAAACCACGATTTGTGGATGGACGACTATTTCGAAAAAGAGCTCAACATTCCCGTTTACCACGACAACCAGGAATATACATTTAACGGTAAAGCGTTCCTGATCGGGCACGGCGACGGCAAAGGTCCGGGCGACAAAGGCTACAAGCGAATGAAAAAAGTATTTACCGCACCGTTCTCAAAATGGCTGTACCGCTGGCTTCATCCCGATTTGGGCGTAAGGCTGGCGCAATATCTTTCGGTCAAAAACAAACTCATTTCAGGCGATGCCGATGTGAAATTCCTCGGCGAAGACCAGGAATGGCTCGTACTTTACGCCAAACGGAAACTCGAAACCAAACATTACGACTATTTCATTTTCGGGCACCGCCATTTGCCGATGGCCATCAAGGTCGGCGAAAACTCGACTTACATCAACCTCGGCGACTGGATCGGGTATTTTACGTATGGCGTTTTCGACGGTGAGAATTTCGAGCTGAAAGAATATAAGAATTAGGGCGTTTCCCTGCGGGCCGGGCTTTCCGCTTTAGTCCTCGCTGCGCTGCGGGCTGCCGCTTCAATCCCTAACGCAAATTCTCAAACCTCAACGGATATCCTTGAGCCGCAACTGTAGCGAAACCGTTCCGTTCCAGAGATTTTCGTCAATGCAATAAGCCGCTTCAAAAGGTTTGCGATCGGTAGTAAGATCGATTTTTTTACCCAGTCCGAAACCGATTGCCGGAATGCCGTCGCTTCCGTCCTGTTTGAGAAACAGTTTCAGGTGTGCGTCATCTTCGCCTATTTTTTTTCCGTACCCAGTATCTTTAACATTTTTTGTAAGAAACACCGGCGTCATATTTTGCGGACCGAAAGGCTCGAACTGCTTTAATATCCGGACAAGTTTCGGGTCAATATCGCTAAAATCAATTTCCGCGTCAACGACGACTTCAGGAATCAGCAAATCCGGATGAATCGTTTCCGAAACAGTTTTTTCAAACGCTTCCTTAAACAATATATAATTCTCTTCGCGGATCGTCATTCCCGCGGCATACATGTGTCCGCCGAACTGCTCCAGATGTTCCGCACAAGCTTCGAGCGCATTATAAACGTCAAAATCCCGAACCGACCGCGCCGAAGCCGCAAGCTTATCGCCGCTTTTGGTAAACACGATCGTCGGGCGGTAATAGGTTTCGATCAGCCGCGACGCCACGATTCCTATCACGCCTTTGTGCCAGTTTTCGGCATAGACGACTGTTGTAAATTTCTCGTGTTCGCCATTTTCAATAATCTGCGCCAGCGCTTCTTTGGTAATTTGTTTATCGAGGTCTTTGCGGTCGGCATTGTACTGCTCGATTTCTAAGGCAAATTGCTCTGCTTGCTTCAGGTCGAATTCCGTCAGGAGTTTTACGGCTTCGTTACCGTGCTTGATCCTGCCCGCGGCATTGATCCGCGGCGCGACGATGAAAACTACGTCGGTAATATCAAGATGCTGTTTTTTGACCTGCCGGATTAAAGCCTCAATTCCCGGGCGCGGCGATGTATTGATCACTTCCAGCCCGAATTTGGCCAGGATCCGGTTTTCGCCGGTCATCGGAACGATATCGGCGGCGATGGCGGTTGCCACAAGATCGAGATACTCGATTAAATCTTCAGTTGTTTGGTTCCTGTTTTTCGCCAAAGCCTGGATCAGCTTGAAACCGATTCCGCAACCGCAAAGTTCGTCATACGGATAAGCGCAATCCTCGCGTTTCGGATCGAGCACGGCAATCGCCTGGGGCAATTCGCTTCCCGGACGATGGTGGTCGCAGATGATGAAATCGATGTTTTTCGCTTTCGCATAAGCGACGTGTTCGATCGATTTGATCCCGCAATCCAGCGCAATGATCAGCGGGCAGCCGTTGTCATCGGCATAATCGATTCCTTTGAACGACACGCCGTAGCCTTCGTCGTAACGATCGGGAATATAGGTGCCGACATTCGGGTAAATCGTCCGGAGGTAAGACGAAACCAGCGAAACCGCGGTCGTGCCGTCAACGTCGTAATCACCGAAAACCAAAATGTTTTCACCGTTTTCAATTGCCGATTCGATTCGCGCTACGGCCTTGTCCATGTCTTTCATCAGATACGGATCGTGCAAATCGTCGAGCGTCGGTCGAAAAAACAACCGCGCCGCTTCAAACGTACCGATTCCCCGTTGTGTGAGCAGCGACGCGACAATTTCATTGACTTGTAAGGATTCCGAAAGCCGCTTTACGACTTCAGGATCGGGTTTGGGTTTGATGGTCCAGCGCATGGCGGATAAAATTAGATAAAATTTCGTTTCTTGTACGGGTAAAAATAATCTCATGAAAATCGAAGGACAAATCGTCGATATCGAAAACAAACGGATTTATCCCGGCGAAATCACCGTTGAAAACGGTAAAATTAAATCGATAATCCCAACCCAAAATACGGTAAAACAGTACATTTTGCCTGGTTTCGTCGATGCACACATCCATATCGAAAGCTCGATGCTCGTCCCTTCCGAATTTGCGCGGATTGCCGTAATTCACGGCTGCGTCGCAACCATTTCGGACCCGCATGAAATCGCGAACGTGCTCGGGATTTCGGGTGTACAATATATGATCGACAACGGAAAACAAGTACCGATGAAATTTCATTTCGGCGCGCCGTCGTGCGTTCCGGCTACAACTTTTGAAACAGCCGGCGCAACAATCGATTCGGATGGAATCAGCCAACTGATGCAATCGCCCGACATTTTCTACCTCGCCGAAATGATGAATTATCCCGGCGTCATTTACGACGATGCCGAAGTCCTCAAAAAAATCGAATGGGCAAAGCATTTCAACAAACCGGTCGACGGCCATGCTCCCGGATTGCGCGGCGAGCAACTGGAAAAATACATTGCTGCCGGAATCACGACCGACCACGAATGCTTTACTTATGAAGAAGCCGCCGAAAAGCTCTCGCTCGGCATGAAAATACTCATCCGCGAAGGCAGTGCCGCGAAAAACTTCGAGGCTTTGATCGACCTGCTTTCGGACCATTATGAAAACATGATGTTTTGTTCGGACGACAAACATCCGGACGACCTTATTATCGGGCACATCAACGAGCTTTGCGCGCGCGCCGTCGCCAAAGGCATCGATGTTTTTAAAGTCTTGCAGGCGGCCTGTATCAATCCGGTAAAGCATTATAAAATGAACGTCGGTTTGTTGAGGGAAAACGATCCGGCGGATTTCATCGTCGTTGACGACTTGGCCGATTTCAAAGTGCTGCAGACGTATATCGGCGGTGAATTGGTCGCAAAAAATGGGAAATCGCTCATCCATCGCGTCGGTTTCGACACGCCGAACAATTTTGATACGGCAAAAAAACAGGTTGCGGATTTTGAAATTTCAGGCTTCGGGAATAAAATCCGCGTAATCGAAGCGCTCGAAGGCCAGTTGATCACCAATGAAATCCATTGCATTCCAAAAATTGAAGGCGGCAAATTGGTTTCCGATACACAGAACGACATTCTGAAAATAGCCGTCGTCAACCGATATTATGATGCGAAGCCGGCCGTCGCGTTCATCAAAAATTTCGGATTGAAAAAAGGCGCGATCGCAAGTTCGGTGGCGCACGACTGCCACAATATCGTTGCGATCGGCACGTCGGATGAGGAAATCTGCAATGCCGTGAACCTCGTTATCGAAAATAAAGGCGGCGTTTGTGCCGTAGACGGAAACGATAAAAAAATCCTGGGTTTGCCCATCGCCGGAATCATTTCGGACAAAGACGGTTGGGAAACCGGAAAGTTATATCAGGAAATCGACGCGATGGCAAAATCGCTCGGAAGCCCGCTCAAAGCGCCGTTCATGACATTGTCTTTCATGGCCTTGCTCGTGATTCCCGATTTGAAACTCTCGGACAAAGGGTTGTTCAGCGGGAAGGATTTTCGGTTTGTGGATTTGGAAGTGCGGTAACCTTATTTTTTCCCGCCGACCACGACAACGATTTCCCCTTTCGGCGGTTTCGCTTCAAAATGCGCCAGCACTTCCTTTACGCTTCCGCGGACATTTTCTTCATGCAGTTTCGAAAGCTCTCGCGACACACATATTGGGCGGTCTTCACCGAAATACGTCGCGAATTCCGACAAGGTTTTCACCAATTTGTGCGGAGAAACGTATAAAATCATCGTCCGCGTTTCTTCGGCCAAGGCCAGATACCGCGTCTGTCTTCCTTTTTTTTCGGGCAAAAAACCTTCAAAGACAAATTTGTCGTTCGGCAATCCTGAGTTGACCAACGCCGGAACGAAAGCCGTCGCGCCGGGCAGGCATTCTACCGCAATCCCGTTTTCGACTGCCGCGCGGGTCAATAAAAATCCAGGATCGGAAATCGCCGGCGTTCCGGCGTCGGAAATCAGCGCGATGTTTTCGCCGGCTTTCAATCGCGAAATGATGTTTTCGACGGTTTTATGCTCGTTGTGCATGTGATGGCTGTGCATGTGCGTCGAAATTTCGAAATGCTTCAGCAGTTTTCCGCTGGTGCGCGTGTCTTCGGCTAAAATAAGGTCGGCTTCTTTCAATACGCGGATCGCCCGGAAGGTCATGTCTTCGAGGTTGCCGATCGGCGTGGGAACGATGAACAGCCGGCCCATTATTCGATGATGAGTTTGCTTTTGCTTTCGAATTCGATCTTGTCGTCGAAAACAAAATCATTATAGGCTGCGTTTCCTGCTTTTTGAGTGACTTTTTTTACGGTCCGGCCCATTTCGACGCCCGCTTTATCGAAGAGCTTAAGATGCAGTTCGCGGTCGAAATCCTTATCGGTGATCAGATACATGCTGATCGTGTTCTCTTTTCCTTCGTCATTTTGCCGGATATAGTATTTGCCGTAAGACAATCCATCTTTTTTGAGCGCGTCCGACAATCGGATGTCGATGGCCGTGCCTTCCGAAATGCCTTTATCGATATTGTTGACCACATCGGTTGCGGTTTTGCCGACGGTTTGCGCACCCGAATCGATGGCGGCGCCGGCTTTATCCTTGATTTTACTGCAGGACAAAACGCAAACAACGCAAACAGCGACGGAAATCAACTTTTTCATCTTTATGAGAATTTTTTCTCGACGACTTCCATGAAACGCTGCGCGTATTCCTCCTTGCCGTCCCAGTTGTTGTAATCGGGCTTGACGATGTTATCGATGAAATCCTGCGCTTCGGCCAGCGTATCGAAAGTGATCAGCTGCGAGAGCACGCGGTTGTAATCTTCGTTGCTGTTGTTGAACAGGTTTTTCACAAACGCGATCCGGTCATTGAGCCCGACGGTAATTCCTTTCGAAATGCGGTCGTTGAGCGAAACGGTGTCGCTGTTCATTTTGAATACCGGTACTTTGTCGTCTTTTCTCGTAATCGGGATCACGTCGGCTTTGGGCTGTTCAGCTCGCACAGGTTCAATAAAATTATCTTCGGCCGGCAAATCGGTTTCGGGCAACTCACCGGTTTCGCCGGGCTTTACAAAAACCGGATCTTTGTATCCCGCGCCAAGCAAATCTTCAAAAGCGACCTGCCCCGATTCGGCTTTAGGGGTTTCGGCCTCCGGTTGTTTATCTTCGGTTTTGTTGTCGAAAGTCCATTCAAAAGCAGGCTTGAAAAGATCGTCGGCAGGTTTTTCTTCTTCCTTTACCGCAGCAATTTCCTGCTTTGTTTCCGGTTCTTCAAAATCAATTCCGGCTTCGGGAACGGACGGTTCTTCTTCGGGCGATTCTTCCGCTTCTGCGACGAGCTCGTCGGTTTCCTTTTCTTCAGGTGTTTCCAAAGCTTTTTCGTTGGGAAGATGTTCTTCTGCTTTTTCCTCTGGTTGCGCAGCTTCTTCCGGTTTTTCTTCGGTTGTTGAAGCTTTTGGCCCGGTTTGCGCCACAGGAACTTCCGCCGCCGTTTCTTCTTTGATTTCTGCTGCAGGTTCGGGCTCGTCAAAAGCGGTCGCAAGGATTTCCTCGGCTTCGCTCCTGCCGATGGTCGGCTTCACATCGGCAAAATTTTCCTCGACGAATTTCAATACCGACAATTTTTCATACAACTTTTGGGTTTCAATAAGAAGTTGGTCCAGTTCTGATTTGTTTTTCAGTTTCAGGATCCGGTGTGCGATGCTGATCAATTCGGCTTCGAGCTTCTTTTTCATAATGCTGGTAAATGTGAGATTAAAGGCAATGGCATTCGATAAGTGTTGCGGCGTTTTTATTTAGCGCACCAAAGCAGCAACCTTGGATAAATTTTTCTATTTTTGGTTCGGCGATAAAAATAGCGATTTTTACCGTTCCGGGTTCCGGTACAAAGTAAAAAAAACAATTCCTTTTTCAGGGCAGAAAACCAAAAAATGTTTCTCGAAAACACAGTCAATCATAAAGAGCAGTTCGGATGGATCGAGGTCATCTGCGGTTCGATGTTTTCCGGCAAAACCGAGGAGCTCATCCGCCGCCTCAAGCGCGCCCAATTCGCCAGGCAGAAAGTCGAAATCTTCAAGCCGGCCATCGACACGCGCTATCACGACGAAATGGTCGTGTCGCACGATGCCAATGAAATCCGCTCGACTCCGGTTCCGGCCGCTGCGAATATCCGCATTTTGGCGCAAGGCTGCGAAGTGATCGGGATCGACGAAGCCCAGTTCTTTGACGACGAGATCATTTCGGTTTGCAACGATTTGGCCAACTCGGGAATCCGCGTGATTGTGGCGGGATTGGATATGGACTTTAAAGGCAATCCGTTCGGTCCGATGCCCGGGTTGATGGCCACTGCCGAATACGTCACGAAAGTACACGCCGTTTGCACGCGCACCGGAAATCTGGCCAATTACAGTTTCCGGAAATCGGACAGCGACAATCTCGTGCTACTGGGCGAAACCGAAGAATACGAACCGCTGAGCCGTGCCGCTTATTTCAATGCGATTTGGACGCAATCGGCCAAAGAAATCGAAGTCAAAAAAGACGTTTCCAAAGGCAAAAAAAAACAAAACTGACGTGGGATTTCCCATAAAAAATAGCATCGCGATCCTGAACGCCGATTGGCACGGAATCGATGCGGATGCGATCATCGAAAATATTTCGATCGACAGCCGCTCGCTTCAAAACGGCGAAAACACATTATTCTTCGCGCTTTCCGGCCCGAACAACGACGCGCACAATTATATTCCCGAACTTCTTTCGAACGGCGTCCGGAATTTCGTCGTAACCAGAATTCCTTCCCCAACCGAAGGCAAAGCCAATTTCCTCGTCGTAAAAAATACGCTCGACGCATTGCAGCAATTCGCGGCTTTACACAGGATGGAATTCAATTTTCCGGTCATCGGCATTACGGGAAGCAACGGCAAAACCATCGTCAAGGAATGGCTCAATTTCCTGCTTTCACCCGATTACAACATCATCCGGAGCCCGAAAAGCTACAATTCTCAGGTTGGCGTGCCGCTTTCGGTTTTAGGAATCAGCGAAAAGCACAACTTAGGGATTTTTGAGGCCGGAATTTCCACGATCGGCGAAATGGAAAAGCTTGAAACGATTGTCAGGCCAACCATCGGCATCCTGACCAATATCGGAACGGCGCACGACGAGGGTTTTTCGTCGGCAGAAGAAAAAATCAGGGAAAAATTACAGCTTTTCAAACATTCCGATACCGTAATTTATCAAAAAAACACACGGATCGATGTCCTTTTAAGCCCCGGAACAAATGGCTTCACCTGGAGTTTTGACGACAAAACAGCCGATGTTCTCATCGAAAAGGAAATTCTCGAAAGCCATACGCAGCTCAACGCGGAATATAAAAACCGGTTCCTGAGCGTCGCGATTCCTTTCAAGGATTCAGCATCGGTTGAAAACGCGGTTTCCTGCCTTATGGTTTTGTTGTATCTGAACTATGACGAAAGTGTGATCCGGGAACGAATGGCTGAATTGTATCCGGTCGAAATGCGGCTCAAGGTCAAAAACGGAATCCACGACACGACCATTATTGACGACAGCTACAGTTCGGATTTCCAATCGCTGAAAATAGCACTCGATTTCCTTGAAAGCCAAAAACACCATGCGAAAAAAACGGTGATTTTATCGGATATTTTCCAGAGCGGACTAACCAACGACGAACTGTATTCGAAAGTTTATGAACTCATCATTTCCAATAAAATCAGCCGTTTAATTGGAATTGGAGATACTATCAAAAGCTTGAAAGTCAAATTCAAAAATGCAATTATATATAAAAGCACACAAGACTTTATAGCTGATTTCGAAAATTTGGAATTTGACGATGAAACTATTCTGATTAAAGGCGCACGGCAGTTCGGGTTCGAGCAAATCGTCTCATTGCTCGAGGAAAAAACACATGAAACCGTATTGGAAATCAACCTCAACGCCATCAGCCACAACCTGAGCTATTACCGCTCGAAACTCCAGCCCGAAACAAAACTTATGGTTATGGTCAAGGCATTCGGGTATGGCAACGGCGGATTCGAAATCGCAAAACTGCTCGAGCACCACAAAACCGATTATCTCGGTGTGGCTTTCGCCGACGAAGGGATTTCGCTGAAGAGCGCGGGTATTAAATTGCCAATTATGGTTTTGAATCCCGAAGCCACAAGTTTTCCAGCGATCATACAGCACGAGCTCGAGCCCGAAATCTATAGCCTGAAAGGATTGAGCGCATTCATCGAAATCGCCAAAGAAAAAAACCTTCGGGATTTTCCGATCCACATCAAGATCGATACAGGCATGCACCGGCTCGGTTTTGAGGAAGAACAACTGCCGGAACTGATTGCGGCCTTAAAGACAAATGCGTCGGTAAAAGTCAAAAGCATTTTGTCGCACATGGCCGCGAGCGACGATTTGGAACATCACGAATTTGCCCTTGAGCAGATTGCCTTATTCGAAAGGCTTTCGGCACAGATGATTTCGCAGCTGCAGATCAATCCGATCCGGCATATCCTGAACACTTCAGGAATCGAGCATTATCCGCAGGCGCAATACGACATGGTCAGGCTCGGAATCGGCGTATACGGTATCTCGAACGATCCTGCGGAACAGAAATTTCTTGAAACCGTAGGCACATTGAAGTCGGTGATTTCACAATTGCGCACGATCGGCAAATCGGAAAGCGTGGGTTACGGCCGGCGGTTCATCGCCACAAAAGAGACTAAAATCGCTACGATTCCAATCGGTTATGCCGACGGAATTTCACGCCATTGGGGAAATCAAATCGGTTTTGTCACGATCAGCGGTAAAAAAGCCCCGATCGTGGGCAGCATCTGTATGGACATGCTGATGGCCGACTGTACCGGAATCGAGTGCAGCGAAGGCGACCGGGTAATCATTTTCGGGGAAAGCCCAAGCGTCGTTTTTATGGCCTCGGCATTGCAAACGATTCCGTACGAGATTCTTACCTCGATTTCGCAGCGGGTAAAACGCGTCTTTTACAGGGAATAGCAATTTTTCCTAAATTTGTTAAAAAGCTAATTCTATTTTCTATAATTTAGTGTTTCACTTTAAACAAATCAATTATGGGAATGATGTCAGAATTTAAGGCGTTCGCGATGAAAGGCAATGTCGTTGATCTCGCAATCGGCGTCGTAATCGGTGCCGCATTCGGAAAAATCGTAAGTTCATTGATTGATGACGTGATTACGCCGCTGCTGCTCAAGCCGGCGCTCGAAGCCGCACACTTGTCAAAAATCGAGGAACTGACGGCGTTCGGTTCAGTAAAATATGGCGTATTCCTTTCGGCTGTCATCAATTTCATCATTGTGGCGTTCATTCTATTTCTGATCATCAAAGGCATCAACGCTACCAAACGCAAGGAAGAAGCTGCCGCGCCTCCGGGCCCGACCAACGAGGAAAAGCTGTTGATGGAAATCCGCGACGCCATCAGAAACAAATAAAGTCGATCCGTTACATTACATATTCTAACCTCAACCGCCCGCACCCTTGGGCGGTTTTTCTTTTTGTTTTTTTTAATATTTTCAAAAGAAATTCTGTCTATTTTTGCAGGGAAATTTAAATTCAACCTATGAAAGTCGCTGTTGTTGGCGCTACCGGAATGGTCGGCGAAGTCATGCTCAAAGTGCTCTCTGAACGGAATTTCCCGATCACCGAACTGATTCCGGTCGCTTCCGAGAAATCAATCGGGAAGGAAATCGAATTCAAGGGCAAGAAATACAAGGTAGTCGACATGCAAACGGCGATCGACAGGAAGGCGGACATTGCGCTTTTTTCCGCAGGCGGCAATACGTCGCTCGAATGGGCGCCCAAATTCGCTGCGGCCGGAACAACCGTCATCGACAATTCTTCGGCGTGGCGCATGGATGCGACCAAAAAGCTGGTCGTTCCCGAAATCAACGCTTCGGCATTGACCACATCCGATAAAATCATCGCCAACCCGAACTGCTCGACCATTCAAATGGTTTTGGCACTGGCGCCTTTGCACAAAAAGTACAACATCGAACGCGTGATCGTGTCGACTTACCAATCGATTACCGGGACCGGCGTTAAAGCCGTCCAGCAGCTCGAAAACGAATATGCCGGCGTGAAGGGCGATATGGTCTATAAATATCCGATCCACCGCAACGTGATTCCGCAGTGTGATGTTTTTGAAGACAACGGCTATACGAAGGAAGAAATGAAACTGGTCCGGGAAACCAAGAAAATCCTGGGCGACGATTCAGTCAAGGTTACCGCTACTGCGGTACGCGTTCCGGTCGTTGGCGGCCACAGCGAAGCGGTGAACGTTGAGTTCACGAACGATTTCGATGTAAACGATATTCGTAAAATACTTTCCGAAACGCCGGGCATTACAGTCCAGGACGATATCGAAAATTATACGTATCCGATGCCAGCCTACGCCGAAGGAAAAGACGATGTTTTCGTGGGCCGGATCCGTCGTGACGAAACCCGGCCCAATACGCTCAATATGTGGATCGTTGCCGACAATTTACGCAAAGGCGCCGCCACGAACGCCATTCAGATCGCCGAATATCTTGTAGCAAATAAGCTGGTTTAATGAAAAGACATTCGGCATTTATCCAATTTTGCCTCGGTGCAACGGTATTGTTCGCGATACTGTTCCAGTCGCTGGATTCGCTCGGGCATTTGGAAAAGCAGTTTGCCGAAAAACAATGCCACCACAAATACGCCCAAGGGAAAAACGAGATAAATCACAGCCATCATGACAGCGAAAAATGCCTGATCTGTGAATTCACCTTCAGCCATTTCATCACTACTGAAATTTTTTCTTTCCAACCCAAAGTCATTACACTGCAATCGGGCTATACCATTGCACGGTCCAAGGAAATCACGCAGTTTTTCCGCGGCAGCCTTTTCTCCCATCGCGGCCCGCCCGCATTTATTGCTTAACGGATTCCTATCTTCCGTTTCGGGAAGACCATTCTTTAATCAATAAATCATTACATGAAATATATTCTCATGGCCCTTATTTCAGGGTTTTCGGGCATGCTTTACGCCCAAAATAAAGTATCGGGCACGGTAACCGATTCGAAAAACCTGCCGTTGGCTTCCGTTTCGGTTTATGCGCCCGATATCCATAAAGGAACAGTAACCGACACAGAAGGAAAATACATTCTCAACAACATGCCTGTGGGAAGCGTCAGGCTCGTCTTTTCTTACGTTGGCTATACGACGCAGGAAAAAAATGTTTCTGCCGGGAAAGAAAGCGTCCTCGACGTCATGCTTGAGGAAAGCGTCCATCAAATGGACGAAGTGATTGTCTCGACGGCATTCAACAAACTACAATCGCAAAACGTCATGAAAGTCGAGCATGCAAGCGTCAAATCGCTGCAGCAAAAAGGAGTCGCGACGCTGATTGAAGGTTTGGCGACGATTCCGGGCGTGGCGCAGGTCTCGACCGGAACGTCGATCGGTAAACCGGTCATCCGCGGACTCAGCTCGAACCGCGTTCTGGTTTATTCGCAGGGCGTACGACTCGAAAACCAGCAATTCGGCGACGAACACGGGCTTGGCCTGAACGATTCGGGAATCGAAAGCGTCGAAGTGATCAAAGGCCCGGCATCGTTGCTTTACGGCTCGGATGCGCTCGGCGGCGTATTGTATTTCAATCCGGAAAAATTTGCAGACGCAAACACCGTCAAGGCCGATTTCAGCCAGAAATTGTTTTCCAACACTTTGGGAAGCGGAACATCGATCGGGGTTAAAGGTTCGACCGAGAATTGGAAATTTTTGTTGCGAGGCGATTATGCGACGCATTCGGATTACCAGATTCCGGACGGCGACCGCGTCACCAATACGCGCTACAAGGAAACCGATTTCAAAGGCGGAATCGGGTATAGCGATGCAAAGGTGTCGAGCATTTTCCGGTACAATTTCAATTACCTCAACCTCGGTATTCCGGAAGACGGCATTGCGGACCAAACCACATCCAAAAATCCGGACTTTCCGCGGCAAGGCATTTACAACCAGATTTTCAGTCTGCACAACAACTTCTTTTTTACGGATTCGAAACTCGATGCCGACATCGGTTACATCGCCAACGACCGAAGCGAGTTCGAGGACAGCGATACCGCATCATTGCACATGAAACTCAACACGCTGAATTATGACGTCAAATATCATTTTCCGAAATTCGGAAAGTTCGAGACCATTGCCGGCGTCCAGGGAATGACGCAAACCAATTTAAACTCGGGCGAAGAATTCCTGATTCCCGATGCGACGACAAATGATTTCGGGATATTCGGAACCGCAAATTATAGTTGGAAATCGAACGTGCTCCAGGCCGGAATCCGCTACGACAACCGGAAAATCTCAAGCGACGAGCACGGAATTTTGGGGCAGGAAGGCTATTTTGCGCCGGTCGACCGTTCGTTCGACAGCTTCAATGCATCGCTGGGTTATAAAACCGATTTGGATGAAAAACTCGTTTTGCGGCTGAACCTCGCCTCGGGATTCCGCGCGCCGAATCTTGCCGAACTGACTTCGAACGGCGTTCACGAAGGAACGAACCGCTACGAAATCGGGAACAACAACCTGAAAACTGAGCAGAATATCCAGACCGACATCAACCTTGAATACAAGAACAGCCACTTCGAATTTTTTATAAACGGATTTTACAACCGTGTGAACCATTACATTTACGCAGCGCCAACCGGTGATTTTATCGAGGGCAACGATGTATATAAATACGTTCAAAACAACGCGTATCTATTTGGCGGTGAGGTTGGTATTCATTTTCATCCGCATCCGCTGGACTGGCTGCATTTGGAAAGCAGCTTTTCTACCGTGACCGGAAAGAAATCCAATGGCGATTATCTGCCATTAATACCGGCCAACAGCTGGACCAATACAGCCAGAACTGAATTTAAGATCAAAAACTGGCTTTCCGATGGTTACGCAAGGGTTGACGTCGTGACTACCTTCGACCAGAATAACGTCAGCGGATTCGAGACCGCTTCAAAAGATTACACATTGGTAAATCTGGGCTTTGGCGGAAAAATTGAGTTGGGAAAAACGGTTTTCAATGCGAGTTTGAATGGCAACAACCTCTTCGACAAAACCTATATCGCACATTTGTCGCGGCTCAAGACCGACGGTATCCCGAACATCGGGCGGAATATCGTCTTGGGAATCAATTTCAATATCTAAAAGAAAAAGCCTGAATCAACGTTCAGGCTTTTTTGTTTCATTTTTCTTTACTTCGAGTTCCATATTCTGGTCTTCAAGGACGAAAATGACTTTCTCACCAGTTCGCCGGATCTTGATTTTCCAGGTCGAATAACTGTCGGCGGCATTCCCGATTTTAATGATTTGGTTCTGCTCGTCGAATTTCCAGTTTTTCTTTTTGGTCAGGTTGCGGATCGTTGCGAACGGATTGGAGTTCTCGTCGGTTTTCAGATCAAAAACATGATCTGCCCCAAAAGTAAACGTCGAAGCCTTAAAGCTGTCGATGATGTCGCGGTAATGCGGATTATCGGGCTTTTTCAAAAGCTGTTGCGTTTTCCAGCTTCCGACCAGATCGGCTTCGGTCAGTTTCTGGCCCAAAACCGAACCGGAAATCAACAATACGGATAGTAAAATCAGTGATTTCATAACGTACGATTTAAAATCGGTTGTCGCCATCGAGCAAATTCCCCAATCCGCCAAGCAGACTTCCTTCATCCCTGTTGCTTCCGCCGGCACGCGGCGCCGAAGCGATGATCCGGTCGGCCAGGCGGCTGAATGGCAGCGATTGTATATAAACGGTTCCCGGGCCGCGCAAAGTCGCAAAGAACAGGCCTTCGCCTCCGAACAGCGAATTCTTGATTCCGCCTATGAATTCGATGTCGTAATCGACGTCTTTGGTAAACCCGACGATACAACCCGTGTCGACTTTCAGGATTTCGCCTTCGGCCAGGATTCTTTCTGCCAGCGTTCCGCCGGTGTGAACGAATGCCATACCGTCGCCTTCGAGCTTTTGCATGATAAAGCCTTCGCCGCCGAAAAAGCCACGGCCCAATTTCTTTGAAAATTCGATTCCGACGGAAACACCTTTTGCGGCACAAAGGAAAGAGTTTTTCTGGCAAATGAATTTTTCGCCGAATTTAGCCAGGTCGATTGCGATGATTTTGCCCGGATACGGCGATGCGAACGACACTTTGCCTTTTCGACTGTTATTGTTGATATACGCAGTCAAGAACAGGCTTTCACCGGTCAGAATGCGCTTTCCCGCCGATAGGAATTTGTCGAACAAGCTGCTTTGTTGCTGCGAACCGTCACCAAAGATGGTTTCCATGGCGATTCCATTGTCCATCATCATAAAACTGCCGGCTTCGGCAACTACGACTTCCTGAGGATCGAGTTCGATTTCGACGTATTGCATTTCCTCGCCGAAAATCTGATAATCAATTTCGTGTGCTTTCATGTATATAAACTATTAATAATCGAGTTTTACGTAGTCCATTCGCTTGGCAATCCGCCGCTTACGACTTTCAATGAACGACGACGAATTTTTGGCTTTGAACTTTCGTGGATTTGGCAAAATCGCCGCAATGCCGGCCGCCTGCTGCTTTGTCAATTCGGACGCTTTGACTTGGTACCAATGGTGCGCCGCCGCCTGTGCACCATAAATGTTGTTGCCCATTTCAATACTGTTGAGATATACTTCCATGATGCGCTGCTTGCTCCAGAATAATTCAATCAACATTGTAAAATAGGCCTCAAGCCCTTTGCGGATGTAACTCCGGCCTTGCCACAGGAAAACGTTTTTTGCGGTTTGCTGCGAAATGGTGCTGCCGCCTTTGATGCGCCTGCCTTTGGCGTTGTTCTTAAACGCTTTGCGCATTGCACTGAAATCAAAACCATGATGATTGAGAAAATTCGCATCTTCGCTGGCAATTACAGCTTTTTGCAGATTGGGCGAAATGTTGTCGAGCGATTCCCAGTCGTGGCTGAACTCGAGCTCTTTGTCGCCTGCGATATTTTCCACGGCACGAACTGCCATCAATGGTGTAAACGGAACCGGCACGAACCGGAAAACGATGACCGAAAACGTCGATAATACGAAAAACCACAAACAGGCTTTTTTCAGGAAGGCAAAAATCTCTTTTCTCATAATTCTATCAGGTCTGCGAGTTCGGTCCCGACAAGGCTGCCGATGGCAACGCCCATTCCGCCGAGCCTGACGCCGCAATAAACGTGTTCGGATAATTGTCTGACTATTGGTTTTTTCTGTACCCCGAGGCCCATGATCCCGCTCCAGCGTTGCGCTATTTTAAATTCCTGTCCGGGCAGGATGACTTCTTGGAGGAGCTTTTCGAGCCGGTTTTGTATGATTCCGGTCTGGCCGAATTCGGTCGTGGTTTCGCCCTCGAAATCGAGATTGCGACCGCCGCCCAGTAAAATCCGCTCGCCGATGTTCCGGAAATAATAAAATCCTTTATCCAGATGAAACGTTCCTTTGATGGAAAGTCCGGGAATTGGTTCGGTGACCAAGACTTGTGCACGGGCCGGTTTTACTTCACCCGTAAGCTTTTGGGCGAAACCATTGGTCGCAAACAGCAGTTTCCTTGTTTTAAAGCTAAAATCGCCGAGCGAGACTTCTACGCCGTTACCCGATTCATGGAATCCGGTTACGGTTTGCCGGTTCAGGATCAGGATGTTTTCGGCGACCGCCATTTTCAGTAAGGCCTGCATCATGTTTCCGGTATCGATCTGTGCCTCGAACGGATTGAATACCAACGTATCTCGGACTCCGCCAAAACCAAAACGGTCATTTTCTTTTGTAAAAACTTCCGATTTGAACAACGATATCAGCACTTCATTTACAAATGGCATTTTCGACAGGCAGTAATCGAAATTATTGTCATCGTCAAGGAACAATTCATATCCACCGTACGGCCTGAAATCAATGGTTTCGTCGCCAAGCCTTTTCCGAAGGAGCTGCAAACCCTGCCATCGCTTTCGTATCAGTTGGATGACCTCTTCTTCGGTGTGCGAATTCAAATCGTCCAAAATTTCCGACAAGCTCCCGAAACACGCGAACCCGGCATTCTTTGTACTTGCGCCTTGTGGAAGCATTCCGCTCTCCAGAATCAATATTTTGCTTTTGGGAAACCGCTCGCGAAGTCGTAAACCGGCATGAAGCCCGACGATTCCGCTGCCGACAATCGTGTAATCGACATCGGAAAACCAGTTTTTCAATTCCCAAAAGCTGAGTTCCATCCTAATTTTTTATAAAAATAATTCTTTTTTTGGATTGACGCACGGCTGATACAATTCGAAATTTAGATTGTAGGAAATTTATTGTTCTAACACGATTGTTGGACATATTTCAATGTTAAAGCATGTAATTTATCGATTTGTTAATTAAAATGTTTATTTATTTCGATTGTCGTATTGCTAAATTTCTATATTTGATCAACTATAAAACTTAAACCATTGAATATGAAAAAACGTTTACTGTCTTTTGCGCTGATTGCCGTGACCGGACTTTCATTCGCGCAGGGTGGATTGTGGAAAACCACTGTCAAAAAAAGCAATTCGGTCACTATCGGGAACAAGGTTTCGCTGACCAATCCACATTTGTTCGAACTCGATATTAATGCCTTGAAACAAGATCTGTTGGGTTCGCCGGCAAGGTTTTCTGGCGGAAAATCGGGCGTCGTCGTAAGTTTCCCAAATGCCGACGGCCAGATTGAGCATTTCACCATCCAGGAAAATTCAAACATGGATCCGGAATTGGCTGCGCGCTATCCGGAAATCAAATCGTATATCGGACAGGGCGTCGAAGTTCCGTCGTCGACAATTTACTTCAGTATTTCGCCATTGGGGTTACAGACAATGACTTTAAGGGCCGACCGTTCAGCCGAATTCATCGAACCGTACACCACTGATCTCAGCACCTATGCCGTGTATCGAAAAGCGGACAAAGCGGCCGGATTAGGCAAATTCGAATGTATGGTCATCGATCAGGCAATTGTACAGAACAATGCTGATTTATCGGCTGCAAGGCCGAATGCGGACGACGCGTTTCTCAGGACTTTCCGCCTGGCGATTTCGGTTACGGGTGAATATACCGCATATTTCGGCGGCACGAAAGCCTTGGCGCTCGCTGCGATCAATAATACGATGACACGTTGCAACGGCGTTTTCGAAAAAGATTTTTCAGCGCGATTGGTCCTGATCGCCAATACCGACGCCGTGATCTATACCAGCGCTTCTTCCGATCCGTATTCGGCGGCTTCGACCGGAGCGGGAGGCGCGTGGAACTCGCAACTGCAAAACACGCTGACCTCAATTATCGGCGAGGCCAATTATGACATTGGGCATTTGTTCGGCGCTTCGGGCGGCGGCGGAAATGCAGGCTGTATCGGTTGCGTTTGCGTCAATGGCTCCAAAGGCAGTGGATTCACTTCGCCTGCAGACGGCATCCCATCGGGAGATAATTTCGACATCGATTATGTCGCGCACGAAATGGGCCACCAATTGGGCGCAAACCACACATTTACCCACAGCAACGAAGGAACCGGCGTTCAGGTCGAACCGGGCAGCGGATCAACAATCATGGGATATGCCGGTATCACCTCAAAAGACGTGCAGCCGCATTCCGATGCGTATTTCCATGCCGTGAGCATTCAACAAGTGACCAATAATATCAAGGCGAAAACTTGTCCGGTAAAAACCGCCACAGGAAACGCAATCCCGACCGCAGCAGCGGGTCTGGATTACACCATTCCGAAAAGCACCGCATTCATGCTGACCGGATCGGGAACCGACGCAAATGGCGATGCGCTTACGTATTGCTGGGAACAAATGGATTCGCAAACTTCGACGACCAACCCGAGCGCTACGAAAACATCCGGCGTAATGTTCCGTTCGTATACGCCGACCGCTTCGCCGACGCGCTATTTTCCTAAAATGTCATCAACCTTGGCCGGCGCCACAACAACTTCAGGATCTGAATTGGTGGTCGAGGCATTGCCTTCGGTAGCGCGTACCATGAACTTCAGACTGACGGTTCGCGACAACCGCGCAGGAGGTTCGGGAAACAACAGTGACGATATGGTCGTTACCGTAAATTCGACTGCCGGTCCGTTTACCGTAAGTTCGCC
This sequence comes from Bacteroidota bacterium, assembly GCA_048498055.1. Classification (GTDB taxonomy): domain Bacteria; phylum Bacteroidota; class Bacteroidia; order Flavobacteriales; family Flavobacteriaceae; genus Flavobacterium. The sequence continues at coordinate 24,846 of JBEHYS010000023.1, forward strand.
GAACACCGCCGTTTCCTACGTAGGCGGATCGACGCAAACCGTAACCTGGGCCGTAGCCGGAACGACTGCAAACGGCGTGAATTGCGCGAATGTCGACATCCTGATTTCCAACGACGGCGGAAACACCTGGAACATGCTGCTTGCCGCGACGCCGAATGACGGAACACAGGCTGTGACCATTCCGAATACGCCGGGAACACAAAACCGGATCATGGTAAAAGGAACGAACCACATTTTCTTTGATGTGTCGAATGCAAACTTTACAATTACTGCTGGCTCTACCGATACAATAGCTCCGTCTGCGCCGACCAACCTGACCGCTTCGGGAACGACTCAAACAACCACCAACTTGTCATGGACTGCTTCTACGGATAATGTTGGCGTGACGGGGTATGACGTTTACCAAAACGGCGTTTTCAAGGCCAATACAGCTTCGACTTCGTACAGTGTCAGTGGGTTGACGGCTTCAACAGCTTATGCGTTTACCGTAAAAGCAAAAGATGCTGCGGGAAATGCTTCGGCAGCGAGTAATACGGCAAATGTAACCACATTGGCCGCACCGGTTGATACGACTGCACCGTCAGCGCCAACAAACCTTACCGCTTCCGGAACTACGGCTTCGACCACGAACTTATCCTGGACGGCTTCGACGGACAATGTCGGCGTGACGGGTTATGATGTTTACCAAAACGGCGTTTTCAAGGCCAATACGGCATCTACATCGTATGCTGTGACCGGATTGGCTGCTTCAACTTCTTATACTTTCTATGTTATCGCCAGGGATGCGGCCGGAAATTCATCGGCGCAGAGCAACACGGCAAACGTGACAACTTTGGCCGTGACCTTGACCTATTGCACTTCGCAGGGCAACATCACGACAGACGAACGAATTGGAAAAGTAGTATTCAACACGATCAACAACGCTTCGACAGGCGGAACCGGCTATACCAATTTCACCGCGATTTCAACAAACGTAAATCGTTCAACGGCTTATACGATCACAATTACCCCGCAATGGACCAGCACCAAATACAATGAAGGTTATGCCGTGTTCATCGATTACAACCAGGATGGCGATTTCAGCGATTCGGGCGAAATGGTCTGGACCAAAGCCGCGTCGAAAACCACGCCGGTCAGCGGAACCATTACGATTCCGGCTACGGCAGCGCTCGGTGCGACAAGGATGCGCGTTTCAATGAAATACAACGGAACGCCGACCGCCTGCGAAACGTTCTCGTACGGACAGGTGGAAGATTATACCGTTGTGATTGGTTCGGCGGCAAGACCGGGCGAAGCGCTTGCAATGACCGTTTATCCGAACCCGGTAAAAGGCGATGTGCTGAACATTTCGGTATCGGAAAAATCCAGTTATCGTGTCGTCAATTTATTGGGCCAAACCATGGCGCAGGGCGAAACAGAAAACGGAACCATTCCGGTTTCAGGGCTTAACGCCGGAACCTATCTGCTTGAGGTTACGGCTGAAGGCAAAACTGCCGCGAAACGTTTCATCAAACAATAACTTCAGCACTTAAAATCCAAAAAGCTACCTTAACGGGTAGCTTTTTTTTGGAATTAAATCATTACTTTTAAGCCGCTTTTAAAAACCTGGAAAATGAAGAAAATATTGGCTTTAACTTTTATCCTGATGAGTGTAAATTCGATAACGGCGCAAAACGTCATGACGCCGGAAACATTGTGGAAACTTGGCCGGATTACACCGCTGGGGATTTCGAAAGACGGCAAGAATATCGTGTACAAGGTTTCGATTCCCTCGGTTGAGGAAAACAAATCGAACTCGAAATACTATACGATTCCGGTAAAAGGCGGCAACGCTGTTGAAGTGGCCGACTACAAATCGCTGCTCAATGACAAAAACGTATCGCCTGACGGGAAATACATTGTTTACAACGAAGAAGTCAAGCTCAGCAATGTTTACGGGAAAGATTATTATCCGGAACTCGAAAAGTCCGACGTCCAGATTTACAACAGCCTGGATTACCGCCATTGGGATACCTGGAACGAAGGCAAGTACAACCACGTTTTTTACCGTGAAAACAAGGAAAAATCGGCCGGGACCGACATCATGAAAGGGGAACAGTTCGATTCGCCGCAAAAACCTTTCGGCGATGACGAGGATTATACTTGGTCCCCGGACAGCAAGCGCATTTTATATGTCTGCAAGAAAAAATCGGGAACCGATTACGCGATCAGTACCAACACCGATATTTTCGAGTACAACATCGAAACCAAAAAAACGACAAATCTTACCGAAGCGAACGGCGGCTACGATACGCATCCCGCCTTTTCACCTGAAGGGCATTTGACTTGGCTGCAAATGGCGCGCGAGGGTTATGAGGCCGACAAGAACGACATCATCGTGGCGCACAACGGCATGAAAATGAACCTGACTTCGGCTTGGGACGGAACGGTGGAAAGCTTTATGTGGAGCAAAGATGCGAAGAAGATATATTTCATTGCACCGATAGACGGCACAAAGCAATTATTCGAAGTAAATTTTCCGGGACTCAACAAAAGAGCCATTGTCGTGCATCAGATCACCAACGGCGATTTCGACGTCAACGATATCGTCGGGTTTTCCGAATCGAATGTTATCGTAACGAGGACCGATATGAACCATGCCGCCGAATTGTATTCATACGACCTGAAGAAAAATACCTGGAAACAACTGACCAATGTCAATAAGGATATTTACGCAACTTTGGCCCTGAGCAAAATCGAGCGCCGTTACGTCGCGACGACCGACGGCAAGAAAATGCTCGTCTGGGTTATCCTTCCGCCGAATTTCGATCCGAACAAAAAATACCCGACGTTACTGTATTGCCAGGGCGGACCGCAATCGCCGCTGACACAATTCTATTCGTACCGCTGGAACTTCCAACTGATGGCGGCAAACGGCTATATCGTCGTGGCACCAAACCGTCGCGGAATGGCTGGACACGGCGTGGAATGGAATGAGCAGGTCAGCAAGGATTGGGGCGGCCAGGTCATGAACGATTACCTTTCGGCTATCGATGACGTTTCCAAAGAAAAATATGTCGACAAATCCCGATTGGGTTGCGTCGGGGCAAGTTTCGGCGGCTATTCGGTGTTTTATCTGGCGGGAATCCACAACCATCGTTTCAAGACGTTCATTTCGCATGACGGCGTATTCAATCTACAAAGCATGTACGGCACGACCGAAGAAATCTGGTTCGACAACTGGGATCACGGCGGCGCCTATTGGGAAAAAGAAAATATCGCGGCGCAGAAAGCCTATAACGAATTCAACCCGATCAATCATGTCGACAAATGGGATACTCCGATTATGATCGTACAAGGCGGAAAGGATTTCCGCGTCCCTATCGGGCAAGGCCAGGAAGCTTTCCAGGCAGCGCAACTGCGCGGCATCAAAAGTCGTTTCCTTTATTTTCCTGAAGAAAATCACTGGGTTTTGAAACCGCAGAATGCGATGGTATGGCAGCGGGAATTTTTTAAGTGGTTGAAGGAAACGTTATAAAAACAAATAAAAAAGCCTCAATATTGAGGCTTTTCTTTATTCTTTCGGCTCGTTCATGTGGAAGGTTTCCATGAACTTCGTCGTATAATTTCCTTCGACATATGCCGGGTCGTCCATGAGTTGGCGGTGAAAGGGAATCGTCGTTTTTACGCCTTCGATATAAAATTCGTCGAGTGCACGCTTCATTTTATTGATCGCTTCCTCACGCGTCTGTGCGGTCGTAATCAGCTTGGCGATCATCGAATCGTAATTTGGTGGAATCGTGTAGCCCGCATATACGTGTGTATCGAGTCGAACGCCATGACCGCCCGGTGCGTGAAGCGTTGTGATTTTGCCCGGCGACGGACGGAAATCGTTATAAGGATCTTCGGCATTGATGCGGCATTCGATCGCGTGCAATTGCGGCAGGTAGTTTTTTCCTGAAATCGGCACGCCGGCCGCGACGAGAATTTGCTCGCGGATCAAATCGTAATCGATGACCTGTTCGGTGATCGGGTGCTCGACCTGAATCCGCGTGTTCATTTCCATAAAATAGAAATTCCGGTGCTTGTCGACCAGGAATTCCACGGTCCCGGCGCCTTCATATTTGATGAATTCAGCCGCTTTTACCGCAGCAGCGCCCATTTTTTCCCGGAGCTCGTCGGTCATGAACGGCGACGGTGTTTCCTCGGTCAGTTTCTGGTGCCGACGCTGTACCGAGCAATCCCGTTCCGACAAATGACACGCTTTCCCGAAAGAGTCGCCCACGACCTGGATTTCGATATGTCGTGGTTCTTCGATCAGCTTTTCAAGGTACATTCCGTCGTTGCCGAAAGCCGCTCCGGCTTCCTGGCGCGCGCTTTCCCAGGCTTTTAAAAGGTCTTCCTCTTTCCAGACGGCGCGCATCCCTTTTCCACCGCCGCCGGCCGTCGCTTTCAGCATCACTGGATAGCCCATTTCTTTTGAAAGCTTTTTGGCCTGCTCGAACGATTCGAGGATTCCGTCGGAACCCGGGACGCACGGTACGCCGGCCGCTTTCATTGTGGCTTTGGCCGAAGCCTTGTCGCCCATACGATCTATCATTTCAGGCGAAGCACCGATGAATTTGATTCCGTGTTCCTGGCAGATTTTCGAGAATTTTGCATTTTCCGAAAGAAAGCCGTAACCCGGATGGATCGCGTCGGCGTTCGTTATTTCGGCGGCCGCAATGATATTGGACATTTTCAGATAAGACAGGTTGCTTGGCGGCGGACCGATACAGACGGCTTCGTCGGCAAACTTTACGTGCAGGCTTTCGGCATCGGCGGTCGAGTAAACGGCGACCGTCTTAATGCCCATTTCGCGACACGTACGGATGACGCGCAATGCGATTTCCCCGCGGTTTGCTATAAGTATTTTTTTAAACATCTTTATTAATTTAGAAATTGCAAATTCCAACTGCCAAATTCAAATCAATCTTACCGTTCCCGGCTGCGATTGGAATTTGGAATTTTAATTAATTGGAATTTATTAAGATGGATCGACTAAAAACAACGGCTGGTCGAATTCCACCGGAGACGAATCATCTACGAGGATTTTGACGATTTTGCCCGATACTTCCGATTCGATTTCGTTGAAGAGTTTCATCGCCTCGATCACGCAAAGCACATCGCCTTTGGATATGCTGCTTCCGACTTCGACGAACATCGGCTTGTCCGGCGCGGGCTTCCTATAGAAAGTCCCGATGATCGGCGACTTGATGGTAATGTATTTTGAATTGTCGTCGGCAGGTGCTGTTGCCGGGGCCGAAGCCGCCGGAGCTTGTTGCGGCGCAGCAGCCTGAACTTGCGGCATGGCCATTGGCGCCTGCTGCAGATAAGTTATTTCAGGAGCGCCGGCATCGGTCGTGGTCTTGATGGTGATCTTGAAGTCGTCCATTTCCAGCTTTACTTCCGTAGCGCCTGATTTTGCCACAAATTTGATCAGGTTCTGAATTTCTCTAATATCCATGATATTGAATTTTGGTTTAGTTTATTTTTTATCGTAAGCCCATTTCAGGTAAATCGCACCCCAGGTAAATCCGCCGCCGAAAGCCGCGAAAATCAGATTGTCCCCTTTTTTGAATTTGTCCTCGAAGTCGCTCATCAAAAGCGGCAGCGTAGCCGAAGTCGTGTTGCCATAACGGTGGATGTTGACCAACACTTTTTCTTCGTCCAGACCCATCCGGTCGGCAGTCGCGTCGATGATTCTTTTGTTGGCCTGGTGCGCCAAAAGCCAATCAACGGAATCCTTGGTCAAACCGTTGCGCTCCATAATCTTATCACTGACGTCGGCCATTCCGGTCACGGCGTATTTGAACACCGTTTTGCCGTCCTGGAAAACATAATGTTGCCGGTTTTCGACGGTTTCCTTCGAAGCCGGCAAAATCGATCCGCCCGCGTCGATTTTTAAATATTCCCGTCCGATACCGTCCGAGCGCAGGAATTCGTCCTGAAGCCCAAGCCCTTCGGAATTGGGTTCAAAAAGAACAGCGCCTCCGCCATCTCCGAAGATGATGCACGTGGCGCGGTCCGTATAATCGATGATGGAGGACATTTTGTCGGCCCCGATCAGCAGTACTTTTTTGTATCGGCCGGACTGGATGTAGGCAGCCGCCGTAGACATTCCGTATAAAAAGCTGGAACAGGCGGCCTGAAGGTCGTAGGCAAATGCGTTGGTTGCCCCGATTTGCGTCGCGACATAAACCGCAGTGGATGCGACCGGCATATCGGGCGTTGCCGTTGCTACGATCACCATGTCGATGTCGGCCGGGTTGACGCCGCTTTTCTCAAGCAGGTTTTTGGCCGCCTCGATGGCCAGGAAGGAAGTTCCTTTGCCTTTATCTTTCAATATTCGTCTTTCCTTGATTCCGGTGCGCGTCGTGATCCACTCGTCATTGGTATCGACCATGGTTTCAAGAATTTTGTTTGACAGGACAAAATCCGGGACATACGCGCCAACTGCCGTAATTGCGGCTGTGATTGTACTCATAGAATTTGATTATTTCCTTAGGGAATACGCGATTCAATAAGGGGTGGAAATTACAAAAAAATTTTAAGACCGAAGTGCTCGGCCACGCTATTTTTAGCCTGAAAGTTTGCACCAATAAAAAAAACTCCCACAACGTGAGAGTTTATATTCTGAAAGCGATACCGGTATTAGGCGACAGCAATTTGCTTGTCGATAACAACCTGACCTCTGTAGTACATTTTACCTTCGTGCCAGTAAGCCCTGTGGTACAAATGCGCTTCACCCGTTACCGGACAGGTCGCAATTGTTGCTACTGTCGCTTTGTAATGTGTTCTTCTTTTGTCTCTTCTGGTTTTGGAGACTTTTCTTTTAGGATGTGCCATTTTACTGTATTATTTACCCGTTAATAGTTGCTTTAGTTTGTCCCATCTGGGATCTGTATCTTCTTCTTTTTTTTCCGCTTGCTTCAGTTTTTCTTCTTTTACCGCCAGTTCGTTTAGCTTTTTCAGCGCCGCCGAATCAAGCGTCCCGTCTTTCACGCCCGGATGAATTCGTTTTTGAGGCACCGAAAGCGCGATCATTTCGTAAATGAACTGCGATACGTCGATCTGGTGCTCGCCATGGGGCAAAATCAGCAGCTCGTCGTTGTCGTCGTTGTATTCCTCGCCAAACTGGACCACAAGCCTGAATTTTCCTTTTACCGGCAAATCGAACATCTCGCTTGTCAGGTCGCACGGAACATAAACAGTGCCTTTGTGCTTGAAATTGAGCTCGAGCATCGTGCTCTTTTTCTCGAGGACTAGGTTAACTTTGATATCGGCTTTTTCAAATTCGTCGTAATCAAAGTTATCAAAGAACGATTTATCTATTTGATATTCAAACTGGTGTTTCCCTAATTTTAACCCGATGAACGGAATTAAAAATTCATTTAACTTTTTCATGTCACCGCAATTTGAGCGTGCAAAGATATAAAATTATCGCAATTCCAAAAGCGATATATTAATTTTTTTTAAAGCGGCTTTTCTTTGATCTTCAGCGGCTTTTTGGCTATTTCGGCATAGTCGTTCCTCGAATTGAAAATATCGATCGCCAGGTAAACAGCCTCGGCAAAGGAATGATGGTCGGCGATGCCTTTTCCCGCGATGTCGAACGCAGTCCCGTGATCGGGTGAAGTCCTGATTTTATTGAGCCCGGCGGTATAATTCACGCCTTTTCCGAAAGCCAGCGTCTTGAACGGAATCAAACCTTGGTCGTGATAAGCGGCGATGACGGCATCGTATTTTTCGTATTGCCCGCTGCCGAAAAACCCGTCTGCCGGGAACGGCCCGAAAACAAGTGTTCCGTTCTCGAACATCCTTTTGATTACCGGCTGAAGGATTTCCTTATCTTCTTTGCCGATCACACCGCCGTCGCCGGCATGCGGATTGAATCCCAAAACCGCGATTTTCGGCTTATTGATGCTGAAATCCTGTATCAACGCCTGCCTGACGGTTTCGATTTTCTGTTTTACCAACGCTTCGGTGAGATGCGACGCCACTTCATTTACGGGAACGTGATCGGTCAGCAGTCCGACGCGCAGGTTGTCCTGCACCATAAGCATCAGCGCATTGCCCTCGAGCTGCTGGTTCAGGTAATCGGTATGACCGGGAAATTTGAATTCTTCAGACTGGATGTTGTATTTGTTGATCGGCGCGGTGACCAATACGTCTACCGATCCGTTTTTTAGTGCTTCGGTAGCGGCGATGAAGGATTTGACCGCATAAGCTCCGGCTTGTTCGTCGGTTTCGCCCGGCCTGACTTCGTAAGGTTCGCGCCAGACGTTGAGCACGTTGATCTTGCCCGGAACCATTTGTTCGATCGTGTCGATTCCGTGAAGGTTCGAAGTCGATTCAAAGCTTTTCTTGGCAAACGACAATATCTTGACGTTGGCAAAAATAACCGGTGTACAAAGTTCCAGCATCCTTGAATCCTCGAAAGTTTTCAGGACGACTTCGCTACCGATCCCGTTCAAATCGCCGATGGAAATCCCGACGATGATATTTTCAGTTTTTTTTACCATTTGCACACGTTATTATCGCTACTTTTGAGCAGCAAATTTAGTAAAATAAAACGATGTTTACGGGAATAATCGAAACCCTCGGCACCATTACCGAAATCAATAAAGAAAACGACAACTTGCACCTCACGGTCCTGTCGTCGATTACGCCGGAACTTAAAATTGACCAGAGCATTTCGCACAATGGTATCTGCCTGACCGTAGTTGCCATCCAAAACGATGAATATACAGTAACCGCCATTCGCGAAACCATAGAAAAGACCAATATTTCCCACTGGAAAAAAGGCGATTTTGTAAATCTCGAACGCGGCATGAAACTTGGCGACCGGCTCGATGGCCATATCGTTCAGGGTCATATAGACCAGACGGGTCGATGCGTTTCTGTAAGGGAAGCCGGCGGAAGCTGGTACTATACTTTCGAATATGATACTGCTCCCGGAAATCTGACTATCGAAAAAGGCTCAATTACAGTCAATGGCGTGAGCCTTACCGTAGTTGGTTCAGCAAAAGATACATTCAGTGTGGCCATTATACCTTATACCTATGAACATACTAATTTCAGGGACTTTAAAATTGGAACGGTAGTGAATCTGGAATTTGATGTTATCGGTAAATATGTCGCCCGGTTGCATGACGTTCGCCACAACTAGATAAAATAAAAAACCCCGCTTTACAGCTGGGTTTTCTTATTTAAATTGAATTTGTACACTTTATATATCCCATAAATCAACGATACTGCCAATAGCCAGATTATACCGCTATCTATCGGTGTACCAGGTGGCGGTGGCGGTGATGGCGGTGGCGGATTGTTTGGCGCCGCAACGCAAGCTGCCACAGGGAAAATTATGAATGCCAGCAGTTTAATTAACCTCATTGGGACAATTTTCATAGGGTGTAAAAGTAAATAAAAAATCTTTTTGACAAAATTTTTTCGCAAATAAAATGGATTTTTGAACATTCACGAAAAAAGTAGGCAAAAAACAACATTTTATTGAAAATTCTGAAATAATGTATTCTATATCAGACAAATAATTTTGACCGGCAAAATTAGCAATTCATTCATGAAAACCTCGGAAATGAGGTTATATAAACGTAAAATATACACAATTAGTTTTATTTAAGAGAACTTCTCTTGCATTTTAACTTTTGTTAAAGTGTGTAATTCGTCGGTGGTTTTTAAATTTACGGATTAATTTCCCCCAAATGTCTGACCGTATCCGAGAAAAACTAAGCATCCTTGCCGATGCGGCAAAATACGACGTTTCCTGCTCTTCAAGCGGAAGCAACCGCAAAAACACGAATAAAGGTCTTGGCGATGCCAGCGCATCGGGCATTTGCCACAGTTATACTGAGGATGGCAGGTGCGTATCGCTTCTTAAAATCCTGCTGACTAACCATTGCATCTTCGATTGTGCCTTCTGTGTGTCCCGCAAAAGCAACGATGTCAAGCGCGCGGCATTCACGGTTGAAGAAGTTGTTGACCTGACGATGAATTTTTACCGCCGCAATTATATCGAAGGATTATTCCTGAGCTCAGGAATTTTCAAGAATGCCGATTACACGATGGAGCGACTTGTGCGTATCGCGAAAAAACTTAGGCTTGAAAACAATTTCAACGGATATATCCACCTGAAAACGATTCCCGGTGCAAGTGAAGAACTGCTGACCGAAGCCGGATTGTATGCAGATCGGATGAGTATCAACCTCGAAATGCCCACCGAAGCGGGATTGAAATTACTTGCGCCCGACAAATCGCATGACGAGGTCAAAAAACCGCTCGGTTTCATCAAAAATAGCATTATCGCACTCAAAGACGAACGGAAAATCATCAAACATGTGCCGAAATTCGTTCCCGCCGGACAAAGTACGCAGATAGTTGTCGGCGCGACGCCGGAAACCGATATGCAAATCATGTACAGCGCAAACGAATACTATAAAAACTACGACTTAAAGCGCGTTTATTATTCGGGTTATATCCCGATCAGCAACGATTCCCGCATGCCGATGATCGGTTCGCAGCCGCCGTTATTACGCGAAAACCGTTTGTACCAAACCGATTGGCTTATGCGTTTTTACGGTTTCAACGTGCACGAAATCCTCAACCACAAAAATCCGCACCTCGACGTAGATATTGATCCGAAACTGAGCTGGGCGCTACGCAATATGGAACATTTTCCGATAGACATCAATACCGCCGATTACAAAATGATACTGCGCGTTCCGGGGATTGGAGTTGGTTCGGCCAAAAAAATCTGGCAGGCGCGGAAGTTCGGCAGGTTGCGTTCGGATCAATTGCAGAAAATCGGAGTTTCATGGAACCGGGCCAAGCACTTCATTCGCTGCGCCGACAGTGCGTTCCAGCTCAATGCGCCCGATGCATTCCGGCTGAAAAATCTCATCCTTTCGGAGAGTAACAGCAAATATCTTAAGATCGCGGAAAACCAACTGGCACTCTTTTAATGGTCACTTTTATTTTTGACGGTACTTTTGAAGGCCTGCTGACGTCCGTTTTTGAATTTTACGAACGGAAACCCGGCGAAGCGGAATTGCTTAGTTCGGTACATTTCCAGCCCGTATTGCTCGGCGAAACGATTGAAATCATCAGCGACGAAGCCAAAGCCAAACGGGTTTGGGAAGGCTTAAAAAAGAAAATCGGGTCCGACTGGCAGCTGCGGTTTTACAAGACATTTTTATCGGAACTGCCCGAATCTTTCCGACATTTATTTGATTTTGCCCGGTATATTTTCGACAATCCCAAAGGTGCTGAAGTCAATTACGGTCATCCGTCAGTGATCGCGATTGTGCAATGCGACAAAAGCGTGAACCGCGAAAAGCATCGGATGAAGGCGTTTATCCGGTTCGAGCAAACCGCAGACGGCATTTTTTATGCGCCGATCGAGCCCGATTATAACGTATTGCCGCTGATTGCAGGATTTTTCAAAAACCGCTATGCCGACCAGCCGTGGATTATTTACGATTTGAAACGCAAATACGGGCTGTACTACGACTGCGAGAAAGTGGAAGAAATCACGTTCGATTTTGCCCCGGAAATGAAATCGGCATCAACTTTCCTGTCTGTAGCTGCGCTCGACGACAAAGAGGCATTGTACGGCCTTTTATGGAAGGATTATTTCAACAGCACCAATATTCCAGCGCGCAAGAATATGAAACTTCACATCCGGCACGTCCCGAAACGATATTGGAAATACCTGACGGAAAAAAAAGGAGATTGACCCAATAAAAAAAAAGCCCCCAGAAATGGAGGCTTTATCAAATTTTGCATTCGGTTATTTTTTCAGGAATTTCTGCGTGTACTTTTTACCGTCGATGGTTTTCAGCACGAGTAAATAAGTACCGGTTGAAAGGTTTTTCACTGAAATGTTTTCATTTGAAACCGTCGGATTTGAAACAATCCTGCCTTTCAGGTCAAATATCGTAACCTCTTTTAAAGCGGCCAAAGCGCTGCCCAGCTGGATGTTGAGCTGGTCGTCAGCCGGATTCGGGTACAGGCTGAAGCTGTTCCGGTCAACAGCGGCCAGCCCAAGCGGGGAAGAACCTTCGGTAACCGACAGCATTTGGTCGCTGGTCGGATTTAGGATCGCATCGACCGTTCCTGACGGCCATCGGATGATGACTTTTTCGATATCAGTTGCCTGTCCGATCCCGAAATGTGCATTCAAAGAACTCATATAGCCAAATCCTTCACCGCTGCGGATGTCCCGGATTTGTTTGCCCCACGAACCGTAGATTTCAACACGCGCACCGATACCGTTCTTGTTGCTCTGGACGCCGGTCAAGTGTACGGTGATCCAGTGGTTTCCGTTAGGAATTGCATACAAAATCCCGGTGTAATTTTCAATATCGAGGAAACCGTCATCGTTCAGATCGCCGATCGCGCCTACGCCCAGATTGGGATAATACGATGCCAGGAACGTGCCGTTGCCCTGATTGAACATGATGCGTCCGTTGCCATTGAGCACATCGACCCAGCCGTCGTTGTCAAAATCGTAGGCAACGTAATCCCGGTTTGAAGTCGTATCGCTGTCGAAACCTGAACCTGCCGTTACATTGGTAAAAGCTTCCTCAGTCGTGTTGGATGTATCGAGATTGTTCCGGAACAGCCTTGAATCCACAAAACCGTTCGAGCCCACGAGAATGTCCATGTCGCCATCATTATCGTAATCAAAAATAGCCGATGACCACGAGTCGACCGGATCGAAGTTGATTTGGGCGGCAGCCGAAACATCCGTAAAAACGCCGTTGCCATCGTTGCGATGAAGCTCGCACGGCGGCCCGGAACATTTTGAAATGAACACATCTTCATCGCCGTCGTTGTCGTAATCGGTCCAAAGCGTAGAGTAGTTTCCGCCAATTGCACCCAAAGAATAAGAGCCCGGCGTTACCGTCGATTGGTAATAATGGTTCAGCAACCCGGAGCCGTCATTGAGGTAGTAGACATTCGGTGCGATGTCGTGGCAGGAAAACGCATCGAGGTTTCCGTCGTTGTCAATGTCGATGAAATTGGTGCGCTGGCAGAAAATATATTGCCCGGGCGTCATGCTTGTATAAGCCGTGCCGGTCGCATTCGATTTCCAGATCGTAAGCCCGTCTGAACTTCCGAGCAGCAAATCGTTGTAACCGTCTTTGTTGAAATCCCCGGCGGCGATGCTCCATCCCGGCATCAGGCTCGGGCCCGGAACTGTAAAATCAGTATAGGTGAGCGCCCCGGCCACTCCTTGAAAATGAACTCTTAACGTAGTATTGCTGACTCCGACGATGTCGTCTTTTCCGTCGTTGTTCATGTCGACGATACACATATTATAAGCGCTGTTGACCGTTGGGATCACGACGTTGTTGTAATGGACCGGAAGAATGATCGGAACTTCAGTAAGCTGGAAATCGAATCCGGCGGCACTCCATTTGTTGTCCCAGGCGATGTAATAAGTCGTCCCGGCAGTGACGTCAAACGTCTTGACGGACAAATTGGAATTGGTATTCCCCGAATTGCAGGCGATGTTTCCGGAATTGTCATCGCTGGCTACACAATTGAGCGTTCCGGTACAACTTCCGGTATAGATGCTGAAATTCGTGTCTTTGCAGATGTTCTGGGCCAAATCGGAACTGACCGTTACATGGAAATCGGATGTCGGCGTGTAGGAATACCATTTGGCGAGCCCTGCGGTAGAACAGCTTGTGATCATATTGCCGCCGTCGATTGCGTTTACGGTATACGTTCCGGCTGTGATCGGTGTCGCGACATAGCACGGGCTTGGGACAAAAGGTGCTTCGGTTAGCTGAAAATCGAATCCGGAAGACATGTAAGTGTTATCCCATGCGATATAATAAGTCGTTCCTGCAAAAGCGTCAAACGTATCGACCGAAAGATACGACGTCGGGCTTCCTGAATTACAGGTAATGATTCCCGAATCGTCGTCGCCGCCATAACAGGTAAGCGCGCCGCAGGTTCCGGTGTAAATGCGCATCCGTGTATCCTTACAGATATTTTGGGGCAAATCGGACGTTACAGTCACGCTGTGGTTTTCCGTCGGCGTATAGGCATACCATTCGGCCAGGCTCGAATTGTTGCAGCCTGTGGACATGTTTGTGCCGTCGATCACCGCTATGGTATAAGTTCCCGCGGTTATCGGGAGCGCGGCGGCACAACTGTTTTGTGCGGCGGATTGTTGGAAAGACAAGCCCAGGAAAAGCCAGGCCAGCATCCGGAAGCTGCAAAAGAAATTGTGCAGTCTTGATTGTGTAATGTTCATTTTCATTTTTGGTTGTTTTAGTTAATAGTATTGTATTGGCCGCTATTCGCAATGCGGCAGCGAATTGATCCAGGCTTCCATCAATGCGACGCCTTCTTCATGGATAATCGTGCGCCCATGGAGCGGCATCCGGTAAGTTTCATTGTTGGTATTTAATCTGTAATACAGCATCGATTCGTGCGCATTTCCGGCTTTGACGATTTTATTGAGCTCCGGCGGGAAATCCTGCATGTCCTGGGTGTTTACGCAAACGCCCATGTTGGTCTGTCCGTTCGCGCCGCCGGTATCGTGGAATGCGAACCGCATCGGGCGGTATTCGCAATGTCTGTCGGCGGAATGGCAATGTGAGCAGTTGGAATCAACATAGGAACGCGCCCGGAGTTCTAAAGGCTTGGATGTATCGTTGTAATCGATGACCGTATTTTCAGCCGAAGGCAAGGTAAAATTGTCTTCAAGATAACCGGCATCGACCCATTTGAGCAATTGGTTTTCGGACGTCGTGCCGTAATTGTAGCTGAAGTTCAGGTTCTGCGGCTTGATTCCGATCGGAATGTGCGTAGTCACGAGATTGCCGTCGACATACGTCTGGGATTTGTGGCAGACAAAACACTGCGATTCGTTCGGGATTTTATAATCGGCGGTTCTCGAAATATTGTTTTCGTCTTTCCATTCGATATGCGTATAGCTGCCTTCCATATCGTAAAAGGCTTCGGTCTGTTCGGCATTCCAGACGTAATTGGCGAAAAGCCAGCCGTCGGCCCTGCGGATCATGACGCGGGTTTCGACAATACGGGTCGCCCCTGCCGGCGTTACATTCTGGACATTATCGTAATAGAAATTCTTGACCAGAGCCGCGCCAACGGGCAGTTCCAGTACAGTATAATCCGAATTGTAAGTTGCTTTAGATCCGGCCGGCATCCAGACGAAGCGCTTTTTGAGCGCATAATCGGTGAAAAGTGTGCTCGCGGGCTGATAAGGCAGCATTCCCAGCGACGGCACCTGGTTTTTCATGTCGCCTTCAAAGAATTTATAATCGGAAAGTTTCGGATAGGGCACTTGCGTCAAATCAACGGTTACCGGCGATACCGGAATATACGAATCGTCATCGGAGCCGCAGGCAAATACGATAAAAAGAAAAAGGATGGCCGAAAGGGCCGCGTAAGCGTAATGTTTTTTCATAAGTAACGGGAAGTAAGGCTATCAAAAATAGCATATTTTTCGATATGAGATTGTTTTGCAGGATGTTAAAATTTGGAAGAATCCGCTTTATCTAGTTTGAAAGGCGCTAAAAACCTGAACAGAGTGCAAATTTTCATACCCTGAAATGGGTTTTATAAATTATTTGATGATCACAAAAAACAGCAGTAATAACTTAAAAAGATTTTATAATATTTGCCGGTGTTGGATTTGTATTTTTGAAAAGGACTCGCGCAACTTTACAATGAACTGGAAAATTAAGGCAATTTTACAAAAGGTATTATCAAAGACGCGTGTGGGTGATATCCTTAATCACAAACACATCACATTAACGAAGAATTACCATCGAAACGTCACGGTTTATCAAACCCATGAGGCATTGCGGCGGTTTCGGATGGCCGGGATCTCGAATGACAATTTACAGTCCGTATTGGAGATTGGAACCGGTTACTCTTTGATTTCAGCACTGGTATTTGCATTACTGGGGTTTAAGAAAATCGTCACCGCAGATGTTTCAAAAGATATCAGCTTTAAAGTTTTCCGAAAACAATTTTTGGCATTAGATCCTGATTGCATCAATCAAATAATGGCAGAAAGCGCTTTGAGTCGCGGAGAAATCCACGATATTTTAGAGCAAGTAAAAACTCAAAGAAATTTAAAGGGAATTCTGTCGGCATTGAATATAGTTTATTTGGCTCCGTATACGCTTGAAGAAATCGGGCAACATTGCTCAAAATACAGTTTCATCACGTCGCAGGTTGTTTTCGAACATATTCCACCTGATTTCTTAAGGGCAATTTTTGAAAAGTCAAAATTGTGGCTGTCAGCTTCCGGTTGTTGTGTCCATACTATAAACTTCGTTGATCATTTTGCCAATCCGGGGATTTTTGAAGATCAATCGATTTCATTGTTTAATTTTTTAAAATATTCTGACAAGCAGTGGAAGTATTGGGCCGGAAACCCTATTGCCTATACGAATCGACTAGCTTACCCTTTTTATATTGATTTATGCCGTCGCGTGGGTTTCGAAAAGATATTCTTTTTCGGCGAGAATTATCGCGAGGTGAAAATTTTGTCCGCCAACGAAGTACATTCCGATGTATTTCAAAAGTATGAGATAGCGATAAGTGCAGATGAGCTTATGTTGTATCAACGCGGGACATTGATTTGTCGGCATTAATTGTTTAGAAAGAATGTGCTTTGAATATCTTTTGTATGCCTTTTTTCCTCTTATTTTTAATCCTGAAACTTTACGGCATCCTAAAATGAATGGCACAAAAAAAGCCTCGCAAAACAAGGCTTAAATGTGGTCCCACTTGGGCTCGAACCAAGGACCACCTGATTATGAGTCAGGTGCTCTAACCAACTGAGCTATAGGACCGGTTATGAGGTTGCAATATTACCAATATTTTTTATCGGGTGCAAGTTTACTTTTGACTTTATGACTTCCGGCCGATTAGCGGATTTCCTGACATAACTCGATCAAAACGCCGTTCGTACCTTTCGGATGCAGGAATGCGACCAGCTTGTTGTCGGCGCCTTTTTTCGGGATTTCATTCAATACCGTAAAACCTTCGCCCTTGAGCCGCGCGATTTCCGAAACTATGTCCTCGACGTCAAATGCAATGTGATGAATCCCTTCGCCTTTCTTTTCGATGAATTTCGCGATCGGGCTTTCCGGGTTCGTAGCTTCGAGCAGCTCGATCTTGTTCGGGCCGCTTTGGAAAAACGATGTGTTGACGCCTTCCGATTCGACGGTTTCGGTTTTGTAAGGCGGAATGCCGAAAAGCTTTTCGAATAAATCATTCGATGCATTCAGGTCTTTGACGGCAATGCCGATGTGTTCTATTTTTCTCATAGGATTGAATTACCGGAATGGAAACAAAGATAGAAAACTCGATGGCTCAATAACTCCAAAATTCGTACTTTTGCCCCATGGAAACAAACAGGCAGAAAAAGATAGGCAGCGTTCTCCAAAAAGACCTTGTCGATATTCTACAGGGCGAAGTCCGGAAAAACGGAATTCCGAACCTCGTGATTTCGGTTTCCAAAGTCTATGTTACCTCCGACTTATCCGTCGCTACAGTGCATTTGAGCATATTTCCG
>JBEHYS010000024.1:0-38403 GCA_048498055.1 Bacteroidota bacterium
CAGATGGTACTGCAGTTTGTGGGAGAGTATGTCGTCGCCTTTCTTTGATTGAACCCCAGCCTGGAAGGCTGGGGTTCTTTGTTTTTGGTGCGGCGCAGTCCCTTTGGTCGTGTCGTCGCCTTTTTTAGTGGAAAACCTGTCCGATCCCGACAGGCTTTGCTTCGCCTGTTCGTCCTTCGGCTTCCGGTCTTGTTTTTATAGGTGCGGCGCTGTGGGCAAGGCTCTCAGGTCATTGTCGTCTTTAAGAAAATCCCATCATGAATTTGACGGGATTTTTTGTTTTTGCCCATTCCCTCATTTTGGAAGCCGCAGCCCGCTTGGCGATGGGAGCAGGTGCCGCGCACCGCATTATCAAGAATAAGGCGCAGCTTTAATCGAAGATACCGAACGAAGTTCAGCGCGACGGCGCACTGGATACTTTCCCGGAAATCACATTGCCTGCGCAGGCACGCCCAAAAATATAAAAGCAAACACACTAATTGTTAAAATGGTTCGTTGTAAAAGCAAACCAAACCAATGACAAAACAAAAAACTACGCTTTTCGCGGCGATCGCCTGCGCCGTTGTGTTCACGCTGCTTTTTCACCGCCAGGATTTAGGATTGAACGTTTTCCTGATGGAAACGGTACTTTTTATCGCATTGATTATTACTAAGAGTGTTGATTTCAGAACTGTAAACCATAGAATTTTCGGTTTAGGGCTGTTGTTGACTTCATGCGCCGTCGTAGTGGTCTATTCGCCTTACGTCATCGCAATCAATATTATTTCTCTTTTTATTTTTGTGGGAACATTGATTTATCCGCAGGCAAAATCGCTTGTCACTTTGCTGCTGCTGGCTTTTTGCAATATACCAGCCGCGCAGAATAGTTTTTTTGTGGCGTTTTCATATTTGGGGAAGCGGGACAAAAAAAGCAAAGGAAAACGGCTCGGCATTTTTGTTATACCGGTCGTAATCATTCTGTTTTTTTTGTTGATTTACAGCGGATCAAGTCCGTACTTCAGTAAGTTTCTTGGCAATATCGGCACATTTTTACAGGACCATTTCTTTCCGCTTTTCAAAAATATCGATCTGTTGATTATCGTTACTTTTGCAATCGGCATGATAATCTGCAATTTCGTATTTTTCCGAAATCCGGTAGAAGAAATCATTGCCGACGACCGCAATGCGACGGATTTTCTCGTCAGGACCAAAAAGAAAAAACTGTTTTACCGAAAATTCAAATTTACCGGGCTGAAAGACGAATACCGGGCAAGCATTTTCTTGTTGCTCACGCTTAACGTCATGCTGCTGATTGTAAACGCGCTCGACATTTACTGGGTTTGGTTCAATTTCACATGGAACGGGTTGTACTTGAAGCAATTCGTACATGAGGGCACTTATTTGCTGCTGCTGTCGATCGTTTGCTCGATCATAATCGTACTGTATTTTTTCCGCGGAAACCTTAATTTCTTCAGCAGGAATAAATTTCTTCGCAGGCTGAGCCTTATCTGGCTGGCACAAAACGCAGTCCTGACCGTATCGGTCGCAATCCGCAACCTGCATTACGTACATTATTTCGCCTTGGCCTATAAACGCATAGGGCTGATGCTCTTTTTATTGCTGACATTATACGGATTGTACACGGTCTATGTGAAAGTATCGAAGCAAAAATCCGCATTTTATCTTTTTAGGACCAACTTTTTTACCGCATACGTCATTTTGGTGCTGAGTTCGCTCGTAAATTGGGAGAACATCATCGCGAAATATAACTTCAGCCATTTCCGGCAGTCGTTCGTCGAACTGCAATATCTTTCGGATTTCCCCGATAAATCGCTGCCCGAGCTTGATAAATCTTCGGAAGAAATTTCAGAGATCAAAGCGTTGCAGAAAACCATGTTCCCGTTTGAAAAAGACGACATGCCGCAGGAAATTTACCTGCAGCGGATCGAAGCGCGAAAAATATCCTTTATCAAAGATTGGGAATCGCGAAATATATTGTCGTGGAATTATCCCGAATACGAGGCGTACCAAAAATTAAAACAAAACGATAATTAATGTTTGGAATTGCAGTATTCGCAAACTTTATTCATGACGCATTCCGAATGTTTCGGATTGGTCGGCCGGCAGGTTTCGCGGCCCAGGAACGAAATCGCCATCCCGACTTCGCCCCACATTTTCTCCGGCACTGCCGCCATCAGGTCTTTTTCCATCTTGTCGCCGGTTTTCGCATGTGAAATCCCGAGCCGGTCCACGACGCGCAACACATGCAGGTCTACCATGATGCCTTCGGCTTTCGCGCCGGCTTCGCGCATGATGACGTTGGCCGATTTGCGTCCAATGCCTTTGAGTGCGGTCAAATCCTTCATGGTTTTCGGGATGTTTTTGTCTTCCTTGATTTCCTGTGCGATCTCCTGCAGCCAGGAAATTTTCGTCGCATGGTTCCGGACGCCGCTCAGGTATTTGAGCATATCGGCAGAACTGGCTTTCGACAATGCCTTCATATCCGGAAATTCCTTAAAAAAATCGGCGGTCACCTTGTTGATGTGCGCATCCGAATCCTGCGCCGCAAGCAAGACCATGACCATCAATTGGTAAATGTTCTTGTAATCCAGCGGATGCTGCTTGCCTTTGTACTTTTTGATCAGCGGCTTGAACGCTTCGCCCCAGTCAACGTCCTGAAATAAATCTGCCATAAACTATTCTTTAAAATCTACTGATGCCGAATTTACGCAATACCGTTGCCCCGTTTGGGTCGGGCCGTCGTCAAAGACATGCCCGAGATGACTGCCGCAATTCGCGCATAAAATCTCAATGCGCTGCATTCCGAAGGAATTGTCCTTGACATATTCTATTTTCCCGGGAATTGCCTCATCAAAAGACGGCCAGCCGCAGTGCGAATTGAATTTCGAATCGCTTTCAAAAAGCGGTTCGCCACACGCGCCGCAACAATACGTTCCTTCTTCGAAATGCAGGTTGTATTTCCCGGTTCCGGCCATTTCGGTTCCGTGCTGTCTCAGGATTTTATAGCGTTCGGGCCCGAGCTGGGCTTTCCATTCTTCTTCGGTTTTTTGGATTGGATATTTCATGTTGCTGATTTTGGGAACTGAAGTTACGAAATTTTCCCTTTCGTTGTTATCCCGTAACAAATTCGAATGTTTTATCGATGACTTCCGCATTTCCGAGGATTTTCCGGTGTCCGAGACCTTTGGTGATCACCAATGTTCCATGGGGAAGATTTTCATGGATGTGATACGCGCATTTCACCGGAACTTCCGGATCGTTTTCATCATGGATGATCAAAACGGGGATTTTCGTTTCCCGGGCCGCGCGGTACGACGAATAATTGTCCATTTTTTCATTCGACTTGCTTTCGAAATGATTACGCATCCGGTTTCCGATTTCCGGTTTCAGTTGCAATCGTGCAATAAATTCGTCGATAATATCCTGAATGATATCTCCGCTGCCGATCGATACCAGTTTTCCGATTTTCAATCCGCGTTTGGCCGCATTGAGCAGCGACATCCCGCCGAGCGAATGCCCGATTGCCGCCTCGAACGGGCCATATTGCTTTTCAAGTTGCAGGATGCAGGCGATGAATTCCGGCATCAGCGTCGTTTTTCCGGACGATTTTCCGTGTGCCGGCGCATCGAAACTAATGATGGAATATCCGGCCTTGACAAATCGGTCGGCAAATTTCACCAATTGCGTCCCGCGGCCCGACCAGCCATGGACGAGCAGGATTTTCTTTTCGCCTTGGCCATAATGATATACGACGATGTCTTTTTTGATCGAACCAATCCGGATCGTTTCCTGCCGGCTTTTTTTGTCCATTTCGAATTCCCGCTTCGGAATACTGTATTTCAGAGGCGTAGTAAACAGCCTTGCGGCAAAATGCATTGCAAGATTAGGCGATAGAAACTGCAGAAATCTGGACGTTAGCAGGATTATCTTGGGAATTTTCAAAGATTGGGCGGCTTTATCGGGAATCTTTGCCATTTAAGTAAAATTTCATGCAGGTTACGGGAGTGTGCAAATTTTATTAAATTTAGTAATCATAAAAATAGTGTAAAATGCAGAAACAGACCCGCATCGTCATCGAAAATGTTCTTCCGCAGCTCGATTCGGGCGCTTATTTCATCAAACGCGTCGTCGGACAAACTGTAAAAATTACCGCCGATGTATTCGCTGACGGCCACGACATAATCGAATGTTGTGTAAAATACCGCCATGAGTCCGATAAACATTGGCGCGAAGTCCGGATGCAACCATTAGGAAATGACGCGTGGACTGCAAATTTCGAAGTCGAAAAGCAAGGCTATTATTCCTATTTCGTCGAAGGCTGGATCGATTATGCACTGAACTGGCAGCACGGAACCGGTCGCAAAATCCAGGACAACCAACACGTGAAGTCCGAACTGCTCGAAGGCGCGGAATACGTCAAAGTTATCAAGGCTTCAGACGCTTCCGAAAAAGAATATCTGAAAGCTGCCGCAAAATATTTCACTTCAGAAAAGGATTATGACAAGGCAATTGCCGTTGCGACGTCCGGCGACCTGACCGAAATCTTCAAAAAATATCCCGCGCGTTTCCTCAAAAACCAATCGATCGAATTGCAGGTCTATGTCGATAGAAAGAAAGCATTGTTCAGTACCTGGTACGAGTTTTTTCCGCGTTCGGCTTCATCTGTTGAAGGAAAGCACGGCACGTTCAAGGATTGCGAAAAGCTGTTGCCGCGCGTTGCCGAAATGGGATTCGACACGCTGTATTTTCCGCCAATCCATCCGATCGGCGAAGTGAATCGCAAAGGAAAAAACAATGCGACCAACGCGCAGCCCGGAGATGTCGGTTCGCCTTGGGGAATCGGTTCGCAATACGGCGGGCACAAATCGGTTCATCCTCAGCTCGGTACGCTCAATGATTTCAAGTCATTGGTCAAAAAGGCGAAATCGCTCGGTATCGAGATCGCGATGGATTATGCCTTGCAGGCCGCGCCCGATCATCCGTATGTAAAGGATTTTCCGCAGTGGTTCAAATGGCGTCCTGACGGAACGGTGCAATACGCCGAAAACCCGCCGAAAAAATACCAGGACATCCAACCAATCTATTTTGAATCGGGCGACTGGAAAAACCTATGGAAAGAGCTTTTGGATGTGGCCTTGTTCTGGGTCGAGGAGTGCGGAATCCGCGTATTCCGTGTCGACAATCCGCATACGAAGCCGTTTTATTTCTGGGGCTGGCTGATTGCCGAAGTCAAGAAAAAACATCCTGACGTATTGTTTTTGGCCGAAGCTTTTACGCGCCCGAAAATCATGCACGAGCTGGCCAAGCAAGGCTTTACGCAATCGTATACCTATTTTACCTGGCGCAATTCCAAGGCCGAGCTTATCGAATACGTCAACGAACTGACGCAAACAAGTCAAAAGGAATTCTATCGTCCGAATTTCTGGCCGAACACGCCCGACATCAATCCGTATCCGCTGCAAAGTGCCAACGAGGCAATCCATCTCCAGCGCTATTTTCTGGCCGCGACACTGAGCTCGAGCGTCGGGATTTACGGCCCGGTTTACGAATATATGCAATCGGCAGCGCTGCCCGGAAAGGAAGAATACCTCGATTCCGAAAAATACGAATTCGTCAAGTGGGACTGGACGATCCAAAACAAACTGACGCACGTCATTGCGAAAATAAACCAGATCCGTTATCAGCATCCGTCGCTGCAGCAAACCAATAATATCCAATTCTGCGATGCCGACAACGACCACATCATCGCCTATCACAAATGGGACGACAACCGCGAAGACCAGACGCTGATGATCGTCAGCCTCGACCCGTATTATTCAAAACAGGCGATGGTACGATTGCCTGTCGAAAATATTGGAAACGAGCCGATAACGGTCATCGACTTAATCACGGGCAACAGCTACAATTGGGACAAGGAATGGAACTTCGTCGAGCTGCATCCGGCGCTGCCGTTCCACTTATTCAAAATCGTCAAGCGATGAAAAAAGAAACCGTTACCGAACCATTCACGACGCCGTTCATTTTCAAGACCGATTGGAAAAACGCTTTCGACGACCCGGATTTCCTCAAGGATTTCTCGGCCGACATACTCGAAAGCTACATTGTAAAAAAACGCTGGTACGGCGGGAAATCGAGCACATTGAAATACATCGAGGTCCAGGATTATTTCCGCATTGCGTCCAGAGACAACAATTATTACGGGGTTTTGCTCGAAGTGAATTACAAGGAAGCGTTCTTCCAGAATTACTTCATGCCGATCGCGTTTATGGCAAAGGAAGAGCTCGATACCAGCACAACGATCGCGGCCGTAACCTTAAACGGCGTCGATGGTTATCTTGTCGATGCGCTGCACCAGGAAGATTTCCGCCGGCTGATGTTTCAAAATATGATTGCACAGAAGTCTTCCAAAGACGTCAAGGTCAAGTTCCACAAAGGCGAAACGATGGACGAAACCGGGTATAAGTCCTCGAAATTCATGGGCGTCGAGCAAAGCAACACGTCCATCATTTATAACGATAGGTATGTTATGAAGATTTTCCGCAGGATTTACATCTCGACAAATCCCGATTACGAGATCAGCCGTTTTTTGACCGAGCGGATGCATTTCGAACATTCCCCCGCATACAAAGGCTCAATCAACGTCAACCTCGGCGAAGAAGACATCACGCTCGCGCTGATGCAGGAACTCGTCCCCAACCAGGGCGATGCATGGCAATTCATGCTTGACGAATGCGACCGGATTTTCGAGAATCTCAAAAGCAAGAAAATAAAGATCGACAAGCTTCCCCGGGTCGAATTGTTCCAGCGCCTGCGCCTCAACGAAGTGCCGCACGAAATCATCGATTGGGCCGGATTGTCGATTTTCCTGCGCATCCAGACGCTGGCCAAACGTACTGCCGAAATGCACATTGCGCTGGGCAGCGACATTTACGAAACGGCGTTCACGCCCACGACCTACAACGGCGATTATACGGTCTGGCTCAAGAACCGGCTGACCTATCAGTTCCAGAACCGGTTGAATGTTTTAGAGAACAATTTGCACAAGCTCGACGGCCTCGCGTTGGATTTGGCCAATCAGTTTCTCGACAACAAAAAGGAAATCCGCAAGTTGTTCCTCGATTTCGACTGGACCAAGATGAAAGGCGAACGGATCCGGATACACGGCGATTATCATCTGGGACAAGTGCTCGTGAACGGCGACGACTTTTGGCTGCTCGATTTCGAGGGCGAACCCGAAAGCACGATCCGCGACCGGAAGGTAAAACAGCCGCCGTTAAAGGATGTGGCCGGAATGTTCCGCTCGTTCCACTATGCGATTTATGCGACGCTGTTCAACAACAAGGACAAATATCAGTATGAGCAGCCTGAACTTTTCGCAGCAGGCGAAATCCTGTTCAAGTATTTCGTCGGGGTTTTCCTCCGCACGTACATCGACATTGCGCAGGAAGGCAATCTCAACATCGGTTACCGCCGCGAAGTCGACTTTTTGCTGAAATATTGCATTTTGGAAAAAGCAGTCTACGAACTCGGCTACGAACTCAATTCACGCCCGCGCTGGGCTGTCATTCCGCTTACTGGAATCGCGAGTATTATGAGTTTTAATAAAGATTAGGAGCTGTTTCCGGCTCTTGGCAGTCGCTTTTCGAGACCTCAGAGGTTTTTAAAAACCTCTGAGGTCTAAAAGAGCTCCAACAGTGCCGCGATCCGGGCTAGGCTTACCGTCAATCATTCAACTATGGCAAACCAAACTGGCAAATCCAACCCGCTCAAAAAAGTTCTCGGAACATTCTTCGGAATCGCAATCGTCGTCGGCAGTACGATCGGCGTCGGGATTTTACGCACGCCCGGAACCATTGCGGCCCTGATTCCCGATCCTGCGATCATTATGGGCTCGTGGCTTCTCATCGGGCTGTACATCATGCTGGCCGCGAGTTCCTACGCCGAATTGACCGTTATGATGCCCAAAGCCGGCGGCGCGTATAATTACATCCATCGGGCTTTCGGGCATTTTGCAGGGTTTACGCTCGGTTGGTTCGATTTGCTCAACAACGCGATCGCGCCTGCGTTTTTCTGTATTGTTTTGGGCGAATATACCGCCGATATTTTTCCGGCGCTTGTTCCGTACGAAACTTTTTGCGGATTGGGTTACCTGCTTTTTTTCTGTGTGTTGAATTTGCCCGGAGTTAAGAGTGGCAGCGCACTGCAGAAAATTTCAAGTGTCTTAAAAGTGTCGCTATTCCTGGTGCTCGTTGTCGGATGTTTTATATCGAAACCGGGATTTCCGTCTCACGAAACGACGCGGTTCGCCTTCACCGGCACGGCAATAATCGGAATTTTCAAAGCCCTGCAGCTTATTATGGGAACCTACGACGGCTGGATGGCGGTTTCATTCTTCGCCGAAGAAGACAGCAACCCCGAAAAACAGGTACCGCGCTCTTATCTTATCGGCGCGCTCTGTGTGATGTCGATTTACCTGCTCATCAACGGCGCGATTCTTTATGCGGTTCCCATCGACGTGTTGGCGAAATCGCCGCTTGCCGCCGCTGATGCCGCAAAAGTCGCATTCGGTTCCTGGAGCACGACACTCGTCACGGCGGTTTCGGTGTTTTCGATCATCAGCATCCTCAACGCCTATATCATGATTCCGCCGCGGATTTTATTCGGTTTGGGCCGGGACGGTTTTGCTCCAAGAATTGTCACGAAAGTAAATTCCGGCGGCACGCCGTACATCGCGCTCATAGCTTTGGGCATTTTCGATGCTGTATTGATCGCTGCGAGCTCGTTTGAAACCCTTTTCGGACTCGCGACTTTTATGATGGCGGTCGTAACCTTGTTCGCTTTCGGATCGGTGATCGTGCTTCGTATCAAAGAACCCGAAACGCCGCGACCTTATCGCGCCTGGGGTTATCCGTTTTCGTCAGGATTGCTGGTAGTCGTTACGCTGGCACTATTGGCCGGTTTTGTATTCGGCGATCCGTTAAGCGCGGGAATCGTTGCCGGAATAACGGTTTTGTGTTACATCATCTATCGGTTTCTTATCCGAAAAGAGCAATCAGCATTAATTAAATAGAACAATATATTATGCAAGTTATTCCGCATTCGCTTTTCACCGGTTTCGACATCGACTTGTTCAAGGCCGGTAAACACTTCCGTCTTTACGAAAAACTAGGTGCGCATTTAACCGAAGCCGGTGGGCAAAAAGGCGTTTATTTCGCAGTCTGGGCACCATCGGCACAATCGGTTTCGGTTGTCGGCGATTTCAATTATTGGACACAGGGCGAACACGCGCTCAACGTGCGATGGGACGGATCGGGAATCTGGGAAGGTTTCATTCCGGGCATCGAAAAAGGCGCGGCCTATAAATATAAAATCCAGTCCGCCAACGGCAGCATCGTTACCGAAAAAGCCGATCCGTTCGCTTTGTATTGCGAAAGACCGCCGCACACCGCATCGGTCGTCTGGGATCTGGGTTATAAATGGAAAGATGCCAAATGGATGGATTCACGGCAAAACCACAATGCGCTCGATAAGCCCTATTCCGTTTACGAAGTCCATTTGGGCTCGTGGCGCCGCAAAGACGATCGTTTTCTGACCTATATCGAATTCGCGGACGAATTGGTCAGCTATGTCAAGGAAACCGGGTTTACGCACGTTGAATTCATGCCCGTCATGGAATATCCGTACGATCCGTCCTGGGGTTATCAATTGGTCGGTTATTTCGCGCCGACTTCGCGCTTTGGCAAACCGCAGGATTTCATGTTCTTAATCGATAAGCTGCACGAGGCCGGAATCGGCGTAATCCTCGATTGGGTGCCGTCGCATTTCCCGAGCGATGCGCATGGCCTGGGCTTTTTCGACGGATCGCACCTGTACGAACATCCCGACATCCGCAAAGGCTATCATCCGGATTGGAAAAGCCTTGTATTCAATTACGGCAGGAGCGAAGTGCGTTCGTTTCTAATTTCCAACGCAATTTTCTGGTTGCAGCATTATCATATCGACGGATTGCGTGTGGATGCCGTTGCGTCGATGCTGTATCTCGATTATTCAAGAAAAGACGGCGAATGGGAACCGAACATTCACGGCGGCCGCGAGAATCTCGATACCATCAGCTTTCTCAAGGATTTCAACGAAGCGGTTTATGGCAATTTCGAAGGCGTACAAACGATTGCCGAGGAAAGCACGTCGTTCCCGATGGTGTCGCGCCCAACGTATATCGGTGGGCTCGGTTTCGGGATGAAATGGATGATGGGCTGGATGCACGACACGCTCGAATATTTCAAAAAAGATTCGATTTACCGCAAATACCACCAGAACGACATCACGTTTTCGACGACCTATGCGTTTACCGAAAATTTCATGCTGCCGCTCTCGCACGACGAAGTGGTTTACGGCAAAAAATCGATTTTGGGACGAATGCCCGGTGACGAGTGGCAAAAGTTCGCGAACCTGCGGTTGCTTTACGGTTACATGTTTACGCACCCGGGCGCGAAGCTCTTGTTTCAGGGCGACGAATTCGGGCAGAGCGGCGAGTGGAATTTCGAGCAAAGCCTCGACTGGCATTTACTGCAATACGGTTTTCACGACGGTATCAAAAAAACGATCACCGATTTGAACAAACTCTACAAATCCAATCCGGCGCTTTACGAAAAGCAATTTTCGGCGGAAGGTTTCGAATGGATCAATTATTCCGATAGTGAAAACGCCGTGATCGCATTTATCCGAAAAGGCAACAACCCGAAAGAAAATTTAATTGTAGTATGCAATATGACGCCGGTCGTGCACGGGAATTACCGGATTGGCATTCCACAAAAAGGTAAGCCGACCGAGATTTTCAACAGCGATGAAACACAGTACGGCGGAAGCGGCGTACAAAATCCAAAGCCGTTAAAAACGGATGAAATCCCTTGGAACGGCCGGGAGTTTTCTGTGGAATTGGTGTTGCCGCCTTTGGGTGTTACGGTGTTTAAACTTATCTGATTTTTATCGCAAAATAAGTTTTCAACACGCAAACGTTGTCGTAGAAAAACCACTTTTTTAACCCGATGAAAAGTCGTTTTTCGTATGTTTGGCTTCCCCGATTGCTAAACAAAAATCAATGATTACCAACACCGAACTCGAATATAAAGGCGACCTGTTTCCTTCCAAAATCACAGGGTTTACTAAAGAAACCGACTCCGTTTACTTCCATACCGACAACAGCGTTATTTTAAAAGTCACGATTTTGCGCGACAGCCTGATCCGTTTCCGGTATACGACCAAAGGTTATTTCTCGAATGATTTTTCGTATGCGATCGACAAGACGCAATCGCACGGTTATAACTTTTTAGAAGTTACGGACGATGGCGACTGTTTTTCGATCAAAACCAGCAAAATCGTCTGCAAAATCCGCAAGGAAGATGTGAAAATTGCGATTTTCGACCTCGAGGGAAACAGCATTTTGGAAGACGAGTTGGGCTTTCACTGGGAAGAAAGCTACCAATATGGCGGGAATATCGTCAAGATGAGCAAGGTTGCCAAGGAAGGCGAAAGCTACTATGGGCTCGGCGACAAGGCGACGCATTTGAATTTGAAAGGCAAGCGACTCGAAAACTGGGCGACCGACCAGTATGCATTCCAAAAAGACCAGGAACCGCTGTACAAGGTCGTGCCTTTTTACATCGGGCTTCACAATAAAATGAGTTACGGGATTTTCTTCGACAACACGTTCCGGACTTTTTTCGATTTCTGCAACGAGCGCCGCAACGTCACGAGTTTCTGGGCCGAAGGCGGCGAAATGAACTACTATTTCATCTACGGCCCGCAAATGTCGGATGTCGTCACGACTTATACCGATCTGACCGGAAAGCCCGAATTGCCGCCGCTTTGGGCGCTCGGTTACCATCAGTGCAAATGGAGCTATTACCCGGAATCGAAAGTAAAGGAAGTTACGTCGAAATTCCGGGAATTGCAGATTCCATGCGATGCGATTTATCTCGATATCGATTATATGGACGGCTTCCGCTGCTTTACCTGGAACAAGGATTATTTCCCCGATCCGAAGCGCATGGTCGATGAGCTTTCTGCCGACGGCTTCAAGACCGTGGTCATCATAGATCCGGGAATCAAGATCGACAACGAATATTCGGTTTACAAGGAAGCTTTGGAAAAGGATTATTTCTGCAAGCGAGCCGACGGTCCGTACATGAAAGGCAAAGTCTGGCCGGGCGAATGCAATTTTCCCGATTATACGAATCCCGTTGTGCGTGAATGGTGGGCTGGATTGTTTAAAGAATTGATTTCCGACATTGGCGTCAAAGGCGTCTGGAACGATATGAACGAACCGGCCGTCATGGAAGTTCCGGGCAAAACCTTCCCGATGGACGTTCGCCACGATTACGACGGAAATCCGTGCTCGCACCGCAAGGCGCACAATATTTACGGCACGCAGATGGCGCGCGCAACCTACGAAGGCGTCAAGCGTTTTGCGTATCCGAAAAGACCGTTCATCATTACGCGTTCGGCGTATTCGGGCGCTCAGCGTTATACAAGTTCCTGGACCGGCGACAACGTCGCGACCTGGGAACATTTGTGGATCGCAAACATCCAGATGCAGCGCATGTCGCTTTCGGGAATGGGCTTCACCGGTTCGGACATCGGCGGTTTTGCCGAGCAGCCGTCGGGCGAACTGTATGCGCGCTGGATTCAATTGGGCGTGTTCCATCCGTTTTGCCGGACACATTCCTCGGGCGATCACGGCGATCAGGAACCTTGGTCGTTTGATGAAGATGTCGTCAACATCACACGGAAATTCGTTTCGCTCCGCTACCAGCTTTTGCCGTATTTATATACAATGTTCTGGCAATATGCGGGCGAAGGCGTGCCGATGCTGAAACCTTTGGTGTATTTCGATCAGGAAGATACCCAGACGCATTACCGGACCGACGAGTTCATTTTCGGGAACCAGATTTTGGTCTGCCCGATTTTGGAACCGAATTCGGTCGGGCGCAGGATGTATATCCCAATCGGGAACTGGTACAATTACTGGACCAGCGAAGTCGTTTCGGGTCGCAGGGAAATCTGGGTTTCGACCGATTACGACCAGATTCCGATATTCATTAAAGAAGGCGCAATCATCCCGAAATATCCGGTGCAGCAATATGTCGGCGAATTGGAATTTGACGAAATCATGCTGGAAGTTTATTATAAACTTGGTAAGGAAAAATCCGTTCTTTATGAAGATGCACAGGACGGTTACGATTACAACAAAGGAAGATTCAGTCTCGCGACTTTCCGGCTCAACGGGAAAGAAGATCAACTGATCATCCAGCAGCATAAGGAAGGAAAATACAATACTCCGTATTCGAAATTCCGAATCAACCTGCACGGACTGCCGTTTGAAGTAAAAAAAATCCAGGTAGACAACGAGCAGGTTTCTTTTGACGCGTTGTTTTTCGATGGGAATTCGCTGGTCATCGACAAAGATTTCAGTGAGTTGCACATCATCGGCCCGACTGAAAATTATTAAACAATTCGTTAACATTATATAAGGTTTCTTTGATTGCTATTTGTATTTTTATACTTGTTAAATTCAAAATAGCCTTGCGATGAAAAAACTCCTCCTCAACGCCGGATTCATCTGCCTTGCGGCAGGATTGATCTTTTCCTGTTCTACAAATCCGTTTACCGGAAAGAAGAACCTGAACTTCGTTTCCAACGACCAGATTTTCCCGTCGGCTTTCCAGCAATACGATCAATTTCTGAAAGAAAATAAAGTCATCAGCGGAACCGCCGATGCGCAGCGCGTCACGAAAGTTGGCCAAAAAATCAAGGCCGCTGCCGAGAAATATCTCAATTCCATCGGGCAAACCCAATATCTCAACGGTTATCAATGGGAATACCATCTCGTAGATAGTAAGGAAGTGAATGCCTGGTGCATGCCGGGCGGGAAAATCGTCGTGTATTCCGGAATTCTTCCCGTTACAAAAGACGAAGCCGGATTGGCGGTCGTTTTAGGACATGAAGTTTCGCACGCGCTCGCGAATCACGGCGCACAGCGGATGAGCGCCGCAGAGTTGCAGCAGCTTGGCGCAGTTGCCGTTGGTGCCGCAGCCGGTGGGCAAAGCGCCGAAACCCAGCAAATCATCCAGCAGGCGTATGGCGTCGGGTCGAATGTTGCGGGAATGCTGCCATTCAGCCGCGCGCAGGAAAGCGAAGCCGATGAAATCGGGCTGACCTTGATGGCGATTGCGGGCTACAATCCGGATCAGGCGCTGGTTTTCTGGCAACGTATGGCCGCGCAATCGGGTGGAAGCGCGCCGCCGGAAATCCTGAGCACGCACCCGTCGGACGCGACACGGATCGCCAAGATCAAGTCGCTGATCCCGAAAGCGAAAGCCACGGCGAAAAAATTCGGAATGAATTATTAAAAATATATCCTATCTTCGAAGCTGCTCAACGGGCAGCTTTTTTTATGCCCAAAAATCCGTATTATGGCTGATTTACCTAAAGGAAATAAAAAACTGTTGAACGCGTGGGCCTTTTATGATTGGGCCAATTCCGTTTATCCGCTGGTGATTTCGTCGGCGGTTTTCCCGATTTTTTACCAGAAACTTTTCATCGACCGCAGCCAATACATCCACGTTTTCGGGATGAGCCTGAAAAATTCGG
Organism: Bacteroidota bacterium; assembly: GCA_048498055.1. GTDB lineage: Bacteria > Bacteroidota > Bacteroidia > Flavobacteriales > Flavobacteriaceae > Flavobacterium. Next base: position 14,650 of record JBEHYS010000024.1, read on the forward strand.
CGCTGATCAGTTTCGTGACGGCTGCCGCGTTTTTGGTCGTCGCATTTATTTCGCCGCTGCTTTCGGGAATCGCCGATTATGTCGGGAACAAAAAAATGTTCATGCGCTTTTTTTGCTACCTCGGCGCGTTGTCGTGCATGGGCTTGAACTGGTTCGATCTTCAGCACATCTATTCGGGACTGCTTTTTTATTTCCTCGGATTGATAGGCTTTTGGGGCAGTTTGGTGTTTTACAATTCCTATCTTCCCGATATTGCGTTTCCCGAACAGCAGGACAAAGTGAGCGCAAAGGGCTATTCCTTGGGCTATATCGGAAGCGTGATCCTGCTCATCATCAACCTGGCGATGGTCATGAAGCCGAACCTTTTCGGGATTACGGGCAAGCCGCTCGAAGCCGCGATCAAAGCCATGCAATATTCGTTTGTCAGCGTTGGCGTGTGGTGGATCGTTTTCAGTCAATATACCTACTATTATCTTCCAAAAGGGAATTCGAATGCCGAAAAAGTCACCCGCGCAGTAATCTTCAACGGATTCCGGGAATTGAAAAAAGTCTGGGCGATGCTTGGCGAAAACCTGGCGCTCAAACGATATCTTTCCGGATTTTTCGTCTACAGCATGGCCGTTCAGACCGTGATGCTGGTCGCGACTTATTTCGGTTCGCAGGAAATCCAGTGGTCGAGCGCCGACGAAAGCACGACCGGATTGATTATCTGCATTCTGGTCATCCAACTCGTTGCCGTTTTGGGTGCGGTGCTGACTTCGCGCGCTTCTGCTAAATTCGGAAATATCCGGGTGCTGATTTTCATCAACTGCGTATGGGTAGTGTTGTGCGTTGCGGCCTATTTCATCACCAAGCCGCTCGAGTTTTACATCATGGCCGGATTGGTAGGGCTTGTCATGGGCGGAATACAGGCATTGTCGCGATCGACCTATTCCAAATTGTTGCCCGAGACCGAAGACACCGCATCGTTTTTCAGTTTTTACGATGTTTCGGAAAAAATCGGCATCGTGATCGGGATGTGCGTTTACGGAATCATTGACCAGATTACCGGAAGCCCGAGATTTTCGATCGTATTTTTGGCTTTGTTTTTCTTTATCGGTATCGTATTGCTGAAAAGAGTGCCGAAAAATGCGGCGCGGCCGGATATGTAATTTAGGACTTCGTTTTGGAAATTGCAGAATTTATATATATTTGGAAAAAACTAATCAACCTGCCATTCATGAAAAACCTCAGATTAATCCCTATGGCGCTGGCTTTGTTCGCGGCGTTTAACTTTTCCTCCTGCACGACTGACCTCGAACCCGTCGATCCGGCCATCACGATCCCAAACCCGGACAACCCGGACAATCCCGATAATCCCGATAATCCGGGCACCGGCGTCTTTAAGGTCGATTTCGATTCGCAGACTTATATCGCCACGACAACCCAGGCGATCGTCAACTCCGATTATATCGCGATTACGGCAATCCGGGGCGCGAATGCCGAAATGTTCCAGATCACAATCCCGCACGGAACGGTCGGGACTTATACCTGGAACACGCCGTCGACTTCAATGATGCCGTTCGGACTTATTTACAACAAGAATGACGGCAGCGATGCTTTCGTTTCTTCCCCGCAGAGCGGCGATTTCCAGGATTTCCCCGAATATGTAGACAATGCGACGATCAACATTACCAGCATCAATACCACGACGCACATGATCGTGGGCACGTTCCAGTTTACCGGCGCGCGGTTCGCAGACGACACGGGCGATACGATCGAAACCAAATCGTTCACCAACGGTTCGTTCAGCCTTCCGTATACCGGATCGGTACCAACCGGCCCGAGCTCGAATACCTTTAGTGCCAAACTTGACGGCGCTTCTTATGTCGCGACCGATGTCTTTGCGACGCCGAATTCCGGCAGCATCCAGATTATCGGCAGGCGCGGGAATGTCGAGAACATTTCATTGACGATGCCTGATGATATTACTCCGGGAACGTATGACATCGATTTCTTTGGCGATGTCGTCGGAATATACATCCATGACAATTCCGGAACAGGCACGTTTACCGCCGATGACGGATCGCTGACCATTATCAGTCACGACCCGGCCACCGGAAAGATCAAGGGAACATTCCATTTCAACACTTCGAGCTTCTTTTCGTCTACTACGCACAGTATAACCGACGGGAATTTCGATGTCGATTACAATTAAGCCCGGAAGGGAATTTTAAATCCGCTCCGGCGGATTTTTTTATACCCAAACTTTAACGGCGGTAAGTATTCCCAAGCGCTTAATTTCCATATCTTTGAAAAAAAACAACAATGAAGAACCTGAGATTGATTTCGGCGGTGCTGTTTTTCCTGACCGCGTTTAATTTTTCATCCTGCACGACTGATCTTGAGCCTGTTGACCCGGCGATCGTCATACCTAACCCGACTGACCCTACCGATCCGACCGGCCCGACCGATCCCGGCGCACCGGCATCATTCAAGGCCGATATCGACGGTGCGCATTTTACTGCCAATACGACGATTGTTTATATTTCCGGCGGATCGATCATCATCAACGCCGTAAGGGCGCAGGGCGATAGCTTTGCATTCCTGCTGCACGGTACGACGACCGGCACATATCCTGCAAACAGCGATGTGAACCTCATCGGTTACAACCCATCGGATGACAGCAATACTTATGTTGGCGTGCCTTTCGATAACGGAACGCAGGATACGGGTTCGGTGATTGTCTCAACGATCGACACGGTGCATCACACGATTTCAGGAACATTCCAGTTTACCGGTTATACCCAAGACGATCTGGGCAATAGTCTGACCAAGCAATTTACCAATGGCGTATTCACCAATTTGCCTTACGTGACCGATAATCCAACGGGCGACACGTTCTTCGCCAAAGTCAACGGCAGTGAATTCGTCGATACCGATATCCTTACCGGATCGGCAAGTGCCGGCGGCGCTACCTTGATTACAGTTTCTGCCGAGAATGCCGCAGGCGATTCGATCAGCGTGAATATGGATGAAACGCTCGGCGTCGGCACCTATCAGGTTTCGAATGGGGAAGTGCAGATCAATTATACTCCGGCCGGTGAAGATTTCGGGGAATTTGCGACGGGCGGAACGGTTACGATCACCGAGAAATCCGCAACGCATATCAAGGGCATGTTTCAGACGACGATTGTCGTGAATTCGGTTACGTATGTGATTACCGAAGGCGCGTTCGACGTTGCATTATAACGGCGCAAACATCGACCAAATACACTAAATCCGCTCCGGCGGATTTTTTGATGGCACAAACTTTGGCGATTTCATTTTTGTGACGAATTAATAGGTAGTACATCGATTTTAAGTTAATTTATAGAATAGTTGTTTCTACCTTTGTATTACAATCCTGAAATCTAATGTCATAATGACGCTTTTATAAAAATATGTCAAGCCACAACATCTTCACTTTTGACAATCTGTCACTGCAGGAATTCGATTCGGATGCCGAACTGATTCCGCTGCTGACACCGGAAGACGAAGCCGAAATGAACAATGAGGAATTGCCCGCTTCGTTAGCCATATTACCTTTAAGAAATACCGTTTTGTTCCCGGGCGTCGTGATCCCGATTTCGGCCGGACGCGACAAATCCATCAAACTGATTAACGATGCCAATGCCGCCGGGAAAACCATCGGCGTGGTCGCACAGAAAAACGAGGAAGACGAAGACCCGACGAAGAACGACATCCATAAAATCGGAACGGTGGCCAAAATCCTCCGCGTTTTGAAAATGCCCGACGGAAATATCACCGTAATCCTGCAGGGGAAAAAGCGTTTTGAAATCGATGCCGTCACGGCCGAAAAACCGTACCTCACGGCCATGGTCAAGGAAGTTTCCGAAAAAAGGCCGGGCCAGCACGATACCGAATTTCTCGCAATCCTCGACTCCATAAAAGAACTCGCGATCCAGATCATTAAGGAAAGCCCGAACATCCCGACTGAGGCGACTTTCGCGATCCGCAACATCGAAAGCCAGTCGTTCCTGATCAATTTCGTTTCGTCGAACATGAATCTTTCGGTCAAGGAAAAACAAGACCTTCTGGCAATGAACGCGCTCAAGGAACGCGCATTGGAAACGCTTCGTTTCATGAACGTGGAATTGCAGAAACTCGAACTCAAGAACGACATCCAGTCTAAAGTGCGCTTCGATTTGGACCAGCAGCAGCGCGAATATTTCCTGCACCAGCAGATGAAAACCATTCAGGAAGAACTGGGCGGGGTTTCGCACGACCAGGAAATCGACGAGATGCGCATCAAGGCAAAAGCCAAGAAATGGGACGAAAAGACGATGAAGCAGTTCGATAAAGAATTGTCGAAGATGCAGCGCATGAACCCGCAGGCGCCCGATTTCGGCATCCAGCGGAATTATCTGGAATTGCTGCTCGAATTGCCCTGGGGCGAATATTCGACCGACAACTTCGATTTAAAGCGCGCGCAAAAAATACTCGACCGCGACCATTTCGGGCTCGACGACGTCAAGAAAAGAATCATCGAACACTTAGCAGTTCTCAAACTCCGCAACGATATGAAATCGCCGATCATCTGCCTGACCGGGCCTCCGGGCGTCGGCAAAACCTCGATCGGGAAATCGATCGCCGAAGCGCTCGGCAGGGAATACGTGAGGATTTCGCTTGGCGGTCTGCGCGACGAGGCGGAAATCCGCGGGCATAGAAAAACCTATATCGGCGCGATGCCGGGGCGAATCATCCAGAGCCTGAAAAAGGCCGGGACATCAAATCCGGTTTTCGTACTTGACGAAATCGACAAGCTCTCGGTGAGCAACCAGGGCGATCCGTCTTCGGCTTTGCTCGAGGTGCTCGATCCGGAACAGAATAAGGATTTTTACGACAATTTCCTCGAAATGGGCTACGACTTGTCGAAAGTCATGTTCATCGCGACCTCGAACAATATGGGGTCGATCCAGCCGGCGCTCAAAGACCGTATGGAAGTCATCAAGATGTCGGGTTATACGATTGAGGAAAAAGTCGAGATCGCGCGGCAGCACCTGTTCCCGAAACAGCTCCGCGAGCACGGGCTGACCCCAAAAGATCTTACAGCATCAAAGAAAATACTCGAAAAAGTCGTCGAGGGTTATACCCGCGAATCCGGTGTACGCGGGCTTGAGGCCAAACTCGCACAGCTCATTCGCAGCGCCGCAAAAGCGATCGCGATGGAAGAAGACTACAACAAAAAAATTACCGAGGAAGATGTCGTGAAAGCCTTGGGCGCACCGAGAATGGAACGCGACAAATACGAAAGCAACGATGTAGCCGGAGTGGTTACGGGCTTGGCCTGGACAACCGTAGGCGGAGACATTCTTTTTATCGAATCGCTTATTTCCAAAGGAAAAGGCACGATGACTTTGACCGGGAATTTAGGCACGGTCATGAAGGAATCGGCGACGATTGCGCTCGAATACATCAAGGCCAATTCGGAACTGTTGGGCATCGATCCTGAAATCCTCCCGAAATACAATATCCACATTCACATTCCCGAAGGCGCGACGCCAAAAGACGGCCCGAGCGCCGGTATTGCGATGCTGACTTCACTGGTTTCGCTGCTTACGCAGAAGAAAGTCAAGAAAAACCTCGCCATGACTGGCGAAATCACGCTTCGCGGAAAAGTGCTTCCGGTTGGCGGCATCAAGGAAAAAATCCTCGCGGCCAAACGCGCCAATATCAAGGAAATCATCCTCTGTAAAGAAAACCAACGGGATATCGACGAAATCAAGGACGAATACCTCGAAGGGTTGACGTTTCACTACGTCACCGAAATGAGCGAAGTCATCAAGTTTGCGCTCACCGGCGAAAAAGTCAAGAACGCGAAAATCCTGAATTGAAACTAAGCCGTCCGCCCGACGGCTTTTTTTATTTTCCGAACATTTCCCGCGGATACGCATATTTCGGATTTCTTAAAAAGCTTTCATCGGTCAGGGTTTTCAGGAAAGCGATCAGGTCGTTCTTGTCTTGTTCGTTCAATGTGATTTTCCGTCGTAACTTATCGGAAAGCGTGGGTGAACTGTAAAGGTCTTCGGTATAATGGAACAAAACCATCTGCAGGTTTTTATAACGGCCGTCGTGCATGTACGGATAGGAAACCTCGATATTCCGGAGCGTCGGAACCTTAAATTTCAGGCTGTCACCGATTTTGCGGGTAACCTTTATGCGGCCGCCGTCTTTCAGATCGGCATCAGGTGCAAGCCCGTTGTTCTCGAATTTGCCGTTGGTGAAAAGCGGTTCTTTGTGGCACGCGGCGCAATTGGCCTTGAAAAGTTCGTAACCGTGCGACTCGCTTTCGCTGAAATGCTCCTCCTTTTCATGCTGCATGACTCTGTCGTATTTCGAATCGCAGCTCACCACGGTCAGCATGAACTGCGAAACCGACTTGAGGATTTTCGTCGCATCGATGAGGCTGTCGCCATAAGCTTCATAAAACAGCTTCGGGTAAATCCTTGACGATTGCAGTTTGGCAGCGACATTAGCTATTTTTTCGTCCATTTCCAGATGGTTTTCGATGGGCGCCAGCGACTGCATGTCGAGATGGTTCACCGCGCCGTCCCACATAAAACTGCCGCTCCAGGCAAGATTGACCAGCGCCGGGGAATTCCGCGTGCCGATGCGGTTGTCGATGCCGTGGCTCAGCGCATGGTCAACGTGCGAAAAAGCCGTTTGGGGCAAGTGACAGCTCGCGCAGGAAATCGTGTTGTCGCGCGAAAGTTTCGGTTCGTAAAACAGCATCCGGCCCAAATCGATCTTTTCCTGTGCAAGCGGATTCTTCTTGAAATCATACACCGGCTGCGGCCATCCGTAAGGCACGCTGAAAATCACCTCTTTCAATTTTCCGAAAGAAAGCAGCAACAAGGCCGGTCCGATAATGAGGATGCCTTTTTTCATTCGATGCTGAACATTGACGGCAATCGCTTTGACAATGCTGCGGCTTTTGCGCCCGGAATCATAATGCTTTCCAGCTTGCCGAAATCGATGGCTTCCAAAAACTTTTGAAGATCGGCCCGGATCCGGATGTTTTTGCGGTCGGGCACTTCCAAAACCAATTGCTGAATGGTCTGATCGGGCGGCATGTAACCTCCAAGATGGAAAAAGAATTCGTTTTTCCGGGTTTTGTAAAGATTGCTTTGCCCTTCGATCTTAAAGTTGACATAACCGCTTTGCCACGACCAGTACATGCCTTTGGTCGCATCGAGGTCGCCGTCCTGCGCACCCGAAACGTTGGCCAAACTATCGACACCGATCGTGAAAGCGATTTCGTTAAAATCAGTTTGCGGCGGCAACGGTACGTCGAAAACCAGCGTTTTGGAGTCGAAAGCATTAATGAGGTGATAAACCGGAGCTTCAAAAACGGTTTTTCCATTTTTTCGGAACTGAAAACCCGAGACGTAAAATTTCAGCATTTCAATTTTCAGGCTGTCGCCCGAAGTTAATTTGTAATATCGGTTTTCAACGATTTTTTCTTTCCCGAAAACCGGTTCAAAACAAACAGTCTTTTGCGGAAAAGCGGAAATCCCCAAAACAAGCGACAGGAAAATTATGCAGTTTCGAAAAATCATCTGCGGCGTTGTCTTCTTCCCGGATGGAAATATTCGGCCAGGTCGTGCGTGAGCGCCTCGAATTTCGGTTTTTGCTCACTGGTACAGAGTTTCGAGATATCCGTGAAATGCTTGTAATGGATGTTTTCGATCGCAAGTTGCTGTTTGTTGATTTCGATCATCAGCGAATCTTTTTTCTGCGCATCGGCATCGTTGAATGTCTGATACAACTCGTTTTTCAGCCGCATGATGTTCCGGTCGGCTTTGTCGATTTCGCCGCGGTGCCATTCGATGAGTTTTTCATATGCCTGTACTTGTGCGGATGAAAAATCGAGCCGGCGGATGATTTCGCATTTCGGGCCGTTTTCAAATTCCGGTCCGGGCGGATGTGGTCTTCGCGTTGCAATGAAGCCGACCAAAAAGAGGTTGGAAATGAGCATGCCGACGGCAAAAACGGTTATGATCTTAATTTTGTTCATCGGTACAATTGATTGTTTGTTGAAATGGATTGGGCGATCGGGCGAACCGAATTCGTGTTTTCGGATTTCGCGACGACGAAGTAATTGACAGCCATCAGCACGACAAACATTGCGGCCATCGCATACAGTTGTTTCGGTTGCATGTAATTATCGGCCGTAGCCTGGATTCGAAGCCTGATTTTTTCAAGCAGGAACGGCGGCGCGTCTTGCGTCTTTATTTTGTCGAGTAAATAGAGCGGGTCGTTCATCGGTGCAATTTTGAGTTTTAGACGATTAAAAAACGATTATCCTTCTCGGTTGCCGATATTTTTTCGAAGGTTTTGTTTGGCGCGCTGCAAAAGCGATTCGACGGCCTTGGCGCTGACCTGCATGATTTCGGCGATTTCGGCCTGCGATTTTTGCTCGGTCTTGCTCAGCAGCAAAGCGGTTTTCTGGTTGTCCGGTAAGTTGTTGATGTGGAAAAACAGCTTCTCGAGCGCTTCCCGGTTTTCGAGCTCGACACCCGGATGGTCAAAATTTACAGGCTCGTGAATGATTGCCTGGTCCGCGCCGAAAATCGAAAACACCATGGCAAAGCGCTTCTTCCGTTTCTTCGCCTTGAGGAAATCGAGCGATTTGTTGATTGTGATGCGGTAAATCCAGGTCTTGATTCCGGACTGCTGCCTGAATTTTCCGAGCGAATGATACACCGAAACGAAAACGTCCTGCGTGATTTCCTCGGCGTCCTCGGCATTCTGCACATAATTCAGGCATAGGTTGTAAACCATGTTGCTGTACTTGCCGTATAATTCGTTGAAATCCAATGTCTCGGTTTTATCCGGCTATAATAGTGAAAATTGCCGAACCGGTAAAAAAGGACATCGATTAGTTCCCAAACCAAAAAAATAATATCTTCGCATCTGCGTTATCTTAGCGTAACTGTCAAATGCAAACCATGCCAAGAAAATTCCTCTGCCTTATTTTTTTATGTTCTGCAGCAACTTACAGTCAGGTAGGAGGAAAGTCGGTTTACGAGTTCCTGAATTTGATGACGTCGCCCCGCCAGGCTGCATTAGGCGGAAAAGTCATCACTTTTTACGATCAGGATGTGAATTCAGGACTTTTCAACCCGGCGACTATCAATCCGGAAATGGACAACCATTTGTCGCTGAACTACGGCAGCCTTTTCGGCGAAGTGACTTACGGAACGGCGGCTTACGCCTATACCTACGATCGGCACGTTCAAACCTTCCACGCCGGAATCAACTATGTCAATTACGGCAAATTCGACGGTTATGACGAAAACGGCAACCAGACCGGCGAGTTTACCGGAAGCGAAATCGCACTCTCGCTCGGTTATGCCTATAACATTCCGGCTACCGATATTTATGTAGGCGCGAATGCCAAAGTGATTTCATCGGCGCTTGAAAGCTACAATTCCGTGGGCGTCGCTGCCGATATCGGCGGGATTTACGTCAACGAAGACAGTGGGCTGAACCTAGCGGTAACCGTACGCAATATCGGGACGCAGATCACGACGTATGCCGACGAGCGCGAAAAACTGCCGCTTGAAATCCTGTTCGGGATTTCGCAACAGCTCGAAAACGTACCGATTCGCTGGCATCTTACTTTGGAAAATATGCAGCAGTGGCAGGTCGCTTTTTCAAATCCGGCGCGTGCCGTGGGTAATATAGACGGCGGAGAAACCGAAGAAAAAGTATCGTTTTTCAACAATGCATTGCGCCACGTGATCATCGGCGCGGAGCTTTTCCCCACAAAAGGATTTAATCTCCGGCTTGGCTACAACTTCCGGCGCTCGGAAGAACTCCGATTGCTTGAACAGCGTAATTTTTCCGGGCTTTCGGTCGGTTTCGGGCTCAAGATCAACAAGCTCAAATTCAATTATTCCTATTCAAGATATACACTTGCGGCCAATACCAGCCTGTTCGGGCTCACAATCAATTTCGGCGATGAAGAGTGACGCCGGAAAAAAAATCACGGTGGCCATCGACGGTTTTTCATCGACCGGCAAAAGCACGCTGGCCAAGCAGCTGGCCAAACATCTCAATTACGTTTATGTAGATACCGGTGCGATGTACCGCGCCGTAACGCTTTTTGCGATGGAAAACGGCTATGTCGGCGAAGAATTTTTCGACAAGCAGTCGCTGATCAACGGGCTGCCCTATATCAAACTTCATTTTGAATTCAATACCGATCTCGGTTTTGGCGAAATGTTTCTCAACGGGCGCAATGTCGAGACTGAAATCCGCAGCCTCGACGTATCGGCTTTCGTCAGCCAGGTTGCGGAAATTTCGGAAGTGCGCCACAAACTCGTCGAGCAGCAGCAGGAAATGGGCAAGGGGAAAGGCATCGTCATGGACGGCCGGGATATCGGGACGGTCGTTTTTCCTGACGCCGAGCTGAAAATCTTCATGACCGCCAGCCCGAAAACCCGTGCACAGCGGCGTTTCGACGAACTGCAGGCCAAAGGGCAATCGGTTACTTTCGGGGAAGTCCTGAAAAACGTCGAGCAACGCGACCACATCGACACGCACCGCGAGGATTCGCCGCTCCGAAAGGCCGACGACGCGATCGAAATCGACAACTCAACCCTGACGCGCGAGGAGCAGTTCGCCAAAGTTCTGGCGCTGGTTGACAACATTTGATCGGCAATTGTTTTTTGTAATCTATTTTTTTTAGATTTACGCCGCTGTTAAACCAAACACCAAAAATTATGGGCATTAAATTCAGGCTCACGCTGATGAGCTTTCTCCAGTTCTTTGTCTGGGGCGCATGGCTGATCACGATCGGCACCTATTGTTTCAACGCCAAAGGCTGGACCGGCGCGCAGTTTGGGGCTATTTTTTCGACACTTGCGCTTTCCTCGCTATTTATGCCCGCAATTACGGGAATCATTGCCGACAAATGGATCAACGCCGAACGGCTTTACGGAATCCTGCATATTTTTTACGGGATCGTTTTGTTTTACGTTCCGCAGGTCAACGATCCGGACACTTTGTACTATGTGATTTTTGCCGCGATGATCTGCTACATGCCGACGATTTCGCTGTCGAACTCGATTGCCTATACGATATTGAAGAAGAACGATTTCGATGTGGTCAAGGTTTTCCCGCCGATCCGCGTCTGGGGAACGATCGGTTTCATCGTCGCGATGTGGATCACGAACCTTTCGGGAAGCAAGGCCAATGCGAACCAGTTTATCATTGCCGCCGTAATGGCTATCGTGCTGGGACTTTTCGCCTTTACGCTGCCGCAATGCAAACCGCAAAAGTCGATCGCGAAGGATGCCGGAATCATCGATCAGCTCGGGCTGCGGAGTTTCAAGCTTTTCGGTAATTATAAAATGGCGCTGTTCTTCCTATTTTCGATGATGCTCGGCGGCGCGCTGCAATTGACCAATATGTACGGCGACGCCTTTATCGACGATTTTCGGAAGCTGCCCGAATATGCGAATTCGCTGGTCGTAAAATATTCTACGATGATCATGTCGATCTCGCAGATTTCGGAAACCGTTTTCATTCTTACGATACCGTTTTTCCTCAAGCGATTCGGGATCAAGAAAGTCATGCTTTTCTCGATGCTGGCCTGGGTAATCCGATTCGGGCTGTTTGCTTACGGCAATCCTGCGGATGGGCTTTGGATGATCGTTTTGTCCTGCGTCGTTTACGGAATGGCGTTCGACTTTTTCAACATTTCCGGTTCGCTGTTCGTCGAGACCACGACCGATTCGGGCATCCGATCGAGCGCGCAAGGACTTTTCATGATGATGACCAACGGCGTCGGCGCATACCTCGGGAGCAAGCTCAGCGGTTATGCGATCGATACTTTTTACACCTCGGCCGACGGCAATAAAGACTGGCACCACATCTGGCTGTCTTTCGCCGGTTATGCGCTGATCGTAGCAATATTGTTCCTCTTCCTTTTCAGGCACAAGCACAACCCTGAAGAACTCGAAAACGTTTCCCATTAATAACGAAAGCCGTCCAAAAGACGGCTTTTTTAAGCTTATATTTTTCGATTTAATCGTTACTGCGCAACGGTAATCCCGGCTCTCTTTTTCCGCTTTCGGATGTAAAGATAGCCCAGTAGGAAAACGACGATATAAGCCGTCAACGCGAAGTCGAAATTGAAATACCCGATGATCAGGCTCAACAGAATCACTGTGGGGAACAACAAATATTCGGCGCTCTGCCATTTGACCTGGGTATGCGACATCGAGCGGTCGTAAAGCGCTTTGCTGTGGTGTGTGATGTGCCGGAACAGCAGGAAATTCAAAAACGTCAGGAAGAACAGCGTCAGGCCGTAAACCACGTAGGGCAGATAGAACCGTCCGTCGTTGTTGAGCGAAAAATACGATGTTGAAAACGGGATCAGTGCAATCACGAACAAAAACAGCGCATTGAGCAGGATAAGCCGCCGATCGTAATCGATCAGCCCACCGAACATTTTGTGGTGCTTGATCCATTGCGAAATGATGATCGAAAAACTGATGATGAAGGAAACGAATTCCGGAATCAGCGCGGTAAGCTGCTTTATCTGCTGGTCAACCGTAGTTCCCGGATGGATTTTCGGCGCCTTGATTTCGATGACCAGAAGCGTCATCGCGATCGCAATGACTGCATCGCTGAAAAATGCGATCCGTTCAATCTGGAATTTTAGTTTCTCATCCGGGTGTTCCATAGGGATTTAGGGTTTCTTGGTTTCATCTTAGCATTTCCTTGCAAATACTTGCTTGAAATTAAAATGTCAGGCATTTTTGTGTTGGCAAATATATCATCTTTTCATTGCAAAATGCCCGCGCAGTTCCTTCCCGTTTTCACGGATCACGAGGAACCAATAGTCGGTCGAGGGCAGCGGGTTGCCGTTATAGGTGCCGTCCCAGCCCGGACTGTTGGGCAGGAATCCGGTAATGAGCTTGCCGTAACGGTCAAAAATATAGGTCATCAGGTGCGGCTCAAATTCGGAATACCGCACTTTCCAGAAATCGTGGAAACCATCGCCGTTCGGGGTGAAATACCTCGGGTAATTCAGCAGGAATACCGTTTGGTCGTCCGAACCGCAAAAATCCAAATCTTTTACATAGACCGTATATTGCCCGGCCGGCAGATTGTCGAATACATTCGAGGATTGATAATGCGTACCGTCAATCGAAAATACATAATTGCCGATGCTGCCGCCGGTCAGTATTACCGTAATCGAATTGTCTTCCGGAGTCCAGTCGGTCGTATCGATATGGTCGATCACCGGTGCGTTCGACACTATGACGTCGATTGGAAAAACACCCTGGCAATTGCCCTGGGTTACGGTTAAAGTATACGGGCCGCCTTGCGAAACCGTAATCGATTGTGTAACCGCGCCCGTTGACCAAAGGTAATGGTCATAACCCGCGGGCGCTGTAATGGTAACGCTCGTGTTTTCGCACAATCCCCAGGTTTGCCGCATGTCGGGAACCGGATACGGATGTACGATCAGGTGGAACGAAGTCGTATCGAAGCAGTCGCCATTGTTGTATTTAAGCCGTACGTAAATTGTCTGGTTTCCGGAAACGTAACTAGTCGGCAGCGGGTTGATTCCGAGCGTTGCATCCGAGAGCGTCAAATGATAGCTGAGCGTATAATCAGCAGGATTCTGGCTGCCGAAAATAACGGCATCTTGTGCCGAAAGATCGAATGTTTCCAGTCCGTCGTTCGAAATGTCGTCACAGGCTTCGAGATCGGCGGGCTGTGTTGCGGTGGCCAGCGACGGCAATTGCGCCACATCGGCATCGCCTGTAGCGATATGTCCGCAGGAATGCTGTACCTGGAACGTATAGACCGCTTGTTCGAGGTTCGTAAAAATATTGTTGTTCCCGTTGTCAATTAAGAATGGCACCCCGTTTTTCTTGATGATTTTGTAGGTCATCGGCGGCACGCCGTTGGTCAGAACTTTCACGTCGGCAAACGCACCGCTGCAGGTAACTTTTTCAAATCCGGTGATTTCAAAAATACCGGTGTATTCAAATTCCTGGATCGTTTCGATGCATTGCTTGAACTCGCCGACGCTGCCGTTCTCGAAACTCTCGAACCTTTTAATGATACGGAACGTTCCGGTAAAAGTCAGGTTCAGGGTCGTGGTGTTGTTGGTGATCGGGAACGAATTTGTAGTGTTGGGCGGCGTTCCGTCTGGATAAACCACGCCGGTGTCCGGATGTCCCCAAGTGTTGGTTACCGGATCGTATTTCTGGAGCCAGAACGTTTCCTGTCCGTTGGCCGTAGAAGTATAGGCGAGCGAAAAATCGAACGAACCGCAGTGCGGCGTAATTGAAAAATTGTTGTCGGTTACGGCATAACCGACAATGTTGGCATTTATAGTGTGCAACAAGCCGCAGCTGTCAGTCACATCAAAGCTGTAATTTCCGGGAATGAGCCCGGCCATCGAGAAAATACCGTCAGGCGTAAGGTTGAAGGAAACGTCGTAAGGCATTGCCGCCGGAAATCCTGCCGGAGCCGAAGTCATGACGGCCGAAGTCAATGAAGTGCTGCTGCCGCGGATCCGGATCGTGCCTTTTCCGGTTTCGCAATCATTGCGCGTGGCCTGCGTAACCGACGTTGCAAGCCCGGGAACGAAAAAGTCGTAGTCGTAAACATTGCCGCAATCGTCAACTAAATGGACTGTGTAATTTCCCGTAAACAAAGGATTGAGGACCAATCCTTCCGGATCTTGGATAAAAGCCGAAACGTCATCGGGAATCGGGTTGGGATATGTCGCCGGAGCAGCAGTAATAACCGCGGAAACGATCGTATATCCGGGAATCTTGATTTTTACTTCGCTCCGGTCGGACTGGCAACCGACATACGGCGTAATTTCCTTGACAGGCGTCGGCGGAACGTAGACAATGGTCAGCGTATATTCGGCCGTATGGCCGCATCCGTCGTTGATTTGGACGGTATAAGTCCCGAAGGGAACGGGATGATTGTAATCTCCGTAAGGCGTCGGGATGTCGAGGGAAGAAAAAGGCCCGGGATGCGCCGGATTGAAAGCTGCCGGATCAAAACCCGGCGGCGCGGCAAGAAAAGTGATCGTAATCGGCGCCGTATAAAAAGCGGGCCGGACCATCAGGAATTTCTGTCCGCATTTCGCTTCTTCGGCCGTTACCACTACCAGCAGTTTCTGGTTGATCGCGTCGCTGGCCTGATAAACGTTGCCGCAATGATCGGTTACGACGATATCGTAAGTATAGAGCTGGTCGTAATAAAACGGAAAAACCTGTTGCAGGTCGTAAGCATCCGGCGCCCCGGAACTAATGGTCTGGTCGATGATAACCGGCGGACCGCTCGGCGGATGAATCGTATACTTTACATACATCGGGTAAGTCAGGATATCTCCAACCGAAGGTGTCAGCAGATTGCCGACCACAATCGTATTGCAACTTGGTAATTCCGGATTTGGGAAAGTCACTCCGCCGATGTTAACCTGCGCCGCATCCGAAATGACCGTGTGCGTGACAACCCATCCCACGCCGCAGTTGTCGAAAACCCTAACTTCATAAACGCCGGCCGGAACCATGCTGAAAACGGGTGACGTCTGTAATGGAGCTGTAACAGGGCCGGAAATGATTTCGTATTGCGCCCCGACGCCGGAATCGATCGTAACGGTAATCGTGGCGTCGTTCCCGCAAAGCGAATGCGTACTGGTGACGGTATAACTCAAAGGGACGATCGTATTGGTGATCGTGACCGTTTGCGTCTGCGTATTGGATTGCCCGTTCAGGGTTTGCGTCGCGACGACCAGATAATCGCCGCTGGTCCTGCCGCCGAGGATGCTGGAAGTCTGCACCGCGATCGGGTTGGCCGTGTCGGGCAATTGGTAAATCGTATATTCGACGGTTGCAGCCGGATCAGTGCCGGTGACATTGAAAGTCAGTGTACCGTTGCCCAGACAACTTTCGGTAGTTGGGGTTACGGTAAGGGTAAAAACAGGCGGCTGCGCTTGTAAACTGCAAAACGAAAGCAATGCAAGCATCAATAAAATCAACGTTTGGCAGTGTTTCGTAATGGGTTCGTTGTGTGATATTTGCAGCAATTTTTTCACAGTCAGCGTCGCTTTTTTACAGCCGCACCAAGGTAATAAAAATTTAGCAAATATTTATGCCTGATTTATTATTTGTAAACGGGAAAATATTTGCGGATTCAGAAAAAAGTATTACTTTTGCGCACCTTTTGGCGACAGGCGTTTCCTTTAGGTATCAAGAATTTATGTAAAAACAGCTTCTGTTTTTTATCGCATGAAGAAACGCCGAAAAAACAGAATACAAATTTTTATCAGAATATGTCTGAATTATTAAAAACACAAGAAGAGTTTTTGAACAACTTTAACTGGCACAATTTCCAGGAAGGAATCGATGCCGTTGACGAAAAGCACCTCAAGGAATTTGAGGATCTGGTTTCAAAGACTTTCATCGACACCGATCAGGAAGAAGTAGTGGAAGGTGTTGTAGTCAGAATCACTGACCGTGACGCGATCGTTGACATCAATGCGAAATCCGAAGGTGTTATTTCTTTGAACGAATTCCGTTACAACCCGAACCTGAAAGTCGGTGACAAAGTGGAAGTATTGATCGATGTCCGCGAGGACAAAACCGGTCAATTGGTCCTTTCACACCGTAAAGCGCGTACCATCAAGTCTTGGGACCGCGTGATCGCTGCCAACGAAACAGGCGAAATCGTCAACGGTTTCGTGAAATGCCGTACCAAAGGCGGTATGATCGTGGACGTTTTCGGGATCGAGGCGTTCCTTCCGGGTTCGCAAATCGACGTGAAGCCGATCCGCGACTACGATGTGTACGTCAACAAAATGATGGAATTCAAAGTCGTGAAAATCAACCACGAATTCAAAAACGTAGTCGTATCGCACAAAGCGCTTATCGAAGCTGATATCGAAGTACAGAAAAAAGAAATCATCGGCCAATTGCAAAAAGGCCAGGTATTGGAAGGCGTTGTCAAGAACATCACTTCTTACGGTGTATTCATCGACCTGGGCGGCGTAGACGGATTGATCCACATTACAGACCTTTCCTGGTCGCGCATCAACCACCCGAGCGAAGTTCTTGAATTGGATCAGAAACTCAACGTCGTAATCCTCGATTTCGATGACGAGAAAACAAGAATCCAATTGGGCTTGAAGCAGTTGAACGCTCACCCATGGGATGCACTCGATGCAAACCTTGCCGTTGGCGACAAAGTAAAAGGCAAAGTCGTTGTGATCGCTGATTACGGCGCATTCATCGAAGTGGCTGAAGGCGTTGAAGGCTTGATCCACGTTTCTGAAATGTCTTGGTCTACGCACCTGCGTTCTGCCCAGGATTTCGTGAAAGTTGGAGATACTGTCGAGGCTGTCATCCTGACTTTGGACCGCGAAGACCGCAAAATGTCTTTGGGCATTAAGCAGTTGTCGCAAGATCCATGGACTGACATCACATCTAAATATCCTGTAGGTTCCAAGCACACTGGAATCGTACGCAACTTCACAAACTTCGGCGTTTTCGTTGAACTGGAAGAAGGAATCGACGGACTGATCTACATTTCTGACTTGTCTTGGACTAAAAAGATCAAGCATCCGTCAGAATTCGTAAACGTAGGCGACAAATTGGACGTAGTTGTTTTGGAACTGGATGTTGACGGACGCAAATTGTCTTTGGGCCACAAGCAAACACAGCCGAACCCATGGGATAAATACGAAGACGCTTTCGCGGTTGGAACCGTTCACAACGGAACCGTAGCCGAAATCGTTGACAAAGGCGCTACCGTTGAATTCGGTGACGATATCGTCGCTTTCATTCCGGCACGTCACCTTGAAAAAGAAGACGGCAAGAAACTGAAAAAAGGCGAGAACGCCGATTTCAAAGTGATCGAGTTCAACAAGGAATTCAAAAGGGTAGTGGCTTCGCATACTGCGACTTTCCGTGAAGAGGAAGAGAAGAATGTGCGCCAGGCTCAGGAGAATAATTCAAACAACAACGCACCCGCTGCAACGTTGGGCGACAACAACGACATCCTGGCCGGCTTGAAAGCCAAAATGGAGAAGAACGAGAAGAAGTAATCTTTTCTTATTGATAATAAAAGCCTCGTAGTGATACGGGGCTTTTTTATTTTCATATTTTTACGGGAAAATACTGGTAATGAGAAAACTCTACTTTTTGATGTTGTTTGGAATGACCGTTTCGGTAAAAGCGCAAATTATTAATTTTCCGGATGCGAATTTTAAAGCGAAACTGGTACAAGCATCTACTACAAATCCCGTAGCGCTAAATACAGCTTTGCAGCCTATGGTAATCGATACGAATGGCAATGGGGAAATCGAAATTCCAGAAGCGTTGGCAGTATATCAATTGTCTTTGGACAATTCCAATATTACTAATCTTTCGGGGATTGAAAATTTTGTAAACCTAGGTACGCTTTATTGTGCCGGAGACAATATACCTACAATTAACCTGACCTCATGTGCCGCGCTCAAGGATTTGAATCTTAACAATTCCCACATCAATTCGCTCTTGATTTCCAATTTAGCGAATGTTGAAAATGTTAATGCCAATAATAATAATCTTACAAATCTTGATCTTACCGGATTGGCAAATTTGAAAAACCTGTTCTTAGATAATAATAATCTTATAGCACTCAATATTTCCGGACTGACAAGCCTCGAGCAACTCAATTGTGATTATAATGAAATAGTTACCCTGAATTTGACAGCGCTACCTAATCTGAATTATGTAAAAGCGCAATACGGACATTTGACCTCATTGACGCTTTCCGATTTGCCAAAATTGGTGACCGCCAGATTCGTATATAACGAACTTGCATCAGTATTTCTTTCTGACTTGCCGTTATTGGAAGAATTGAACTTTAATACAAATCAACTTACGTCATTTGCAATGGGGGATTATCCAAAACTGAAAAGATTAGAGGTTCCAAATAACCAACTGACGTCGGTTACTTTTGGTAGTTTGCCACTTTTAAACTATCTTGATGTTAGTGGTAATCAGCTTACAAGCATTGACGTTAATGGTTTTCCATTGTTAACAGATTTGTATTGTGGCAATAATTTGCTTACTACACTCGATGTCTCAAACTGTAGCATGCTTAATGGATTTTTCTTGTGCAATGATAACCAGTTGGTTTCTTTATTCCTGAAAAACGCAAACCACGATGCAATCAGTTTTTATGGTAATCCGACCCTGCAGTACATTTGCGCCGATGAGAATGAAATTGCCTATTTGCAAAATGCCGCTAATACGCTTGGTTATACCTGTGTGATAAATTCTTACTGTACTTTTGTGCCCGGCGGGGGTGTGCATTTGCTTACAGCCGTTTCGTCGTTTGATGCCAATTCCAATGGCTGTGATTTAAGCGATCCATCTTTTTTCGGGTTGAAATTTAATGTGACTAATGGCACTAATCTGACTAATTTTGTTTCTACCGCATCGGGTAATTGCTTGATTCCGCTGCAAACAGGAACATACACGATTACGCCGGTTTTTGAAACGCCGTTGTATTTTACGGTTTCACCAACATCAAAAACGTTGACACTGCCGACGGGTTCTTCAAATCTCGAGCAAAATTTCTGTATTGCCCCGAACGGATCACACCCCAACCTCGAAGTAGTTATTTTACCTATTGGTACGGCACGCCCTGGATTCGATGCAAAATACAAGATTATTTGCAGGAATAAAGGCAATGTTACTTTATCGGGATCGGTGGATTTTACGTTTGAAGACGCCAAACTTGATTACGTTTCTTCAATACCGGCAGTTTCTTCACAATCGACAAATTTACTTACTTGGAATTTTACCAATTTGCAGCCGTCGCAAAACAAAGAAATCCAATTATTACTAAATGTCAATGGCCCAACCGATATCCCATCGGTAAATGTCGGAGACCAGCTCAATTTTAGCGTGACTGCAAACCCTTTGGCGGGAGATGACGAACCGGAGAACAATGTATTTGGATTTAAACAGACTGTCGTCAATTCATTTGATCCCAACGAAAAAACCTGCCTCGAAGGCGAAGTCGTTTCTCCTGACATGATCGGGCAATACGTGCATTATGTCATTCGTTTCGAAAATACCGGAACGGCAAACGCGCAAAACATCGTCGTCAAAGATCTCATCGATACGACAAAATTCGATGTGTCGACTTTGGTTCCAATCAGCGGCAGCGCACCGTTCACGACCAGGATTTCCGATACGAACAAAGTCGAATTCATCTTCGAAAACATCGATCTGCCGTTCGACGATGCGAACAACGACGGTTATGTCGCCTTTAAAATCAAGACCATGCCAACACTTATCGTAGGCGATACGTTTGCGAACAATGCTTCAATTTATTTCGACTACAATTTTCCGGTAGTAACCAACACCGCAACGACAATGGTGCAATTGCTCGGTACGCCCGATTTCGATTTTTCCGATCATTTCACCTTGTCTCCGAACCCGACGAAAAATATCCTGAATATTCGTGCGAAAGATGCGACAATCGTCAGATCGCTTTCAGTCTACAATGTGTTGGGACAATTGGTTTTGGCGATCCCGAATCCGGAAACCACCGAATCGGTCGATGTTTCGGATTTGAAGGCCGGCAATTATTTTATAAAAATACATTCAGATAAGGGTAATTCTTTTTCGAAATTTATCAAGGAATAAAAAACCAATCAGCAGGCGTTTCAACTTCATTTTCAGCGGATTATTTCTATATTTACGAAAAATCCCTGATTATGAGAAAACTTTACTTTTCCGCTTTTGCCATTTTAACAGGTTTTGCGGCGCAATCGCAAATCATCAATTTTCCCGACGCCAATTTCAAGGCAAAGCTGTTACAGCCTTATGTAGCTTACGATGCCAGCGAAAATGATTTGACGATCGATGCCAACGGCGACGGCGAAATCGAGGTCGGAGAAGCCCAGCTTGTAAATGGCCTGGATGTTTCGAATGCGGGTATCTCGGATTTGACGGGAATATCCTATTTCACCGGGATGCATACCTTACGGTGCAACAACAATACGTTGACGGTTTTGGATATCGATGCTGGCGTTACGCTTTCGGTTCTCGATGCAAGCCATAATGCGTTGACTTCCGTAAACGTGCATCACGACACTTGGATGGAAGGTCTGGATTTGAGTTACAACAACCTGACGTCGTATTCGGTTGACAGCGGGACCTATTTCGAAAAATACAATCTGAGCCACAATCAGATTAACAGTTTGACGCTTAACGACGCCATTTTCGACAACCTTGATGTAAGCTACAATAATTTGTCGTCGATCCAGGCCAACGGAAATGTAGTGATAGCTTATTATGGGAACTTCAGTAACAATCAATTCTCTTTGCTCGACTTTACGGATATAGGCTTTTCGTATGATACTACAATTACATTCGGTAACAATGTCGTCGATCGCGTCGTTTTCGGAACGTCGCCTGGCAATATCGGCTATACGTCCGACAATACGTTTTTTGACATGGGCAACTTCACCAGCGTCGGGGATTGCGAACCCGATGACCACGGACATGTTTATATCAGCAATTGCCCTAACCTGAATTATTTCATCCTGAAGAACGGATTTAACCATACCACCTACACCTGCAACGAAGGTGGAACTATTTTCAGTAATCCGGCAATGGATTTAAACATCAGCAACTGCCCGAATTTATCTTTTATCTGCGTTGACGAAGGCGAGCGACCAAACATTCAGGCCAGGATCAATCAATTGGGTTTGCAGAATCAGGTTCAGGTCAATTCGTATTGTAGCTTTACGCCCGGCGGAACTTATTATACCGTAAATGGCGTTACCCGCACAGATCAAAACGCCGATGGGTGCGACTCGGCAGACAGTCCCGTTCCGTTCCAGCAATTTACGATCGCGGGCGGCGGCGACTCCGGAACCGTAATATCCAATGCTTCCGGAAATTACGCAATTTATGTCGGGCCCGGCGCCCATACGATAACGCCAATTCTTCAAAACCCGGGAATTTATACGGTTTCGCCTGCCTCGATGACCGTCGATTTTCCATCCGATCCAAGTCCTTATAATCAAAACTTCTGTCTTACGCCTAATAGTGTTTATCCCGATCTCGAAATTTCAATCGTACCGATAATCGGCGCACGCCCGGGATTTGATGCCCAGTACAAAATTCTCTATAGGAATAAGGGAAACCAGATCCAATCGGGAACGGTCAATTTGACTTTCAACGACGCTGTTTCGGATTTTGTTTCGGCTACTCCGGCCAATACGTCGCAAACCACAAACACGCTGATCTGGGATTTCTCGAATCTGCAGCCTTTCGAATCGCGTGAAATCACTGTAATATTGAATGTCAATGCGCCAACTGAAACGCCTGCCGTCAATGCCGGCGACGTATTGGCCTACAGCGCATCGATAACCAATACGCTGGCTGATGAAACGCCTGCCGACAATACGGCAAACGTAAACCAAATCGTAGTAAATTCCATTGATCCGAATGATAAAACCTGCGTGGAAGGCAATACCGTCGGGCCTGAAATGATCGGCCAATTTGTCCACTACATTGTCCGTTTTGAAAACACCGGCACGGCCAATGCACAAAACATTGTGGTCGAAGACCTGATCGATACTTCGAAATTCGATCCCGCAACGTTGGTTCCGTTAAGCGGCAGCGCCCCGTTCACTACAAGGATTTCCGACACGAACAAAGTCGAGTTCATCTTCGAGAATATAAATTTGCCGTTCGACGATACCAATAACGACGGTTATATCGCCTTTAAGATCAAGACCATGCCAACACTTATCGTAGGCGATACGTTTGCGAACAATGCTTCAATTTATTTCGACTACAATTTTCCGGTAGTAACCAACACCGCAACGACAATGGTGCAATTGCTCGGTACGCCCGATTTCGATTTTTCCGATCATTTCACCTTGTCTCCGAACCCGACGAAAAATATCCTGGACATTCATGCAAAAGATGCGATTCTTTTGAAATCAATTGCGATTTACAATGTTCTGGGACAATTGGTTTTGGCTGTTCCGAATGCGGAAAACCTTGATTCTGTTGACGTTTCGAATCTAAAAACGGGTAATTATTTCGTTAAGATTCATTCTGACAGCGGAGCCGCCAATACACAGTTCATAAAAGAGTAACTATTTCAACACTTTCACTATGAGATATAAATACTTGTCGTTTGCTCCGATATTGTTTTGCGTTTTGGCGGCACAAGCGCAGGTTATCGATTTCCCCGATCCGGTATTGAAAGCGAAATTACTGACGACCAATGAGTTCGTTTCGCCGGTAGGCTTTGACCAGTCGGGAAATTACATTGTTATCGATGCCAATGCCGACGGCGAAATCACGCAGCAGGAAGCGCTTGCTGTTTATCAGATGACTTTGGACGCCGGCGATATTACCGATCTTACCGGGCTTTCTTATTTTTCGAATCTCGAACAACTCGCGATATATGATAATCCGATATCGGAACTCGACATCAGTCCTTTTCAAAATCTCACGTTTTTGGACTGCGTTTTCACTTCCGTAACGAGCATTACAGGTGTTCCGTCGCTTATCGAGCTGCATTGCCTGTCAAACGAGCTGACCACTGTCAATGTAACTGCCTGTCCAAACCTCAAGGTTTTGAATTGTACGAACAACCACATTTCGACACTGGACATCAGCAACAATCTTGAATTGACCC
>JBEHYS010000025.1:0-37782 GCA_048498055.1 Bacteroidota bacterium
TGGGCTGGACCCGCACGACGACCAGGTGAAGATATTGGAGGAGAACAACTATTATCCGTTCGGGCTCAAGCACACGAATTACAATATCGACCACCGGCATTATGCCGCGATACAGGAAGAGGAGGAAGATCCGAGGGTTCGGCTGACGTTACCGTGCAGCACCTGTCCTGAGTTTTACAGGTATAAATACCAAGGACAGGAACGTCAAGACGAGTTGGAGCTTAACTGGGATAGCTTTAAGTGGCGTAATTATGATTACGCAATAGGTAGTTGGTATCTGTTCAAATTTACGATGGTGATTTGGACAGCGTTCCGCGCCGAGAAAGGTTTAGGCAAAAAAACACTCAAGAGAGCTTGGCGTTTTCGTTCTTTTTTTTTAAAATTGATTAGTGACCACGATCAGATTCCGCTGGGCGGTATCTTCAAAGCTTTGAAAATGCTTTGAAGCAAAAAAAAACGCTCAAGCGAGCTTGGCGTTTTTTTTTGATAAATCAAAAATACCTGACAGCCACTTGCTGTCCTCCTCTTAATCTCAAATGTGACCACGATCAGATTCGAACTGACACGTCTTGCGACACCACCCCCTCAAGATGGCGAGTCTACCAATTTCTCCACGTGGCCTCAATATAAAAAGCCGGGCAATGCCGACTTTGTGACCCGACTGGGGCTCGAACCCAGGACCCCAACATTAAAAGTGTTGTGCTCTACCAACTGAGCTATCGAGTCTTTGCGCCGAATAATGTCTTGAAATTTGTGACCCGACTGGGGCTCGAACCCAGGACCCCAACATTAAAAGTGTTGTGCTCTACCAACTGAGCTATCGAGTCAATTATCATTTCTTCAACGCGGGTGCAAATATATGACCTTATTATTTATTTTTCAAACCAATTTTATTTTAAATTTGGGATTTTTGTACAATTACCTTCAATGCCTTAGTTAATAAGGTTTTACTTCATGAAAAAAATCATTTTATCGGGTTATATGGGCAGCGGGAAGACAACCGTTGCGCGCCTGTTGCAAGAAAGGACCGGAATCCGAATGAATGACCTCGACCAGACCATCGAAAAAAATGAAAAGCAATCGATTCCCGAAATCTTCGCATCGAAAGGCGAAATCTATTTCAGAAGAATAGAACACGAAATTTTAAAGGAAATTCTGGCTTCAAATAAAGATATAATCCTCAGCCTCGGCGGCGGAACGCCCTGCTACGCCAACAACCACGAATTGCTGAAAAAAGAAAACATTCTCTGGATTTATCTCAAAGCAACACCTCAAACATTGTTGGAAAGATTGTCGCCGGCAATCGCAAAACGTCCGCTGATCGAAGGCAAAACTCTAGAAGAAACGCTGGAATTCATCGCGCAGCATCTGTTCGAGCGCAGTTATTTCTACAATATGGCCGATGTAAAAGTAACTACCGACGGCAAATCGCCGGAAGACATCGTTTCCGAAATCGAAAAGCTGTTAGCTTAAAAATGCGTGATCGCCCTTTTTCTCGAAAACCACCTGAACGTGTTCCTTGAGTGAAGTGCTCAGCGAAATGCCTTTGAAATCGGCTTTGACCGGATATTTTTTATGATTTCGGTCGACCAGCACGGCGGTCTTGAATTTTTTCAGCGGCACTTCCAGAAAATGCTTGACGCCATAGACCAGAGTCGTCCCCGAATTGAGCACGTCGTCCACCAAAACCAAGCCTTTGTTTGAATATTCGGCAGCAGGAATCGACGTCGTGATTGGCGACCCCGGATTCAGCTTATCGATTTTCACCTCACACAAAATAGGTGTGATATCCGAGATATTTTTTAAGCTATCCGCAATCTTCTGCGCGAAAACAAAACCGTTTTTTGAAATCCCCGCAATCACGATCTCTTTTTCATCGACAAAAGTCTCGTAGATCTGGTAGGCGATGCGTTTGATTTTGTGCTCGATCTCGGTAGGAGTGAGGATGATGTTTTTCATGGTTGTGGTTTGGTGTTCAAAGATAACGCAAATGATTTTTATTTGGAGCTGTTTCCGGCTATCCGTTTCAATCTTTTACGTCTTTGCAGGACGCAAAAGGATTTTCACTCCTATCCGGGCTAGTTTCTTGTTCTTTTGTCCGCTAACAAATCGAGCTTGCGAGATTCAGCGAATACTTTGAAAAAGCATTATCCAATGAGCTAAAAGAACCAAAAATAGCTTGGCTGTTTTTATTTTTGTGATTTTCCGGGTCTTGCTGCATTGATACGCTATCTGAGCCGTTCGTCATGCTTCCTCACTTCTCCAGATAGCTATTTTTCCTCACTTCATATGTCAAACTATTGCAGCTTAAACTGGAAAATGCTTCGCCAGTTCGCCCATCGGGCTCGGGTCTACAAAAATAAAAAAGGCCGGTTAAGCTGCTGCGTTTTGCCTGGTGTTGAATTTTTTGAATTATTCAATTATGTAAACCCATAGTTTCGGTTTGGATTTACGGCGCAGTTTACAAGCCGGACACGAGCGAAGCGAACTGGCGAAGCAAATAAATTTCGGAACTTCCAATTAGTCGCGGCGTATATGAAATTCGCGTTAAGAAAATCTTGAACTTTGCGCGACAAAAGGAAAAGCTGTTTGAGCCGCAGGCGAGTTTCTTTTCCTTCGCGCATCGTGAAAGATTTTTAGCAGAATTTCATGGCCGCTACCGTCTTTTGCTACTTTGCGACGAGGCAAAGTAGAGAAAATAAAATATTTGATTCACAGAATCAATTTTCATCATCACCCCAATTTTCGGTTTCAAAGCCGAAATCGTCGATATCCCGCCGGTCTTTCTTCGTCGGCCTGCCCTCGCCGCGGTAATGTTCTTTTGAAAGCCGCATCATTTCCAGGTGTGCGAGCGTTTCGGGCGGCGTTTCGTCTTTGCGGTAAATATCCACGAGCTTCGGCCCGACGCGATTGGCCGGAATGTCGAGAACGGCGATTGTCCGCGTGATCTGGTCTTTCCGGAAACTGACCGTATCGCCCGGAAAAACCTCTTTCGAAGGCTTTGCGACCTGGCCGTTTACAGAGATTTGGTTCTTTTTGCACGCTTCGGTAACCATGTTGCGCGTCTTGTAATATCGGACGCACCAGAGATATTTGTCGATCCTCATAACTTTTTCCAAAATCGGCGTTAAATAGTTTACAAAAATAAACCAATATTGTATCTTGCGCACCTAAATTTACACGGGTAATGAACAAAATTTACAACTTATTTTTCATCCTGCTGGCCGTCTTTGCCGTATCGTGTTCAAAAGACAGCGACGGCACCGAACCGCTTCGGGATTACGGCGAGCAATATGTGAAAGACCTCGACAGTATCGATAAGTTCATCGATACGCATTACATGGTTGTATCTGCCGATTACGATGTGACGTTCGAAGATCTGGCGCCGACCGATACCGGACACCAATCCATAAGGAACCAGACTGATTATCCGTTGCAGTTCAAAATGGTCAATAATGACGATCAGGGCGTCGATTACAAGATTTATTATATCAAATTGCGCGAAGGCGTAGACAAAAACCCGACTGCGGTCGATTCGGTCGACGTGTCCTACAAGGGGAACCTGGTAAGCCTGTCGCAGTTCGATGCCGCGCAAAGCCCGATCTGGGCACAGCTCGACAATACGGTCCAGGGCTGGGGCGAAATCATCCCGATGTTTAAAACTGGCTTTTACGACCAGGTCGAAGGGCCGGATCCCGTTACCTTTACCGATTATGGTGCGGGTGTGATGTTCCTTCCTTCGGGAATGGGCTATTATGCTCAGAGCCGAAGCGGAATTCCTCAATATTCGTCATTGATTTTCAGTTTCAAGCTCTTTGAATTGCGATACCGCGACCACGACCACGATGGGATTTTAGACAAAGACGAAGTGCAAAACGCCGGCGACAATCCGAAAGATTACGATTCCGACGGCGACGGTACGGCCAATTACCTCGATGTTGACGACGATGGTGACCACATCATGACGAAAGTCGAGCTTGAAAGGCCGCACGGCGAAAACGATCCGATTTATTACTACAAATACGATGGTGCTGCAACCGATGATCCTGCAACGCCTTACGACGATACGCAGGGCGCTCCGGATTGCTCAGGTGATTTTTATACTTCGACGCGATTGCGCAAGTATCTGGACCCGACTTGCCATTAAAAGTAAAACATAAAAAATCCCGCTTAAGAGCGGGATTTTTTTTATCATAAAATCTATTTCCTTTTGATTGCCCGTTGCGCGGCTTCGACGATTGCCTGATGGTTCAGTTTGTATTTCTCCATCAGCTGTTCTGGCGTGCCCGATTCGCCGAAGCTGTCATTGACGGCCACGAATTCCTGCGGTGCCGGATGATGTAAGGCCAGAACGCGCGAAACGCTTTCGCCGAGCCCGCCCAGAATATTGTGCTCTTCGGCTGTTACGATGCAGCCCGTTTTGGAAAGCGACTTCAGGATTGCAGCCTCGTCGAGTGGTTTAATCGTGTGGATATTGATTACTTCGGCAGAAGTACCTTGGGCTTCGAGCGCTTCTGCGGCGATCAGCGCTTCCCATACCAAATGCCCCGTGGCGACGATCGTAACGTCGGTGCCTTCGCTAAGCAGAATGGCTTTCCCGATTTCAAACGGTTGGTCGGCAGGCATGAAGTTCGGCACTACCGGACGCCCGAAACGCAGATAAACCGGCCCGTGGTGTTCGGCAATCGCAATAGTTGCGGCCTTGGTCTGGTTGTAATCGCACGTATTGATGACGGTCATGCCCGGAAGCATTTTCATCAATCCGATGTCTTCGAGGATTTGGTGCGTCGCGCCGTCTTCGCCGAGTGTCAATCCGGCATGCGACGCGCAGATTTTTACATTCTTATCGGAATAAGCCACCGACTGCCGGATCTGGTCGTAAACCCTTCCGGTCGAAAAGTTAGCGAACGTTCCCGTAAAGGGGATTTTTCCGCCGATGGTCAATCCTGCCGCAATCCCGATCATGTTCGCCTCGGCAATCCCGACCTGGAAAAAACGATCCGGATGGTTCTTCTTGAAGTCGTCCATTTTCAATGAACCGATCAAATCGGCACAAAGGGCGACCACGTTTTCATTCTTTTGCCCGAGTTCGGTCAGTCCCGCGCCGAAACCTGAACGCGTGTCCTTACTTCCTGTATTTTCGTATTTTTTCATGGTATTGGTTTTTGGTCTTTGGTCCTTGGTCTGTAGTCTATAGTGTTTGGTCTCATTACTATTGACCATCGACTAATGACTAATGACCATCGCCTCTTTTCATTAATAATCCGATTCCCCGTCGATATAATTCTGCAGCAACGCCGTTTCAAGCTGTGCATCGTTCGGCGCTTTGCCGTGCCACGCGTGCGTATGCATCATATAATCGACGCCGTGGCCCATTTCGGTGTGCAACAACACGCAAACCGGTTTTCCTTTTCCGGTACGCGATTTTGCGTCGGTCATTCCGGCAATGATCGCTTCGATGTCGTTTCCTTTTTCGATTTCGAGCACGTCCCATCCAAACGCCTCGAATTTGGCGCGGATGCTTCCCATCGGCAGTACTTCGTCAGTCGCGCCGTCAATCTGTTTTCCGTTCAGATCGACGGTCGAAATCAGGTTGTCGACTTTATATGCCGCGGCATACATCATCGCCTCCCAGTTCTGGCCCTCCTGCAATTCGCCGTCGCCGTGCAAACTGTAAACAATGTGGCTGTCTTTATTGAGTTTTTTGGCCAATGCCGCACCGATGGCAACGCTCATGCCTTGTCCGAGCGATCCCGATGCCACGCGGACGCCGGGCAAACCTTCGTGCGTGGTCGGATGGCCTTGTAATCTCGAATCGATGTGGCGGAACGTCGCGAGTTCCGAAACCGGAAAATAACCGCTGCGCGCCAGAACGCTGTAAAAAACAGGCGAGATGTGGCCGTTGGAAAGGAAGAAAAGATCTTCATCCTTGCCATTCATGTCAAAAGTGTTTTTACGGTCCATGAGGTTTTGGTACAGCGCGACGAAAAATTCGGCACAGCCCAAAGAACCGCCCGGATGCCCGGAATTCACGGCATGCACCATACGCAAAATGTCGCGGCGCACCTGGATGACCATTTTGTTGAGTTGTTGTGTGTTGGGTTTCATTTAGTGTTGATTATTGTTTTTAAGGATAAATGCAGTCGCTGCGCTCGTGTCATTTTGCAGTGTTATATTAAACAGTTGCAAAATTAGTTTTTTATTCGGGTGTTGGCAAGGGAAGTTTTGAGGAGTTATTAAGAATGAAAAATCCCGCCGGAGCGTGAAGACTCACTTTAATTTTGGTACATTTTCACATAATATTATAACGCATCAATGCATTTATATCCGAACTTTATCCAAACATTAAAATCAAAATCATGAAAAAGTTTTTGCTCATCCTGGTATTCCTGTTTGCGTTGACCAAAATGTCCGCGCAGACCACGATCAAAGACAACGCATACGGTACGCCTACCGTGACTGTTGGAAAACCGCAGCCGACGGTTGTGACAAAACAAGTGGTTGTCACCAAGCCCGTAGTCGTCAAAAAAACCGTCGTCAGGAAAAAGTACAGACACCATCACAGACATCCGAAACGTGTCGTGGTTGTAAAAAAAGAATAATCCCTCAGGGGATTTTTTTCATTTAAACTGGCCTATTATCATATTAAAATCCGATGATTTGAAACTGGAGTTTTCGTATTACCTGAATCCCGATGTCCTGTTCCTGGGCAAAGACCTTTTGGGGAAAGTGCTTTTTACTGAAATCGATGGAAGGGTAACGGCCGGGATCATCGTAGAAACCGAATCCTATTTCGGCATACATGACAAAGCTTCGCACGCTTACGGCGGCCGGCGCACGGCACGAACCGAAATCATGTACAACCCCGGCGGTGTTTCCTATGTGTATTTGTGTTACGGATTGCACCACTTGTTCAATATCGTCAGCGGCCAGGAAAATGACCCGCATGCGATTCTTGTAAGGGCGATCGAGCCTTTGATTGGGATAGAAATCATGGAATCAAGGAGAAATATGCCGGCAACCAAACCTGCCATATCGTCCGGACCGGGCTCTGTGGCGAAGACTTTGGGCATCGATCGTTCCTTCAACGCAAAAGACTTGACCGGAGATGAAATTTGGATCGAAGACCGGGACATCCGTTATTCGGACGATCGGATTGCGGCAGTACCGCGTGTCGGCGTCGGCTATGCACAGGAAGATGCGGCATTGCCCTGGCGTTTTTTTGTCAAGGGAAATAAGTATGTGAGCAAGCCGAATAAGGTTTAGCCTGCTGTCTAAAATCACAAATCATCCCTAAATTTTGAATTCCAAATCCGCACATTTTTACTCGAGGCGCAGCCGAACTGTATTGAACGAAGTGAAATAAAATTCGATTATCTTTGCCTGCCCGAACCATCGGGAGTAACAGACGACCATGACCTTTGATTTAATTACAACCGACCCGAATTCCAAAGCGCGCGCCGGGCTCATCAACCTCGATCACGGCACGATCGAAACCCCCATTTTCATGCCCGTGGGAACCGTCGCCTCGGTAAAAGGCGTGCACCAGCGCGAGCTCAAGGAAGAAATCAACCCTGATATCATCCTGGGAAACACCTATCATTTATACCTTCGCCCGCAAACTGAAGTGCTCGAAAAAGCCGGTGGCCTGCATAAATTCATGAACTGGGACCGCAACATCCTGACCGATTCGGGCGGATATCAGGTTTATTCGCTGTCGGCCAACCGCAAAATCAAGGAAGAAGGCGTGAAGTTCAAGTCGCACATCGACGGCTCATATCATTTCTTTACGCCCGAAAACGTCATGGAAATCCAGCGTACGATCGGGGCCGACATCATCATGGCGTTCGACGAATGTACGCCGTACCCATGCGATTACCATTATGCGCGCCGCTCGATGAACATGACGCACCGCTGGCTGGATCGTTGCATCTCGCATTTGGAAAAAGTTCCATACAAATATGGCTACGAGCAGGCGTTTTTTCCGATCGTACAAGGCTCGACGTATAAAGATTTACGCCAGCAATCTGCCGAATATATCGCCAACGCCGGACAACAAGGCAATGCCATCGGCGGACTTTCCGTAGGCGAACCGGCTGAAGAAATGTACGCGATGACCGAAGTTGTCACAGAAATTTTACCTGCCGACAAGCCGCGCTATCTGATGGGCGTCGGTACGCCGATCAATATTTTGGAGAACATCGCGCTCGGAATCGATATGTTCGACTGCGTGATGCCGACAAGAAACGCAAGAAACGGCATGCTCTTTACGACGCACGGCACGATCAACATCAAAAATAAAAAGTGGGAATTCGACTTTTCGCCTTTGGATGAAATGGGCCACACGTTCGTAGACCGCGAATATTCGAAAGCTTATCTGCGCCATTTGTTCGCTGCGAACGAATACCTCGGCAAACAGATCGCGACGATCCACAATCTTGGATTTTACATGTGGTTGGTTCGTGAGGCGAGAAAGCATATCTTAGCGGGAGATTTCAGGCAGTGGAAAGATAAGATGGTGAAGCAGATGGATAATCGGTTGTAGTCGATGGTATTTAGTCGATGGCCGTTGGATGTACACCGCTAACCATCGAGATTTTACCGCTAAATCGGCTTTTTGATTAACTTAAGTTTTTAAAAATTATATTATTTTGATGAGGTAAAAAGGATAGCGGCAAGGTTAGGATAAATAATCCGGCCAGCGACCAACGACCAACGACCATGCTAAAAATCATCGACAAATACATCCTCAAGCGCTACCTCGCGACATTCACCGTGATGCTGCTGATGTTCATCCCGATCGGGATCGTAATCGACGTGTCGGAAAAAGTCAACCGCATGATCGAGAACAAGGTCGCGTTTTCGGAAATTGCATTGTATTATCTGAATTTCACGATTTACTTCGCCAATTTACTGTTCCCTATTTTCCTGTTCCTTTCGGTGATCTGGTTTACCTCGAAACTGGCCAACAATACCGAGATTATTGCGATATTAAGCTCAGGGATTTCTTTTACGAGATTTTTGCGGCCCTATCTGATCGGGGCGACGATCGTTTCGGTTTTCGTATTGCTGATGGGATTTTTTATTTTCCCCAAAGCCAGCAAAGGATTTAATGACTTCCGGTACGCGTACCTCAACAAGAACAAGGAAACGCGCGAGAATTCGAACGTTTTCCGGCAGGTCAGCGACAGCGAGTATATTTACGTCGTGACGTTCAATCAATTGTCGAAAACCGCATTCAATTTTACGATGGAAAAGTTCAGCCACGGCAAGCTCAAATCGAAGCTCAGCGTGCAAAGATTGCGCTGGAATCCGGAAGACAGCACCTATACGATGTTCCATTACACCAAAAGAAACATCGGCGAGCTGAACGACGTGCTTATTTCGGGCGAAAAGAAAGATACGGTGTTCAACTTCGATCTCGAAGATCTGACGCCTGAAGTTTACGTCGCCGAAACGCTCCAGTTGGGCGATCTCAACCACTTCATCGAAAAGGAAAAGAAGCGCGGCAACGGAAACGTCAAGGTTTACCAGGTCGTGTTGTATAAAAAGTACAGCATCCCGGTTTCGGCCTTTATCCTGACGATCATCGCAGTGGCCGTATCGTCGATGAAACGCCGCGGCGGAATGGGAGTAAACCTTGCCATCGGGATCATCCTGGCGTTCACCTTTATTTTCTTCGACAAGATTTTCGGGACACTGGCCGAAAAATCCTCGTTCCCGCCGCTGATCGCGGTCTGGATTCCAAACATTGTTTTTGGAATACTTGCCATTTTCCTGCTCAGAAATGCGAAGCGGTAATCTCAAAAGCTATCTCAATCTTCACTTGATCGTTTTCATCTGGGGATTTACGGCCGTATTGGGCGATTTGATTTCGATCGGCGATGCATCGCTGGTCTGGTACCGAATGCTGTTTGCCGGTACTTTCCTGCTGCTGTTTGCAATTGTCGCCAAACGAAAACTGCGCTTGCCTGCCAAAGCCGCGGGAAAACTGATCCTCGTCGGTTTTCTGATTGCGATCCACTGGCTGTTTTTCTTCAAGGCCATCAAGATTTCCAATGTATCGGTAACGCTCGCGATGTTTTCGATGGGCGCGTTTTTCGCAGCGATCCTCGAACCGCTGTTCTACAAACGCAGAATGCTGTGGTATGAAGTGCTTTTCGGATTGGTCATCATTGCCGGATTGTTCACGATCATGCAGGTCGAGGTGCATTACCTCAACGGCATTTTATGCGCGCTTTTTTCGGTATTCGTGGGCGTGCTGTTTACGCTTTTCAATGGGAAACTGGTCAAACAATACGATCCGGTCGTGATTTCGGTGTACGAGTTTTTCGCCGGATTTGCCCTGATTTCAGGCTATCTTTTGTATGACGGCGCTTTTTCGGCAGAATTTTTCCGGCTTTCTGGCAATGATTGGCTGCTGATCGCTTTGCTCGCGTCGGTCTGTACGGCTTATGCGTTTACGGCGTCGGTCAACGTGATGAGAAAACTCACGCCTTATACCGTTATGCTCACGACGAATCTCGAACCGGTTTACGGCATTATCCTGGCATATTTCATCATCGGCGAAGACGAAAAAATGAGCCTGCCGTTTTACATCGGATCGGCGGTCATTTTACTGACTGTCATTGCCAACGGCGTGATCAAGCATTATTTTTCGGAATCCGATAAAGAAAATCCGGATTCCAATGCGATTGATTGAAATCCGGAATTACTTTTAAACCTCGATGTTTCCGGTCGTTACTTTTCCGCTCCGCGTATAATTGGCCAAAATTACGCCTTTTGTCGTCACCGTGCTGTCGGTTAAAGTAAAGGCCGATGGATTCGCATTGTCGTCAAACAGCTTTTTCCCTTTGCCCAGCGTCAGCGGATAAATTTTAAGCCGGAGTTCGTCCACGAGATCGTTTTCCAGCAGCAGATGGATGAGTTCGCTGCTTCCCCAAACCTGGATGTCGGCGCCGTTTGATTCCTTAAGCTTTTTGATGTCTTCAAGATTTTTGACGAATACGGAGTTTTCCCAATCGGAATTTTCGCGCGTTCCAGACAACACGTATTTCATGCCCGAGTTGATCGCAGGCCAGAAATCGCCGTGGCTGGGCCAATAATTCTCCCAGATCTCGAAAGTTTTCCGGCCCAAAAGATAATCTGTTGGCTGCAGCTCTTTTTGCATGGCACGGTTGAAATCCTCGTCCGAATACGGAGCCGTCCAGCCGCCGTATTCAAAACCGCCTGACGGATCTTCCTGTTTTCCGCCCGGCGCCTGAATGACGCCATCGAGCGACAGCATCGACAAAACAATTACTTTTCTCATATTATTGTTGATTTGTTATGAGACAAATTTCGGAAACAAAAGTACCACTTCGAGGTACGATTGCGACAACTTTCATGGCCGATTGCGAAAAGATACCTATGAATCGAAATTACTGCATCGCAACAAGCCCGCGCCGGTTTTGCAACACCGTTAACTGGATCTGGTTCAGGGCGAGCAAAGCCGACTGTACGCGCTGGTCAAGGTTGATTGCGTCCGTGTCCACTTTCCGGAATGCAGTGCCATCTGACTGATTGTACCGCTCGATCGCCGCTTTCAGTTCGTCGAGCTTTTTCATTTCTCCGGGCGAATGGCTGAAAAAATCGCCGGCCCAGCTGTCGCCGATCAGCGCTTCGCGATTTTCGAAATCGCGGTCGAGCGTAGCCAGCCCGGTTTCGCTTTGGAGCAAAAAGGTTTTGAGGGCTTCGCATTGACTGTAGATCGCGTCCGATTGCGGGTCTTTTTCGGTGATTGCGTCGGCAAGCTTTTTCTCGTTTTTGACCGTTTCGTTACTCGTGACAAAATCGCGCGTTTGCTGGATGTATTCTTTCCGGGTCGCATGCGGCGCGCGGACCAGTGTCAAAATCAGAATGCAGCCGGTAAACATCATAATGCTCGATACCATCGTATTGACTTTGGTCACCGGATTGCGGATCCCGGCAAAGAAATAAACCGGGATGAACACGAAGATCATGATCAGCAAAGCCAGCGTGCACATCACGTTGGCGCCGGGCCAATGCATAAGTTTGAATAAAATGCCGAGCGAGATCAGCATCGCCGAAATCCCGCCGAACACCGCAATGGCGCGATTGCTCTTTTCCTGTTTTTCCTTGATCTTGAGGGTAAACATCAACGGTAGAAATACAAAGCTCAGGAAAAAGATTCCTGTTACGATCAATACGGCCGCGCCGGGCAGATGCAGGAATTTCAGAATGATGCCTGCGCTCAACAGGACGACCGACAGGCCGCCGCTGGTAATCATTATTTTTTTCATGGTGTAATAATGTTTGTTGGTTAATAATGTGATGGTTTCTTCTTCTATTTCGCGGAGTTCCGATTTGTAAAACCGGGAAATCACCGATTCGTAGAAGCGCCCGAAGTCTCCATCTTCCTCGAGCTCCTGTTCAACAACGCAACAAATATGGTCCAACAGGTCGTGCTGCAGGCTGACCATTGCAATTCCCCGCGTCCGGATGTCATTGCTGATGAAGTTTATTTGTTGGTCGGTGAGTTGGTACATTTGGTTTTTGGTCGTTGGTCGTTGGTCGTTGGGCGATTTGTCAAGCCGCGACATTACTCTATATTTTTTGTCTTTCAGGTATAGGTTGCGGTAGCAGATATTTTCGAAGCCGGAAAATCAATCCAGCAACCAAAGACCAACGACCAGCGACTTCTCATATTCCTTGAGGCTTGATATCCAATAAAAACTTCATCGTCTCCATAAATTCCGCCAATTCCGAAATCTTACGGTCGATCATCGATTTTCCTTCCGGGCTCAGGCTGTAATATTTCCGGACGCGTTTGCCAATGTACTGGGTTTCGGTCGTGACCAGGCCGTCGGCTTCGAGTGCATGCAAAGTAGGGTAGAGCGCGCCTTCGGTGATCTGGATTTTGTCGGCGGTCAGTTCCCTGACTTTTTGCGTAATCTCGTAGCCGTACATGCGTTTGTTGCTTTCAAGCTGCTTGAGCACGATGGTTTTGAGCGTTCCTTTGATTAGTTCCGATGAATAAATCATAATACATAAGTTTATTAGGTAACGCAAACATACATAAGAAAATTATGTATAGCCAAATTTTTTTTCATTTTTTTTCCGGCGTTGCCTTCGGCCCGCGCTTTCCGCCGTGCGCGGCACGTTGCTTCAATCGCTAACGCGCTCTTGCCATTACTACAAGTTTGCGTTAGGGATTACCTTCGGTCTGTTCGCCTTTCAGGCTCGGGTGAAGCAAGCTACCGTGTAGCGCGGACAGCCCGGCGCTTCACGCAACGCCCACCCGAGGCCGAATTGAGCGAAGCCAATTATTAATTATTAACTATTAATTATTAATTCAATTGATTTATCTTTGCCTTTCGAACTCAGCAAAACATAAAGACCT
This sequence comes from Bacteroidota bacterium, assembly GCA_048498055.1. Classification (GTDB taxonomy): domain Bacteria; phylum Bacteroidota; class Bacteroidia; order Flavobacteriales; family Flavobacteriaceae; genus Flavobacterium. The sequence goes on from JBEHYS010000025.1 coordinate 13,403, forward strand.
TATGGAATACTTAGATTTTGAGCTGCCCATCAAAGAACTTGAAGACCAACTCGATAAATGCCAGATCATCGGGCAGGAATCGAATGTGGATGTGACGAACACCTGCAAGCAGATCGAAAAAAAACTCGAAGAAACCAAAAAGAAAATATATAAAAACCTGACTGCCTGGCAACGCGTCCAGCTGTCGCGCCACCCGAACCGCCCGTATACGATGGATTACGTCAAAGCGCTTTGCGGCGATTCGTTCCTCGAACTGTTCGGCGACCGGAATTTCAAGGACGACAAAGCGATGATCGGCGGACTCGGCAAGATCGGCGGGCAGTCGTTCATGATCATCGGCCAGCAAAAAGGATATAATACCAAGACAAGGCAGATCCGCAACTTCGGGATGGCAAATCCTGAAGGCTACAGAAAAGCGCTGCGGCTCATGAAAATGGCCGAAAAGTTCGGAATTCCGGTCGTGAGCTTCATCGATACGCCGGGCGCATATCCGGGGCTCGAAGCCGAAGAACGTGGCCAGGGCGAAGCAATCGCACGGAATATTTTCGAAATGATCCGGCTCAAAACCCCGATCATCGCCGTAATAGTTGGCGAAGGTGCATCGGGCGGCGCGCTGGGAATCGGCGTCGGCGATCGCGTATTCATGTTGGAAAACACTTGGTATTCGGTGATTTCTCCCGAATCCTGCTCGTCGATCCTTTGGAAAAGCTGGGATTACAAAGAGCAGGCGGCCGAAGCGCTGAAGCTGACTTCCGAAGACATGAAGCGCCAGAAACTCGTAGACGACGTGATTCCCGAGCCGCTTGGCGGCGCGCATTACGATCGCGATACGGCTTTTAAATCGACTGAGCAATACATCCTGAAAGCCTTTGGCGAGCTCAAGAGTTTATCAACAGAGAAACTGATTGCCGAAAGGATGGATAAATACAGTAAGATGGGCGAATTCAAGGAGTAAAATCCTACAATTTAATACTGAATCCGAGGCCCTGTGGTTTCGGATTTTTTTTTGCTTATCAACAAAATTTCAGAAGTTATAAACACGTTATCCGTTATAACTCCGGCGGCAACATTTTTAATTTTAGCCTATTTTCGCTCCATGGAAAACTTCAGAAGCATCAACCCTTTAAAAGTCGATAAAACCACAATCATCAACCTCGAGAAAGGCAAGCTGCCGCCGCAGGTTCTGGACCTCGAGGAAGCCGTTCTGGGTGCGATGATGATCGACAAGAAAGGCGTGGACGAGGTCATCGATATCCTGCAGCCCGACGCATTTTACAAAGAGGCGCACAAGTACATTTTCGAGGCGATTTTCCAGTTATTCACAGATTCGCAACCCATCGATTTGTTAACCGTTTCGGCCCAGCTCAAAAAAGACGGCAAACTCGAGCTTTCGGGCGGCGATTTCTACCTGATCCAGCTGACGCAGAAAATTTCGTCGTCGGCGCATATCGAATTCCACTCCAGGATCATTTTGCAGAAATACATCCAGCGCAGCCTGATCAAGATTTCTTCCGAAATTATCGAGGAATCGTACGACGAATCGACCGACGTGTTCGATCTTCTCGACAAAGCCGAATCGAAGCTTTACGAAGTCACGCAGGGCAACATCAAGAGAAGCTCCGAAACCGCGCAAAGCCTCGTGATCCAGGCCAAAAAGCGCATTGAGGAAATTGCCAACAAGGAAGGACTTTCCGGAATCGCGACCGGTTTTGAAAAGCTTGATAAAGTCACATCGGGCTGGCAGCCGAGCGATCTGGTGATCATTGCGGCGCGTCCGGGTATGGGTAAAACCGCATTCGTATTGTCGATGGCGCGGAACATCGCGATCGATTTCGGGCATCCGGTGGCGTTGTTCTCTTTGGAAATGTCGTCTGTGCAATTGATCACGCGTCTGATTTCGTCCGAAACCGGATTGTCATCCGAAAAACTCCGTACCGGAAAACTCGAAAAACACGAATGGGAACAGCTTTCGATCAAAGTAAAAGATCTTGAAAAAGCGCCTTTATATATCGACGATACGCCGTCGCTTTCGATTTTCGACCTTCGGGCAAAATCGCGCCGATTGGCCTCGCAGCACGGCATCAAGCTCATCATCGTCGATTACCTCCAGCTGATGACAGCAGGCGGAACGAGCGGCAAAGGCGGCGGAAACCGCGAACAGGAAATCTCGACGATTTCAAGAAACTTAAAGGCTTTGGCCAAGGAATTGAGCGTTCCGGTCATTGCGCTCTCGCAGCTCTCGCGTGCCGTCGAAACGCGCGGTTCGAGCAAAAGACCGCTGTTGTCCGACCTTCGGGAATCGGGAGCGATCGAGCAGGACGCCGATATCGTGTCGTTCATCTATCGTCCGGAATACTACAAAATCGACGAATGGGACGACGACGAGCATTCGCCGACCGAAGGCCAGGCCGAGTTCATCATCGCCAAGCACCGGAACGGCTCGCTCGAAAACATCCGGCTGAAATTCATCGGAAACCTCGGGAAATTCGACAACCTCGACGATTACGGTGGGAACTACGACGACCTGCCGTCTAAAATGAACCACGAAGACAACCCGTTTTTGACCAAGAACCTGCCGTCGCCGAATGATGCGTTCGGAAGTAATTTGAACAGTCGTTCCAATGACGACGATGATGTTCCTTTTTGATTTTAGGAGCTAATCCGGCTATCTGCTACAATCTTTTACGTCTTGCAAGACGCAAAAGGATTTCGCTTTATCCGGGCTACTTCTTTTTGATGCCAAAAAGAAGCAAAAACCAGTTCTTTTGTCTTGAAACAAAAGAACCAAAAATTCAAGGCTACAAATCAAGCCTCAAAAACTACCTTGCCAAACGCTCCGAATGCCAAGCCGCTCACGCTGCGCGTTCGACTCCGGGCATTCTGCCGCTTTTTGGCTTCGTTGTTTTTTACGTTATTGATTTGATTCCAACCATGACCTGAACTATAATGCAAAGCCGAATGATTTTCAAATGTTCAGTTTCGGATTTCCGGCACTGCATCAGCAAGCCGGAAATAAAGTATAAACTTCCAAATAGTGCGGCATTCGTGAAATTAGCGTAAAAAATCTTGAACTATTGCGCGGTAAAAAGGAAAAGCTGTCTGAGCGAAGCGAGTTCTTTTCCTTTCGCGCATCGTGAAAGATTTTAGCTAAATTTCATGGCCGCTCCGGTCTTTTGCTACTTTGCGACGAGGCAAAGTAGAAATTCAGTCTATCGTGAACTTTTTTTTTCACCCAAAGGAATATTCTTCTTATCCATTTCCCGCTCGGTCTGCTCGACATAAACCGCATAATCGGCGGGCTCGATCTTCAGCCCGATATGATCGGCGTAAACCCGCGTGAATTCGGCGCCGAAGTAAAGAATTGCAGCCGTATAATAAACCCAAACGAGAATGATGATCAGCGATCCGGCCGCGCCGTAAGTCGATTCGGTTCCGGCTTTTTCGATGTAAATTCCGATCAGGAACCGGCCGAGCATAAACTGGCACGCAGTAAAAAAAGCGCCGACCCGAACGTCTTTCCAATGGATTTTGACATCGGGCAATACTTTAAAAATAACCCCGAAAAGCAACGTGATCACGGCAAAACTGATGATGATGTTCAATATATTGAAGATAAGCACCGTGACATCCGGAAAATAGCCCCTGAGCCAGTCGTTCAAAGCCTGCAGCGCACCGTTGATGATCAGCGATACGATCAGCAGGAAACCCAGCCCGATAATCAGCGAAGACGAAAGCAGCCGGTCTTTGAGCAGTTTGACCCAGCCGCGTTTCGGTTTGGCCTTGACGCGCCAGATGATGTTGATCGAATCCTGGATTTCCCCAAAAACCGAAGTCGCGCCTACAATCAGCGTCACGATCCCGATAATGACCGCCGAAGTCGTTTTCCCTGAGAGCTCTAAATGTTGAATAATGTCCTGGATCTGCAATGCCGCCTTGTTACCGACAAGCCCGTTGATCTCGGCGAACAATTGCCCCTGGATCGCTTCCTTGCCGAGAAAAAACCCGACGAGCGAAATCAGCAGCAACAGCAGCGGCCCGAGCGAAAATACGGTATAGTACGACAGCGATGCGCTTAATTTCAGTGCTTTGTCATCCGCAAAACCGCGGTAAGTGTCCTTGAGCAGCCCGAGGCCGTTTTTGAAAGACTGTTTCGTGAAAAGACGCTTCATGATGGTTCTGGTTGGATTTGCTTACTAAATTTAAGCATACCAATCCGAAGCGCGCGCAATAATTAACATAACGTTCAACATTTTGGTGCTTGTTTTTCCGTTATCTTTGAACGGGTTTAGATTTGGGCGTTGCCTTCGGCCGCGCTATCGCCCGCACGCGGTGCCTGGCTCTATCGCTAACGCGGCATTATCGTAAAATGAAGATCGGAATCCGAAATAAGATGCCATTAAAAAAATCTCTTTTCGCACTGTTTATCCTTTTTGCCTTTTCGGCGAAAGCATCGTTCATCCTTTTGCCGATGGACGAAACCACGCAGACCAATCACCTCAAGGCCTACGGAATTACCTATTGGGCTCTCGACAAACACTACAAGGCCAGCTGGCTGCTCAATTACCGCGGCGGCTCGTTCCTGCTTCCGGATGCGCCGGAAATCCGTAAGGAATGCCAGATCCGCGGGGTCAGTTTCGAAGTGCTTTCCGATAGCGAAGAGCAGGCGATCCTCGACGAAATTTCGAGCCCGTCGCAAAATATGGAAACCGTCGTATTGGAAAAAGCGCCGAAAATCGCCGTTTATACGCCGCCGGGCAAGCAGCCCTGGGACGATGCCGTTACCTTGGTTTTGACCTATGCGGAAATCCCGTTTACGCCCGTTTACGACAAGGAAGTGCTCAGCGACCAATTGCTGTTGTACGATTGGCTGCATTTGCACCATGAGGATTTTACCGGACAGTACGGAAAATTTTTCGGAGCTTACCGAAATGCGCCGTGGTACATCCAGCAAAAGAAAGAGGCAGAAGCGCTCGCGACTGAACTCGGTTATACTAAAGTTTCCGAGGAAAAACTTGCCGTCGCGAAAAAGATCCGCGACTTCGTGATCGGCGGCGGATTCATGTTCGCGATGTGCTCGGCGACCGATAGTTTCGACATTGCGCTTTCGGCCGAAGGCGTCGACATCTGCGAACCGATGTTTGACGGCGACGGCAGCGATGCGAATTACCAGACGCGGATCGATTATTCTAAAACGTTTGCCTTTAAGGATTTTACGCTGGAACGCAGGCCCGAGCGCTACGAGTTTTCCGATATCGACATGACCGAAAAACGTCAGATCCCGATGGAAAAGGATTATTTCACCTTGATGGAATATTCCGCGAAATGGGACGTCATCCCGAGCATGCTCTGCCAGAACCATACACAGCTTGTCAAAGGTTTTATGGGCCAGACGACTGCTTTCGACCGCGAACTGATCAAATCGAACGTGCTCGTTTTGGGCGAAAATCAGCTCAACGGCGAAGCGCGCTACATCCACGGACAGAAAGGCAAAGGTTTTTTCACGTTTTTCGGCGGGCACGACCCCGAAGATTACCAGCACCGCGTTGGCGATTCGCCGACGGTTTTGGACCTGCACCCGAATTCGCCCGGCTATCGCCTGATTTTGAACAACGTTTTGTTTCCGGCAGCGCGGAAGAAAAAACAAAAGACTTAAAAAGCCTGTAATCATACAGCAAAGCCAATCGGAAACGGTTGGCTTTTTCGTTCTTAATAAGTTAATTCTGAATAAATTGGAAAGTGGTGGAGTGAAAATCCAAATCTGCGATTCAAATTCATTTTTACGGAATTCATCCGATTTTGTAAAAAAAGTTTCCGAATCTATAGGATATTATAAAATGAGCGAAACCGATTTCCCCGATTAACATAATTAATTTATTGAATTCCATTCAGGAATTCTTTCCTGAAATTGTTAAAATTCTGGCTCTCGTCCTATAACACGTTTTTTTGAATACGTTTGCGGCCCCAAATTTATTATTCATTTAAACTTAATCCCTATGAGACAGAATTACTGTTATCTATTGATGTTCTTATTATTCCAGATCGGAACGTATGGCCAGGACCATACACATGTTTACTCCAAAATCGTCGGCGGAAATGCCTGGGCGGGCACGACCGACGAACTGACAAATTTCACCAGTTGCCAGACTACGGCTTCAATCGACATCAACGGTTTCAACTGGGCCGGCTGGGCGGTCGGTTATACGCTTCAGGTCAACGGAACCGACGTGGCAACCGGACTTTCCGGATCGTACACGTATGATCTTACCGATTATCTTCCGGTGAACGATGTCAAGCTGATCGCGACTTCCGGCAGCGGCTGGATCGAATTGTCGGCCACCCTGAGTATTACTTCGCCCGGCGCTTCGATGCCGAATTCGACGCCGATTGTTTCCGATGTCAATTATCCGACTTATGGTATGACAGCAACGCCATTGACTGCGACGCTTACCGGAAACGGCCAAACCCTCAAATGGTATACGCTCCAGACCGGCGATGTCGCATCGTTTACCGCGCCGACGCCTTCCACGACGGTTTCGGGTACGACGACTTACTGGGTTTCACAAGCCGATGCTTCGGGTTGCGAAGGTGTTCGTATCCCGGTCCGGGTTACCGTTCCGGCGCCGCTGAATATTGCGCACGTTTCCGACGAGCAGTGCGGCGGAATGCTGGCAAACGCGAACAGCTACGTTTATGCTAATCTGGTCAAAAATGCACAGGCTTACCGTTTTCGCGTTACCGATATGGCGACCGGCGAAACCCAGGAAAAGGATTGTGTTTTGCGCAACCTGATGCTGAGCAGTATGCCGTTTTTCCGTTATGCGGCGCAATACCGCATCGAAGTTGCCTTGAAACGCGCGAATACCTGGAGCGAATTCGGTTTGCCGTGCTATGTCAATACGCCGACGGCTTTTACTTCGGTAAGGCAATCGCAGTGCGGAAGCGTAATCGAGCACAAAAGCGATTACGTCTATGCCGACATTGTACCGTTTGCAAAAGGTTACCAATTTTCGGTCATGAACTGGAACACCGGCTCGTGGCAGGTCATCGAATCGGCGACGCGAAGCTTTTCGTTTAACAGCGTATCTGATTATATACCCGGCACGACTTACAGCATCCAAGTCGCGGTAAAGAACACCGACGGAATTTACTTGCCGTTCGGCCCGGAATGTACGGTAACGACCGCCGGAACTGCTGTAAATACTGATAACGGTGAGTTGTTCAAAATGGCTGATGCCGAAACTGTGGAAGCTGCTTTCGCTGTGACGGCTTATCCGAATCCGTTCAGCCAGGAATTCAGCTTAAGCGTCGATACGGCAAGCCAGTCTGTTATTTCCGTGAAAATCTACGACATGCTCGGCCGGTTGGTCGAAGACAAAAAATATGAAGCCAAAGCAAAGAGAGACGAAATGACATTGGGGTCGGGCATCACGGGCAGCGGCATATACAACGTCATCGTTTCACAGGGCGATCAGGTGGAAACGCTGCGAATGGTCAAGCGATGACAATTAATAATTAATAGTTAATAATGAAAGCCGGTCGGGAACGATCGGCTTTTTTTTTACCGCGAACCCTAGCCCGGATGGCAGCGGCATCCTTTTGTAAAGCGCAGCGGAGCAAAAGATAAAGCGGACAGCCGGATAAAGCTCCAAAAAAAAGCGCCCCGAAAGGCGCCAATTATTAATTATTCACTATTAATTACTTGTTGTTCTCAATGACGTAATCCAAAACCTTCTGCATCAAATGCACACGGTCTTTGCCGATCACGTTGTGCTTGTGCATCGGGTAGGCGAAGAAATCGACTTGTTTGCCGGCCTCGACAAAGTCCTTGATCAGCATCAGGTTGTTCTGCATGACCACGACGTCGTCGCTTGTACCGTGGATCAAAAGTAGTTTCCCTTTGAGGTTTTTTACGTAATTCAAAGTGCTCGCCTCGTCGAAGCCTTTCGGATTTTCGGCAGGCGTATCCATATAACGTTCGCCGTACATGACTTCGTAATATTTCCAGTCGGTGACCGGACCGCCGGCTACGGCAACTTTAAATACGTCGGGTTTGCGGAGCATCGTCGAAACGGTCATGAACCCGCCGAAACTCCAGCCGTGCAGTGCAAGCCTGTTTCCGTCAACAAACGGCAGCGATTTCAGGTATTCGACGCCTTTCATCTGGTCGTCGATCTCGTTTACGCCGAGCCTTCCGTGGATCAGGCTTTCGAACGCTACGCCCCGGTTTTCCGAGCCTCGGTTATCGACCGTGAATACCAGGTAACCTTGTTCTGCCATCCAGTACATCCACAAATTGGCGCCGTCGAGGAACGAATTGGTGACCAATTGCGCATGCGGCCCGCCGTAAACATAAACCAGGACCGGATATTTTTTGTTCGGGTCGAAGTTGCTCGGCTTGATCAGGCGCGTATAAAGATCGGTCGTACCGTCGGCGGCCTTGATTGTCTTGATCTCGGACGTGCCGAGCGTGTAACCGTTGTATTTGTTAGCGCTTTCGAGCAGCGTCGTCGTTTTCAGGTTTTTGTCGAGCAGCAGCGATTTCGACGGTGTCGTATGGTTCGAATATTCGTCGAAAATGTAATTCGCATCGGTGCTGACCGCCACGAAATGCTGGCCTTCGTTTTTAGTGATCAGTGTTTGCTTGCCTTTGAGGTCAACTTTGTAAACAAGCATGTTCATCGGGTTCGGGCCGGTCGCATTGAAATAAATCTCGGTTCCGGCAGGATTTGCTGCGATGATGTCTTTGGCGACGAACTTGTTTTGCGTCAGTTGCCTGATCAGCTTGCCGTCGATCGAGTAGTAGTAGAAGTTGTAGAATCCGTCCTTTTCGCTGGTCCAGACAAAATTATCCGATTTAGCGGACGGGAAATACGCGCCGTGCAGCGGCTCGACCCAGGCATTCGATTTTTCCTCGACAATCGTACGCACGAACGCTCCGGTATTGGCGTCGTAAACATTCAGATGCATATCGTTCTGGCCGCGGTTGAGTTCGGCGATGATCAGGTATTTTTCGTCCGGCGTCCAGGCCAGATTGGTCAGGTAATCGTCGGTATTGCCGCGCGGCGAGATGAAAACCGTTTTTTGTGTTGCGAGATTGTAGATTCCCACGTGCGGTTTTTCGCTTTTCTGCCCGATCATCGGGTATTTGATGCTGACCAGCGAACCCGGCGTAGTCGTGATGTCGAGAATCGGATAATCGGCGACTTCGGTCTGGTCTTTCTGGTAGAATGCCAGGAAATTCGCGTTCGGCGACCAAAACGTGCCTTTGGAAATCCCGAATTCATTGCGCGCGAAAAACTGTCCGGAAACGATCGCTTCATTTGTTTCGGCGGTAACCGCAATTTTTTGCTTGCTTTTATTTAAGATATAAAGATTGTTCTTTTCGGTAAAGGCGATGTTTTCCTTCGCATTGTCATACTCAGCGTTCTCTGCGTTTTCAGGCAATTGCGAAACCATTTTCCCGGTTTTTGACGCGATGTTGAACTCGTAGAATTTCTGTCCGTCATTGAGTAGAAAAGTATTCGAATCCTTCCAGTCGATCCCGAAAAACGACTTGAAATCGGAACCGAGCGCTTTATTCAGGTCGGATAACGAAACGAGTTCGGTCGCGGTCGCGTTTGCAACTGAAGCTGTCATGAGCTTTCTTCCCGAATCGCCGAAATAAACATACTTGGTCGTATTTGGAATCCATTGGAAATTCAGTAGCTTGTCGGCACGGAAAGCCCGGTTTTGCTGCATTACTGCGTCTTCGAGCGAAATGGTTTTCTGGCTGAAAGCGTTCAGCGAAATGAACAGGCTTAACGCCAGCAGGAGTTTTTTAGTCATGATGTGATTTTTTGTGGTACGCAAATTTAAAAAAAGGATTATGAAAACAGGCATAGGTCGGCCAACATTATCCTTTGTTACATTCCGGGATTTACGTCACGAGATTGTCTTCTTCCGAAACCGGCGTATCGTTTTCCAGTTCTTCAAGCGTCTTTTTGGCGCTGGCGAGCCGGATCCGCTTGTTTTTTTCGATCAGCGTCGTGGTAGCCCATTTCTCGATCTTGTGGTGCATCGGGACGAGCAGCGATGCGAGGCAAACCATCGCAAGGAGCATCAGAAATGCCGAATGGTGCGTCATTTTGCCCAGGAACGGATGAATCAGCAGGTTGATGAACTCGAAAACGACCAACAGCGTGATGACGCCGAAGAACCGGATGATTTTCGGGGTTGCGATGATCATGTGGCTGACCAGCAGGAACAATACAATGAAAACCAATATTCCGAGCGATATCAGCGCATACTGGATGTTTTGTCTGCGCTGTTCTTCGGCAAGCAGTTTAGCCTGTGCGATTTTTTGTTCGCGTTCCTTTTTCTCGTAATCATACTTGAATTGAGTGCGGATCGCAGCGGTCCGGTTGTTCATATTTTGGATGCTGTCGCGCATTTGGATGTAGATGTCGTTCATAGCCAGCGCATCTTTCCACCGGTTTTTTTCGCGATAAAGTTGTTGCAGGTTTTTGGCCGCATCGCTGATGTTCATCGGATAGCCGAGCTGTTGCGCCAGTTGCAGCGACTTGCCAAAGTAATTTTCTGCGGCCGCTGCCATTCCTTTGGCGCGCATCGTTTCTCCGAGCAAATTATTGACCAGCGTCAGCCCGAGCTTGTCGCCGAGTTTCCCGAAATGCTCCAGGCTTTCCGTTTCTGCTCCGGCGATATTCCCAAGTTTCATATAGCTGTTGCCGACATTCTTCAGGCTGTAAGCTATGCCTTGCTTGTCGTCGATTTCGCGGCGCACGGCCAATGCTTTGTTGAAATAATCGAGCGCCCGGAGCTGGTCGCCGCGATCGGCATACAACGTTCCCAGCGTATTATAAGTATAACCCGTGGCGTATTTGTCGTTGCTTTCAGTATTGATTTTCAGCGCCCGGAGCAGGTATTCCTTCGCTTTGCCGTATTCGTGCTGGTCTTTGTAAACCATCGCGATGTTGCCCAGTGCGGTCGAAATTCCGTCGGTATTGTGCTGTTCTTCCTCGATTTTCAGGGAACGGGAATAGTAATCGAGCGCTTCGGAAATTTTTCCCTGGCTCGCGTAAATCAGCCCGATGTTGTTGTATGTCGATGAAATGCCGTTCCGGTTGCCGGATTCTTTGGCAAGTTCCAGGCTTTGCTGGTTGTAATTCAGCGCCTCGATAATTTTGCCCTGGTCTTTGTATATCGCGGCGATATTGTTCAGGATTGTACCCTGATCTTTTTTGTTTCCCGTTTTTTTAGAAATCGCCAGCGCTTGGTTGTAATAAACGAGCGCTTCATTGATCCGGCCTTCCTGTTCGAAAAGAAAAGCCAGCCAGCCGTAGGAATTGGCCATTCCGTCCAGATAGCCGATCGCTTCGGAGAGCTTCTTCGCCTCATCCGCAAATTTCTTTGACTTTGACGGCGCCGATCCGTAGCAGGCTTCTGTAATTGCCATCAGCGTTTTTACCTTATCCTTGTCGGACAGCGGTTTTTTCAGTACCTGCGAAAGCGAATCGATACGGCGCACCGAATCGGACTGGGCAAAACCGTTTGACCAGCTTAACAGATACAGCAAACAAAAAAACAGTAGATTTCGCATGCTAAAAATAAAGGACATCCTCTTTTGAGTTTAGACGACATCCTTTTCAGTTTCATTCGTTTCCGGTTCAGATCGCTCCGGTTTCGTTTTCCTTGTCGAGGTATTGCTGGACGATATCGATCGCATTGTCAACGACATCGCTGAGCGCCGTAATGAAAGTGCCTTCTTCGGCGCTGTTCATCGCGTGCTTGATCGCATCGGTTTCCTTGGTGATGATTTCGTGCGTCACGTTCCGGTCGGATTGGGCGATACCTTCAAGGATCAGGTTATTGATTTCTTCCTCGGTACGTCCGCGCAAATGTTTTTCCTGCCGGATGATGATGTGGTCGAACATCCGTCCGGCAATCTTCGCGCATTCGCGGATGTCTTCGTCCCGACGATCGCCCACGCCCGCAATGATCCCGATTTTTTTGTTGGCATCCACCGATTTCAGGAATTCCTCGATTCCGCGGTAACCGGCCGGGTTGTGCGCGAAATCGATCAGCACCTTAAAGCGCTTGAAAGTGAAGATGTTCATACGGCCCGGCGTTTGTGCGGCGCCCGGAATGAACGTACGCAGCGACAAGCTGATTGCTTCGGTCTGGAATCCGTAAATGTAGGCGGCCAGCGTTGCGGCCAATGTGTTTGCAATCATGAAGCGCGCTTTGCCGTCCATGGTCAGCGGCACGTGCGTAGCCCTTTCGACCCGGATTTTCCATTCGCCTTTTTTGATCGTAATGAAGCCGTTTTCATAAACCGCAACGATTTTTCCTTCCTTCGATTGCTGTTTGATCAGCGCATTCTCTTCATCCATGCTAAAGTACGCGACTTTGCAATGCAGGCTTTTTCCGATTTTCACACATTGCGGATCTTCGGCATTCAGGATCGCCCAACCGTCTTTCTTGACGCTTTCCACAACCGTACTTTTGACGCGGGCCAAATCGTCGAGCGTGTGGATGTCGCCAAGCCCGAGATGATCTTCCTGGATATTCGTTATAATGCCGATGTCGCAGCGGCTAAAGCCCAATCCCGAACGCAGAATTCCGCCGCGCGCGGTTTCGAGCACCGCAAACTCGACGGTCGGATCCTTCAATATGTATTCGGCGCTGAGCGGCCCGGTCGTGTCGCCTTTTTCCATCATGTGGTTCTGGACGTAAATCCCGTCCGAAGTCGTGAACCCGACTTTATAGCCATTGTTTTTGACGATATGTGCCAATAATCTTGTCGTGGTTGTTTTTCCGTTGGTTCCAGTGACCGCAATAATTGGGATGCGGCTCGGTTTTCCCGGCGGATACAGCATATCGATGACCGGCGAAGCCACATTTCTCGGCAAACCTTCGGATGGCGCCAAATGCATCCGGAAGCCGGGCGCCGCATTGACTTCGAGGATCACGCCGCCGTTTTCCTTGAGCGGCTGCGTCAGGTTTTCGGCCATGATGTCGACCCCGCAGATGTCGAGCCCGATCACGCGGGAAATCCGTTCGCAAAGGAAAATGTTTTCCGGGTGCATCATGTCGGTCACGTCTACCGAAGTGCCGCCCGTGGAAAGGTTCGCCGTCGATTTCAGGTAAACCGTTTCGCCGTTTTTCGGCACGGTTTCCAACGTGTAGTTCAGTTTTTCGAGCAAATCGGTCGTGTCGCGGTCAACCGTTATTTCGGTCAGCACGTTTTCATGTCCGTAACCGCGCCTCGGGTCGAGGTTGGTCGTTTCGATCAATTGTTGGATCGTATCGGTTCCGTTTCCGACCACGTGTGCAGGAACTCGTTTGGCTGCCGCAACGAGGGTGTTGTTGATGATCAGCACGCGGAAATCAAATCCGGTAATGAATTTCTCAACGATCACGCGTCGGCTGTAATTTTTCGCAAATGCGAGTCCTGCTACGGCATCTTCCCAGTTGGTCACGTTGATCGACGCACCTTTGCCGTGGTTGCCGTCGAGCGGTTTCAATACGATCGGATAACCGATTTTCTTGATGGTATTCTCAAGGTCTTCCTCATCGACGCATATGCTTCCGCTGGCTACGGGAATCGACGCCATTTCGAGCATTCGCTTGGTTTCTTCTTTATTGCAGGCAATATCTACCGCAATGTGGCTGGTCTTGTTGGTGATCGTCGCCTGGAAACGCACCTGGTTGATGCCGTATCCGAGTTGTACCAGTGAATTGCTTCCCAATCGAATCCACGGGATGTCGCGCGCAACGGCTTCCTCGACGATGCTTCCGGTACTCGGCCCGAGCCTTACGCGCTCCCGGATTCTTCGCATTTCCTGAATGTCGGCGTCCAGATCGTAATCGGTTCCGGCAATCAGCGCCTCGGCAATCCGGACGGCCGATTCGGCGGCAAAAACGCCTACGTTTTCTTCAAGATAACTGAAAACAACATTGTAAATGCCCGATGTCTGTGTCTCGCGCGTCCGCCCGAAACCGGTGTCCATACCGGCCAGCGTCTGAATTTCGAGTGCAATGTGTTCGATGACATGGCCCATCCAGGTGCCGCGTTCGACGCGGATAAAGAAACCGCCTTCCACACCTTCGGAACAGCGGTGCTCGACCAATGACGGAATCAAAGCTTCGATGCGCTGGCGGAAACCGTCGATTTTATCGGTCGGGAATTGTTCCATTTCTTCGAGGTCCAGCCGCATCTGGATCAGTTTTTTTCGTTGGATGCTCCAGATATTCGGCCCTTTCAGCACCTGAATTTTAAGTATTTTCATAAAAAAGGGAATTCGTTTTGGTAATGTATTGACGTACAAATTTTTAAAAGCAGCAATTTTTATGTACTAACCAAATGGCGAAAATTAGTAAGGGAATTTCACCAAATCAGTTAAAGAACTGCATACAATTCACTAAAATATATTTTTTAAGTTAGTAAACAAAATTTAATGCGCGATTAAGTGGCGAATCTTTTTTTAACGAAGCAGTATATCGAAAAATGCAAAGCTTAAAATCGGTTTAATTATCTTTTTGTTATTTTTACCGGATGAAAATAAAAGGAAAACTAATCATCATAGGCGGTGCGGTCGATAAGGGAAGTTTCACCGAAACAGACCTCGACAAAAACGTCGCCAACAACCTCAATTTTTTTGAAACCGGAATCCTCAAGCGCATCCTTCTCGAATCGAAACACAAGGAAAATTCGCGGATTGAAGTGATTACCACAGCCTCAAAAATCCCAAAGGAAATCGGGCCCGAATACGTCAAGGCATTGCATTATCTCGGAGCTGAAAACGTCGATGTGATGTACCTCGACAAGCGCGAAATGGCATCCGATCCGGCGCTTTTGCAACGATTGCGCGAAGCCGATGTGGTCATGTTTACCGGCGGCGACCAGCTCAGGCTGACCTCGATCCTGGGCGGCACGGCTTTCCACGACATCCTGCTCGACAAATACCACAACGAGGATTTCATCTATGCGGGCACTTCGGCCGGCGCTGCCGCGGCTTCAAACAACATGATCTATCAGGGCAGCAGCTCGGAGGCGCTTTTGAAAGGCGAGGTGAAAATTACCAGCGGATTGGGCATGATCGACGGCGTGGTCATTGATACGCATTTCGTACAGCGCGGTCGCATCGGGCGGTTGTTCCAGGCCGTTGTCGGCAACCCGCGGACGCTCGGCATCGGGCTTGGGGAAGATACGGGACTTTTGATCAAGGACAATTCCGAGATGGAAGCCATCGGTTCCGGGCTTGTCATTTTGGTTGACGGCCGCGAAATCAAGGACACGAACCTGACGCAGGTCGAACTCGGCCAACCGATTTCGATCAATCATCTGGTGACGCACGTAATGAGCATCAACGATACGTTCGATCTCAAAACCTTTAAAATGACAATCAAATCGTCGCAATACGCCGAAAACCTGTCGTTTACCCAGGAAGATATCGATTCCGAAAAAACCGTCTGATGAAAGTCATTATCCACGGAGGATTTTTCTCCGAATCCTCGCAAAGCCACGAAACCAAAACGGCAAAACAGCAGGCGCTGCTGCGGATTGCCAAAGCCGCGCATGAATTCCTGAAGACACATTCTGCAATCGAAACCGTAGTTTATGCCGTATCGCTGCTCGAAGACGATGCGCTTTTCAACGCCGGAACCGGTTCGCAGATCCAAAGCGACGGAAAAATCCGGATGAGCGCCTCGATGATCGACGGATCGACCGGAAAATTCAGCGGCGTCATCAATATCGAGGAGGTCAAAAACCCGATCAAGGTTGCCGAAAAACTGGCCGATTATGACGACAAAGTCCTCGGCGGGGAAGGTGCGATCGCATTTGCGCGAAAAAACGGCTTTGAAAAATTCTCGACCGAAATCCCGCAGCGCAGGAAAGAATACCAGGATAAGCTCAAATCAACCGGATCCGGAACCGTTGGCTGTGTCGCGCTCGATGCCGACGGAAAACTCGCTGCCGCAACCTCTACCGGCGGTAAAGGATTCGAGATGCCGGGACGCATTTCAGATTCGGCTACGGTAGCCGGAAATTATGCGAATGAATATTGCGGCGTCAGCCTGACCGGCGTAGGCGAGGACATCGTCAGCGGCGCCGTAGCGGCCAAAATCGTGACGCGCGTTACCGACGGGTTTCCGATTGCCGAAGCATTCGCAAAAACGTTCAGCGAACTGAAGCCTTTCGACGGGTTTGCCGGCGCGATCGGCATTGACGGCAAAGGAAATGTCTTCCATCAGGATTCGCACCCGACAATGGTTTTCGCGAGTTTCGACGGACAAAACGAGAAAGTCTTCAACTAATCGTCGTAGCGGTAAGTCATTTCATATTGCTGAACGGTCATTTCGAGCCCGATTTCCTTTAGGAAGCCAATAGTCGCATCGTGCGCATGGTCGACGTTGTTCAGCGATACGATCTTATTGCCGGCAATGCACTGCAATTCGTAAAACAGCTGCCGCCCGACGCCTTTCTTCCGGAATGCCGCGGCCACGCCAAATTGCTTGACTTTAGCGACATCTTCGGCAAAAATCAGGTAGCCGATAAGTTTTTCACCTTCAAAAGCGCCGAGAAACCGATGCATTTCCTTGGTTCGCAGGATACAGCTCCACATGTTTTGATACGTGGGATTGAAATCGCAGAACAGCCGCACCTGGGATTGGTCGGGGAAATCGATCGATTTGATCTCAACCGGTGCAATACCGCGCGGCGCGATGACTTTTCCGCGAAAACAGCTGACCACGCGTTTCACCTGGAAGCCGATTTTTTCATAGACCGGGATCGCTTTCACATTTTCGGTGATGACTTCAAGCTGGTGCGTCACGATGCCTTTCTTCTCAAGGAGCGGAAACAGGAAGCGGTACATTTTACCCGTCAGGTTCTGGCCGCGGCATTCGGGAATGACGCCCGTGCCGCCATTATAGGCCACGACTTTGTCTCCGACTTTATCGATGCCGATCAGGATGAACCCGACGAGCCTGCCGTCGAGAAACGCGCCTGCCGAGAGCTCGGGATTGGTATTTTCCGACAGTAATTTGGAACGAAGGTCGTTTTCGGAAAGCCGAACCGGAACGAGATAATCCGAAAAGGCGCTATTGAAGGCTTCCGCCAATGCAGCCATAGATACGGACTGCAGGTTTTGTATGTGCATGTTGATTTTTTGATGATGATTGCCAGTTAGTCACGCTAGGCTGCAATTGGTTACAACGCATCGGGTTGACTTTTTAAATTCCGGCGCTATTGCTAGGGCCGTTCCGATTAATCGCTTATTTTTGAACTATGGCCAATCTGCCCAAAAAGATATTTGCAAGACAGCACGAGATTACGGCCGGCTTCCTCGCGGAGATCGACAGGCATTTGCGCGATATCACCGAAGGCCGCGTCACCGAAATGCACGAAATCCGCGACATTGCCGGGCTCATGCATATCCATCCGACCCATTTGAGCAATACGATCAAGCTCACGACCGGCAAGGCGCCGTGTTACTTCTTTGAGGAAAAACTTATGGACATCTCCAAAACCATGCTGGCCGAAAACACGATGTCGATCGCACAGATTGCAGCGCTGCTCACTTACGATCCGTCGAACTTTACGAAATTCTTCAAGCGGTTTTCGGGCATGACGCCGAAGCAATACCGCGAAACGGCGCTGGCCGAAAAATCCGGAAAAGCGGAAACTCTCACCATTTAAACTGAAGCTGTCACCATAATCATCCTGTATCGCCGTCGTAATTTTGCATCATAAAAATTAACCGATGGAAACAACAAACAAAATTGCCCTGGTGACCGGCGCAAACCGCGGGCTCGGAAAAAATATGGCGCTGCAGTTGGCGCAGTCCGGAACCGATATCATTGTCACGTATCGCAGCAATCAAACTGAGGCTGATTCCGTAGTCGCCGAAATCATGAAACTTGGCCGCAAAGCCTTCGCCCTGCCGCTCGATGTGACGCAGGTTGCATCGTTTCCCGATTTTTTCGGCAAGGTAAAAACCTCGCTCAGGAAAAACTGGAACCGCGATACGTTCGATTTTTTGGTCAACAATGCCGGGATCGGCGTACATAAGTCGTTTGTTGAAACGACTGAGGAGGATTTCGACAATTTAATGCAGACGCATTTTAAGGGTGTCTATTTCCTTACGCAGAAAGCCTTACCGTTTTTGGAAGACGGCGGCCGGATCATCAACATTTCTTCCGGGCTGGCGCGTTTTGCGACACCGGGCTACTCGGCCTATGCGGCGATGAAAGGCGCGGTCGAAGTCCTGACGCGATATCTGGCCAAAGAGCTCGGGTCGCGGAAAATTACGGTCAACGTCGTTGCGCCGGGCATCATGCAAACCGATTTTACGAAGAACGCGCTGTCGAATCCGGGTGCTGAAGATTACATTAAATCGATTACGGCATTGGGCCGTGTCGGACAGCCGGACGACGTGGGCGGCGTGGTCGCGTTTCTGTGCTCGGATGCGGCGCGTTGGGTCACGGCGCAACGGATCGAGGCTTCGGGCGGCATGTTCCTTTAAAAGAGAAACCCGGTAGAAAATTGCCGGGTCTTTTTGTTGTAATGCGTTAGCGACTTGCTAAAAACCTCGAAGGTTTTCAACCCGAGGCGCAGCCGAACTGTATGGAGCACAGCGCAATAAAACCTTCGAGGTTTCAATGACAGCAAAGTGCGGTAGGTAACTACAGAAATCAAGAAGCGCGCAATCCGGTAGCAATCGCGAAACGGTTCCAGGCGTTGATCGTGATGACGGCCATGATGATTTCGGCGATTTGTTTGTCGTCGAAATATCGGGCTGCATTGGCGTAAGTCGCGTCGGAAACGTGATTGGCGATCAGCGTGACTTCTTCGGTCAGCGCGAGGATGGCTTTTTCTTCATCAGTATAAAAATCGGCTTCGTGCCAGGCGTTCAAGAGATAGATCCGCTTTTCGGTCTCGCCGAGCTTGCGGGCGTCGGCCGTATGCATATTGATACAAAACGCGCAACCGTTGATTTGCGACGCGCGGATTTTGATGAGCTCTTTCTGCAATGGCGTCAGCGAGGTCGTGGCCATGTATTTTTCCAGCCCGAGCAGGGCGTTGTAAGCGTCAGGGGCAACTTTTGCAATGTTGGTTCTTGTGTCCATTTTTAAATGTTTAAGATTATTGAGGCAAAGTTCCGCAATGCCAAACACAAAAAACTTGAAGTAGTTCAAGAAATGAAATCAAGTTTTACCCGCGCGGATTTTGCTCAGGAATTCGGCTGAAAAATCGAGGTAGGAGGCAAGCATGTATTGCGGGATACGCCGGACAAATTCGGGAAAATGGTCGTTGAAAAAATGGTAGCGTTCCTCGGCGCTTTGGGTAAAAAGATATTTGATCCGGATCTGCGACGCGCCGAAGGATTTCTGAAGGCAGAGCCGGAAATAGCGCTCAAGTTTCGGGATGCGGTGAAGCAGGTTTTCGAGCACATTTCGTTCGATGGCGATGATCTCGGAGTTTTCGATGGCCTGGATATAAAAACCGGATGGGCTTTGATTATGGAAACTCAGGTAATCGCTCGTCCACCAGTTTTCGATCGCGAATTGCGTGGTTTGCTCGTTGCCTTTGTCGTTGATGATGAAATTGCGGCACAGCCCTTTGGCCACGAAATACTGGTAACGGCAGACTTGCCCGGCTTCGAGCAGGTTTTCTTTCTTTTTGACGCGGCGGAATTCGAGGCTCGACACCAGGATTTCGGTTTCCTGCGCGTCGAGTGTGACGAATTTCGCGATATGGTCAATCAGGTTTTGGTACATGAAACAAAGATAGGATTTCCGGGCGAATTGAAGGCTGCGTGAGCGATGGAGGCGGCATCCTTTTGCGGCGTAGCGCAGCGCGGAGCCGCAAAAGATAAAGCCGACAGCGCGGCAGCGCCGGAGCGCAGCGGAGGCGGTGGCACGCCCGAAAAATAAAAAACCCGCTCTTTCGAAACGGGTTTCCTAATAAGTAAGTAAGTAAATTGTTTGACGTTTATTTTACTTTTTTGACGATCGCTTTGAAAGCTTCCGGGTGGTTCATTGCGAGGTCGGCCAAAACCTTGCGGTTGAGTTCGATTCCTTGCTTTTTCACCAATCCCATGAACTGCGAGTAAGACATTCCTTCCAAACGTGCTCCTGCGTTGATACGCTGGATCCACAGTGCGCGGAAGTTTCTCTTATTCTGCTTTCTGTCGCGGTAGGCGTAAAGCATTGCTTTCTCTACTGCGTTTTTGGCAACCGTCCAAACGTTTTTACGTCGGCCAAAGAAACCTTTGGCTTGCTTCATTATCTTTTTTCTGCGTGCCCTTTTGGCAACTGAATTTACTGATCTTGGCATAATTTTAATTTTTTTTGTAGCAGGCGTCCTGAATTTAATCGAAGGAACTTATCGGCCGTACTCCAAGGTTATTGAATAATTTTAACCTAAAGGATTTAGGTCGTTGGTCTGTGGTCGCTGGTCGCTGGATTGTTTCTTTGAACTTTCCACCGACTATAGACCATCGACCATCGACTAATTATATAATCCTCAATTGTTGTTTGATGCTTTTCTCATCCGTCGGATGAACGAGCGTCGCATGCGTCAAAGCCAACTTGCGTTTCTTTGATTTCTTGGTCAGGATGTGGCTTTTGAAGGCGTGTTTCCTTTTGATTTTACCAGAGCCCGTAACTTTAAAGCGTTTCTTGGCGCTGGATTTGGTTTTCATTTTAGGCATTTTTCCTAAGTTTATTTAATTTACTACTTACTTCTTTTTCTTCGGCGCGATGAACATGATCATTCGCTTTCCTTCCAATACCGGCAAAGCCTCCACTTTTCCGAATTCCTCTAAATCCTGGGCCAGTCTCAGCAATAGGATTTGTCCTTGTTCCTTATAAATGATCGAACGTCCTTTAAAGAATACGAAAGCTTTAAGCTTTGATCCTTCCTTGAGGAATTTCTCAGCATTTTTTCTTTTAAATTCGTAGTCATGCTCGTCGGTTTGCGGCCCGAAACGGATTTCCTTGATGGTTACCTGGGTCGATTTCGCCTTGAGAACCTTGTCGCGCTTTTTCTGCTCGTACACGAATTTCTTGTAATCCATGATTTTGCAGACCGGCGGCTGGGCGTTCGGGGAAATTTCCACCAAATCAAGTTCCTGTTCGTCGGCCATCCGGAGCGCATCGGCAATCTTATAAACTGCCGGCTCGATGCCATCGCCAACTAACCTGACTTCAGGCGTATTGCGGATGTGTTGGTTGATGCGATGCGCATCTTTTTTTTCTACCCTAGGTTGATACCTACTGTTATTCCGTATTGCTATGACTAAAAATTTTTAAAAGTTATACGTTAAATGTCTTTAATGTCTTATTGATTTCTTCATTGACCATCGCGGCGAACTGCTCGATCGACACGGTCACATTGCCTTTTCCTTCCTGACCGTGACGGCGGACGGAAATTGTCCCGTTTTTCTCTTCTTCCTCGCCGACGATCAGCATAAACGGATATTTCTGCGTTTCCGCGTCTCGGATTTTCTTGCCGATGGTCTCGTTGCGATTGTCAATTAGGGCGCGAATTTCGTGATTTTCCAGCAATTCCAAAACTTTTTTCGCATAATTTTCATATTTCTCGCTCAACGACAAGATTATAGCCTGCTCCGGCATGAGCCAAATTGGGAAATTTCCTGCGGTATGTTCCAGTAAAATCGCGATAAACCGTTCCATCGAACCGAACGGCGCACGGTGAATCATTACCGGGCGGTGGAGTTCGTTGTCCGAACCTTTATACGTAAGCTCAAAGCGCTCCGGCAAATTGTAATCGACCTGGATCGTACCCAATTGCCATTGGCGGCCAAGCGCATCCTTGACCATGAAATCGAGTTTCGGGCCGTAGAACGCGGCTTCACCGTATTCGGTAACGGTATTGAGTCCTTTGTCTCTCGCGGCATTGATGATCGCGTTTTCGGCTTTTTCCCAATTTTCGTCGGAACCGATGTATTTATCGCGGTTTTCCCGGTCGCGGAGTGAAATCTGTGCCGTAAAGTTCTCGAATCCGAGCGAGCCGAAAACGTACAACACGAGATCGATCACTTTTTTGAATTCGGCATCCAGCTGGTCCGGCGTACAGAAAATATGCGCGTCGTCCTGGGTAAATCCGCGGACACGGGTCAAACCGTGCAATTCGCCCGATTGCTCGTAACGGTAAACGGTCCCGAATTCGGCATAGCGTTTCGGCAAATCTTTATAAGACCACGGTTTGTTGTTGTAAATTTCGCAGTGGTGCGGACAATTCATCGGCTTGAGCAAAAACTCTTCGCCTTCGGCCGGCGTATGGATCGGCTGGAAAGAATCCGCGCCGTATTTTGCGTAATGCCCCGAAGTGACATACAATTCCTTTTGCCCGATGTGCGGCGTCACAACCTGTTCGTAACCGGCTTTTTTCTGCGCTTTTTTGAGGAATTGCTCAAGTCTGTCGCGCAGTGCGGCACCTTTCGGAAGCCACAACGGCAGGCCTTGCCCGACTTTCTGCGAGAATGTAAAAAGTTCGAGTTCTTTCCCTAATTTCCGGTGGTCGCGGCGTTTGGCTTCCTCGAGCAGTTCGAGGTAATCGGTCAGGTCCTTTTGTTTCGGGAACGAGATTCCGTAAATTCTTGTAAGTTGCTTGTTCTTCTCATCGCCACGCCAGTAAGCGCCTGCAACGCTCATGATTTTTACGGCCTTGATCAGCCCGGTGTTCGGAATGTGGCCGCCGCGGCACAAATCGGTGAAGGTCGCGTGGTCGCAGAATGTGATTGTTCCGTCTTCAAGGTTTTCGATCAGCTCGACTTTATACGGGTTGTTGTCTTTTTTGTAGAACGCCAATGCGTCGGCCTTGCTCGAAGAACGCATTTTGAACTCGTGTTTTTCGCGAGAAATTTCAAGGATACGGTCTTCGATGGCCTTGAAATCCTTTTCGGAAATCGGGCTGTCGCCAAAATCGACGTCGTAATAAAATCCGTTTTCGATTGCCGGGCCGATCGTCAGTTTCGCACCGGGAAATTGTTCCAGGATCGCCTGCGCCAACACGTGTGAGGTCGAGTGCCAGAAGGCTTTTTTGCCTTCGCTGTCGTTCCAGGTGTATAAAACAAGCGAGCCGTCGGTGGTTAAAGGCGTCGAGGTTTCTACGGTCGTGCC
This sequence comes from Bacteroidota bacterium, assembly GCA_048498055.1. Classification (GTDB taxonomy): domain Bacteria; phylum Bacteroidota; class Bacteroidia; order Flavobacteriales; family Flavobacteriaceae; genus Flavobacterium. The sequence goes on from JBEHYS010000025.1 coordinate 36,554, forward strand.
GTTGAATGCGGCTGAAATTACGTTTCGAGCCAGTCCTTCACTGATACTGAGGGCAACATCCATCGGGGTTGCGCCGTTTGAAAATTCCTTAACCGAGCCGTCGGGCAGCGTAATCTTGATCATCGTCATAAATTTGAGCGGCAAATATAATCGATTGGGAAACGACATACAAATTGGTGTCGCGATTTGTTTTTGGGCGTGCCGGCGTTATCGGCAGCTTGGCAAACCGCATGTTCCGCAACGCCGTCAGGCTGTCCGCTGTAGTCCTCGCTGCGCTGCGGGCTGTCGCTTCCATCCTTCACGCGAAAGTTTTCAACAACCCGAAATAACCGAAGCATACGCCCGTTATCGTCAAAAAAATCATGCAGAAAGAATTGTATTCGGTCGTTGTTTATCCGGCGGCTCAACAAATGGCACGCGTCGAAAAAATGAATGACGAACTCGCGGGCAAAATCGGTTGGTACCACAGCCGGAATTCGCGGGCGCACGTCACCATCTGCGAGTTTCTTGCCAGTCCTGCCGAATTGGCGATCATCGCAGAATACATCAAGCAATTTTGCCTTAGCGTGCCAAAGCAGGATGTGTATTTTCCCAGGATTTATTCATTCCATTCGACCTGTTTTGCGGCGCCCGACGATGTGTCGAAATCGTATTTCAGGATTTTGTTGCGGAATTTCAAGAGATCTTTTCCGCTGCACCGCAAGATTTTCGGGGTAAAATTCTCATCGGGCGCACATATTTCGATCGGCAGGCTTCTCGATGCAGCCCAGATTGAAACCGCTGCGAGGCTTTTTGACGACAGAAATCCCGACATTCGTTTTACGGCGGAAGGTTTCGTTGTGCGTAAGTTTGATGCGGCAACACGGCAGTTTTCTGACTTTGCCGGATTTCGCTTCAAGGCCGATTCAGGTGTCTGGAAGCCGGATTGCCAGTTGTCATTATTCTAGCTTAAAACCCAAAAAAATCTTTAAAAAGTTTTGTCCAAATAAAGAAAGGTTTCTATATTTGCCGTCCTGTTTTGAAAGAAATTTCGGCAGACAAAAAAGTTCATTTGTTTTTTTGCTGATAATCAAGGGTTAGAAAAAATTAATAAAAGTTTTTGATTTTTTTCCTTGCATAAGTAAAATACTGTTGTACTTTTGCACCCGCTTTGAGAGACAAGCGAAGGAATGAAAGGGAATACAAGTTCATAGACATATTGGATTGACAGCACTTTTGGAGCGATCCAG
>JBEHYS010000026.1:0-24481 GCA_048498055.1 Bacteroidota bacterium
TTAACTATACAAATTCCCTTTCAGGATTACTTCGCTGCGCTTCGTGATCCTGAAGGGAATTTACACAAAAAACAAAAACCAAAATAATCAAGCGAGCTTGTTATTTTGGTTTTAAGTTTTTTGTGGGGAGAGCAGGATTCGAACCTGCGAAGGTCTCCCAGCAGATTTACAGTCTGCCCTCGTTGGCCGCTTGAGTATCTCCCCGAAATGCGATTGCCTTTCGCGTGCAAATATAGAAAGTGTTTGGAATGTTCCCAATAAAAAACAACGATAAATTTTAAGATTTTGCTTAAGGTTTGAAACTGAACCCAATAAAAAATCTCCCGAAGGAGATTCTGTTTTTATTTCGGCTGTTTTGGCTTGGGCTGCATCATTTGAAGCGGCATTTGCGGAGGTTTGGGTGCAAGCATTTCGGCTATTTTCGCCTTCAGTTCTGCCCCGGTAAGATCCTTCGCGACGATGACCCCGTATTGGTTCAGGACAAACGTCGCAGGGATCGATTGAACACCGTACATTTCCGCAATCGGGTCTTTCCATTCTTTCAGGTTTGAAACCTGTGTCCATATCAAGCCGTCTTTTGCGATTGCTTCTTTCCATTTGTCGGCGGTTTTGTCGAGTGAAACACCGATGATGTTTACGCCTTTCGAATGGAATTCGTTATATAAAGCCACCATGTTCGGCATTTCCCTGCGGCACGGTTCGCACCATGAAGCCCAGAAATCGATGATCGTGATTCTTCCGATCGATGCGTTGAGCGACACGCTTTTCCCGTTTACGTCCGGCGCGCTGAAATCCGGCGCCCTTTTCCCGACGGTCACGGTTTTAAGGTCAGCCAATGCCTTGGCGATTTTTTTTCCGACTTTGGTATCTTTCAGTGTCTGGTCGAGATTGTCGTAATAACCCTGCATCTTTTTTGCGTCGGCCATCGGCGACCCGACATAATTCTCAAGAAGTAAAGCCGATACGAACGATTTGGGATGTGTTTTTAAATAATTTTCACCACTGGCATTAACTTCATCCATCAATTTTTTGAACTCGCCCCTCAGACGGCTGATCGTTGCCGTATCCTTGGTTTTCATCGCCTGCTGCATCGCCAGGCCGTTTGCTTCCTTGAAAGCCCTGATTTTTTTCTGTATTGCTACTCCGGCGGCGTTGAACTTGGTAAGTTCGTCATTGTTGTAAGTTCCCGAAATTTTGTTCAGGAAAATACTGTCCTTATTGATGTCTAGCCGGATGTTGCCGTTTTCGAGAATCACATACGATTTGGCCTTTACGCCTTCTACCGAAACCTCGTAAATTGCAGGTTCGGTGATATTGCCCTCAAAGCTGAATTTGCCGCCCTTGACGCTTGTGCTGTCAACCGCAAAACTGATTCCCAGGCTTTCCTGCTGTTTTTCAAGTTTGACTTTTTTTCCGTCGGCAATGCCTTTGACGTAACCGGTCAGTTCGTATTTTTCCTTCTGGCAGGAAAATAAAACCGTGCATACGGCCAGCAATAAGAGTAATTTCTTCATTATTTTGGAGGATGTTTGATTAAATTTTCGTTTTCGGCTTTTGGTTTTTGAATCGTGTGCAAAAGTATCCAAAATAACAGTCTTAAGCCGATTTTAACTTAATTTTAAGTGTTTGACCGGCAGGCAAATTGGCTCAGCCGAACATTGGTATTCCGGATGCCGTTAATGCCTTTTTCAACATTGATCAGATTGTGGAAACCCCTGGATTTCAGTACCGAGGCCATAATAACCGAACGATATCCGCCGAGGCAATGCAGGAAAAAAGTTTCCTCTTTTGGAACTTTGTCAAGATGCGAATTGATTGTGTCCAGCGGAATGTTGATTGCATTCTCGACATGTTCGGCCTCAAATTCACCGGCCTTTCTCGCATCGACGATTGGTTTTTGATCCGCCGAAAGCATCCCGGCAAAAACTTCGGGCGAAACCGATTCGATGCTGTCGGTCTCAAAACCAGCTTGTTTCCAAGCAATCATACCGCCATTCAAATATCCGAGCACATGGTCGAAACCGACGCGCGACAAACGCATGATCGTTTCCTCTTCGCGGCCTTCGGGCGTTATGAGCAAAATCGGCTGGGTTACGTTCATCAGCATGGCGCCGGCCCAAGGGGCGAAATTTCCTTGGATGCCGATGAAAATCGCGCCGGGAATGTGTTCTTTTACGAATTCGTTTTCATGGCGCACATCGAGCACGACGGCGTCGGTCGTGTTGGCGAGCGCTTCAAATTCGGTAGCCGACAACGATTTTCGGCTTTTTTCCATGATGGAATCGAGGCTTTCGTACCCTTTGATGTTCAGCAGCACGTTTTGCGGGAAATAGGCCGGAGGCGCACCAAGTCCGTCAAGCAGTTCTTCGATGAATTCAGCTTTGGTCATATCGGCACGGAGCGCATAATTCGTTTTTTTCTGGTTGCCCAATGTATCGGTGGTTTCCTTGCTCATGTTTTTGCCGCACGCGCTTCCGGCGCCATGGCTCGGGAAAACGATCAAATCGTCGGGCAAGGGCATGATTTTATTGCGGAGCGAATCGAACAGGAAGCCGGCGAGTTTTTCCTGGGTCAGGTCGGTCGCCATTTCCTGTGCGAGATCGGGGCGGCCGACATCGCCGATAAACAGCGTATCGCCGGTAATGATGCCGTGTGGCTTTCCAGTCTGGTCAATCAGCAGCCAACAGGTGCTTTCGAGCGTATGGCCGGGCGTATGGATCGCTTTAACCGTATAATTCCCTACTTTGAATTCTTCGCCATCGGCCGCGATGATGCTTTCGAACTCAGGATCGGCCATCGGCCCGTAAACGATTCGTCCGCCGGTTTTCCGCGCCAGGTCGAGGTGGCCCGAAACGAAATCGGCATGAAAATGCGTCTCAAAAATGTATTTGATTTTTGCATTGTCCTTGACTGCTTTATCGATGTACAGCTGCACTTCGCGGAGCGGGTCGAAAATCGCAGCCTCGCCGTTGCTCTCCAGATAATAGGCGGCCTGCGCGATGCACCCGGTATATATTTGTTCTATTTTCATCTGCTTTGGATTTAACTTCCGGTTTGTTGCCGGTAGGCAAAATTAATGAATTAAAAGACAATTTCTTTACTAATTATAAAACCGTGATCGCTAAAAGTAGGAAAATGGTTTCTATTCAGTTTTTGTCAGGCCAATGGATTAAGGGCAAACGCGCTAATACAAATACAAAAACTACAAAATACTTGTTTTCAGAACGTTATTGAATTATCTTTACTTTAGAACTTGATTACAGCGACCTTCATTCGATTTTTATCGAATAATACAAACGCTATATCCCCAATATAACCTTTGTCGATTCCTGAACCCTGACCCTGTTTTTGCAATTATAAAACCAGCAGGCATGAAAATCAACCCGGTTACTTCAAGACACATTTTCCTCGCTGAGGATGACGAGGACGATAAGTTGCTTTTTGTGGAAGCGCTTTCGGAAATTGACAAATCCGTCGTAGTGACATATGCGGCCGACGGAAAAAAACTGATGGATATCCTGCGCCAGGATCCGAAACCCATGCCCGACTTGCTTTTCCTGGATCTCAATATGCCGATCCGCAACGGTTATGAATGCCTTGACGAAATACGGTCAAACGACAGCGCCTTGAAAAACTTACACGTCATTGTACTGACGACCAGCAGGCAAAAGGAAAATATCGAGGCCGTATACCAATTGGGCGCGTCGCATTATATCGTAAAGCCGAGTTCTTATTCCGGGCTTAAATCGATCCTGAGCAAAGTATTGAAAATGGATTGGCCTTCGGCGCCGCAACGTACCGACCGGAAAGATTTTGTGCTTGCTTAGTCCTGGTTGCTGAACTTCCGGTACGGAAATTCATTGAAAATATGCCGTTTGGCAAACCTTCCGGGAGAATCCGCATTGATCATCTTGATATACACGGCTTTCGGCACGCTGATGTATTCGTAAATGCTGCCGTTCGAGAAAAAAATCTTCAGTCTTGCCGCATCGTAAGTAAAATCGATAACGGTTTCGTTTGCAGTAGTTTCTTTGTATTCGGGAAGCAGGTGATTGATGGTTTCCGGATTGATGCTGACCAGGAAATGATAAGCTTCGATTACCTGGCGGCTTTTTTCCTCGGCAACGGCCAAACCTTCGGGATTTCCGTGGAATTTGTCGGGATGGCATTCCTTCATTGAATTCCGGTAAATCTTTTTCAGGTCCGAGAGCGCTACGGTTTTATCGACCTCGAGCAACTTCCTGTATTCCACAATCTTTTTCATCGTTCAAATTTTTTGCAAAAGTAGCGCTTTTGTTTCCGTAACAAAAAACGTCCGAAAGAAATTTAACACTAAATACAGATTAACCGTAACAATGTAAACGACAGATTTACAGATATAATGTTTACATTTGCCCGATAAAATCCCCAAAATGAGAAATCTTTACTATGCACTGCTGATGCTGGTCGGCTGTGCAGGTTACGGCCAGGTCGTAATCAACGAGCTCGATTCGGACACGCCGAGCACCGACGATATGGAATTTGTCGAGCTGAAATCGGCAACGCCCAATTTTTCGCTCAACGGCTACGTGCTCGTATTCTTCAACGGCACCGGGTCGGCCGCAACAAAAAGCTATTACGTGATCGACCTCAGCGGGCTTACGACCGATGTCAATGGGATCGCGGTAGTGGGAAATGCGCTGGTTTCGCCGGTTCCGAACCGGATTTTCAGCAACAGCATTATCCAGAACGGTCCGGACGGTGTTGGTTTGTATCAGGCTTCCGCCAATGATTTCCCGATGAACACAATCGCCACGACGACCAACCTGATCGATGCCTTGGTTTACGATACAAGCGATGCAGACGCGACCGCGCTGATGGGTTTGCTCGGCGTTTCGTCACAAATCGATGAAAACGCCAACGGACAGCAAACGGCGCAATCCATCCAACGGACAAGCGGCGGCACTTATGAGATAAAAACCCCGACACCGGGCGCAAACAACGACGGCAGCGGGTTTATCTACAACGGTATCCGTATTAATGTTACGGCAACGACTTATAATGAAGGCGATGTGTTCAACATCACTTTTACGACGCAAACCAATGTCGCGAGCGATCTTTCATTCACTTTCTCGCTGAATAGCGGAAATTTCAACGCCTCGGATTATTCGGGAAACCTCAATGTGCTGATTCCTGCCGGATCGAATACTTTCACCACGGCGATAACCTTAACCGACGATACGAACGACGATGGCGACGAGCTGGCAGTCGTTAAATTCGGGAATTTGCCTGTAGGTTATAACCGCCTGAACGACAATGTAGAAATCCGCGTCATCGATAACGATTTCACGACTTTGCCCTGGGGAACGCCGCTAAACCCGACTTACGGGAATGTTGCCAGTACGGCACCAGTTGGCTATTACGATTCGCTTGAAGGTAAATCAGGTGCGGTTTTGAAACAGGCAATCCAGGACATCATTGCCAATCCGGCAGTCGTGCACGCACAGAATTACGGAGATATCCAGTACATCCTCGACGATGCCGACCAGAATCCGCTCAACAGCAACCAAGTCTGGCTCATGTATGTGGAGCAGGGAAGGTCTAAGTACAAATTCCAGTCTACGGCAAGCAATGTCGGCTCGTGGAACCGCGAACACATCTTTCCGCAATCGCGCGGCGGTTATACCGACGGTACGAGCTCGACGCCTGACGGTATCAACGTCTGGCTGCCGACCAATGCCGACGACATCATGGCAGGTCATGGCGATGCGCATCACATCCGTGCCGAAGACGGGCCTGAAAATACGGCCCGGAGCAACCGCGACTACGGCAGCGATTACAACGGCCCGGCCGGAAGCCAAGGCAGCTGGCACGGTGATGTCGCGCGTGCGCTTTTCTATATGGCGGTACGGTATAATGCGCTGAGTCTTGTCAACGGCGACCCGGCCGATACGCCCGGAAACCACATCATGGGTGATCTGGCGTCGTTGCTGGCCTGGAACCATTCCGATCCGCGCGACGATTTCGAGATGCACCGCAACAATGTCATTTATACCTGGCAGTTTAACCGCAATCCGTTCATCGATTATCCGGACCTGGCCGATTACATTTGGGGAAGTCATGCCGGCGAAACGTGGTTTTCGAGTTTGGGGACGGCAGGCTTTACGGGACTTAATGTTGGAATTTACCCGAATCCGGCGAAAGATTTCATTACCATTTCAGGAATCGCGGGCGATGCCCAAATCGAAATCTGCAGCATCAACGGCGCGAAGTTATACAGTTCGGCTTTCCATGACGATACAAGCATCAACATCAACTTGGCTGCGGGCATGTATTTCGCAAAAATCACATCGGCAGGAAAAGCGACAATCAAGAAACTTATGGTCCAATAGCGAAGAATGGACTAACATCATAAAAAAAGCTGCATTATACAATGCAGCTTTTTTGTTTAAGCGTGGCCGGCAATTTTGGTCACGTTCTTATCTTCGCCTTTCGGGATCGTGTCGTGCATCCCGAATTTTTCAAGGTTCATGTCGGCGAATTTGTCTTCGACGTCGTCGACGATGTCGTTGAGTTTACCCATCAGTGAATTGAGCAATCCCGTTTTTTTGGCAATTACGCCTATCGCTACTACGGCTACAACTCCCGCTGCAATCCCTAAAACTACATTTCTGTTCATGATTTCTATTTTTATAATTGTGTTAATCTAACTTCCTGTCATTTCGCCGCCGTTTACGTGAATGATTTGTCCGGTTATGTAGGACGCGTCTTTGCTGGCGAGAAACACATACGCCGGCGCTACTTCCGATGGCTGGCCTGCGCGTTGCATCGGCGTGTCTTTCCCGAATTTTGCAACTTCTGCAGCTTTGAACGTAGCGGGAATAAGCGGCGTCCAGATTGGTCCGGGCGCTACGGCATTGACCCGGATTCCTTTTTTGACCAGCATCGAAGACAATGACCTCGTAAAAGTGACGATCGCGCCTTTCGTGCTCGAGTAATCCAGCAGATGCTCGCTACCGCGGTATGCCGTGACCGATGTCGTGTTGACAATGCAGTCGCCTTTCTTCAAAATCTTCAGCGCTTCCTGTGTCGCAAAAAAGAACGGATAAATATTGGTTTCAAAGGTTTTTTTCAAATTATCGGTCGAGATTTCAGCCATATTCTCTTCTGGAAACTGCACGGCTGCGTTATTCACGAGAATATTCAGCGATCCGTATTCATCCTTCGTCTTTTGGACCATATTTTTACAGAACGTTTCTTTTTTCAGGTCGCCTTTCAGGATCAGGCATTTTACGCCTTCCTTTTCGACCAGCTTTTTGGTCGCTTCGGCGTCTTCATCTTCGCTTTTATAAACGATGGCGATGTTCGCGCCTTCCCGGGCAAAATGTATCGCGACACTTCTCCCGATTCCGCTGTCTCCACCAGTAATCAAGGCGGTTTTCCCTTTGAGTTTTCCGCTGCCTTCGTAGTCTTTCCTGATAATCTCAGGTTCCGGATTCATTTTGGACTCGCTGCCTGGTTGCTTATCCTGTTTCTGTTTCGGAAATGACTTAGGCTTTGTCATGTCTAATATTCTTTATTTGCTGCTTCGTCGTTGATGTAGGCTTCGGCGACGAGCGACAATTTCTGGTCGAATTCTTTTTCTTCCTCAAGGCTTTTGGCCAGCAGGCTTACCACATTTTCTTCCTTTAGCGTAACGGCGAACGATTTCAGCGTGCCGTAAGACGCGATCTCACAATGGATGATATGCTGCAATAACGCGATTATCGCCGCATCCCGCACCGCGCCTGAAGTGGTCTGATCAATGATGACATCGATTTCGTGGATCAGGCTTTCCATCGCCTCAAACTTTTTCATCTCGATCGGAATCCCGATGCTTTCAAAGATTTTCTCGATACGGTCGGCATGGATTCCGGTGCTCATCCGGTGTGCGGTAAGCATCATGGAAATGTCTTTGGAACTGATGTGCTCCATCAAACCCGAAAATGCGTACCCAAGAGTTTGTTCCGACCAATAGACGCATTTCAGGTAATCCTCGAAAAGTGTCCGGAGTGCCGTTACTTCCTCAATGTTTTCAGTAGTTTTGATTTGGAGTTGCATATAGTTTACTTTGAAAATTTCGGCGTCCGGAGTCTGGAAAAAACGTTTCCGACAGCTTAAATTCAAAGTTCGCAACTTTAGCAAAGTTTGGATTATATAATTTTTGCAAATTGTTATAGCTTTACAATTTGCGGCTCAACACGGAAAAAATTGCAATAAGTTTGGTCGTTTCCGCCTTGTGTTTTCTGAAAATTATTTGAAATGAATAATGAATGTCGTGCCTTTGCCGAGCTCGCTTTTCACTGAGATTTTCCCGCCCATGGCCTCGATCTGACTGCGGGTCAAAAACAGCCCGATACCGCGCGCATCGGCATTCCCGTTAAAGGTTTTGTACAGTCCGAAAAGTTTGTCGCCGTGCCGCGTCATATCGATCCCGATCCCGTTGTCGGTTATCCTGAGTGCTTTTATTCCGTCTTCTTCTATAAATTCAGCGGTAACGACTGGTTTTCGGTCCGGATGTCCATAGCGCAGCGCATTCGAGAAAAGGTTTAAAAAAATACTTTCGAGATAAGCCGGATTGTAATCCACAGCAAGATTTTCGGGAATGTTATTTACGATTGTGGCGCTTTTCGCTTCGATCTGGTCCGAAATCGCCTTTTGCGCATTCTCGGCGTAAAGTCTCAATTCAAGCGGTTCAATGGCAATGGCTACGTTCGCCTGTACATTCACAAGATCGTTGAGGTTGTCCATCGTTTCGTTGAGCGTTCCGGAAACCGTGCGGAGCATCCCGATCATTTCCTCGCGTTCCTCATCCGAATCCGCATCGCCGATCAGGTTGGTGATCGATTGGATGTTGGCCGCATGCGAACGCAGGTTGTGCGATACGATATAGGAGAAATTCATCAGCCTTTTTTTCTGGTCGTTTACCAGCTCGAGCGATGCGTTGAGGTCGTTTTCGGCTTCCTTGTTCTTGGTGATGTCGATCATGATTCCCTTAAGGCTCACTGCAATACCGTTTTCATAGACGACGTTAACGATGTCGCGCAGCCAAAGCACTGAACCGTCTTTGGCGATCATTCTGTATTCGAAATCGTACTGCGATCGGTTTTGCGAATTCTCGAGGCAGAATTGGATCGCCCATTCGCGGTCGTCCGGATGAATTTTCTCGGCCCAGAAAGTCGGGTCGTGCAGCCATTCCGAAACCGGATAACCCGTAATTTCCTCGGCTTTCTTGTTCACGAAAGTAAATTCGTAAGTATTGTAGTCGCACTCCCAGACGATACCGTCAATGGTGTTCACGAGCGACTCGATGCGCTGCTGCGATTCGAGGATGATTTTTTCCGCTTCCTTGGTTTTGGTGATATCGATCATGATGCCGCGCAGCGAAGCCGGTTTTCCGTTTTCGAAATTCACGTTCATCGAATCGCGGAACCAGACGATGTCGCCTTTGCTGTCGATCATTCGGTATTCGTAATCCTCGCCTGGTTTTGCGGTTATGGATCTTTCAAAAAATTCCAGACAGCGTTTCTTGTCTTCCGGATGGATGTGTTTTTCCCAGAAATAATCGTCGGCGGCCCATTCTTCAGGCGTAAACCCGAGGATTTCATTGACTTTTTTGCTGATGAAGCTCAGCCTGTACGGCGGCTCGGTACTGCATTCCCAGACAATGCCGTCGATGGAATTGACCAGCGACTCGATCTTTTGCTGCGATTCCATGATGATCCTTCCCGCTTCTTTTTGGGCGGTGACATCTTCTGTGGAAATGATGATTCTTTCGAGCGTTTCCTCGTAACCGCGCATCACGCTCCATTGCAGGTGAATATCGCGATTGCCCTCGCCGAGGTGTTTGATCTGGGTATCGATCGCAATGGAAGTTTCCCCGCAAACGACGGCCACAAGTTGCTTCCGGAACGCTTCAGTCGATTCGTCGTCGAGCAAAAGATTGAGGTTTGCCGCGAGGATTTCGGATTTCGTTTTCGGTTGGTGAAGCCTCAGGCATTCGTTGTTGACGTCGATGATCCTCACCAGCGAAATGCATTTTTTTACCTCGTCGGGATGCGAGGCGAGCCATTGCTTTGCATTGCCTGCATTGAGGTCGGAAAATTGCGCCAGGTATTTCTTGACGGCCGAAAAATCCTCTTCCCACAAAGCTACGGGCGAATCCTCGAAAAGGCTCCGGAAGCGCGCTTCGGTTTCGCGGATTTGCTGTTCGGCTTCTTTTTTCGGCGTGATGTCTTCGACGATCGCGATGTGCGCCGTCGGTTTTTCGCCTTTTTTCCAAAGCGGCGAAATAGTCACGTTGGTCCATATGATGTCGCCCGATTTCGAAAAAAACCGTTTTTCGAATGTAAAATTGTCGATGTCGCCATCGAGCAGCCGGCTCGTGATTTCCATGCCTTTGCGTTTGTCGTCCGGATGGCTGATGTCTATCGCATTGACGCCCTTGATTTCTTCACTGGTATAGCCGAGCATCCGGCAGAGATGGCCGTTGGTGTCGATGAAACCTTGGTTGTTCGAATCGACATGCGCGATCCCGATGGCCGCTTTTTCAAATATGGTCCGGTATTTCACTTCGCTGTTGAGCAGCTTCCGGGTTTGCTTGAGCACTTCGAGTTGGAGTTCGGCAGGCTTGCGCAGCAGGAGCAAGGTCAAAAAACCGAAAAGCAGCGCCAGCAAAGACCCGAGCGCAAACAGCGAAATGAGCTGATACCAAATCGGGTTGCCGTCTTTTGTGATGATGTATAACTTCCAATCCGAATCCGGAAAGGTCACGTAGTCATAGTATTTACGGGTAAAATCTTCCTTTACCGGAAAGAAAAATTCCTCTTTTTGCGTGAGCGCGTTTTTATGGGAGAACTGGAAATAGTATTTGGAATCGTCGATGCTCTGCAGTCCCGAGTTCTTGATCAGGGTTTCCATATGGATCACGATACCCGAAAATCCCCAGAATTTTCCATCCTGATATACCGGCAAACGTCCGATAATACCGATGCCGCCTTGTTTCAAAGCCAAAGGTCCGGCAAAATACATTTTCTTGCTGCGGATCGCCAAAAGCGCCTGCGCCCGGTTCTCGGCCGATTTGAGGATATCGAGGTTGAGCGCGGCCTCATTGCCCTCAAGCGGATAGACATATTTGATTACGCCGCCCGGAACGAGTTGCACCGCATCGATTCCCGGATTGGAAGTGAGTAATTGCCTGCCGACCAGGTCGAAATTTTCGGGCTGGCCTTCATCGTTGATGGTCAGCGCGAGCGTAAGTGCGACGGTTGAGGAATTCTTGAGCGTCTGCTCGACATTGTTATATCCGACATGGAGCAGGTTCGACATTTCGCGCTTGTCGTTCTCGCGGATAATCCGGTAGCGCTGGTAAAGGATGTAGCTGACCATGGATTGCATCAGCAGGAAAACAAGCAGGCCGCTGATCGCAGGCTTGCTGACAAACCAAGCGGCAAAATGATTTTTTTCTTTAATGGCGGGCATCTATCGTAGGGTATAGGCTTTTGAAAATGAGGCGTAAAGATAGAATAAGTTTGGTAATATGCGCAAGTCGTAAGGAAATTTTGCGCGGCAACATATAAGTTGAATGACTTTGTAATTAATCAGAAATACATGCAGTTCATCGGTAAAACCGGCTGTTTGTGGATACGGTCGTATTTTTTTTTATCTTGATGTCTGATTTTTATCTAAACCAAAGCAAAACACCATGGATAAACAGACTACGCTCGACACATTGTATCTTGTCAAAATCTCCGACAAGGATATTTTCCTTGAAATCGCAATCGGCGACAAAGGCCAGACATCGCTCACGACCGTCGATGTCGATGGCTCGGTCCTCGTGAAGGAACATGCAGGCAACCTCGATAAGAAATCATTGGGCAGCAACGCGGCGCTGGCTGGAAAAAGGCTCGGCATCGCCGCCACAATCACCGACACATCAAGGGAAACCGACATGACCAGCATTGAAATCCGGCTTTCGGGCGGTTTTATGCCGCGCAAATATTTCCTTGCCAAAAAAGTAGCCGAAGAAGGCGCGTCGGCGGATTACGTTTGTATCATCGAATTTTTCCTTCCGAAACCTTAAAACAATTCACTATGAAAAATATCCTGATTTTGCTGCTGTGTACAGTATCTTTCGGCCTGTATGCACAAAGTGGCGAAGGCATCGATCTCGACCTGCTCAAAGCACCCATTTCACCCGCATCCAGCCTGCTCGGGTTTGCCCAGAGCGCCATCGACAAACCGACCGATGTCTCAGCGCTGATGCTTTCGCTTCAGACGGCGTCGAACAGTTTTACGGAAATCCCGGCCAATTATGCGATAGATATTGCGCCGTATTGGATTTTCCGAAAAAATTCGCTGGGCGACATCACGACCGAAGGGCTCAGGAAATCCTCGGGCAAAGGCGTGTTCATGCAGACTTTCGTATTGTCGTTTGCGGTCAAGAATCCCGATTCGTCCGAAACCGAACTCGACCGCGGAAGCGTTTACGGTGGTTTCGGGTTCAAATTTTCGCTGTGCCGCGGAACTTACGATACCAAAACCATTACTGCGCTCAACGATATCCGGACACTGCAAAAGCAGAAACTGAAATTGCTCGGGCAGGCCAAAAATGATTTTGTAGGGGCGACTTCCGATGAAATCGAAGCGCTTCAGGTGAAACGCAAAGCCATATTTATCGGGTTCGATACAAATGATGATTCAGCCGAGAACCAGGCGCTGGGCGCATTGCTTATGGATAAGGCCGCAAAGCTCGACGAGGCGATTAAGCTCAAAAAGATAGAATTATTACAGCAGAAAAACGCAGCGATGCGGCTTGCGCAGCTTAGGGCGTTGAGCGTGCTTTCGGCGGCGGAAAAAGAGGAACTCGGGACACTGGAAACGCTCGATGCCGAAAATAAATTGTCGGCAGCAACAATCAAATCGTCCGAAATCGATGCGCTCGACGAAAAAATCAAAAAAATCGCCTCAGAATTCCAGACCGCGCGTGTCGGTTTTACATTTGATGTTGCCGGCGGCATCAGTTCCGAATTCCGGAACAAAAGTTTCAGCAAAGGGAAAGTGCACAATGCCGGAGTCTGGACTACGGTCGGTTATACCACTGAGGAAGCCGGATCGTTTATGGGATTGCTCCGCTATCTTTTCAATCCCGACAAAATCTTCGCGCTCGACGATTCCGAAAATACTTTTGAAGATATTTCGACAATCGATGCGGGCGTACGTTACATTTATGCGCCGTCACAGGCAAAATTCAATGCCAGCCTTGAGGCCGTTTACCGCAGCGTCGTGAGCGGGCAGAACATCGATCCGAGCTGGCGCCTGGTGTTCAACGCCGATTATGCGATTTACAAAAACCAGAAACTGACGTTTTCGTTCGGGCGCAATTTTGACGGAACGGTCACCAAAGACGGAAACCTGATCGCAGCGCTCGGTTTTGTAAAAGGGTTCGGCAATAAAAGATGACGATTTTATTCCAGCCAGGCTTTTCTACTTGAAATCTTATCTTATGCAGCCATTTGCAATGCGCTCAATACGCGGTCCATTGCGGTTGTCGTCAGCGGTTTGCTGATGTATCCCGAAATGAGCGGATGGGCTGCAGCCTTGATCCGGTCGCTTTGGTGCGCCGATCCTGAAAGGATATAAATCGAGAACTGGTCTTTTATCGCAGGATCGAAACCGGCAAAAACATCGAGAAAATCCCAGCCGCTCATCTGTGGCATGTGAATGTCGAGAAACAATACGGTAGGTTTTATTTCCTCACCGATGGCGTATTGGCTTTCAATGGCTTTCAAAGCACTTTCGGGATCAAGAAATGTGGCGACGGGCACTGACCTGAAATGTTTGGAAATGGAAAACCGGCACATGCGGTTATTGATCGCGTCGTCGTCGACGACAATGAAATGGGTAGGTTTGGTGTTCATATTTGTGATAGGTTAGGGCATTGCCGGCAACTGCAGAGCAGGGTCGAATTACCGGCAATGCTACAAATTTATGATTTTGGACATTCCGTTCAACGAACGACACGGAAGTTATCAACAAAACATCACCGGAAACGGTCCGGAAAATCCGTGATGATGCCGTAAGGTTCGGCTTTATGCGCCCGATGTAAGGCAACGTCGGTGTTGACGGTATAAAACAGCAGTTTCCGGTTTTGGGATTTTATCGTGCTTATCAAACTGTCGTTGAACGTGTCCACTGACAGGACGACGTAATCGGGGTTGACTGCTGATAAATAATCGTCTATCCCAAAGAGTACATTTTCCATCATGATCGCAGTCAGTATATCGGGTCGGTACTGTTTGAGCGTCCGGATGCAGTCGTGATAAAACGAACCGATAATGAATTGTCCCGGCAATAAATCATCCTCCAAAATGGCCAGTGCGCATTCAAGCGCCGTTTCGGTTTTGAGTTCTACGATCAAGGGTATGTTGTGCATTTTGACTATTGCGGTGATTTCCCGCAAAAGCGGAACAGCTTCGCCATTATTGAGCCGGGGCTGCAGGCTGTGATAATGCATATCGACGACCGGTCCAGTTGCGTTGGCCGTAAGCCGGTCCAGATCGTGGTCGTGGAATGCGATGATCTCATCGTCGGCTGTTTTCCAGACATCGACTTCGATATAATCCACATCCAATTCGACCGCTTTCATGACGCTGGCAATAGTATTTTCGAAAAGCAATCCGGCGGCTCCGCGATGTCCGATGATTTTCATTAGAAATGGTTTTCCCAAAGATAGCGATTCCTTGTAAATGAAGGATTATTTTATAGGTACGCCCGACGGCATCCGAGTCGTATCGTTGCGGGTATACATATCGCCGTCGTGGTTTTCGGCATCGGTACCGTCAGGTGCGCTGTAGCCTTTAAGTTTATTGTCTTTGGGATGTTTGCGTTCTGCGGATGTGTTTACGCTATTTGAATTATTTTCCGTTGATGCAGCAGTCGGTGTCGCGGCATCGGCCGAAGCCGAAGTACCGGTTTCAGGTTCGCCCATTCCCGTAGTGTTGTCGGTCGGATTGGCTTCAGGCGGCGTGTTGGACGGATTCGCGTTTTCCTTGCAGCCGTTGCAGGAAATCAGGCAACCGGCAAAGAGCAGGGCCGCAAATGAATTTAAAAGAGGCTTTTTCATGACTTTGGTTTTAGAAACTTAAAGTTCCGTAAATCATTAAAGTATTACCTTATAACATTTTCATGAAGTGTTGCAGGATTCAAACAAAAAACCCCGCACGGGGCAGGGCTTTATCTTGGGCATAACAATTTTTAAAAACTCGTGTCGGGGAAAAATTCGTCATCAAGGTTAACAACTTTCTTTCCTGCATCAACATTGGGGTTGTCTTCAATGGATTCAAAGCTGATTTCCTCGGTCAGCATCCAGAATCCGCCATTTAAAGCCGCATTAGTTTCCATTTTAACTCTTTTTGATTTGGTTTTCACGGTAAAAGTAATGACACTTTCCGGAAGCGCTAAATTTCTCCGACAAACCACCCGGATTTCTGATAAACTGACTGGAAAACAAAGTTTTGCGTTTTTCGACGAAAATATCCGGCGTTTTGCCGACGTTAGCTTTTTGTTGCCAACGCTTTGAGCCCTGCCAGCAATTCCTTGAGTCTTTCCTGCATGCTTTGTGAGCCGGCAGTTGGGTTTTCGATGCTTTTGGCAAATATCATAAAGGCTTCGGAATGTTTTTCGCGTTTACCCGTCCGGATATTCACAGGGATAAACTTCGTCCGCAAAATTGATTTCAGGTGCGATTGTTTCTCGTCTGTCATGAACATCTCCACCTGCAGCATATCATCGTGGACATTGATCAGCGAAGTAGTGATACAGACCTTTTCATCATAGTCTGCCGGCTTCAGGTAATTGATTTCATGCGCGCCAACCAGCCAGCTGATCCCTTGGCTGTAATATTCTTTCAGTTCCAATTGATAATAATCCTTCAAATGGTCTTCACGCGCATTGAGGAAATAATCCAAATAACGTGCATTGTTGAGGTGACCGAACGGGTCACAGTCGCTGAACCGGATCTTGTAGCAGGAAGAAGGTGTCTTTTCCATAATTCGAATAAAAATAGACCAATCGGTCTTTGCTTGTGTAAAATTTTTTACTGTATATAACGAGTTGTAATCTGTTCCTTAAGAATATCAAGCAAATTGTTCAGAAGTTCCGGATCGTCGGTCAGTTTGCTCATCATGATTCCACCTTCGATCTGACCATAAATCATAAGCGCTTCCTTTTGGATGTCGAGCCGGGTGGCGAATTCCCCTGATTCGATCCCTTTGCCGATGATGTTTTCAAGCGAGCGCAGCATTTCGCGAAGGGCAGACGCGGCCCTTTCCTTTAAAAAAGGCAGCGAATCGTCGGCGTCGACGGCAGTATTCAGCACCGGACAGCCGCCTTCGATGCCTGGTTTCAAGGTATAATTCCGATAAAATTTAAGGATGGCCAAAAGTTTTCCCGAAGCCGTTTGTTCCTCGCCGATAAATCCCCGAAGCGCATCAATCAGTTTCCCGTAGGAATAATTGAAAGCCGCGATGGCAATCTCATCCTTGCTGGAAAAGTTGCCGTAGATGCCGCCTTTGGCCAATCCCGTCGCCCGGAGGATATCGCTCATCGAGGTCGCTGCATAGCCTTTCGTATTGAAGATAGGCGCTGCCTGTTCGACAATGAATTGCCGTGTCCGTTCTGCTTTTGTCAACATGAAGCAAAAATAAACCATTCGGTCTTAATTTGCAAATTTGATTAAAATTTTAAGTTTTTACTTACATTAATTTGAAATTCGAAGTATTTAACCGATTAAATGTTGCTTTCCATCGATAAAGTGAATGTTAAGAAATTGTAATTGTTAATTTGACCAATTTCAATTTATGAACGAAAGCAAACAAATTGAGATATTGCATCTGATTACAGAGATTTACCACAGTGAATTTCCAGCAGATCTCAAGCACGATATCATTTGCAGGGTCATCGCTAAAGCGATCGATGCAAACGTTGTAACCATATTTTCCTATTCCGGGAACGAGGACAAGCTGAATTGTACCGGAGGCCATATCCATAAATACGATGCGCTTAAGGAAGGCGGCCAGAAATACAAGTCGATCATTAACAACATCGAGGTCTTTGAATATTGCAAATACTATTTAGGCGAAAATCTGAAAAAGGAAATCACCTATAATAAGTATAAGAACAACAAGGCTTTCCGGTCAGAAAAAGTCAATAAAGAGAAATTCGACCGTATCGCGGCGCTGTATCTTGGCCCGGACGAAGATGACAAATCCTACGAAAAGCAGCGTTATGTAAGGCTAAAGGAAAAAATCCATCAGGAAACCTATAACATCGATGACAAATACCCGACCAGCAGTATGTACCGGGCTGTGCTTAAAGGCAATATCGAACCGTCTGTTTCGGACGTCAACGACCTCAAGGCCGGCATGCGTAAATGCCATATAACTTATGAAAACCTGCTGGGCGTTGAGATTTCGACGAGCTCAATTTACATTGGTTTGCCTTTAGCCGCAGGCAACAGTACTTTTGGAATCGTAAGGATTCTTTTCGGGGCGGAAAATGACCATGTCGAAAACAAAAAAATCAAATCTACTTCAAAGCTGTTTTTTGACGGTCTTTCGCAGATCCTGTCGCTGCATTTTAAGGTTCAGTACCTGTTCGAAGGTTATAAGAGTATTGCCAGGGCCGAGCTCATCGATCTGGTGCCGACCTCGCTGAACAACGAATGTGACATTCTTTCGGAAGTGTTGAACAGCTATGGCGTGATCATCAGGCTTAAGACCAATGAAAACCAACCGCCGAAAATTGTGGGACATTCGAAACAAATGGGTTCCTACATTGACTGGATTGGACAATCGGGTGATTTTTATGTAAAGGGCGCCGATTATAATGAAACGCTGCTGAAGTTGTTCTATCAGCCCGACAAGAAGCAGCACGAAGACAACAATAATATCCTGGCGACCAAGTTGAAATTCCATATCAGCAAGGTCAATGCGAAAATAAACGAGCAAACTTTTTACTATCTCGACGATTTCGAACTTAAAGAAGTTGACGACATCAACAAAATCAATGTCTATCCTGACGCGATGATCGATTTCAATGAGCTCTTCAGCGGAAAAATGCTGTCCGAAGTGACTTATAAATTCAGCTTCAGGGAAATCGTGATCCTAAAAATACCGAAAGTTGAAGGAAGCCTCGCGACATTCGTCAGCAGCAAGAACAGGTCGTTTACCAAAAGCGACATCGAACTCATGCATGCCGTTCTTCAAAAAATCGGATATGAAATCAAACATCTGGTAGACGAGGAAATCAATGTCAAAAAGAGCCAGCGGCTTTCTACCCTGGAAACGACCGAGCTTATCATCCACCAGTTAACCGCACCCATTAACGCCGTCGAGCAGCTTGCGATCAGCCTGATCGAAATGCTTAACAGCAAGAACACCAACGAGCGGAAATTTGAATTCCTGAACAAATATCTTCCTTATCTGAAAAACAAGACGTTATTTGCCAAAAGCCAGATCAAAAGCATCGAAAAATTCCTCCAATGGGAAAACGCGGGCATACAGGCAAAATTTGTGGCGCCGTATCGCCTGGTTGAATACCTTAAGAAATGCACGCACATTTACCGCGACATGGCCGCTTCGAAAGGATTGCAAATATTCGTGTTTGAAGATAACGATGATTTTCTGGACCAGATCAATTTTGATCAGGGCTTGTTTAACGAACTCATCAACTGCATGGTCGACAATGCCGTCAAATATTCGTATTACAGCAGCGAATTGCTAAGCAGGGGAATCGATTTTGATCCGAAAAACGTGGCTTCCGACGGACACATACAGATCGGTGTTTCCAGTACGAAAGACCTGTTGGTCTTGAAATTCATTAACTGGGGAAACCCCATTGACGAGGATGAGCACAATGCGATTTTCAAATTCCGCCAAAGAGGCAAGCATGCGCATGTGAAAACTACTGCAGGAAGCGGCATCGGACTGTATATGGTGAAAAAAATTGCCGACGCCTTATCGGGAACGATCACCGTTACGCACGTCCATTACAAAACAACATTTACAATCAAATTTGCCAAAATATGAAATGTGCCTTGTTTATTGATGAAGAAGCCTGGTATATCGAGCCACTGCTGATTTATTTTGAAGCCCGATATCCGCATTGCAAGCATCATCATTCCTTTAACGGCGTCGAAGCGCTGAACTATGTGAAAAATACAAAAGTGGACTGTATCGTGCTGGACATCATGATGCCTTATGGCGATGAAAGCGTTACCGAACGGTTTGCCGGACTGATCATTCTCGACGAAATACGCAGACTTTCGCAGGACGTACCCATTATCTGCTATACGGCCAGGAACGAAGACCTGATAAAAAGAACGATTGATACTTATTCCAACGTCCAGTTATTTTCCAAAAATGAATCGGTAGAGAAATTTTGGCATGGCGTTGACAAATACCTGAAATGATATGAATATGATTCATTTGCTCATCGAATATTTCCTTCTGCCTGCAGCCTTTATCTTCGTTCCGCGTCTCAATCAGTACATCATCGAACGAAGCAGCGGTACACAATCAGACTTTTTCGATAAAGATTGGCACTGGCCGCTGGAAGTGGCAATCGCTTTTTTTCTGGCCTATATCCTTTTAGTATTCCGATTGGATTCCGACGGTAAAAAAATGGGGATTTTCAGTCTTACTTTTGTCCCGATCCTCGGAATTGCCGTACTGGTGACATATTATGTCAACCGGGCATCGGGAAAAGTCCCGAAGATTTTGGCGCCGGGCGTATTGTGCTTCATTTTCGGAGCAATACAGATCGTGACGATCGTCGGATGCGATGAGGTGCCCGTTGCAGATTTGTGCGTCAACTTTCTCGCCAACAACTCGTCCCGAATCTTAAAATGGGGATTTTTCGCCTCCATTCTCGCATATCTCATCGGCAGATCCTATTACGGTGTCAAGCAGCGAAAGGAACGAACCAAATCTTCCATATCAGCCTATCAGGATTTTGATGTCGACAACCTGCCACTCAAAGAAGTGTTCGATAAATTCAGGGAATTCGAAAATTCCTACGGCATCGATAACGAAATTGCGATCAATTACCTGATGCAGAAAATCACAATACTCAAAAACAAAGGCTACCGATTGTCAGCCATACAGGAAATTGTAAAAGTCAAGGAAAGTAAGAAATTCCAGAGCGTTTCCGATTTCAAGAAACTGGCCATTCTCAAATTCCAGTTCGACTTACTGTATGAAAGCAATGAATTTTATATGGCGCGCGATGTGATGAACGAAATGGAAAATTCACCGGTAAAAGACGCTTGCCGTACTGTACTCGAACCAAAGCTCAGAGGCTTAAACTGACCAGGTTTTAAAAACCCTTTACCTTGCTCAAGTAAATACTGTCTTTTTGCGCCGGCGTCCAATTGTATTTGTAATCAAAGATTGCCGATTCCCAATCGCCGTAGCCCGAATTGGGCAAAACGATGAATTTTTTACCGAACAAGGCGGCATTGTCCTTTACGCCCTGGAGCCGTTCGGTTTCCGTCTTTTTGTCGAACGCAGCCGAGAAATCGGCGAGATTGTCGCCCAGCAATAAGACAATTTCATGGGTTTCGCTTACTTTGAGCCGGCGCGGTTCCTTGCTCGAAGACTGTTCGCGTACCACGACATGCGCGTCGTCTGCAAACGGGAAATCGTATTTTTTCAGGTTTGCGATCGTCCCGGCTTTGTCCTTCGCGCTTCGATTGGTGATATAAAATATTTCGACGCCTTTCGATGCCGCATATTTGTAGAACGCCTCGCTGCCCATTAAAGGCAAAGCATTTCCTTTGGCAGTCCATTCGGCCCAACTCGCTTCACTGTAAGTTTGTCCTTTTTGCGACATGGTTACGGCATATGGCGAATTGTCGAGAAACGTTTCGTCGATATCGCTCACGATTGCCAAAGGTTTGGCGTGTTTCTGCCCTAAAGCGGTATCGAGCTGCCAGGTCGCCATATTGAAAGATTGCTGGCACAACGCCTTGTATTCGGCGGCGCGCTGCTGGAAGACGGCGGAGTAGATTTTTCCGTTGAGGTCTATGTGCGCGATCGGATCGGCTTTGGGCGCTTCAGGTACGAAAGCGGGCTGCGGTGTTTTACAGCTTACGGAAAGAATAAGCAGGGCGGTGGCAAAAGCGTAATTCTTCATAATTTGTTTTTGAACAACAAAAATACTCGAAATTATCGTTCCAATACAACGCGCCGGATTATCATATCATAAATTCTGCGGCCGACCATTTAATAAGATATTTGTTTATTATTGGCTACTTTTGGTAAAACTACTGCATGAACGAATTACTTCACCACGTCCATACGCTTTGGCAGGATTTATTGGCGCATCCGGGCGCTTCGCTGGCCATCATAGGAAATCTGGTCATCATCGAAAGCCTGCTCTCGGTCGACAATGCTGCGGTCCTGGCGACCATGGTTATGGATCTGCCACAGGAAAAAAGGAGCAAAGCGCTGAAATACGGCATTTGGGGCGCTTATATTTTCCGCGGATTCGCAATGATTTTTGCTGCGTTTCTGATCAAGATCTGGTGGCTGAAACCGCTTGGCGGACTTTATCTGCTTTATCTGGTATACGATTATTGGAAAGGCAGGCAGACCGAATCCGAAGAAGACGATTTCGTCGACAAACAGGGCAATTGGCTTTACAAGCTGACCGTCGGTTCGTTGGGAACTTTTTGGGCGACCGTCTGCCTTGTAGAACTTATGGACATGGCATTTTCGATCGACAACGTATTTGCGGCAGTGGCCTTTACGCCAAACATCATTTTGGTATGCATCGGTGTTTTTATCGGGATTCTGGCGATGCGTTTCATTGCGCAGTGGTTTGTCCGACTGATGGAAAAATACGATTTTCTCGAAACCGCCGCGTTTGTCGTGATCGGAATCCTCGGAATCAAGCTGGCGCTTTCGCTGCTCGAGCATTTCGTTCCCGAATCGCCGTTTAGCCGGTTCCTGTCGAGCCACACGGCCGATATCGCGGTTTCGGCGCTGACCGTCGCGATTTTCTTCATTCCGATCATCACGTCGCTGCTTTTCAATTTTCCGAAACACAATACGAGTGAAGAATAAAGACTTTCCCGTCATTTTGAAATCCGGCACGCCAGGATTTTTTATTGTATCAAGAAAGTTAACTTATTTTCCAAACATTGTGATTTCCTTAAGGCTGACTTCGGCCGATTCTTTTTATTTTAGGTAAAAAGAAAGTTATGAAAGCCACCAAATCAATATTGGCAGGATTGTGCCTGCTCGTGACCTTGTTTTCCTGTAAAAAGAAAGATGAAACCAATTCCGCCACACCAATCGGGGCGACCGAATTAAATGAGTTCCTTAAAAAATTCCCCGATTTCAAACCCTACGGAAAAGACCTCGAAAAACTCTACGCCGAGCGCGGGAACCGATACATCTGGTATGACGGCGACGACCTGAACGATTTGGCCGAAGCACTTTACGACAAAGCACGCCGGATCGAGACCGAAGGCGTTCCCGTGCCGTTGCCTTATTCCGATAAGATTTCGGAGTCGTTCGAAAAGAAAAAAAAGATTGAAAACGACATCCTGATCAGTGCGATGTATGTTTTTTACGTCCAAAAAGTCTATGCCGGTGTCGACCCGAAGCAAAGCAAGCGGCTCGGCTGGTTTTTGCCGCGCGACAAAATGGCTTATGCCGATTACCTTGACCAGCTGATGAAAGATCCGGACAAGATCAACAAAGATGAGGACGAAAACATCGCGATGTATTACAACCTGAGGAAAGGGCTACAGCGTTACCGCGACCTGAAAAAGCAAGGGAATACAGCCGACTCGATCGACAGCCGGATCCGGACGATCACCGTCAATATGGAGCGCTGCCGCTGGCTTTCGCCCGATATTACCGATGCGCCGGAATATATTGCCGTCAATATCCCGTCGTATACGATGCGGTACGTGCGCGATGGGAAAACCGCGCTCGAATCGGACGTAGTGGTTGGCGACGAGGCAAATAAAACGGTTGTATTCAGCGGCAAAATGAGTTATCTTGTGTTCAGCCCGTATTGGAATATTCCCGAAAGCATCGTCGAAAAAGAAATCAAACCGGGAATCGCCAAAGACAAGGATTACCTCCAAAAGCACCAGATGGAAAAAATCGGCGATCACTACCGGCAAAAGCCCGGCGGCGACAATTCGCTCGGATTGGTCAAATTCATGTTCCCGAACTCAAACAACATCTATCTGCACGATACGCCCGCCAAAAGTCTTTTTAAAAAGGACGACCGTGCGCTGAGCCACGGCTGCATCCGGGTCCAGAAAGCAAAAGAGTTGGCCGTGCTGCTGCTGGACGACGACAAAAAATGGAATGCCGAAAAAATCGACAAGGCGATGCACTCCGGAGAACAGCTCGAACATCCGCTGAAACGGAAAATTCCGGTTTATATCGCTTATTTTACAGCGCTTGCAGACGAAAACGGCAACGTGCGTTTCTTCGACGACGTATACCAACGCGACCCAAAGCTTGCACGGCTGCTTTTCAAACCTTGACTTTGCAATAAATAAAAAGGCGCATTGTGAGCCTTTTTATTAATCGATCATCAGTTTGCGGATGATTTTGCGATAACCGGCCGTCGTGACCTCGATCACATACATACCGGCGCCAAAGGCTGAAACATCCAGTGTAGCTTCATTGCCGACCGCGTTCTTTTGAAGTACGATATTACCAAGCATATCGGTAATCCGGATGTTTTGCAAGGCCTGGTCCGTATGTACCTGAAGCGCCGTATCGGCAGGGTTCGGATAAATACGCACGTTTTCGGTATCGAACTGCGGGTTTCCGAGCAGGTTGACGAACTCGGTTTCTACCGTATTGGTCGCAATGCCCGGATTGCCGTCAAAATAGATTTCGGCGGTATTCTCAATGATATCGCCGACTGTATATCCCGCTTTCGGCTTGATCCTGAAATGGACGTAACCTTTGCTTTGCGCTTCGTTTTGCTGCTGTCCCAAAAGCAAAATATCGTCAAACTTCCAGGTAAGCTGTGAAGCTGTCCTTTCCATCGTATAGTTGTGGCTGGCATCGACCATAATCAACGAGGCTTCATCAAGCTTCGGATCGAGCGGATCCTCGATACGGACTTTAAAAGCCGGCGCCGTGCCGATATTCTGAAAGCGGATCGTATAATCGAGATAATCGCCAGGCCCGAACTGCGAAACGCCGATTTGCCCGCCATGCGATTCCGACTTGTCGTTAGGATCGAAAGAATTCGTCACCTCCTGCGCCAGCGTACTCGAATTGTTTTCAGGATCGATGTCATTCGCCACATTTGTGACATTAGCCCAATTGGTCAGGACTTGTCCGATGGTTACGTTAGGCAAAGGCAGTACATTCATTTCCATCCGCGATCTCTGCGCCATGTTTCTGCCGAAGGTGGATGA
>JBEHYS010000027.1:0-20257 GCA_048498055.1 Bacteroidota bacterium
TTCAGGATCGATGTCATTCGCCACATTTGTGACATTAGCCCAATTGGTCAGGACTTGTCCGATGGTTACGTTAGGCAAAGGCAGTACATTCATTTCCAAGTCAATATACCGCGTTTCGCCGGGTTGGAGATCGGTAAAATCGTATGAGAAACCAATTACGGTCAAATCGTCCGGATCAAGCGTATTGACGGCCCCGGCTTGTGATATGTTGCCGATAGTCAGCCACGGATGGTCGCATTCGAAAGCCAGTGTGCCCGACGCGGCAGCCAAACCGTTATTGCTGTAAGCGATCCTGTTTGAATAAATCTGGCCTGGCCTGGGCTGGCTCGTTGGGATCAGGCTGACCGAAACATCGTTGTATGTGCCTGTGTTGGCAATGGGGAAGAAAAATTCGTTCGTGCCGCTTCCCGCGGAAAGGGTTATGCCGGTATACGAAGTCGCAGTAGCGTAATATGGGGCGTATGTCGCATCGATATGATACTCGAGATTGAAAGTATCCGTACTGTTATCCGGATAAATCCTGGCCGATCCGACTGGCGAATAAACTTCGCTTACCGGGCCCGAACCGTTGACCTGATACGCGAATTTGCCGTGGCTGAAAATCGGCTCGCCGTCATCCTTGACCGTGTTTCCGTTGGTATCCAAAAATGCCGTCAGTAATAAGTTATCATCGCACTGATGCGATACTGCGAAACTGCTACCTTCAATAAAAACCGCCGAATCGAAAGAAGAATCCTGATAATCGCCGATTACGAGCTTAAGCGTATAGGTATGTCCCGGGACGACTGCCGAAAACGCACTCATCGGAATGGTTTGTCCGCGCATGTCGATCGCCGCATTGGGATTTCCAACATTGTATTGCCCGAAATAGCTGGGATTTGCGGATCCGCAATTGCCGTTGGCGCTGCTGCTGTGGATTGACGTAACCGACACCGGAATCGACGTGCCGGGAATCACGGCAAGGTTCGTCGTTACGCCGGTAACCTGGTCGGTCAGCAGGAATGCGAAAACATCGCCGAAGGTGCATTGAAATGTGCCGTATTCGTTCGAAGCGAAAATAAAATTGAAGTTCAGGATATTTTTCTGCGGAATGAAATCAAAACTCAGCGAAGTCGCGTCGTTGATCGATCCCGGTTGGCCATTGGCAACGCTCACTGCATGAAGTTGTGCATCGGTAGTTCCCGAACAAGTCGTCGATGTCGCGTCGTCATTGAATGGTCCGGCTGTACTCGCCGCATTTCCGCAGCGCAGGACCATGCCTTCCGCAAAGGGGAAATTGCTCCCGTTGGCATTGAAATAACCGATGCCGCAACTGCCGACGGCCACAACGTTCGAAACCGAGCCGCAATCCGAATTGATAACAATGTCCGTAAGCAATTGTTCCGGAGTGTAGGCCGAGGTGCTGACCGTGACGTTTTGCGAAAATGCCATACAGGACAAAAACAGCAAGGGAAGTAATTTTCTGATCATAATGACTGGATTGGTGATTTACAAATATAACAATTCAGACGTAACTGATTTTGAATTGATTAAAAAGTGGAAAACCCGGGCTTGCCGCCGCCTTAATTTCAGCAAAACAGGTAGACAAAAGGTAGATTCCGCCAATATTTGCGGGGTTTTCGGAATAGACGGGACGTAATAAGCGTTAAATTTGTCATTGCAATAAAATCAAAAGTTATGAAGAAAATTACGCTTTGCATCCTGCTTGTTTTCGCGCTTCCGGTACATTCGCAAAACTTTCAGTGGCTCGAAATACCGAACGTCGATTTTACACTCAACCCCGAAGGTATCGGCTATCCGATGGCAGTTGATAACACGGGAAATGTTTATTTGTCGGGTTTCAAAGACACGCCGTTTATCTACGACAGCATTTACGGGAACGTGTTCCTGAACAAATACGACACGAACGGGCAACAGCTTTTCACGAAAACGATCAGCGGCAAAGTCACCGTTTACGATATGGTTGCCGATACTTCGGGGAATATCATAGTTTCCGCCGGATGGCTTGAAAGCGCGGCTTTCGGAACGATGAATCTTTCTTCCAATCATCAGGAAGTCCAGCCATTGACAATGAAGTTTGACGGCGCCGGCAATTTGCTTTGGTATTTCCAGCCGCCGGTTGATCAAAACGGCATTGCGGCATTTTCAGAAACAATCGCAACCGATCTTACCAATAATGTATACGTCGGTTATAACGCCGATATCAGTTCTTATATCGCCAAATTGTCGCCCGATGGCAGCCTGCTGATGACAATTGCGCAGGAAAATACCCGGAACGTCACTTCGGTCAGCGTTGACAATGCCGGGAATATTTATGCGGCCGGTTCTTGTTCCGATATCAATTCGCACTATGCGGGCGTTGCTGTTCCGGCGTTAACCGGTTACAATACTTATGTCGTTAAATATTCGCCGGCCGGCGTTTACCAATGGCTGCGATATGTCGAAGACGTGACTTGTCCGGGTCCGAAAGTCGCAGCGCGGACGCCCGATGCGGTGTATTTCAGTTCCTACCTTTTCGGTGCGTTCGATTTTGGCGCTATCCATGCGGAAGGACCGACCGGAAGCCTGAATACCGATTTCTTTATAACGAAACTCAATGCAACAGGAACTTTCCAATGGATGCGCGAAGTGCCCGGCGAAGGTTATGCCGTTCCCGGCAACCGGAATTTTCTCAGTGTCGATGCAAACGATAACGTATATTTCGGCGGCAGGGCCAGTGGTACGACTGATTGGGGCAACGGTTTCACGACCAGTATCGACGGTTTCAGCAACAACGATGTCATCGTATTGAAATATGACAGCAGCGGCGCATTGCAGCTGGTAAAAACGGCCGGCGGCGAATCCGAAGACCGCGTTGACGGAATCGGCACCGATTCGGTTGGCAATATTTTCGTAAGCGGTATGGCGGCCGCCAACAGTAATTTCGGGGATTTTTCGCACAATGCAGGTGATTTCCAAAGTTATCCGTTCCTGACTAAAATCGGCAGTGGTTTGCTGAACACGCCGCAAAACGATAGTCCAAAACCGGTATTATATCCGAATCCCGCAAACGATCATTTCTATGTTTCAGGTATTGACGGATTAATCCAAGGCAGCATATTTAATCCGCTAGGGCAGAAGGTGATGGATTTCGCACTTGAAAACAATGACCCGATCAATATCGGCAGATTGGCTAAAGGATGTTATGTGGTGAAAATCGATAGGATTGGAGCGGTCAAGCTGATCAAGGAATAATTTTTCATGTAATGACTATATCCGGTTGAGTTCCTCGATGGCGTTGTTGTTCACCGCCTTTACTTTCTCGCCCTGGCTGAAATTATACCGAAGCGATATACCGATGTTTCTGAACCGGAAATATTGATCGAAATCGTTCACGTTTCCGTTGATGTCGGTTGTCCAATGATATCGGTAACCTTTAAAAATATCGTTGGCTTTGAGCGTCACGTCGAGTTTCTTTTTGAAGAAAGGCTTTTTTATCGCGATGTCGACGCGGCTCATTGCGGCCATGCGATACAGGCCGTTTGCGGCGGGGCTTTGGTACAAGGCGTTCACTTCCATTTTAATATTGGCCGGAAGCTTAAGCGTATGGTTTGACTGTAGCGTAAAGGTCCATTGCTTGTTTTTCAGCGATCCGTTTTCGGAAACCGTCTCAAATTCGGTATATGATTCCGAGGCCGTATTCTGGCTGTCCCACCATTTTGTGAACTTCAGGGGCGCAAGCAAGGTTGCATCGAGGGTTTGCCCGTGGTCCAGATTTCCAATCGTATAGACCGTGGTAGCATTTTCCGTGTCGAGCGTCGGGATTTCGGCTATCGCGTCCGTATCATAATCATAATGGAACGTCAGCGTATAAGTTTTCTTGAAAGTCTGGCCGAGCGACAACGAATGCGTGTATTGCGGACGAAGATACGGGTTTCCTTCCCACCAGGTATACGGATCGCGATAAGCGCGGAACGGATTCAGGCTGCCGTAACTCGGCCGTGTGATCCTGCGGCTGTAGCTGTAATTGATCTGATAATTGTCGGTTACGGTTTGCTGCAGGAAAACGGTCGGGAAAAAGTCGAGATATTGTCGCCGTGTTTTCTGTCCCGTCGTCAATGAATTTCCGGTGCCTTCGGTATTTTCTGCCCGGATGCCGGTTTTGAGCGAAAATTTTTTGCCCAGCGGAACATCCCAGCTAAAGTAACCAGCCAGAATATATTCGGTATAAATGAAATGATTGGTCCGCAACGGATCCAGGACAAGCCCGTCGTTGTTGAAATAAAAGCGCGAATCCGTATCGGTATTGACGCGGCTTGCCTTCAATCCGGTCTCGATTTTATTTTCCTTTCCGAATGGCCGCGTAAAATCGGCTTTGATCGAATAAATGTTCAAATCGTTTGGCGTTGCCGTGTAAAGAAAATCCTGCGTTTGCTCGCCGGTTGTAAGGTCGGTAAAGTAATTCAGGAAATCCCCGTCGCCGCGGTTCGTGATTTTGATAAGGTCGAAATCCGATGTCAGGGCAGTTCCGAGCGTATCGATTTTCATTGTATAATGGACGTTACCCTTGTAATTGCTGAACGTGTTTCTTCCAAAGTTTCGCGCATTGATGAATTGCTGCGGATTTCCGGGCGCATTTCCGATGTAGGTATCGCTGATGAAATCATTTTTTCCCGTATTCCGGATAAGGCCCAGCGTCACGCCGAGCTCATGCCGGTCGTTGAAATTGTAATCGGCACCGGCCCGCAACGATGGCATACCTTGATTAATATTGCTACCCGTCGCGGTCTGGTCGAAATAGGTCGTGGTTTCCGGTGCAAAAAAAACACGGGTAAAGGTTGCGTCGCGTCCATTGGTGCGCTGGGCGCCGTCCATACTGAAGAACGTATTCCAATTGCCGGTCTTATAATTGACGATGCCCCCGTAATTATACGCATGCTGCTTGAAATTATAGGTATATCCCGAATAAATACTGCCATTCACGCCTTTTCGGGTATTCTTTTTAAGATTGATGTTGAGTATTCCCGATGTGCCTTCCGCATCGAATTTGGCAGAAGGATTGGTGATGATCTCAATCGTTTTAAGATTTTCCGCCGGCATTGCCTCAAGCATGTTGCGCAAATCTGTAGCGGAGAGATAAGTCAGTTTTCCGTCGATCATCACCGTGACGCCGTTGCGCCCGTTGAGCCTGATATTACCTTCCGGATCGACCAGAACACCGGGCATTCTTGACAATACGCCAAATGCGGTATTGCCGGCAGCTAAGGCAGTCCCGTCAATGCGCACCACCATTTTATCGGCTTGTTGTGTAATCGTAGGCCGCAATGATTCAAGGGTGAGTTCCTTGAGCTGGATGGCGTCGGGTTTCAGGACAAGACTGCCGAAATCTTTCGAAAAATCCGTATCGGGAATTTCAAAATCCGTGGTTTCCATGACCGCATAGCCAATGGCGGATAATTTAAGGCGATAGGTTCCCAAAGCGGGTGTCGCAATGGTGAATTTTCCATCGACATCCGTTACCGCGCCAGTAACAGCGATGACATCCGATGTTCGTATAACCGAAACGGTCGCAAATCCGACGGGAACGCCTTTTTCATCTTTTACAGTTCCGGATAATGCGCCCGGTGTTTGGGAGTACAATAAATTGATTTTAAGAGCAATGGCAAATAGAAGGCATAAATTGCGATACGATTTCATAAAAGTGATTTTTTCGAAACGCTCAAAAACAGTCTGGTGCGCTTCAATTGATGATTGATGACGTGTAACTATGCGATTAGTTACATAACTATAAATTTAGTTACGTATAAAATCGTTTTTTATTGTGCAGGAGTTTATTTGCCGATGCAGAAATTCGCAAAAATATTCCCCAACAGCTCATCGTTGGTGACCTGTCCGGTAATTTCACCGAAATGATACAGCGCCTGCCGGATGTCGATCGCCATCAGGTCAGACGGCAGATTCGTCTGCAAACCGTAATTCACTTTCCGGATTTCCTCCAGCGCCTTCAGCAGCGAGTCGTAATGCCGCGTATTGGTGACGATGGTTTCGTTGTTGCGCAGCGCGCCGGTGTTTACGAATGAAATCAGCTTGTTTTTGAGTTGGTCTATTCCGGATTTTTCTTTGGCGGAAAGCAGGAGGAAAGTCGTTGGTTGTTGGTCGTTGGTCGTTGGATTGTTCGCGATTGCATTCAGCTTTTCAGTCAATTGAAACTTGTCATCGTCAGATAATTGATCGGATTTATTAATCACGACGACAATCGGCTTAAGCGGAAACTGATTTTTGATTTTACCGGATTCTGTAATCAATCCGTCAATTTTTCCATCGACCATCGACTCACGGCCATCGACCAGATAAACCACGACCTGCGCCTGTTCCATTTTCTCAAACGTCTTGCGGATGCCGATGCTTTCCACTACATCCTGCGTCTCGCGGATGCCCGCCGTATCGATAAACCGGAACCCGATCCCGTCAATCACCAGTTCGTCCTCGATCGTGTCGCGCGTCGTTCCGGCAATGTCCGATACGATGGCGCGTTCCTCGTTCAAAAGCGCGTTCAAAAGCGTCGACTTGCCCACGTTTGGTTCACCTACGATTGCTACCGGAATTCCATTCTTGATCACATTGCCCACGGCAAAAGAGTCGATCAATCGTTTCAGCACGAATTCGATCCGGTTCAAAAGTTCGTAAAATTGCGTCCGGTCGGCAAACTCGACGTCTTCTTCGGCAAAATCGAGTTCAAGTTCGATCAGCGAGGCAAAGTTCAACAGCTCTTCACGCAAGCGCGCAATTTCACTGGAAAATCCGCCGCGCATCTGCTGCATCGCGATCCGGTGCGACGCTTCGTTGTCGGACGCAATCAGATCGGCAACGGCTTCCGCTTGAGAAAGATCGAGCTTTCCGTTCAAAAACGCACGGAGCGTAAATTCGCCGGCGTTGGCCATCCGGCAGCCTTTGCGCAATAAAAGCTGTATGATCTGCTGTTGGATGAAAGTCGATCCGTGACACGAAATCTCGACCGTATTCTCGCCGGTATACGAGTTCGTTCCCTTGAAAACCGAAACCAGAACCTCGTCGAGGGTTTTATCGCCATCCACAATATGGCCCAGGTGCAGCGTATGCGATTTCTGTTTCGCGAGGTCTTTCCCTTTCACCGAACGGAACACCGACGCGCCGACGGCAATCGCATCCGGGCCCGAAATCCGGACTACCGCAATCGCGCCCGTGCCCGACGGCGTCGCCAAAGCCACAATCGTATCCTGTAGAATCATAGCGCAAAGATAGGGAAATGTTTGTTTTTGGGCGTGTCCCTGCGGGCCGCGCTTTTCGCCGTGCGCGGCACGTTGCTGCAATCGCTCACGCAACCAACCGCAGCAGGTTAAATAAATTCAAAATCCCTTTCGCCGGAAGTTATCTCGCCGTAACTTTAGGCATTGTCACAATAATCCGAATCCGTCATGCCAATCCAGACCGTCAACCCATTCAATAACAAAGTCGTCAAGATTTTCAAGGAAATCACCGGCCAGGCGCTCGAGAATAAAATTGCCAAAGCGCACAAAGCATATCAATCCTGGAAAAAAACGCCGATTCAGGACCGCACGAAAATCCTTTTGAAAGTCGCTGCAATCATGCGGGAACGCAAAAATGAACTCGCCGCGTTGGTCACGCTCGAAATGGGCAAGCTCATCGCGCAAAGCGAATCCGAAATCGAGATGTGCGCCTCGGTCTACGAATATTATGCAAACCACGCCGCCGAATTTCTCAAAGACCGCCCAATGCAGGTCGATGCCGGAAAAGCGTTTGTCCGGCTCACGCCAACCGGGATTATTCTTGCCGTCGAGCCGTGGAATTATCCGTTCAACCAGGTCGCCCGATTGGCTGCGCCCAATATTGCCGCCGGCAATGTCGTAATACTCAAACACGCGTCGAACGTGCCGCAATGCGCCCGCATGATCGAGACGCTTTTCAAGGAAGCCGGCGCGCCCGAAGGTGTTTTCACAAACGTGTATTTATCGGGAAGCCGTGTCGGAAAACTTGCCGAAGACCCGAGAATTACGGGAATGTCGCTGACCGGAAGCGAAGCCGCAGGATCGAGCTATGCTGAAAATGCCGGGCGCAACCTTAAAAAATCCGTACTCGAACTCGGAGGCAGCGACGCTTTTATTGTTCTGGAAGACGCCGATATTGACGACGCAGTCGAAAAAGCATATCTGGGCCGTTTTTCCAATATGGGCCAAGCGTGCACGTCGGCCAAACGGATCATTGTTGTTTCTGCCATTGCCGACGAATTCCTGAAAAAGTTCAAGGCAAAAATCACCGGGCTGAAAGTCGGCGACCCGATGGATCCGGAAACCCAGATCGGTCCGCTCAGCAGCGAGGAAGCTGTCGAAAAACTGGAAAAGCAAGTCAACGATACCGTTAACGCCGGCGCAAAAGTTATTATCGGCGGCAAACGCATCCGGCGCGAAGGCGCTTTTTTCGAATTTACGATACTCACAGGTATAAAGCCGGGAATGACGGCCTATCACGAAGAGCTGTTTGGTCCGGTCGCGGCATTTTACAGAGTGAAGGATGAACCGGCAGCAATCGCATTGGCCAACGATACGAATTTCGGGCTTGGCGGCGCGGTATTCAGCAAAAATACCGAAAGAGCAGTGCGTGTCGCATCGCAGATCGATACCGGAATGGTTTTCGTCAACAAAAATCTGGCATCGCGCCCGGATTTGCCGTTCGGCGGAACCAAACGCTCGGGTTACGGCCGGGAATTATCGCCGCTCGGTTTTGAGGAGTTCGTGAACAAGAAACTGATTTTCATTCCGGATTAACCTGCGATATGCATGCTCCGCCGGTTCGCTTCACTCGTGTGGAATGGATGCGACCAAAGCAACGCCCAAATAAAAAAGCCGCAACGAAACATTGCGGCTTTTCTTTTCAGAAAACGGTTTATTTTTTCGCGGCAGCAGCTAAATCGGCTGGATTGGCCGCGATGGCAACGCCCGGCAATTTCACCGGAGCACCAATCTGGGCCAGGAAACTTCCCTGGACTTCGCCCGTTTTATAAGTCGTGAAACCGATGCGGTACAATCCCATAACCAACGATTTCATCGGGTCTGACGGGTTGCTGGTGATCCGCATCAGCGAGTTGTATTTGCTTCCCGATGGTTGTGCCGGCATTTCGGACGAATCGTCGTTCTTGTCGATCGTCATCCATTTTACGGTTTTCGCCTTGGCGGCCACGTCTTCGATCTTCATGATGCCGTCGGCGCGTTCGAGCGTAATCCAGGTATCGAAAAAACTTTTGGTATCGCCGGCATTGGCCGTATAGTCCTTTGAAACGTAATCCTTGTCGGTCGGCTTCATGCCTTCGGGAACAGGCGAAATCATCCGCACGCCGATTTCAGGTGCCGCGACCGGAATCCAGACGTAAACGTAATACATTTTCTTTCCGCCCTTGACTTCGTCGGGTGTCGATCCGGGCTTGATGTAGCCGAAATAGCTCGACAAATCGGTGTACGGCACGCGGATTTCTTTGCCCATGACGCTTTTCTTTGCCATGTCGGCGCCGAATTTATCCAGTTTCTGCGCGGTGGCAGTCATTCCCAATGCGAGGCAAACGATGCCTGCAAGTAATCTTTTGTTCATTTCTTTTGTTGTTGGTTATCCTACTCGTAAGGCTTTTCGGTTGCGCCCCGTTTGGGAAATTTCACAAACGAATGGTAATGTTACCAAATTTTAACAAAAAAAGCAACAGATGTTTATAAGTTTAAACGTTTCGTAATACGTAAGAAAATTTCCGGTTCTTCATTTTGGGCGTGCCACCGGCTCCGCTGTGCCTGGCTCAACCGCTTATACGGTCCGCGATTGCCGGAGCATCCCGAAAATCCGGGTATAAAAAAAACCGCAACATCGTGCGGTTTATTATTTTCAATGTAATTTCTTAGCTGTTAAGCATGACCGGCATCACGAGCATCGTCACGGTTTCGCCGTCTTCGAGCCCGTCGACTGGTGTAAGGATTCCGGCGCGGTTCGGCATCGACATCTCGAGCATGATCATGTCCGACTGTAAATTAGTCAGCATTTCGGTCAGGAAACGCGAGTTGAACCCGATCTGCATGTCGTCGCCCTGATAGTCGCAGGTCAAACGTTCTTCGGCCTTGTTCGAGTAATCGATGTCTTCGGCCGAAATGTTCAATTCCGCGCCCGCGATTTTCAAACGGATCTGGTGCGTGGTCTTGTTCGAAAAAATCGCGACGCGGCGCACCGAATTCAGGAACTGCGTCCGGTCGATCATCAGTTTGTTCGGGTTTTCTTTCGGGATGACCGCTTCGTAATTCGGATATTTCCCGTCGATCAGCCGGCAGGTCAAAACGTAATTGTCAAACGAGAACGTCGCGTTCGAGTCGTTGTATTCGATCTTGATCTCGGCATCGGATGTCCCGAGAATGCTTTTCAGGATGTTCAAAGGTTTTTTCGGCATGATGAAATCGGCCACCTGCGACGCTTTCACATCGGTGCGCGCATATTTCACCAATTTATGGGCATCGGTCGCGACGAAAGTCAGCCCTTCCGGCGAAAACTGGAAGAATACGCCCGACATCACCGGACGCAGGTCGT
Organism: Bacteroidota bacterium; assembly: GCA_048498055.1. Taxonomy (GTDB): domain Bacteria; phylum Bacteroidota; class Bacteroidia; order Flavobacteriales; family Flavobacteriaceae; genus Flavobacterium. The sequence continues at coordinate 10,591 of JBEHYS010000027.1, forward strand.
CGTTCCCAGCCGCGAAAATCGTCTTGCTGACTGCGGTCGCAAGAACATCGGCAGGAACCATTGTCGTCGACGGATCGTCGAGGTTCACCGATTTCGGGAATTCCTCGCCCGGAGCGTAAGCCAAGGCATATTTACCGGAGTTCGAGCTAATCTCAATCGTACTGTTTTCCTCAACGGTAAAGGTCAGCGGCTGCTCGGGAAATGTTTTCAGGATTTCGAGCAAAAGCTTTGCGGGAACGGCGACGCTTCCCTTGCTTTCGGAGTCGATTTCGAGCGTGGCCGACATCGTAGTTTCAAGGTCGGACGCCGAAACCGTCAGCGTTTTGCTGTCCAGTTCAAAAAGGAAATTGTCGAGGATTGGCAAGGTATTGCTGCTGTTGATCACGCTTCCCAAAACCTGCAGCTGCTTCAATAAGTATGAGCTCGATACTATAAACTTCATTTCGTGTTTTTTAAGCCATCCGAAACTTCGGGATTCGGCAATTTTTTAATTAGATGCTACAAATATATCCTAATCGTCCTTATGTTGGACAGAATTTTATTAACACTACCGGGCATACATTTTACGGCGCAAAAATGTAAATGCGAAGGCAAAAATCAGCAGGACAACGATTGGCAATCCGACGGTTATCCACTGTGTTACGGTGTAATTGTCGTAAACTTTTTCCTTGTCCAGAACCGGCAGGACGACTTCCTTGCTGCGAATGTTAATAAGTCCGTTGTCGTCGAGCAGGTAATTGACGCAGTTCATCAGGAATTCCTTATTCGCATAGAGCTTGTTGGTCCATTTGTCGTAACCGAGTTCGAGAGGCTGGTAATTCTTGTCGAGCTGGTTCCTGATGACATCGCCGTCCGAAATGACGATCATTTTGTTGTCTTTGCCCAGCGGCACGAAAGATTTTTCGGCAAACGGCAAAACACGGTTCTGATAAGTCGATCGGAATTTGCCTTCGAGCAACACCGCAACCGGGATATTTCCTTTTCCTGTAAAATCGGCTTTTTCCGGACGTTCCTCGACCATTTTCAGCTCGACCGGCGTTGGCGCGCCGACGGCTTTCGAGTAGGGCGACGATTGCAGAAGCACGGTTTTTTTGACGTCGTTTTTGAGCAGCTCGATGCCGCTGGCGAATTCGAACTTGATGCCGTCGAGATTGCTCGTGATCGGGTTTTTCTTCTTCGAATCGAGCGGATAGATCAGCGGCGAATAAAACCACGGGAACTGTGTGTATTGCGTCGCGCTGCCTTTGTCGCCGGTAGCCAGCGCGATTGGCGTTGCCATAATGTCTTTGACCAGGTCGTTGTGGATACGAAGGCCGTACTTGAAGAACATATCGTTCAGGTTCAGGTCGTTCGGGAATGCAAGCGTTGCGGCCTGATCGTTATACAGGCTGTCCATTTCCATGTTGACCGGATCGACGAGCCAGAGCGTTTTCCCGCCGCTGATGACGAATTGGTCGAGCACTTCCTTTTCCTCGTCGGTAAAGCGCTCTTTCGGTTTTGCAATGATCGCCAAATCGTATTTCTTCAGGTATTTGAGCGTTTCGTTAGGCTGTTTTGCGACCGAATCGAGCGTGAACGGACCGATGTAATAATTTGCACGGACTTCGCGAAGGAAATCGGCGATCAAAAGTTCGGGCAGTTCGCCGTTGCCTTTGATGACCGCGATTTTCTTTTCCTTCTGCCGGGTAATCGTATTGAACGCGTTGGCGAAGGCATATTCGAGATGCTGCACCGAACTCACTACTTTTTCTTCGGTCGATGCGCCCATCATGTTTTTCAAAAGCGGCACTTTGACGCTCTTGTTGCCGTAAGTCGCGATGGCCCAGGGCAAAACGACTTCCTGCGTTTGTTTGCCTTTGTCGTCCATCGTGACGCTGATCGGCGTCATTCCGCTGCCGTTAAAGGAATTATCGAGCGCTTTATCGAGGTCGGAAACCTGTGCGATGCTTCGTTTGATCTCGGCTTCTTCTTTGGCCGAATAGACGGTATTGTTGAGCGTGAAAATCGTAAAGATCAGGTTGCGTTTTTCATCATCGGAAAAATCCTTGTCGAGCGGATTGACGAACTGGAATTTGATGTTCGGGTTATAGGCACGGAATTCTTCGAGAAGCTGGTTGGTTTCGGTCTGGAGTTTCTTGAATTCGCCCGGAAAATCGCCTTTAAGGAAAACATCGACATAAAGCGGCTCTTTGGCCTGTTCCACAATCGTATGCGAAGTTTTGGATAACGTATAACGCTTGTCCTGCGTCAAATCGAAACGGTGGAAAAACAAACTACCGGCAAGATTGGCCAAAATCAGGACAACGATTGCCGCGATGAGTTTTTTTCGGTGGGTTTTATTGCCTTCCATCACGCTTTGGTCGATTTGAGTTTATAAACAGTCAGCGACAGGAACAAAAATGCCAGGCTGATGAAGTACAAAATATCGCGCGTATCGAGCACGCCGCGGCTCATGCTCCGGAAATGGCTGTCCATCCCGAACCACGAAACGGTATCCGCAAAGTTTTTGGTCAATGTCGACAGGCCTTCAAAGCCGTAATAAAAGAGAAAACAGCAGAACACCGAAAGAATGAACGCAACGATCTGGTTGTCGGACAGGGCAGAGGTGAAAATCCCGATGGCCGTATACGACGCGATCAGGAACAAAAGCCCGAAATAGGAACCCATGATGCTGCCGATGTCGATTTTTCCGGGCGGCAGGACAAAGCCCGAAACCACTTCGACATAAATCAGCGTTGGCAAAATCGCGATGACGATCAGCAATAACGCACCGAAAAACTTCCCGTTGACTATCTGCCAGATACTGATGGGCTTGGTCACGAGCAGTTCAAGCGTTCCTTGTTTCTTTTCGTCCGAAAAACTCCGCATTGTTACGGCCGGAATCAGGAAAATCAGTATCCAGGGCGAAATCGTGAAAAACGGCGTCAGATCGGCGAAACCGCTTTTTAAAATGTTGTACTGGCCGTCAAAAACCCAAAGGAACAACCCGTTGAGCAAAAGGAAAATCGCAATGACGAGATAGCCGATCGGCGACCCGAAAAACGATTTGATTTCTTTAAGTAAGATTGATTTCATTTTTTAGCTGAAAGTCGCAAAGTTATATTTTAGAAAGTTAAATTTATTGTAAACTCACGAGTTTATCGACGCTCCAGGCTTCGGGCTTATCGCTGAACAGTTTTTTCGTGAACGCCCAGACATCGTAGAACAGCTCGGATTTGCGGTAATTCTCGAGATCAGCTTCGGTTTCCCAATAGCTGTAGGTAAAGAACACCGACGGATTTTCTTTGTCGCGGTACAGTTCCAGTAAACGATTTCCGGGCGCGTTTCGTATTTTTTCCTTCATAAGCCCGAAATTTTCGAGGAAAGCCGGAATGTTTTCGGGATGGAAACTGAGTTTGACGATGCGGACGAACATGGTTGAATCTGGAATTACGGATTGATGAAATTGATCGTGATCACGTCGCGATAGCCGAGTCCGAGCAGGCTGGAAGCGGTTCCGGTCGTATACGGGTTGCTTCGGAACAGCGCGATTTCCAGAAATCCGGCCTCGTTGAAAATCGCGAGCTTCGTGCCTTCGTAATTCTTGATCGGATAGGCCGACGATTTGGCGATGTCGGAATATTTTTCGCCGATTTTCCGGATGTTGGAGCGTTCGCCGGGTTTTCCTTTTTCGCTCAGCAGGATTTCGTAGGCGCGGCCTTTGGCAACGTCGCTGAACATTTTGCGGGAAATATTGGTCACGACATTCCCGAAATGATCAATATAAACAACATAACCTTTGATTGAATTCTTGTTTGCGGCGACAATCGGCTGAAGTTCGGTCGGCTGCTTTATCTCGGCGATTTCCTTCCCGATCACGTTCAGCAATCCGCCTTTGGCGATATGGCAGGCTACTTTCACGAAAACGTCGAGGTCGGTATATTCGGACGGGAAACGGTCGTGGATGTTGATCGCAACGATTTTCTGCGGGACGATCTTTTGCGTCAGCATGCCCAGGATTCCATTGTCGGCACAAATGAAATAATGGTCGTTCCACTGCATCGCGATGTGCTTGTTTTCCTTGTTCAGTTCCGAATCGACCCCGATCAGATGCACAGTTCCCTTAGGGAAACTTGTATAAGCCGCGCCGATAATGTAACTGGCCTCGGCGGTATTGAACGGATCGATGTCGTGGGAAATGTCAATAACGGCCGCTTCGGGATATTCCGAAAGGATTTTTCCTTTTAAGGCGCCGACGAAATGATCCTTGAGCCCGTAGTCGGTGGTCAGGGTAATTATTGACATCATTTTGTTTATAACTATTCGCGGGACTAGCCCTAATTTGCTTAAATTTGAAATGCAAAGCTAACAATATATAGCGACATTATTTAATTAAAAACTACTCCGTTTGAACGAAAGAATCATAGAACTCGTAGACATTGCACCGAAGGAATTCTGGGGCGCGCAGGACAGCCATCTTGAAACCATCAAAAAATACTATCCCAAGCTTAAAATCGTTGCCAGAGGCACGACAATCAAGGCATTCGGCGAGCCTGAAGTGCTGGACGAATTCGAGAACCGCTTCAATCGCCTGATGGCGCATTTTACGCGCTATAACAACATCGACGACAACGTAATCGAACGCGTCATCGAAGGCAATGTCCAGGACGACAGGCGTATGCCCGACCACGATAAGATACTGGTGCACGGCGTGGGCGGAAAAATAATCAAGGCCATGACGCCGAACCAGCAATTGCTTGTCGATACGATGATCAAAAACGACATGGTGTTTGCCGTTGGGCCGGCCGGAACCGGGAAAACTTATACCGGAGTCGCAATGGCCGTCAAGGCGCTGAAGGAAAAAGCGGTGAAGCGGATCATATTGACGCGTCCGGCCGTTGAAGCAGGTGAAAACCTTGGCTTTTTGCCGGGCGATATGAAGGAAAAGCTCGATCCCTACATGCAGCCGCTTTATGATGCGTTGCGCGATATGATTCCGTCACAGTCACTCGAAGATTACATCACGAAAGGCATCATCCAGATCGCGCCGCTGGCATTCATGCGCGGGCGTACACTGGACAACGCGTTCGTCATTCTGGACGAAGCGCAGAACACGACGCATTCGCAGATGAAAATGTTCCTGACCCGTATGGGCAAGAATGCGAAATTCATGATAACCGGCGATCCGGGGCAAGTTGATTTGCCGCGCCGCACGATTTCCGGATTGAAGGAAGCGTTGTTGGTTTTGAAAGACATCGACGGCATCGGCATCATTTACCTTGACGATAAGGATATTGTGCGCCACAGGCTTGTGAAGAAAGTCATCGACGCGTACAAGAGCATTGAGAACCACGATTGATATTTCTCCATAAACACGAAAAAGACACTTTATACGGGTGTCTTTTTTATTTAAATTTGCAGCCTAAAACACCACAACTACATGAATACGATTACAACGACAAATTTCAATTTTCCCGGACAAAAATCGGTTTACCACGGCAAGGTGCGCGAGGTTTACAATATCAATGACGAGCTTCTGGTGATGATCGCGACCGACCGGCTTTCGGCTTTCGATGTCGTCATGCCCAAAGGAATTCCGTATAAAGGGCAGATACTGAACCAGATTGCGACACGGTTTATGGAGCTCACCGCCGACATCGTACCGAACTGGCTCATCGCGACGCCCGACCCGAACGTTGCCGTCGGTCATCTCTGCGAGCCGTTCAAGGTCGAAATGGTCATTCGCGGCTATCTTTCCGGACATGCGGCGCGCGAATATGCATCGGGTAAAAGAATGCTTTGCGGCGTTGCAATGCCCGAAGGATTGAAGGAAAACGATCAATTCCCCGAGCCGATCATCACACCCTCGACCAAAGCTGACAATGGACAGCACGATGAAGATATTTCGCGGGAGGATATTTTGGCGAAAGGAATCGTATCGGAAGAAGATTATACCGTGCTGGAAAACTACACACGGGCATTGTTTAAGAGAGGAACCGAAATTGCCGCTTCGTGCGGGTTGATATTGGTCGATACCAAATACGAATTCGGAAAAACCAAAGACGGGAAAATCGTGCTGATCGACGAAATCCATACGCCGGATTCGTCGCGGTATTTTTATGCCGACGGCTATCACCAAAGACAGGCGAAAGGCGAGGAGCAAAAGCAACTTTCGAAGGAGTTCGTAAGGCGCTGGCTCATCGAAAATGGATTCCAGGGCAAAGAAGGCCAGCAAATCCCGGATATGGACGATAATTACATCGCGTCGGTTTCGGAGCGGTATATCGAATTATATGAAAACATTCTTGGAGAAAAATTTGTCAGGGCCGATATTTCGGACATCCAGAACCGGATCGAAAACAATGTAAAAGCATTCCTCGAGAAATAATAACTGATGCATAATGATAGTTTAACCGCCTGTTTGGGGCGGTTTTTTATTTTTGTTCGAATCTGAAACACGGCTGTTAAAAAAATGTTATAATTATCTGGCATTGTAACATTTGGAAACAGCCGGCGTCTAGTCCGGCAAGTAAATCACTTAATTATCAATCATTAAAAATCAATCATCATGAAAAAAACAATCGTTTATCTTGGAATGGCTTTGGTAGCCTTTACCAATGTAGCTTTGGCTTCTGCAATTAATCCGGTAGCTGCCGAAAAAGTCCCGGTTCATTCTTCTTATGTAAATGCCACGCCGCTTTGCACTGCGATCAGTAAAGGCGATGTTTCCACTGTAAAGAAATTCGTGGAATACGGCGCTGACGTAAATGAAACGTCAAACGGTATGACGCCGTTGATGATGGCAGCGCGTTATAACAATGTCGAAATCCTGGATTTCCTTTTGTCGAAAGGCGCCGAACTCAATACCAAAAGTGAAAGCGGTAATACAGCATTGAAATATGCCATTATATCCAATGCAAAAGAAGCTGAAAATTTCCTACGGGAAAAAGGAGCAAAAAAATAAGCAGAAAGCGCCATAATGATGGCGCTTTTTTTTTGCTTTCCGGATATGTGATGCAACTTTTTTTGCAGCGCAAACGTCTGACTACAAAAATGAGTTATTTTTATTCAAATCGACAATGTTAATGTTTAGTTAATATTTAGTACTTTGTAAAACATAATACCTGTCTTTAGTTATATCTTTGCATAAGAAAATAATCACATCATCAATCATTAAAATCAAATCGTCATGAAAAAATTAATCTTTACAATCGGAACCGCATTATCTACCTTGACAGGTTTTGCCAATAATGCACACACGAACAATCCTGAAAATCCAATCATTGTTTATATTGTTCAGGATACAGTAACAAGCCCGCTGTCAATAGCGAGCGAAAAAACAGCGGAAGAGATAATCGCCGAGGACAATAAAATCACGGAAAGCACGATCGAAGCCGCTTCGCCGCTGAACCCTGGAAAATCTTTAGAAAGCATTGTCACTGAAGATAATCAGGTTGTTGAAACGGTAAACGGCAAAACGTATCCGCTTGACTTCAAAAAAATCAATCAAAAACAGGGTGTGCTTAAAATCAAAACGGGCAAACGACTGATCGGAAGTTTGTGACATCAATCAAAAACTAAAAAGCACCGGTGATGAGCCGGTGCTTTTTTTTGCAGTTATTTGAAATAGGAGAAGCTTTCCTCGCTTTTCATCTTCAGCAGTGTTTCATAAATCAGCCGAATGACATTCTCGACATCTTCCTTATGAACCATTTCGACGGTGGTGTGCATGTAGCGCAATGGTAAAGAAATAAGAGCCGAAGCTACACCGCCGTTGCTATAGGCGAAAGCATCGGTGTCGGTTCCGGTAACACGCGACGAAGCCAGGCGTTGGAACGGTATTTTGTTGCTTTCAGCCGTATCGAGGATCAGTTCACGGAGATTATTCTGCACCGCAGGCGCATAAGTCACGACCGGGCCTTTTCCAATTTGGATCTCGCCTTCGATTTTCTTGTTGATCATCGGAGTCGTCGTGTCGTGGCATACATCGGTGACGATGGCGGCGTTGGGACGAATCGTCTTGGTGATCATTTCGGCCCCGCGAAGCCCGACTTCTTCCTGGACCGAATTGGTCACATACAATCCGAAAGGCAGCTTCTTTTTGTTTTCTTTGAGCAAACGCGCTACTTCGGCAATCATGAATCCGCCCATACGGTTGTCGATGGCGCGGCAGACGAATTTGTTGTCGTTGAGGATGAAGAATTCGTCAGGATATGTGATGACGCAGCCCACATGAACGCCGAGTTTATCGACTTCTTCTTTGGTATTGCAACCGATATCGATAAACAAATTGTCAATTTTCGCATTTTCTTCCTTTTCCCGCATCCGCGTATGGATCGCGGGCCAGCCGAAAACGCCTTTGACGATCCCGTTTTTGGTGTGGATGTTCACCCGTTTCGACGGCGCGATCTGGTGGTCTGAGCCGCCGTTGCGGATGACGTAAATCAATCCGTTGTCGGTGATGTAATTCACGTACCATGAAATCTCGTCGGAATGACCTTCGATCACCACTTTGTATGGCGCATCGGGATTGATGACGCCAACTGCGGTGCCGTAGGTATCAGTAACGAAGGTGTCGACATACGGCCGGACGTAATCCATCCAGATTTTTTGGCCTTGTGCTTCATAACCGGTCGGCGAGGCGTTATTGAGGTATCGCTCCAAAAAATCGATCGATGCTTTGTTCAGTATTGGTTTAGTGCTCATAAATGTATATTTTGCGCTAAAATAGAAATTTGGCAATATAGTTGTGCAAGAATGTATAATTTTGACCCAATAAAATTCATATGAAGGCAGCCCCGTTTTTTTTATTGTTCCTTTTATTTTCGTTAGGCGCTGTGGCACAGGACGTACCGCAGGACAGCACAAACGTCGATAACGACACGCTGATCAGTAAGGAAATCCTGCTCGACGAACTGGTCCTTTCCAAAGGCGATGCCGAAGCGGTAAAGCAGTTCCAGTTGCTGCAAAGCAGAGTCTATAAAGTATATCCTTACGCGAAGGTTGCTTCAGAACGGCTCGTCGGACTCAATAAGAACATGGCGAAAATGAAAACTGATCGCGAAAAAAGGCGCTATTTCAAGATCGTTGAAGATTATATGGAAGGCGAATTCACCGATAAGCTTAAAAAACTTTCCCGCAAGCAGGGGCAAATCCTGATCAAGCTCATTTATCGTCAGACCGGCGAAACCACATTCGATCTCATCAAGGAGCACAAAAGCGGCTGGAAGGCTTTTTGGGCCAACAATACCGCGAAGCTTTTCGACATCAATCTCAAGGCAAAATACGCGCCTTATGAAGTCAACGAAGATTATCTTATCGAAACCATCCTGGTCAGGGCGTTCAAGAACGGCAGGCTGCCGCGTCAGGAATCTGCCAACCCGGTCGATTATGACAAGCTCAACCAATATTGGATCCAGCGGGTCGAAGACAACAAAAAAGAGAAGAAGTGATTTTTCTCTTTTTTTATGGCGTTGCGCCAGCTTCGTTCCTGCGCTTGCGCCGGGCTATCGGCTGCACGTGGTGCCTGCCTCTATCCCTAACGCGGTCGCCGAAAATCTTTTTATCACAATTGTCACCAAACCAGCGGTTTAAAAAAAATATTGAAAAAAGGTTTGTCAAAGGTTTGGAAAAGCGGAAAAGGGGCGTACTTTTGCACCCGCAAAGAAGTTCTTTCGGGGTTGTGTTG
>JBEHYS010000028.1:0-9690 GCA_048498055.1 Bacteroidota bacterium
TTTTTCATAATCGTGTTCTTAGTCTAAAGTGAAAATTATGTTGTACTTAATTGTACACACTGCTTATATCAAATACTTTGCCAGTAGCTTTTGGCACACTTGGCAATAGCGGTTTAAGCTTATAAATAATAGTTATAGCATATAACCGGTTTAATGACCCAATAAAAAATCATATTGATTATCAATCACTAAAGCAATACAAAAAATGGAATTGTTAATAGAATGTTAAAATACACCTGTGTTACCAATATGCCAAAATAGCAGTACATGCAACTGTAGCAAAATGCAACATTTGGATGTACTATTAGCCATAAATGTATAGCAAATGCTATATATTTATGGCGTATTTGTAACAACTTTTTTATGCGTTCCAAATGCTTTGTGTCGCCTGCCAAAATCGCACTGCGGATGTAGCCGTCGCGCCAGTTGCTCTGGGTTTCGCTGTTCCACCAGAGAAATTGCACCTGTACGTCGTCGCCGTTTGCGAGCGCGCCGACGTCTTTATTTTTGACTTTTTTCGTCAATCGGTCACGCCCGTAAATCTGATCGGCAAGAATCAGATCCGGAGCAAGGCTGTCGAGATGGCCGGTAAACCCGTCGAGGTTTTCCCGAATCTGTTTTTTGATCCAGCCGCCGGGCTTTACAGCGCTAAACGGCAGGATTTCCATTTTTTCGGGAATCGGGCTAACAACGGCGTATGGATCGTTCTGCGCCGTGGCGAATGACATAAAAATGAGCATTATAAAAGAGAAAATTTTCATGGCTGGATTTCGTTTTCCCACATTGCATCCATTTCCTCAAGCGCCTTGTTCTTGGTTTCGGGGACAAGTTTTATGACGAATAGCAGCGCCGCCATGCAGAAAATCGCGAACATCCAGAACGGGAAAGCGCCGTTGAAAGCTTTATTCAGATAAGCGTTTCCGGTCAGCATCGGGAAAGTCTGCGAGACTGCAAAATTGGCGACCCACTGGATAAATACCGCTATTGACAAAGCCAGTCCGCGCACGCGGTTCGGGAAAATTTCCGAAAGCAAGACCCAAACGACCGGACCCCAGGAAATCGAGAACGAGCCCATGAACAGCATCAGGAAACCCAAAAGCCAAACCCCGGTAAAATGATGGCTCGCGGCGTATCCGACGACGGAAAGCGACAGGAGCATTCCAATCGTCCCAATCAAAAGCAGCGGTTTCCTTCCCGTTTTATCGACGAGGTAAATCGAGATAATCGTAAAGATCAGGTTCGTGACGCCGAGAATACTCGTTTCCAACAACGAGGCGTTGGCGTCGCTGCCGAAACTCTTGAAGATTTCGGGCGCGTAATACAAAATTGCATTGATGCCCGTGATCTGCTGGAAAATTGAAAGCCCGATGCCGACGACAAGCGCGCGGCGCAGGTTCGGGCTCAACAGCAGCTTATGTGATTTTTCGGTTTTCCCTGAAAGCGATCGGGTAATATCGGCGACGAGGTTTTCGATTTTTTCCGACGGATTGAATTTTTCCAATATTGCAACTGCCTCAGCGTTCTTTTGTTTTTGCAGCAGCCAGCGCGGACTTTCGGGGATGAAAAGTATCAGCACCAGATATAAAATTGATGGAATCGCTTCCGAGGCGAACATCCAGCGCCAGCCTTCGTTCAGGTTCCATTCGGCGTTGCCCTGGAGCGCGATGAAATAGTTGACGAAATACACCACGACGATACCGATTACGATCGCCAGTTGATTGTAGGCGACCAAAGCGCCGCGTTTTTCGGCAGGCGCGATCTCGGCGATATACATCGGGACGACCATCGAGGCCAGTCCTACTCCGACTCCGCCGACAATCCTGAAAATCACAAATGCAGTAAAGCTTTGTGGCAGCGCTGTCCCAATTGAGCAAACCAAAAATAACATTGCAGCAACGCCCATGCTTTTCTTCCTGCCGAATCGGTCGCTGATCGCATCCGAAAAAAATGCCCCGACCAGGCAACCGACGAGTGCGCTCGAAATGGCCCAACCGGTCTGCGCGGCCGACAAGTCGAAATACTGCACAAGGTTTCCGATTGCACCCGAAATGACGGCCGTATCGTAACCGAAAAGCAATCCGCCGAGCGCAGCGCTGATCGCAACGAATATCAGACTGCCGCTGCGCATAGATCTTTGTTAAATGTTTTCTGCAGGTAATTTTTCATGTCGGCATTAATTTGCCATTGATTGGCGAGCGGCTCGCGGGTAAAGGGCAATGCGGGCATGTAGGGCGCTGGCCCGAATTCGGGCGTAATGGTCAAAACACGGCTGTTTTTTTCTTCGCGGTAGGCGGCGATCGCTTTCCACCATTTCAGGAAAACAGCCAGGTGTTCGTTCCATTCGGGGGCAAAAGGGTTGTTGACCTGCGGCGACTGCTCCGATCCGATGCGGGCGTGGATGTGCGCCACGTGCGGAATCACTTCCGCCAGGAAATCTTGTTGGTCTTCGAGCAGGCTTTCGCAGACGTTGCACCAGTGCGAAAAATCGCCGGTAAGTTCCAGAAGCGGGAATTTTTTCAGATACGGCAAAAGCGTTGCCAGATGGAACGTAAACCGTCCGCGGTGCGTTTCGTGAAGGATTGGGATGCCGTGCTTGGCCGCGAGGTTTTCCGCAGCGTCAATAATCCTGCAATTGTCATTAAAATCATAGTAATCTTTTCCGGTATGCGAGTTGATGAAATCGGGTTTGAATTCCATAAGGTATTCGAGCCTTTCGGTCATTCTTTCGATATATTCGTCTGGCGATTCCTTGCGATTGTCCAGAACTTGCTGGGCGATGAACGAAAAATTATTCTCGCGCCGCAGCCGATCGATCCGTTCGAAAAAATCCGCATCGTCCAAACTCCCGGGCGACAGGTTGATTTCCAATCCCGAATATCCGGCGTGCAGCAGGTTTTCGAGAAAAACATCCGGCGGCAAATGTTCGCTGCCCCAATGGGTCGCGCAATAATTGATTTTCATTTTCATGGATATAAAACCGGGTTGATCGGCGTGTTGATGATTTCCCCGACTTCGGCGCCCGGGCACCAGATGTCGCGGTCGTGTTCCTGATTTTCGTTTTCGGGTTGTTTGAGCACCATGTCTTTGTCCATATAAATAATGGTCATGACTTTTCGCGTTTCGGTTGTCGTATTCGCCCCGGCGCGGTGGAAAATCCAGCCCGAATGGAAGCTGATTTCTCCGGCATCGAACGGTTCAATGACATGCTTGAAATCGGTGACGCGCAGCCGTTGGGTGATGACGTTTTCGCTTTCGTCGCCGATCGCGAGTTCGCGGCCTTCAACAATAATGTGACTTCCTGCACTGAATTCGAGCGGTCCCATTTCGAGCGGCGTTTCCTGCAGTGGAATCCAGGCTGTCACGGTCTTGTCGCTTTCGAGCGGCCAATAATACTGGTCGGCATGCCACGGCGTGATTCCGCCGCCGCCTTCCTTGAAAAGCGCCTGGTCGTGATACATCCGCGCCCCTGTGGTCTGCATCAGATCGGTTGCAATTTTAGCGATCCGCTTGCTGAAGATCAGCGCCTTGACCGTATCGTTTTCGCGCCAGAGGTTGAACAATTGCAGAAAGGCTTTCCCGTACGTATCGCGGCTTTCGAGCGGAATGGCATCGGTTTTCATCTTTTCGACCTGATCGGTGATCGATCGATTGAAAAACTCAAGCACTTCCTTATCCAGAACATTTTTCAGCTTGATGTAACGGTTCTTCTGATAGAAGTCGATCTGCTCGGGCGTCAGCGCATAGGGTGCGCTTAATTTCTCCGCAATTGATTGGGGTAAAGCATTCATATCAAATCGTTTTGACAAAGCTACGGCCGGATATTTTGAAAAACAGGCACAATGCATCAAAAAACCAACACAATATTGACTATATTTGTTTAATAATAGCTGGCCAAAAATCCATATACTATAATGAAAGCGGCTTTTGAAAACGTAGAATTGCTGAAAGGAAACCAATCGTTCGTGGCCTATTCCTTTACGGTGCCGTTTTTCGAATTCAAATGGCATTACCACCCGGAATACGAATTGACGCTGATCACAAGCGGAAGCGGCAAGCGCATCATCGGCGACAGGCACGACAATTTCACTGTCGGCGATTTGGTACTCTGCGGCTCCGGCCTGCCGCATACCTGGTCGAGCGAACCTTCTAAAAACGAAACGGTCAGCGCCATTGTCATCCAGTTTTCGCAGGCGTTCATAGATAATCTGGCGCAATACAGCGAATGTGCCGACATCAGGCAATTGTTGTCGCAATCGAGCCGCGGCCTGTTCTTCGATGCCCAAACGAGTGGAATTTTGGCCAAATCCATCCGAAAACTTCCTAAGCGCAAAGGCATCGCCCGAATCACCGAACTGCTCAAAATCCTGCAAAAACTATCGGAATATTCCAACGAAATCCTGTCGTCGGAATTTTACACTGCCAGCCGCAGCAAGGAAAACGAGAGCCGGATCAATAAAATCTGCCAATTCGTCCAGGACAATTCAGCCGAAAATATCACCGTCGGTCAGGCTGCAGGAATGGTCCATCTTTCAAAAAGCGCCTTCTGCAAATTCTTCAAACGGACGATGAAAACCAGTTTTTCGGATTATCTGAACGACATCCGGATCTCGCACGCCTGCTACCTCTTGGCCGAAACCGACAGCAACATCCGCGAAATCGCGCTCGACACCGGATTTGAAAGCCTCACCTACTTCAACCGCACGTTCCTGAAAAAGAAAAACGCGACGCCGTCGGCTTTCCGGAAAAACCATATTTCCGAAAAAGCACCGTCCCGATCCTAGTTTTTCCGGCATTTGCCTATATTTGTAACCTTAGCAACCGATACCGTGACGGAGAAAAACCCACCATTATTCAGCGAATTTGCGCCGGTTTCCTCGAAACAGTGGAAACAACAGATCCAGTTTGAGCTCAAAGGAGCGGACTATAACGAAACGCTTGTCTGGGAAAGTCCCGAAGGCATCAAGGTCAAGCCGTTTTATCACAGGGACGAGTTTTCGGGAAGCCAGCATTCAGGTAGCGCAGAAACCTTTAAAATCTGTCAGGACATTTTTGTTTTCGACGTGGAAAAATCGGTGTACCGCGCCCAGGACTCGATCAATCGCGGCGCCGAAAGCATCCGGTTCGTCATCGAGGACGAAAAGACCGACATCGAAAAACTGCTTTCGGGACTGCCGTCGGATATAACGGTTTTTATCGATATGAATTTTCTTTCTGCCGGATTCTTGAAGCGCATTGACGCGGTTGCCGGTAAAAAACAGGCGAAGATTTTCTGCCATCTCGACCCGATCGGGCATTTGGCCAGAGAAGGAAATTGGTTTGCGGATTCGAAAGACAATCTCACCGACTTGAAATATCTTTCGGCGGACCTGAAAAATATCAGCTGCATTGCGGTCGACGGCAATCTGTACCAGAATGCAGGCGCGAATATCGTCCAGCAGATCGCTTACACGTTGGCACATGCGAACGAATATTTCAACGCGATCGGCAATATCAACCAAACGATCGTCTTGCGGATGGCCGTCGGGACGAATTACTTTTTCGAGATCGCGAAACTCCGCGCGCTGCGTTTGCTGTTCGATGAAATCGCCAAAGAATATGGACACGATCGCAGTTGCCACATTTTTGCCACACCGACAAAGCGGAACAAGACTTTGTACGATTATAACGTCAATATGCTTCGCACGACGACCGAGTGCATGAGCGCGATTTTGGGCGGCGCAGATACGGTTTCGAACCTGCCCTACGACGCGCTGTACCACAAAAGCAACGAGTTCGGCGAGCGGATTTCGCGGAACCAGCTGCTGATTTTGAAACACGAAAGTTATTTTGACAAGGTGTCGAATGCAGCCGAAGGAAGTTATTATATCGAAACCCTCACGCAACAGTTGGCCGAAAAGGCATTAGTTTTATTTAAAGACATCGAGGCCAATGGTGGTTTTCTGAAACAATTGTCCGACGGCACGATCCAGCGCAAGATTTCGGAAAGCGCCGACCGCGAGCAGGAATTGTTCGATTCCGGAAAGGAAATTCTTCTGGGAACGAATAAATACCCGAACAAGAACGACCGGATGTCGCATGATTTGGAACTTTTTCCGTTCGTAAAAAAGAAACCGCGAAAAACTTTGGTCACGCCGATCATCGAAAAACGTCTGGCTGAAAAAATGGAGCAGGAACGATTGGAAACCGAAAAATCAGATTAACATGCAAAATTTTTTAACCTTATTTATCGTGTTATGTTGTTCGGTTCAGTTAACGGCACAGAACACGGTTGTCCAAAAAGATTCCATTTCCGTGTATGAAGGCCGAATTCCCGATAGCGTTGGCAGGCTTGATGAAAAACCGGAATTTCCCGGCGGCCTGCTGGCGCTTTCCAAATTTATCAACGATAATTATCACTTCCCAGACGAAGATGGCATGATTGGCAGGCCATGGATCGAATTTACAATTGAAAAAAACGGCACTTTAAGTAACATGAAGGTTCTCCGTGATAATACCGGTGTGGCAGGAGAAATCATTCGCGTTATGGGATTGTCGCCAAAATGGAAACCGGCAAAGCAAAATGGCAAATACATCAGCATACCCTATTATCTTGGCTTATATGTCAGCACTGCCGATAGTCACCGAATAATTCGTGATCCAATTACTACGGTAATCGTTCGAAAGAAATAATTATTAGATGAGAAAAAACTTCCAACATATTACTTTAGGAAAGCAGGCAAGTCCAACGACCAACGACCAACGACCAACGGCCGAAAACTTTCTAACCGCCGAAGGCATCGAAATAAAATCTTCCTATTCCGAAAAAGACATCGAAAACCTCGAACATCTTGATTTCGGAGCCGGATTTACCCCGAACCTGCGCGGCCCGTATACGACGATGTATGTCCGTCGCCCGTGGACGATCCGCCAGTATGCCGGATTTTCGACCGCCGAGGAAAGCAATGCGTTTTATCGCAGGAATTTAGCCGCCGGGCAAAAAGGATTGTCGGTCGCGTTTGATTTGGCGACGCACCGCGGCTACGATTCGGACCATGAGCGCGTCGTGGGCGATGTCGGTAAAGCCGGCGTCGCGATCGATTCGGTCGAGGACATGAAAATATTGTTCGACCAGATTCCGCTCGGTGAAATGTCGGTTTCGATGACCATGAACGGCGCCGTTTTGCCGATCATGGCGTTTTACATCGTGGCAGCCGAAGAACAGGGCGTGAAGCCGGAGCAGCTTTCGGGAACGATCCAGAACGACATCCTCAAGGAATTCATGGTGCGAAACACATACATCTATCCGCCCGCGCCTTCGATGAAAATCATCGCCGATATTTTCGCCTACACCAGCCGAAACATGCCGAAGTTCAATTCAATTTCGATTTCGGGTTATCACATGCAGGAAGCAGGCGCGACCGCCGATATCGAACTCGCCTACACGCTCGCCGACGGATTGGAATACATCCGAACGGGATTGGCCGCCGGAATGAAAATCGACGAATTCGCACCGCGGCTTTCGTTTTTCTGGGCCATCGGAATGAACCATTTCATGGAAATCGCCAAGATGCGCGCCGGACGGATGATTTGGGCGAAACTGCTCAAACAGTTCGACCCGAAAGATGAAAAATCACTCGCTTTACGGACGCATTGCCAGACTTCGGGCTGGAGTTTGACCGAACAGGATCCGTTCAACAACGTCGCGCGGACAACGATCGAAGCGGCGGCGGCGGCATTCGGCGGAACGCAATCGCTCCATACCAACGCGCTCGACGAAGCCATCGCGCTGCCGACGGACTTCTCGGCGCGCATTGCACGAAATACGCAATTGTTTTTGCAGGAAGAAACCAAGATCACCAGAACTGTCGATCCGTGGGCCGGAAGTTATTATGTCGAATCGCTTACCGCCGAAATCGCCGAAAAAGCCTGGGCACTGATCGAAGAAGTCGAAGCCCTCGGCGGCATGACCAAAGCGATCGAGGCCGGCATCCCGAAATTGCGTATTGAAGAAGCAGCAGCGCGGAAACAAGCCCGGATCGACAGCGGCCAGGATACCATAGTTGGCGTAAACAAATACCGATTGGCCAAGGAAGATCCGTTGCATATATTGGATGTCGACAATCAGATGGTGCGCAGGCAGCAATTGGAACAGCTCGCAAAAATAAAGGCCGAACGAAATACGGAAAAGGTAAAAACAGCACTCGAAAAATTGACCACTTCGGCCAAAACCGGCCAAGGCAACCTGTTGGAACTCGCGGTCGAAGCCGCACGATATCGCGCCACATTAGGCGAAATCAGTGATGCGCTCGAGACTGTTTTCGGAAGGTATAAAGCACAAATCAAATCTTTTAGCGGCGTGTACAGCAAGGAAATCAAGAATGACGAAAGCTTCGAAAAAGCGAAACAACGGGCCGACGAATTTGCAAAGCTCGAAGGCCGCAGGCCACGGATCATGATCGCGAAAATGGGACAGGACGGCCACGATCGCGGTGCAAAAGTAGTTGCCACGGGTTATGCCGATGTCGGGTTCGACGTAGACATCGGGCCGTTGTTCCAAACACCTGCGGAAGCCGCAAAGCAGGCCGTTGAGAACGACGTGCACATTTTGGGTGTCTCTTCGCTTGCGGCCGGCCATAAAACGCTCGTTCCACAGGTTATCGAAGAACTCAAAAAATACGGTCGCGAAGACATCATGGTCATTGTCGGCGGTGTGATCCCGGCGCAGGATTACCACTATTTGTTCGATGCGGGCGCGGTAGCGGTATTCGGGCCGGGAACGAAAATCAGCGAAGCGGCGATCAAGATCCTGGACATCCTGATCAGCGGATTCGAATAAATCTTAAACCTGCCGGAAACAGCAGGTTTTTTTATGCAAACCGACGAGTAATTAATCCGAAAGATGTGCACTTGGTCGTAAAAAATTGGGGCTTCCCGAATGGAGGCGTAACTTTAAGAAACCTGACCAAACACGCCCCGCCGCTTTTCATCCGTCTAACTCGTATTGAACCTGAATCGTGGAGGCGAAAACCTGCTAACTATGAATTCAGCATCATCCCGGAAAACACTCGATTCGCTGATGGAAGGCATCCAGATCATTAACTCCGACTGGCGATACGTTTACCTGAACGACGTCATGGTCGATCAGGCCAGAGCCGAAAGAAGCGAGTTGCTTGGCTATACGATGATGGAAAAATATCCGGGAATCGAACATACCGAAATGTTCCGGGCACTCGAAAAATGCATGCATGAGCGCACGACCCAACGTCTTGAAAACCATTTCATTTATCCTGATCAAACCGAGCGTTGGTTCGACTTGAAAATCGAGCCTGCCGAAGAAGGAATCTGCATCCTGTCGCTCGACATCACCGATTACAAAAAAACGCAGGAGCGCGTCGTGGCCAACGAAAAGCGGTTCCGCGCGCTGATCGAGAAAAGCGCCGACATGAAAACGATGTCGACCGCCGAAGGCCGGTTCATTTACGGCAGTCCGTCGATCACGAAAGTCCTCGGGTTCACGCTTGAAGAAATGCAGGATAAGGTGATTTTCGACCTTTTCCATCCCGATGACGTACCGGGTTTTCTTGAAAAAAGAGAAAAAATCCTGGCGGTTCCGGGAAGCTCTTTTCCGTTCCGGCTGCGCGCCCGGACAAAAGACGGCGGCTGGATCTGGTGCGAGGGCAACGTCACCAACTTTCTGGACGAACCGGGCAT
>JBEHYS010000029.1:0-8619 GCA_048498055.1 Bacteroidota bacterium
GTTGCAGTAGGCCGCCGCGCCGCCGATCGGGTTGGCGCCCGTCTGGGCATCGGTCAAAGTCTCGTGGAAGGTCGTGGTAAGGGTGGCATTGCCCCCGGTTATCTGGCTCACCGCGCCCGTCAGATCGAACAGGCAGCTGAAACCGTCGTTGTTGTCGTCGCAGACGTGGAGAGGTGACGGCGCGGTAAGTACAGGCCTGAAGAAAATATCGATATCAAAACTATTCTGACTTGTACAATTTGGCGTCGTACCGGTTTGTGCAAATACATACATTGTAGTATGTGCTGCAGTAATCAGGTCACCGGCAATATAATGGTTACCCGTTCCATTTGGCCCATCGTAGTATTCGCCTACATTCAATGGCGGAAGTGTATATCCATCACATGCCACAACATCGACCGGGGCATCGGCCACCGGCGTAGGGTTTATCGTGACCACAAAACTTCCACTCGAACTACAATTTGGCGTAGTGGCCGTCTCTGCAACGATAACGATGGTTTTTGTAACTGTGATGATTGTACCATCCGGGATAATCGATCCCGTCGCAGTAGTATCGTGATAAGACTGCCCTGCAGGAAGTACGGGCAATTGGTAGCTGTCGCAAACCGTAACGTTAGCCGGAGTCGGTGCTGCCGGAGTATGATTGATCGTTACGACGAAATCGCCATTGGAACTACAGTTCGGCGTAGTTCCTGAGTCGGCGACAATGAAAATCGTGGTTGTGGTAGTGATAAAAGTACCGTCCGCAATCAAAGCACCAGTAGCCGAACCATCGTGATAGGTTTGACCCGCAGGAAGCACGGGTAATTGATAACTGTCGCAAACCGTGACATCGGCAGGATCCGGAGTCGGCGGCGTGTGATTGACCGTGACCACAAAACTGCCGCTCGAAGTACAATTCGGCGTAGTTCCGGTTTCGGCAACGATAAAAATAGTCGTGGTGGTTGTGATGATCGTACCGTCAGGGATTATCGGGCCGGTTACAGTCGTATCGTGGTAAGATTGCCCTGCAGGAAGCACAGGCAGTTGATAGCTGTCACAAACCGTGACGTTAGCCGGAGTCGGTGCTGCCGGAGTATGATTGATCGTTACGACAAAATCACCATTGGAACTACAGTTCGGGGTAGTGCCGGTTTCGGCGACGATGAAAATCGTGGTGGTTGTGGTAATAAAAGAGCCGTCAGCGATCAAAGCGCCAGTTGGCGAACCGTTATGATAGGTCTGCCCAGCCGGAAGTACAGGCAACTGGTAGCTGTCGCAAATGGTGACATCGGCAGGATCCGGTGCGGGCGGTGTGTGATTGACCGTCACGACGAAATCGCCGCTTGCCGTACAATTTGGGGTTGTGCCCGATTCGGCGAGGATTACTATGGTTGTTGTCGTAGTGATAATCGTTCCTGCCGCTATAATCGGGCCGGTGACTGTTGTATCGTGATAAGATTGCCCTGCAGGAAGTACAGGCAGCTGGTAGCTGTCGCAAACCGTAACATCAGCGGGGTTTGGCGTGGCCGGCTGCGGATTTACAATCAAAAAGAAAGACGTCGTACCGTAAAGTGACGGATCCGAGCTGTCTTCCATGCGGATAAAAATCTCCTGATTGGGGCCGCCGACGAACGCGTTTGAAGGACTGATGGCACCAGCGCTTCCGGCATCGGCCGAAGCCTGGGTCAAGTGAAACGTGACGGTAAAATCGGCAGGGTTGTGCGTTCCGAGAATACCTGGAATCAATGAATCGAGATCGAAAGTAGCCACACCATCGTTCGACGGATCGTCGCAAACTACTTGGTCCGGCGGGGCAATCGGGCCGCAATCTGATACTTCAAGGGTAAACGAGACAACGCTGATACAACCGCCATTCTCATCTTCGATACCGATGTAAATTGTTTCACCATTGGTGCCAGAATAGGAATTTGCATTTGGCAGCGGCGGGTTGCCCAATTGCGCGTCGGAAGCGTTGGTATAATATCCGATAATGGCAAAATCGGTAGGATTCAATCCCATAAAGGCTTCGTCATTCTGCGTCAGGTCAAAAGTAGGTGCCGGGCCACATTCGGACAGCGTGACCGGAGGCTGCGTAATCGGAGGTGGCGAGGCCGCCGGAACCGTAACCGTGGCCGTTGCATTGGCATAACAGCCCGGACTGTTTGCGATCACAGTGTAATCGCCCGGTGTCGTAACCGTAATGCTTGGTCCGGTTCCGCCGGGGGAAATCGGACCGTTGGCGTCATACCACTGGAACGTAGGCGCCGAGGCGTTTTGGAAAACAGCCGTTAAAGTCGTTGTCGGGCACGGAGGCGCGGCTCCTGTAATCGATAAAGGACAAACGATACTACAATCGGTTGCCCCTGCTCCTGTTTGCCCGCTATTGGTCTGCGTCAGGCTGATCTGACCGGCCTGGTTGCTGAAGTTCGTAATCAGGAGCATGTAAATCTCACCTACCTGGGCACCGCTAATCGTGAAATCCTCATCAGGAGCAGCCGAATAGCTACAGGCAACTTCCGTACTCGAATTCAGGTTGGAGTTTCCGCACAACGGCGTCGCGAACGGCCCCCAGGCGATAAAGTCGACGTCAAGACCGGTACCGCCGTTGTTTTCCTGATGAATGTGGAAATCAAGATCGCCGGCGATGCTGATCTGCAGGTAAAACCACGCCGGGTTCGGCTGTGTAAACAAGCAGTCATAATCGAGTCCGGGTTCGGCTGACGGCGCATTTACCGTATTCGGAAAGGTCAAAGCGGAACCGCCGGCACAGAAAGGATCTGCGCCCGCACAGGTTGAAGCCTGGCCATAAGAGTTACAGTATAAGAGTGTTAGAAGAAATAGTAGCAGGTATCTCTTTTTCATTTTTTGGTTTTTTATAGGAGGCGAAATTTACATAATTTTTACATAAAAATGACCTGAATTTCTTAAAAAGTTTAAATTTAACACCTATAGAAATTCTTAGCTTTTTATTATTTATCTTTGTGCCTATCAAAAAAAATTACTTGTAACACTTACCTATTGATGACAGATAATAAAGATTGCGACGACGATCACCCATATACCAGCGCCAAAAATCCGATTCGGGAAAACGCATTTGAGCTGACCGACGACCAGAAAATCGAAGCCATAAAAAAAGATGTCGAAAACATGCTCCAGACCTTGGGAATGGACCTTTCCGACGACAGCATCAAGGGCACGCCAAACCGCGTCGCCAAAATGTTCGTCAAGGAAATTTTCGGCGGGTTGAATCCGCAAAAAAAACCGAAATCTTCGACGTTCGAAAACAATTACAAATACGGCGAAATGCTCGTGGAAAAGAACATCACGCTCTACTCTACCTGCGAACACCATTTGCTGCCGATCATCGGTCGCGCGCACGTGGCTTACATTTCGAACGGAAAAGTTATCGGATTATCGAAAATGAACCGCATTGTCGATTATTACGCCAAACGCCCACAGGTCCAGGAACGGCTGACAATGCAGATCGTACAGGAACTCCAGAAAGCGCTTTGTACCGACGACGTCGCCTGCGTGATCGACGCGAAGCACCTTTGCGTGAATTCGCGCGGCATCCGCGATATCGAAAGCAGCACCGTGACTTCGGAATTCGGCGGTAAATTCAAGGATCCGCAGGTGAAACGGGAATTCCTCGATTACATCCAGCTTGAAACGAAATTCTAAACCCCTAGCCCGGATAGTAGCGGAAATCCTTTTGAAAACCCGAAAGATTTTTGAAACCTTTTGGGTTTTCAAAAGATTGCAGCGAATAGCCGGAAACAGCTTCAAAAAATAAAAAATGCACTTGTACAAAAACCAGACGTTGCGCTTATACAACTCGCTTTCGGGCGAAAAGGAAGTCTTCACCCCGATCCACGAGGGAAATATCGGAATGTACGTCTGCGGCCCGACGGTTTACAGCAACGTGCATCTGGGCAACGTCCGGACTTTTATGTCGTTCGACATGATTTACCGCTATCTGTCGCACCTCGGATACAAAGTGCGTTACGTGCGCAACATCACCGACGTAGGCCATATCGTGGACGATGTTGACGACGGCGAAGACAAAATCGCCAAGAAAGCGCGGCTGGAACAATTGGAACCGATGGAAATCGTCCAGCGCTATACCGTCGATTTCCACGATATCCTGAACCAGTTGAATTTCCTGCCGCCGAGCATTGAGCCGACGGCAACCGGACACATCATCGAGCAGATCGAAATCGTAAAAAAAATCATGGCCAACGGCCTGGCGTACGAATCGAACGGATCGGTGTATTTCGATGTCGTCAAATACAACGAAACCAAGCATTACGGCATCCTCAGCGGGCGGAATATCGATGAAATGCTTGCCAACACACGCGATACCGACGGACAGTCCGACAAGAAAAACCCGCAGGATTTCGCGCTCTGGAAAAAAGCCGAACCCGAACACATCATGCGCTGGCCATCGCCCTGGAGCGACGGCTTTCCGGGCTGGCACCTCGAATGTACGGCAATGAGCACGAAATATCTGGGGCAGCATTTCGACATTCACGGCGGCGGAATGGATTTGAAATTCCCGCACCACGAATGCGAGATCGCACAAAACGAAGCCTGCACCGGAAACACGCCGGTCAATTACTGGCTGCACACGAACATGCTGACCCTCAACGGCAAAAAAATGTCGAAGTCGACGGGGAACAATATTTTGCCGGGCGAGATTTTTACCGGGGACAGCCCGTTCCTGAGCAAAGGTTTCCAGCCGAACGTCGCGCGTTTCTTCATGATGCAGGCGCATTACAGCAGCATTCTGGATTTTTCCGACGATGCGATCCTTGCGGCCGAAAAAGGCTACAACCGACTGATGGAAGCTTTGGACAGCCTGAAAGACCTCGCACCGGGAAACACTTCGACGCTCGATATCGCCAAATGGAAACAGGCGTGCTACGATGCGATGAACGACGATTTCAACACGCCGATTTTGGTCGCGCAGCTTTTCGAGGGCGTGCGTTTCGTCAATCTGTTGAAACTGGGTTCGGATACGCTTTCATCGCCCGATCTGGAAACTTTTACGAAAACCATGCGCACGTTTGTTTTTGATGTCTTGGGATTGAAGGACGAAAAATCGTCGGCAGATAACACCGACAAGATCGAAGGTTTGGTTAACATGCTCATCGGGATGCGGAATGAAGCGCGCGCCAATAAGGATTTTGCAATGTCGGACCAGATCCGCGACCAGTTGATCGCACTGGGCATTCAGCTCAAGGACGGCAAGGACGGCACGACGTTTTCATTTTAAACCCAAATCCGGGTGATGAGCCTGAAAAAAATTATCATATTCCCGTTTGTCATTTTGGTGCGTACGTACCAAGCCGTACTTTCCCCGCTTTTACCGGCCACATGCCGATACGATCCGACTTGCTCACACTATATGATCGAAGCGCTGAAAGTACACGGGCTTTTTTACGGCGGATGGCTCGGAATCAAACGGATAGCGAGCTGTCATCCTTGGGGCGGCAGCGGCTACGACCCGGTGCCGGAGAAAAAATGCCATCATAAAAGTTAATACGCTCCGGAACTGTAGTATTTTTTTTATTTTTACAAACCGAACCTAAACCAACCAAACTATCAATGACATTACCTTTACACATCATCTGGAATCCGTCTGAAGGCATCGACCTCGGATTTTTCGTTATCCGGTATTACAGCCTCATGTTCGTGCTGGCTTTCGGCCTGGGCTGGTATATCATGAAGAAAATTTTCGACCGCGAAAACGAACCGATCGAAAAGCTCGACTCGCTGTTCATCTGGACGGTATTGTCGACTTTGCTCGGCGCGCGGCTCGGGCATGTTTTCTTTTACGAATGGGACGTTTACAAACACCATCCGGAGGAAATCCTGCTTCCGTTCAAGTTCTCGCCGCATTTCGAATTTACCGGTTTTCAGGGATTGGCCAGCCACGGCGCGGCGATCGCGATCATCATCACGATGTACTTTTTCAGCAAGAAAGTCATGAAAAGACCGTTGCTTTGGATTCTGGACCGGATTGTCATACCGGTTTCGAGCGGGGCAATCTTTGTCCGGATCGGGAATTTTTTCAACTCGGAAATCGTCGGGAAAGAAACTACTTCTTCGATTGGGATACGTTTTGTCCGCGACCGTTACAATCCGAAGCAGGCAATGGAAGCCACAAGGCTCCCGACGCCGAACCAGGCTTACGATGCCATCGTGCACGACCCGAAATACGGCGGTTTGCTCGAATCGGTAACGCCAAGACATCCGGCGCAATTGTATGAAGCCGGCGCTTACATCCTCGTTTTCGGAATCCTGTTTTTTCTGTACTGGAAAACCAACGCGCGGGAAAAACTGGGCTATCTGTTCGGGATGTTCCTCGTACTTTTGTTTACGGTGCGTTTCATCGTCGAATTCGTCAAGGAAAGCCAGGGCGGTTTCGAATCGTATCTCGGATTGTTCTCGACCGGACAATGGCTCAGCATTCCGTTTATCTTAATCGGCTTGTATCTGGTCTTCAACGCTGAAAAGCCGATCGAAGTTTAATAACTGAAAATTGACAATAAAGCCGCTGAAGAAATTTGGCGGCTTTTCTTTTACCTTCTAATTATGGAAGCAGACAAAAAAGAAGCCGAAGTTTTGGATAACGGGCCGTTTTATCATGGAACGCGGGCCGATCTGCAGACAGGCAACCTGTTAACGGCCGGGTTCAATTCGAATTACAAACCTGAAATCGTAATGAACCATATTTATTTTACGGCATTGGTTAATGGCGCCGGGCTTGCCGCTGCCCTGGCCAAAGGCGACGGTCCTGAGCGCGTCTATATTGTTGAGCCGACCGGAAGTTTTGAAAACGACCCGAACGTCACCGACAAGAAATTTCCGGGAAATCCGACGCGTTCCTATCGCAGCCGGGCTCCGCTGAGAATCGTCGGCGAAATTACCGATTGGATAAGGCAAACGCCTGAAGACATTAAATCTTGGCGCGAAAAATTGGCAAACATCAAAGGCGATATCATCAACTGATCAAACTCACGTCAATAAATTGCGGTAATCAAGCTGCCATAAAAAAACCCGCCTTAAAAGCGGGTTTTCCTTTTTATATCGTCTGAAGATTATTTGTTGTGCTCTTCCTCGATGCGTTTGTGCTCGGCATCCGAAATCGTGTCGCACAATACCGGCGTCGCGATAAACAGCGACGAGTACGTACCGACGATGATACCGATCAGCATCGCGAAGATAAATCCGCGGATCGATTCGCCTCCGAAGACGAACATGATCGCCAGTACCAAAATCATCGTGAGCGAGGTGTTGATCGTTCTTGACATCGTCGAGTTGATCGAAGCGTTGACGATCTGGTTGAAGTTTCCTTTGTATTTTCCGGTGAGGAATTCGCGGACCCTGTCGAATACGATAACCGTATCGTTCATCGAATATCCGATAACGGTCAGGATTGCCGCAATGAAATGCTGGTCGATTTCCATCCCGAACGGCATATATTTCCACAAAAGCGAATAGATTCCCAATACGAAAATCACGTCGTGCGCAACGGCCGCAAGCGCACCGAGCGAATATTGCCATTTCCTGAAACTGATGACCAGGTAAAGGCAAACGATCAGCATTGCGCCGAATACCGCCCAGTACGAATTGGTCTTGATGTCTTCGGCAACGGTCGGCCCGACTTTGGACGCCTGCAGGATACCGAGTTTTTTCCCGTCGTAGCTGTTGACGAACTTGTCGTAAGTCATGTCGGCGCCGTAGTGCTTTTTCAGCTTGTCGTACAGGATTTTGTTGACCTGCTCATCGGCTTCGGTTCCGTGCTCGTCGACTTTGTACTTGGTCGTGATCTTGAGTTGGTTGTCGTTTCCGAAAATCTTCGCCTCGGCGCTGTTGTCGAACGCTTTCAGCAATTCTCCCCGGACCTCATCGGCTGAAACCGGTTTCTCGAAACGCACCTGGAACGTCCGTCCGCCCTTGAAATCGACACCGTAATTCAGGCCGTGCGTAGAAAGTGAAATGATGCTCACGATTACAACGATTCCTGAGAAAATGTAAGTATATTTCTTGATCTTGAGGAAGTCGAAATGGAAATTCGTAAAGAAATTCTTCGAGAATCCCGTCGTGAATTTCAGCTCTTTTCCTTTAGACAAACCGCGATCGAGCAAGATGCGCGTGATGAAGATCGAGGTGAACAACGACGTTGCGATACCGATCAGCAACGTAGTCGCAAATCCCTGGATCGGGCCGGTTCCGAAAATGAACAATACCGCACCGGTCAAAACGTGGGTCACGTTCGCATCGATGATCGAACGCATTGCGCCTTTCCATCCGAACGACGCCTTGATGGCTTCGTCCTGTGATTTCCCCGCTCGAAGTTCTTCCTTCGCGCGTTCATAAATGATAATGTTCGCATCGACTGCCGTACCCATTGTTAAAACGATACCGGCAATACCCGGCAAAGTCAGTACCGCGCCCAAACTGGCGAGGATTCCGAAAAGGAACAATAAGTTGACAAGCAAAGCAAGGTTCGCATACCAACCGGCTTTGCCGTAATATACGATCATCCACAAGGCGACGATCAACAATCCGACGATTGCCGAAGCGCCCCCGGAGCGGCGGCCGCGCGTCGTCTGGCCGTGGACCTCCGGG
>JBEHYS010000030.1:0-7370 GCA_048498055.1 Bacteroidota bacterium
CGCTTACCGTGGTCCTGTTAAAGAACCGCAGCTGGAAGTTGGGCGGGATCGTCATCCTGGGCGTGGCCAGGAAATCCTGGGCGGTGTTGCCCTGCCCGCTGTTTTCCCGGTTCATGTAAGCCGATTTGGTATCGTTACAAACCGTTGGCGGCGACGTTACCGCATTGTTGGTCGTCCAGCTCTGGTTGGTTCCGACACCGTTGTCGAAAACGCCCCAAACTCCACTGGGCCCAAAAGGGTTGACAGTTCCCAAATCCCACGTATCAGTGGTGTAGTCGGGAAGATTCGGGCTTTCAAATCCTTCCTGGAGCACCTGGCTGTAGCCGGCGATCGAAAAGAAAAAAGCCAAAATCAGTAAGGTAATTTTTTTCATAGTCATGAAAATTTTTAGTTGTTATAGAAGAATGCTCAAAAAAAATTGAGTCCCAAATTTAACAAAATTTATGAGAATACTAAGAAAATATTATTTTTTAACTAATTGAGGTTAGTTATCAACAATCCGTGTAGCGGTAATGATTTACAAATCACTAATTTTGCCCTTTTACAATTTAATAATGATAGAAAAAGACACGCGAAAGCTCGAAAAAACGGTCATTGTAGGAATCGTTACCCAAAATCAAAGTGAAGACAAACTCAAGGAATATCTCGATGAGCTTGAATTCCTGACCTTTACGGCCGGCGGACAGGTCGTCCGGCGCTTTTCGCAAAAGATGGAACGCCCGAACCCGAAGACCTTTCTCGGGACCGGAAAAATGGACGAAATCAACCTTTATATTAAAAACAACGACGTCTCGACCGTAATTTTCGACGACGAGCTTTCGCCTTCGCAGCAAAAAAACATCACGAAAATCCTCAATTGCAAAGTGCTTGACCGCACGAACCTCATCCTCGATATTTTTGCGCAGCGCGCCGAAACGTCCTACGCGCGGACGCAGGTTGAGCTTGCCCAATGCCAATATTTACTGCCGCGCTTATCGGGCATGTGGACGCACCTCGAACGCCAGAAAGGCGGTATCGGGATGCGCGGTCCGGGCGAAACCGAAATCGAGACCGACCGCCGGATCGTCCGCGACCGGATTGCGCTGTTAAAGGAAAAAATCAAGGTCATCGACAAACAGATGTCGGTCCAGCGCGGAAACCGCGGCGCCATGGTGCGTGCGGCGCTGATCGGTTATACTAATGTGGGAAAATCGACCCTGATGAACGTCATCAGCAAAAGCGAGGTTTTCGTTGAAGACAAGCTTTTCGCGACGCTCGACACGACGGTGCGAAAAGTCGTGATCAAAAACCTGCCGTTCCTGCTTTCGGACACGGTCGGGTTCATCCGGAAATTGCCGACGCAGCTCGTCGACTCGTTCAAAAGCACATTGGATGAAGTCCGCGAAGCCGATCTGCTGCTGCACGTCGTCGATATTTCGCACCCGGATTTCGAGGAACACATCGAATCGGTCAACCAGATCCTGGCCGATATCAAGAGCAACGACAAGCCGACGATCATGGTCTTCAACAAGATCGACGCCTATAAGCCGGAAGTGATCGAGCACGACGATCTGATGACCGAAAAAACCAAGCGGCATTATACGCTCGACGAGTGGAAACAAACCTGGATGTCAAACGTCGGCGCCGAAAACGCATTGTTCATCTCGGCGGCCAAAAAGGAAAATTTCGAGGAATTCCGCGAACGAGTTTATGAAGCCGTACGCAAAATCCACATCACACGGTTTCCGTACAACAAATTCCTGTATCCGGACTATAAAGATGCAGTCGAAAAAGAAGAGTAAATTTCGCGCTTAAAACCCGTAATTGAGGCTGACTCCGAACACCTGTCTGAGCTGGAAGCCGCGGAAGGCATTGTCGTCGTAAATCGTCTGGAAGTTGATGTTGGTCGACAGGTATTTGTTGACCTTCAGGACAATGTTCAACTGATAATCCAGATCGACATTCTGCGGATCTTCAAGGTAATCCGAATAAAGGTTCAGGATGTTTTCGAACGAAA
Source organism: Bacteroidota bacterium (assembly GCA_048498055.1). Classification (GTDB taxonomy): domain Bacteria; phylum Bacteroidota; class Bacteroidia; order Flavobacteriales; family Flavobacteriaceae; genus Flavobacterium. The sequence goes on from JBEHYS010000030.1 coordinate 1,997, forward strand.
CGTTGGCCACGATGCCGAGCTTGTAATACAGCGACGCGTTCATACCGAGTTCATACCGCACCGATTCGCCTTCCTTGACCCCGAAATACGCCTCGTCGGGCAGCGTGAAATTCTTGTCGACGAGCGTGAGCTTTGAAGTCAGCGGCGAAATATTGAATTTGAAATTGTCGTCTTTCTTATAAAGTACGCCCGGCCCGAACATCAGGTAAGCCGGCGAGAAAAAGTTGGTGTATTCGGTCCGGATTTCGGCATCGTTCTCATCTTTCGAATAAACGTAGCCTTTGGTGAACTGGGTCTTGAAGTTGACGAACGCCGAATAGTACCATTTGCTGCCCGCTTTGAACTTGCGGCCCAGGAGCGAATTGATTTCCATCCGGTCGTCGGTTTTCTTTGCGAACGAGCTCGTGCGGGTTTTGACCAGGCCGTACGATGCGATGAATTTGTTGTCCCAGTTCCAGCCGTCTTTGTAATAATTCAGGTCGTAATTCAGCCCGAGGTTTCCCGAAATGTTGTTCTCGCCGCCGGCAACCCAGTTGTCAAACGTGGATTGGTTGAAAAGCGCCGAGAAATTCCCTTTGGATTTCCAGGCTTTTACGGTATCGGTTACGGGCTGCGTATCGGTTGTCTGCGAACGAAGCGCCGCCGAAAACAAAATCAGTGCAATTATAGCTGCTTTTTTCATAGTCTTTCTGTTTAACTTCGGTTGGTTTTGGGTAAGCAAAGATAAAGAATAATCCGAATCACTTCTTTTTATAAAGCGGAACGGCCGAACACGCCTCGCCGTACATGATGCTTTTGGCCACCGGCCTGAGGTATTGCGCGGCCAAAAGGTAAGCGCCGACCGGAACCGGTTTTTGCGAACAGCCTTTGATGATGACCGGCTTGTCGGCATACGCGGAATAATCCAGTTTCGGCAGAATTTCCTGGTACAAAGCGGTGTCGAGCGCTTCCAGATCGCCGTCCGTAACTTTCTTTGCAAACGGCGAAAGATAAACTGTAACCAGAATTGCCGCCCAGGCCGGAACGATCGCATCGGTACTGCAAAACAGCCCGACATACGCGTCCTGGTATTGCGCCCAATCGTGCAATTTGAGTTGTTCACGGAAATCCTTTTCCCGTAAAATAAATCCTTCTTCAAGCCATTGCGCCATATCGAGCAAAATGCGTTTCCCGGCGGGATAATAATCCTCGAGGTCGAATATTTCGAGTTTGCTTGCCGCAACTTTATTGACGATTTCTTCCATCACAGCATCCCGAGTTCGAGTTTGGCTTCTTCGCTCATCAAATCTTTGCTCCACGGCGGATCGAATGTAATTTCGACCTCAACATCTTTGACGTTTTCGATTTTCTTGACTTTTTCCTCGACTTCGCGCGGCAGCGATTCGGCTACCGGACAGTTTGGCGAGGTCAGCGTCATCAGGATTTTGACTTCGTCGTCGGTATTGACCATGACGTCGTAAATCAGCCCGAGCTCGTAAATATCGACCGGGATTTCCGGGTCGTAAATGCCTTTGAGCACTTTGACGATCTGTTCGCCGAGGTTTGTGGTATCGTTGTATTCTTCCATAGTTTTTTTTATTTATAAGTTACCGATTTCAGTTCGGTCGTGCTATCGGCCGTAATAATTTTGTGCACCCCGAATTCATTGTTCTCGAATATTTTCCCCAATGTGATTTTATCGTTCAGGTTCCTATCGATAAGGACGAGATTGTTCAGCAGATATGCTTTGGTCTTTTCCTCAAAGAAACCGTAAAGTTTTTCAGCGTCCGTGAATTTTATTTGGCTTTGGATTTCCGAAAAATTCCGGTCGTAACTGGCCATCGGGTAGTCGGTAAGCACGGTCTGCTTTGCGTAATCGATATGGATTTTATATTTGAAAACACCATATTCAGAACTTCGAAAATGCTTTCTGAACGCTTTTTCCATTTCCTTATCATACCGCACGGCATAAATCACGGTTTTGTTTTTTTCACGGTCATAATAGCCGTCGTATTTTTCATTAAGGTGATAAATCATGCTGCGCAACATTTTTTGGTCGCCTATAGAAAAACGCTCGACCGGCACAAAGCCGTAGATCTGGGTCGTATCTTTCGGATTGGGTTGCTTTTTAAATTTCACATCGGGAAAATGCAGTTTCAGCAAAAGCGTGTCGGCAAAAAGTCCGCGATCTGTGAATGTAGCGTTCGCTTTACGCTCATAGATAAAATGAATTTCCTTGAAATCTTCAGGCGCTTTCGGGAAAGCCGTTTGCGAAACGCAATAGCTTCCGAAAAAACATATGAACATTATGTAGCGGAGCGGTTTCATTTATTTATTTTTCGACTCAAACGCCAGCGCGTACATCTTGATTTGCTTGATCATCGATACCAATCCGTTGGCGCGCGTCGGCGACAAATGATCCTTGAGCCCGATTTCGTCTATGAATTTCATATCGGCTTCCAGAATGTCCGACGGCGTCTGCCCTGAAAAAACACGGATCAAAATCGCGATGATGCCTTTAGTGATGATTGCATCGCTGTCAGCGGTGAACATAATTTTCCCGTCGCGCTCTTCGGCATGGAGCCAGACTTTGGACTGGCAGCCTTTGATCGTATTGTCGTGAGTCTTGTATTTTTCGTCGATCAGCGGCAGGCTTTTCCCCAAATCGATGACATATTGAAAACGCTCGTCCCAATCGTCGAACATCGAAAACTCATCGATGATTTCTTCCTGTATTTCCCTGATCTGCATTATTCTTCCTTTATGAACGATACGAGTTTGACGACCAATTTTTCGATTCCCGCCGGCGGATTGCCGTGATCGAAGGTCTGCGATTCGTACATTTTTCCCTTGTAGGAAATCCGCAGGTTGGCCATCGCAGCGCCGTCGTAAAACCGTTTTTCGGTTGGCGCCTTGAGGTCTGGGATTCCGTCGAGGTCGATTTCCCGGAGTGCCTCAACGAGTTCCTTTTGATCGGCTTCGGAAAGTTTCGTTTCCTGCGGCTGCGCGGTTTTACCGCGTTCTGTCCAGATTTTCACGGCTTGGTCTTCGACCACGATTTTACGGTAAAAACCGCGCGTGTTTGCGGTATATTCGATGATTGCCGTTTTGAGGTCCTGCTTCGACTCGTCGTTGCAGCTTTTACCGACTAACAACGAAAGGAACAATAGGGATATGATTTTCATACTTTTGCTTTTTAAGACTGAATTTGTCCTGAAATTTAACGCTTTATTCCCAAACCGGCGCTACGATAACATCATTTTTGCTTTTTCGAGCGCCGCAACGAGCTGGTCGATTTCTTCCTTCGTATTGTAAAACGAGAGCGATGCACGAACCGTTCCCGGAATGTCGCAAAACGCCATGATGGGTTGTGCGCAATGATGTCCGGTTCGGACGGCGATGCCCATTTTGTCGGCAATTGTACCGATGTCATACGGATGGATATTCCCGATATTGAACGAAATAACCGGCGCTTTTTCCTTCGCCGTTCCCCAGATTTTAAGCCCGTCGATTTCAAGCAGCCGCTTGGTCGCATAATCGAGTAATTCGTTTTCGTATGCTGCGATGTTGTCAAAACCAAGGTCGTTCAAATAATCGATCGCCGCCCCGAATGCGATGCCGTCGGCGATGTTCGGCGTTCCGGCCTCGAACTTGTGCGGCAGATCGGCATAGGTCGAAACCTCGAAAGTCACTTCCTTGATCATTTCGCCGCCGCCCTGATAAGGCGGAAGTTTGTTGAGCCATTCTTCTTTCCCGTACAAAATCCCGACGCCGGTCGGGCCGCACATCTTATGCGCCGAAAAAACATAGAAATCGCAATCCAATTCCTGGACGTCGGGCTTTAAATGCGGCACGGCCTGGGCGCCGTCAATCAATACCGCAGCGCCGGCCTCGTGCGCTTTTTCGATGATTTGCCTGATCGGGTTGATCGTTCCGAGCGCGTTCGAGATGTGGTTGACCGCAACGATTTTCACTTTTTCGGACAGCATTTTTTCGTATTCGGCCATCAGCAGTTCGCCGTCGAGATTCATCGGAATGACTTTTAGCGAAGCGCCTGTACGCTGGCAAAGCAATTGCCACGGAACGATGTTCGAATGGTGTTCGAGCGCCGAGATCAGGACTTCGTCGCCCGGTTTCAGAAAAGCCGTAAATCCCGAAGCGACCAGGTTGATTCCGCCGGTCGTTCCGGAAGTAAAAATTATTTCCTGCGGAAATTCGGCGTTGATGTGGTTTTGGATTTTGACCCGCGATTGCTCGTAGGCGTCGGTCGCAAGCTGGCTCAGCGTATGGACGCCGCGGTGAATGTTGGCGTTGATGTGCTTGTAGTAATCCGAAACCGCATCGATGACGGCTTTCGGCTTTTGGGAAGTCGCGCCGTTGTCGAAATAAACGAGCGTTCTCCCGTTGACCTTTTGCTCCAATATCGGAAAATCGGCCCGTATCTTAGTGATGTCTAACATTGTTATTTAGAGAAATTCTACACAAAAGTACTAAAACTAATAAGCATAAAGGGTAATATTATGTTATTTGTTTCGGTATTGGAATCTCCTAAAACGTCTCTCCGGCACCGCCGCCGCTGAATCCGCCGCCGCCGAAAGGCATGGGTGATTGATCCTGGCTCACGTTAATGTGCGCATGCGAATTGACGATGGCCGCCTGGGCGTAAGCCAACGCTTCGGAGCTGGTGAATTTATCCGGCTCGAAGGTAATCCCGGTTTCCCGATGCTTGAGTTTCCCGATGCAAAACCAAGAAATCCCGAAAAGGATCGCGCCGCCGAGAATCAATGCAATTTCTAGAGGCATTATGCTGTAATAGTATCGGATTGTGAATACCGAAAATCCAAAAGAAAGCAACCCGATGTAAAGCATCGGTCGGTCTTTGGTCCGCAAGGAATAATAAAGGTAAAACGCCGGGATGATAAAAGTCAGCCCGTAAAAAAGCCACGCAAACGGAATATCGTTATTCCCTGAAATTGTTACCCCGAGCAATTCCTGAGATAATTCCCTGACCACAAGGTAGTTTACCGACAAATAGCCGAGCAAAAAACTGAAAATCTTGACAACGGCCACGCTGTTTCGATACAAACCGGTTTTGGGACTTGGATATAAAACCATATAAATCCTGTAAAAGCCTACGGCAAGGAAAAACATCAAAAAAGGCAGGAAAGCTGTGCCGATAATGTGCGCATCGGTCACCAAAGCCGCAAAAAATCCGCTGATTCCGACCAGGCAACAGAGCATCGACCACGTGTTGACGTACCGGATGCAGCTGGCCAGGCCGAAAATCGCCATTACCGCAAAAACAGCGAGGCTTTGCTCGGTAACCACGCCGATTGCCGTGCAGAACAGCGCTTGGAAACCCATGACGAACGCATCGTCGATGCCGTGTTTGTGG